>NZ_JACJOX010000060.1 GCF_014695775.1 Leptolyngbya sp. FACHB-60 | reverse complement strand
AGCGGTGTCGAGTGTTGCTCAACCGACCGGCGTTCATTCAAGGCCTAACGGGCTTTCACTGGTGGGTAGATGCCGTAAGCTAATTATTCCTGAATAAGCGGATTTGATATAACTCACCGATCTTGCATCGTGAAAGTTACCTGGTCGCACAACCAAGCTGGGGGCCTAAAGCAGCACTACTTGTGGCCAGGCACAATATCTAGCCTCGGTTTGGCTTCAGCAGGGTTATGATCTCGCTGACAAATCGTTCTAGATCCAACGGTTTCGTCAAGTGGGTTTGAAATCCAGCTTGGAGCGCTTTTTCTTGGTCGATATCTGCGGCATAGGCCGTGAGCGCGATCGCTGGCACCATCCCTCCCTGAGCGGGGGGGCGCGAGCGAATCTGCTGCATCAGCTTGTAGCCATCCATTTCTGCCATGCCAATATCGCTGACGATGACATCGGGAAGCCACTGCTCCAAGGCTTGCAGCGCTTCTACCCCGGAAGCAACGGCGGTTACGGTTGCCCCCTGTTGCTCTAGCAGAAAAGACTGAAACTCACGCGCATCAGTATCGTCCTCAACGAGCAAAACTTGCACGTTGTCTAAGCGTGTCTCTGCAGCGGATTGAAGCTGGTTTTGTTCAGGAAGGATTGGCGTTGCCTGCTGTAGGGCCGGTAGCTGCACGATAAAGGTCGCACCTTGCTGCTCGCCGTCGCTCTCCACGGTGACCCTACCGCCGTGGAGTTCCACAATCTGCCGCACGATTGCTAGACCTAATCCTAGACCGCCAAATTTACGGGTGGTGGAACCATCTTCTTGCCGAAAATACTCAAACACATGGGGTAGAAATTGCGGACTGATGCCCTTGCCCGTATCGATGACTCGAATTTGGGCCATCGCCTTGCCCAAGCTGCTTTCGGCAGCCACTTGCCTCAGTTGGACCGTCACCTGTCCGCCATGATCTGTGAACTTGACCGCATTGGTGAGCAGGTTCCAAACCATTTGTTGCAGCCGGGCAGCATCGCCAGAGACCGGAGCCACATCTGGGTCAAGGTCAAGCGTGATTTGAATATTTTTCGCGACTGCCGCTAAACTCACGGTTTCAATAGCAGCATGAATGATAGATGACAAACCGACCGGAGTCGCTGTTAAGCTCAGCTTGCCCTGCATGATGCGGGAAATGTCAAGCAAGTCCTCAATCAGTTGCGCTTGTAGTTTTGCATTACGCTCAATTGTGTCTAAAGCATTAATTTGACGAGCAGGATTGAGTTTGCCGCTGCGCAGCAGTTGTGTCCAGCCCAAAATCGGATTCAGGGGCGATCGCAATTCATGGGACAGCACGGCCAAAAACTCGTTTTTGATTTGGTTGGCTCGTTCCGCCGTTTCTCGTGCGGCTTGTTCGCGCTGCAGCAGTTGTTCTCGTTCTGCTTCGGCTTGTCTTTGGGTGGTTTTGTCCTGCATGATTTTGACAAATCCCTGCACGTTGCCCACTTCGTCCTGTAATGGCATCACCAAGCCACTGCCCCAAAAGCGACTGCTGTCTTTTCGCAGGTGCCAACGTTCATTTTCTGCCCGTCCCTGAGTTAAAGCGATTTGCATCTCTTGCTCGGCTCTTCCTTCTTGTCTGTCTTCTGGTGTAAAGATGATCCGAGCGTTGTGACCAATAATTTCGGCTTCTGAGTATTGCAGCAGGCGTTCGGCACCGGCATTCCATTTCGTCACGATCCCATTGAGGTCAAGCGTGAAGATGGCGTAATCTTTGGCACTTTCAATTATTAGGCGAAGGTGCGATTCGCTCTGACGCAATAACTCTTCTGCTTGTTTGCGTTCGCTGATGTCAATAAATACGATCGCCACCTGATGCATGGCTGCATCGCCAACCCGTGAAACCAAAACGTCGAACCAACGATCGAGCGCGTCCGAGCGCTCTTCAGTGCGGATAGACTTACCGGTGTGAATGACGTGGGCGTAAAGGTCATTCCAATGCTGTTCCAGTCCTGGTGCCAGTTCGCTTGCCCTCTTGCCGGCTGGGTTGGCAATGCCAGACTGCCGCTCGAAGGCTGGATTCACTTGCAAAATGCGGTGATCAAACGGCCTGCCATCGGCATCGAAGAGCACTTCAATCGTGCAAAAGCCTTCGCCAATTGACTCAAACAACAGGCGATAGTGCTCTTCAGATTGACGCAGCTGAGCTTCCGCATCGGCAGATTCGGCGGCGGTCTGATTAAAATTGCCAGGCTGCTGCAACTCAGTTTCTACCTGCGTTTTCTTCGACTGCTGGGCTTGAGCAAGTTCGCTTAACAGAATCTGCGCCGCCGTTTTCAGGCTGTCTGACCAAGTTTCGAGCGCACCCAGTGGCGTTTGAGACCAGTCGTGCGATCGCACTAGTCGCGCCAACTCCCCGTCTCCAGCGAATAATGGTTCAGGGGTCAGTTGTGGTTGTGTCATGCCTGCTCTCTATAATGCCGTTCTTCAAGGTCGCCGTTATCGGGCTGGTTGACGCTTATGTACTTAGCCAACAGCGCCTGGCGAGCTGCTTGTAAGCGTGGGTCTGCAACCTGTGCCAGTTCGACCAAAACGCTGTTGACTTGCTTCAGCGCTAGGGGCGAGGGCTGCATGTGCCCGTTTTCCCAGCGATTGAGGGTACTGAAGCTGACCCCCAAAACTCCCGCAAACTGTTCTTGGGTATGGCCCGTCAGTTGACGCAAATTCCGAATCAAGTGACCCACCTCCGGCTGACGCTGGGGTAAGCCGGGAAGGGAAAAAGCAGAGACTAGCTTTAATGTCATTACTGCGATCGCCTACGACACTCGCCCACACTCTATAGCGTCTGCTATGACAACATAGTTAGCCAAAAGGTAGAAAACCTTGCTGTAGGTCAATTTATCACCCCCCTAATCACTCCTAGAGAGGCATTAGGCTGACATCTTTTTAACTACCCCCAGCGGTATCATGCCCCTATTCCTAAGATGTTCCTAACAGAGAAATTGATGCGACTAGCAGACTTTATTCTTGGGAACATCGAGCCCATTCTTGCGGAATGGGAAACGTTTGCGCGCAGCCTCGCGCCCGGTGGGAAGATGACCAAGCTCGCCCTGCGTAACGATGCCGAGGGAATGCTGCGGGCCACCGCGCGCGATATGCAGAGCGACCAGAGCCTTGCGCAGCAGGCCAGCAAGTCCAAAGGCACTGGCGGCGCTGTTGGCGAAGAGAGCGATGAGCTCGACGACGCCTCGGTACTGCACGGTGTGGGCCGCGTGGGTTCGGGCTTTGACATCATGGAGGTCATCTCCGAATACCGCGCCCTGCGCGCCAGCGTGCTCCGTCTGTGGACCGAGCGTCACTCGCAATTCGACATCAACGATGTCAACGACATCACCCGCTTCAACGAGTCGATTGACCAATCGCTCGACGTGGCTGTTGGCAGCTACACCAACCGTGTCGAGCAGTCGCGCCGCATGTTCCTGGCCATCCTCGGCCACGACCTGCGCAGCCCGCTGAGCTCCATCAGCATGGCTGCACAACTGGTCTCACGCACCGCAAATCAAGACCCAGGCTCTGCCAAAGCGCTGTCGATCATCGAGACGAACACAGAGTCGGTCACGCGATTAATCCGCGACCTGATCGACTTCGCCTCGACGGGGCTGGGCAGTACGATACCGCTGACACGCGGTCCGGTCGATTTAGAAATTCTCTGTCGCCAAGTCTTCGAGGAATTCTGCGTTGCCCACCCGCAGCGCACGCTGCGCTTTCACCCAGATGGCGACCTGACGTGCGACTGCGACCCGGCCCGACTCCGCCAGGTCGTCTCTAATTTAATGGGCAACGCAATTCAGCACGGGTCAGCCGAGGGGCCAGTGGAACTATTGGTCGCTTTAGACGAATCAACCATGGTCTTGAGCGTGCATAACGAAGGGCCACCGATTCCGCCAGAGATGCTGGCGACGATCTTCGACCCGCTCATGCGCTACACCGAGCCGAATTCGACAGCGCAACGGGTTCCGGGCAGCATCGGCTTGGGGTTGTACATTGTGCGCGAGATTGCCGTCGCCCATGGGGGCACGGTAGAGGTCGCCTCGACGGCAGAGGCGGGCACAACATTTACCGTCCGCCTGCCCTAGCCTTGGACAGCGGGCAGATCTACTAAAACAGTGCTACGGTTTCGCTGATCGGTAGGGGATGCCCGAGCAGATACCCCTGCGCTTTGTTGACTCGAAGCTGCTCTAGGGTGGCGCGCTCGGCGGCTGTCTCTATCCCCTCGGCAATGAGTTTACTGCCGATTTCTTGAGCAAACCCGACTAGGGCGACGGTTAAGGCTCGGCGTTTAAGGTCGGTATCAATATGGCGAATGAGGCCGATGTCAAGCTTGATGATTTCTGGATTGAGCTTGAGGATGTGCAGGAAACTCGCGTAGCCCGAGCCGGCATCATCAACGGCGAGACGAAGGCCGCGCTCGCGCAGGGGCGCTAGGGCTTGACCAAACTGAGAATAATCGGGGATGGACACATGCTCAGTGACCTCCAGCACAATGCGATGGAGGGGCGCCTCGTGGAGGGTTCGATGGATAGCGCCATTCAAGATGTTGTCAGGCGAGACGTTGAGAGACAGATAGACATCGTCAGGGAGGTAAGCGAAGCTCGTGAGGGCCTTAGCGATCGCTGCCATCTCCAGCTCTTCGCTCAGGCCCACCTCAGCGGCCTCGTTAAACCACACATCAGGGCTGCGAATGGGCCGAGACCAAAACCGCGTCAGCGCCTCGACGCCGATGATCTTGTTGTCGACGAGGTGAACAATCGGTTGGTAGACGATAGTAAACGATTCAGACTCCAGCACTGAGACAATGCGCTGGCGCATCTCTCGGTGCTGGCGCTCGGCGGCTAGCTCTCGGCTAATTTGGCGAGAGGCAAAATTGGCAAACAGGCGCACGAGGGACAAGTCGCGATCGCCCAGCGTAAAGTCGGGCCGGCTGCTAAAGCAGCAGAATGTCCCATAGATCTGCCCGTTTCCCAAGCGGATCGGCACGCTGAGATGAGCTCCCACCGGTAGGTCCATGGTGACCGGCAGCTCCAGCGCCGCTGGAACCAATGAGGCATCTTGAATCAGCTCTGGCAGCCGACCATCGACAACGCGTTGGCAATAGCTCTCTTCGAGTGGGCCTGAGTCACCCACGGCGATCGGTGGATGCTCTAAGGATGAATCCACATAGCGAAATCGGCGCTGACCGCCTGAAAATTCGCCGACAAAGGCCACCTCCATGTCGAGGTAGACGCGAATGGCACACAGGGCATCGAGCACGACCTCATCGGTCGATTCTCCTTCAGCACTGGATGCCGACAAAAAGACGTAGGGGAGCAACGATAACTCGTTGGCTATCGGGTCAGGAACCAGTTGTTCAATCATTTAGCGGTACTCCAGACAGTATTCCGCAGTAGTACTTCGGACAATTTCAGTTTCAGATGATTCTAGACACAACCCAACAACTTAGTCAGGCCGAGAGTAGAGGCGTAGGTATGCGGTCAACACCAGCCCTGTGGCTTGGCACCGCCGCCAGTCCCAACCCAAACCCTAAAGACAAGAAGCCCTATCCTAAAGCCGCAGATCAGGGCATTACTTATTTTGCATCAGTCAGATAATATTATCAACCCAATTAAGATGCCCAAATTTCTGTGCATGGTTTCTGCCTCATAGGTTCCCAATCAACGATGAGTTAGCCATTTTGAGATCGTGACAGGTTTCAAAAGCCTATTCAGCCATTTTTTCAGCAGCTAACCGATTGACATGTGTTACACACAGACATCAAGGTAAATGTTTTTAGGGAATAAATAAGGATACCTGCCCCCATTACTACCCCCTATGGATCTTCTTCAAGACAACGCTAGAGCAGCTCCCTTGTCCTGTGCTCTTGAAACCGAAAGCACACCCACAGTTCTGCAACACATTCAGTCTATGGAACGATTGCTGATTGTGGTTCAGGAGCTGTCGTTGGCAAAAACTCTGGAGCGGATTATGGAAATTGTGCGCGTGGCGGCGCGCGAGCTGACTCGCTCCGATGGAGCTTGTTTTATGTTGAAAGAGGGTGACTGCTGCTACTACGCCGATGAAGACGCGATCGCTCCCCTCTGGAAAGGCAAGCGATTTCCCATGGATGTTTGTATTGGCGGTTGGACAATGCGCCATCGAGTTCCGGCGGTGATCGCTAACGTCTCTCAAGATCAGCGCATTCCCTGGTTGGCCTACGAACCTACGTTTATCCAAAGTCTAGTCATGGTGCCGATTCGCACCCTGAACCCGATTGGTGCCATTGGTACCTACTGGGCCGCTCAACAAGAACCCGCAGCCCAAGACGTTAAAGTGCTGCAAGCCTTGGCCGATACTACTGCGGTGGCGATCGAAAACGTTCAGGTTCACTCAGAACTGGAGCATAGGGTTGAACAACGGACGATTCAGCTCCAGATAACCAATCAAAAGCTAGCGTTAGAGATTCAGGAACGGCGATCGGCAGAGGAAGCCGTACGTCTACTTTCCCTCACCGATGAATTGACCGGATTGCACAACCGCAGAGGCTTTTTCTTACTAGCTGAACAGCAGCTAAAGCTGTCAACGAGGCTCAAAACTGCCTTTAGCGTGCTGTTTATTGACCTGGATGGGCTCAAGCAGATCAACGATTTGCAGGGACACGAAACTGGCGATGTTGCCCTGTGGGCGGCAGCTAATGTGCTAAAACGCACGTTTCGAGAATCAGACCTGGTCGCTCGATTGGGGGGCGATGAGTTTGCGGTTTTAGCGCCAGGCAACCCCGAAGAGTGGGACCGGCTGCAGCACCGGCTACAGGATGGCATTGACCAGTTCAATCAGCGGCAAGAGGCTCCTTTCCAGTTATCCATGAGCGTCGGGTCCTATACCTACGAGACAGGCGAGACCCGATCCCTAGAAGATATCTTGGCTCTGGCCGATCAACAAATGTATGAGCAAAAGCGCTTGAAGCGGCAGTCAACGATTTGACCCTAGGTACATAACTCACGATGTCGTTAACGGTGGCCTCGTCCAGGGTTAATTGCATCTTAATCGAGTGCTCGTATTGATAGGCTCAGGGGTAAAATCAGCGGGGTATAGCGGGTCGACTCAGGCCTAGGACCCATCATGGTCGGATAGTTGGGTTAATTGCCTCAAGAGCGAAACCGGTAATCTTTATCCCGGCGATCGCCAGGGGCAGATGTGAAATTCGTTTACGCCAAATAGCTTACCTCTGCTACCGCCTCCACCGACCAGGGCACCATAGGCCCACAGCGGGCGCGATGCTATATCTGTAGATGTAAAAACCCCCACAGGCACCGCTGGCCTGTGGGGGTTTTGTTTTTTGGGCATCTTAAGTCAGTTGCGTGGGTGCTGGGCATGGACTCTGGGGGATGGCCTGCTGAGTGGGCGATCAGAGTGCGTCAGGGCTGAAGACCTGTTTTTTGTAGGGTGCTTCTCCTAAAAGCTTTCGCAAATTGGAATACTGCTTCCTGAGAATAGAGGGTAGGCAAATAGGCCAAATCAAAGATGCCAAAAGGATAAACAACCAGCTTTCTAAATCCTTAGGACTTGAGCTATCAGCTATTAAGAGACTTGAGCAAAAGGCAAAGACGATGCTAGCAGGAATGAAGTAAAACAGCATTACTTTGAGGAGAATAAGGAGTTTGTAGCGAGTGGTAGACCCTGCTTTCCATGCTGATTTACATCATCCCTTATTGTTTCTCCCGACGCATGGCTAGTTCTACGGAACTCTAGATGATCGGCAAGCTATCAATTCATTATATTTACCCAGTGGTAACCCAAACCTAGTGGGCCTTAGCCATTAGCAGCAAAACCGACTAAGCCATCTGGCCGATCGCATCCTGCTCCCGCTGCCGCACTCATGAGGCAGGGCACCATAGGTCTAGCAGCGGCGATCGCTCCATGTAGATGCACCCGAAAACCCCCACCGGCACCGCTGGCCCGTGGGGGCTTTGTTTGGGGTGTCGATTAGCTATCTAACCAGCTCAGGTCGTGGGCCTTGAGCAGAGCGTTGTTTCTGAATCGGCAGCTCTTCGAGTTGCGACACACATTAGCGTCAGCGCTGCATCAGCAGACCAGCAGTTTATACCCGATAAGAGCTGCCCAATCCTA
The DNA here is from genome assembly GCF_014695775.1 of Leptolyngbya sp. FACHB-60. Taxonomy (GTDB): domain Bacteria; phylum Cyanobacteriota; class Cyanobacteriia; order Phormidesmidales; family Phormidesmidaceae; genus Nodosilinea. Next base: position 13,890 of record NZ_JACJOX010000060.1, on the reverse strand, counting down.
TAGCGCCAGTGAGGTGGCTTGCCCGATTGGCCCTGTAAAGCTTCAGCCCCAATAGCATTGTTATGGGGGTAAAGCTTAACCTCAAACCCCAGTGGTACCAGCGTATCCAAAAACAGATCTCGGGTTACCCCGTGCCCAGGTTGGTGATGTACCTCTGTTGCCAAAGCGCTTAGTCTCTCTTCGTCAGGAATGTACAAATCCCTTAAGAAGAAGCGATAAATAAACCCCAATCGAAGTTTGTAAAGCAGTAGCCCTAGGCCCCTATAGTGCCAGCCCGTAAGCTGAGGGTCGTGGTCTACAACCAAAAGCCCACCTGGTCGCACTAGCCGAGCCGCCTCTGAGAGAACCTTTGGCATATCATCGCAGTGGTGTAGGGCTGCATTAACAACAACCAAATCTGCAAACCCAGACACTAGAGGAATATTGTGGGCATCGGCTAAGAGAGGGATGTAGCCAATAGCCTTAGCCATAGCCAGCGAGCCTGGAGCTATATCTATACCAATCAGTAGTTTGGGAGTTCCGCCGAGGTTAGCCAATAGGTTGCCGGGCCCGCACCCCACATCTACAACAATTTTGCCAGTCCAACTACCCGCAGCAGCCTGCCAGCGCTCTTTAAAGAGCGCATCTCTGTGGCAGGCATCAAAGTAAGTTTTAGCCCATTTGGGATGGCTAAAGTAAAGACTATTGGCCTGAATAGACGGCGTATTTTCAAACCAGCAAGTCCATAGACCATCGACAAGTTTAATCTGCTTTTTGTTGTCTAAAACCTGTTCTATATTGACTGGATTTTAGAAGCTGACAATAGCTCTTTGAGAAAAAGAGAATTATGCGGATCAAGCACATCTACCATGGATATCTCAGCCTAAAGCATGGAGCAATAAAGTTTTTACAGAGAATAGATTTCCAGGATGCTTATTTTTCATTGTAAAAGAAAAAATCAAGTTAGGAAGGTGTAGAGATATACAATTCAATCTCACAACTATTCATTTTGAGAGATTACATACATTTGCTCAAACCTTTAAAGGCACCCAGAAACCGAAGAAGGATAGGCCGGAAGGCTATCACCAGGGCTATCCATAGGACTAGGGAAAATTTTAATAACCTTTACAGACAAAAAATATACCATCCGGATAAATCTCTCTTTAGCCAAACAAGTTAGGCGTTGCATAATTAGAAGATGAATTAGGGTAACTATGATGCAATGTCCGGAATGTGAAGCCGCTCATATCCGTAATAATAGCAATAGGAAAGGTAAACAAAATCACATTTATGTAGCTTGCGAACGTCAGTTTATTGATACCTAATGACCCTCATTGAGATTACGCAGATGGGGTGAAACGCGAATGTCTCAAGATGTACGTCAACGCCTCTGGGTTTAAAGCGATAGAACGGGTTAAAGGGGTTCATCACACGACGGTGATTACTTGGGTGAAGCAAGTAGGCAAACGACTCCAGAGGTCAACGAACTCGACGAGCTGGAAACCTTTGTGAGCTCAAAAAAACAAGATTTGGCTATGGACGGCCGTTGACCACTTTAGGAAGGTGATTTTAGGCTGGTTACTGGGTGGCCATTGTGCTGAAACCTTTGCCCCGCTCTGGTCTATCGTGGCTGACTGGAACTGCTATTTCTACGTTGCTGATGGCTGGTCGCTTGGGTGCAGCTATAGACTCTGGAGAATGGCCTGCTGATTGGGCGATGTATGTCGGTAATACTGGCTTGGGGACAGGCCTGCTTTGGCTGGTGGGGGTTGCTGTGCTGGTCGGGCTGTATCTGAGGCAGCGGGCGTAGGCAACAAAGAGCCCCCGGCGATTGCTAGAGGCATGGTGAAATTTCATTGGGGCTAGTGTGCCTGGTAGTCCTCCAGGGCATCAACAGCGCTTTTGATACTCACGTAGGATTTATTTAGGAGCGCGGCATGGGTTTTGTCGGCCGGCTCGGTGCGTAGGATACGGTTGAGAATTTGCTTTAGGGTCTGAATGTCAGTGTTCATAACTTGCCAACCTCTTAGTGCTGCGTCAGGTTGATTTCTCTATCTACGAGTGTTACGCCGTAGCTACTAGGATTCATGAACCGAACGACTGATTTCCCAGGAAGTCCTACTTTTGGTGCCCACTGCTTTGACGATCGCGCGCCTGCCCTGTTTCTCAAACACCAGCAGACGTAGGCAGCAAAAAGCCCTGGGTACTGAGCTAAGGACTATGGATCAAGGGCACCCCCAGGCAGCAAATGCCTACGGCTGGGTTCTAGGAGCAAGGGGTTCAAATGCAAAAATATAGAACGGCGGTGTGCCCGATTCTACTCCTGCATTTAGCGGGGCCGATAGGTGCAGTCGATTGGTAACCGCATAGATGGTTTGACCATCGGCAGAGAACTCAAAGTCATCAACCCAGCTAAGGCGAGGATCTTCAATCAAACGGCGGTACTCCCGCTCGGGGGTGATCACACCGATCGCATTGGCTGCGAGTTCTCCTAAATAGATGTTGCCAGCCCCATCCATCAAAATGCCGTCACAAATGGGTTTGTCGGCATACTTCTCGACTCGACTTGCCAATTCTGCCGCGCTCAGAGACCCATCCCTCAGGTCGGCGGTGCGAATTCGATAGAGGCTGGTGCCGTGCAGAGCGCCGTAGTAAAGCCATTCGTGGTTGGCATCCATGGCAATGGCATCTACGCCGACTTGCGGTCGCTGGTAAGTGCGCTCTTGACGCCTCAGCAATGGATTGCCCTCCACAAACAGGTCGATGGGTTCTGGGGTAACGCTGTAGTGGCCCTCTAATACTCGTTGGGCGGTGCCTGCTTCTAGGTCCACCACGATCAGGGCTGCGTTGTCGCCACCGGCTGGGTCGGTGATGAAAGCGGTCTGGGTCGTCTCGTCAATGCGCAGGTCGTTAATGAACGAGCCAGCAGGGGTGACATCGGCCAGTGAAATGGTTTTGTGGAGAGCGCTTTGCTGGGTGTCCCACCCCACCAGCTGCGGGGGGCTATCATTCCCCATGGCGTTGTCTAGGAGCCAAACAATGCCGGTGCTGTCGCTTAAAAGGCCAAGTACGCTGGCGGTAACGGGGCTATTTTCTGACTGGGGTAGCAACGGCGCGATCGCACCATTGCTGTACTCGGCGACGGGGTAAGGCGGGTTGTAGAACTGGTGCAGCGACAGAATTAGCTGCCCGCTGGGGGTGACGGTCAGGTTGCCGGGGGCTTGCTGTAGTTCAGCTACGACCTCTAGGGAGGGTTGGGCGAGGGCAGTACGAGCAATCGCGCCAGTTGTCAGCAGGGCGGCAGACAGCGCAAGGGGAAAGAGTCGTGGCATGGGGTGGGTTTGGCGAAATGGAGACAGGGGAGCGTCCACATCCTCGCACTGATTTAGCTGGGAGTAAATCTACGGCAAAGGTAAATATTGCCCAAAACTCGGCGGCTGCGTCGGTATTGTCTGGTAAAACGGACAACACCGACGCGGCTGGCTAGGATGCGCGCTCGCAGTTCACCATCCACGGCGCGAGGCTTGATACCTAGAGACATTGCCAACACCTCGCCGTTGGCCCACTCTGGTGGGGTCACACCATGGCGCAGTAGTTGGAGGATCTCACGCTGCTGCGATTTAATACGCTCTAGGCGGGCAATAATTTCGAGCAGGGTGGGGTCGGTCATGATGGTTCTTAAGCCATGCTCATTAATGCTGAAAAACCTTTGAGTTTCAATGGTTTTCACTGATTGAAAGAGGGCAAAGGAGCGGTGACACTTTAATTAAAGCGTCTAGGTGCGATCGCGCCACAGCAGGCTCAATTGCTGCATCCTGGGCTGTCCCACTTCATCGGGTATCAATGGCCTTAGCTCGGTCAGGTAGCCTTTCCAATCAGCCCCGGTATTAGCGTCAACGTGGCCATATTTATAGCCAACCTTAGACACCGTTCCAGTGCGGCCATCGGGCAAGACAACGCGATCGCCATAGGCAAAATTGTGGGGGTTGAGCTGGTGCAATTCGAGCGGGGTGTAAAGGCATTGCCAAGTCACGGTGGTTACTCTCCGAGGTAAATGGCTCTCTCTTTCTCGCGGCGCTTGTCCAGACCGGGCAGCACCTTGCCACCGGCCTTTGTCCAGCTCATTAGGGCATCGGCAGCGGTTTGGTGGTTGCCTACTTGGGCGTGGCGATAGGTGTCGCTGCCTGTAAATTGGTGCGGCCCCACGTTGTAGCAGAAACTGGACAGGGCGCTGGCCTGATGCTCAGCTAGGCCCAAGGGTGCGATCGCGGCCCCACACCTGAAAGAGCTGCAAGGAGAGACTGTGATGCTGCTCTTTCAGGTGTGGGGCAACTAAACCAGGACTCAGAGTTATTTCACTGGGTGTCTCCCTTTGCGACTGGCTCATGGTTTTGCCACAGGCGTTGTACTGAACGTAGGACCGCTCTGTTCGGTAAGGATAATGTTTCAGCCGAATCGCATCTCGCACCTGGTCAAGCAAGCGCCTTGGTGGAGTTGAACCATCCATGAGTAATTCTGTACTAGATATAAGGGAAGCTTAAGTTGTCTTTCCCCCAGTCGCCAGGGATTTATACTGAAATTTTCCATCTAGGATCCCATATTCGGCATTTATGCTGAAATTTTTCCACATAAGATCTATGTGGGGTGTTTAGGCAGACAGATTTCCACCTAAGATCCCGCAGGGGGTATTAGGCAGAAATTTTCCCTCTAATTACGAGTTAGGCACCGTATGCGGATCCGCAAGTACGAATCGTCCGACTGGCCACATCTATGTGTGATCCATGATGAAGCGCGCAAGCAAGAACTCGAGGCGAGCGGGTTGATGGACGCGTTTCTGACGCTTGAGGAGACTGCAGAAGGTGAGGGCCTGTTCGATGGTAAGGTGCTGGTCGCGGATGACGAGGGCATTCCGTTGGGCTTCATCGCAATCGCTGAAGGCGAAATCACCTGGCTCTACGTCAGCCCGCGGCATCAGCGCCGCGGAGTCGCGAGGCGGCTGGTGCGTGAGGTAATTTCTTGTGAATCCGGTCCGGTTTCGCTCGACGTTCTCGAAGGCAATGAAGCCGCTCTACAGTTGTACCTTGGCGAAGGGTTCGAAGTGGTGAAGCGGGTTTCTGGTCGCTTGGCGGGGAACGAGGCGTTTGCTGCTACGGGCCTTGTTTTGCGTCACCATGGCGTTGCCTAACCCCTCCATCGAGCGGCAGCCACCGGCCAGCTGCGCTACAGCGGTTTCGCGCGGCTGGCCGGTGGCCGCCGCTCATGTCGAACGTTAGACCGCCTCTGCTAGGAGGTAGCTGAGGTGATTATCGAGCAAGCCGAGTGCTCAATGGCTTCAAACTGCTGAAGGCTAGTGGGTTGAGTAGTTGCCTGCAGCTATCCAGTCAATACAAAAGAACTAAATAGATCCAACTCGCAGCTTCACTACTTTAGGGCCGTCTACGCTGGTTTCATTGTTCCACTACCATCGCCGTTCCCCCGCCGCGCCGCGTGGGTTCTGCCGCCGCCAGAATGGAACCATCGGGACGCACAATTAACCCTGCAGCAGCACCAATTTCGGGCACAGGCTCTAGCACATGACCCATTTCAGCTAACGCCTGAGCGATCGCCCCCTGCTCAAAACCGCCGTCAACCTGAGTTATGCCCGTGTTGCGCTGGGAAAGGCGGGGGGCCGCGATCGCTTCCGGCAGCGTCATGCCAAAGTCGATCAGGTTCACCGCCAGACCAACCACCGTGGTGATGATGGTGGAGCCGCCCGGGGAACCGAAGGCCAGCAGGTCGCCCCCCGGGCTGCGAGCGATGGTAGGAGCCATGCTGCTGCGGGGCCGCTTCCCCGGCTCCGGCGCGTTGGGATGGGGGCTGACGGGGTCAAAATCCGTCAGCTCGTTGTTGAGAATAAAGCCATAGCCCGGCACCACGATACCCGAGCCACCGATAGATTCGAGGGTGAGGGTGTAAGAGACTAGGTTGCCCAGGCGATCGCTGGCTACGAGATGCGTCGTTGAGATACCAGTTGCCCCCTCCGACCGAGCACTAAGTTGGGGCACAGTCAGGCTAGGGCTGGGGTCATTCTGGTAGGGCAGCGGATCACCCGGCGCGGCGCGGAAGTCTTTACCCGCTTCCGGGGCGCTGTCGCCGATCAAGGCTCGCCGAGTCTGGATAAAGTCGGCACTGCGCAAACCGGTCAGAGGCACATCTACATACTCAGGGTCGCCCAGGTAGGCGTTGCGATCGGCAAAGGCTAAGCGCTCAGCTTCCAGCACGGTGTGCCAGGCTTTAGCGCGGTCGCTCTCGCCCAGGTCAAACCCCTCCAAAATGCTGAAAATCTCTCCAGTGGTGATGCCGCCGCTGCTGGGTAAGCCCATGCTGTAAAGCGTAAAGCCCCGGTAGGTGGTAACTGTCGGTGGCCGCACCCGCACCTCATATCGATCGAGATCCGTCAGCGTCATGCCGCCGGGAATGATGCGAAAGGGGGGTTGCTCAACGGCAGGAGGCCGCTGCACCGTCTGGGCGATCGCCGCCGCAATCTCACCCCGATAAAACGCATTCACCCCCTGACCAGCCAGCAGACGATAGGTGTTGGCCAGGTCAGGGTTCTTGAAGCGCGAACCAACGGCAGGCGGCCTGCCATCAGGTAGGTATAAGGCCTGGGTCGACGTAAAGGCTGCAAAGCGGGCCTGGTTTTGCGCCACCTGGGCCGCAAAGTTTGCGTCTACCGCAAAGCCGTCTGTGGCCAGGGCGATCGCCGGTTGCAGCGCCTCCGCCAACGACAGCGTACCGTAGCGGTTCAGCGCCTCCGCCCACTCCAGGGGCGTTCCCGGCACACCCACCGCCACCCCAGACGAATTGCGGTTAGGTGAAAAGGGCAACACCGCTCCGGTCGAGCTGTCGGGGTCTTTGAACATATCCACCTGGGCCGAGGCTGGGGCCTGCTCGCGGCCGTCAAGGGTAATGATGCGATCGCTATCCCTTAGATAAATCACCATAAAGCCACCGCCGCCAATACCGGCGGAAAAGGGGTCTGAAACCCCTAAGGCGGCGGCAGCGGCGACGGCGGCATCGATCGCATTGCCACCCCGTTTTAAGACATCAATACCAATCTGGGTGGCGCGGGTGTCTACGGTGGCCACCGCTCCTCCTCGCCCCTGAGCTACAAAGGCCGGTGCCTGAGACAGCAGCGCCTGATTTGTCAAGAGAACGAACCCCACACAGATACATACCCCTAGCAGCCCAAAGACAATTCGCCTAACCATAGGTTTCTCATATTAGAGCTGTACCACGGGCACGGTGTACGCCATGAACCGCTGACAGCAACCTACCACCGATTCGCCTGCAACTCGACCCGTTCATATCCACCCAGCAGCTTGAGCCGCGCTCAAAATAAGAACATGTTTCGCTACAGCTTTGACTATCTTAGAAATATCGTGCTTAATCTTGAACAAAAAACCGATGAGTTTCTCCAAGTCTTACAGTTTTTGTCTGGTACTTAGGTTAGCTAGAATTTTTTCCATCACAGCAGCCTTAGCCACAATCGCGACCACTACCGCTCAAGCAATTCCGGTTCCGGCTCGCACCGAAAGCTTGACGGCGATCGGAGGTCGAATTACCGAAATCCAAGCTGTCCGCATTCCCGTTGCCGATAACGTCACGGGGTCAGAAACGCGGGTTTCGCTCCAGTTCACCCTGAATGGCTGCCTCGACTCACTGCTGCCCGTTTTGTCGTACAGCGAAGTGCTCGGACGCCGCGCCACCATCTATGTGACTGCACTGAACGCCAACAATCCTCAATCCGCCCTTACCCGCTGTGTCGCCATCCCGCAAGCGACGGCGCAAGTTAGCGTCCCTGGGATCTTTCAGCCGCAACAGGTGCGCGTCGTCTTCCTAGGTGCGCCGCCAGAAGAGCAAGTTGTGCGCGGCCAAAGGTAATCTTTGAGTCAGCAAATGTCAGGAAGCCGGGCGGTGCCTTCTTTGCGCTAACTACTGCAGAACATTCTTGAATAATTGCCTGCGCGCGCAATTAGCCCATCTGGCTTACGCCGATACAGTTGAGTAGCAATTGTCCAACGCGGCGTTGGACAAATTTTGGAATTTTTTACGAAAGATCTGCCGAGAGAGATTGTGAGGCTGCTTTGAGGCACGGGCAATTAGCCTGGGCAATTGTGCAGCCTGATTGGGTGTGTACTATAGCTAAAATATGTGAAAAATTTCTGGCTATCCACCCAGATCGAATAATATGCGGAAAGTTTCCAGCGATCTGGCGGATTGAGACAGATATACCGAAAGTTTCTGGCTATCCACCCTAATAGGAGCAATATGTGGAAACTATCTCTTTAACAAGATTGTTGTGCTGCTATTGCCTGATGTACGTTTCTATTCGTAAGCCCTCTAACGGGCTAAAATTTCCCAATTTGCTTTTTCCTTCTCGCCTTCGAGGACGGTTGGATCAAAGTCAACTTTGATCGTTTGCGCTGTTTTCTGGCTATTGACAACTTCCTCGAAGGAACCGGATAGAAAGTTGCATTATCCTCGAAGTTCACTGACCAGTTTTCCACGAATGTAGTCTCTCGCAAAACAATTCGCGTTACTACCAGAGATAATAACCGTCCGAAACTTATCCCCAGACCATAGCAAGCTTTTATCAACTGTCAGTTCGACAACGATTCGATTATCAGTTTTTCCTGTGCCCAATTCGTTGTTAAAGACTTGTGTATTGAAAGGCTCTGGACTGCCGTTGTTAAAGGTAATTTGCCCTTCGGTAACAGTGCGGATGGCAGGAAAGCAGCTAGATAGAAGAATTAGGACAGACGAGAGCACTAATCCTAATTTGTTCGTTATCGCTTAGTTCAAAGCCTTTTTGCTATGTGTGTCCTAACACACAAAATCTACTCACCTTTCTCTTAAAACATCATCAAATCTGTGACACTGCTATTTGTGGTCACGCTTGTCCGGAGACATTCAATGGGGTATGGCACCGATTCATGTAAAAATTGCAACTACTCAACGACAACTATAGATTCTCAGCACTTGATTCTGTGAGTCAGCAGTGCCAGCTAGAAATCTGCTCATCACCTTCAGCCCAATTGCAGTCCACTACGGTAATCTAGCTAATTATTCGGTATAGGCTCAGCTTATAAATTTAGTCCGTTCCAGATGGACGGAATATGAGACCTACTACTCCCTTAAACTACCCGCGAATAACCACATGCGCTTCAGATCACCATTTTGCCTCGGCCTAGCGCTTAGCTTGAGTCTCAGCTTGCTCACACCTTTGAGTGCGTCTGTGTCAGCACAAACGCCTGTGCCTGCGCAGGTGCCTGCACCCATCCCGGCGCCAAGCACCTCCTTTAGAGATGTCCCTGCCGACTACTGGGCTTATGAGTACATATCAGGCCTCGCACGATTCAGTGTGATTAGCGGCTTCCCCGATGGCACGTTCCAGCCTAACGAACCCGTAACCCGCGCGCAGTTTGCGGCGATTTTGAATCAAGCGTTTATGTCAGCGCAGCCTTTTCAAGTACCGAATGAGCGGTTGAATGCAACGCAGCCCAGTACTCCAACCTTCGCGGATGTGCCTAACAATCATTGGGCGGCTGGCTATATTGCTAAAGCTCGCACTGCGGGCTTTCTCTCAGGATATCCGGGGAATCAGTTTAGGCCCAATCAACCGATACCCCGCGTACAGGCCCTGATTTCTATCGCCAATGGATTGGGATATCAGGGCGGTAGTATGGCGGACTTATCTGCCTATAAAGATGCTGCTGCTATTCCGGCATATGCTCGCCCTGGCATCACCGCTGCCAGAGCCGCCAACATCGTTGTTAACTATCCTGCCCTCGATCAGCTCTTGCCCAATCGCCCAGCGACCCGCGCTGAGGTGGCGGCTTTTGTCTATCAGGCGTTGGTCAAAGATGGTAGGGCGCAACCTGTGGCAGCAGCCGGTGCTCGCTGGAATAAAGCGCCCATAACAACCCTGCCAACGGCAGCGGCAGGGTTTAGCTTTAGCGCGGATGGACAACGGCTACTGGCCTTGACCACAGACGGTGCAACGCTTCAGATATGGAATACGCAAACAGGTGCGCTAATCAAGGAGATTACTGCTGGCGAGCAGACTCGTTTTGATGGGGCGGCGATCAGCAAGGACGGGACGAAGGTGGCGGCGATCGCGCAAACGTCTCCCACCAACACCGTGGAACTAGCGGCATGGACGATCGAGACAGGTCAGCCGCTGTGGAAAAAAACAATCAGCCAGGCAACTTCAACCATAGATGGTGGTCAGATTGCCTTTAGCAGTGACAATCAGCGGATCATAACGTTTGTGAACCCCGATCAAGACGGCACTTCTGCACCACAACTAGCTCTGTGGAACACGGCGAACGGTGCAGCAGTGCAATCTTTAGACACCAGCGGTAGATTTGCCATTAGCCCCAACGGCCAATTTTTAGCCATTCAGCTCTACTCGAATGATTCATCGGGTCGTGTAGACCTATGGCGGCTCAATCAGAGCGGCATGTTTGAGTACGCTAGGACGCTGCCGCCGGAAGATATCCTCTTCTGGGGGATGAATATAGTCTTTAGAAATGATGGGTTGCTTAATGTGCTAACGCGATCGCCTGGCGATGGACTGCTGGTCACTTGGGATCCACAAACGGGCGCGCGCGTGACCAGCACTGGGCTACCGGCTGATCGATCCGATGATGCCATAGGCCTAAGTCCAGATGGTGATAGCTATTTCTTTGCGGGGCCGGTGGCCGGAGCGCGCTTGGGCAGTGTGAGAACTGGAGAAGTTCAGGACTGGCCTCATGGCTATCGGGTTGCGTTTAGCGATCGCGGCAACTACCTAGCGCTCATGAACAACAACCCCAATGAAGTCGGATCAGCGCTACCCACGCTATCCATCAGTATCTATTCAAAAACTGCCCATTAGGCCAATCTCCAATGAAAGGCTGGGAGAGAAAGGGAACAGTTATACGGCGGCGGTAGCAACCAACAAAATGCCCCTGGCAATCGCCAGGGGCAGATGTGAAATTCCATGTACGTCAAACAGCTTACCCCTGCTACCGCCCCCACTGACGAGGGCATCCTAGACAAGTAACGGGCACAAGTCTTGAATCGTAGATGCACCCTGAGAACTAACCCCCACCGGCACTTCTGGCCCGTGAGGGTTTTTGTTTGGCATCTGTGCAGACACTACCCCACCGTCCATCCCTTAGTTTTTTCTGCATTTATGCGATCGTATTGGGATGACATGACTAGGCCATCTAATTCTCTCATCAACGCTTCAGCAGTACCCGTGTCCCCATCATTCGCGGCTTGGGTGTAGGCGTCTAGCAAAATGCAAAATTCGTTGATTATCATTTGCCACCCTTCTTAGTACGGCGTCAGGTTGATTTCTCCGTCTACGAGATAACACTCGTAATTATTGAGCAGCCACAACCGAACGGCAGATTCCCCAGGAAGTCCTACTATTGGTGCGGACTGCGCTGGCATGTTTTTTTGTCTTGGGCACCCTGGGCAAGTTGCAACGGGTGCGGCTATGGATGGGATCGATGCATTTACGACGGCCAGCGAGAGCTAGGGCGATGGGGAAAACATCGTGCTGGTAGTGCTGGCGATTGGGCTCAACGTGGGCCTCGTTGATTGGGGCGCGGTTGGGGATGCCGGGTAGGCCGCAGGATTAAACGCACAAATCTCTTAGTACAGACCAAGGAAGGTAATATAAAACCGCTGAAACTTAGCCACATTGCCAACTATATTGCTGTTATTGTGCAAATAGGCAACGTAAAAAAGGTTTGCCAGCCTAGATTAATTTCTTTTGACATTGTGAATGGGATTTAAGCCTTTTTCCTAGTGCCAGTAGTTGTTTTTCTCAACATGGCTCATCCCTAGGAAAGAGATATGTCTAACGTTCAAAATTTTGATCGCCCTGCGAATCGTCTGCTTGCGCTTCTCCCAACAGAAGTATATGAACGGCTAACTCCCCATTTAGAGCTGGGTTCACTGACAATCCATCAGCCCATCTACGACGTTGATGAATCCATTCCTCACGTTTACTTTCCACACGACTCATTGTTTTCTTTGGTTACTTCAATGGAAGACGGCTCCACCATTGAGGTTAGTCTAGTAGGACGGGAAGGAATGGTGGGTATTGTGGCCCTTTTGGGCGGTACGACCAAATCCCATCGAGCCTACGTGCAGGTTCCAGGCCAGGCTACGCGCATGAGTGCTGCAACGTTAAAGGCTGAGTTCGATCGCGGTGGACCGTTACAAAGCGTACTGCTTCGCTACTATCAGGCTCTTTTTAGCCAAGCGGCTCAGTCTATCGCCTGTAATCGATTTCACTCAACTAATCAACGACTGGCTCGCTGGCTCTTGCTAGTACGAGACTGTGTGCAAAGCGATACATTTTTGTTGACTCAAGAGTTTATCGGAGAAATGTTAGGCGTTCCCCGTCCGAGTGTCACAGTAGCCGCTGGCAACCTGAGTCAGGCTGGTGTTATTCGTTACACCCGTGGTCAGGTCACGATTTTGGACGGTGAAGCTTTAGAAAACTATTCTTGTGAATGCTATGGAGCCATTCAAAGGGAGCTTGCTCATTTGCTAGGTCCCCTATAAGCACAAATATGTTGCCTGATGTTTAAAGTCTGACCGACTTGAGCGTTTAGATTAGCTCAGGATAGCTTTGACCTAAAAGTTGGCTTACTTGTTTGGGGCATGATGGTTCTGTGGGCATGCTCATTGATGCTGAAAAACCTTTGAGTTTCAATGGTTTTCACTGATTGAAAGAGCATCAAAGGAGCGGTGACACTTTAATTAAAGCGTCTAGACGCGATCGCGCTACAGCAGGCTCAATTGCTGCACTCTAGGCTGCCCCATTTTATCGGGTATCGCTGACCTCAGCTCGGTCAGGTAACCTTTCCAATCGGCCCCAGAATCAGCATCGACGTGGCCATATTTATAGCCCACCTTAGACACCATTCCAGTGCGGCCATCGGGCAAGACAACGCGATCGCCGTAGGCAAAATCGTGGGGGTTGAGCTGGTGCAATTCGAGTGGGGTGTAGGGGCATTGCAGTGTGTTGCCCGACGTAAGGTTGTGCCCCCAAGATACGACACAGAGTTGTGCCCCTTCAGGGTTTTAGCGGTAAAACAGTAGAACATAAGACGTTAGATAGCCATCGTGAGCGGAGGTAAACCCGATGACTACCGTCATCCCAGTGCCGTTGCGTCGAGAAATTGTGACCCGTCATCAAGCGGGAGAACCGCTCTTAGAGATCGCCCAACAGCTGAAGTTGTCGGTTTGGGGCGTGCGTAAAATCTGGCGACAGTACCGGGACAATGGCGAGGTGGGCCTTGCGATCCGCTATCAGCAGAGCGGACCGCGCGGGGAGCGTTTGATCTATCGTGCGGCGGTGTGGCTGAAACGGCGTCATCCGGGGTGGGGGGCGGGGCTGATTCGAGTGCTGCTGGCAGAACGATATCCGCAGGCCGTGATTCCCCATCAACGCACCTTACAGCGTTGGTTTCGCCAACAACAGCAGAGCATACCGCCGATGCGACGTCCTCCGGTCGAGCGGCACCGGGCCGAGCGGGTGCATGACGTCTGGCAATTGGATGCGACCTCCCACCAGCGCCTGGCCGATGGGACCCCCGTCAGTTGGATATCGCTCGTTGATGAACACAGTGGTGCGCTGCTTGACAGTCACGCTTTTCCCCCAATACGTCTTTGAATCGGTATCGGCCCAGCAAGTTCAAGCCGCCCTACGAGACACCTTTGCTCGATGGGGACAGCCTCAGGCGTTGCCGGTCGATAATGGCCCACCCTGGGGAAATCGCCACCATATGCCTCAGGCCCTGACGCTTTGGCTGGTCGGGTTAGGCCTTGACGTTATCCATAACCGCCCCTATCGTCCGACTG
>NZ_JACJOX010000006.1 GCF_014695775.1 Leptolyngbya sp. FACHB-60 | reverse complement strand
CTCATCAACGAAGCCCACGGTACGGACAGCAAGTCGAGGTGTCACCATAGATACAGCCCTCTTCCATACTTTTTAGCTTTAGTTTACTTCGTCAATAGTGACTAAAGAGGGATTACGCTTAAGCAGAACTGCTTAGCGGCTAAGGAGCAGGCATTAATCTGGTTTATTTATGTCTTAGGCTTGAGGAATAAGCGTCAGCAGCTATGGAGTAGACTTTAGCCACTAATGAGAACCGATGAGGGCTGAGATGGGGGCTTTTGGCTTTGGGATAAAAGCACTTGGAGAACAGTAACTTTTATTCCATCTCCCACCTCTCTCGATGCCACCTCAACCCCTCCAAACTTGGCCTAAACTCCCTTTCTCTCGGCAGCCCGATCGCCTCTCCTCCAAACGCCACCATCTCTCTGCTCTCCACCACAGGCTCTTCCGTAAACCGCTCCGGTGGAATCACAATTCGGTAGTCGTCATCCACCCCAAACCAGCCGTGGTCAAACGCCCAGTGGTGGTTCTTGCAGAGCGCCAGCCCATTGATAAAACGATCATCCCTAAACTCAGAAAACGGTTTGATATGGGCACCGTCTACAATGTTTTGCCCATCAGCGCTGATAATTCTCAACCCGCAAAACGCGCAGCGCTGGTCGTAGAGCGACACCACAATCTTGCGAAACGCCCCATTCCTAACAACAATGTTTTCCTCATCTCTAAGGTCTTCGACGTTGTAAGTCGCTCCGCCTTCTCGCAGAAGCTGGGTTTTCACAGACTCAAACTCATCGATTAATGATAGCTGTTCAATCTCCGACGATCGCCCCGAAAACCAGCTATCAATCAGCACCCGCAGCAAAATCACTCGCTGCCCTGGGTCTTGCAAGATGGAAAACAACTCAGGATCAAAAGACGCGTATTGAACAATGCGTCTAACAGCCGTAACGCCCTTGCGGCCCAACCCCGTCGGTGTTGCTGTTTCGCTGTCAGGGTAAAACGTTAGGTGCCAAAACGTATCCCCCGTCAAATGCACAAATGGTAGTGAGATATCAGAGCGGTGATCCGTTTTTACCAGGCTGCGCCAATACTTGAGAAACGTCGAAATTAGCTCTGGCGATAGCGGTACCTGATTCAGTCGAATCTTGCCTTGCTCAATCAATTCAATTACTGAAATCAAGAGCACAGGCTTATGGGGAGCAGCCCCTCGCTCTCGATGTTTGTTGACGTTCAGCTTCGCAAACTTTTTGGCGTAGTATTTCAGGTCTTTCAGCATCATTTAGCTAGAGGGGGCATCTAGCGCTAAGCTTACTTAAGGCTATTCATATACATAGCCTAGGCTTCTCTAAGGTAGCCCAGCGGTCTCGAAATTCATTGGTCAATGAAATTTCCTTTACTTCCGCCAACTGTCCAGGAAACCAGCGACTCACCGAGACGGCCCCCTGGTGCGCCAGCAGGCGACCGGTCTTAGTCACCTGCTGTCGACTAAAAATACGGTTGAACAATTTCAAGGCGTGAAACGCTTGTTGTACCGTTGTACTCTAAGGTAGGGAAAATAAAAAGGTATAACAATTTCCGTTGTAATCGGAAAAATCCAATCAGATTGTTTGAAAAAACGGTTAAACAATTCTTGAAAACCTTATATGTCAAGGTTCTCAAGGTTCAACTCTTTCCTAGGCCATAGGTAGTTGAAGCATTGTCACTTTAGCTTTGGAGCTAAAGAACCAGGTCGGGGAGGCAACTGTTTAATGGCTACGCAGCTTCTGGGGCAATATCTAACGCTAAAGGAGTTCTGTACCTGCACTCGGACTTACCGCAAAGATGCCGACTACATCGACCCATACCCTAGTAACCCTGACGAAACGCTTCCTGCCTTGGAAGCCCTATGCCGATGTGTTGTTGATCCGGTAATTGATGAGTTTGGGCACGACCGCTTTCTGCTTACCTACGGCTTTTGCTCAGCGGATCTGAAGCGATGGCTGGCGAAGAAAGACCCAGCGACAGGAAAGAAGCACGGTATCGCCACCCCCAGCCTAGATCAACACATGGCCCACGAGGTGAATCGGAATGGGCGGTACTACTGCGATCGCCTCGGGGCAGCCTGTGATTTCCGCATTCTCGACCTGCCCAGCGATGCCCTGGTGGATTGTATTGTGGCCCAGCGGCTGCCGTTTGACTCGCTGTATTTTTACGGGCACGATCGTCCTATCCACATCAGCTACGGCCCTCAACACAAGCGGGATATCTGGGGTTTTACGGCAAAAGGCACTCCAACGCGAAGGGGAACTGAGAGGTGGCTAATGCAGATACGGACTTCAAAAGTATTTTGATAGGTGTGTGGGCATCATTTTTCGGGTTGGGCAAACTGCTAGGTAGTGCTTTCAGACCTGCGCTAGAGGTAGGCAGTGAGTTTTCTGCCTTGTTTCAGCTCTTCGGCGGGGGTAGTGGGAGGGGCCAGCGCAGTGCTTTGTAGAGTTCTAGCCGGTAGAGATCAAAGGCAGACTCTAGCAGGGCGGCATGGATGGCAGCGGCATCTAAGATGCAGCGGTAGTAGGCTGTCCTTCTTCCATTTCCCCGCTGAGTACTGGGCGCATATTCGTACCACCAATCCGATTGAATCGACGTTTGCCACCGTGCGACTCAGAACCGACAAAACCCGAGGCTGTGTCTCCAAGGACACCATCCTGGCACTGGTGTTCAAGTTGGTCGAAAGCGCTCAGAAGAGCTGGCTCAGAATTCGAAGCTTCAAACACCTCGCCGATGTGATTGAAGGAGTCGCGTTCAAAGATAGATACTGAGTAGATGACACAATCGATGTGACTCAGATGCAGGACGCCACCTAGGGCAGTGAGTGGGGCGATCGCAACACTGAACCAGTTGCATTAGGAGTCTACCCACACAATACTGAAGTCTTTAGAAGGAAAGATGGCCGCCGCTGAGGTGACGGTTGGGGGAAACCGTGGAAACTTACTTAATAGAAGTGTTTACCAAAGGGCCATAGGTTTCAATCAGACGATTTCGCAGCATATCAACATTAGGAATCATCCTTTTTTGCCGAGATAGTGCCAAATTAGCATAGGTTGGCATGACCGCTCCGTGTCTAGTCGTTCGTGGAGCCGAGATGTTTACATCCCAGTGGGGAAAGCCGTTTGGAGGAACAACAAAAGATCCCCCTGGATAAGGACAGTCTGTTCTATTTACACAAACTAAATAAACACGATTATCTTCAGCTTTAGGAACAGCTAGTAATTCCCTTTCTGAAGGTTGTACCCAAGCGCTGCACCAAACAATAATATCGGCTCCATTCAATGCAAGAATACGTGTGCTTTCAGGATAAAGACCATCATCACCCAAAATGATGCCAATGCGGCCAAATGGAGTCTCAAAGACCGGCAGCTCATCACCCGCCTTAGCCCAAGCCTGCATAGATGGGCTTAGATGAGTTTGTCGATAGCGACCGATTACATGGCCTTCTGGGCCAATCAAAGTTGCTGAAGAAGAAAGAATATCGCCTATTTTCTCAATAACGGGAAGAACGATTGCACAACCATAATCTCTCGCGATTTCTCCAGCCCGGTTGATATGAACCTCTGTATCCTTAGCCGCATCTTCTGCTTCTTGGTGGTTAAGATTCCACATCGGGGAGCCAAAGTGTAACGGTAAGGCCAAAAGCTTAACTTCCAACTTAGCTGCATGGCTAACCATCTCGAAAGCAGCATCCAAACTGTTAGGCTCATCAGTCCTATGACATTGAACAGCTGCTACTTTAGTCGTTTCCTCTTCAGGAATGAGTGGCTGCTTGAGGAAGGCAGCGACTGGGGTCTCCTCAAAAGGAGTCAGCAGTCTTTGATAAATATCGGGACGGCGATTGCCTAACTTAGTTTTAGGTTCTTCTGAGAAAATAATATCAGCGGATACAACACCATGGGTATCGTAGGGGATTTTCGCGGCTACCTGACCAGTAGGAGCCACAATCATACTGCCACCAGGATAGTAGATGCTGCGTTCTACCCCAGCTTTAGTGGCTGCAATAATCCAAGATTCATTTTCAAAAGCTCGGGCTGGTACCCACATCTCTGCTTGATCCATCGCAAAGAAGTTTGCCATATCTAGAATGATGTCGGCTCCCTGTAATGCCAGACATCTAGCAATCTCAGGTATGCGACCATCAAAACAAATGAGCAAACCAATGCGGCCCAATTCTGTATCAACAACAGGAGAACCTTTGACCCCGCATTCAAACCAATTTTGGTCGTGGGTAGCCAAAAACTGTTTTTGGTAATGAAGGATTAACTTGCCTGTCTTGTCTAGGAGCAATCCACTGTTAAAGATTTTTTCATTAACTTCGTCTTTCTCAGTAAAGCCACTAGCTATAAACAAGCCATGCTTGCGGCAAAGGTCAGCCATTGCCTCGACATATTTTCCAGTAATTGTCTCGGCCAGCTCAGAGCAGTGCTGCTGAGAATCGAACAAGTATCCTGTATTCATGCACTCAGGGAAGACAACCAGTTCAGCACCCTGCCGAGCCGCTTCCTGAGCGTATTTATCCAGAAGATTGATATTGAAATCCAAATCCCCCAGAGCAGCTAAGGTTTGCACAACAGCTGCTCTAAACTTTCGTCTTGCCATTTTTAGGTGACCTTATGATATCTATGCTAGTTCTTCCTTGCCAAGCATCATCTTTTGAGCGCTCATTTCTTGATCAAGCACACCTTCAGACAAGAACACGTCGATAAACTTCTGATAGGACGTTACGTCTTCAGCGTCTAAATCGTTAAATCCTCTTAGACGAGGCTGGGCAACATACTCTGCTTGGTCTGGTTCTAAAGCCGTGTACTTAGAAATGATAGGACGATACTTATCAAAGTTCTCATTTGCCATTTTCGTAGCTTCATCAATAATCTGAACTACTTTTTTGGCTGTTTCAGGGTGGTCAGTAATAAACTTTGATGTTAGAACTGCTGCCCCTGAGTAGAAGGGGTCAGAGATAAATTCAGAAACGGGGTTTACCATCGCAATTTTAGCCTGCTTTGTGGCTTCTGCAATTGACCCTACAGGTTCAAGCGAAAGGGTAGCATCTACAGCCCCCGATACAACGGATGGTAGGTGTAATCCTACGGCCATTTGCTCAATAGTTACGTTGGTGCCTGGTTCTAGCCCATTCTGCTTCAATAGATGCTTGAGGATAGTTTCCCACTGAACCCCTGGGATAGTTCCTACTTTTTTACCTTCAAGATCTTTGAGTGACTGAATAGAAGAGTCAGGCTTGACGATTAACCCATCATTTGTGAACCCGCTCTTAATACCGCCTCCTTGAAGTCCGAAGACTCTGAACGTTCCGGGCGCTTTAGCCTCAGCTAAGACTGTAATTCCAGCTGCAGCTCCAGGCGGGCCAAAGTCAGCACGACCAGATACTAGAGAATCAATGATCTGGTTTGGATTCTCAAATTTTGCAGACTCAACTTCAATACCAGCTTGCTCAAATAGTCCTTCTTCTAAGGCTACATAGTATGCAGTTGTCTGCATAATTGGCAACCAAGAAGCAACCACCTTCTCTTTTTTAACGATTACCTGAGGGGAACCCTGACTAGAATTTCCTTGGGTGCCATTATTGCAAGCAGCCAAAGCACCTGTTCCTAAGGCGAGGGCACCATACTTAACAAATTTGCGGCGATTCAGGTCAGTCATGGTAATTATCTTCCCTTCCAATGAACAAACTTATCCTCAATGATCAGAAAAATCTGATTTAAGGCATATCCCATAACCCCTGTAGCGATAATAGAGGCATACATTTGGGGCATATCAAAAACTTGTTGTGAGTCAATAATGCGCTGTCCCATGCCGTGAGTAGAGCCAATAAACATCTCGGCAACAATAATAACAACAAGGGTTAGTGAAATTGATGTTCTTAATCCTATAAATGTTTGAGGTAAAGTTTCAAAAAACGTTACATCAACAAAAATCCTCCAAGAAGGGATTCCCATTGCTTTTGCTGCCATAACACGAGTTTTCTTCGTGTTCATAACACCATAAGCTACGTTGAAAAATACGACTAAAGCTCCTGCGAAAGCCGCTACAGCAATTTTAGAGAAGTCTCCAATACCAAAGACAACCAAAAATAGGGGAAACATTGCTGTCGCTGGAGTAGAGCGGAAGAAATCGATCAGGAACTCAAAAGAGCGATATACCCTCTCGTTTGATCCTAATAGGATGCCAATGGGAACCCCCGCAACTACAGCAATCGCGAAGGCATAAAGGCTTCGATAAAGTGTAAGCCAGAAGTCTTTAATTAGATCCCCACGGAACAAGCTAACAAAGAGCGACTTGAAAGTTTCTATGGGAGTTGGTAGGAGTACAGGATTTATTAATTCTAGGGATGCTACTATCCACCAAGCGATGATGACTATTAGAGTGCCAACATTAGCAATTAAGAAAGACGCTAGAGCTTCATTGGTCATCTTAGAGCTAATCTTGAATATCACTTGTTTACCTCCCTCCTAAAGATATCTAGGCTGTAAGCTTTAGTGTCAATAAATCGAGGGTCAGAAAGTGTCTTCACAGTGCGTGGATGACTGATATCAAATGAGATTATCTCGGCTACATGGGTGGTTCTTTTCGTCAGGAGGACAATATTGTTAGAGAGATAAATGGCTTCCTCTAAGTTATGTGAAATCATTACCATAGTGACACCAGAGGATATGAATACCTCTTGTAACTTTTCAATTATGGATAGCGTGGCTTCATAATCCAGGGCTGAAAACGGCTCGTCAAGGAATAAGACCTCTGGACTTGTCGCTAGTGCCCTCATAATTGAAACAAGCTGCTGCTGACCGCCTGACAACTCATAGGGATAGCGTTTTAGGTCAAACTTTACTCCGAATTGCTGTATTAACTCCTCTAATTTTAATTTGCGCTGTACTTTTGATAGCCCTGCCCTGGACAATGGATATGTAATGTTGTCGCTTGCTCTCAGCCAAGGAAAAAGAGCATCCCTATAGTTTTGGAATACGTATCCAATTTTTGATTCTGCAAGTGATTTCCCACCAAAATAGACTTCCCCGCTATCAAATGGGATAAGCCCAGAGATCATGCTAATAAGCGTTGACTTTCCACAACCATTAGGCCCGAAAATTGATGTGAATTGGCCACCAGGTATACTTAGGTTGAAGTTTTGGTACAGGATTTCTTTGTGAAATTTTTTGGTTAAATTTCTTACTTCAATACCTGTGCAAAGCGATTTTTCTCCCTGCTGATTTTCTGAAGCGCCTACTAAATCTAAATGCATGTTCAGAAAAGACAGAACAACTTGGTGACAACAATTCTTCTTTTTGTATCTTTGTGCAAGTTATCAGTCACCCTACGTCAGTATTGTTGTCTCAGATACATTTTCTCTGCTTTTCTTCCCTGATTGAAAGTCCTTGAACTATTTTGGGGATAACTAAGAACAAGGGCCCATCACAACATTTATGGCTCTCACCGTCCCCGAAAGCATTCCCTCTAAGTCCAGTGAAGGGGAAAAGTGCCTCTTCCACATTCTCAAAACCAAGCTGCCCGAGGATTTTATCGTCTGGTACACATTAGCGATTTGGCTCTAAACTAGCAAAACTACAATTTGGGGCCTTTAAGGGCTTCTACAGACTTTGGCGTTAATGTCGATGTTCTGCTTCCTTTTCTGCGACTAACTCGTGCATTTTTTGGTCGATCGCCTGAGCGTCCAGTAAGCCTTTGTCCGCTAGCAGTTTTTCACAGGCCATGACCCACTGTTCGTAATAAGGCACGGAGTCAGAGGCATCGTTTTCGGTGGCGGTGATCACGGATGACAAATACTGGGTCCATTCCGGCCAAGTACAGTGCTCAAGCGTGGCCAACTGATTCACAATGGCGAAGGCCTTGGCTTCCCAAGGTGCATTAAACACGCGTTCTTGATCTGTATTTGGCATGCCAGAGCCGGATTGAATGGGCGGTGGATTTTGAGGATGTTGCATAGGATTCAGGTCGCATCTAAATGGTCGTCAAACAGGTCGATATAGAGGGAATCTTTGGGGGAGGCATCTGGCCCCCAAAGTTCTTGAGCGGCAAAGCGCACGCTGTATATGTACTGCGGTTTTGTTGCCAAACGCTGCCCCACCGTGTCCGGAAAAACGTAGACCCCATTCACCTTGGCGATGGTGCCCATCTTTCCCCGTACATAGCGGGGTAGGCGAGTGTAGGTGATGGGGTGCATGACTTTTGCGCGAACCCTGTCCCCGGCTTGAAATCGAGGCGGATCGTCACTGACATCACGGCAGTCAACGCCATTCTGAAGTAGGTACTGAGCCTGGGCGACTGTCATACACTCATTGCTGGTTTCGATGGCCATCGTGATTACTCTCCTTGTGCCAACTCAGCGATACGTTGCTCAATTTCTGCGGGGGTGACCAGGTTGTGCTCGGTGATCAAGAGTTCCAGGGCATACAGCCAGCGCTCGTAATAGGCCGAACTGAGATAGTCTCCCGGTGGCATCCGCTCTGAAGCATGGCGGGTTTCATCCACCGGGAAAAAGTTGCAGAAGGTGGCAAAGCTCATGGCAAAAACTTTGGCTTCCCATTTGGAATGGAAGACGGGTTCATCTGGCTCGATAGGGATAGGCCCCATGCCGTGCATACCACCCATATCGTGGGGACCGTTCATCGTAAATCCTCCTAAGCGGCAAGGGTGGAAGGTGGTTCGGAGGGCTGAACCTTGGCCGTGCCAATCATGGCGTTACGGGTCACTAAACCAGCCAGCGCCGCTTCGGACAGGCCCTCGGTGCCCTGCGGTCGCTCTGGCAGAACTAAATATCGCAAATCGGCGTTGCTGTCCCACACTCGAATTTCAACCTCATCAGGAATGGCCAGCCCAAATTCCTGTAGCACTTTGCGCGGTTCGATCACGGCCCGCGCTCGGTAGGCAAAGGACTTATACCAGGTGGGCGGCAAGCCTAAAATGGCCCAGGGATAGCAGGAACAGAGTGTGCAAACAATCAGATTGTGGACTTGAGGGGTATTTTCCACCACGACCATGTGCTCGCTGGAGAACCCCGTTAACCCAAGTTCGGCGATCGCGCTCGTGCCATCGGCCAGCAACCGCTGCTTATAGTCGGCGTCAACCCAGGCTTTCGCCACAATCCGGGCTCCGTTGTGGGGGCCAATTTGGTGTTCATAGGCCTCGATGATGGTATCCAGAGTCGTCGGATCAACGATGCCTTTTTCAACGAGCAGTGACTCAATTGCTTTGACGCGGAGGGCAATCTCGGACTCTGGGCGGTGAGTATGGGCCATGGCTTAGTAAAAAGTAGCGAGCATCAATGCTGGAATGGCTGGACAGTGATTGTATATAAAATTGCTATTTGAAACTCAGAAATTATTGACAAATGCCATCGACTAAGTGACAAAATCTAGAGTAATACTATAGGCTAAAACAATCAATCTTCTAAAACATTTTATGGCGATAATCAACACCTACACCCATCCATTTGAGCTCCCATTAGAGCATACAGCTCTGCTCATTATTGATATGCAAAATGATTTTTGCCACCCCGACGGATTCAATAGCAGTCAACTAAGTCTTAGCCTAGAGTCAGTCAGGGCTATTATTCCGTCAATTCAGGTTTTGCTTGACTGGTCTCGAAAAATGGGGCTGACGGTCGTTTTTACCCGCGAAAGCCATTCTCCTGATTTATCTGACTTAACCTCCAGTAAACAAAAGCGATATACCAATGCCGGTTCCCCGATTGGTGAGCCCGGCAAAATGGGCCGGTTTCTAGTTCAGGGAGAAAAAGGGGTTGAAATTATCGACGAATTGAAGCCTCTCCCCCATGAAATACAGCTAGATAAACCGGCCCATTCTTGTTTTGTCAACACTCAACTTGACCATAAGCTCCGCAGCCAAAACATCACTCACCTTCTCATCACGGGGGTCACAACTCAATGCTGTGTGCTGGCAACCTATCGCCATGCCAGCGATTTGGGCTATGACTGCCTGTTGTTAGATGACTGCTGCGCTGCGTTCGATCGCGCCGATCATGACGCCACGATTCACATCCTGCAATCCGAAGGCGGTGTATTAGGTTGGGTTGCTCAGTCCTCCATGCTTTACCATGTCTAACTTTCTCCTTACATCGAAATGATAGAGGCTAATCCTTTGGCAAGAAATCGTCAGCATCTGCCGCTTATTTCTACGAAATGCGCAGGCCACAAGCCTACAACTTGTTCTATAAGCAAAGAATGACAGTTTTTCTTGCGTAGGTTGTGCCCTTCACTACAAAACTCATAGACTGATGCCTTTATTCTCAGAGCCAAGCGGTTACTGGGCCTATGCCTGACGAAGACTCGGCTCTTGAGCATAGCGACCAGTGATCATCCCTGTTAGTCTCGTCAAGCTTTATCGCGATCGAGGTGTTTGTTCCCATGCTGCCGAAGCATATTTTGATTCTTTCCACATTGGGTGCTCTGTTTGTGGGGGGCTGTGGGGCATCGCCGTCCGCCGACACCACGGGAGCGCCCTCCCCAGAGAGCGCCGAAGCAGCGCCTGCCGATGAGTTGATCTCGGTAAAAGCGGGTCACTTAGTGGCGTTGGATATGGCACCGTTGTTCGTGGGGGTCGAATCAGGTTGTTTTGAGCAGCACGGACTGGATGTCGAGACGGTGTTCTTCACCAATCCCGGCGATAACAATGCCGCCCTGGCCGGCAGCCAAATCGACTTCAGTACTAATCCCTTTACCCTGCCGTTTTTTGCGGCCAATAGTGGCGTGCCAATTAAAACGGTAGCGGCAGCCGGGGGATGGGGCGTTATGCAGGTGATTATTGACAGCGATTACGGAGTTGAGTCCATCGCCGATTTGATCACCTTCGTGACAGAAAACCCCGACCAGCCGTTGAAAATTGCCACCCTCCGGGGGGACACGCTGGAGTTGATTCTGGTGGATGCCTTTGAGCAGGCTGGCCTTGACCCAGAAGCCTTTGAGATGGTCTACTTCGACGATCTACTGGCGATGGTCGATGCTTTTCGATTGGGAGAGGTGGATATCCTGAGCCACATCAAGCCTTATACGACCCAATTTGTCGCCGCTGGCGAGGCGAATGTCATCACCGACAATGCTGAGGTTTGGTCGCCGACAACGCCGAACACTGTGGTTAGCGTGCTGGAGAAGACTCTCAACGAGCGTCCTGAAGTCGTGGAAGCCTACATTCAGGGCTTGCAATGTGCGGCTGAGATTATTAATACTGACCCTGAGCAGGCTATTGAACTCCTTGCGGAGGGCAACTATTACCGAGTGGAAAATGATGTGTTGCTGACTGCCTTTACCACTCAACCAGCCCCTATCACCTTTACTCCCGACCTGAATGCGGTTCAAACGGTGGTCGATAAGATGGTGCAGTTGGAGTATATCCAGGCGGACGTACCCGCAAAAGATATCTTTGATGTCTCAATTGTGAAAGAGCTAGAAAAGTAGCATGGTGAAGAGCGATTCTGGCGGGCTAGATTCCATATCGCGATCACTGCTGCCCCTGGTTTGTGGAGTGATTTCTTGCGTCGTTTTTGTCGGGGTTTGGGAAGTCATTGGTGCTAATCGCGAAAACCCCATTGCCCAAGTTTTGCCCCCGCCATCCAAGTTTCTGCCGGTGCTCTTTGAGAGTGATTTCAAAATTGGCCTAGGGTCGCAATCGGCATCGATTTATCAGTCAGTCATCGTCACCTTAATCCGGGTCATTTCGGGTATGACAGTGGCCTTTGTAGGGTCAATTGTTTGTGGTCTGCTAATCAGCCTTTCCAAGTGGTCAGAGTTGTTTATCCTGCCGATTTTAGGACTGATCGCGCCCATTGCTCCTATCGCCTGGGTGCCCCTGGCTCTAGTGGTTTTTGGCGTCAGTAATTTAACGGCGGTGTTCATTGTCTTCATGGGGGTCTTTTTCACCCTGACGATCGCAACCGTAGCGGAAATCAAGAGAATCCCCGAAAACTTATTAATTACCGCCGAAAATCTCGGGGGGGATAACTTTGCCCGCTGGAAGTTCGTCATTATTCCCGCTGTCTTACCCGGTGTATTTACCCTGCTCAGAATCAACTTTATTGCTGCTTGGATGGCTGTCTTAGCCGCTGAAATGACCGGTTTAAGGGATGGCCTCGGCACGGTGGTGATGACTGGACGCAACCTGTTCAACAGCAACCTAATTTTGCTAGGTATTTGCATTATCGGCATTACCGGATTTGCGGTTGACCGATTGCTGATGATGATTCAAAGAAAGTTTTTCTGGTGGAAGATTTAACTGATGAGCAGTCATTCCTCAGCTTTAGGTGAACGCCATCACCAACCGGTTCTGGACTGTCAGCAGGTGGCGAAAGTCTTTCATGCCAATCAGCAGTCTTCGTTCACGGCGCTAAAAGATATCAACTTGGAAGTTGCCAGAGGTGATTTTGTCACCATTCTGGGCCGTTCGGGAGGCGGAAAATCAACCCTACTCAAGTTATTAGGGGGATTTATTCCCCCTACCTCAGGCCAGGTTTTATTTCATGGCGTGCCCTTACTAGGCATTACACCAAAAATTGGCATGGTGTTTCAGGAAAATACCCTGTATCCTTGGTTAACCGTTGAGCAAAACATCTGCTTTGGCTTCAAAGTTCGCGGCAAACAAAAGTATCAGTATGCTTTGCGCGTTCAGGAAGTGATGGAACATGTGGGGCTAGCTCCAGCTCGCCACCTCTACCCGCATCAGCTTTCAGGAGGCATGAAACAGCGGGTTTCCATTGCGCGATCGCTGGCCATTCAACCCGATGTGCTACTGCTGGATGAACCCTTTTCGGCCCTGGATATTCAACTGCGGCGGCGACTGCAAAAATTTCTCCTAAATATTTGGCAAGACACCGAAGAAGCCACCCTGGTGCTGGTTACCCATGATGTGGAAGAGGCGATATTACTGGGCCAGAAGCTCATTGTGGTCGGTGGACAGCCAGGCCAAATTATAGAAGCAGTAGACATTTCGGCTCCGGCTTTTAGCGATCGGTATGATCGGCATTTTTTAGACCTGCAACAGCATCTGGAAAGAGTAGTCGGGGAAGAGCCTGACATGATGGAAAATCCCTTCTCATGGGCGGCGAGCTCAGGCCCAAAAATCACAAGTCACTCTTGACTAATTCGGGCTGGGTATTGGGCCTTATAGATTTTTAAGATATTTTTGGATTTCAATGCTGTGACGCCATCTTTCTGCTTTAACCAATTAATAAATGCCAGCAGGTCTTCATTATCTTTATAAATGTACTCCAGCATGATATCGAATTCGCCAGTGACAGCGGACAGATAACTGATATTCTCCATGCCAACCAATTCATCAAGTGTCGACTCAAAAAAATTAGGATTTACTCTTATTTCGATATAGGAGACATTTTCATGCCTAACCTTTCCCGTATTAATGAAAGCGCTGATGGTGATGATGCCATCATCCAAGAGTCGCTTCATTCGATACCTAACCGTTGCTTCTGGCGTATCAATTGAACGAGCGATATCCCGGTAAGGAATTCTGCCGTTATGCTGCAAAAGCTCAATAATCTTGAGGTCAAGACTATCAATCTCAGAATTTTCTAGCTTCTCGATAGCGCCACTGCCGTTAGTCATCATTGCATTATTTTCTAGGATGCCTGGGACTAGTATATCAGCCATATTCGGCTGGTAAAATCACAACTTTTTAGGGATTTATATATTCATCAAAAAACTGAATAATGCACCTCATAGCATGTTGCCAACTATACAGTTTATGGTGTCTTTATTTCCTATATTAGTTTTATTAGGTCGTGAAAAGATAGTGAAGCTGAAAATAATTTCAATTGCTTTTAGATTTTCTCAATTTTCGGCTAAAACTCTCAAAGAAGCTTTTTGTGATGGAGGTCTAATTGGCCTTTTAGAGCTGGTCAAATATTTTATGGGGGCTGTTAACTTTGCAAAACTTGATTCCGACGACTGTTTTGACCGGGTATTTAGGTGCTGGTAAAACTACGCTCCTCAACTACATTCTGACGGCTCAGCACGGTAAGCGTATCGCCGTCATTGTGAATGAGTTTGGCGAAGTTGGTATTGATAATCAGTTGGTGATTGATGCTGACGAAGAAATCTTTGAAATGAACAATGGCTGCATCTGTTGCACCGTGCGGAGCGATTTGATCCGCATTGTTAGTAATTTGATGGAGCGTGCTGAAGATTTCGACTACTTGATGATTGAAACGACAGGATTAGCAGATCCGGCACCAGTTATTCAATCCTTCTTTGTGGACGAGGTGATGCGATCGCGCCTCCTCTTAGATGCCATTGTTACCGTCGTCGATACCAAATACATCTGGGAGCACTGGGACAGTAGCGAAGCCCAGGAACAGATTGCCTTTGCCGATGTGATTTTGCTAAATAAGGTCGATCTAGTGTCGCCGCCCATTCTGGAAGAGCTAGAGCAGCGCATTCGGAGTATGAATGCGATCGCCAAAATCTACCAAACGCAGCACTGCCAAATTTCGCTGGATACGGTGATCGGTATCGGAGCCTTCGACCTGAAGAATGCTCTCAGTATCGATCCAGAGTTTCTCGGCGAAGACGCTCACGATCATGACGCAACTGTGACCTCGGTTGCGATTCAGGAAACGGGCGTCGTCAACGGTGAGCAATTTAATCGCTGGATCTATCAGTTAGTGCAAGCCCGTGGGCCTGACCTCTTCCGCATGAAAGGCATTCTTGACCTGGACAACGCCAACCGCCGATTCGTGTTTCAAGGGGTGCATATGACCCTGGATGGCCGTCCCGGGCGCCCCTGGCAAGAGGGAGAAACGCGGCGCAATGAACTGGTCTTTATCGGTCGTGATTTGAACGAAACAGAACTGCGGCGCGGTTTTAGCGAGTGCTTGATGTAACCCCCAATAATTCAGAACGCAATTTGCCATGAAACAATCCGAAGCCTTAACGATCAGTATCGGCGTACTCGGTGGTATCGATGTTTTCCTGACTGCAACGGTCATTCCAGTGCCGGTTTGGGTCACTTTTACCGCCTGGGCCTCCTTCTTTATTGTGGGGGGCGGTGTGCGGGGCTTTATTAAGTCCATTTCCTGCAACATTACTGGCATTATCATTGCCGCGCTTTCGCTGTTGGCGATTGATTTGATTGGGCCGAATCCCCTGGTGGCCGCCATTTGTGTGGGCATTGGCAGTGCCGGCATGGTGCAGGCCTCGAAATTGCCCTTTACCCACGGCATTACCCCAGCCATCGTCTGGGGCTTTTCGCAAACGGTGGGTACGGTAGCGGTCACGGGGTTATCGGTCACCGCCGCCTTGCCCAACAACCCGGTGTTAATTGCGATCGCCGCGATGATTCTCGGCAACCTGTTCGGTTATCTGTCGGAGGCCTGGGGCAAGGCCATGACCATCTCTGCCTTGGCCACGACGGCCGAATGAGCAGGAATCGGCGTAACTCGTCCCACGACTGAACCCACAAATAGGTCAGTTTTGCACATCTTTAATCAGACCAAGGAGCCATAACGCTGATGAAACTACAGCATAATCTGGGGGGCCTAGAAGGGCTCGACCCCATCAATACCGAGACGCAGGTCTTTGTCGAACCATGGGAACAGCGCATCTTTGGCATTCACACCGCCATGATGGCGCTCAGTAACCATCTGGGGGACTCGCTGCCCGACTATGCGATCGAGGAAGTACCTACCGAGTTCAAAAGTTTCTGGACGTGGGGACACCTGCGCATGGGAGCTGAAGGCATGCACCCCTTTGACTACTTCCGCTTGCGTTACTACGAAAAGTGGCTAGGGGGAATTTCCGGTTTCTTTATCTCGGAGGGGTACATCACCCAGGAAGAACTGGACGCTCGCACCGCCGAATTGCTGGAGGACAGTGAAAAAGTAGCGGCCCCCTTACCATCTGGAGGCGCGGCCGAAATCGACGCCCAAGTCTTGAAATATTTACAGGAAGGAGACTCCCCGCTGAGAGAACGGCCCGCTCCACCGAAATTTAGCGTGGGCGATCGCGTCCGCGTGAAAAACGTCTCACCGGGTGATCACAGTCGCCTTCCCGGTCACCTGAAAGGCCACTTGGCGGAAGTCGTTCTGGTGTATGAAGGGGCTTTTACCTATTTCTTCCCGACCGAAGATGGCATTGGTGTCCCGATGCCCGTGTACAGTCTAGCCTTCAAGAATGAGGATATCTGGCCAGAATCGTTGACTGAGCCCAATTCGCTCTATTTCAACGACATTTTTGAAGTGTATTTAGAAGCCGTTTAAGGGGAAAGCCTCATGCCTAGTAATTATCCAGGATTTAAGTACGGAGCCGATCGGGAAGCCGTCAGTGCTGCGAAGGTCAAAGCGCTGGAGTCGCTCTTAATCGAAAAGGGCATCATCACCGGTGACACGGTTGACAACATTCTTGGCTATTTTGAAACGCAAATGGGCCCGTTCAATGGCGCAAAGCTCGTCGCCCGTGCCTGGGTCGATCCCGACTTTAAAGCGCGACTGCTGGCAGATTGTAATGCGGCCTGCGAGGAATTGGACTTTCCTCAGGGCATGTCAGGGGCTGAAGGCGAGCATATGCGCATTGTCGAAAACACACCTGAAGTACATAACATCATTGTGTGTACGCTGTGTTCTTGCTATCCCTGGCCCACCTTAGGATTGCCGCCCTACTGGTTCAAAGATCCGACCTTTCGGGCTCGCGTGGTGCGAGAACCGCGCAAGGTCTTGTCCGAATTTGGGGTTGAGCTCGATGACTCTGTCGAGGTGCGGGTATGGGACAGCAGCGCCCAGATCCGTTGGTGGGTGCTGCCGATGCGTCCCGAGGGGACTGACGGCATGAGCGAAGCAGAACTGGCGGCCTTGCTGACCCCTGAGGCCATGATGGGCGTCGCCACCGTCAAGGTGTAAGCCACTGTAAGCCTCGACAAAGGCGGAGTTTAGGGGACTGAGCATAGCCCGGACTCCGCTCGCAGATAGAGAGACACACGCGCTATGTTTACTAAATTCGAGCATTTTGCGGCGACCAGCTTAATGGGGAATCCCACAGAAGCACCGCCTCGCAAAGACGGACATCTGCATTTCGATCGCGATTGGGAAAAAATGGCTTTTGGAGTCGCGATCGCCCTCTCCAAGCAGGGGTATTACGAGTGGGA
This sequence comes from Leptolyngbya sp. FACHB-60, assembly GCF_014695775.1. Classification (GTDB taxonomy): domain Bacteria; phylum Cyanobacteriota; class Cyanobacteriia; order Phormidesmidales; family Phormidesmidaceae; genus Nodosilinea. The sequence goes on along the minus strand of NZ_JACJOX010000006.1, from coordinate 57,444 downwards.
AGACTTTCGCCAAACCCTGATGGCCACGATCAAGGAGTGGGAGACTACCCACGACCTCAACGACCCCAACTGGGACTATTACCAGTGCTGGTTAACTGCCCTGGAAACGCTGCTCATTAAATCGGGTGTCATTGCCGCGGGTGAGTTAGAAACGCAACTGGCGCAATTACTGCACTGCAAACCTTCTAAACTTTAATCATTCGAGAACATAACCGATGAAATCGACCCCTCATTTTTCCTGGACTCGTAAGTTGGTCATGGGTGGATTCGTGAGTGTGAGTAGCCTCGCCCTCGCCGCGCCCGCCCTCGCGCATCACCCGTTTGGTGGGAGTACACCGACCAATGCCATCCAAGGCTTTTTGTCGGGACTAGGGCATCCTGTCATTGGGCTGGACCATTTGGCGTTTGTGGTCGTCATCGGCTTACTCGCGGCGGCAATAGGGCAAGGTTTGATGATGCCCATCACCTTTACGCTGGCGGCGCTGGCGGGTACCGGACTGCATTTAATGGGGCTCAACTTACCGCTGCCTGAGATGATGATCTCGGCGTCGGTATTGTTATTTGGTATTTTGCTGGCCCTCAAGCAACCGCCCGCCACCCCAATAGTAGTCGCCTTAGCCGCTATCGCTGGGCTGTTTCATGGCTATGCCTATGGAGAGGCGATCGTCGGTGCCAATATGGGACCGCTCTTTGCCTATCTACTCGGCTTTGCCAGCATTCAAATGGTCATCGGCATCGTAGCCTACACCCTCGCGCAGCGCCTCTCGCCCCAATCTGAAGGCGGAGCCCTCAACCTTCGGTTTGCCGGGTTTGCCTTTGCCGGTTTAGGGTTCGCCTTCCTCTCCGACATCTTTTTCGCTTAACGATGTCATCAACTTGGCCCTAAGGTAGCTGTGCCCCCTCGGTGACTAGGACTCCGGGGGGTTATCATTTGCCAGAAGCTTGACGGTCTTTTCTACAGACCGCTATCCCGCAAGTGCTCAAGCTGATGACCATGCACGCCAGTAAGGGGCTAAAGTTCTCGGTTGTATTTCTCCCTGGGGTGGGCACCAATATTGGGAAGTGGCCGATGAGGACCGGTTGCTCTATGTGGACATGACTAGGGCGATTGAGGTGCTGGTGTTGAGATGCGATCGGCAATCGCAGATCGGTTGCACCCAGCTCTACCATCGGCACGCGGATCAGATTGACCCATTTCCCAAGAACTTAGATGAGACGTTGCCAGTCCTAGAATCGCTGTGTCAATACATCATCGACCCGGTGATTGATGGGTTTGGGCGCGCTCGCTTTCTGCTCACCTACGGCTTTTACTCGGTAGATCTGAAGCGGTGGCTAGCGAAGAAAGACCCACTGACGGGGAAGAAGCACGGTATCGCTACCCCCAGCCTCGACCAGCACATGGCCCATGGGGTGAATCGGAATGGGCGGTACTACTGCGATCGCCTCGGGGCAGCCTGCAATTTCCGCATTCTCGACCTGCCCAGCGATGCCCTGTGGATTGGATCATTGCCCAGAGACTGCCCTTTGACTCGCTGTATTTCTATGGCCCAAACCGCCCTATCCACATCAGCTATGGCCCCAGCACAAGCGCAATATCTGGGCTTTTACCGAACGGAGAACACCGACGCGGTACCGTCCTGATTAGTCATAATTCAACCAAATGTCGTTCAACTTGCCAAAGCTGATCAGCCGTAAGCCATTCCGGCTGAAACCTCATCAGGTCAATGCGTAGGTCTAGATCAATATCCCGCAGTACATCATAGGCTTTCCACAAATCATCAAACTCAATGCCTTTCGGGCAACGTCTGGGACCAAGTCTTAGCCTCAGACGTTGCCACGAGTTAACTCGATTAAATGAGCTGACTATACGTTATGGAAGACATCGATCGTCAGGAGATCGGCCTGGACATTTATTAACGAGGCAAGGATTTCGCCAGTTGGCTGGAATTGGATGAGGGCATCATCCGCCGAATCTCCGATACCTTGAGCAATGAATAGCTGGTCAAAGCTGAGGCCGGAGAGGCCCAAGCGATCTTCATGGAGGTTGAAATCTCGGATGATATCGGCTCCTTGGTTTACGGCCAGTACGAAAGTATCGCGACCGCTGCCGCCGGTGAGCCAGTCTTGGCCAGAACCGCCATTGAGCAGATCATCGTCATGACCTCCTTCCAGCGTGTCGTTGCCTGCGCCTCCTAAGAGAATGTCGGCATGGTCGCCGCCGAAAAGTTCATCATTGCCGCTGCCACCATCGAGGGTATCGCGATCGCGCCCGCCCAGAAGCACATCATCCCCGTCTCCCCCCTGAAGGTCATCGTCGCCATCGTCACCGTTGAGCACATCGCGACCCGAGTAGCCTGACAAGACATCGTCATTCAGCCCGCCAAACAGGGTATCGTCGCCCGAACCGCCGTCAAGGGTGTCGTTGCCGCGATCGCCCTTAAGGGTGTCGTTGCCCGCTTCACCGTAGAGGCTGTCGTTGCCGGTGCCGCCATCCAGGCTGTCATCGCCCCTGCCGCCTTCCAGCGAGTCATAGCCATCCTCGCCATAGAGGCTGTCATGGCCCATGCCGCCGATCAGGGTATCTTCTTCGGTACCACCCAGCAGGCGATCGTTCCCAGATCCGCCCTCTAGGTAATCGGCTTCCGAGCCACCTTCCAGCACATCGTCGCCAGAGCCACCCAGCAAGATATCGCTGCCGGAGCCAGCCTTCAACACATCATTGCCTGAACCCCCATCTAACTCGTCGCTGCCGCTGCCGCCGCGCAGGGAGTCATCCCCGGCACCGCCGTCGAGATAGTCATTGCTGAAACCGCCATCGAGGGTATCGTTACCCGCGCCCCCCAGCAGGGTATCTTGGCCGCTGTCGCCTTCGAGGGAATCATTGCCCGCGCCACCGTCGAGATAGTCGTAGCCGTAGCTGCCGCTCAGGTAGTCGTTGCCCGAGCCTCCGTAGAGGCGATCGTCGCCGTCTTCCCCACGCAAGGAATCGTCATGGTGTCCACCATCGAGCCAATCGTCGCCAGTGCCGCCATAGAGCGAGTCATTGCCCGCATCGCCATAGAGGACGTCTTCGTCCGCTTCTCCTCTGAGAGAATCATTGCCGTAACCGCCCTGAAGGGTATCGCTGCCATAGCCGCCATAGAGGCTGTCATTGCCGAGACCGCCATCGGCAAGATCGTCACCATCGTCTGCGTGTAGCGAGTCGTCGCCATCGTCGCCCTGTACCGTATCGTCGTCGTCGCCCCCGTAGAGTAGGTCGTTATCGTCGCCGCCGCAGAGGGTATCGGCCCCCTCGCCGCCGTTGACGATATCGTGTCCTTCGCCACCCGAGAGCTGATCGTTGTCGCTGCCCCCATCAAGGGTATCGTTGCCTGCGCCGCCTGCGATTTGGTCATCACCGTCTCGACCTTCGAGGTAGTCGTTGCCGCCATTGCCGATGAGGATGTTGGCGCGATCGCTCCCTTGCAGCGCATCGTTGTACTGAGAGCCGATGAGATTTTCGATGCTGACTAGCAGGTCATAGTCGTGGTGCCCGCCAGAGGCTTCCCCACGTTCGAGATCGGCCCAAACTTTACCCGGATCCCACCAGTAGCTCACGGTATCGTTGCCATCACCACCGTCTAGGGTGTCGTTCCCGGCATGTCCGGCAATCAGGTCATCGCCAGCTAAGGTGCGAATCCAGTTGTTGGCCTGGCTGCCCATGACGACGTCGTTATGATTGGAGCCGATGAGGTGCTCAATGTTGAGCAGGGTGTCGCTATTGTCTAACTCGTCGTAAGCTTCCCCCGGTGCGAGGAAGAACTCTGGGGTGAGATAAGCGATCGCCTTACCACAGTCATCACACGCTTCATCAGGATGATATTCAAAGGACTGATGATCATCCAAGTTAAGGCGAACGCCAACGGAGGAGGTCTCAAAGCTAACTTCGTCAATGCCATCACCACCGTCAATAAGGTCGTTGCCGTCACCCCCATCAAGGGAGTCCTTGCCGTCACCGCCGAACAGTTCATCGTCGCCAGTGCCCCCTAGCAGCGTATCGTTGCCATCGGCACCATCGAGGATGTCATCGCCAGCCCCGCCATTGAGGGCATCATTTCCAGTTTCGCCATAGAGTTCGTCGTCACCGTCATCCCCGTTCAGAATGTCGTTGCCCGTACCCCCGATAGCAATATCATCACCATCATCCCCGTAGATGAGGTCATCTCCTTCATTCCCTTCGATGAAGTCGTCGTCATCTCCACCAGAGAGATTGTCGTTGCCCGTGTTGCCCTCGATGTAATCCTGGCCGCCATCACCTGTGATTAAGTCATCGCCTTCACCACCATAGACTTCGTCATTGTCTTCGTTTCCGGCGATGGCATCGTTACCATCGTCCCCGTGGATGAGGTCATCGCCTTCATTTCCTTCAATGACATCGTTATCATTTCCGCCAGAGATGTTGTCGTTGCCACTACCCCCACTGATCAGATCTTCGTCGTTCTCGCCCCTGATAGTGTCCGCACCAGCATCCCCAAGAATGAGGTCTTTACCGTCTTCACCAAAGATAAAGTCGCTACCGCTGCCGCCACTAACTGCATCACTACCAGTGCCCGCATATATAACGTCCTCTTGGTCATTGTTATTGAGAAGTTCAGTAGACTCACTGCTCAATACCGCAAGTTCAGTCAGGGAAATATTACTGAATTCAGTAACAATTTGAGGGCTTAAATTATTGAGACTGCTAGAGTAACCAGCTATCTCAAAACTACCCTCTCCAAAACTATCTTCGCCAAAGACATACTTCGAGAAAATTTGCTCCTGAATAAGTTTAGTTGGGATAGATGGCTTACTAGGTTGCTCCTGCTTACCAGGTTGACTCTCATAGCCTGTGTCATTCCCATCTTGTTCTTTAATGTCGCTGTCATCTAACCGAGCATCAACCCATCCCTTGAAAAAATCGAAGACCTTATTTCCAGAATCTTGAAAGCCTCCGTAGATAATATCTCCCCCACTGCCACCATATAAGGTGTCATTACCATTTTCACCGTATAGTTCATCATTATCCGTCCCACCGAAGGCAGTGTCGTCACCATCTGCGCCGTAAAACGTATCATTGCCGGAGCCGCCTTCAAAGTAATCGTTACCTGACCACGTTAAACCATTGGCCCCATCATCATCGTAGGTGTCGTTACCTTCACCACCCCAGGCTTTATCATCGCCAGAGCCACCTTCAAAATAATCCCAACCGCCTTCACCAATTAAGTATTCATTGCCATTTTCGCCATAGAGCTTGTCATCATTATCACCACCAAAAGCGGTATCGTTACCATCAGCACCATAGAAGGTGTCATTGCCAGAGCCACCATCAAAGTAATCATTGCCAGATGAAAGTAAACCGTTGACGCCATCATCATCGTAGGTGTCGTTACCTTCACCACCCCAGGCTTTATCATCGCCAGAGCCACCTTCAAAATAATCCCAATCACCTTCACCGACTAAGTAGTCGTCGCCGTTTTCGCCATAGAGCTTGTCATCATTATCACCACCAAAAGCAGTATCGTTACCATCAGCACCATAGAAGGTGTCATTGCCAGAGCCACCATCAAAGTAATCATTGCCAGATGAAAGTAAACCGTTGACGCCATCATCATCGTAGGTATCGTTACCTTCACCACCAAAAAATCTGTCGCCGCCCAAACCACCTTCACCATAGTCGTTTCCAAGACCACCTTGAAGCTCATCGCCTTGTGGACCACCATAAAGACTATCGTCACCTCTGCCACCTACTATTAAGTAACCAAATAGCGGAGATAATAGGCTTTCTACAGCATCAATAGATTTTTCAGCGAGAAAATCCAATATTTCAGACGCAAGGTTCGCCGGAAGATCTAGTTGCGAAATTTGTTCATCAAGAGAAGATATTAAGAAATCAACCACCGTACCACCAAGCCCTGCAGCTATTGACTTGGTGATTGCGGTCATAATTCTGTCTTTATGATCAAAGATATCAAGATCGTCATTTTCAGAGCTTCCATAGATTACTCTAAGATTATTTTGAGAATAAGAGAGAAATGGATCTAAAGATGGAGACAAAGCAATTGACAAAAGGTCAGGCAAGAGAATATCGAAATATTCCTCAAATGTATTGAACTCAAAAGTGTCGTTATCAGATTCTTTATCATTAATCTGATAATCCAAAAGAGTGTATGTGGCGTATGGCTTATTCAGTCCATCATATTCAATTTCGATTGTACGGCTAAGACTGTATGGATCAAATATCGGCTGAAGGATATAGTCATTAAATTTCTGAGAGAAAGATCCAGGAGCTGAATCTAAATTGAAATCATCATCTTGGGCGACAACTTTCATTCCAGAAATGAATCTGACTCCATTTTCAACGTTGAACTTTAAACTATTCCAATCTAAGTGGAAACGGGTGTTCCCAAAAATATATGATCTCCTAAGATAATCAGAACTACCCACTCCTGTCTTATACTGAGATATGCTAATCTTGAAATCATCTTCAATGAATCCCAGATCGCTGTAAGAGTACTCACCATCTGCCAAGTTTTTATATTTTTCATCTGTGAAAAATTCACTGACAGCAGGAAATAGGGAAGGATAAGCATAACGTCCAGCTCCTTCAGTCATATAGTTTGATGTGCTGAGATCAATGACTGGATTAAGATTGTCTTCTAGCGTGATCTCTTGATGACGAATATGTGGATTGTAGTCTGGGCTGTTTGGATCGGTTGTTCCAAAAACAAAAAGCTTTGTGAAGTCAACTAAGGGATTACTCAACCAGTTGTAAATGCCAGAAGTTTCGCCATCGATTCTTGCATCATCTAAGTCATATTCTTTTCCAAGCATGGTTTGATTGCTCCCCACATCTACAATAATCCTGTCATCCTCATTTAAAGACTGCTGTATTTTTGAGTCTACAGGTATGCCTTGAGTTACTATTGAAAATATGTACCCCTCATCACCAAGAGTGTCTACACCATCATTTACTTGCCAGTCGATGTGATGCCCTAACTCCTCCAAGAAGACACTTGCAACTACTTCTGGCTGCTCCTGGTACGCCTGTAAAAAAGCACTCGAAAAATAGATCGTATTCACAGACCCGGCATAGGCAGCATTGGCTCCTTGCAAAGTCTCACCATCCAAAATCTCAATCTTCGGGAAGTCTACAAAATTTCCTGTCGAAAATGCCGTTTGCCAACCACTATAGTCATTACTTTCCCCAAATACAGACGCCATCTTGCTACTAAACTCTGGGTCAGCAGCAAAACTCTGCAAACTGCTTACCACATCTTCCAGGATGGCCTCAGCAATACCCACATCGCCAAAAAAATTTCTGAAAGCCTCTAGCAAACCCTGAAAAGATTCGTTGTTTAGCAATTCTTCAAAGACAAAAACTTGAGCTTGGTTGTTGAATACAGACATGGTAAATCTCCCTAATTGAAATTAGAAAATGAACAAACAAGACAAAATTGTTGAACTAATCGTTAAGCGCTGAGGTGCGCGAGTTGCTCAGACAAGCAATGAGCCAAATCAAATCGGGCCAGAACGGTTTCTCTGGCTTGAGCGCGCATCGATTCCGCCCGGTCAGGACAATCTAGAATCGTCTCGACCTGAGCAGCGATGTCTTCCGGAGAAAAGAAATCTGCAAGTAACCCTTGGGTGCCATCGGTGATGACCTCCTCAGCGGGAGCGGTGCGAGAGGCCACAACAGCACATCCCGTTGCCATCACCTCCAGCAGCGACCAGGACAGCACAAACGGGCGGGTGAGATAAACGTGTACCGACGATGCCTGCAATACCTGACGGTATTGGGCATAGGGCAACAACCCAGTGAAGTGGATGCGGGAAAGGTCTAAATCCAGTTCCTCCAGGGCCTTTTGCTTATAAGTGCGACCATCGGGCAGCGACTTACCGTAGGCCACCCGGTCTTCCCCAACGATGACTGTATGACAGTGGGGTCTTCGCTGCTGCAACCGCGCTACCGTTTCCATGAATTGAGGAAACCCACGGTAGGGTTCCATTCCTCGGGCCACATAAGTAATCACCTCATTAACATGGGATAGATCTAACCCCAGGGTGGGCAGCACCAGTTTGGCTCCCGGTTTGAGCCGAAAGTATTCCGTGTCGATACCGTCATGAATCACCGTCAGCTTGGACTGCAATTCCGGCGGAAACTGCTGATACTGCCATTGGGTCGGCGTAACGCCAGCATCACAAGCCGCCAAGTCTAGCAAAATGGGGGCATTCTTAATCCGAATCCTCGCTTCATCATCCGCTGTCAAGGAATCGGCTGGATCAAAATCGGCATCACTGCCATGGGCGTGGTAAAACCATTCGAAATACCCGACATACTTCGCTTTGGGAAAAATATCTTTGATGAACAATCCCGGACCCCATCCCGAATGGGCATACACCACATGGGGATAAAATCCATCGGCCTTGAGTTCTTGAGCCATGCGGTAAACCGCTTGACCCTGCAAAACGGCACTTTCCAGGGAGCGCACATAACGGTGAGCATCCGCCCCAGCTTGACGAGTGGGTTGGTAATACGCCTTTCTCACTCCGGGCAAGCTACCGTCTTGGCGCATCGTGCCAAAGACCACCTCATGGTTGGGGTTTTTAGCCAGTGCCGTTGCCAAGTGGCGAAACTGGGCGGGAAAATTGGGATGCAGAAATAGAATCTTCATAGCGTTGAAGACCAAACTCGATAATTTTGAAAGGCAGTGAATAAAAGTAAATATTTTTGAGGCTCAAAGCTCTTGTTTGCTAGTGAGCACCAGCCTCTGTGAAATGCGATAAAAGACAGATAGTCAGGACAACAGGCCAAGTCAAGTCGATCGCCGAGCTAGCGATCGTTTCGTATTAGTGGTGCTAGAGCGGATCTCGACTCGGCCCCCAGGACCGGAAGCGATGTACGCATTAACACTAGCATCGTCTTCATGGAATGCTTACATTTTCGTCGGCAAAAAAGTCAGCAAAAAAGTCAGATGGGCGATAATCCTTCCCTACAGAGGGTTTGAGATGATGCGCGTTTCACGGAAGACTGTTAAATTAGCGTAAAGTTCAGGTACTATTATTGACCTATCTCCATCCGTAGTACGGAGAATACCTTGGCCAAAGCCAATCGCCCATCCGCACTGCGCCACCAGCCCAGATGAAATACGCCTAACCCTGCGAGCCAAAGACCAGCTAACCAACGACGACTATGCCAATTAGCATTAGCGACAGCCAGATACAGCATTCCCCGCACATAGGCACTTTTTGTAAGCTTAGCCAAACGGCGAATGTGGGTGGCATGGCGTAAGGCGCGAAAGGGTTGATTCAGTTCGCTGTAGCAGTAGCTGAGATTAAACCAGAAGACGGCTTCTGCCACTGGGTCGCTGGCCTGTTGAATGGTTGGAATAACCGCCTCCGTACAGGCGATCGCTTTTCGCCACTCCTTCCTCCTGGCATAAAGTCCACCCTGCGCTGCCGTGCTGACACTAAAGTTACGGATATCTTGAGCTGCTTTCGCAGCCGCGATCGCCGCTTCAAAAGCAGCGTGGGCCGCTTGCCAATGACTAGTGTCAGCCTCAGCAATCCCCAGGTAATGGGCCGCTTCCCATATTTGTTGTTGATTTTGAGCCGACTGGGCTACTTGGAGCTGATGCTGTAGAATCGTGCGTTTGTCCTTTACAGGTGACCAACGTAAATAACTCCCTTCTAGCCGCAGTAATTGAATTCTGTGGGCTTCTGGATCGGTAACCCCTTGGATTCGCTCCCATGCCTGCTGATAAAGATAGGTAGATCGCCGCCACTGTCCCTGCAAAAAACACACTCGCCCCAGCCCGTCTAAAGCAAGGGCTTCCTCTAAAACATCCCGGTAACGACGAGCCCATCGTAACTGCTGCTGATAATAATGAAGGGCGGTTTCGGTATCGGCTTGATGGTAGCTGTATAAACGTCCCAACCCGCCATAGCCTTTAATCACGGCCCGAGGCAGTTTCAGGGTTTGGGCTAACGATAGCTGCTGTTCAAAGGCTTGCAGGGCCGCCCCATGATTGCCCAAGATGGCTTGCACTTGACCAACTTCATAGAGTAGGAAGCATTGCCATTGCTCACTTGACCGAGGGAGCAGCGGAGACAGGAATTCCAGGGCTTCGCTGTAGTGGCCCCAAAACCATAGCTGTCGATGAATGGGATAATTCCCCAGGGGCATCCAGAGCAGTTGCTGAGCAATTGGCCAATCCTGAAGTTCCACCAGATGGTAGTACGCTTCTCGATAACGCTGAGCCACCTTCCGAAGGTCTGCCTCAGGGAGAAAATGGCAAAACCAACGACTGGCCGCCCGTAAATGAGCTTTCCTGCGCCAGGATAGTCCTGTAGCCAAAGAACGGGTCTGTAATCGCTCTCCCAGACAGAGCGGCGACAAGTGCTCTGGCGCAACGTTGTAGATGCCCCAGATTTCCGTTAAATCGTGCCACCAGAGTGGTGTAATGGGGTCTGATTTGGGCGACCGCGGGTTTAGCTCCATGGTTCTAACTGATCTAAGCGATCGAGAGCCGTACATCGCACTAAATTATGGAGGCGATACAGTACCTGGTTAGTATGCAGACATTCCGGTTCCAATAGAAAGCGTCGCTGTAGAGACTGGAAAGCATCGATTAAAGCTCCTCGCTGCATCTCCGGCATCATCAGCGCCAACCAGTCCTCGCGTTCAACTGCTGGTCGATAGGTAGCGCCCATGCATAGTAGATGATGCGCCAGCGGATCAGTCTGCTCCAAGTGATCAAGGGTACGCGCTAGACGCGCTCGAACCAAATCGGTTAACTCACAGTTGTAACTCTCTAGTCTTGGCAAAGCCTGCGTCTGTTCATCTGCCATCCATTGCCGAAACTGCTCTAATTCAGAACCATAATCCTGCCAATAGGTGCTGAGGCTACCGTTATAAGGTTCGCATCGCACCTCTCCAGCAATGACCTTGAGCGCTAGGGGATGACCTTCATACACGTCACTATATTCCTGAAGGATATCTCGATGATCAGGCCCGATGGGAATTTCCCAAGCTGTAAACAACTGAGAGACTTCCTCCGATGACAAGCCCCTTAGACGATGCTCTACCATCCGAGTCGGATAACGGCCTTCGAGCAGCGTGGGTAGCTTAAGTTGGGAGGTAAAAATGAGGGCACTGGCCAGGGAGTCTGCTGCCACAAAGGCTTCTACAAATTGTTGTAGGGTGCGATCTCGAAACTGAGCCTGCCCTAAAGTATTTGTCTGAATCGCGACCTCTGCCATATCTAAAATCAGCAAATGTGCCTGATCTTGCAGCGTTTGAACAACGTGAGAAATGGCTGCATTAATATCCCGCTCGTTGCTCGTCGCTGCATCGCTAAGAATCGCCTGAGCGATCATGGCAAAATCAGCAGGTTTTTTTTCGGCAGGGCTTTTTTCAGCAAAGCGAATAATGTTAAACGAGGGAAACCGCTGGTTTAACTGAGGAAAATAGGTCAAGCGAGCGGCTAGAGAAGTCTTACCGATCCCTGAAATGCCGACCAACGAGACGATCCGAGCATCCCCAAGTAATTCATCTACAATTTGCTGCATCAAAGCCTGACGGCCTACCCAAAGAATGCGATCGCCCATCACTTCGACCACTACGGACTGCGGAGCTGAATGCGATCGCTCCAAAATCTCACGGGCATTTTTTAAGCCAATCTTTTCCTCTGGAGCCAGTAACCCAGCATTTTGCAAGGCTACCGTCAGTTGGTTCCAAAATTGAAAGGCGAGCGATCTCTGAAACGCATTGAGGGTTAAATCATTCGCCTCTTTTTCAGCCCCTGGTAAGGCTTTATAGATTTCCTTGTAGCTGAGACCTGTCACAGCGCCCTTGATCAGACCTTGTTCGATTGTGGTAAAAGAGGTGCCGTGGGTCACTACAAAAGCTTCATTGGCAATGTCAATCAAAATTTCTAGCTGATGATTCATGGAAAGCAACCCTGTAAGCCTCTATTTAGCAGTATTCCCAAGGAACAGTGCAAGGTTGGAAAAGATAAAACGAAAGAGGATTTTCCTGGTAAGGGACTCGCTCCAAAATAGAGTACCAACAGCCGCCCTGAGATAAGCTTGAGGTGTCGACTGTAAATAACAATACTCCGGACAGAAAATTGCCATCCATATGACCTGTAAGCCAGAGCCCACGTTGCTCAAAGTATTTAACGCAATGTCAGCCTGCAACCCAACTTGGATTCAAATAAGCGATCGCTAGAGTGATTGCTCTGTAAGCTTTGTGGCTTCGTTGCTAAAACTGTACGGGCTGTTGAAATAAGCCTTGCAGATGCTGGATGAGACGGTCAAATTAACGCTCAAAGATGCAGTCCAAAAACTCACAGGGCCAAAGAGAAGCAGAAGTTAGACTCATATCAAGGAATAAGAGTGCTATCTTTTGACGAGCCAAATGTAATCTAGCTATTTAATAGATTCCAAAATAACTGCGATTGACGCTATGCAGAGCGTTATGACAGCTAAAGGGGTTAAACAAGTTAAAGCAAGTTGAAGCAGAAGGTAAACAATCTGCACTGCCTGCAATACAGCAGCTACCAAACAGGCAATTACAAAGCCAATAGTTAACAAAAACAACCACTTAATTGAAGTAAATGCTAGTTGCAGGTTGCTGCTATAGGGCGATCGCGTCTGCCAGATATAAGGCGGGAGTCGATCGTTCTGTAGGACAGGCTTGTGAATGTGGAAAGGATGCTTTTTTGATTTCATCTTCAATTCCCTTGGTGAAAAAAGTTTGTTGGCATAGGTCTTGACTGTTAACTGGCGAGTGCTATCCAGGCAAAGTCAATTTAGGACTTCGCCAAACAGCTCTAGCAGATTTAGTTTGTCAAACATCTCGTACTTCCCTAAAAGCTTTATTGATTCAGCCCTTAGAGAGACTAGATTTTTTCTGGTCTGCTGAATCTCGAAAAGTTACAGCGGTATGCAAGATGACCCGGTACAGGTAAGGAGCTTAAGCCTCCTGTTTGCTGGTTGGATTTGTACTTGATCGACATGAACACCGCTATAGTTCAATATTGCTGCTAAAACCAGCTGAAATAAAATTGGCACCTAGAGCGATAGGACAGCGTATTTGTCTACAGGGGCAAGAGATTCGGACTGCTGGCAGGAACTCCATCCGCTCCAACGCTGTGGAAGGGGAATCCTAACTCGCATCCGTCTCAATGCTCAAGACTCTAACGAACTTCACGCAATTTTGTCAATACTTTTTTGTATAAGGTTTTTTAGGGTTAACACAGCCCTATCCACAGGCTCTCCATAATACGCCAGAAGCTCTGTCGAATAAAGATCTTTAGTGCCCTAAGGATCTCGGCACAGGTAGGCTTATAGCGTTAAATGCTTTAATTTTCTTTATAGTGACTTCTCTATGTCAGTCTGTTATAGTAGGCCTACAAGCTTCTACAGTAGATAGAAGCAGTCGGCCGGTTTGCCAAGACCACTAAGATCAGCATCGAGAGTATTGCCTGTCTGTCTTTTAGACAGCAAATGGGCCTATTTCCGTTGTGTAATGGGTGTGCAGCCTACTTGTCAGGTAGATTATTGCTATCTATGCTTAACTGCTCTTCGGCACAACATGCTTGTGGTCTATAGGTCGTCATAGTGTGCAAAGCCTAGTTAACCCTCAATATACAAACCTAAACATCTAATGGGTTCCCTATCCGATTCGGTTTCATGCAAGGAGAAGAAGAGTCCTCTATCTACAGGCCAAAGGCAAACAGAGGCTAATACAGAGGGCCATTGCCTTAGCTCCGAAGATGACGACGATGCAATGCATCTGAAGCCTCAACCTGCTTATACCCCGCAAATCGATGTTCTGCGAAAGCGCCAAAAACTTACACAGCAGGAACTTGCGGAAGGCGTGGGTGTCACCGTAACCACCATCTCAAAGTGGGAGCAAGGAAATAGCGGCACGGAAACAATCCGACGATTTGCCCGACTCTGTGAAGCTTTGCAGTGCAGAATAGAGGATGTAGTCGATGCTACTTCTGAAGAGGCGCTTATCCCTAGAATTGCCGAGCTCCGCAAACAACGAAATTTAAGCCAGCGGGAGCTAGCACGGGCTATAGGGGCTACAGAAGTGACAATAGCTAACTGGGAGAAAGGTCGCAGTGGCCTTGACTGGATAGAACGCTTAATTCGACTATGTGATATTTTAGACTGTAATATTACGGAGATCCTAGTGTATACTGAGCAGGCAGTTCGGGAAAAGAAACCTCCTATATCTGAAATTATTCGGAGGCGACGATCTGGGTTGTGATTTCGTCCTTGAGACCACGTAAGTCCTGGTAGGCCTTTAAATCATCGGTTTTGCAGCTGACTTTCTAGGTCGAGCGGGGTGTTCTTATAGGGCAGCGGAACGAGGAGTTGGGAGTTGAAAACGATTTACCCACTCGTATTATTCTTGACTTAGACTTCACAAAGATCTCCATACTTGATCAGCCTAAGCTGCGAAGTATTTTACGATCGCGGGTAAATGATGTAGTATCCCTTGCTCAAAGGGGCCAAGCTCCATCGTATTTTCTCTGTGCACCTAGTTCAACTCAGGCTGAACTTGTACATCTATTAAGCAAGGATAACGATGTAAGAGATGAAGCAGATGATGAGGATTCAATATTTGACTTCATCGAATTTCTGGATGATAACGAGATATCGGGTATTGCAAGGTTTGGTTCTTTGGAATCAAATGCAAAGCATTATCATTCGGCAAAATATTATTATGTGACCAATAAAAATATTGTCGCTTCTTTGCTTGAAAAAATTTCTTTAGAATATTTTCTGGAAGAGGAGTTTTCAATCTTTTCGGAATGTAAGGTTTACAGTACCAGCTATTCGAATGGCGGCAGTGGGGGAAAAGGTATTCCCGCCATCGCTGATAATAGAAATGATGGAGACAGTCCCGATGAAGGGTCCCAACCTTTGCTTCGAAAAAAACCTCGACCTAATGATGATGGAGGGCATGGGGATTCAGAGCAAAGCTCAAAAAGCTTAGGGTCTAGCAATGCTCAGCCTCGAAGTCTTAGGGATGCAGGATCAGCCGATATTGATTGTCTTAGCAAACTTGGCTGTGGCGACCGCCTAAACAGTTTAAGCAAAGCCCAAAACCTGTTTAATATGGGTTTAGGAGACCCATTGGTAGGCAATTCTGACAACAACGCATTACTTCATAAATTAAGCGATTATCTCCTCTACGGAGGGATTGAGATTGGTCAGATTGATAGGACAGAGAATTACCAACATCTAAACGATCCCTCAGGCCAAAAGGGTTTCTTTAGCTCAGTTAAAGAAGACTACATCCTGAGTGATGAAACACGTATTAACAATAGTAATGAGCACCCTGATAAGTTGATACTCGATAAGTTGGTAGGAGATGGAAATAGCGATGATACTGTGATCGACGGAGAGTTGGGCAATGAAGGCGATGACCTGATCTATGGGGATGACGTTATTTTTGGCAACAACGACGACGTGGCCGCTGGCGGTAGCGGCAGTGACATACTCACAGGCGACGAGGGCAGCGATTATCTCGATGGCAGCGACGAAAACGACCAAATCTGGGCGGGCAGCGACGATGTCATGCAGGGTGGCGACGGCCATCACACCTTAAACGAAGGCGCTGGTCAAGACACCGTCAGCTACCAGTGGGATCCGAAGACCGCGAAAGTTTACCTCGGCTTAGGGGGAGCTAACGATGGCCTTGGCCGATGGGATACACTGATCAACATTGAAAACGTAATTGGCTCAGCCTTTAGTGATGAGCTGCACGGCGACCAGTACAACAACATTTTAGTTGGATTGGAGGGGCATGATCTCCTCTACGGCAACCAGGGCAATGACGTGCTGTTGGGCAATGGGGGGCGCGATCGCCTCTTTGGGGGCGATGGCAACGATACGCTCTGGGGTGGAGGCGGCAACGATATTCTGAGGGGCGGTCGCGGCGAAGATTTCCTCGACGGCGGTTCTGGAGATGACGCCCTCTATGGCGGGGCAAATGCCGATAGGCTCTACGGCCAGGCGGGCAACGATCGGCTGGAAGGCGAAGATGGCAACGATACTCTTTATGGTGGTGATGGCGACGATTTTATCTCGGGGGGGCGCGACTATATAGATGGTGGCAGCAGTCACGATACCCTTTACGGCGGTCATGGGGCCGACACTTTGCTAGGCCAAGCAGGTAATGACCACCTGTACGGCGATGATGGGGATGACCTTTTGGATGGCGGCTTTGGGCAAGATACCGTCACGGGCGGATCGGGGCAAGATACCTTTATCATTGGCGTGAAGCGAGGCATCGATTTTATTCTCGATTTTAATGTTGCTGATGACCGCATTGGCCTGATTGGTGGCCTCACCTTTAGTCAGCTCACCCTAGTTCAAGGTGTAGGTACTGTGGCCAACAGTGCGCTTATTCAGTTTGCAGGGACGGGAGAAACGCTGGCTGCTTTAACCAATGTCAATGTTGATACACTCACTAGCGATTTGTTCCAGACGATGGGTTAAAAGTACGGAAAGTGGCTTGGGTAAACCAGGTCGTTTTCTAAATTGTCTTTCCGACAAACATGCTAGTGTTCAGTCAAAGAAATAATGCCGGGTAGAAAGGGTAGTATCAAGTCAGTTTTCTTGAGGGGTCAAGAAGTACAATGTGAGTTTAAGCGCAGACGAGCGACAGTACCTTGAGCAATTGGTGACGACGGGTAAACAAGCGGCCTCCACGATTAATCATGCGCGCCTTCTCCTGAAAGCTGATGGCCAAGAACCGAGCGGGAGTTGGCGTGACCAGGGCACTGGCGATGGCAATGGGCTTCACGACTCGCCCCATTGCGATGTCCGAATTGCTCAATCTCAGAGGCTTTCAAGCCCTCCTACTTTAACTGACCAGTGCCCCTCCCGCCACTGCTTGTAGTGCCAGTAAACAGTTGAATAAGGCGGCAGGTCTTGGGTCAAGTCTTCCCAATTACAGCCGTTCTTGAGGCGATAGAGGATCCCACCGATAATGCCCCGATATCACCACTTCAGGGGTCGAGTCTTTTGCTTCGTGGGAAAGACCTCAGGCAACAGAGCCTCAAGGATTTCCCACGAAGCATCGCTCAGACTGTTTGAATAGGCCATGGTCACTAGAGTAGACGCTCTCCTAATTCTCGCGTAAACACCAAAAGATCTCAAATGGGCTCTATAAGCGAACCGCCTGAAAGTCGGCAAGATAAGCTGCTAACCTCTGCTTGGTAGGAAGGGTGGGTTTGACATGCCAACGCCACTCTAGGGAGATATTTGACACTAGTGGAGTTCTGCACCTGTACCCAGACCTATCAGCGGTACGCAGAGCAAATTGACCCGTTTCCCAAGAATCTGAATGAGACGGCGCCAGCTTTAGAGGCGCTGTGTCAATACATTGTCGACCCGGTGATTGATGAGTTTGGGCGCGATTCTCCTTCGGAGAGGCTGTGCCAACGCTTTCAGCTCACATACGGCTTTTGCTCGTCGGATTTGAAGCGGTGGCTGGCGAAGAAAGACCCAGTGACAGGTCAAAAGCACGGTATTGGCATATGGCCCACGAGGTGAATCGGAATGGGCGGTATTACTGCGATCGCCTGGGTGCCGCCTGCGATTTCAGAATTCTCGACCTGCCTAGCAACGACCTAGTTGATTGGATTGTGTTCCAGGGACTACCCTTTGACTCGCTCTATTTTTATGGAGCAAATCGACCTATCCACATCAGCTATGGCCCACAGCATAAGCAGCATATCTGGGCATTTACTTCAAAGGGGACGCCTACCAAATTTAGAGCTTAATTTACCTCCTTTCGCCGCACCACCCGGTGTCCCCGCAGCTCTGCCCCGTTCTCTAGCAAGCATTTCTCCCAGCCCCGGCGGTCAAAAATCGCCTTCACATCGTCCAGCAGGCCCCACTTTTGCTCTTGCTGGCTAAGCTTTGCGAACTTGGCGTAGCTGGGATATTCGGATGCAAGGGTTTGGTCTTTTTGGTGGAGTAAGGGTGGGTTGTCGGGATCGTAGTCGCGGTAGCGAACATAGAGATCCTGAAGGGCGATCGCCATGCTGGCCTTCAACGCTGGGTGCGGCTCTTTGTCGAAGTTGGGAAACGCCAGGTAGGTAATCTGCGGTTTCTGGACGTGAAACTTCACCACCGTGGCTTCTTCGGGGCGTCCGATGGTGCGGGAAGCGCAGCCTTCGTAGAGGCGCAGCAGCGGATCGAGCTGGTCTAGAGCAGAGACATGCACCCAGAGAGAGTTGGGGCGCTGCTGTCCTAGGGGACTCTGCCGACAGCGCTGCTCAATCATCTCCGTACGACCCAGGGTCATGAGCATCAGGTCGGCGGCTGTGCAGGCTTGCTGATAGCTGCCGAAGAGGGCTTTGATATCGGCCTGCACCGAGGGCGAGAGGTCTTTAAACTTCGAACGGTGGCCGAAGTGGCTGAGGGCTAGATAGACCAACAGATCGTTGCGGCGCTTGTCGGCGATCGCATCCCATTCCCCCGCATCTGTCGCTTGCAAGACAACAGTGAAGGCCCGTCGAATGCTGCCAAAGGTATCTTGCAAGGGCTCAAGGGTATCGCTGCCCAGTTCCTCGACCGAAGGCAGGCGACCGCGATCGGTGTAGAAGTCCATCAGCGGTTGCAGTTGATCGCGATATTCCTCAAACTTGCTGACCCTGAGGCAAATGCGGGGAGCGGTGGCACGGGAACGGAACCGGGAGGCGCGAAAGGCCTCTGCCTGGGCTTCGTCGCGGAAGACGAAGTAGATGCCCAGGGCAATGGGGATAGCGTCTACCCCGAGCACCTGGTCGATGTAGGCTTTGAGTTCTTCTTGCTCGTAGTACTTCTGGAACGTGTTGCGGCTGGTGATGATGCCGTCGCCGTAGGCGATGACGCCTCGGGTGCGATCGTCAATCAGCACCTGGGCAGCGACGATCAGCACTTTCTGGGCCAGGCCCCAGGCGTTGATCAGGGCTTCGCGCCGCTCGGCGGTGTCTTCGATGACGTTGATCACATAGCCCAAGTTGACCACATCGGCGGAGGCGTGAGGGATATTGGGGCGAAAGTGGGGATCCCAGCCAGAACTGGTGAGACCCAGGCGATGGATGTATTCGATATCGGCCCCGTGGCCGCAGCCGTAGTCGAAGTAGGTGGTGTCGGCGGGGAAAAGGCCAGCTTCAGCAGCGAGGCGGACGGGTTTGGAGGCGGTGACGCGAGCGATCGCAGCCTTATGCCGCTGAATCTTCGGCTTGGCCTGCTGAGCAGACTTGATTGGACAAGCGAGGGCATGGTTGTGAATTTCGATGCCCTGCTGGGTGAGGCGGCGTTCCCAGTTGAGCTGGGTGCCAATCTCGCGGGAGTTGTCTAGCAGGCCCATGGCGACCTGCTGCTGGGTCAAATGGGCGAAGCGGCTGTAGTGGAGATGGTCAGCGGTAATGAAGGTTTCTTTGCGGTGGAGCAGCGGCGGGTTGGGAGCATCACTGTAGTCGCGGGTTTCGACGGTGCCCGTGGCCCAATCGACAATGGTGCTGGTGCGGAGCAGGGGGTGGGGTTCGGTGTCAAACTCGGGGTAGTAGAGGTAGGAAAGTTTAGGATGATCGAAGTGAAACTTGACTAAAGTGAAGGGCATCTCCTTTTTCAGCAGGTTGCGGGCGCACAGCTCCTGGTGCCGCAGGGCGTTGTCTAGGGATGGCAGAGCGGATTGGTGGATGTAAAACGCATTGGGAAGACACTTGCCGATGGCGCTGCCCTGGCAACGCTTCACCAGCTCGGCGTGGGGCAGGCTAGTGGTTAGTTGCAGCGTGACATCAACACTTTGAGTCATATTCAGTACACTTGTATGGCATCCCTAACAGGCATTTCCTAGACCCAGACCACCTGATTGAAAAAAAAATCCTATATCTAGCGGTCGGCTACTCCTTTGCCGTTAGAATGACGCTACCAGACCTCATCACCACTGTGACGACTTGCCTACATGAGAACGCTCAGCTTATTTGAAAGCGATCGCCTCTCCCTCGACCGCAGCATTGAGCTATCGGCAGAATCGTTGCGCCACTATGGTTCTTTGTATAAGCATTGGGCGATCGCGTTCTCGGGCGGTAAAGATTCTTCAGCCACCGTTACATTAGTTGCCGATTTAATCGAGCGGGGGCTAGTGCCTCAACCCGAGAGCGTCACTGTACTTTATGCCGATACCCGCCAGGAGCTGCCGCCGCTGCACAATGCTGCTATGGCGCTGCTAGACAAACTTAAAGAGCGGGGCTTTGATACTCGCGTGGTGCTTCCCAAGCTCGATCACCGCTACTTTGTCTATATTTTGGGGCGGGGTGTGCCGCCGCCGTCGAATACCTTCCGCTGGTGTACGCCCAAGCTCAAGGTGATGAGCATGGAGCGAGAGCTAGAAACCCTGCGTCAGGAGCGGGGTGAAAAGTTTTTGATGCTGACGGGGGTGCGCGTAGGCGAATCTGCCGCCCGCGACCAGCGCATTGCCATGAGTTGTAGCCGCGATGGGGGCGAGTGTGGCCAGGGCTGGTTTCAGCAGACCACCTCTAACGCCGTGGCCGATACGTTAGCCCCGCTGCTGCACTGGCGGATCTGCCACGTGTGGGATTGGCTGGTACAAGCCGATGTGGAGCTGGGCTACCCCACCTTTGATATTGCCGAGGTCTACGGCCACGACCCGCAAGATGACCTGGGTGAGACAGAGTCGATCAATGCCCGCACAGGCTGTATTGGCTGCCCGCTGGTGCAGGAGGATGCCGCTCTGGAGCGGGTGTTGGCGAACTCTAAGTGGACTTACCTGGCCCCGCTGCGGCAGCTGCGCCCGCTGTATTGGCAGGTGAAAAAGCCCCAGTACCGGCTGCGCAAGCATGGGGAAGTGAAGAAGGATGGCTCTTTGGCGAAGAAGCAGGGCCGCCTGGGGCCACTGACCTTAGAAACACGGGAATGGATGCTGGGGGAAATTCTGCGGATTGAAGCCGAGGTTAATGCAGGAGCCGCGCTGATGGGACAGCCGGATATTTGTTTGATTAACGCTGAAGAACTGGCCCGCATTCACGAGCTGATTACCGCTGAGACCTGGCCCGAAAAGTGGGACGGCACCGAGCACCGGGGCGATGAGTGGTTGCCAGAAATTTTGTCAGACGGTAGCGTACAGCCGTTACTTTTCAGTCCTTAGACAACGCAAGTTGGCAAAAATCTTCAATCGATTTTAGATTTAGATCGCCTGCCAGGTAGCCGATACCTCGGTGCAGGTGCAGTCGGAGCTGTGTTGTTAGGGTTTCTGAATCTGTGCCTAGCCCATCTTGGTGGCAGCGCTGCTTGAGGGCAATGAGCAGCTGGTCGGCGATGGGGCCACCAAACACCTGCCAGGTCATCTCCAGGTTGCTGTCGGCGGGGATAGGTACGGGTGAGGGTATCGACGGTTCTGCTAGAGAGCGGCACAGCGCCCAGCGACAGAGCACATTCCAGGTGGGGATTTTGGTGACGCGCTTGAGCTTGATCAGCTGGTCTTTGGCAGATTGGGAGAGTTTGATACGATCGGTCGGTGGTTGCATAGCTAATTGTGTATTACTGTTTCAAGCTCTCGGATAAGCTCGGGTAGGTCTTCGACTACGGTTTGCCAGACAACATCGGTATCTATATCGAAATAGGCGTGGGTTAAGCGGTTACGCATGCTGATGATCTGGGGCCAGGGAATTTGAGGAATGTCAGCTTGGCGTTCTTTGGTGATTTTGGCAGCAGCTTCACCAACAATTTCAATGGCTTTGACCACGGCAAGCAACAGCATGGCATCGGCATCGAGGGAGAGTTTGCTTCTGCCTTTCATGAAGGCGATCGCCTGGTTAGCGGCATCTAGCATGTGCGAATATCGTCATTGAGCGCTGTCATACTGAACTACCGCAGTGCTTAGAACGTTGTCTCGAAAATATCGGCTTAGATCCTTGGAAGTCCTCAGGTCGGCCTCGCGATGAATCAGGTTGGATAGTTCTAGCTCTAGGCCCGCCAAACGGATAAGGCCGGGAATATGATCGGGCTCAAATTCAACCAGGAAGTCGACATCGCTCTCAGCGCTAAAGTCTGCTCTCAGCACAGATCCAAACACCGATAGCTTTTTAATGTGGTGGCGTTGGCAGAACTGTCTAAGCGCGGCCTGGGGAAGTTGAATTTGCATGACTATCTACCAAAAGTAACCTGATACCACCGCTGTCTGTCGCTGCTTTGGATCGTACTCCAAACGGTATTCACGGGAAATTGCCCCGGCCCCGCGCAATCGCTCGACCTCTTCGGCGCGAATTTCGGTATCGGTAGAAAGCAGAATGACCTGGTGGCTGGCCTGGGGAAAGTAGCGATCGACCAGGTGGTTGCGGTGCTCAGAGTCGAGCCTGCCCAGGGGCGTGTCGATCGCCACGGGAAGCTGCCGACCGGAGGCGTTGGCCAGGCCCCAGAGTAATGCGATCGCCAAAATCTGCTTTTCCCCCGCCGATAGCCGGTGCTTGGGTAAACGTTCGCCGTCGTGGTCGTAGAGGGCGAGGCGAAAGGTTTCGGTGTCAATCTGCACTCGGTGGACGAAGTCGGGTTTGCGCAGCAGATAGAGAAAGTGCTTGGTGACCAAGTCTTCTAGGTGGTTGAGCTTGTGGAGCTTGAGCTTTTGCTTAAACAGGGCTAGGGTTTGCTTCACCTTAGCGGCGGATTTGAGCAGGTGGTCAGTGTTCTTGAAGTCGATAGCTAGCTGGCTATAGGTTTGCAGATCTTTTTTGGTGCGATCGAGGGCCTGGTTTACCTGGTTCAGCTGCTGCTCGGCCTTGGCGTAGTCTGTGGCGAGCTGGGCCAGCTTAGTTTGGGCGGCCTTAACCTGCTGAGATAGCTTTTCGTAAATTTCTTCGGTAGCAGAGCTGGCCAGGTAGCGATCGAGAGCTTCAATCTCGGCCTGGCGCTGCTGAGAAGCTTTGAGGTGTGCTTTAGCCTGGCGCTGCTGATTGGGTAGGGTCTGGCCCAGGGTTTGCTCTAGCTGGTGCAGGTGGGCGCTTTCAGCGTCTAGGTATAAGCCGGTTTCAGGCTGGGCTAGGCTTGCCTGGCGGGTTTCTAAAAAGGTTTGAATCTGCTTGGTCGACTTTTGGCCCAGTGAGGTTTGGGCAAACTCCAGCAGGGCCTGGTTTTGCTCGGTGAGTAAGTCGTGGGCCAGCTCGTACTACCGGTGGCGTACTTCGTCATGGGCTTGGGTTTGGGCTGTCGCCAGCAATGGCTCAATTAGGGCTAGGGGCAGCGCCCCCGCTGCCAAATCGCGAAGTTGGCTCTGCTGGTGGTCAAGGTCGGTTGCCAAGTGGGCGCGTTTGGCTTCAAGCTGGGCTTGTTCAGCAGCAATTTTGCCCCCCTCGGCCAAAAACTTGTCTTGGGCCTGCTGAAGTTCGTGCTCGGCCCATTCTTTTTTATTGGTGAGGGATGCAAGCACTTGTTTGGCGCTGCCTTTTTGCTCGGTGAGCTGGTTGAGCTGGGCCTCGATCGCTTCAATTTTTTGCAGATCTTTTTCTTGGGCCAGCTGCTTGCGCTTGCGGGTCATTAGCACGTCGAGGTCGGCGTCGAGGCGTTCGGGTAGCTCTAGGCCGAGTAGCGATCGCATAGCTTGCACTACACCAGGGGGCAGCTCATCCTGCTCGGCCAGCTCGGCTACCTGTTCGCCGTCAAACAAAAATAGGTTAGAGATGCCTAGGGGCAGCAGGGCCTCAATGCGCTCGTCCCAGCCTTTGATCAGGTCTTCGGCGAGCTGGCCATCTTGGTAGACCTCTAGGGTGTCGCGGCCATTTTTTTGCAGCGGTCCCCACTGCCGCCGAATGCGAAATTCTGTGGGCAGGGGGGCGTTGTTGAGGGTGTGCTCTAGCACCAGCTCTAGCAGGGTGGGCTCAGCCTCGGCGTGGCGGTTGCGGCACTGGTTGAGAAAGTCGGCATAGGCGAGGTTGCCACGGGTAGAGCATTGGGCTCGCTGGCCGTAGAGTACTAGGCGCAGGGCATCCATCAGAGTGGTTTTGCCGCCGCCGTTGAGGCCGCCGATGAGGACGATAGGGCGGTTGGTGTTGCCTACGGTGTCGGGCCGTAGGTTGAGCCGGTGCTGCCCACCGTAAGGGCCAAAGTTTTGCAGCGTCAGAGTTTGAAAGATCACAGGGCTGACCCCATCAGCTTATCTACGTCTCTAATAAGTTGGGGGAGACTGGTCTGGATGATATCCCAAACGACAGCGTCTGAAACCACTCCGTAGCTGTGGGTCAAGAGGTTACGAAAGTCTACGATTTTGCGGGCATCAGCAATGTGCTGTTCAAGGTCAGGCGATCGCTTAATTGTCTGATTCAACGCTTCTCCAACGGTGATGAACTGGCGCTCTACGGCGGAACGAACGATATCGTTGGCGCGGTAGCTTTGAAAGCTCTGGTCGGCCACAAACTGGTTGATGAGCTGGCAAGCTTGCTGGATATCGTACAAATATTTTTGGACTTCAAGATCCATAGATGGTCAGACGATTTGGAGCAATGGCTTGCAGAAAGTATGGATTCTTAATGGCTTTGATGTCCACTAGATCGACGGTGCGGCCTAGGGTATTGCTCAAGCCCTGTTTGAGGCCAAAGAAGCGATCGGCTGCTCCCTCGGCGGTTTCAACGGCAAACTCTACTGCAAAATCAAAGTCGCTGGTGGCGGGGTCAAAGGTGGTTTGCGTGGCCGAACCAAAGAGGTCAAGCCGAGCGACTTGGTTGAGGCGACAGAGGGCAGCGATTTCGGACTGCTTGGCCATAATTGCGCTACTGGCGGGCAAGCCTGCTAGACCGGGCAGCGGTGCTGTGTCAGTTCGATCCATGCTCAAAGTTGCCCTTGCGATGTACCCATTGTAACGGGCCTACCTACCCTCCCATTCCCACCCTTCACCCCCCACCCTTCACCCTTTACTCCCTCGGCAAATACTTTACCAACGCTTTCATCACCTCATGGGGTTGAAACTGAAGCGGGCGATCGGCGTTGGGGGCGCTGAGGAAGTCTGTCCACTCGAAGATTTCGGCAAAGCCGAGCTGGTGGAGGGCAACGACGATGGAGCTTACAGACTCTTTGCTGCCGATGACGAGGATCTTGACGGGTTCGCGATCGGGGTGGGGGTAGCTGTGGAGTTTGAGGGTGAGTTCGAGGTGGACTGGGCCGTTGGCATCGGGGTTGAGGATGCGGGCACTGTAGCGGGCGGTGGGGGGTTGGTCTTGCATAATCTTGTCAACCACTAGGACGTTAGAAAGCAATCTACCCTGCCTAGTGGTTGACTGTCAACCACTAGGATGTGTCTGAATGGGTAAAACTCTGAAACCATGAACGCATGGGAAAAGCAGGCAAAGCGCTCAAGCAGGTTTTAGAGGATTACAGCATCAGCCAGTTTGCCTTGGCGGTGGCTATGGATGTGGAGCGCAACAATGTTTACCGCTGGGTGAATGAGAAGCGCGACCCAACGGCTGAAACAGTGGTAGAAATTGTTAGAGCACTAAAGACTCTTAACCCTGAAGCCTCAAAAGCATTTTCTACACTTTACTTGGGTGATGAAGTATGAGTGTTTGTACTTTTGTCTTCTAGCAATCAAGAGATTTTCCAATATTCCATATGCCACTTTAATGCTTCTTTGTCTGGGTAGTAGTCTGTATTATTTGGCAAGGCAATAGTTTCTTTATCAAAATCTTTCATTCCCCGACTCTTTATTGCTTCTTCCTCGGTAAAGCGACCACCTGGAATTAGGATGTGATAATTCTCATTGACTCCAAACCAACCTCTGTCAAATGCCCAGTGGTGATTTTTGCATAATGATAATCCGTTAACAAATAAATCATTTCTGAAGGTCGAGAAAGGCTTTATGTGTGCCCCATCAACCAAGTCAAGATTGCCTTGGCCAATTACTCTCACTCTACAAAAAGCACAGCGGTGATTATAAATTTTGACTATCGTTCTACGGAAAGCACCATTTCGAGCAAATATTCGATCTTCATCTTTTAGCTCTTCAACGCTGTAAACAGCGCCACCAGAATCAAACAGGGATTGCTGTATAGCTTCAAACTCGTCGTACTTAAATGACTCGGCAATCTCACCTCCCTTATCCGGAAACCACGCCTGAATCAGGATTGTAGTCAGTTCCGTGCGACTCTGGGGCGCTTGTAGCAGGGCAAACAGTTCTGCATCCAAGTAGGCATACTTCACTGCCGATCGCAGCGCTGGCAGCGTCCGAATCTTCACCTTCGCTTGTATCGCCGCTTCAAAACCAGGGTTCGGCATCAGGTGCCAAAACTTGTCCCCCGTCAGGTGAAAAAACGGCAGCGCGATATTCGAGTGGTGGTCGCTAGCGACAAACTGATGCCAAAACTTGAGGAAATTTGCCGTCAGTTCCGGCGACAGGTAAATCTCGTTGCGACCAATGTAGCCCTTCTCAAACAGGTCAAGCACCGTTAGCAGCAAGATCGGCTTGTGGGGAGCGGTGCCCCTGGCCCGGTCTACCCGTAGATTGGCAAACTTTTTGGCATAGTAGGTTAAATCTTTAACCAAAATCTGTAATCCTTCGCGTCAGGCTTCTTCTAGCCTGTCTATATACCTGGCATAGGCATCCTTAAAGTACCCTGGTGGATCTTGAAATTCATCGGTTAGTGAAATTTCCTTAATCTCGGCTAGTCGGCCCGAAAACCAGCGGCCCACCAAAACGGCTAATAAGCTCTCTCGGTAAGTTGCCGTTTGCCAAAAATCAAATAGGTCTTCATCCACATAGGCGTAGGCGATCGCCTCCCGCACCTCCGCCAGCGTCTTGAGCTTAATTTTTGCCGCCAGTACTCCCTCAAAGCCCGATTTAGGTACCAAGTGCCAAAACTTACCACTTTTCATGTGAAAGTAGGGGCGCGCAATATCCGGGTTATGACTAGCTGAGCCTAGGTAGCTCCAATACTTAAGAAAAGTGTGGTTTAGTTGGGACGACAGGTTAATACGGTTCTCTACAATGGCATTGCGCTCGAATAGCTCCATCACCGCTAACAGCAAGATAGGCTTGTGAGGGGCTACTCCGTGGGCACGATCTACCCGCAACCGCTGAAATTTCTTTGCGTAGTAGGTTAGCGCATCAATTTCTGCGATAGAGTTCTGCATTCCATGAGTAGAAGGTTTTGCGCCATCATTCTATGAAGTGGTAGGTGCAAGTTTTACACTACATGAAAAACGCAAATAAAGTCGTAGACTCAAAACGGCTGAAAGCCTTGTAATCTCGTCCCCTCCCCCAAAGGCGAAAAAAATAAAGTCCTATACTAGCCTGGTGCCCGAGAGCTACAACGCCCCAGCCTCAAGGCGGTATACAACTTTATTTGCGTTTTTCACAACAACTTTTACAGCTAGATCTTTCCCTACTCCACCGTTACACTCTTGGCCAGATTGCGGGGTTGATCGACGTCCAGACCGCGCCGGGCGGCGATGTGGTAGGCCAGCAGTTGCAGCGGTATCACCGCCACAATCGGCGACAGCAGCTCATCGACCACGGGCACCGGCAGCAGGCGATCGAAGGTTTCCTGGGCATCGGTGTCATTCATGGGCACCACGCCAATCAGCTGGGCGTCGCGGGCCTTGGCCTCTTGAGCGTTAGAGAGCACCTTGTCGTAAACGCTGCCGGGCATGGCGATCGCCACCACTGGCACCTTGGCATCGAGCAGGGCGATCGGGCCGTGCTTCATTTCGCCTGCCGGGTAGCCCTCAGCGTGGATGTAGCTGATTTCTTTGAGCTTCAGCGCCCCCTCAAGGGCAATGGGGAAGTTGATGCCCCGACCCAAAAAGATAAAGTCTTGGGTTTCGTTAAACTCGTGGGCCAGCTCTTCGATATAGCGCTCCTGGCTTTCGAGCACCTGCTCAATGAATGCAGGCAGCTGGTGTAGACCGTTGAGAATGGCCTCGATGCGATCGCCCGTCAGAGTTTCACGGCGGTAGGCCAGCTCGATCGCCAAGAAGTAAAAGGCCATCACCTGGGCGGTGAAGGTTTTGGTCGCCGCCACCCCAATCTCAATGCCCGCGTGGGTGTCGATGATGTGGGGCACCAACCGTGACAGCGAGCTTTCGGGCCGGTTGGTGATGCCGACCATGCGGGGGGCAAAGCGCGGGTCGGGGTGGACAGCGCGCCGCTCTTGCTCCATCTCCAGGGCAGCCAGGGTGTCGGCGGTTTCGCCCGACTGGGTGACGCCAATGGTCAGCGTGTTAGGAATCAGCGGCGTCGGCGAGTAGCGAAACTCGGAGGCATACTGCACCATCACCGGCAGGTTGGCCAGGTTTTCAATCAAGTATTTGCCCACCAAGGCGGCGTGCCAGCTGGTGCCGCAGGCCACAACTTGCAGGTGCTCTAGGCCGTCGAGCAGGGCGTCGGGCAGGCCCAGATTAATGGGCGACAGGGGCCTGTTGGCGCTGTCTACCGTCCAGGCGCTGTTGATGTAAGTTTCGAGGGCAGTGCGCACCACGCCGGGCTGCTCGTAGATCTCCTTGAGCATGAAGTGCTTGAACCCCTGCTTCTCCACCATGATGGGGTTCCAGTTCAGGGTGATGGGGTGCTTGCGCTGGCGATCGCCCGCAAAGTTATACACCTCTACCCCCAGGGGAGTGAGACTGGCCAACTCCCCGTTTTCCATGGGCAGCACGGCGCGGGTGTAGGGCACGATCGCCGGGGTGTCACTGGCGCAGAAAAACTCGCCCTGGCCAAAGCCAATCACCAGCGGGGCCTGCTGACGCACCACCACCAGCTCATCGGGATAGTCGGCGGAAATAATTGCCAGGGCAAAGGCCCCGTGCAGCTGCTGACAGGCGCGGCGGGCAGCTTCTAGCAGAAGCGATCGGCCCTGGGTATCGTCAGGGCTGAGCTGGCTCAGGTGCGACTCGATCAGGTGGGGCACCACCTCGGTGTCGGTGTCTGAGACAAACTGGTGGCCCAGAGCCTTGAGGGTTTCGCGCAGCTCGCGGTAGTTTTCAACGATGCCGTTTTGCACCACGGCCAGACGACCGCTGCCGTCGCGGTGGGGGTGGGCGTTGTATTCTTCAGGTTTGCCGTGGGTGGCCCAGCGGGTGTGGCCAATGCCCAGGCGGGCAGGGTTCTCTTCGCCGTCGATCTTGTCTTGCAGGTTTTGCAGTTTGCCCTTGGCGCGCACGCAGTGCAGCTCGCCTTCGAGCACGGTGGCGAGCCCGGCGGAGTCGTAGCCGCGATATTCAAGTTTACGCAGGCCATCCATTAAGATGTCGGCGGCGGGCCGGGTGCCAATGTATCCCACGATGCCACACATAGCGTTGTCTCCTTGGGTAACTGCCGGGGGTTAACTGCCTGGGTTACGGGCGGGTGTTTTGGGTCAGACTTGACACTCTAGAATACACGCTGTCTCGGCGGGTGAGATCGGTAGGGCATTTCAGAACCCTCAAAAATTAGGGGGCAGGGTGGCCTGCTCAGAGCTGTCTAGCCCCCTTAAATCCTCTAAATCTGGGGAACTTTGAGACTCTAGCTCCCCCAAGATGGGGGGCTGGGGGCCAGATCATGCTTGCGTTAAGCAACACCCAATTTCAAACCTCTTAGCCCCAGCCCTAACCTTCAACGGCGGGTCGGCTCACTAAAACAGGGCGGCGGTTTCGCTAATCGGTAGGGGATGCCCGAGCAAGTACCCCTGCGCTATGGAGACGTGCAGCTCTTTGAGGGCGGCGAGTTCGGGGGCTGTCTCTACCCCTTCGGCGACGAGTTTGCTGCTGCTTTCTTGGGCGAATCCGACTAGGGCGGCGGTTAGGGCTCGGCGATTAAGGTCGGTATCAATACCGCGAATGAGGCCGATGTCGAGCTTGATGATTTCTGGCTTGAGCTTGAGAATATGCAGGAAACTCGCGTAGCCAGAGCCGGCATCGTCAATGGCGAGGCGAATGCCGCGATCGCGCAGGGGCGCTAGGGATTGGCCAAACTGAGCATAGTCGGGGATGGGCACATGCTCAGTCACCTCTAGCACAATGCGCCGGAGCGGTGCCCCCTGAAGGGCGCGGTGGATAGCGCCGTTCAAGATGTTTTTGGGCGAGACGTTGATAGACAGATAAATATTGTCGGGCAGGTGGTCAAAGCCCCTGAGGGCCTTGGCGATCGCCGCCATCTCCAGATCTTCGCTCAGGCCCACCTCAGCGGCCTCGTTAAACCACACATCGGGGCTGCGAATAGGCATCGACCAAAACCGCGTCAGCGCCTCAAAGCCGACAATTTTGTCTTCGCTGAGTTCGACAATTGGCTGGTAGACAACGGTAAACGATTCAGCCTGTAGCACTGAGGTCAGGCGCTGGAGCATCTCTTGGCTGGTGCGCTGGGTAGTTAGCTCTCGACAAATTTGGCGGGAGGCAAAATTGGCGAACAGGTGCATGATCGACAGGTCGCGATCGCCCAGCGTAAAATCGGGCCGGGTGCTAAAGCAGCAGAATGTTCCGTAGATTTGCCCGTTCCCTAAGCGAATGGGCACGCTGAGGTGGGCTCCCACAGGCAAGTCCATGGTGACCGGCAGGTCCAGCGCCGCCGGAATTGCCGAGGCATCTTGAATGAGCTCTGGCAGCCGACCATCGACAACGCGCTGGCAGTAGCTCTCTTCGAGCGGGTCTGAGTCACCCACGGCGATCGGTGGGTGCTCTAACGACGAATCCACATAGCGAAATCGGCGTCTACCGCCCGCAAATTCAGCCACAAACGCCACTTCCATATTGAGGTAGAGGCGAATGGCGGAGAGGGTATCGAGCACGACCTCATCGATCGATTCTTCTCCAGAACTAGACGCTGACAAAAAGACATAGGGTATCAGCGATAACTTGTTAGTTACCGGATCCGGATTCGGTTGTCCAGGCATTGAGCGGCACTCCAAACAGCAATCCGCAGCTGTATTTCAAGTATTTCAGACGATTTTCGGATTCAAATAGTTCTAGGCATCACCCAACAGGTCAGCCAGACCAGAGGCATCAGTGTTCGGTCAAGCCCAGCCCCGGGGTGGGCATCGCCGCTACGCTTGCCCTAAACCCTAGCGAGAACCCCATTCCACAGCCGCAAGTCAAGGGTTTTCTTATTTTGTATCAGGATGACAGTATTATCGGCCAATCGGGGCACCTAGATTTCTACAAAGGGAAAGATATTTCACCGGCGCTGAGCGTTTGACGGCCCGGACGATGGCAATCAGGCTACCGACCTAAGCTTCCCCTAGGGCTAACAAGTCGGCTTCGCTGAGAATGGTAACGCCTAGCCCCTCCGCTTTAGCCAGCTTTGACCCGGCTTTTTCACCCGCCACCAGGTAGTCGGTGGCTTTGCTGACGCTGCTAGTGACTTTGCCGCTAGCAGCTTCGATGATGTCGGTGGCCTGCTGACGGGTCAGGGTGGGCAGGGTGCCAGTGAGCACGAAGGTTTTGCCCGCTAGCGGGCCAGCCGCAGCCGCCTCTGCAAATTCAGTAGCCGCCAGTTGCAGGCCAGCTTGTTGCAGGCGATCGATTAGGGTTTGGTTGGCGGGCACCTGAAACCACTGGTAGACGGCCTGGGCAATTTCGGGGCCGATGCTGTGGACGGTTTCGATTTTTTCGGGGCTAGCGGCGGCGAGGGCGGCGGCACTAGAAAAATGCTGAGCCAGGGTTTTGGCGTTGACGGCCCCCACATGGCGAATGCCCAGGGCGTAGAGCACCGAGGCCCAAGGGCGAGTTTTAGAGGCGGCGATCGCCCCTACCAGTTTTTCGGCTAGCCGCTTACCCATGCGATCGAGGGGTTCTAGCGCCGCTTCCGTCAGGCCGTAGAGGTCGGCGACAGAGTGGACGAGGCCCTGCTCTACCAGCTGCTTTACCCACTTTTCGCCCAGCCCCTCAATATCGAGGGCATCACGCCTGGCCCAGTGGATGATCGCCCCCTGCACGATCGCGGGGCAGGAGATATTGATGCAGCGGGTCACGGCCCCGTCGTCGGGCTTGACCAGGGCGCTACTGCACTGGGGGCAGTGGGTGGGCATGGCGCTCGCGATCGCCCCCGCCGCTCGCAGCTCGGCCAGCACCCGCACCACTTCGGGAATGATCTCTCCAGCTTTGCGCACGACCACGGTGTCGCCCTGGTGAATGTCGAGTTCGGTGAGGCGATCGGCGTTGTGCAGGGTGGCGCGGGCGACGGTGGTGCCCGCCAGCTGCACCGGGCGCAGCTCAGCCACGGGAGTCACTGCCCCGGTGCGCCCCACCTGAAAGCTGACGGCTTCGAGAATGGTGGGTGCTTCTTCAGCCGGATATTTCAGCGCCACCGCCCAGCGAGGAAACTTTTGGGTAAAGCCTAGCCGCTGTTGTAGAGCAAAGTCGTTGAGCTTTACCACCACGCCATCGGTGAGGTACGAGAGCTGAAGGCGTCGGGTGGCCCAGTCGTCGTAGTAGGCCTGCACATCGTCAGCCGATTGGCAAAGCTGGCGGTTGGGGTTGACGCGAAAGCCGAGGGCTTGGAGGAGTTCGAGGGCGGCCCATTGGGTTGTGATTTGATTCGGCGCAGATTGTATCTGCGCCGAATCAAATTGATCTAAATAAACTGTGTAGGCAAAGAAGTCGAGCTTGCGGGCGGCGACAATGCGGGAGTCGAGCTGGCGCAGGGTGCCAGCGGCAGCGTTGCGGGGGTTGGCGAAGAGGGCTTCGCTGCGCTCGGCCCGGTCGGCGTTGATCTGCTCAAACACATCCAGCGGTAGAAAGGCTTCGCCGCGCACTTCGACCACCGGCGGTGGGTTCTCGATGGCCAGCCGCAGGGGAACTGAGCGGATGGTGCGCACGTTGGGGGTGATGTCTTCGCCAGCGGTGCCGTCGCCTCGGGTGACGCCGCGCACCAGTAGACCATTTTCGTAGGTGAGAGCGAGGGCATTGCCGTCAATTTTCAGTTCAGCCACATATTCAACCTCGCCAGCGTCGGGGGCCTGCCTGCGCCAGCGGTCTTCCCAGGCGCGAAACTCGGCCAAATCAAAGGCGTTCTCTAGGCTGTAGAGGGGGATGTTGTGGCGAACGGAGGTGAACTGGCTGGCGGGCCGTTCGCCCACACGCTGAGTAGGGCTGTCGGGGGTGACCAGTTCAGGATGGGCGGCTTCGAGGTCTTGCAGCTCGCGGTAGAGGCGATCGTAGACCTCATCGGGCAGGTCGGGGGCATCGAGCACGTAGTAGGCGTAGCTAGCGGCTTGCAGCTGCGATCGCAGCGTCTGCACCCTGGCCGCTGTGGTTTCGTCGGTGCCGTTGTCGCCCATAGCTCGGTTTCCTAAAATCGCCCGGTGGCTAGTGTAGCGTTGCCACGGACTCAATGCGGTACCATTCACCGCCTATCTCTCTGCACAGAGGTGTATACACTTGTAGATACATCATCTCTGCGGCGGGGATTTACCTATGCGCACACGTGTTTTTCAAAGCGGCAATTCCCAGGCGGTGCGAATTCCCAAAGAACTTCAGTTTGAGCAACTAGATGTGGAATACGACATTGAACGCCAAGGCGATACTCTAATTATTCGTCCGGTGGGGGCACCATTGACTAATGTTTTAGAACAATTTGCCGCTTTTTCTGAAGACTTTATGGCTGAGGGACGCCCCGCGCAAGCCGATCAAGATCGAGACACGCTATGAAATATATGCTTGATACCAATATCTGCATCTATTTGATGAAGCACCAGCCGCCTTCTGTAGCGAAACGTTTTGCAGAATGTCGTCAGGGTGATGTGGTGATCTCATCGATTACGCTGGCTGAACTGGAATACGGGGTTCACGTTAGCCAAGAAGCGACGCGATCGCAGAATCGGCAGGCACTCAATGCTCTAGTTGAGTTGATTCCAGTGGTGGCCTTTGACACTGCGGCGGCGGCGGCCTATGCCGATGTACGTGCTGCCACCCGCGATCGCCGCAGTGATGCCCTCGATAAGCTGATTGCCAGCCATGCTATTGGGCTCAATCTCACCCTAGTTACCAATAACCTAGAAGATTTTCGCAGCTATCCAAATATTGCTCTAGAAAATTGGGTCGATAGCCAAGACTAGAGAATGGATTCCTGAATTAACGAAGGCATGATTGCGTGCGCGATTTTCTACGCTTCTTGTTAGGGTTACTACTAGCCCTTGGTCTATCTCAAGCTCCTATGATTGCCAACTCCCTCACTTACCCCCCCAGCCCCCAGCACGACCAGGTCGATACTTACCACGGCGTGGCGGTGCCCGACCCCTACCGCTGGCTCGAAGACCCGCAATCGCCCGCCAGCCAGGAGTGGATTGAGGCTCAAAATGCGGTTACCGATGGCTATCTGCAAACGCTATCGAACCGAGGGGAAATTAACGATCGCCTCACCCAGATCTGGAACTACGAGCGCTACAGCACCCCTTTCAAACGGGGCGGGCGATATTTTTACTTCAAGAATGACGGCCTGCAAAACCAGAGCGTGCTCTACACCCTGCCCAGCCTGGAGGCCGAGCCCCGCATGCTGCTCGACCCCAACACCCTGTCGGAGGATGGCACGGTTTCGCTCAGCGGCATGGAGGTGAGTGAAAACGGGGCATACATGGCCTACGGCCTGTCGAGCGCGGGGTCAGACTGGGTCGAGTGGCGCGTGCGCGACATTGAGACTGGCGAAGACACCGACGACCTGCTGAAGTGGGTGAAATTCTCCGGCGCATCGTGGAGCCACGACCACCAGGGCTTTTTTTACAGCCGCTACGACGAGCCAGATGAGGCGAACAAGCTAGAGGCTGTCAACTACTACCAAAAGCTTTACTACCATCGCATCGGCACACCCCAAAATGAGGATGTGTTGGTCTACGATCGCCCTGATCAAAAAGAGTGGGGCTTTGGCGGCGGCGTCACCGAAGACGGGCGCTATTTGATCATCTCGGTGTGGAAGGGGTCTGACCCCAACAACCTGTTGTTTTACAAAGACCTGAGCAATCCAGAAAGCCCTGTAGTAGAACTAATCTCTGAGTTTGAGGCCAACTACAGCTTTGTGGATAACGAGGGGTCACTGTTCTGGTTTACGACCGATCTGGAGGCACCCAAGGGGCGGCTGATTGCGATCGACATTGCCCAGCCAGAGAAGGCGCACTGGCAAGAGATCATTCCCGAAAGCGACAACACATTGGAGGGGGCCGGCATTCTCAACCACCAGTTCGTGGCGGATTATTTAAAGGATGCCTACACCACGATTCGTATTTTCTCGCTCTCTGGGGAGCTGGTGCGGCAGGTAGAGCTGCCGGGAATTGGCTCGGCGGGAGGCTTTGACGGCAAGCGGGAAGATAGCGAAACCTTCTACAGCTTCACCAGCTTTACGGTGCCACCCACGATCTATCGCTACGACATGGTAACGGGGGAAAGCACCCTCTACCGACAGCCCAAGGTCGATTTTGACCCCAGTGCTTACACCACGACCCAGGCGTTTTACACCAGCAAAGACGGCACCCGCGTGCCGATGTTCATCACCCACAAAACCGGGATTGAGCTGAACGGGCAAAACCCGACGCTGCTCTATGGCTACGGGGGCTTTAGCATTTCGCTGACGCCGTCGTTTTCGGTGAGCAACCTGGTGTGGATGGAGATGGGCGGCGTCTATGCGATGCCAAACCTGCGCGGCGGCGGCGAGTACGGCGAAGAGTGGCACTTGGCCGGCACGAAGCTGAATAAGCAGAATGTGTTCGACGACTTTATTGCGGCGGCGGAGTGGTTGATTGCTGAGGGTTATACGTCGGCGGAAAAGCTGGCGATCGCGGGGGGCAGCAACGGCGGTCTGCTGGTAGGGGCCTGCATGACCCAGCGCCCAGATCTCTTTGCGGCGGCGCTACCGGCGGTGGGGGTGATGGATATGTTGCGGTTTAACCAGTTCACCATTGGCTGGGCCTGGGAGTCGGACTATGGCTCGCCTCAGAATGAGGAGGAGTTTAGGGTGCTCTATGCTTATTCGCCGCTGCACAATTTGGAGTCGGGGACAGCCTACCCGGCGACGCTGATTTCTACTGCCGACCACGACGATCGCGTGGTGCCGGCCCACAGCTTTAAGTTTGCGGCGGCGCTGCAAGCAGCCCACGGAGGGGAGGCTCCGGTGCTGATTCGCATTGAGACGAAGGCGGGCCACGGGGCGGGCAAGCCGACGGCGAAGGTGATCGAAGAGGTGTCGGATAAGTGGGCGTTTTTGGCGGCGAATTTGGGGATGGGGTAGGGGTGTCGGGTATTGGGTGTCAGGTGTCGGGTACCTGACACCTGACACCCAATACCTGGTACCTCCTCTACTGCCTAGCCGGGTGGGCCGCTAACAACCGTTGAGCGACCTGGATTCTGGAGGTTTCTCCGATTAGAATGCAGGCTGATAGCAGGTTGAGATCGATTTCGGCTAGGGCTGGGATGCCGCTTCGATCAACAGCTTCGTAGTGACCCCTGGCACTGGGGCTAATCTGACGGTGGTAAACCACTAGGGAGCCGTCTTCCCACATCCAGACTTCATTGACCCCTAGGGCTTGATAGCGCTCTAGCTTGGCGGCATCACCGCTGGTGAAATTAACTTCGACCGAGAGCCTGTAGCCATCTATTTGATACGACTCGTCGGCCTCGGCGGCGGCGATGCCTTCTTTCTCTTGGGTCATGGAGCCGGTGGGCTTAAACTCAATGCCGCGACTGAACAGAAAAGTCTCGATCAAAAAGCCAATCACGCTTTTGAAGAGTTCGTGCGCTTCGCCAGGCATAAGGATTTCGATGGTGCCGTTGTAATAGAAGAGTCTGAGCCCACGGGTGTTTTCAAAGCCTTTTTGCAGGTGCTTAAACTGCTCCCAGGTGCGCCCCGGCTGAATGGTGCGAATGTCGCCGTGGCCGGTTTCAACGCGAATGGGGGAAGGGCTGCTGGCAAGGGTCATAGGTTTAGCAACGTGCTATTGACCATCATAGCGAGAGAGGTTGGGGATACAGTCTGTGATTAGGATTGGTTGGCGAGCGCAACAACCTCCTGCTTGAGGCGATCGCCCATCTCATCTTCGGCGACATCTAGGTCCTAGTCCATCTGCAAGCCCAGCCAAAACCGGGGCGACTACCCAGCGGGCTAAGCGCAGGGCTGTTGTATGTTGGATAGCGCGATCGCAGAATCCAATGTTCTCCGCTTTGGTGTTGAGTTACACTTCGTTTCACTCAGCCTGCACTCTAACAAATGCACAAGTGAGAGTTTGTGGTAAAGATGTTTATAATGGTGCACTGCTGCGCAGATGCACTCTACTAATTACTGCCGTAGACCATGCAACATCGCTACTCATTGCATGGTCATACGTTATGTCAATAGTCCGAATACTTTTCCGAGCAAGCGCTGAAACCCTTGACTTCCGGTTGACCAAGCCGCTGCTGAAGTAGTCTGGAACACGCATTCTACCATTGCCGTCAAAAATTGTCCGGAATGTTGTGATGCAAAAGCGATTCATGGGAAAACTACAATCACCCACTTATATAATTCAGCGTACTTAAAGAACACCTTCGAAAAATATTTCTCAATAAAACTCCTTTTCAAAAGATTTCTTTGCTTTGATTAGCTTGACCGCACAAGTTTAAAGAATGAAATTCTCAACCGAAAAAGAGCTTCAGACCTATGCTGCCAACAAACTAGAAAGGAAAGGAATAAAGTGTCAAACAGAATTCTCTGTTGGCAGCTAAGAAGAAAGGATAGATATCCTAACAGACAAACACATAATCAAGTGAAAGCTGTCGCTTAACAGAAAGAATACATATGAAGCAATAGGGCAATTAAATCATTTAAAAATTGCATCAAGAGAGAAAAAGGGCTGGTTATACTAACTGCCTATATCTCCTCAGTTAGCCTTAAAAAGATAATAGATGATGCGGGAATAAAGCTTTGGATCGCTTCCGACTGCTTTTCAATTTAGGAAAATCAAGTATAAAGTAATTGCCGAAATTATCAAAATGGATCAGACCCATATATGAATAATTATAAAAACATAGATGAGGACGAATTAGAAGATCAGAATGGTTTTGAATACCCTAAACTCAGAATACGATGGACTCTTAGATATGGGGCTTCTAATCTAGGCTTTTCTGGTAGGTTTATTTATAGATGCAGATGGATTTTAAGGCATGAATTTGATGAAGTAGCGATTTATCTAAAATTAGAACAATGTCCGTCTTATATTAGTGAAGAGAAAATGTGGAAGGCGCTTATGGATTTTCATATCATCCAGGAAATTGTCATGAGCAGCGCATCTGACATAGCAAAGAGAAGGTTTGATTCAGGGATTGAAAAGGAGAGAAAATTCATGAGCAGTATGATTGAATATACTATATATGATTTTGCAACCGGGAAGGATTTTTACAGAGAGTTAAATAATGAAGAATCAGATGAACAGCATTGTCCTACTGGTAAAATCACGAAAGAAAAGATCTTTGCGCTTTTTGGGTTAAAGCCGTGGGGAAGACGACTGTAAACGCATAAAGTCAAAATAGAGATTTATTTATTATAGAAATATTGATTGAAAGAGAATAAAATTGTTGGCAGCGACTACGTTTTAGG
Organism: Leptolyngbya sp. FACHB-60; assembly: GCF_014695775.1. Classification (GTDB taxonomy): domain Bacteria; phylum Cyanobacteriota; class Cyanobacteriia; order Phormidesmidales; family Phormidesmidaceae; genus Nodosilinea. Next base: position 18,881 of record NZ_JACJOX010000006.1, on the reverse strand, counting down.
GTCGAATTCATTAGAGAATCCTTCGATTGAAATTCCTAATCTCCGACATAGCATCTTCGCCTACGAAGTTGTCGACCTTGGCGCAGCCTTTCCCATCTCGCATTGCACATAGGTTCGCAATGGTATTCCACAGCATCGGCTTTGCCGAACCCTGCGCCGGTCACAAACCCCAGCTCGACCCCGCCACCGGCCAACCCATGCGCATTCTCACCAAATGGATACGCCACTGAGCCTCCCTCCGGTTCCGGCTTTAAAGGACAGTTAAACAGGTGGATCACTCATTCTTTTTAGAATATCTATGGCGGATTACCGTAGGCCCATGAGTACAGATCTTCCCCCTACCCCCGACAGTCGCAGCGAGCTAGTGCAGTTCATTCTGCTGGCGCGCGATCGCGGCTCATCCGACGAGTTCATTAGCAAGCTGCTGCGCGACTACGGCTGGCCTACCCGCGAAGTAGAGCGCGCCTTCTTTGAGGTTTACGAAGGGCTTGTGGGCCGCCCATTGCCCACGCCGCGCGGCGGCTCGGGCGAGCTGGCGCGCGATGCCTTCTTTTATTTATTAGCCTTTGTCACCTTGGGCATCTGGATTCAGGCGCTCGGTGAGATGGCCTTTATCTTCATCAACCACCTGATTCCTGACAGTTTGAACAACTACTACGGCGACCCCTCCTGGCGGGTGGCCTTTGCCCTGGCGCGGTTGCTGGTGGCCTACCCCGTATATCTGGGGTTGATGCGGCAGATCAACCGCGACCTGGCGGCCCACCGCGAAAAGCATTTCTCAGAGGTGCGCAAGGTGCTCACCTACCTGACTCTGCTGATCGCGACCATCATTGCCATTAGTGCGGTGATTGCGTTTTTGACCTCGTTTTTGCGGGGTGAGCTGACGCCGCGCTTTTTGCTCAAGGTGCTGGTAGTGCTGGTGCTCGACGGCGGCGTGCTGTGGTACTACTTCGACTGGATTCGGCGCAAGCCTGCCCCTAAGGTTCCAAATTTGGCCCATGAATAAGACGTTTGACAATCAGACTTTTGATCGAGCGTTTGCGGTGGTGGCAACCGTGGCGGTGGGGTTAGCGATCGCAGCGGGCTTTTGGGTGCTAGGCACCCCAGGGCGGCAGCGTGAAATCGCCGCCGATCGCCAGCGCTTGCAAGACGTGGGCACCATTGCCCAGCGGCTCCACGAGCGCTACCTCACCGACAACGACAGCTTTGAGCTGCCCGCCACCCTAGAGGCGAGCGAACTGCGCAACGACCCATTGACCAACCAGCCCTACGAATATGAGCGGCTGAGCGATCGCGAATTTAACCTCTGTGCCACCTTCGATACCGACAGCAGCACTCACCGCCTCACCGCTCAGGAGTCAAACCCCGATGCCGAGCGATGGCAGCACCCTGAAGGGCGGCACTGCTTTGAGTTTGATGTGGCGGAGTATCCGACCCTGGTGTACTGATCGGCTGGCTAATGGCAATTGCATGGGGCGCAAGGCTTGCGCCCCATGCAGCGTTTGTGACTGTAACCAGAGATCGAGGTCTGGGCACAGGTTACGGCTGGGCAAATGCCATTTGCCCCTACGGGTGTGTCAGGCTAACGCCGAGACTTCCTGAATCTCCTGCATCACCGCTTTCGGGTCGGGCAGCGTATCTGGATCGCCTACGTAGATGCCCAGCGATCGGGCCACTTTGACCATGGTGCTGTCGGTTTCGACCGGGCTGGGGCAGATGCCGCGCAGGTGACACTTGCGCACGGTGGCAATCACATCGCTCAGGTCTTTAGAGCGAACGCGGCCCGCTTCCCAGACCACTAAACGGTTGTAGCGGCCTTCAGCGATCAGATCCACGGCTTTGCGGCCAAAGGCTGAGGCCAGCAGGCGATCGCTGGCGGTGGGGATGCCGCTGCGCTGGATGTGGCCTAGCACCATGGCGCGGGTTTCGACGCGATCCATATCGCAGTAGGCGGTGTCGCCGGTTTGGCAAAGGGTGCGACTGCGATCGGCGATCGCCGTGGCCAGAGATTCGCCAATTAGGTGCTTGGGTTTGCCGTCTTCGCCGTGGACGCCCTCGGCCACCACCACCAGGGCAAACTTGCGGCCCCGCTGGCGCAGATCGGCAATGTGCTGACAGATCTGGGTGACCACGAGGGGGCTGAGGTCAGGCACCAGTTCGGGAATGAGAATGACGTCGGCCCCACCCGCAATGCCGCCGTGGAGAGCCAAATGCCCCGCATCGCGACCCATGACCTCGACCACCATGACGCGATCGTGGCTGGCGGCGGTAAAAGTGAGGTCGTAGAGGGCGCTGTTCACCGTCTGCACCGCCGTGTTAAAGCCGATAGATTTTTCGGTAAAGGGCACGTCGTTGTCGATGGTTTTGGGAATGCCGATCAGATTCCAGCCGCCGCGCTGGGCCAGGTCATAGATGATATCGAGGCTGCCGTCGCCGCCGATGGCAATCAGAGCGTCGAGGTTGAGTTTTTCGTAGCCCGCCAAAATTTTGCTGATCTGGTCAGGCCCGTCGAAGCGGCTCTTGCTGAGCGAGCCCAGGATGGTGCCGCTGAGAAATTGCAGCACGTCAAGCCCCTGCAAAATGCCGGGGATGTCGTAGCCGTGGTCGGTGAGCAGCAGGTGCTCAGGGTCGTACTGACCGTCGGCCACCTGCATAAAGCCGTCGGTGCTGTAGGGTATGCCAATGACATCCCACCCGCGCCGGTTGGCGCACTTGACCACCGCTCGAATGACGGCGTTGAGGCCGGGGCAGTCGCCGCCGCTGGTGAGAATGCCAATGCGCTGAATGGATGTCATAGAACGGTATCCGAAAGGCTAATCTCATCAATCCTCAGGCCAATCGAGTCTCTGGAAATGCCGCTCTTCAACAGTCTTAACGCAGAATAGTTTTCTACATACACCGGTCGGTAGACCACTCTTGAGAGCCACGGTCGAGTTGGCAGCGCACCTGCTGGCCGGCCCAGTCAAGTCGCCATTGGTCGCCCTCGGGCACAAACTCTAGGCGATAGCGCGTGCCGTTGACGGAGTCATCAGCGAGGCCAGTTTGGGTGAGCACAACCAAGGCCTGGTCGTCGGTTTGATCGACCAGTTCAACCTCTTCCTCAAAATTGCCTTCGCCGGGTTCGGTGCTGCCAAAGGCGGCAAGGGCGATTTCGGTAGGTTCTTCCCCAACCGCCCCTCCAGGTAGGGGCACTTCGGTGTAGTCGGTGCGATCGCCCACGGCATCACCCTCCGGTGCCTCGATGACGGGGGCTTCGATGGTGGTTTCTCCATCGGTGTCTGGAGTGGTGGCCGTAGGCTGACAGGCGGCCAAGGTGATCAACAATGCACTGACGGTTAGGGCATAAAGCCCAGAGGTTTTAAACATGTTTTTATCTTGGCAAGGGTTGATTAATGTATTCAGAACGAAATACTCAGAATATAAGCCGGTATTAGCTTTGCGCACGCTGTTGTTAACTACCGAAACTTTTAGTCAGCGAAAAATTTTGGTGAGCTGGGATTGAGTATTCACTAGCCACAATCCCAAAAGAGATGATCTTATTGTGAGACCAAATTAATCTAAGTTGGTCTTCTGATGATATTGAGTAGACTTTGCGTAAGGCATTGCGAAATACTGGAAGTGCGATCGCACCTTTCAGCAGCCATTTCAAAAACATGATCTCGCAATGAGACCCATTCGTCTCTTGACTGGTATCAATTAGATTCTCAATAGACTTGGTGTGAGACCATTGCACCTTGGAAAAGTTCCCTCTCGGCCGACTTTATTCAAGAGGATAATTTTTGAGCTAGACCGCTTACCATGGCATGAGTTCAAACCAGTTATTTCATCCAAAGGGGTCTACTTGCCATGGCTTTGCCCTTTGACGCTGCCCCAAGTCAGGTGCGAATTGAGCGATTTTGGCAGCTTCCCGCCAGCTTTGGCATGGAGCGCAATGCGTACCACAACTACTTAAACGAGATCGTCAGCGATCGCTATGCGTTGATCAAGGGTTTGCAACTGCTGCGCGACGAGCTGCAATTTGCTGGGGCTAGCCCCACCGATATTCAAGCCTGCGGGGCCGATATGAACCTGCCCAGCGCGGTGACGACGCTGGCCTACACCAACTGCGGCGATCGCATTCACCAGGGCGAGGCGACGAAGCGCTACCGCGACGTGGTGGCCTCCCGGTTTGCGACCCTGTCGGAGATTGGCGAACTCAAGCTGGAGGCGTTTTTCCCCGCTGGGGGCGGCACCGACAATGGCGCTACCTTGGCCCACGTCACCGTGGCCCACGAGCTGGATGAGAAGCTGAAGCGGCGGGTCTATGAGGGCAATGCCGAGTCAATTTCGCTGGTGGCGATCGACCTCAAAACCCACGTGGGGCGCATTCAAGAAGATGGCAAGCAGGTCTACGGCAAAACCCGCGAATCGCCCTGGCGAGAACCTCGGGCAGCCTGCGGGGCGATCGTGGGGGCATTGACCAACTATCAGTCAGAGAATTTGATTCACCGCCGCATTCGCAACGATTTAGGGGAGCGCAATTTTCAGTTTCTATCTACCCAGGAAATTTTGACCGATGAAGGGGTCGATATCACCATGGCGGTGGCGTCGGCGATCGTAGCAATTCGCGGCATTCGCAACACGGCCCTGGCCCTGGGGCAAGAAATGGATGAGCGCGGCTTGGGCCACTTGACCGCCAGCACGACAGTAAATCGACCTTCTCGGGATGACCTGGTGATCTATCTAGCCCGCGCTACGGTCTTCAACGGCATGGTGCGCATTCAAAGCCTGGGCACCGAAGCCAAACACTACGGGGGCAAGCTAGTAGGGTATGCCGGAGAAAAGCGGCTCCAGCTGCGTTACGACAACTGGGATGTTGAAGACGTGCCGATTGAAGAAATTCCCTATAAGGTGCGGCTGTCAGGGATATAGAGAATAGGTGGCTAATGAGTTCAAAGACATCGGCCCACCCCTCGTCTTATACTGGGACTCTTTTTAATTTAAAGGAGTCCCAGTTCGATTTTGATGAGTCTTGAATTATAGCTATGGTCAAGGTGGTTAGGACATAGACTAAGTAAGGGAGTCTCATGGTGAGGAGTGCAATGGCCAAACCCTACAGCCTTGATTTGCGTCAGAAGGTCATCCACGCCATAGAATTCGATGGGTTGAAGAAGAGTGAAGCCAGTGCGCTGTTTCAGATCAGCCGCAACACCATCGACTTGTGGCTGAAGCGTAAAGCGGCGACGGGTTGCCTTGAGCCAACTGCCAGGGCGGCGTCTCCAGCTCAGGGAAAGATCCAGAACTGGGAGGCATTTCGAGCCTTTGCTGAGCAGCATCGCTCAAAAACCCAGGCCAAGATGGCCGAGCTTTGGACCAGCGATGTCAGCCGACGGACGATCTCACGCGCGCTGAAGAGGATTGGCTTGACGCGAAAAAAAAGACCTACGGTTACGTCCAGCGCGATGAAAGAAAACGGAGCGCGTTTCTAGCCCAAGTCGCTGACCCCCAAGCGCCGCATTGGGTTTACGTCGATGAGTCTGGGATGGATGAGCGTGACGATTATGGCTTTGGCTACTCACCAGCAGGCCAGCGGTGCTACGCCCTGAAATCGGGACGGCGGCAAGGGCGGGTGAACATGATTGCTGGCTACCGAGGACATCAACTGATTGCCCCGTTTACCGTCGAAGGGGCCTGTAACCGGACAGTCTTTGAACTCTGGCTCGAGACCTGCTTGATTCCTGCCCTGCGTCCTGGTGATAGTGTGATTCTCGATAATGCCACCTTTCACCACGGCGGTCGGATTGTTCAGTTGATTGAGGCCGCAGACTGTCAGGTCGTTTACCTTCCACCCTATTCCCCAGACCTCAACCGGATTGAAAAATGCTGGGGTTGGTTGAAGAGCCGGATTCGCAAACACCTCCCCCATGCCGACGGCTTACGTGCCGCTATTGAAGTCGTGCTCAAGCAAGCTGCGTCCTAACCTAGATGACCACAGCTATAGGAATAACCTCTATCCTCGATCAGAGAACAACGGCTGTGGTGCACCAATGAGATCCACTTTGCTCCCGGCCTCGTATTCCTCAAAAGTGAAGACGTCTACCTGGATGGCATCTTTGCGAGCTTCGTCTGCTGTCATCAGCAAATCCCATTCGGGTTGAGTAAGCAGACCCGCCCGGTGGGCCAGGGTTTCTAGGGATTCTGTTGGATGTTTTAGGCCATCAGTAGCTAGCTGCCCGGTGCGGACGGCATCTTTGAGGCGACGGTGAATCGTGTCGGCCTGCTGGCTGAGGGTATGGGCTTGCTCTAGGCGACCCAGGGCTTCGGTGGGGTCAGTGGGCAGATAGATGCCAGCGGTGAGGCGATCGCGCATGCCCCCAGTCGCTTGCAAATCCTTCGCCACCTGATGTCCCAGAGCATCGCTGGGCAGTGTCGCCAGGGGATTTAGCCGCAAGCCCAAACCCATCAACGGTTTGACCAGAGAACCCACGACAGGGAGAGATAGGTTGCCAACAATGCCCTCAAAGGCAGATTGAATTTGAACCAGGCCATACTGAGCCGCCCATTCTACGGTCGCCAGGTCGGCGTCGGGTCGGCCCTCAGCTTCAAACCGGCGCAGTACGGCGCTGGTCAGGTATAGCCAAGAGAGAGCGTCGGCGTAGCGTCCGGTGATATTTTCGTGGCGCTTAAGGCTGCCGCCATAGCGGATGAGGGCGATATCGGTGAGAACGGCGAAGGTGGCCGAAGCCCAAGAAAGTTTGCGGTAATAGGGGGCGGTGGGGCCGTTGACGGGGGCCGTTGCCAGGCGTCCTTGAGTAAGGCCTAGCATTTTGGATCGACCCACGTTGCGAATAAACGCTCCTACATGACTCCACAACAGTCGGTCAAAAGCCACCCAGTCGCTGTCGTAGAGAGCCTGAATTTCGTCGTAGAGGTAGGGGTGGCAGCGGATGACGCCCTGACCAAAGATCATCAGCGTGCGCGTGAGAATGTTGGCCCCCTCGACAGTGACGGCAATAGGGATGGCGGTGTAGACGTTAGCAAGCAGGTTGCGCGGCCCCCGACAGATGCCGGAACCGCCGAGGATATCCATGCCGTCGTTGACGATGGCGCGGGCTAGCTCGGTGCTTTGGTATTTTGCGATCGCGCTCACTACTGCCGGCTGCGCCCCACTATCCACCGCGCCACAGGTGTAGAGGCGAGCGGCATCGACCACATAGGTCAATCCAGCAATGCGGGCGAGGGGTTCTTCGACCCCCTCAAATCGACCAATGGGCAGGCCAAACTGCTGGCGCACTACACTGTGGGCACTGGCCACGCGCGCCACCAGCTTGGCCACCCCCGTGCAAGTGGCGGGAAAGCTAATGCCTCGCCCCGCCGCCAGCGTCTGCATCAGCATCTTCCAGCCCTGGCCGGCCTGGGCAACGCCGCCAATGATCTGGTCAATGGGCAGCACCACATCGTGACCCTCAATTGGAGAATTAAAGAAGGGTACGCCCATGGGGTCGTGGCGATGGTCAATGACCACGCCAGGGGTTTCCCTTGGCACCAGGGCGCAGGTGATGCCAACGTCATGCCCTAGGCCCAGCAGGTTGTCAGGGTCGTAGAGGCGGAAGGCAAGGCCGATCAGCGTGGCGATCGCCCCCAGCGTGATATACCGCTTCTTCCAATTCAGCCGCAGATACAGCTGGCCGTCTTCTGCTTTAAATACTTCACCACAAGAGGTAAGGCTGGCGGCGTCAGACCCGGCCAGGGGCTCGGTTAGAGCAAAGCAGGGAATTTCTTCGCCAATGGCCAGGCGCGGCAGGTAGCGGGCTTTTTGCTCGGGGGTGCCATAGCGCAGCAGCAGTTTGGCCGGGCCGAGGGAGTTGGTTACCCCCACCGTGGCCACATGGGTAAAGGAGCGGGAGGCCAGCTTCACCATCACAGCGCTGTAGGCCAGATTCGAGAAGCCCAGGCCGCCAAACTCCTGGGGAATCATCATGCCAAAGAACTTTTCGTGCTTGAGAAACTTCCACACCGCCGGGGGCAGGTCTTTGCGCTGATAGATTTCCCAGTCGGTGGCCAGCTGACAAACCCGTTCCACCGGCCCATCGAGAAAGGCTTGCACGTCGGGCGGCACCTGGGGATAGGGCTCGTTGAGCAGCCGCTGCCAGTCGGGTTGCCCGGAGAAGAATTCTCCCTCAACCCAGACCTGGCCTGCCTCGATCGCAACCCGCTCGGTGTCGGAGATTTTGGGCAGCTGTTTGCGAGCGACTTTGCCAAAGGGAGCGGAAATTAGGCGACGGCGGAGGGGGGGGATGAGGAAGGTGAGGAGAATGAGGGAGATGGGGAAGATAAGGGAGATGGAGAGGGTGGAGAGGTAGTGGAGCATGGTGGGCCTTTGGGTAGCGGAGAGATTGGGAAGGGGAATTATTAATGGGAGAAATGAGATGGTGGGGAGATGAAGGATTTGGGGGAGTTGGAGAAAGGTAGAAAGTTAGTCAGAAGTCATGAGGATTTGGTGATTTATCAGATGGCGTTTGGGGCGGCGATGGAGATTTTTCAGCTGACTGAAGCTTTTCCGGTGGAGGAACGGTATTCGCTAACGGATCAGGTGCGGCGGTCGTCGCGATCGGTATGTGCCAACATGGCGGAAGCTTGGCGAAAGCGGCGGTATCAAGCTGCCTTTATTGCAAAACTGAGCGATTGTGAAGCAGAGGCCGCTGAAACCCAGGTTTGGCTAAAATTTGCCGTCAAATGTAACTACCTGGAACGAGACCAAGCCAAAGACCTCTACTCAACCTACAACTAAGTCCTCAGCGGCCTAGTCCACCTGATCAAAAACCTCAAAACCTGGCTCCTCTAACCTCCCCCATCTCCCCTACCCTCCCCACCTTCCCTATCTCCATCACTCCTCAACGCATCAAATTCTCAAACACCCCCGCTGCACCCATTCCCCCCCCGACGCACATAGTCACCAGCCCATAGCGAGTGCCGCGTCGCTGCATTTCGTGGAGGAGGGTGGCGGTGAGTTTAGCCCCAGAGCAGCCGAGGGGGTGACCGAGGGCGATCGCGCCACCGTTGACGTTGACGATCTCTTCGTTGAGGCCCAGTTCGCGAATGACGGCGAGGGATTGGGCAGCGAAGGCTTCGTTAAGCTCGATCAGGCCGATGTCGTCGAGGGTGAGGCCGACCTGCTTCAGCACTTTGGGGATGGCGGCTATGGGGCCAATGCCCATGATCTCGGGGGGCACCCCGGCGACGGCGAAGCCGAGCAGGCGGCCCAGGGGTTGCAGACCGAGTTCGTGGAGAGTGTTTTCGCCCATAACGACGGTGGCGGCAGCTCCGTCAGACATTTGGGAGGATGTCCCGGCGGTGACGGTGCCGTTGGCTTTAAAGACAGGTTTGAGCTGGGCGAGAGCCTCTAGGCTGGTGTCGGCGCGGGGGCCTTCGTCGGTGTCGAAGGTTAGCTGTTGGGCGTGGGGCTGACCGTCGAGGTAGTCAGTGGTGCGCACGGTGATGGGGACGATCTCGGCTTTGAACCGACCGGATGCCTGGGCGGCGAGGGCTTTTTGGTGCGATCGCAGCCCAAAGGCATCTTGGTCGGTGCGGGAAACCTGGAAGCGATCGGCCACGTTCTCAGCCGTCAGGCCCATGGGAATGTAGGCGGCGGGCATGTCGGCAAACAGCTCAGTACTGGGGGAAAACTGGTGCCCGCCCATGGGGATGATGCTCATGGACTCGACCCCGCCCGCCACAATCACATTGGCTTGGCCCCAAGCAATAGCTTGGGTGGCCATGGCAATAGATTGCAACCCCGAGGCGCACAGACGATTGACGGTGCTACCGGAAACCGAGTCGGGCAAACCCGCTCGCAAAGCAATGAGCCGACCCAGGTTATACCCTTGCTCGGCCTCGGGCATGGCGCAGCCCATGATCACATCGTCGATGTGGTCAGAGACAAGGGCGGGGATGTGGGCGATCGCACCCCTTAAAGCCGCAGCCCCCAAATCGTCGGGGCGGGTGTGGCGGAGGGTGCCTCGGGGCGCTTTGCCCACGGCGGTGCGGACGGTGCTGACGATATAGGCGTTGGTGTTCATGGCGGAAGTTAGGGGAGAGTTTTTAGTTTTGAATGTTGAGTTTCGAATTGAAGATGTAGCGAGGGTTAGACGGGCAGGGAATGAGGTTGATAACAGCTCACTAGAGCCCATGGACAAGGGAGTGTAACGAAGAAGATTGAGGAGTTTTGAGTTGTAAATTGGGGGAAATTCAAAACTCAAAACTTAAAACTCAAAACTTTTATTAGTTTCTCAGGGGTTTCTTCGTCTTCAACATGTGCAGCAGGCGTTCTTTGGTCTTGGGTTCGTCGATTAGCGGCAGGAAATTGTCGCGTTCAAGGTTCAGCAGATAGGTCTCATCCACGGCGGCGGGGACGGTGAGGTCCCCGCCGGTGAGGACGTAGGCGAGGCGGTTGGCGAGGCTGCGATCGTAGTCGCTGATGTAGCTACCGGCATGCATAACGTAGGCCATGTGTTCGAGCATGGCGCGGGCGGGTTGGCCGAGGACGGGGATGGGCTGGCGGGGTGGGGGCGCATAGCCCATGCGGTGCAGGCAGAGCACTTCTTGTTTGGCGGCGTAGAGGCGGCGATCGCTGTTCATCACAATCTGCGTGGTGGCGGGCAAGAAGCCTAGCTCGATGCCTTCGTGGGCGCTGTTGGAAACCTGGGCCATGCCGACGGTGCGAAACACCTGCTTCAGCCAGGGCAGAATGTCGGCGGGTTCATCGGAGATGGCGCGCTGACCGGCCCAGCGGGCAAGACGCATGAGGCCGCCCCCAGCGGGAATCAGCCCGACGCCGAGTTCCACCAGGCCGATGTAGGTTTCGGCGTCGGCGACCACGTAGGGGCAGGCCATGGCGAGTTCGCAGCCGCCCCCCAGCGCCCGCCCTTGAATGGCCGCAACCACGGGTTTGGGGAAGTAGTAGATGCGCTGCACCAGCGTTTGGACATCGTGGAGCAGCTTGGCAATGGTGCGATGGTTGCGGTTGAGGGGGTTGAGGTTTTCCCACTGGGCGATTTTGCCCACCTCGGCCAAGTTAATGCCGACGCAGAAGTTGGGGCCTTCGTTGCCAATCACCATGCCGTGGTAGTTGTCGTGGGCGGCCAGCCAGTCGAGGGCGGCACCGAGACCCTCGACCACTTTGGTGCTGAGGGTGTTGGCCTTAGAGCGAAACTCGAACAGCGCAACCCCGTCTCCGGCATCGAGCAGGGCGGCTTCGCTGTTGTGCCAAAGAAGTAGGCGATCCTTGAGGTCAGCTATATGGAGTTCACTGGTAGGAACTTCTAGGGATACGTAGCGCTCGCCGGGCACATATACAGTGGGGGCGGTCATTGCAGGGTCGGCACTGTAAAAGCCCGTTGCGCCACCTGCTTGCATTTGTTTGAGCCACGGGGGTAGGGTCAGCTTAGCCTCGGTCATGTCTTGAATGACCCGGTCGAAACCCAGGGCATCCCAGATGGCGAAGGGGCCAATTTCCCAGCCAAAGCCCCAGGCCATGGCGCGATCGATGTCTGCCGGGCTGTCGGCAATTTCGGGAATGCGGTTGGCGCTGTAGGCCAGGGTTTCGAGCATGGTCTGGCGAAAAAAATCTCCGGCCCGCCCATGATCTCTATATAAATGCCGCAGCCGTTCGGGTAAATCGTGTTTCTTCAGCCCGTCTAAATTCCCCAGGTTGACGGGGCGGGGCGAATCGTAGCCAAAGGTTTTAGGGTTCAGCGAGCGAATCTCGCCCCCTACTTTCTTGTAAAAGCCCTGGCCTGACTTGGCCCCCAGGGTGCCAGTGGCCACCAGCTTGCGCATCAGCTCGGGGGGCTGAAACAGCTCGCGCCGCTCGTCTTGGGGAATGGCGGGATAAAGGTTGTCGGCGACGTAGAGCAGCGTGTCGAGCCCCACCAGATCTGCAGTGCGGAAGGTGGCCGATTTGGGCCGTCCCACCAGGGTGCCGGTGAGGGTGTCGATCTCTTCGATGGTGTAGTCACCCCGAATGAACGATCGCAGACCCAGCATCGACACAAAGACGCCAATGCGGTTGGCGATGAAGTTGGGGGTGTCTTTGGCGACGACGATGCCTTTGCCTAGCCTGTCTCGGCCAAACGCGGCCACCCGCTCAACCACGGCGGGGTCGGTGTCAGTGGTGGGGATGAGTTCTAGCAGTTTCAGATAGCGGGGCGGGTTAAAGAAGTGGGTGCCCAAAAACCGCTTTCTGAAGGATTTCGATCGCCCCTCGGCCACCTGGTGAATCAGCAGCCCGCTGGTGTTGGTAGAAATCACCGCGTCTGGGCCAACGGTGCGCTCAACCCGTGCAAACAACTCCTGCTTGACGGTGAGATTTTCGACCACCGCTTCAATCACCCAGTCCACCGTAGACAGGCGATCGAAATGTTCTTCATAGTTGCCTAGAATGACGCGCTTCACCGCTTGCTGACTGTAGAAAATCGGCGGCGACTGTTTACAGGCTTTTTTGAAGGCTCCTTCTACCAGGTCGTTTTTGCTGCCTTTTTGAGAGGGCAGTTCTAACAGGTGAACTGTGAGCCCGGTATTGGCCAGGTGAGCCGCAATCTGGGTACCCATGACCCCGGCTCCGAGGACAGCGGCGGTTTGGAAGGGTGTTTGCATGGCTGGCTCCTTGATTTGGCGTAGTTGGAGTGGAGTAGGGGAGTGATGGGCTAGGGAAGGTGAGGGAGGTGAGGAAGGTGGGGGAGTGATGGCTTGTTAGCCCATTACTTGATCTCTCGATCGCCGCCTAGTAGCGCATTAGCGATCGCGCATACACCGGACAAGCCTCCCCGCCTTCCGCATCCCCCTCATCTCCCCCATCCCCCCTAACACCTCCCTCCCCATACAGCCGCTCCACCACCTCGTCTAGCCCCTCGCTTTGATCCACTAGGGCAAATTTGCGCACGGTGGACCAGTAGGGGAAATGGCAGTTAGCGGTGTCGATCAGGCTTTGGTAGAGGGCGGTGATGCGGGGATGGTGCCACCAGTCGGGTTGGGTGAGGTCAAGGTCCCAAGGCTCGACTTGGTGACGCAGGGCGTCTAGGTCAGGAACGATCACCATGGCGCAGAACTTGTGGTTGGCACCGACGGTGATGGCCTTAGCCACCAGGGGGGAGGCCATTAATTCTTGCTCTAGAGGCCGGGGGGAGACATATTTGCCGGTGCAGAGTTTGAATAAGGCTTTTTTCACCCCGGTAATGGTGAGAAAGCCGTCGGCATCGAGGGTGCCGAAGTCGCCGGTGTGTAGCCAGCCATCAGAGGTGAGGGCGGCGGCAGTGGCAGCAGAGTCGTGGTAGTAGCCCTGCATGAGAAAGGGCGCACGCACCAGAACTTCTTGGTCGGCGGCAAGGGCAATTTCAACGCCGGGAATGGGGAGGCCGACGGTGCCGGCGCGGTTATGGCCGGCGCGAGTGTAGGTGAGCACGCCGCTGGTTTCGGTGAGGCCGTAGCCTTGATAGACGGGCACCCCCGCCGCCGAGAAAAATTTAACGAGATTGCCAGACAGGGCGGCACCGCCACAAATACAGGCTTTGAGCCGGCCACCAAACACCTCGCGCCATTTGACAAACACGAGCCGTTCGGCCAGCTGCATTTGCAGACGGTAGAGCTTTTGGGGTGGTTGAGCCGGGTCGAACCGAGCCGTGAGCTTGATAGCCCATTGCAGCACCCGCCGGTCGAAATGGCTGAGGTGGTTAACCTGGTCGAGAATGCGTTCATGCACTTTCTCTAATAACCGAGGCACGGTAATTAAAAAGGTGGGCTTGACTCGACGCAGGTGCTTGATCAGGTGGTTGGGGTCAGAGAAATAAATGCTGTGGCCCCAGGCCAAGTGGCCATACAAAAACACGCGGGCAAAGATGTGGTTGAGGGGCAAAAACAGCAGGGCCACTTCGTTGGGGCCGGTCTGGAGGTTGGGATAGCTAGAAAACGAAGCCAGCACGTTGGCCGCGATCGCCTCATGGCTGAGCATCACCCCTTTGGGGCGCTTGGTTTCACTGGCGATGTAAATGATGGTGGCCAGATCGGCGGACGCGATCGCCTCTCCTAAAGTCTGAACGGCCTCAGCTGACCACCGCTGTCGTCCCCACTCACGCACCTCGGCTAACGCACACACCCGCAGCGCCTGGGGCACCGACGGACACGGCTGCTGCGTAGGGGTTTCACAGAGTAGGTGGGGAAGTTGTAAACAGGTTTCAGGGGCTGGTGTCGGCAGCGCTGCGTCCGAGACTGACTCACTGCCTCCGGGTTGCTCAGCCTGCCAACCGTCGGGCACCTCAGCCACAATCACGGTTTTTAGGGTGAGCACTTCCCACAGGTAGGGGCGAATTTGGTCGAGCAGGGCGGGGTTAGAGACCACTAGCAGCGGCGCTTCGACCTCTTGCAAAATTAGCAGAATGTTTTCGATTGTCTGGGTGAGGTCAATGGGGACGTTAACAAACCCGGCTAGCAGGGTGCCGAGGTCGGCGATCGCAAACCCCACATCGCTATGCATCATCAGGGCGACGCGATCGCCCCGATGCAACCCAAAGGTCTCCAACCCCAAAGCAAATTCTTCCACTGCCCGACGAAAGGTTTCAGTAGACAAGGATTGCCAGCTTCCCTTACGCCATTGGTTGAGGGCGCGATCGTTTGCAATGGCTAAGCCATCCGCACCATCGAGCAAAGACGGCAGGGTGCGGTGGAGGATAGTGGGACTGGGACACGCACTTCCTGTAGGAATACTTGTTTCGAGTTGGCTCCCGTTTTTGGAATGCCACAAGCTATACGCTTCGCGAAGCGCGAGATTGAAGAGAGTTGGGGTAGTCATAGCGGCTGGGAAGTGAGGGGATAAGACCTAAAGCGGTGACCCGTTCGCGTTTGTATGATCTAGGTAGTTGAACCGGGGATAGAGCAACTGCCAAACGTTTTCCTTCGCCAGCAAACGACGGAGGAATTAGAAAAATGGACAAATTGACGGCAACCTACCTCAAGTAAGTTAACCACCGGTTTATTGGCCTTGAAGCGGAGGCAATGACTAAAGGCTCAGGCCTGATGTGTTAGGGCATTAATCCCTTAGCCTATTACCTGATGATCTAAAGATGACAATCAAAACTTAGGTGCCGTACACCTTATCAATCATTTCAGTCTTGGTTTTAGTCGATTGCTGACAGCATTTGATTGAAACTGGTGCAGCGGCTTCCATTTTCTGATTGCC
Organism: Leptolyngbya sp. FACHB-60; assembly: GCF_014695775.1. Taxonomy (GTDB): domain Bacteria; phylum Cyanobacteriota; class Cyanobacteriia; order Phormidesmidales; family Phormidesmidaceae; genus Nodosilinea. The sequence goes on along the minus strand of NZ_JACJOX010000006.1, from coordinate 3,673 downwards.
TTCAACTGCTTAACCGCTGGCTCAAGGGAGCCAGATTTTATTGGAGGTTGTCACAAAAAAGCCCATCAGCTCCTTTGAAGACATTCGTTGTTTCATTAATTATAGCTTTCCGATTTTTGCCCCACCCATAATTGAAATCTATCGCAAATAACTTTTGTGAAGGATTGGGTTAGTAGGCACTCCAGCCAGGCGTAAACGCTCAGGCCATGGATTAAGCGCATTGCTAAACCCTTGGGGATCACAGGAAAAGGACAGAAAAGTTCAACTTTCTATAGTACTTCCTCAGTCTCTAAGCTCTGCGATGGGTAGAAATAACCATCTCAAATGGACATTCCCAAAGAGTCGACAACGAGGGAGAATGTTTAAATAACTCGAAAACTGTGTAGGGCATTACTAGCTACAAAAAACCCCACTGTCATCAGCGGGGTAGGTAGGTCGTTGTTGCTTAGGAGGAAAGTCGTTGGGTGGTCTACCGGGCGTAGGAAACACCGCGATAGGTGAGTTGCATAGGTAGGGGACTCCTGAGTGATGCCTGATTTGTCTCAATGAATTCATAGTCTCCTGAATTCCCAATTCGAGGAGTGATAGCGGTATTAGTCGATCGGTGATAGTTCTAGCCCTAGAACGTGAGCAACGCCTCCCTCCAAGATGATGCAGATCACAATTTCAGGCTGGCCAGCCGAATAGAGCCGCCCCGTATCGGTGAAACAGCTCTATAGAACAAACAGCAGAGGTCGACGGACACTAGCCACCGAGAGGGGCTTAGCTGGTGCAGGCTAAGAAAAGGTACACAACCCCGATCGCATCCGTCGCGTCTTAGATAAAGAAACAATCAACAGCCCGGAATTCTACTAGGGGTTGATGATTAGGACGGTAAGGACCGCCTTGCGAGACGGTCTTCCAGAGCAGTGATCAACAAGGGCAAGCAGTCTGATGAGACAACTCCAACTTGGTAGTGTTTGGGTTTTGGTGCTGGTGAGCCTAACTCAACCGGCGATCGCCCAGTCTGAGCGATATCCAACCGCAACAGAGCTTCAGCAGCTAGCCCAGGAACTGAGGCGAAAGATTCCAAGCCTCCAAGCCAGCGGTTTTTACAGCGATCGCCGCACCTTTGAAGAGTGGCAGGAAAGAGCGGCTTACGCAGCAGCTTGGGCTGACGTTGACCCTGCAATCGCCCCATTTTTGGGCGAATGGATTGCCATCGAAGAATCCCTCTACATCTACCCAGCTACTGCCAGAGGAGGGGTCTGCGTCGTTGACATATACCAAGATAAGAGCAAGCTTTACACTGGCCAGGTGAGAGACGGCAAACTATACACTGACCAAAGCCAGGTCTTCTTTTTAGACAACAACTTTTTGGGCAACGTATCCGTCTATGAAAATCAGCCCAGTCTTTATGAATATGCTCATCCTCGACCGCTGCCCGATTCATCAGAAGAACTAAGGCAATATTATCCTGAGACTGCGGCTGCTTTTGAGGCATCGGGCTGTCTTGTGGGCCTGCCTCAGTAGCTCTGCAGTTTCAAATTGTTTCCTCCCAGCGCTACACAATTCGCTGGGAGGAAACCCCTGCGCTAAACCTAGATGTCAGAGCCGCTTGCGGGTTCTGCGCCCATGCCGAGGGCAGCGTCGCGCAAAAAGGTAATTTGCTCCTCAAAGCCCATCGTCTCTAGGGCAGCCAACAGATCTTGCCCTTGGTCAGAAAGCTCATAGCCCTCAGGCATCGGGATAATATCACCACTATCCATCCCCTGAGCCAAGTAATACCAAAAAGCGAGTTTTGTATTGGCGCTCAAAGAACCATACTCTCGGCCAATTTGACTAGAGGCGTCACATTTTGCGATCGCCCGCATGATGTCAAGCTGCTCTTGCTGATCTACCTCTTTGACCTGGTTATAAAGACCACCAGCAATCTCTGAGGATGCAGCGCCAGGGGCAGCAGTCGTGATGCTATCCCCCATCTGCTCATAGACAAACCACAGCAGTGCCAGTTGTGCATCTGTATCTAAGCTTTTAAAGACGTTCAGAGCTTGGTTAGGGTCGTTAGCGGTTGTGTAAGCAGTCATAAAAAATCCTTTTGTTGCAGCTTATAGAGGTGGCCCCAGAAAGCACGATTCAGCGATAAAGCCTGTACTCTAAGCCACCACCTGCAACTTAACGGAGGATTTAACCCGCTTCCTCTTGCTAGAGCGATAGACGAAGCTATGCCAGTGGATGGGTAAAGGTCAATCATGGTGCTTTCGACCGTCTGCCGCTGCCGCGATCGTCTGTATCGCCCGCGTTGCGTGACCTAGCAGAGGGCTGAGCAGTCCTCCAAAATCAGATGGGAAAGATTTTGCACTTCTGCGTTGCATCTCAACCCAAAATCGCCGCGTTTCCAGACACGTTCTACCCTTTGGTTCTATTCGATCGCTGAAAGATTTCTTAACTTGAAGAGGCCCATAGCTAAATCAGGAGGAATATTTTATGGTCAGTGATACTTCAGTAGGTGTTAAACAGGTTCGCGATCGCTCTTTGTGGACCGGCGTTGTTCTAACAATTTTGGGTGTGGTTGCGATCGCATTACCCATTGTTTCAACCCTTTTTGTTGAGACCTGGGTAGCTCTAATTTTGGCTTCCGCCGGGGCAGCTAAACTGGTTTATGCCTATCAAACCCGCGATAAAGGTGGCACCCTTTGGAAAGCGCTGCTCGGCATTCTTTACATTGCCACAGGTGTCATGCTGTTTGTTAATCCGCGCACTGGGGTGCTCACGTTAACCCTTTTGCTCGGTAGCTTTTTGCTCACCGAGGGCGTGTTTGAGCTTATTCTGGCCTTTCGACTGCGGCCTCAGCAAAACTGGACCTGGGCTTTAGGCAATGGCATCATCACCCTAATTTTAGGGGCCATGATCTGGTTTCAGTTTCCCTTCAATGCTCCCTGGCTGCTGGGCACTTTAGTCGGTGCCAGCATTCTCTTTACCGGCATTTCTCGCATCGGACTATCTCTCAAAACCCGCGAAATCCTAGAGCGCGAGTCTGAGACAGCAGCGTCTGCTTAAGCACAGTCATCAGCTATGCCAAGTTATAACCACCTCTTTGTAGACACTCAGAGGTGGTTTTCAGCGTTCTACCTCTATAACAAGAGAACGGTAGCTTAGCGCAAAGGTAGAGCGGAATTTGGTTAGGATTTTCATTGCAAGCCATTGCCCCAAGTCGTTTAACTATCTATGGACGTTGACCTTCAAACATACCTATACGACATCCAATAGGCTTAACAGCTTATTCAAAACTTTGTCACCGACAAACTTTTGATAGCTATCGAACTAACTTGCTAATTATCTCTGCTGTAGAGCGCCAGTTCATCACCGTTGGTGAAGCCTTAAATCTGGTTATTAAGCGATCGCCCGAGCTAGAAGCTCAAATCTCTGATGCCCGTAAAATTGTATAGCGATCCGTATAAGGGTTCGGTCAGGCAAAATGACAGGATATCGAGAGGAGTATTGTGATGCCAGCTCCCTACAGCCTTGACCTGCGCCAGAAAGCGATTGCCGCGATTGAATCAGGCCAATCCAAAGTCGTTGTCAGTCAACTGCTGGGCATTGCCCGTAGCACCCTTACGGAATGGCACAACCAGTATCGCGGCAATGGGGAGGTTGCCCCGAAGCAAGGTTACCAGCAGGGCCATAGCCACAA
>NZ_JACJOX010000059.1 GCF_014695775.1 Leptolyngbya sp. FACHB-60 | reverse complement strand
CTCAAGCAGTATCGAGCGATTGCGACACGCTATGACAAGTTAGCCGAGACATTCCTCAGTGCGATTTACATGGTAGCTACTGTCATTTGGCTTAATTGATGACACACCCTAGGTCGACTGAGAACTAGGGCATTGGGAAATCTGCCGCCAGAGCAGCCCCCTCCAGCCCCAAAGCTGAGGCATATTTCTGAATGAAGGCGCGAATATAAAACGGTTCTGGCAGCTGCTTTAAGTTACCGGTTTCGAGCGCTCTCAGGGTATAGGTTTGAATGAACGTTTGTTGGTAGATATCCTCCAGCGACAGCGACTTCTCTTGCCGAGTCTGCTGGAGATAGGCCCCCACCTTTTTCAAACTGGCTTGCTGCACCGACGCAAAGTCGGCCTTAGCCTGAATCTTTTTGGCCAAAGTTTCATGGATGTAGGCACGGTGGTCAGAAAATTGGGCTGAGGTAGGCGTGGTTGCCACCTGGGGCCGAGCCGAAATCGCGTCGGGCTGAGGTTGAGCGGTGACTCGCTGGGGAGCGGCTGGGGCCCGTTTATGCGTGGCTTCCTCTGGGGTAGGCCCGCTGGTCTCGCTGTCTTGCAGTCGCTGGTCGAGCCGATAGCGATTCAGCAGGCCCAGGGCCACCAGGGTGGTTACGGGTAGCGTTGCCACCGCCACCTGCTGCGCCGCCATCGACATGGCCGCTGTCGCCCCTGCCCCAATAATCAGCGCATATTCTGATGCGGGGGGTAGTTTAGAGCCAGAAAAGTGAGGAGTCTTCATAGCACCTTTTGAGAAGTCTCATGGTTTTTATACTTTCGCTGGCGTCAGCCCCTCATCCGGAAGGAGCGCTAAAGTCCTGCGGTCGGCATTATTGCTTGAGAGGAAGACAACTAGAGGATGATCCCATTCCGTCGATGCTCTATCTGGGCCACAGCCGCGACACGGCAGCCGATCGCCCCAGATAAAGAGGGCGCAGGTGCTGCCAGGCCGCCACAAACCATCGCCGCGCCGCCTGGCTGGACGGGCCTCGGTAGCGGCACAATAATCCCGATTGCAGCCGGGTAACGCCAATGTCGCCGGGTTGGTCTGTGGGCCACAGCTGGCGTAGAGCAGCCACCGAGTCACTTTCAAACCGGTGCCCGACCACGGCAAAGCTGCCCACCACCGGGTGCCCCGCCAGGCCGTTGGGGCTGTGGAGGGTAGCGCTGCCTCCGGTCAAGTGCTGGCGATCGAGCCATAGGGGCTGATCGACTTGCCAGACTTCGAGGCGCGATCGCCACTGGCCCTGCTCAAAGGTTTCTCCTCGGGCGCTGCGACCAAAGCGAGTGATCTCCCAACCGGCCCAGATGGCTCCTGGGGCTAGGTCAACCCGCAGCGCCTGGTTGTAATGGGCCTGGTTAAACACAATAGTTTCATGGGGGAACCATTCCAGACAGCTCTCTGGGGCGAGGGTGATGTCTACCTGCTGGCTGCTGGCGATGTCTGCGCTGCCGTAGACCTTGCTGGCGGCGGCGGTGGTGACGAGCGCTTGAGCGCGAGGGGCGGCTGTCAGCGCTATCACCAGGCTGTCGCCCCCCACCAAGCCCCCAGCGGTATGTACAAGCACCGTATGGCACAGCCCTTCTCCTTCGGGATATAGGGGGCGCTGCACTCGCAAAGGGGCACGGGTATAGGTCTGGGTCGGCACGCACCGACCCGACTCCATGGCATAGCTGAGGCGAGCTAACCCTCGCCAGCCTGGATGAGCCTTAGGGGCCTGAGCCGATGACTGAACCATAGATTTCTAACGCAGATAGCTCTCGGGCACCGAAAATTCTGAATACCCAGTTTGCCGCCGCAGGTTTTGACAGCGCAGCAGCTCGTTAACGGTGAGCACCTGGCGACCCTCCAGGGGGGGAACTGTCTCAATAGCGCGAATCAGGGCCGCTGCGGCGTCGGCCTGGTCATAGCCGCGCCGCAGCGACACCTGCACCGCTTTATCGTCAGCAGCCATCTCAATCTGGGGGCCGGTGACACCGCGCCAAATTTGCCAGCTGGCTAGGGCCGTAACCCCAGCGGCAGCCACCACGCCCACCGCGTCGCCCTGGAGCAGCTCTACCACGCTGCCAGCTAGCCCAGCTCCGGCCATAGCTTGGTACCAATTGGGCTTGAGCACGTTAGCCAGGGTGACCCAACTCACGGTGCGCAAAAACAGCAGATCGCGCTCGGCCACGGCCAGCTGATGCCACAGGTCGAGGTTGATCGAGACCGTGTGAGTCGACTGCCAGGGGCGAGGAAATTCAGCTTTGATGACGTTCAGCTGGCGATCGCTAAGCATCAGCTTAGTTTTCATGCGGGCGGTGGCGGGCATCAGCTCCCGCAGCCGACCAATCTCTGCATTGGGGTTAACCACAGTCCCACCATCCCGAAAATCACCCCTAAGCCTACCATTACTAAGGGCTAGACCGCACGGCAGGCCTGAGGCTAGGCCTGCGTTTAGCGCAGACCCAGCCAGCTAAAAAACGTCTGGCCAGTGACCAACTCTAGCAACAGCAGGGCCACAAAGCCCACCATGGCAAATCGGCCGTTGATGCGCTCGGCATAGCGGTTCCAACCGAAGGCAGGGGTAGGTTCAGCAGCGGCCTCAGGGGTAGAGACAGCAGGATTCGAGTCTTGGATCATTGTTGGGGTCGGTAACGTCTATATAAGAGCATCTTACTTTTTTCCCCCATCTTTTTTCTCGACAATGCGGACGGGAATACCATTATCCAAATACTTTTTTAGAGCAGCGGTAAACTCGTCTTCTGCGGTTTTGGGTTTAATTTCTTTGACTAGTGGTTTACCCAATAAGGCCTCATTGGTCCACACAATGAAAACCAGAATGAGCACGATGGCAAATTCCATAATTGTTTTGGTGACTTAGTTTCAGGGATCCGATCCGGTAGGCTGCATTTCAACATCTACAGGGTGGAGGTTCAAGTTAGTAGCTACAGGGAAGCAGCGCTTAATTCCGGAAGCAATTTGCCCAAACTATATCGAAAGAGCCTGAAATGGAACGGCTAATTCAAATGTTCAATGAAATGGCGGTAATTGGGAGTTAATTGGTAGGGCGCGGCAGCTGTAGACAGAGAAGACCTTTGGGATTTTCTGCAGCACCTAAAAACTCTAAGGTAGCCCCCAGGTGGGGCGCTAGACGGGCGGCTAGCTGGTAGCGAAACTCAGGCGATAGGGTGGCTATGGCGGACGGTGGAGCCTCGCCAGGGTTTGCCCCCAAGTGCAGGGCAATGTTGCCGGTAGCAGAGTCTTCTGAGACGGTTAGGCTAATCTGCGGGCTGCCTTGGGCCAAGGCGGCTTCGATCAGCATGACTAGGGCTTGCTCTAGCCATGCTGGGTCAGTTTGCACCTGTAGATTGGCCTCCACCGGCCCCACAATCAACCGGCAGTGACGGTTGATGCACTGCATTTCAATCATGCGCTGTACGCGGGTGATCAGCGGCTGGAGCAGGGTGGGGATAAGCCGGGGGTGCAGAGCACCAATATCCAGCTTGGAGAGGGTAACCAACAGATCGAGGTTCTTGAGCACGGTTTGAATGGCCTGGTTGGCCTGGGCAATAAACTCTCGCTCTTCGGCGGGGCTTTCGCACAGGTCTTCAAGAATCAGCTGGTGCAGGCTGATAATTTGGGTAATGGGCGACCTGAGCTCGTGGGAGGCCGTACCCAAAAAGGCAGCCTGGTGCTGGGCTTGGTGCTGTAGGCGATCGTAGGCCAGCTGTAGCGTTTTGAGATCGGTAAAGTCTTGGCCCTGAGGATAGTCCATTGCGACAGCTGTCCATGCGATAGATGAGTTCGCCCCTGCTAGCCTAACCCTAGGCGGCGGGGCAAAACCGCTTTTAACGGTTTCAACTAAACGGTTTCAACCTTGGGCAGGGCTACCGCGCCCGATCGCAGCACCGTCCAGCCCCCCTCCTGCCAGCACACCACGGTCGAGGGTAACCCTGAACCCTGGGGCTGGTCAGGGGAGGGAACTTCGGCCTGGAGAAGGGCGTAGAACTCAGCCTGGGTCGCCTGATCGAGGGTAAACACCTGAGGAAAGCTGGTCTCGATCGCCGTCATGGTCTTTAGGGGTGGCTGCCCCGAACGGTTGGCGCTGGTGGTAGCTAGCGGCCCGGTATGACCCAGCAGGTGCCGCGCCAGGGGATGGTTGGGAACTCTTAGCCCCACGGTGCCCGTCTGCTGGGGATTGATAGCGGGGGCCAGGCGATCGCTGGCGGGCAGCACCAGGGTCAGCGCACCGGGCCAGTACTGAGTTGCGATCGCGCTCCATTGGGCTAGCTCAGCCTCAGTGCCGTTGATGTAGGGTCGCAGATCGTCAAGGCTGGCCCCCATGAGAATCAGCGGCTTGTCGGGACTGCGCTCTTTGGCCGTGTAGATGCGATCGCCCGACTCGGGCCGTGCCGCCAGGGCTGGCACCGTATCAGTAGGAAAGCTCACCAACTCCCCCGCTTGCACCGCCGCAACCAGTTCTCGTAACGCTACCTGTGGCATAGGCTGCACTGTAGACAAATCAACTTTTCCCTAACGAATTGTAAACCCGTACCCCCAGCGGGTGACACCCCCCCTGATCGCCCACCTTCGTCAACCCCACAATGGGAACTGTCGCCCAGAAAATCGCCCATGAACCCCATTCACACCCACGATCACAGCGCCGCCGCCCTCAACGCCCAAGGCTGCACCCTCTGCGAACAGAGCCAATTTGCTCAGGCTCTAGCGACCTTTGATCAGGCGTTAGCCCTAGACAGCACTTACTGCACCGGTTGGAACAATCGCGCCAATGCCCTCTGCGGCCTCAATCGACAAGCTGAGGCCCTAGCCGCCTACGACAAAGCCGTAGCCCTCGACCCCCAGTATCACCAGGCCTGGTTTAACCGAGGTAAACTGCTAGCCGAAATGGGTGCCTATGGCAATGCGGTGGAGTCGTACAACCGCGCGATCGCCCTCCACGCCGACCCTGTCTACATCCACTCAAGAGAAGACATTTGGGTCAAAAAGCAGCTAATCGCCACGGTCTAACCCTGTCAAGAGCGTCATCCAGCCTGAAGGGTTTGTGCTAGATGATGCCTCTAAGGAATTTCTGAGTTTGGTTCAAGATGACGGCTAATTTGCCCACTTCCTCACTCTCTCGCTCCTCAGTACTAGGGGCGATCGCACATCTTGAGGAAAATAAATTTTGCTCCCTGGTTCACGGTGATTAGACTATTCTTTGAAAAATAGCTGTAGCGGCTTATTAAAGGACTCTTAATTAAAACGCTCTTAATTTATTGCCCCCCTAGTTTTATTGTTGCCATCAGGCTTTCTTAGGATTGAGTCTGTAGCGTTTATCATGGCGGATTTGACCATGTTTAGGACGCTACGGAGAGTGTTATATGACGAGCAGACAGAAATTTAATCGCTATGCCCTGGCTGGGGCGATAACCACCGCAGTAGCGCTAGGAATTGGTGTCCCCAGTGCGGTTTCTCAAAATTCCATCATTCAGATCGATGGGTCTAGCACCGTTTACCCCATTTCTGAAGCCATGGCCGAAGAATTTATGGCCGCCAACCGTGGCACCCAGGTAACCGTAGGGGTGTCGGGCACCGGCGGTGGCTTTAGCAAGTTTTGTGCGGGGGAACTCGACATCACCGGTGCCTCGCGCCCGATCAAAGACTCTGAGGTCGAAGCCTGTGCCGCCGCTGGCATTGAATACATTGAAGTGCCCGTTGCCACCGACGCCTTGACGGTGGTCATCAACCCCGAAAACGACTGGGCCGATGAAATGACCGTAGAGCAGCTGCAAACGCTGTGGAGCCCCGAAGCTCAGGACACCATCACCAACTGGAATCAGATCGACCCTAGCTGGCCGGACGAACCCATCGAACTGTTTGGCCCCGGTACCGATTCGGGCACCTTTGACTACTTCACTGAAACGATTATGGGTGAGGCGGGCTCTAGCCGCGCCGACTACACCGCTAGCGAAGATGACAACATTCTGGTGATCGGCGTCAGCCGCGACCCCAACGCCATCGGCTACTTTGGTCTGGCCTACTACCTCGAAAACCAAGACACCCTCAAGGCTGTCTCCGTCAACGGCGTTGAGCCTACCCCCGAGAACGTTGAGAACGGCACCTATGCGCCGCTGTCTCGGCCTATCTTTGTCTACGTCAAGAAAAGCAGCCTAGAGGAGCGTCCCGAGGTACGTGCCTTTGTCGAGTTTATGCTCGAAAACGGACCTGAGCTTGTGCCTGAAGTGGGCTATGTGCCGCTGTCCGAGCAGCGCTACGCCGACATTCTGACCGAGCTATCAGGTCTGTAGGTTGCGCTCACCCTAGCGCGATCGCCCTCCTGGGCAAAACCTGACCTTCAGCCAGCCCTTGGGAAAATTGTCTTTTCCCAAGGGCTGGCTGGCGGATAGCCGCCTAAGCTAATTCACCTCGCACCAGCGTTTTACCGCTGTCATTATCCTTAGCACCTATGACCACTAAGGACTCTGTAACATCGCCTCGGTTAGTATCGCCTCCGAAGCTACCAACACCACAGCGGCATCGAGCCAAGCTGCTGCTAGCGCCACTGTTCGGCCTATCGCTGGTGCTGCATGGGCTGTTGCTGCTGGCCCCAGCCCCCGCTCCGGAACCGGTTCCGGAGGCTGAAGATGCGATCGCCGAAGATGAGTTTGTCGATTTGCTTAGCATTGGTACTCTCGCTCCTCCCGAACCCGAGGTTGCCCCAGCCCCAGCAGCATCTGCCCCACCACCCCTGGCCCCGGCCGCCCTACCGACTCAGGCGATCGCGCCACCCCCAGCCCCTATCCCTGCGCCGGCCGACCCGGTCTCGACCAATACCCCATCCCAGCCAGAGCCCGTTGCTGCCGAGCCGCCACCGGCTACAGCCGTGGTCGCAGATGAGGCCGTGGCTGAGATCTTTACCCGCCTGACCCGGGGCTCAGGGGATAGCGATTTTGACTCTACAGAAACCTCGTTCCCAGCGATCGCCTACCTGATTCCCCAGGGCATTGCGGCCTGGTCGCCCCAAGAGCAGGCCTGCTTCTTTACGCAGATCAATGCCGACACCTACAGTCCCCAACCCAGCGTAGTGTCGCTGCGCTACCTGACCCGCAACGTTCAATTTATCGAACAGCAAGATATTCCCCGCACTTTTCCAGCGCCGCAGTATGCGGTGAATCGCGTGGCCGACGGCTACTGCGATCGCCCGCTGTTTCAGGTCTTTCGAGAGGGGCAGCCCTACCTGTTTATCTCCCTGGTAGGCATTGGCGTGGGAGCCCCTGGCCAGCAGGCCTCGGGGCTGGTGATTATCTGGGCCAGTGACCCCCGCTCAAGCTAGCCACCCAGTCAGAGAAACTGGCCCACGGCGACCCAGTTCTGTGGCTGAATGGTAGGTTAGCTAAATAGTGTAAGCCGTTGGCGTAGTTCCCCTCGTAGATTTGGTATGACGACTCGTTTTGGCTCCCCTGAGCGTTCTCGGCCCCTGTGGCAGAGGTTGTTAGCCCCCATGCTGCTGGCATCCCTAGGCCTGCACGGGCTACTGCTGCTGCTGCCAACGGGCACCGATGATGTCCCGGTTCCACCCCCCGACCCGGAGCAAGACAGCGTGGCCATTACCCGCGTGCCCCCCGCAGGCCAGTCCGAGGTGAACGCGATCGCTGCCGCAGTCCCCTCTACACCACTGCAAAGGCCTCCTATAGCATCAGCTGCCGCTGGTGCTGGAACGAATGCTCCCGCTGTCCGGTCGGCCCCGCCTCAATCGCCCCCTAGAACGAGCCGTCCAGCGTCGCAACCCCGCCCCCAGGTGGCCTCACCCGCCAGCACCCAGCCAGCTCAGCCCCCAACTGCCCCCGCCAATCCACCGGCTGCGGGGGCAGTTACTCCCACGCCCCCACCCCCTTCTGCTCCGTCAGCCACTCAACCCCTGTTTGATGCCGATCTAGGCCCACAGCTGTTGGCCTACGTAGCCACCCTTAACCTACCCCAGGCCAAAGTTGACCGGGCGGCAGAGTCTATTCAAAACCGGTTTGTCTTTAATGCCGCTGCCGTCACCCGCGACACCTTTAACACCAACCAAAGCCAGTGGGTCAGCTCCCTGCGACAGGAGACCGGCCTGGCCGATCTATCTCCCGAAATCGATCGCTCCGATTTTTCTACGGTATATCCCCAGCGAGTGTGCCTGGCGGACTCACCAGGCGAGATTAATGTCGGAGCTTTGGTGAACCCTGACGGATCCTGGCGAGGCGATCCCACTTTGTTGCGCAGCTCGGGCTACGGTGTGCTCGATCGCAAAGCCCTGCAAGAAATTCGGCGTCACCGCTTTGCTGCGGCCGAGGGCATCAAAGCCTACGTGCTCACCATCGACACCCGCGTTGACTACGGCGATCGCCCCTGCCTAGACCCCAATTCAGCCCCCTAGGAGGCCAGAGCCACCGGGATCGAGCTGCGATCGGTCAAAATCTCGTAGCCGGTCTCGCTCACTAGCACCGTGTGCTCAAACTGGGCCGACAGCGATCGGTCCACTGTCACCACCGTCCACTGATCCTTAAGCGTGCGGGTCTGCTTAGACCCAGCGTTGAGAATGGGCTCGATCGCCAGCGTCATTCCCGGTAGTAGTTTCATGTTGGGCAGCTGGCGGGTGCGAAAGTTAAACACCGACGGAGCCTCATGCAGATTGCGCCCCACCCCGTGGCCGGTAAAATCTTCAACCACCGTAAAGCCATAGCCGGTGACACAGTCTTCGATCGCACCCGCAATGTCTAGCAGCGTATTCCCTGGCTTCACTTGGGCAATGCCGGCATAAAGAGCCGCTTCTGCCGCCGTCATTAGCTGCTGAGCCTGGGCCGATACCTCGCCCACCGCAACGGTGATGCAGGAGTCGCCGTGGAAACCGTTGTAGTAAGCCCCCGTATCGACCTTGAGCAGGTCGCCCCGGCGAATCACCTGGCGCTTGTGGGGAATGCCGTGCACTACCTGGTCGTTGACACAGGCGCAGATCGAGGCTGGAAAGCCGTGATAACCCTTAAAGCTCGGCGTGGCACCCAGCTCACGAATCCGCTGCTCGGCGTGGGCGTCTAGATCGGCAGTGGTCATTCCCGGCTGCACTAGAGCTTCAATTTCTTTGAGCACCGTGGCCACAATGCGGGCTGCCCCGCGCATGATCTCTAGCTCGGCCTCGGTTTTCAGCTCTACCCCCCGCACCCGACGGCTGCGTTTGGGCAAGGTAGCCTGATCAGCTCGACCGGGAATCAGATTCGCCAAAAAGTTCATAGGTGACGTGTGACGGGATTTAAAGGCCTCAGCCTCTTATCCAGTGTAATGGGGAAGCTAGCGCTTTTGGCGTCCCCAACGCCCCCCTGGCTTCAATAGGTAATCGCCTCCTCGGTATATTCCCTCGGCTCCAGGTGAATGGTGGCGCGGGTGGGGCCATATAGCTCTTCCAGCCGCGCTTCAACCGCCTCGGTCACGGTGTGAGCGGCGCGCAGGTCGGTGGGCTGCACCACCAGGTGCATGTCGATGAACACCTGCCGCCCCAGCAGCCCGCGCGAAGCAATGCTGTGGCAGTTGATCACCCCCGGCACCTGCATCACCTGCTTATGAATGGCCTCGGGAGCGATCGCCATCTCATCCACCAGCCAGGGCAGGTTGTCGCGTAGCACCGTCCAGCCGCTCTTAAACACCAGCAACGCCACCGGAAAGGCCAGGGCCACATCCAGCCAGGTGAACCCCTGCCACACCCCAATCAGTCCGGCGATCACCACAATGGTGGTCCAGATGTCGCTCATGGTGTGGTAGGCGTCGGCCACCAAAATCTTACTGTTGAGGGCTAGCCCCACTCGCCGCTCGTAGGTGGCGACAAAAATGTTGATCCCCAGCACCAGTAGCATAATCCACAGGGCGGTAGCGCTCATGGTAACCGGGTTGCCGCCCGAGATCATGCGCTCCACGGCACTCTTGAGAATTTCAAAACAGGCAATGCCCAAAAATGCCGCAATGCCCAAGGCACCGATGGCCTCAAACTTTTGGTGGCCGTAGGGATGGTCGCGATCGGGCCGGGGATTGGCTAGGCGGTTGGTGGCCAGCCCCAGCACGTTGTTGGCGCTGTCGGTGACGCTGTGCAGAGCATCGGCCAGTAGGCTCAGCGACCCCGTCATCGAGCCCACCGTGGCCTTGAGGACTACCACCGCCAAATTTAAGGCGAGGGTAATCAACAGCACTCGCTGTACCGCCTGGCGGTTATCAGCAACAGAGGTGAGGGGGCGATCGCTCATAGCTAACCCGCCTGCCTGGCGGAATCCAAAACACAGCACGGAACCTGACAGAGTGTTCCTAGGTCTACGTTACTGCCCTGGGGATGGTCTGCGGCCCGTTTGTCTTCGCCAGGGCAGTCATCGCTTAGCAAGTTGGGAATTCGGTTCCTTAAGAGCAGCGGCGGTTCTGCGAAGTCCGTAAAGTTCGCTTAAGGATTCAGTAAATACCCCTAGAGGGCTGATTTTGGTGACAGGTGGCCCAGCTAACCTGGGTGAGATTAGCTAATGGTGCAATGGTCAAAGACCAGCCCGAAGGGCCATCGCCCTATCAACTTCCCTACTGCTTCCAACCTCAATCAATTCTCTAGATCCGTTTGCCCCATTTCCACAGTAGTTCATGAACTATTGGTCTGCCATTACCATCCCGTCTCTGGGTTTAGCCCTGGCGCTGGCCAGCCCTGGGTTGGCTGCGGCCGCAGACCCCCTGCCCCCTGGGCTGCTAGAACTTACCCAGGGCAACTCAACCTACCGCACCGATCTGCTGCGCTTTAGCGAGGATCAGTCCTGGCTGGTTGACGGCGTCGAAACGCTATTCACGGATCTATACTTTCTCAACCTCAGCAGTCTTGCGGCCCCCCAGGAGCTGCGGCTCGAAAATTTCCAGCCCACCGCATTTAGCCAGCCCAGTCCCGATCGCCTCAGCGCTAGTTTCTTTGGGGCCAACCTGGCCTTTTCTCTCGACTCGGTGCTGTTGGGGGGTGCCCCCGGCAGCTATCGCGCCGCTCGCCACGAAACCGTGACCCTGACCAACACGGGCAGCGACTGGCTTGATGTCAGTTTGTTTAAATACATCGATTACGATCTTCAGTTTGACGGCGCGATCACCAACAACACCGCCTTTTTCGCAAACAACACTCTCACCCAAACCGCCCCCAGCGGTGCCCAGGCTACCCTTTCTGTCGACCAGACGCCGACGGCGGTGCAGATTAGTCCCTATGGCCCACTACTGGCTCAGCTTTACAACATCCCGGCTACGGGATTGCAAAATACTCCCGGCCCCCTAGTCGATGCTGATACCACCGCCGCCGTGCAGTTTGACCGCTCTCTGGCCCCCGGCGAATCGGTAGCATTTAAGTTTGTGATGGAAGTGCAGCGCCAGAACACGGCAAAGGCCGTCCCTGAACCAGGCACGGCCTTTGCGATCGGTATTGTAGCGGCGGGGCTGGCGCTACTGCGCCGCCGAAGTTAGCTGGCTAGCGGCCAAACTAGCACTTGTTCAAGTTGAGACCGACTTCTTTGGCCATGGCTTCAAGCCCCTTGGTTTGAAGGGTTTTAATCGCTTTAGTCGACAGGCGCAGCTTGACCCAGCGCTTGCCCTGGGGCCACCACACGCGCTTTTCTTGCAGGTTGGCCTCTTGCAGGCGCTTGGTGCGGCGGTGAGAGTGAGAGATCGAGAAGGCGTTGTTGGCCTTCTTCCCGGTGAGTTGACAATGACGAGCCATAATATTCTCCGACGGTAATCAAACGGCACAATAGCGCAGTTTCAGATTGTAGCAGAGTTCCTAGGGTAAACAACCCTTAGGATGCCGGAAGTCTTTCCTGATCTAGGTTAGCAAAGCGTCTTTTGTGCTTAGTGAATCAATAAATTCAACAAGCTACTAACTCTGCGGGATCTTTATATTAAATCCTTCTTGGCTAACCCCCGATTCAAAAGGGCGAATGCGATAGAGCCTCAGGTCGTGCCTACGCCCCTACGGCTTGGTCTTTTGGGAATCGGGGTGATCTAATTTGGACTTGGTATTAGAACGGCGCTAGGTAAGAAAGGGTGGGGCTGGGCAGTCAAGGGTGATCACCACCGCCCGCAGTAGCCCCATCTCAGCGGGGGTAACATCGTTGTCGGCCAGCACCGTATGGGCGCAGGCATCGACAATAGTCTGTTTAAGTTTAGGGGCAGCCTGCTCTAGGCGGCTGAGGCTGGCGTTGATATCGGCGCTGTTGACCGGCGGTAGCTGGTTGGGAGAGGTTTGGGTTTTGGCTCCCGGCAGTTGCGAAATACCCAGCTTAAAGGCGTAGATGGCGTCCTCTGGGCGGGTGTGGCCAACTCGCGCCAGCAGGGCCAGCACCACCAGGGCATCGCCCCAGAGATCGTTTATGTCGGTGATGATCGCCGATTGACCCGAATGACTCGACAATCGTTTGCGCAGAATCAGCTGTAGCGGATAGTTTGAGAGCAGCAGGCGGCCCCCCGGCTGACTCAGGGCCTGGGCCGTTTGGATAAACTTTTGCCCCGACTCGGAGTCGAGCTGTTGGAGGGCAGGAACTAGCGCCTCTAGCAACAGCAGATCTTGCCCTGGCTTAAGGGCGCGAACTCGATTGTAAATCTGTCCTACGCGCTCTCTACAATCTGGACCATAGGTGTTGGATAGGTACTCGATCTGCTGAGTTTGTAGGGCGGGCTTGGTTCGCACTAGCAGAGCATACACGACCTCGGCAGCAGCAGTGGGGTCTTGCAGGGCCGACTTAACCTCGGCGGGCAACTCACTCAGCAGCGATCGCACCTGATCTAGCCGCCGAGCGTCGGTGGTACCGATGGCGGTCACAAACTGGCTGGGGGCGGGGGAGGCGATCGCAACAGTTTCCTGTTGCACGGCGGTGATTGTGCCCCCGTGCAGCCCCATCACCAGCGATTCGCCTGAAGAATTAGAGGAACTAACCGATCCTCCGGCTCTTAAGGGAAAAACTCCCTGGGGAATGGGCACCTGGCCCAGACGTCGCAGCCGCTCACCTAGAGGTGGATGGGTGGCAAACCAACCGCCCAAAAATGACAGGTTGCCGTTGGCCTCGCCAAACAGCAGGTGGCTGGCGGTTTCAGCCATGGGGGAAACCATCGTCGACCCCGCCGAAATCTGACCAATTTTGCGCAGCGCCCCGGTCAAACCCTCGGGGTTGCGAGTAAACTGCACCGCCGAGGCATCGGCTAGAAACTCTCGCTCCCGCGAGACGGCACTTTTGATCAGCCGGCCGCACAGCACCCCCAGGTAGCCAATCACGACCATAGCCAAGGCCGCCGCCAGTATGGCCCGACCGCCGTTGTCATCCTTAGACCGGCGCAGCGACCCGCTAGGGTAGTAGTTCCAGCGCAGCACCACCCGCCCGGCGATGTAGATCAGCAGCAGACCGTGGATGACCCCAATCAGCTTGAGGTTGAGGCCCATGTCGCCGTTGAGAATGTGGCTAAACTCGTGGCCAATCACCCCTTGCAACTCGTCGCGGCTGAGCTGGTCAAGACAGCCACGGGTCACTCCAATCACCGCTTTATCAGCGGTATGGCCCGCCGCAAAGGCGTTGATGCCCGGTTCGTCATCCAGCAGATACACAGCGGGGATGGGGGTTCCCGACGCCAGGGCCATCTCGCTGACCACGTTGATCAGCCGTTGCTCATCGGGGTCGTCGGTGAGGGGGTTTAACTCTCGCCCGCCCAGCCCTTTGGCCAAGCTGTGGCCCCCCTGGCTGAGCTGAGCCATTTTGGTCGAGCTGCCTACCACCATAAAAGCGAGGGTACCGCTGGCTACCCAAAACAAGACGCCGGGCCGCCAGAGCACTAAACCGCCAAGCTCCGGGGTGACCTGGGTGGATAGAACCGCGATCGCAACTCCATAAAATGCTGCGATCATCACCGCGATCGACAGCCCAAACAGCAGCAGTAGCTTGGTGGTGTTGCGGCGGGCCTGGTCTTGATGCTCAAAGAAATTCATGGCTAGCTAAAGGATACGCGGGGAACTTCTTTGACCTCAGGGGTGCTTTCTTCGAGCAGCTGAGCCGAGTTGAAATTAAAGCTGCCCGCGATCAGGTTGCCGGGGAACATTTCCCGCTGGGTGTTATAGAGGGTGACAGAGTCATTAAATGCCTGGCGAGCAAAGGCAATGCGGTTTTCGGTGGAGCGCAGTTCTTCGATCAGTTGGGCCATATTTTGATTGGCCTTGAGGTCGGGGTAAGCCTCCGATAGTGCGAACAACCGCCCCAAGGTGTTGTCGAGCATGCCCTCGGCTGCGGCCAGTTGCGTCATCGCTCGCGGATCGCCGGGAGCTTGAGCCGCTTGACGGCTGGCGCTCATGGCGCTGTTGCGGGCGTTGATTACTGCTGCCAAGGTTTCTTTCTCGTGGGCCATGTAGCCCTTGACGCTCTCTACCAGGTTAGGAATCAGGTCGTAACGGCGGCGCAACTGCACATCGATCTGAGCGTAGGCATTTTGATAACGATTGCGACCGGTCACTAACCGGTTGTAGAGATTGACAAAAAAGACCACCGCAATCAGCAGTACGGCCACCAACAGTATCAGTACCCCCATGGGCAAATCCTCAAAAACGGCATCGTACCGTTAGCTTGCCCAGGCCCTAAAGACGTGTCGCAGAGTTAAGAAAAATTATGTTGAAGAGAGATGAGCTGAAAGTTTTAGGCTTAAGGGTAAAGGGGATTTTTGGATGAAGAACACACCCTCGTAGCAAAGCCTACGTGCCCATTCGATAGATGTGTCGCCAAGTCGCCGGTGAGATCTGCGTGATGATGGGCAGGGCTTTCGCATTCCCACTGACCTCGTACTTGGTGAGTAGACGCAACGGAATGGCGGAGTTGTAGTAGATGACAGCATTCCCGATCAACCGGGCCCATTGATTGCTGATCTCGGGGGTGAGCCCCCATAAAGTTGGGTACCTTTGATGCAAAGATGCCAAAGACATCCGTAGTGTTTGTTCAGATCAAAAAGGTTTACCAATGGCCAATTTCGATGGCAGTGCTGGCAGTCCATTCGTAAATCAAATCTTGCACGATCGCTATCAAATTCAAGCACTGCTGGGTCGCAAACCCGGACGGCAAACGTTTTTGGCCCTCGATTTAAAAAACCAATTGCCTGTTGTCATTAAACTCTTACTATTTAGCCCAGATTTTACCTGGGAGGATTTGAAATTATTTGAGCGCGAGGCAGAAACTCTTAAAGCTCTTAATCATCCAGCAATACCTCAATACCTCGATTTTTTTGAGGTAGAAATCGAGTTTGGCAAGGGTTTTGCACTGGTGCAAGGCTACATTGAGGCACGCTCGCTACAACAATTAATACAGGATGGATGCAGGTTTAGCGAAGCAGAACTAACGGCAATCGCTAAAGACTTGCTAGATATTTTGGAGTACCTTTATCGCCTTCAACCACCTGTCATTCATCGCGATATTAAACCGAGCAATGTGTTGCTAAAAAACCGCAGTGGCAATAGTCCGGGTGAGGTTTATCTAATTGATTTTGGCTCGGTACAAACAGCCGCTCATAGTGGTACGGTAACCGTGGTTGGCACCTATGGCTATATGCCACCCGAGCAATTTGGTGGACGATCGTTACCGGCATCCGATTTGTATGGTGTCGGTATGACCTTAATTTATTTAGCGACAGGTCAACATCCTGCCGATTTGCCTCAAAACGATCTGCACGTCGAATTTAAGCACTTGACGTCCCTCAGCGGGTCTTTCATCAGTTGGATCGAATGGCTAACAGACCCAAGCCTAACCCAAAGACCGGCAACAGCACAAGACGCAAGGCTACACTTTCTCAAGCCTCCCCAAGAGCCAAAAGCGGCATTGACCCTACCCAAAAAACACCTAGGTATAACAACACGTCCATCCTCTTCTATTTTCCTGAAGGCAACTCAAACCACTCTTCAACTAGAATTGCCATTAAAGCAAATTCAATACACCTTTTCAGGCAAGATTTTAAATAAGTTTTTAAATAAGTATTCAGATAGGGAACGTTCCTTGATTATGTGGGCGTGTCTAGCAGTAATCTCAATAACAGTTTGTGCATTAATTTTCATTGATTGGTTCCTTGCCTTGCTTCTCTTGCCGATGCTAATTTTGAGTTTTTCTAGGTTCCTGCCTATACTTCAAGATACAGATGGAGGGGAAGCGGTTGATATGTCCTTTGAAAGTGCTAGAAGTTTACCCATTGCTAGTGCCAATGTTACATTTCAAAAAAAGGATAAGGTAGTTATTGTTACTCTAAACCTGCTAAAAAGTGTTGAACCGACTGAAATTTTTCAAGGAAGACTAATGAGCATTTCTGCTGGCGAAGATGTCCCGACCCGCTATCGACTCAACTTGAACTTCCCAGCTGATGATCAAATAATTGTTGTCGACGGCGATCGTCAGGAAATTGGATGGCTCTGCAATGAGTTAAGCGAGTGGACAGGCATTCGGGCAAAACCTTGGAGGAATCTGCAGTCTAGACTAAACGGATGATGCGACTTTAGCTTGAACAGATTTCAAACAATGGTACTGGCGGGCAATCATACCGGACGGCTCCGCCCCGAGGCAAAGCGATTACGGAAACGCACCCATGAGACCCAGGCCACTAGCGGCGGGAGGTTGGGATCAGTGAGTCTCGGTCAAGGGTATAGCACTCTGACCTAGATCCCTGGAGCTGAGGGCAGTTGGGCGCTGCCCTTGCACCATGAGCGCATTGCGAGTTGGGAAAGCCCAGAAGCCAAGCTACCTTGCTGCCTTTCAGCTCAAACAAGTGTGCCAGCGCTTGCCCCATCGACCGTTGAGCCTGTGGGATCGCGAATACCGAACTGGTTTCAGATCGCTTCAAGCATTTCTGGCACGGTTGAGCAGCGTGCAAGTTGACGGAATTCTCCGGGGTTTGGGCTTACACCCCCCTTTTTGAGAATGTTTTGAGGTCGCTGTTCTAGCCTTGCTTAAACCTTGCACCCCAATGCCTTCATCCCTAGCTGCCCGATCGCGCCAGGGGTTCCGACGGCGGAAAAGGCAGAGGCCGATACCACTGGGGCCGGGTTTGGGGAAACGGTGAAGGCTGCGTCAGCTGCTGTTTGACCTGGTTGAGATCCTGGTTAAGCTCGCGAATGCGGCGCGAGAGCAGGCGAATGACGTTGACCGCAATGCCAGGGGTTTCGTCAATGGCGTCGTAGAGCTGCTGCTGGGTGAGCACCAGGCAAGCGCAGGGATCTAGGGTAGTGACCGAGGCCGATCGCGGCTCGGCATCAAACACCGACATTTCGCCAAAGCATTCGTCTTCCTTGAGCTGGGCCACTTCTTGCCCGCCAATGTGCACACTGACGCGGCCCGACACCACAATGTACATCGATCGCCCCTCCTGGCCTTCGGTGATGATGGTGTAGTTGCTGTCGTAGAACACTTCATCCATCACCGAGGCCAGGCGCACCAAAAAGTCATCCCGCAGCTCTTTGAACATGGGGACGTTGCGAATAAATAAGAGTCGTTCGACGCTGTTTAGCATGAGGGGCGATTTGACCTACGGGGCAACGGCGGGTGAACGGGGCCAGAATGCGTCAGCTAGCGGAGGGGCTCGGCTCCAGATTATAGGTGTTGATCAGCTGTTTAACCTGGGCCAGCACCAGCGGGTCGGCGTCTTGCTGCATCAGGGGCAGCAGCTCCCGCAGGGCGCGGGGCGAGGCCACGGCTAGGTAGGTCAGCACAGCCTCGCGCACAAAGCCGGTAGAGTGCTGTAGCGAGGCTAGGGTGTGCTCGGCGGTGAGATTCCACCGCTGCACGCGGGCCAGGTGAAAGCAGCAGGCAATGGTCCAGTCTGACAAAAAGTTGCGCAGATCGAGCAGCTGACGCAGGCGATCGCGGGGTAGCAGTGGGCGGTAGGCAATCAGCGGCGTAGAGAGGGCCAGCAGCTTAAGTTTGTCGGCATCTGCGCGGCGATCGAGCAAGATCAAAATTGACCGTTTGTTGGCCACATCCACCACGTTATCGAGAATTTCAATGCCCCTGGCCCACTGGGCCGCTGACCCGCTGAGGCTCACCTGGGCCGCTTGAATGGCCGTGGCGGGCGACACAAACCGCAGCAGCATAAACAGCCGCTCAGTGGCATCGGCCTGTAACCCGTCGAGGGCTTTGCGCAGCAGGTCGGCCTCAATGCCATCCACTCGGTTAGCGGCCAGATCGACCTTAGCGGCCAGCATTTGCCCAGCAAAAGCCAGCTCAGTATTGATCAGATCTTCGATGCCGCTGCGGCCTAAGCCGCGATCCAACACCCCGTCAATCAAGGACGATCGCTTCACCCCCGATTCCTGATACAGGCTGAGCAAAATTCGCAAAATGTGGCGGCGGGTGTTACCCCAGGTAGTGACCAGGTTTTGAAGCAAAAACTCTAGGGCGGGTATGGTGCCAATGTTGCCAATCACCTGCCAGGCCTGGTTGCGCAGAATTTCGGGACGGTAGCTGTCGAGGGCCAGTTCTTGAAGCATGGGCAGGGCCTCGTTGCCCAGGCGGGTAAGGGCGGCTATGGCGGCCTCGCGGGTTGACTTGTACTGGAGCGCTTTGAGCAGCGAGGGGTAATATTTTTTGTACTGGGTGGCGGCGATCGCCTCCAATATTGCCCGTCGCACCCGCAGCGAGGAGTCTTGCAGCAGGTCGTCAATATAAATGCTGAGCGATTCCATATAGTCGGCCTCACCCAGGGCGCGGCAGCCCATCACCCGCTCCCGTTCTTCGTCATGCACCAGCATTTTGCGCAGGGTGGCGGTGGCCTCGGCCCGCTCCTGCAAGTTGCCCCGCCGCAGCATCAGCGAGGCTGCCGTGCCCCGCACCACCGCATCCACCTCCGGCGGCAGGTAGGGGCGTAGATCGTTGATGTCAAAGCGTTCCTGGGCCAGCCACACGTAGCGCAGCGCCTGGGCCAAAATTTCAGGAGCCTGGTTGGGCACCTCTAGTAGCTCCTGCACCTGGGCGGTGTAGGCCGGGTTGGGATACTCTAGCATCGCCTCCAGGCTTTGACGCTGGAGGGCAGGGGGCAGGGCGGTCAGGCGGGGAGCCAAGATCTCACCCACGTTTTGAGGGTCAATGTGGCTCAGCAGTTCAATACACGATCGCTTGTTGGCGTCTAACCCAGGCTTTTCGAGCTGCTCAATAAAGGCGCGCTTGAGCACCCGCAAGTTGGCGTCAGAAAAGGTCAGCAGGCCGCGCTCGGCCCCCCGCACCAGCAGGTTGAGATAGCGCGATCGCAGCATTACCATAATCGCAAACCACACCAGTGCCGCCACCACTGTGCCCAGCAAAAACAGCCGCGCCTGCACCAGAGTATCAACCAGCCCAATGCGGTTGCAAACGGCGATGGTGACCAAAATAGCCACCCCCGTGCCCCCCATCGACAGCGGCTCGGCAATACCCCCCACCCACGACTGCACCGTGCTGCGCACCTGGTCAGGAATCGGCTGAAACAAAATCGGGCGCGTGGTGGCCACCAACGTATAGCGCAGCCATTCATCAAAAAACTTCAGCACGATCAATCCGACGAACATGGCCATCAACCCCATGCGCACCGGGTAGCTGGCCACTAGCGTAATTACCCCAATCACCACAATCACCGAGGGCAGCACTAGGGCTACCTTAAACACCCCCTCCCGCTCAATCAGTCGGCTGGAGGTAAACCACTGGGTAAATAGCTCAATTAGCCCCAGCAGACCGCTAAAAAAGCCCAAAAAAGCCGCGATCGCGGCGACATCTAAGCTAGTTTCTAGCTGGTTAAAGAACTGAAACTCAATGGAGAACAGCAGCATCTGGGCCAGCACAAAGAACGAAAACAGCAGCACCACGTACTGCTGGATTGGCCCCTGAAGCCGTTGGCGCGACTTGAAGCTCTCCACTGACTCAGCATCTTCCGCCTGGCGTCGAGGCGAGTCGGGGAAGGCGTGCTCATAGTTGCGGCTGAGGTGATACAAAATGACCGCCCCCACTACCATCACCACAAAGGACAGCAGCAGCACGTTTTGCAGCCCAATCAGCTTGAGCAGCAGATACACCGAAAAGCCGCTGATCACGTCGGCGACTAAATTGCCACTGCTAATAATCGGATACGCCCGCTTGATCTCGCGAATGTTAAACAACTGGTTGGCGGTCACCGACAGGTTGAGGTCGTTGAGCCCATAGATAGCCTCAATCCACAGCCGCATCGAAAAGACCATGGGAGCCGCTAGCCACGGTATCGTTAGCCCCCAGCGAAATCCCAAAATTGGCACAGCCATCAGCATGGCGATGATCACAATCACCCGGCGCAGCGGAAACAGCCGCTGTAGCCAGGAATAGACCACGCTCAGCCCCAGCCCTACCCCAGCACTAAAGATATAGATCAACGGCAGGCTGGCCGCCCCGTACTCTCCCAAAAATAGTGCTGCCGAACTCACCTCCAGCCACAAAATGCCCATGGAAGTGGCAGTGTAAGAGGCAAACATGAGCAGCGTGCGCTCTTCTTCCCCAGGGCGCAAGTTAATCAGGTCGAGAAAGCGCCCCTTGAGGGACTGAATCTCTTTAGCGGGGCCAGATAAGCTCATGCCAAATGCAGTGACGGTAGGCTAGTGCCTCAAGGATACCCAATCTGGGGGATGTGGGCAGGCTTTGGGGGTTTGTGAAGCCAAGCTAAATGAAGATGTGAGGATGAGATGGGCGGGGGAGGGAGCTAGTGCCTGTTTGTATTAGCGACGTCAAAGGAGCAACGGCATTGTTGGTCTTTCAGCCAGGCGATCGCCCACACAAAAGTCCTTAGAGGAGAAAGGGTAAGGAAGTTCAGTGTTTTGTCAGGAGAAATGGTGAATGGGTACAGAAGGGATGGTTTTAAGGCAGAGACTTTCGGGATAGTATTGAGGTTTGTTAGTTTTGCAACTCTCGCGCATCAGCGCTGGTGCTGAGACCTTCTACATCCCCAGGCCCTATGGTTAACCCTTCTATTCTCCCCAGTTCGGCTGTGGCTCCCCAGCAGGCCATCAAACACACCCTTTCTGTACTGGTTGAAGACGAGGCCGGGGTGCTGAGCCGCATTGCCGGTTTGTTTGCCCGGCGCGGGTTCAACATTGAGAGCCTGGCGGTGGGGCCGGCAGAAACCTCAGGCATTTCTCGCATCACCATGGTGGTGCCCGGCGACGATGCGGTGATCGAGCAGCTCACCAAGCAGCTCTACAAGTTGATCAATGTGCTCAAGGTCAACGACGTCACCGACACGCCCTGCGTTGAGCGAGAGCTGATGCTGCTCAAGGTCAACGCCACCAGCACCAGCCGCTCTGAGATTATTGAGTTCGCCCAAATCTTTCGGGCGCGGGTGGTAGATGTGTCTGAGGATTCTCTCACCCTGGAGGTGGTGGGTGACCCCGGCAAGATGGTGGCGATCGTGCAGGTGCTCAACCGCTTTGGCATTCGCGAAATTGCCCGCACCGGCAAAATCTCTCTGCCCCGCGAGTCGGGAGTCAACACCGAGTATCTCAAGTCATTGGAACGAAAGTTTCAGTAGTGAAGTAAGGCGAGCCTGAAGGTTGCAGCGCTGGCGGGTTGAAACGTGAGAAACTTCAGGGCTGGTAGCTTTTGACCGTCAGACTTGCCGACCGGCTAATTCCCTCAGTCCGCTAAACCAAGTTTTTCTATGTCTACACAATCGACTATTCCCGTCGTAGTCAACGGGGCCTACGGCAAAATGGGCCGCGAGGTCATCAAAGCTATCGATCAAGCCGCAGACATCACGCTAGTGGGGGCAATCGGCAGAAATCCTGAGCTGATGGGCCAAGACATTGGCGAGGTGATTGGCTACAAGCCCCTGGAAGTGCCGATGATGAACGACTTGGAGGCAACCCTAGTGGCCGCCCAGAGCGAAGGGTTGGCGGTGATGGTTGACCTCTCCCATCCCGATAGCGTGTATGAGTCGGTGCGGGCGGCGATCGCCTACGGTGTGCGCCCTGTCGTCGGCACCACCGGCCTGAGCAATGCGCAAATTCGCGACCTAGCGGAGTTTGCCGACAAAGCCAGCGTCGGCTGCCTGATTGTGCCCAACTTTTCTATTGGGGTGGTGCTGATGCAGCAGGCCGCTCAACAGGCCGCTCAGTACTTCGACCACGTTGAGATTATCGAGCTGCACCACAACCAAAAGGCTGATGCCCCCAGCGGTACCGCCGTGCAGACCGCTCAAATGCTGGCGGAGGTTCAGCAAACTTTTAATACGCCTTTGGTTAAGGAAACCGAGACGATTCCTGGAGCGCGGGGTGGTGCAACCCCAGAAGGAATCAATATCCACAGTGTGCGGCTGCCAGGGCTGATTGCCCACCAGGAAATTTTGTTTGGCTCACCGGGGCAGCTCTACACCCTGCGCCACGACACCAGCGATCGCGCCAGCTTTATGCCCGGTGTGCTGCTCTGCATTCGCCGGGTGATGGCCCTAAAATCGCTCATCTATGGGCTGGATAAGGTTCTCTAACCACGGCTAAGGTTGCTCTAGCTGGCTCTGCTGCCGGGCGATCTGGCGCGATCGCACCCGTCGAATCAGCGGTAGACCCACAAAGTAGCTGGCCACTCCCGCCACTAAGCCCACTACCGTGCTGCCCAACATCAGCCGCACCGACACTTCGGTGCCCATATCCATCCAGCTTTTGAGACTGTCGAGGTCGTCAAAGGCCTGGGTCGCACTGCCCCCTAACAGCCACAGCCCCACTTGATAGTTAAAGGCGAAAATAGGCACGTAGGTAAAGGGGTTGCTGATCCAGGTGGCCGCTGCCGCCATGATGCGGTTGCCCCGCAGCACCGTAGCCACGGCCACCCCAATAAGCATCTGAAAGCCAAACAGGGGAAAGCAGCCAGAAAATATGCCTGCGGCCATACCCCGAGCTAACTGTTCAGGAGTGCCCTGAAGCCGCAAAAAACGCAGGTACAGATAGCGAAGCTGCCGCCGCCACTGGGGTTGAGTCGTTTTGCGCATCACGGACTTGGGGCTAGGGGTCGGTTCAGTTACGGGCGTAGTGGTCATAGACGAGGGTATACCAGAGGCTAAGTTCCCCCAAAATCCAAGGGGAAGTGAAAATTAGAGACAGCTCAACTGTTGAAGGGCAGCCATTCCCGATGGCTTGGTAGACTACCCTGGATAGGCAGAAAAACTCAGCGGTAGAATCTTAGAGACACGTAAAGATTCTTTTCTATTCTACCCAGCAGATCGGCGCTTTATCAGACTTGCCCTGGGCTTCAACATCACTTCACCGTGCAGGATAGATGCTATGGATGGCGCTGCCGCTCAGCAAAGGGCGTTACTCTCAACAATTCAGGGCGAGTCCCCCGAAGACAAGCCATCCCAAGGGGAAACCATTGCGGCGATCGCCACCGCCATTGCCCCCCAGCAGGGCAGCGTAGGCATTGTGCGACTGTCCGGAGCTGAGGCCGTGGCGATCGCCCGCAAGCTATTTCACGCGCCTGGCAAACAACCCTGGGAAAGCCACCGCATTCTCTATGGCCAGGTGCGCGATCCCCGCACTGGGCAGCCTGTGGATGAAGCGCTGCTGCTGCTCATGCTGGCTCCCCGCTCCTATACCCGCGAAGATGTGGTGGAATTTCACTGTCACGGCGGGCTGATGGCTGTGCAGCAGGTGCTTCAGCTCTGTCTGAGTCAGGGGGCACGGCTAGCGGAACCGGGCGAATTTACTCTGCGAGCGTTTTTGAACGGGCGGCTCGACCTCACCCAGGCTGAAGGGGTGGCCGATCTAGTGGCGGCCCAGTCAAGCCTGGCGGCGAAGACAGCCCTAGCTGGAGTGCAGGGTAAGCTCACCCAGCCTATTCGCCAGCTGCGTTCGACCTGCCTCGACGTGCTGGCCGAGGTGGAGGCCCGCATTGACTTCGAAGACGACCTGCCGCCCCTGGATGAGAAGACGGTGCGATCGCAAGTAGCCGCCGTGCTGACCGAGGTCGAGCGCATGCTGACCACGGCAGAGTCGGGGGAACTGCTGCGCACGGGGCTGAAGGTAGCGATTGTGGGCCGCCCCAACGTGGGCAAGTCGAGCCTGCTCAACGCCTGGAGCCGCTGCGATCGCGCCATTGTCACCGATCTGCCCGGCACCACCCGTGATGTGGTGGAATCGCAGCTAGTGGTGGGCGGTATCCCCATTCAGGTGCTAGATACAGCGGGCATTCGCGAGGCCAGCGACCCGGTGGAGCAGATGGGGATTGCGCGATCGCGCCAGGTGGCCCAGGGCGCAGATCTGGTGCTGCTCACCATCGACGCCGTCGCTGGGTGGACTGAAGCCGACCAGCAGCTCTATGAGTCGGTACAGAAGACTTCTCTAATTCTGGTCATTAATAAAGTGGATCTGGTGGCCGCTGATGCCGTGAATCAGCTCGTGGTCCCCTGTAACCTGCCTACAGTTCACACCGCCGCCGCTCAGCAGCAGGGCATAGACGCCCTAGAACAGGCAATTCTTAGTGCCATCCATGCCGATCGGCTCACCACGGCCAATTTAGAGTTCACCGTTAACCAGCGTCAGGGAGCCGCCCTGACAGTGGCCCGCAATGCGCTCTACCAGGTGCAGCAAACCATTGAAAATCAGCTGCCACTGGATTTCTGGACAATTGATTTAAGGAGTACGATCGCGGCCTTGGGCAGCATTACCGGCGACGAAATCACCGAATCTATGCTCGATGAAATCTTCAGCCGGTTCTGTATTGGCAAGTAATCCTGGGATCTTGAGGAATTGCTCCATTACAGCCGTCATAGTTGTCCCTGGGTTCAGCTACTCTTAACTGAGTCTGTTGGTTATGACTCCCGAGCGAACCCTGTAAAATTATCCCTACCGCTTTTTCATTGCCAAGGTCAGACCGTCGGCGATAGGAACCAGGCTGGCAACGACGCGATCGTCGTTATGAATCGCTTCATTGAGGCGGCGAAGGGTGTTGGTGCGGCTGTCCTGCACGGCAGGGTCGGCTACCTGGCCCGACCACAGCACATTGTCTAGGGCAATGAGGCCGCTAGGGCGCACCAGTTGTAGCGCCTGTTCGTAGTAGGTGGGGTAGCCGCTTTTGTCGGCGTCGATAAAAGCAAAGTCGAAGCTGTTGGTTTCGCCCGCCTGAATAAGCTGATCTAAGGTTTCGGTGGCAGGAGCAATGCGCAAGTCAATTTTGTGGGCGACCTTAGCTTCTTCCCAGTAGCGGCGGGCGATCGCCGTGTACTCCTCACTCACATCACAGGCCACCAATTTGCCTTCTGGGGGCATAGCTAACGCCACCCGCAGTGCACTGTAGCCCGTAAAAACGCCGATCTCTAGCGCTTTGGTTACTCCCAATAGCTGTACCAGCAGCGCCATAAACTGCCCCTGCTCGGGGGCAATCTGCATTTCGGCCATGGGGTGCTGGGCGGTTTCGTGGCGCAGAGCAACGAGCACTTCGGGTTCATGCACCGAGTGGTCGACCAGGTAGCGGTAGAGGCGATCGTCGAGGGGCAGGGTTTGATTGCTCATAGCAACAGGGTAGGGGCGCAGGAATACAGCATCGACCTAGGGAATTGAGAAGAAAGTCAGGGGTTTTGCCGACCCAGGTCACAATTTGACTTACCATAGCACCGCACAGCTCTGGCCCTCGACCTTGGTTTGGGATGGGTCGTAGGCCCACGGGAGGATACTGCGATGGACGCGGATTCGGTCGTGCAAGTTTCAGCCATGACCGGCTGGATTATTGGCGTTAGCCACAATAAAGACCGGGGCTACCAGTGCTGGATTGTGAAGCCTGACCTGGATGTGCTCAGTGACGGCACTTTCTACACCACCAGCAGTGCAGCCATGTCGGCAGGGCGCGCTTTTGTGGAGCGCTACCGTTAGCAGTCTAAACAAGCTCTAAGTCGTTGGGCAGACGCAGGATTGTGAAATAGCGCAATGACCTATGCCGCTGCTTGCGCCACACCATAGCGGGCGCACAGCACTCGTCTCATCTGCCGCATGTTGCCCGGCAGATCGGTCTTAATCGCCTGTTCTATTAGAAATGAGGGTACTGGAATGGTCGGTGCGGCCTGTACTGAGTAGGTCAGCAGAGTGCCCTGGTTGAAATCTTGCAGGTGCAGATCCGCTGCAAAGTGGGAGAAGGTGCCCTGCTCTAAGCGAAATTGAATGGCCTCACAGGCTGTTTCAACCACCTTGAGGTAAATTTCGACCTGGGCGCTTAGCAGCATAAACCCCTTGCGCCCCACCTGGTAGAGACGGCGATAGCGCTGAGTCGCGGTTTTTACAGTCTCTAGCACTTCGCTGTGTACGATATTGGGAAAATACTGAGTCCAGCAGCTGTAGTTAGTCACCTGGGGCCAAATCTGAGGGCGGGCTAGGGGCACATACATGTGAGCCGTGACAGCGCCGCTGGCGTTGCCGGTCTGCGACTGGAGCAATACGTCTCCGCGGAGTAGCGCCACCTGGTCGGTGGGAGAAAACTGGGCGAGAAAGCCATGCTGCTTGACCTCGTGGATACCTTGAACTTCGCTAGTAACCATCGATTTATTCCTCCTAACAATGCGAGCTGGTATTGGTGCCAGTAGCCGACAGTTGCCTGGTTAAGCTATCAGGGGCTGTCTGGCCCTAGAGCGATCGCAAACCCCAGTCCTGGTCGCTACCCTGGTAAGGGCTGCGGTATCTGGGCCATACTAGCGCTGTGTCGCTTGCTTTCCTATTAAAGGTGAGACAGTTTCGAAGCGTAGGGGGGACGGTAGTATCATTACGGGGCTTTTACCAATGGCCTCAGTATTCCCCCGTAGCCTAGTAAAAGCTTTACAAACGGAGACATTGCTGCCATGGGCCGTCGTCGCTATCCGCTGCAACCCCTAACCAAACTCTTTTTAGCGGCTCTGGGGCTGACCGCCATCGTGTGGGTTTTACGGGGTCTGTCGCTGCTGGCCTTTCTACCGGGTCTGGTGATCTGGTTACTGGTTTTGTTGTGTTTTGGTCTAGGCATTGTCAGCAGCCTGCAGCGCATTCGCTAGGAGCAGGTAGAGGGTTGTGGCGATCGCATAGCCCCTACTAGATCGGAGACGCTTCGCCCTTGCAACCGCAGCGTCAAGTGCATTAGCGTCAAGATATTGTGTAAACGAAAGGCTTTGGAGGCGAAAATTTACGTCCAGATCTCCTAACGAACTGGCACACCTTCTGTAGCCATTGGCATAGCCTAATCTCGGCGCTTGATTTTGAAAGAATCGAAAGATGGCGGCGGCGTTGGTATCGGCCGCCCCCAAGAGCGATGAACTGACCCCCGATAGCGCAGAAGGCTGAGGTTGATCTGAGCCCCCACCGGCACCAGCAAAACTAGCCCATACAGCGTCATTAAGTTAAGGCAAAGCGCCAGCAAGAGGTCGTAGGCGATCGCCTGACGGGTCAGCCAGCTTAGCCCCCAGTGCCGCAGCCCCAAAATTCCTAGGCCCAATACTAATACGACTCTGACGCCAGGCCACAGCCCTAAACCGGGTAGCCAGCGCTGCGGGGTGAGTCGATATACCAAGGCCAGACCTGCGGCCCCAATCCCGATCGCCAACACCCAGCGCCCTAGCCGAATGAAGACGCCCCAACGACTAGCGATCGCCCCCGCATCGGGCGCACTGCCTACAAGGCTAAATACCAGCCCTATTACTCCCAGGCCTAGCAGCGTGATTCCCCAAGGCAGCAGTCGGTCGCGCCAGATCGCCAGAGAGGTCGGATTACTGCCTGCGACCCCTGTTATCAGCTGCACCAGCTTTCGAGTGCCAGCAACTAGGCAAAACCAAGCCCCTAGGCCAACCAGGCCTAGCCCCCAACGTCCAGGAGCGGCGGTTGATGGGGTAGCGGCCATTCGTAGCATAGTTTGGAGCCCGCGAGCCAGCGCCAGGGCTCCAGGGGGCAGCAGCGCGTTTCGCTCGCCGTGAAGTAGCACAAAACTGAGTCCCAGTAGACCCAGCAGCCAAAGAAAGGCGATCGCAGCGGTGACTTCTGCCCAGCGCGATCGGGCAGCCTGTTGCCTAACCTCACGCCAGAGTTTCCCACTGCCGTATACAGACAGCGTGCTGCTCCAGAGGGCAGGGCTTAAATAATTCAAAAACCGCTTCACCATGGCCCCTATCTTGCCATAGGCCTCAGCGTTTGGAGCGGGCTGTTCAGCAGTCAGCGGCGGGCGATCGGCCCATTACAGCTAAGCCCGATAAACCGGCAGGGTAAAGAAAAACGAGCTACCTGCCCCAGGGACTGAGTCAACCCAGATTTGACCATAGTGAGCGCGCACAATGCGCTGGCAGAGAGCCAGCCCCAGCCCATAGCCATCCTGAGTAACGTCGCGCTGAAGCCGATAGCTCTCTTCAAAAATTTTGTCGCGGTTTTCGGGCGGAATGCCAGGACCAGTATCTACCACAGACACCTGGACTTTTTGAGTGGTGCGATGCAGCGCAATGATCGAGACCTGTCCCCCCTGGGGCGTATATTTAATAGCGTTGTCGAGCAGGTTGGTGACGACGCGCTTGACCTGGGTGCCGTCGGCATAGACAGTCGGCAGATCTTGGGGAATTTCGGTGGTTAGACTCTGCTGTTTTTCCTGAAGCCGATTTTGAAAAGCATCGACCACCTCCATACACAGTGCAGGCAGATTCAGCTCTTGGGGCACAATCTGAAGCTCCATGGATGCTCCCCGAGCCGCCTTAAGAATATCGGTAATCATCCGATTGATGGCTCGAATTTGGGTCTTGGCATGCTTTAGCAACTGGCCTGTGAGTTCAGGGCTGAGGGTAATGTTGCGGGTTTGGTTAGGGGCATAGCCCAACTCCAGGGTTTCAACCGCAATGGAGGCGGCCGTGAGTGGGTTGCGCAGGTCGTGAGCCATCATGGCGATGATCCGATCCTTGAAACGCAGCTGGGCCTCTAGTTCTTCACGGGTTTGGTTGAGCCGAAAGATCTCGTCGGAGAGCTTCATCAGCTCGGCGGAATTGGTCAAGAGGTCAGTTTGCTGCGCTAGAGAGTCGACCGTTGGGTTTGGGTCGGCCTCTGCCCCTAGCAAACTGAGGGTATCGAGGTGCTCTTGCTGCCACTTGGGCCACCAGCGCTCTAGCTGGTTAACAATGTCGCTGCCCGCCAGCATCTGCTGGGGAGCGGGGGAAATTTTGATCAGCGCCGGGCTGGCTACCAACTTGTAATGCTCAGCGAGGTAGGGCTGTTCACCGATGTCAACGACATCAAGGTTGAGTTCGAAATGGGTCTCTAGGGTTTTCAGATACTGCTTGATCTGGCGCATTTGCTGGGCCAAGCTGGGCCGCTTGTCAATAAACAACAGCAGTTTGAGGGGCACCCGAACGTCGTCAAAGGAAGTGGAGGAACCCTCCATTGCTGTCTCCTACAAGTTTGGAAACCGGTTTCTACCTACGATTTTACCCTGACTCTTAGGTCTCTACAGCCCAACTGATGGCCTCGGCCAATTTTAACCAGTTGCGAAGCTGGCCCATCGACAGATGTTTAATTGAGGTATTGGCCCGAAACTATACCCAGTGGCAAGACAAGTTGTGTAGAGCGCGATCGCCCCTCGGCGGATAGTGAAATTCATAGCTAACTCAAGCCGATTGCAAACAAATGACCACCACTAACAAGAGTTGTTACGGTTCGCCGTTAGGGTGTAAATCTGGTTGCTGAGGTCTACTACATTGAGTTCAAGCCACAGACCTTGAAAGGGGCATGGAGCGCCGCATTGGAGCATTGAGCTAGAGCGAGAACTGAGTCTTCTCAATGACCGATTAGCGATATGTAAAGATTAAACGAAAGGGGGCAATAAAATGGGTATCAAAACGTTTCAATCAACCCTATTTTCTTCCCTGGTAAACCGTGTTTCAAGCCAGGGCCGGAGTTGCGATCGCCGCGCTCTATCATACGTATTTTTAGGTGCAGTTACGGCTGCGGCATTGGGTACTGCTGCTCAAGCTCAAACTATAGATCATCAAACTTCCCCAGAGGCGTTAGCGGTTGCTCAGACTGCCGCTGAAACCGTGGGTGAGCGCTATCTGTTTGGCCAAGTTCCTCAGCCCGATCAGATTGGTCAAGGCTATGTGGTGCTGGAGCGTACGGGCGATCGCGTCTATGGCGCGCTCTATTACCCCAGTTCATCCTTCGACTGCTTTGAGGGCCAGGTGCAGGGCACCGAGATTTCCATGACAGTCATCAACAGCTACGACCAAGCCGACACCTACCCCTACAGCCTGGCCATGGTTGAGGACTCGGCGGTAGCGTCTAGCGATGCCTCTGGTGAGCTAATTCCTTTTGGTCTCGATGGTTTTCACGCCATTGGCGACCTGAGCGAAAACGATCACCGCATGCTCGAAATGTGCAGTGGTGTGGTTAGCTCAGCTCAGTAAACGTAGGTTGGGCGAAGTTGTCAGAAGTTGGTTCAGCCGTTACCCAGTTAACTGTTGAAAGGGGAGCTCTAGTTTATGCTTAAGGCTCCCCCATTATCGTTGTAGGTCGCGTGAACGCAGCAGAACAGGCCAGCAGCATTGAGTTTGCCAGCAAAATTGCCGCCGTAGTGGGTCTTTTTAAGACCGAGTTTCCCGATCTGCGGGCCGACCTCAAACCCTGGGCCAATGACCCTGACACCCGCGACTTGGTTGATCCTGACTCCATTGATGTGGGGTTTCATTTCCCTGGGGTAAGTCGGCTGTTTCAATGCCGCAGTTTGCTAGTGCAAATTCGCCTATATAGTGAGCTTGAAGACGACAGCAACCACAAATTGTCGCAGATGGAGCAATGTCGGGTGATCGGGCTTGACCTGGCCGGATTTGACCATCGCGGCAAGCGTTGGAGCCTATCTACCATCGATGAATGGGCATTTTCAGGCGAGGTTACCCCTGATCCCACCTGTCGCGAACGGTTGAGACGCTGCTGTCGTCAAGTGTTTGCTTTGTTTAACGCACCGCCAGCACCTGCTGAGCCAGACTGCTTTTAGAAAGCTGTGGTCATCTAGGTTAGGACAGCGGCAGAGCTTATAAGCAGATTGCATGGCGCGATCGCCTTCAATTCTCTCCCGTATTCCGTCAGCTAGCCTTGGCCTCGTCCTCTAGTCCGGCAATGTAGCCATCAATCGAGTGGTCGCTAAAGCGGCGGCGGAGCGGCTGCAAAGTCCAGCGAGAGCCTAGCTGAATGCCTTTTTCCACATGGTCATAGCCCTGCCAGGTGCGGGGAATGCGGGTAACGATATCCCAGCCATAGACAAAGCGATAGCTGTTGGGAATGCGGTCGTTGTATGACTCCACCATGGCACGGTTGCCCACTCGGGGCGCGCCGAAGGTATAGACCTCAAAGCTGAGCTCACGCTTGGCTCCCAGGTTGTACTGAATGTCGAGGGCGGCGATGGTGGCAAGCGCCCCGCCCAGGCTGTGGCCAGTGACAATGACTTTCTGGGCCATACATTTGTCCATGACATCGAGCAGTTGCTGGCGAACAGCAAAGTAGGCCGACATAAACCCCTGGTGAAACTTGACTTCGGTGTTGCCGTCGCCGTAGGGGTAGACCTGCTGGCGAAACTGAACGTTGTTCATCCAGTCAATAGATTTTTCGGAGCCACGAAAGACAATGTAGAGGCGATCGCTGGTCATCTCGTTCAAAATTGACACCTGGGTGTCGGTAAAGCCATTGTCCTGGCTTTCCACAAACACCGGCTCAATGTCGGGATAGCTCGAAAACCGCAGGCCGCTAAAATCGCGGTAGACCTCCTGGCACAGGCGAGCGCATTTAAGCGCAACGGTGTAATCGACCATTGGGCATTCCTCAAAAAAAGGCTTGGGTTTTTCTTAAGATATCGTGGCTGAAACTCCTGCTGTATTGCCTAGGGCGCAGGCACCGACCACCAGGCCAGGGCATAGGGTTGAGTGGGTTCGCTGTGGGCCTGCTGCTTGTAGATAACTCTCAGTTTGTACCGACCCGTTTCCGGAATCTGGTAAAAAATGTGTTCAACGCTGTCGACCTCGCTCACCGAAGACCACACACTCTTCGTGATGTCGTCTTCGTCAGCGGGCATCAGGTACACATCGAGGTTGTTGAGCCCTTTGTCGTTAAAGCCCTCGCCCAGATCGTAGAGGCCGTTGCTGTTGGCGTCGACCAGGTCTACCACCCGCTCCCAAGCCAGGGTGGCCGATAAAAAGCTGCCCGCCGCCAGGGCATCGGCAAACTCGTAGTCGTGGACGGTAGCGGGCTGGGCCTCTAGCTCGGCAAAGTTCCAGCCGATAGCGGGGATCGCCTGGTCGGGGCCAGTGGCACCGGGGGCTAGCTGTTGGTAAGCGCGGTAGGCGTTGAGGTGACCTGTGCCCAGGTCGCTGTGGAGCGGAATCTTGCGATCGCGGTAAGCATCAGACTCCAGCCAAGAGCGGTTGCCGTCATCGACTAGGGTACGGGTCATACCCAGGCGCAGGCCGTCGCCGCTGTCTTTAATCTTGTCGGCAGAGTTGAGCAGCACAGCTTTCATCACCATGGGGTGACGGGCCTCTAAAGACCAGTTGGACGACCCGGTGCGAAACTGGCGATCGACAAACTGTTGCATCAGGGCAATGGTGCCCGCCACGTGGGGCGAGGCAAAGCTGGTGCCGCTAGAGCGCCGCACCCGCCCGTCGGGGTCAATCAACTCAATGTCGCTGCCGGGGGCGACCAGGGTAATCGATCGGCGGGGGCCTTCGTTGGTTTCGGGGGCAGCGCGGCGCGATTGCATCGTGGGTTCGCTGCCCAAATTAGAGTAGTCAATTTTGTTAAATTGGCCGTTGACCTGGCGCGAGTAGGCAACGTTAAGCCCGTTAAAGTTGTCAGTGGGAATAGGAATGCCGCCGCCACCCTGATTGCCCGCAATCACGTACAGAGCACCGTGTACCCGCGACGACCAGTCGATGCATTGGGTAAGCAGGGCGTTGCCGTCGAGCACCGCGTTGGGACGCGGGTCGCGGCCTAGAGGTTCGCCAAAGCTAAAGTTGATGGCCCGTACGTCACCGCCATTCTGCAATGCCACTGACTGGGAGGCAAGGCATTCTTCAGGCTGGGCGCTGCGATCGCCCAATGGCCCCACTGCCCCCGAGTACAGCATGGCGGCGGGGGCAACTCCCACCCGCAACTTGTCCTGGCTGATCATGACGCTAGCTACATTGGCGGCGTGGCCATCAACATACTCATCGGCCACAGCCCAGCCGTCGAGCACCAGCACGCGCCGCACCACCACAGGCAGAGTTTCTGAGGCTACCTTGTCCAGACCAAACTGGCTGGGGCGGCCAATTTCGACCTGGCCAATGGCAATTTTTTCGCCGGTCAGATTGTAGGGCGCATCGTGCAGCCGTCGGGCGTCAATGCCCTCAGAACCGACCGATTCGGTAAGGGCCAGCACCGGCAGGGCCAGGGGCACCAGAGCGCCAATTCCCCCCAGCCAGAGCAGCGCCTTCAGCCGGGGCTTCGGCCCCCAATGCTGCGTCATTCCCTTACCCCACTTAGCCATAGCCCTACCCTGCTGCAAATATCTCTGGGCAAACTCTATCGCAAAGGCCCCGACCGCGGGCTGAAAACCGCTGAATCTATCTATTTCTTCAGATTTTTCTGCCGTTCGCGCTGGCCCCCAGCCCCCTTATACCAAACCCTAATCACGTAACCCCGATTCCCAAACGGCCAATCCATAGGGGCGTAGGCATAGCCGAGCCAGAGGCTCTATCACATTCGCCCTTCTGAATCGGGGGTTAACCAAGAAGGACTTAGTATGAGGCTCTAAACCCCCAGCCGCTGGAGACGATACAGGCTCGAATACAACCCCTCCCGCGCCAGCAGCTCGTCGTGGCTGCCCTGCTCGACCAGCTCGCCATGCTTGAGCACGAGAATGCGATCGACATGGCGAATAGTGGAAAGGCGGTGGGCAATAATAATCGCCGTGCGCCCCTCCAGCAGTCGCTCTAGGGCCTCTTGAATCATTGCTTCGGTGCCTACATCCAGGTTAGCGGTGGCCTCATCCAGTACCAAAATTCCCGGATCGCGAATCGCCGCTCGGGCAAAGGCCAGCAGCTGCTTCTGGCCACCCGAGAGGTTAGTGCCCCGCTCCCGCAGCTCGGTGTTGTAGCCCTGGGGCAGCTCTTCAATCAGCCCGTGAATATTGGTCTTTTTCGCCGCCTCAACCACCGCCTCTAGGGGATACTCCTCCCCCAAGGTAATGTTGCTCTTCACATCCCCAGCAAAGAGAAAGCCATCCTGCAAAATTACCGCCATGCGCCGCCGCAGCTCCGCCTGGGGCAAATTGCGAATATCGACCCCATCGAGCAAAATGGCCCCCTGGTTAATGTCGTAGAGCCGACACAGCAGCCGAATGATCGAACTCTTTCCGGCCCCCGTCGGCCCCACCAGGGCCACCTTTTCTCCGGGGCGAATAGTGAAGGTGAGGTCTTTGAGCACGTGCTCGTCAGCCTTGTATCCGAAGGTGACGTGGTCGAAGCAGATTTCGGAGGCTTTGGAGAGTGAGAGGGTGAGGGGCTGAGGAGGTGGGGAAGATAGAAGAGATGGGGAGGTGGGGGAAATGGATAGATAGGTGGTGGGGAAGGTGGTTAAGTTATTGTTCTCTTTAGCTATTAATTCCTTCACTCCGTTACCATTGTCTCCTCCAAGCCTCATCGCCGCTTCCCTACCTTCCTCATCTCCGCCCACCTTCTCCGGGTCGCGAATCTCTACCGGCACGGTAAACAGGTCGGTGATGCGCTCCACGGCAGTGAGACCGGCCTGAATGGCAGTAAACTTGTCGGCAAACTGACGCAGAGGGTCGAAGAGGCGTTGGGCAAAGAGAATAAAGGTGGCCAGGGTGCCAAAGGTGAGAGCTTCTTGCATCACCAGCAAGCCGCCGAGCCAGAGCACGCCGCCGATCGCCACCAGTGAAATCCACTCCAGCGTAGACGACACTGCTGAATCGTAGAAAATGGTTTTATCAACGGCGGTGATGTATTTCTGGTTGGTGTGGCGAAACATTTCAGCGTTATAGCGCTCGCGCCGAAACAGCTGCACCACGTTGATGCCCGCCACGTTTTCTTGCAGAGTGGCGTTGAGTTCTGAAAGGTGCTCGCGGGATTTGTAGTTGGCCTTGCGAAACTGCTGCTGAAAGTAAATAATCAGCCAGGTGACGGGCACCAGCAGGGTCAGCAGCATGAGGGCCAGCTGCCACTGCATGGTAAACATCACCACGATCAGCACCAGCATCGAAACCACGTCGGTGACAATGCCCACCGCCCCGGTAGAAAATACGTCGCCTAGGGCATCGACATCGCTGGTGATGCGGGTAATCAGCTTACCCACGGGGGTGCGATCAAAGAAGCGCACCGCCAGCGAGGTGACGTGGATAAACAGGTCGGTGCGAATGTCGGCGGTGATATTTTGGCCCACGGCCTGCACCAGGTAGCTTTGAAAACCATCCAGCAGCAGACGAATGAGGACGGTAACAACCAGCAGCCCCACCAGCAAATTTAGCCCGCTCTGGAGAGTGAAACCTTCCAGAAAAAACATGACCGGCTCTTGACGAATCAGGGAAATAGCCTGGCCAATCAGCACCGGCTGGAGGGCGTTGGCCAGCGCCAGGGGCACCAGCAAAATCAACGGCATCACCAGGGCGTTGCGGTGCTTGTAGATGTAGGGCCACATGCGCAGAAACAGCCGCCAGTCGCTGTCAGGACGGCGAGTGGTGTCGTCGCTAGGGAGGGTGGGGGTAGCGGTCATGGGGACGATGCAAATGTTGACGCAGCCTCCAGTTTAGGCCCGAATCGAGGTAAGTGGCGGAGTCATACTCCCTACTCACCCACCCCTCTCCCCATCCACCTAATTGCCGCAGCTCAGCACCGTAGCGTCGGGATTCTCCTGGGTGGCCTGCTGCATTTGAGTGGGGTTGGGTCTGCCGTAGGTGCTGAGGGTCTGCACGTCTTCGGGCGAGGGAATCGCTTCGGCAACCTCCTGACCCAAGTCGCTAACGTAGATCACCTGGTCGATGGTGAGCTCTCGCTGCTCTTTCTCGGCATAGAGGCTGGCGTAGCGATCGCCTACCCGTTCCTGCCACTGGGCCGGGGCGCAGTAGCTGCGATCGATAATCACCGTCACCGCTGGACCCGCCAGCAGTTGGCGCAACCCCAGCCCTAGGCCGGCAAAGGCCAACCAGCCCAGGCCGAGGGTGAGAAGCAGTCGTTGGTTGGGGTTGCGCATGGGGGCAGGTCGTAAAGCCTTAGGAATAGGGGAAATGGGGTGGGGTATAGGGTTTAAGGCAACACCTTGCACCCTATACCCTAAACCTCAAACCCCTAAAGATTAACCTGGAACAGATCCTTGAACAGGGTTTGCACGTTGTCGGGGGTGCCCTGCTGCACGGTAGACTCGCGCAGGGCTGCGATCGCCTGCAATTCCCCCTGATTCACCTCACCGTAGGCGATGGGGTAGAAGCGCACATCGCTGTGGGTCAGGATGTCTTGAACGGCGTCAAAGGTGTAGCCCCGATTGACCTCGCCGTCGCTGAGCAGCAGCAGGTAGTAGCGCCCGTTGGGGTCTTTTTCTTTTTGGGCCAGCAGGTCGGCTAGGCCCACCATAGCTCCGTCGTACATGGCCGTCGCACCATCGGCCCGCAAACTGTCAACGGTGGCCAAAAACTTTTGGTACTGAAGCTGATCAAAGGGGGCCAGGGGCAGGCGGCGGGTGGGCGCATCGGCAAAGGTGACGACGCTGACGTAGTTGCCCGAGTTAATCTGCCCGGCGGCGACCCGCAGCCCGTCCTTGAGAGCCTGGATGCGCTCCCCTTCCATGGAACCGCTGGTGTCGATCACTAGAGCCATGTAGACGGTGCGGCCCCCGTCTTTGCGCAGCTTCCAGTTTGACTGGGCGGCCAGCAGGGTCTCGCCGTTGGGAAAGGGGGGCACCTGGTTGGCCTTCAGGTAGTCGGTTTCGACAAAGCCCTGCTGCTGGGCCAGGGTCTGCATTTCGGTCGACTGAGCAAACTGGGCAAACCGCTGTAGGGCCGCCGCCTGCTGGGGCGTGTTCCAGTTAAAGCCGACCAGGGGGTTGTTGTGGGGCACGCCAAAGGGCACAAACTCGGTGTCGTTAAAACCGGGCACCTCGCGCAGGGCCAGATAGTTTTGGTATTCCAGCGGAAAGGCTTGCAGGTTGCTCTGGTCGCGCAGGAATAGCTCCTGCAAGTCGAGGGTGGTGGGCGTGGTGATCAGCACCTGCTGCTGAAACTGGTCAAAGACCGAGTTGACCTGAGGGGTTTGCAGCT
Source organism: Leptolyngbya sp. FACHB-60 (assembly GCF_014695775.1). Classification (GTDB taxonomy): domain Bacteria; phylum Cyanobacteriota; class Cyanobacteriia; order Phormidesmidales; family Phormidesmidaceae; genus Nodosilinea. The sequence continues at coordinate 10,505 of NZ_JACJOX010000059.1, read as the reverse complement.
CGGCCACAGTGAGCGGCCCGCCATTTTCCTGGTGCCCGGCGGCCCGCCAGTAGAGCGTGTAGAGCAGGTTGAGTGCGGTGGCGCTGCTGTAGGGGTTGGGGTAGGCTACGGTGACTTCGCCCGAGGCGATCGCATTCAGCAGCCGGTCAAAGCTGACAGTGCCGTTTTCGGCTAATTTGTCGTAGACGGGCTTAGGCAGCACCCACCCGGCGGTGTTGGGCACCAGGCGCGCGGCCACAGGCACGGTGCTTACCCCCTGGCTCTGTACAATGGCCACCCAGAGATCGTTAGATGGGCTATAACCTTGGGGCTTGACGGCCCCGGCCCCTAGCAACCGAGCAGCGGTGCCCGAGGCCACCTGGCGCACCCCCACCTGAATCACTTCCCCAGAGGGCAGAGTCTCTTGCCGTTGGTTAAAGGCTTCGGCAACTTCCACCAGCCAGCGCTCGTTTTGGCGATTGACGTTGGCCTTTTCAGAGGAACTATAAATCTCTATATATGCGGTATTGCTGCCACCAGGCTGGGCCGCGTGTAGCGGGAAGGTGTTGACATCAGGCAGCGGATCGACGATCTGGTCGGTGGTGTAGCGGCTGGCCACCGCATCGGCAATCAGGTCTTCGCCAACGGTGATCTTGGGCAATACCGACTGCTCTAGAGCCTGCTGAGCGCTCTCCACGGAGTCGACTTGGGGAGCGCTATTAAAAACGTCCGGCGTACAGTTCCACAGCAGCACGGCGCAGAGGCTGATGAGAAACGGAATGAGGGGAAGGCGGCGCATGTCGGGGGGTAGGTGGGGATGAGGAAGATGAGGGGATGGGGAAGTAGATACACGATGAATGGCGTGTTTTCCCGAAGGTTTCAGTAGGTTAAGGGCTACGCAGAATCTTGGTTGTCTTGGAGGATGGTTTTGTTGGCCTCAATCAGGGATTGGAGGCTGTGGGGTAGGGTGCTGTCGCCAACGGTGTCGAGGGTGGAGAGGGCGACCTGGTCTTGGAGCTGTTGCAGCTGGGAGTGAGTGGCCTGGAGGCGATCGCGGCTAGCGGCCAAGCGCTGCTGGGCCATCTGTTGGTAAGCAGGGGTTTCGATCTGGTCAAGCACGGCTAGGCCATCGGCCACCTGGCCCGAGAGATCGAGCACGGTGTGCAGGGCTTCGAGCAGTTCCACTTGCAGAAGGGGGTCGCGATCGTAGATGCGGGCTGCAAAGCGTTGCGATTCAGTAGACCAATCCTGCACTTCGCGCCAAGTTTTTTGGGCCTTGGGCGGCACCCGTTTCTCCAGAGTACCCAGCTGGCTGGCAAAGGTTTGGGCGTCGAGCAGGTCGCCGCTATTCGCTGTCGCTTCGCTGGGGCGAAAGCCCGCCGCCCAGCTGCTCACCATGGCTGCTGCGACTCCAGAGCCCGCCAGCACGGCTACGGGCTTTGGCCCCGCCAAAACTATCATCAGGGCATAGCCCAGGGCGGTGCCCCCCAGCAGTAGATAGGTCTGAGGCTGCCCCCACAAGGTCGATCGGCGTATACCCATAGCCTGCTTAGCCCCTTTAATTAACGCTACTGTAGCCTATGGCACGGTTAGCGTCCCCCCCAGGGCGTTGATGGCATCAGACAACTGGGGTTCGGCGGCATTGGTAGCGGCTACCAGCAGCAAAAACGCTTCTTCGCCGCGCTGGCGGGCAAAGATTTTGCCGGTAATGGGCTGGGGCGGGGCGGCTCCCTGGCTGAGGCGACCCGTCCAGTTGATGCGGATGCCGCCGCCGGGGATGGGCTGCACGTCGTCGCCTGCGGCAAAGCCCTCCCCCGCGCCAAAGGTGCTCTCTGCTGCCGCCACCAGGGCTGCTTCGGGTGTCTGGGCTGAAGGTAAGGGCGCTACCGCTACGGTGTAGGCTAAACTGCCATCCTCCGCCTGAAATAGAGGACTGCCACCCGCCGAACTAACGCTGTAGCCGTCTAAAATGCCAATCTGAAATCGGCCCTGGGGGTCTTCAAAACTGCCGCTGACCATGGGCAAGGCCGGAGCCAGGGCTGGCGGTGGGGCATTGGTTTGAGCAATCGCATCCCGATTACTAATCCCGCCGCTTAGGTGCATCCCCTGGGTTAACAAGATACTCACGACTAGGGCGATCGCCGCGATCGCCAGCCCCCTAAACCGCCGAAACAGCTGCCCCATGGTGGAATCCTCGTTATTTAACCGCCAAGCATAGCAACTCTGCTGGCTGAGAACCCTCCCCATTAAAGAAGTTAACTTCGAGCGTTCCCTGGGCAAAGTCGTTTGCCCTAATGGACAAGCATTGTCAACGCGGAGCGTCCCCAGAGGAGAAAGGGAACACCTAACCCCCTACCCATCCACCCATCTACTCCTCAAAGTAAGCCTCTACACAGCGCACAAACATCTCCACCCCCAACCCGAGAGCCGTTTCATCAAAATCGAAGCGGGGGTGATGGTGGGGGTAGGCCAGTGCCTTGTCGGCATTGGCCGAGCCTAAAAAGAAGTAGCACCCCGGCACTTCCTGCAAGAAAAAAGCCATGTCTTCGCCGCCCATGGTGTGGCAGTCGGGCACCACTCCTGCCGGGGTTTCTACCACCGCTAAAGCCACCGATCGCACCAGATCCGCCATGCCCGCATCGTTGATCACGGGGGGGTATAGAGCTCTGTAGTCGAAGCTATAGCTGGCCCCATGGGCCTGGCAAACGCCCGCAATAATCTGCTCCATGCGGGGAGCGAAGTAGTCGGCATAGTCAGGGTCAAAGTAGCGCACAGTGCCGCCAAAAGTGGCAGTGTCGGCGATCACGTTTTGAGCCTTGCCTGCATGAAACTGACCCACGGTAACCACCGCCGACTTGGTGGGGTCGATGTTGCGGGCCACAATAGTTTGCAGCGCGTTAACAATCTGCGATCCGACCACGATGGAATCGACTGTTTGGTGGGGCAGCGCGCCGTGGCCCCCTTTGCCCTGCACGGTGCAGGTAAAAAATTCTGACGCCGCCATCAACGCCCCAGTGCGCACGCCTACGGTACCTAGGGGCAGGTTATTCCACAGGTGCAGGCCAATCATGGCCTCCACGTCGGGGTTCTTCAGCACCCCAGCTTCAATCATGGGTTTGGCACCCCCCGGCCCCTCTTCGGCGGGCTGAAAGATAATTTTGACAGTGCCCGCAAAGTCCCGGTGGTGGGCCAGGTAGTAGGCGGTGCCCAGGGCGATCGCCACGTGGCCATCGTGTCCGCAGGCGTGCATCACTCCGTCGTGCTGTGAGCAGTAGGGCACGGTGTTTTCTTCTTGAATGGGTAGGGCATCCATATCGGCGCGAATGCCCAGCACAGGGCCAGGCCGGGTGCCCTCAATCACTGCTGCCACACCGGTTTGAGCAATGTTGCGCTGGTAGTCAATGCCCCACTCGCTGAGCTTCTCGCAGATAAAGTCGGCGGTCAGCCACTCTTTAAACCCCAGCTCAGGCCGCTGGTGCAGGCCACGTCGCCAAGTGACCAACTGGTCTTGCAAAGATTGAATGGCGGGGCGAATGCGATCGCGGTTGACGGGCAGCGGCGGGGCAGTGGTGGCAAACATAGCGCAACAAGAGAGAAATGGGGTTTATCAAACCTCTCCTGCGGGCGAGAGGCACTTCTATCAGCATAAACCAGTCGCCTTGGCCCCCTGGGGCTGCCGCAGACAAGACCCGGCCCAGCATTTGCAGTTTAATAGGAGGTGTTCAACCCGCACCTATGCTCACATCTATGACGCTCCAGGAATTACAAGATCAGGTTCTGCAACTCTCTGTCGAGGACCGTTGGCAGCTCGTGAATACGGTTTTAGCCTCGCTGCAAAAAGAAACCCACTGCGCTCTGATGGAACCCGACCCTGCCTTTCCAGATATTGCCTTTCGCTCCGATGCCGAGAATAGCTGGGTACCTGTGGTGCATGGCACTAGCATTCATGTGCGAACCGTGGTGATGGCGGCGACTGAGTGGGACTGGTCAACGGAGCAGATTGCCGAAGAGTATGGTCTTTCTGAAGCTCAGGTGAAGGCGGCCCTAGTCTTCTATCAGGCCCACGGCGATGAGGTGGCTGTAGCCGTCACTGAGCAGATACCCGCGAAAGCACAAGAGAAGGTAGCAGAAAAAACGATCGAAGCAACAAAGGCCTAACCTCACCCTACCCCTTTCTACAGAGCCCTCCCAAATCGGAGCAGCGTTAAACTGTCAATAACGCAGTTACAAAAGTTAACCAATGCTTCCCGATTTGATGGGTGCCACCCGAGACTACTGGCGCAAGCTAGACGAGGTCCAAGCCGCCTACCAGCGCGACGAGTTGACCATTGAAGAGGTCAACGCCGAAGTTAAGGCGCTGATGGTTGAGCTGGGCCAAACCCGGCGACAGCTGCTGCGCGACTCTTGGGCGATCGCGCAAACCTTTGTCAATCAGCAGGGTGAGGCCCTAGCTGGGGTGGCCGCATTAGGTGTACTGGCCTACGTGTGGCTGGTGGCCAACGGGCAGGCTTAAGCGTCCCCCATTGCAAATATTTGAATTCAGCATGTTGGTAGAGGGTGAGTACTAAGCGAACCTGTTTAGGTCAGGGGAAGCGCTAAAGTCTGCGATATTTTCAGGGCTGGTGCTCAGCGCTGACGCTGATTTCTCGCTGGGCAGCCAAAGTACTTGCCACTTAGGCAGTAGTTATACAAGCTTGCTAAGCAGGTAATATAAAGAACAAATAGAGGCAGAAGCTTTCCACTTCAGTAGTTTTTTGTGCTTATACCTGATTATCAATCCGTAATGCTTCCGCTTATACAGATGGCTGCTGATGGGCAGGAGTATTCACTGAGAGAAGCTATTGAGAAGCTTGCTCAGCATTTTAGGCTTAATGATGAAGAACGTCAGGAAATGTTGCCGAGTGGTCGCCAAGCTACTTTTGACAACCGAGTTGGGTGGGCAAGAACTTACCTAAAAAAAGCTGGACTTTTGCAGTCAACTCGTCGAGGGTACTTTCAAATTACTCCTAGAGGTAAGTCAGTTTTCCAAAAACAACCATCTAGCATTGACGTCAAGTTTTTAGAGCAATTTCCTGATTTTCTTGAGTTTAAGAAAAGCAAGCGAGATCAATCAGAAATAGAAAATTTAGGTGCCACTGTTCTGGAAAAGACTCCAGAAGAAAACTTGGAGTCTATTATTCAGGGGCTAGCTCAAGATCTGGCATCTGAGCTTTTAGATAACATTAAGAGCTGTTCTCCTAGTTTCTTTGAGACACTTGTAGTTGATGTACTGGTTAGCATGGGTTATGGGGGAACTCGTCAAGATGCTGGCAAAACCGTTGGTCGTAGCGGTGACGGTGGAATAGATGGAATCATTAATGAAGATCGGTTAGGATTGGACATTATCTATATTCAAGCTAAGCGTTGGGAAAACCCTGTTGGTCGACCTGAGATTCAAAAATTCGCAGGTGCTTTACAAGGTTTTAGAGCTAGAAAGGGAATTTTTATAACATCCTCCTCTTTCACCGCTGAGGCCAAAGATTTTGTTTCCCGAATTGAAAGCAAAATTATTCTTATTGATGGGCAATCTCTAGCCCAACACATGATTGAATTTGGTGTAGGAGTAAACACCCGAAAAGTATACGAACTCAAAAAAATAGATTTTGATTATTTTACAGAGTAACGGAAAAACTCCTACTGCTTCTGTGTCTCGTTGTCTGAAGTTTGCTCTGGCTCATTTGCAAAAGATTCTGATTTTTTTACCGCAGCGATCGCTTAAATGAACAGATAGCTAAAAAGCTCAGGTAGGACCTCAGCTTTTTGGCTATCTTGCAAATCAGGTAATTGAAGCTGATGGATAAGTTCTAAGACTCGGCCACACCCATCTCTCAGCTCTTATAAATCAAAACTTTAAGCGTTTTATCTTGAATTGCTAAAGCGCGTTTTCTAGTTGCATAAATATAAACGAACAAATTCATCAGCAGCATCTTGGTTGATCTGCTTCAAGGCTTCCTTAATCTCGAAAATTACCTCGCCAGCTGGGTCGCGGAGTTCTTTCACCCAGCGGTTCACGTTGGCGCGGTCTGTACCCATTGTCACTGCCAACTTGTTTTGGCTAATGCCGTAAGTCTCCAAAACCTGCCGTAGTGCGCTGCCTGCCCTTCCCATAGCCAAATTTTGGCAGAGGGGGCTAGGCTCGTCCATGTTGCCAATGTGTCAGCGTTCGTTTATGCTGCCAAAATGTCAACATTATTTTTGCCATGTCACAAGCTAACCGTTCGCTTGCCAATGCAACTTCCCACCTCCGCCACTCTGCCTTTCTTGCTGCTGCTGCCATGCCACAATCCACCGATTTGCCTGTTGAAGGTCGTGAGCCTGTGCAGCTGATGGTGATCGGCAGTGCTCAGGGCATCGAAACTATTGTGCAAACGTTGCACCTGCGGGGCTTTGCCCACGTTAGCGAGTGGAGCATCGTCATGCCCCACAGCTCAGGCAAACTCATGCGAGTGCTCACCCGATGGGTGCAGGAGATGCGCTGATGTGCCTGGTTCTAGCCCCTACACCAACTTCATCACCACGATAGGTCCGTAGGGTGCATAACGCTAAGGCGAGCCCCCGCCAATGCGAAGCAATGCACCACTAAAAAACCATGCCAAAAGATAGGCACATCCTAAATTTCAGCATTGACAGAGCACCAGGATGTGCCACCAAATTTTCGTTGCAATCCTTATTCCGTCAGCAACGCCATGCCCGACCCAAAAGCAGGCTAGGGGCTATAACCGCTGATGCTTGGGCATCAGCGGTTAGTTGATCCCAACTTTCAGTTCGATTTACCCGATGCCCCCGTAACTCGCTTAACGGCATCTGTGGCCTTTTCAACCAAGCTTTCATTGTCCTCTTCAGGGTCAACTTTGCCCTCAGCCTGGCGCATTTCTTCCCGTATGCCTGTCGCTTCGCTCATGTCATAGGCCCGGTTTAACCGTTCTTCGGCACTCAGCGGTTTGCCCTCGGTGCGACCCGTGAGTTGGTCTTTAGTTTGACCGTGGGCCTCTTTTGAATCGAAGGGAATTTGGGCCAAACTCGGCTGTACAGCAATAGTTAAAAAACTGGTCAAGCTGAGGAAACAGGCCAACCCAACCATCAGCAAGCGTCGTCCCATGCGATCGCAGCGGAACAAGGAAAATAACGTCATAGGAAAATCTCGTAGTCTTGGCGGAGAGAATCTTCGCTGGAAAATGGACCTCTTTGGGTCATCCCCGCGGTGGCTTTAGCCTATCGGCGCGAGGGGTATGCCCTGTTCCGTCTAGCGATATATTTTCGTCATCGCTACGATAGTGAAGCCATCTAGGGACACTGCAATGAAAATAAAGCACGTCATTAACCTCCACAAAGGCACTACAGCTCTTTTCGTTGTGGCCCTGATGGTGGCTTACCAAAACTTTGGCCTGGGGCCGTGGGTTTACCTGGCTCTCCACGGCACCTACGGCCTGCTGTGGCTGCTCAAAGACCGCCTGTATCCCGACAAGCAGTGGGAGCAAACCATTCCCCCAGCCACCGGAATTTTTAGCTTTGGGTTCATTAGCCTCTACTGGGTGGCTCCCTTTTTGCTGGTTAGCCGGGGGGTAGAGCCGCCGTTGCCTTTGGTCGCAGGGGCGATCGCTCTCAACATCCTCGGCATATTTCTGCACTATGCCAGCGATGCTCAAAAATACTTCACCCTCAAATATCAACCGGGGCTAATTACCGAAGGCCTTTTTGCCCGCTGCCGCAATACCAACTACTTAGGCGAGATCTTGATCTATCTCTCCTTTGCCCTGCTGGCGATGCACTGGTTGCCCTTTGCCATTTTGGGTTTGGTTGCCGCTATGCTGTTTGTGCCCAACATGCGCAAAAAAGACCAGTCTCTATCGCGCTATCCTGAGTTTGCAGACTATAAGGCGCGATCGGGGTTGCTGCTGCCTCGGCTTTTCGGCACTTATGCGGCTAGTTCTCAAACCACCGCTGGTGAAATGCCTAACTAATTGACTTCGCCCCGCCAGCATACCCTAGGGTCTATGATCTAAGGGTTCATGACCCAGCTGCCCATGACTCTGTTTACTTTGCGCTCTGCCACCAAAGACTTTGGCATTAAGGAAATTCTCCGCGATGCCAGCTTTAGCCTAGATGAGGGCGACAAGGTGGGCCTAATTGGCACCAACGGCTCAGGCAAATCAACCCTGCTGAAAATGATTGCCGGGCTAGAGCCCTTCGACGGTGGCGACTTTTGGGTTAACCCTGGGGCCAAGATTGTCTACCTGCCCCAGCAGCCCGACTTTGAGGCCGATCGCACCGTTTTAGAGCAGGTCTTTGCCGACGCGGGCGAGCAGATGGCGCTGATTCGCGAGTACGAAGACATCTCGCACCACATGGCTCAGGGCTCAGGCAACGCCGATGCCCTAATGGCCAAGCTCTCGACGGTATCCGAAAAAATTGCCGCTGCCGATGGCTGGGATTTAGAGACCAACGCCAAGGCAATTCTTAGCCGCCTGGGCATTGATGACTTTGACGCCAAAGTGGGCGATTTGTCGGGGGGATATCGAAAGCGGGTAGCGATCGCCGCTGCCCTGCTTGCTGACCCCGATGCCCTGCTGATGGACGAGCCCACCAACCACCTCGATGCCGAATCGGTGGAGTGGTTACAAAGCTACCTCAGCGGCTTTCGCGGTGCGCTGCTGCTCATCACCCACGATCGCTACTTTCTCGACCAGGTCACCAACCGCATTCTCGAAATTGACCGGGGCGACCTCTACGGCTACGCAGGCAACTACGCCTACTACCTGGAGAAAAAAGCCCTGTCTGAAGCGGCTGACCAGAGCACCCAAAAGAAGCACGCTGGCGTACTGCGCCGCGAGCTGGAATGGCTGAAGCGCGGCCCTAAGGCCCGCAGCACCAAGCAAAAGGCCCGCATCGATCGCATCGGCGATATGCAAAACCGCGAGTTCAAAGAATCCCTCGGCAAGGTAGATATCTCAACCGTCGGTCGCCGCATTGGCAAAAAAGTGATCGAGCTGGAGAATGTCTCTAAAAGCTACGAAGACCGCCTTTTATTCAAAGACTTCACCTACGATTTCGCCCCCGACGATCGCATCGGCATCATCGGCCCCAACGGGGTTGGCAAATCAACCCTGATGAACGTAATCACCGGACGCCTAGAGCCCGACACCGGTACCGTCGATATCGGCACCACCATCCACGTCGGCTACTTCGACCAGCACTCCGAAGATCTGTTCGCCAACCCCAGTCAGCGGGTAATCGAATACTTGAAAGAAACCGCCGAGCTGGTCACCACCAACGACGGCAGCGTAATCACCGCCTCCCAAATGCTGGAGCGGTTTTTGTTCACTTCTAACCAGCAGTATTCTCCTTTAGAGAAGCTTTCTGGTGGCGAGCGGCGGCGACTGTTTTTGCTGCGGGTGCTGCTCTCGGCCCCCAACCTGCTGATTCTCGACGAGCCCACTAACGATCTCGATGTGCAAACCCTCGGCGTATTGGAAGAATACTTGGAGGAGTTTAACGGCTGCGTGATTGTGGTTTCCCACGATCGCTACTTCTTAGACCGCAGCGTCAACACCATCTTTGCCTTTGAGGGCAACGGTGTACTGCGAAATTATCCGGGCAACTACTCAGTCTATTTAGACTACAAAAAAGCAGCCTCAGACACTGATAAACAGAATGAAAAGCAGGCAGCGGCCAACAAATCTCAGGCTGCATCTACTCAGACTGTAGCAAAGGTGGACTCAAGCGCCGATGCCAAGACCAAAAAGCTCTCCTACAAAGAAAAGCGAGAATACGAGCAGCTAGAAACTCAAATTCCTGCTATGGAGGCCGAAAAAGCGGCGCTAGAAAAGCAGCTCTACGGCAACCCGCCCAGCGACTATAGCGAGGTGACAAAGCTCTCAGAGCGACTGGGCGAACTCACTGCCACCATCGATTCCTCCACCGAACGCTGGATGGAACTAGCGGAGCGGATGGAGTAGGCATCCACGGCAAGCAAGTCAATTAGTCGCAACTGGTAGGGGCGCAAGGTTTTGCGCCCGATGCAACATCTGTAGCTTTGTTATATAGCAATCCGTGGATAGATTCGGTCAGTCAACGAAGGCTTGGTCAACGACTTGGCGAAAGGGTTGGCCGGATTGAATCTGTTTTCGCATCCGGTTTTTCAGAACAAACCATTGATGTTCAATTGGGTTCAAATCCGGGGAGTAAGGCGGCAGATATAAGAGATGACAGCCCCCCTGACGAATCAATGCTTCAATGCGTCCACCTTTGTGAAACGAGGCGTTGTCACAGATGATCACACTGCCAGCTTCGAGTACGGGCAAAAGTTTCTCCTCTAACCATGTTTCAAACACCAGGCGATTGCAGTACCCCTGATAGGTAAGTGGGGCAACGAGCTGATGGTGATGCCAAGCCGCTATAAAGCTCACTCGTTCGGTACGATTGCCCCGACGTTCAGCCGCGAATCGTTCGCCTTTCAAGCACCAGCCGTAAGCATAGTCTTCGGTATT
>NZ_JACJOX010000058.1 GCF_014695775.1 Leptolyngbya sp. FACHB-60 | reverse complement strand
ACGCCCTTGAGCAGAATCAGCGCCGTCACGTGGATGGTGAAGGCGTGGATGTGGTGCACCATGAAGTCGGCAGTGCCGAGGGCCATGGGCATCATCGCCACCTTGCCAGCTACTGCTACCCCAGCACCACCGAACACGGGGCTAACACTGGCCAGAGCATTGGGCGCTGTGGCCCCTGCCGCTGCCGAGTGGAACCCTTGCACCCATTGGGCAAAGACCGGCTGTAGATTGATGGCCGTATCCGAGAACATGTCTTGGGGACGGCCCAGAGCCCGCATGGTGTCGTTGTGGACGTATAGACCAAAGCTGTGAAAGCCCAGGAAAATACACACCCAGTTGAGGTGGGAGATGATGGCATCGCGCGATCGCAGCATGCGATCCAAGGCGTTGTCCCGGTTCACCGCCGGGTCGTAGTCACGCACCATAAAGATGGAGGCGTGGGCACCGGCCCCCACAATCAAGAAGCCGCCAATCCACATGTGGTGGGTAAATATCGACAGCTGAGTGGGGTAATCCGTCGCCAAGTACGGATAGGGAGGCATGGCGTACATGTGGTGCGCCACGATGATCGTGATCGACCCCAGCATGGCCAGGTTGACCGCCAACTGGGCGTGCCAGGAGGTGGTCAGATCTTCAAACAGACCCTGGTGGCCCCGGCCGCCGAACAGCAGCGGGTCACCCTGGTGATTGTCCAAAATCTCCTTCATGCTGTGGCCGATGCCCCAGTTGGTGCGGTACATGTGGCCCGCAATAATGAAGAGCACGGCTAGCGCCAGGTGGTGGTGAGCCGTATCTGACAGCCAAAGGCCACCAGTCACGGGGTTCAGACCCCCCTTAAAGGTGAGGAAGTCAGAGTACACACCCCAGTTGAGGGTGAAGAAGGGCCGGATACCCTCGACAAAGCTGGGGTACAGGTCGGCCATTAGGGCCTTGTTGAGAATCCACTCATGGGGCAACGGTATCGCCCCAATTGAGTCGATTACCCGACCACCAATGGTTAGCGGCCGCCCCGCATCGATCGCATCCATGCAGGCGTTGATGGGCAACGACACGTGGATCTGCTGACCGGCATAGCCCAAACAGCCAAGGCCCAGTAGCCCCGCTAGGTGGTGGTTCATCATCGATTCGACGTTCTGGAACCACTCCAGCTTGGGCGCGCGCTTGTGGTAGTGGAACCAGCCGGCGAACAGCATCAGAGCCGCCATTACCAGCGCACCAATGGCGGTGCAGTAGAGCTGGAAGCTGTTAGTAATGCCGTTGGCTCGCCACCACTGGAACAACCCAGAGGTGATCTGAATACCGTGGAAACCACCGCCCACGTCGCCATTCAAAATTTCTTGGCCAAAGATGGGCCAAACCACCTGGGCACTGGGCTTAATACCGGTGGGATTAGTCAGCCAAGCTTCATAGTTTGAGAACTTGGCACCGTGGAAGTACATGCCGCTGAGCCAGATAAAGATGACGGCTAAGTGGCCAAAGTGAGCGCTGAAGATTTTGCGTGAAATATCTTCCAGGTCACTGGTGTGAGTGTCAAAGTCATGGGCGTCGGCGTGCAGGTTCCAAATCCAGGTGGTGGTTTTGGGCCCCTTGGACAACGTGCGGTCGAAGTGGCCGGGCTTGCCCCATCGCTCAAATGAGACGGGTACCGGATCTTTGTCAACCACTACCCTGACTTTTTGTCCCGGTTCAGGGGGACTTATGGTCATGGGACTCTCCTCTCTTCTACTCGAAAATACAGAGCGGATAAAGGCGCTTCCTACTCAATAGACGGATATAACCTGAGTCTATAGAAAGCTTAAATAAGCCATTTCAGGCCTTACAAGCTACCTGAGACCCAAAGGCTCTCCGCTGGACGGCCAAGGGAGACGCTAAAGAATCAGGTTTACAGCGCTTAACAGCCTAGTCCTTAGAAAGTTTTAAGCCGGTCTGAGAACTACCCCATAGGGCTTTAGATTTTCAGGGCTACGACAGGTTAAATAACAAATTACAGAATCACTGCCGCTCTTGGTAAGGGAAATTTTCACAAGTTAATAACTCTGAGAGAATTAAATTAAAAATGTCGGATTAAGCAGAGGAAAAGGGTAGTTTTAGACCCTTTTATTTCTTGCGATCAGAGAATTTCTAGAGGCAATCACAGCCCTTATTTTTTCGCTAGCTGATGAATTATGATCAAACCAAATGGAAGTTAGTCAATGATCGTGACCTAGGCTAGCTCGAACCCTTTGTCCTACTGCTGGTCTGCTCATGGATAACGAGATACCTCGATTAGGGCAGTCACCTGCGATCGCTTTATGGGTTAATGGTTATTAGAGGGCCGTCACGTCAGCTCCGGGGAAGTAACCACAGTCGCTATGACCATTTCATTGACCACGACCTAGGGACAAAACCCCAAAAGACAATGGCTGTAGAGATGCCATGGGGGTGTCGAGGCAGCGATCCAGGCGATTTTGCTGCCCTCAAGGGGGTCAACTTTGGTTTAGATCGATAAACTCTCGGCCTGCGAGCGCCCTATGTGGTGTACATTATGAGAAAATTGTGACAAGTGTTTAAGTAAAACTCATTTAGGAGGGCATGCCCTATGGATTGGCGAGTCGTTGTTGTTTTACTGCCGATTGCTGTGGCCGCAAGCTGGGCTGTGTTTAACATTGGTCGGGCTGCTCTGGGGCAACTGCAAGATTTCCTCAACCGAGAAGCTTAGGATTTGCCTGTGAGGCTAGTGCGTGATGGCCAAAGACCGGCTCCATTAAAGCGATCGCACACCAGTTTCTAAATTAGCCCTAGGGAGACCCAACCAAGGTTAGGTCATCCTAGGGTTAACTGCTTTAAATGGGGCATCAGTTGGCTAAAGGCAACACCCCGATGGCTGTTAGCGTCTTTTTGCTCGGGCGACATTTCGGCAAAGCTTTTGCCCAGGGCAGGCACATAGAAGATTGGGTCGTAGCCAAAACCCCCAGAGCCACGGGGAGCCAGCAAGATCTCACCATGGCAAATGCCTTCTGTTTCGAGCACGATGTCGCCCTGGGGGTTGGCTAGAGCCAGAGCGCAGACAAACTGGGCGCATCGATCGCCTTCTCCGGCAGATCCTTGACCACCGCGCTCACTATCTAGCTCTTGAAGCAGGCGATCGATGCGGGCTTGGTCGCTATCGGCGTAGCGGGCTGAGTAGATGCCGGGGGCACCGCCGAGGGCGTGGACTTCTAAGCCCGAGTCATCAGCGATCGCCCACTGGCTTAATGCCTTGGCTACCCCTGCAGCCTTGAGCCGCGCATTCTCTAAAAATGTGGTGCCGGTCTCTTCTATATCGAGCGCATCGGGCTTGAGCTGAAGAGCCCAGCCCAGCTCACCTAGATACACCTGCATCTCTTTTAGCTTGCCGGGATTTCCGGTGGCAACAATAACTGTGGGCATCGGCAACACATCCCTCAAACGTAGCCTATGGGTCGATTGTAGTGCCTCTCCCCGCTAGACAGATGGTAGCGTCTGGCCCAGCAGAGCAAATGGGCACAGGCCCCAAATGCAGATCTGGCCTAAGAAAATATTCCAGCTCATCCGCATCAGGAATTGCAGTTAGCGGACGTAACGGTCCTGGCCCAAGCATTCTGGTCAAATCCCTAAACGCGGTATTACCTGGAACACTCTAAACCTGGTAGCGTGGTGAACAGTATGCCATTGCAAAGGTTTTGCCCTTGAATCCCGAGCGCCCCTCCCAAAGCTCCAACTATTGGACGCTTGCCCCCTACGTACGGCGCGAGTGGCGCACCATAGCACAGGCGCTGTTGGGCACCATTATTTTTGTCTCCTTCTGGCCCATACTGGCCTGGCTATCAGGGAATATTTTGGAGCAGTTAGCGGCAGGCAACGTGCCTGTGGTGTCACGCTTTATCGCCATCACCATGGCCGGGTTTGCACTGCAAAAAATTGGCCAATATATTCAGGACTCATTGATGGCGAAAGCCGCCCTGGAGGTGGCATTTAATCTGCGCAGAGATGTGTACACCCACATTCACCGCTTGAGCCTTACCTACTTTGAGCGCAGCCAAACAGGCGATCTATCCTACCGGCTGACAGAAGACATTGACCGCATTGGCGAAGTCGTTCAAAAGCTGTTCCACGACTTTTTGCCCTCGGTGCTGCAACTCGTCGTGGTGCTGGGCTACATGGTATACCTCAACTGGCAGCTCACCCTGACGGCGGTGGTGCTGGTGCCCATTCTGGCTATCCTGGCCGGCTGGTTTGGGGAACAAATGCTGAAGTTTTCGCGGCGCAGCCAAAACCTGGTTTCTGACCTCTCGTCGCTGGTCACCGAAGTGTTTAGCGGCATTCGCCTGGTGCGGGCCTTTGCCGCCGAAGAGTATGAAGTCGAGCGCTTTACCCAAGAGGCCGAGAAAAACCGCCAAGCCAAATACAAGGCCGCCTGGCTCCAGGCGGTGCAGTACCCGGTGGTGGGCTTTACCTACGCCGTGGTGGTGATGCTGATTTTGCTGGTGGGCACCTGGCAAATCTCCCAGGAAAACCTCACCGGAGCCTCCTTTGGCAGCTACGTGGTCGCAGCGCTGATGCTAATTGACCCGGTCAACCACGTCATCATTAACTATGGCGAGTTTAAGCAGGGTGAGGCCTCCGTTGACCGCGTGATTGAGCTGCTCGATATCGAACCGGCAGTGCGCGAGCTGCCTACCGCCACCGACCTGCCCCAGGTCACCGGGCGGGTCGAGTATCGCAATGTCACCTTTGGCTACGAGGCCGATGAACCCGTACTGCGCAATCTCGATCTGCTGGCCCTCCCCGGCGAAAAAATTGCCCTGGTAGGTTCCTCAGGCGCAGGCAAATCCACTCTCGTCAACCTGCTGCCTCGGTTTTACGACCCCCAGTCGGGCCAAATTTTCATCGACAATGTGGATGTAGCCACCGTTACCCTGCGCAGCCTGCGGCGGCAGATCGGCATTGTGCCCCAGGAAACCACGCTATTTTCCGGCACGATCGCTCAAAACATCGCCTTTGGCCAAAAAGATTTTGACATCGAAGCCGTAGAAGCGGCGGCTCGCATCGCCAACGCCCATGACTTTATTAGCCAGTTTTCCCAGGGCTACTACACCTGGATGGGGGAACGCGGCGTGAATCTTTCGGGGGGCCAGCGACAGCGAGTCGCGATCGCCCGGGCCGTGCTCCTCAACCCCCGCATTCTCATTTTGGATGAAGCCACATCAGCGCTAGATGCCGAGTCTGAAGCGCTAGTGCAGGAGGCGCTGGAGCGGTTGATGAGCGATCGCACCGTCTTCATCATCGCTCACCGATTGGCCACCGTGCGCGACGCCGATCGCATTCTAGTTATGGAAAAGGGCCAGGTGATTGAAGCGGGCACCCACAGCGAACTGTTGGCCAACCAGAGTCGCTACGCCCAGTTCTATGCCCAGCAGTTTGCCGGCAGCAGCCAGGGTTAGAGATTTTGGCCCTTGCTGTCACGTCGCCCGCTGAGGCATTAACCTGGAGTAAGTAATTCTTCCTGGTTTAGCATGGCGTCGCTCCCGGCCACGGGCCTTGGCCCCACCTCAGAAAAAGCAATCTATCAGGATAGTGTGGGCGATCGCCTGTTCATCTGGCTATTCAGCCGAAAAATGGCTAAGGCCGTGGGCAAAGATACCGCTCACAGCGGCTATGACGGCGTTGTCGATTTATCGAATCAGATTATGCAGGGGCGCAATGCCCAGCAGCAGCAGGAGCTCGTCGCCGTCGTGCTCAAGTCTCTGGTGCCCTCCCAGGTGCTGTGGCTGATTCGTAACCTGTTTTCACCGACCCAGCTAGTCTGCGAACTCAACGCCTGGTTTGCCGCGCGTCTATTTGGATGGCTGGTCGGCCCCTGCGAAGTCAAAGCCGTAGAATTCACCGATGCTAAAGGGCGCATTAGACAGCAGCGCAGCGCCGTCCACATCAAAAAGTGCCGCTACCTGGATGAAAGCCGCTGCGTCGGCATGTGCGTCAACATGTGTAAGCTGCCCACCCAGCGCTTCTTTACGGAAGATCTCGGCATCCCCCTCACGATGGTGCCGAACTTCGAAGACTTCAGCTGCGAAATGATCTTCGGCCAGCCCCCGCCGCCGCTAGAAACTGAGGATGCCTATCAACAGCCCTGCTTGATTGATCACTGCTCGCTCGCAACCCGCGATCCGCAACCCTGCCCCAAGGTTAGGAACTGAGAGCTTCGTCTAGGGTCTGCTCATACTCTTCAAGAGCTGCTAAAACAGATTCCAGCTCTTGGCGATTTGCCTCGCTAGGGTCTAGTTGGTATCTGATTTGGGCTTTCTGGTAGCGTACTTCCTGTCGATTTCGTCGAACTTCTTGTCGACTTCGGCGAGCTTCCTCTCTCGCTCGGCGAGCTTCGCGTTCTGTTTCCTCAGCTCTGCGGTCTCTTTCTTCAGCCTCGCGGTTTCCTTCTCGATTTCGACGGTTCCACTCAACGCCGAAATTAGCCAGTGCAGCCAGGAGGGCTGCCACGGTGAGTCGGTTGCTCCAGATCTGGGGCTCGGCGACGATGCTGAGGAATCGGAAGTCTTGTTTGTCATAGAAGCGCAGAAAGGCAATAGCGATAACTAATATCGTGACCAAACTACCGGGTAGCAAGCCTAGAAAGTTGGTCCACACCTGACGCTTGAATAGCTCCATTCTAGGCTACAGCCTTCAGACCAATGAACTTGGTCATTGTAGTAGAGGGTTAGCTAGCGAGAGGTGAGGGAGATAGGGAAGGCAGGGGAGAAGGGAGCTCAGATTAGATTGAGCCTTTAAACGCAATCAGAGGAAAAATCGCTACTGTAATCAGCAGTACAATATCCACTGGTTTGCTGGCGGTTCTACACCCATGATTGAAGTTGAGCACCTGAGTAAGACCTACGGGTCTACCACAGCCATTCAAGACATCACCTTTGGGGCGCAGCCCGGGGAGATCCTGGGCTTTTTGGGGCCGAATGGGGCGGGCAAAACCACGACCATGCGAATTTTGGCGGGGTATCTGCCAGCGTCCGAAGGTACAGCCCGAGTGGCCGGGTATGACGTGCACACCGACTCGATGGCGGTGCGGCAGCGCATTGGCTACCTGCCCGAGTCGCCGCCGCTGTATCCCGATATGACAGTGCAGGGCTTTCTCAACTTTGTGGCCAAAATTAAGGGCGTGCCCGCCGATCTGCGCCAAAAGCGGGCCGATATTGCCATGGATCACTGCGGTTTAATCGACAAGCGCAAGGTGCTGATTCGCAAGCTGTCGAAGGGTTATCGACAGCGGGTGGGCATTGCCCAGGCCATTATCCACGACCCGCCAGTAATTATTTTGGATGAGCCGACGGTGGGGTTAGATCCGCGCCAGATTAACGAGGTGCGACAGCTGATTAAAGGGCTGGCAGGTAGCCACACCATCATTCTCTCCACCCACATTTTGCCGGAGGTGAGCATGACCTGCGATCGCGTCACCATTATCAACCGGGGCCAGGTCGTCGCTACCGACACCCCCGACAACCTCACCACTCGCCTCTCCGGCGAAGCCGCCTACGAACTAGAGATTAAAGGGGATGTGGATAGAGCCCAGCGCCTGTTGAGCGAGCTGGCCCCCGTACGTCAGGTAACCCTACTGAGGCCAGAGCACCTGCCGGACTATCACCACCGGCTGCGAGTAAGCGCAGACGCCGATCGCGCCTTGGGAGCCATTATGTCCGCCGTCCTCGTTAACGCCGGGCTCGAACTCCACGAGCTGCGCCGCCAGCAGGCTACTCTTGAGGACGTTTTCCTCAACCTCACCACCACCGAACCCGCGACGGGGACAACGGCACCGCCCGAAGCACTCGCCGAGCTCCCAACAGTCGAACCAACACCAGAAGAATCCGAGGCTTAGCCCTTTTGGATTTTGGCTTTCCCCCATCTCCCCTACCTTCCCCATCTCCCTCACCCATCCACTCCCCCGCCCATGACCCTCCTCTTCAAAAACATCCTCGCCATCTACCAGCGGGAGCTGCAAAGCTACTTCGCCTCGCCCCTGCCGTATATCATTGCCGCCGTGTTCTGGCTGCTGGGGGGCTTCTTCTTAGTGGCGATTTTGCTGGGGCCGCAGGGCATTTTGGCCCAGGCGGCGATGGCTGACCAGGCGGTGCAGATGGGAATGCCCCCCTCACCCCCCTTTGATGTGGCCTACGAGTTCAACAAAGCCTACGTGGGGCTGCTGGGGTCGCTGTCGATGTTTGTGCTGCCGATGCTCTCCATGGGGCTCTACGCCGACGAGCGCAAGCAGGGCACGCTGGAATTGTTGGCGACTTCGCCAGTAACCAACTGGGCGGTGGCCTTGGGCAAGCTGCTGGCGGTGGTGAGCTTCTACGTTGCGATGGTGCTGCCGCTGATGGTGTGCCAGTCGATCGCCCTAGGAGCCGCAACTCCGCCCACGGGCTCGGGAGTATTCTTGTTATCGCACCTTGGACTGGTACTACTGGCGGCCAGCGTATTGGCCCTCGGCATGTTCATCTCGTCGCTGACGGAGAGCACGGTGCTGGCGGCGATTATGACCTTTGCGCTGATCTTGCTGCTGTGGTTGGTGGATGCGGTGGCCCAGGGGCTGCCGGGGGTGGTAGGTAGCGCGATCGCCCACCTATCTCTGCTCAAGCACTTTACCGACTTCACCGAAGGCATTTTTGACACCGGTGGCCTGGTGCTGTTTCTCTCATTCATCGGGCTGGGGCTGTACCTCACTGCCCAGTCCATCGAAACCCTCCGGTTCCAGCGGTCCTAGTGCCGAATCAATCCATTTAACGTCAGCAGGTTAGTAGTAGCGAGTGATGGCGATGAAATCGTTGGCGGCCTACCAAAAATATTTGAAATACCTGGCTTTTCCGGGGTTGGCCCTAGTGACGGCGGGGTTAATTGCGGGCATCGTCGCCGGGTGGACGCTGTTGCCCGCAGGCCTACTGATTGGGGGCATTGGCCTACTCTTGCTTGGTCTGGTACTGGGAAACCAGGGGCAGGGTCGGTTTTGGGCCCAGCGTTCCACCGAGGCAGGGGCCAACGCCCTGATCTCTACCCTGGCGGTGCTGGCCATTTTAGGCCTGGTAAACTTTTTGGCGGTGCGATATGCCAGCCGGGTAGACCTCACCGAAAACCAAATTTTCACCCTGGCCCCCCAGTCGCAGCAGGTGGTACAGACTTTAGAAAACCCCACCCGCATCGTCGTATTCGACCCGCTGCCTAACCCGCAAGATCGCCAGCTGCTTGAGAGCTATCGCCAGGCGGGGCCACAGTTTACCTTTGACTACGTCAACCCCTACAACGACCCCCGTCAGGCCCAGGATTTTGGCGCTACCCAAACGGGCATGGTGTTTGTGGAGAGTGGTGAGACCCGCCGCTTTTTGCAGAATGTCGGCCCCAGCGAGCGGCTGTCGGAGCGCACGTTGACCAATGCGCTAGATCAGGTGGTGAGCGATCGTCCCCTCACCGTCTACTTCACCCAGGGCCACCAGGAATTCACCATCGACGGCAGTGACACCGGCTTTTTGCAGGCCGCCACCGCCCTCGAAGACAAAAGCGCCGCGGTGCAACCCCTCGACCTTTCCCAAACCAGCACAGTGCCCGACGACGCCAGCGTGGTGGTGGTGGCTGGCCCCGCCGCTGAATTCTTTGAGCCCGAAGTTAATGCGCTGCAAACTTACCTCAACGGCGGCGGCAGCCTCATGCTGCTGATCGACCCGCGCACTAGCCCCGGCCTCGACACCTTGCTCGACCCCTGGGGCATCACCCTTGACGAGCGCATTGTGCTAGATACCTCCGGCAGCGGCCAGCTCGTTGGCCTTGGCCCCGCTGCCCCGCTAGTCACCGACTTCGGCGACCACCCCATCACCCGCGACTTTACCGGCGGGCGATCGTTCTTTCCTTTGGTGCGGCCGATCAATGTCGAAGAGGTGGCTGGGGTGACAGCAACGCCTATTTTGCAGAGCAATCCCCAGAGTCGGGCTGAGGCTCTCTCCACCGAGGGCGAGCTGCAATACGACGAAAACGCGCCGCCCTCTGGCCCCTACACCCTCGGGGTTGCCCTCAGTCGCCCCGTCGAAGGAGCGACCCCTGCCGAAGGTGAACCGCCGCCGGAGTCGCGCCTCGTCGTCATTGGCAACGCCACCTTTGCCACCGATGGTCTCTTTGAGCAGCAGCTCAACGGCGATGTCTTTCTCAACGCCATCAGCTGGCTGGGTCAGCAGACCGACGCCACCCTCTCTATTCGCCCCCGCGAAGTCACCAACCGCCGCATTACCCTAACGGTGCAGCAACAAATTGGTCTCGGGGTCTTTGCTCTGCTAGTGCTGCCGGCAATCGGGCTTGGTCTAGCCGTGCTGATGTGGCTGCGGCGGCGATAGAACACCCTGCCCAGGTCTGCTTTTGCTCTTAAGCAGACCTGGCCTTAGGGATGTTTGAGCCTTCGCGCCTGGAAAGGTAAAACCTGCTGGACAAAACAGGCTACAGCATAAAGAATTATGGTTTCACCCAAGAGTTCTGCCAATTCCTCCAGGGTGATGCGGAGATGTTCGATTAAAAATACAGTTTCAGATGAGAGACGGGTAGATAGCGCTGGCGCGATCGCATCCTTTGCCATCTCGGTCCCAAACCCGCCCAGCAAGAAAATCCTTAGCCCCGTCAGCACCCACAGCACCGTGAGTCGGTGAGTACGCCATAGCCAGGCTAAATCTCGAAATCCCAGCACCACAATCGCCATCAAGAGGCTGAGGTAAATCAATTTCCAGTCCACCTGCCGCAGGGTGAGGTGGAACTTGAGCAATTCATCCACAGCACCGAAGAAGCAGAGCAGCGCTAAAGTGCCGGGCAGTAACCAGGATATCGGCTGAGACATGTGCCGCCGATAGCGCAGTAAACCCACACATAGAAGCCCTATAGCGCCCAGCAGGCTCGCCTGTAGCCAAGAGGGCAGCGATCGCAACCCGTTAAAATCAAATGGCCCTGCCTCGCCCCGCAGCCCAATCAGGGCCAAATAGGTTAAAGCAAGCCCTACCTCAAAGCCAATCAGGGCGATCGCGGTCTGTCTTAAAAATTTTGGTGCGGGCATGCCAATATTTGCTAAATCACTAGGCCCAGCTTGCCCCAGAGTAGAGGTAACGGCCATCGGATTTAGTCGGGTTTGGTCGGTAAGACCCGGCAGTGTCCCGAGTGCGGTGTTCACAGCATTGTGGAATACAAGCCCACCGTGTACCACTGCTTCAAATGTGAGTTTGAAAAAGACCTAAGCCTCTCCCCAGAATCTAAGAGTAATGGCTTAGGTTCAGTGATTTTAGGCATGCTCAGCTTTAGCCTGGGGCTGCTCATCCTGCTGTAGAGCTGGCCAATGGCTTGATAGTGCAAATGCACCACAGTATCATGGGGGGGCCGCCCCCTTAGGCTCCCCTATGGCCATTGTTTCTTCTCACACCTCCGACGATTCGGCCAAGCCCAAGCGGGCTAAGCCCAAACCGGCAGCCCAGCCTACCGCAGATGAGGCCCTACAACCGCTGCTCTCCCTCGTCAAAGGTGGGGAAGTACAGCCCGAAGATCTAGGGGATGAGACCGCGACTCAAACACCCGCTGCGATCGCCCCCGAAGACACCCTGCGGCCCCAGCGACTGCAAGACTACATTGGCCAGTCATCCCTTAAAGAAGTGCTGGGTATTGCCATTCAGGCGGCCCAGTCGCGGCAAGAGCCCCTCGACCATCTGCTGCTGTACGGGCCGCCAGGGCTGGGCAAAACCACCATGGCGCTAATTTTGGCCCAGGAAATGGGGGTGACCTGCAAAATCACTACGGCCCCGGCCCTAGAGCGCCCCCGCGACATTGCCGGACTGCTGATCAATCTCAAGCCCGGCGACGTGCTGTTTATTGACGAAATTCACCGGCTGCCGCGAGTCACCGAAGAAATTCTCTACCCGGCCATGGAAGACTCGCGGCTAGATATCACCATCGGCAAAGGGCAGTCGGCCCGCACTCGCAGCATTCCGCTGTGCCCATTTACGCTAGTGGGGGCAACGACAAGGGTGGGGGCACTGAGTTCTCCGTTGCGCGATCGCTTCGGCCTGATTCAGCGACTGCGCTTCTACGAAATCGATGAACTTAAACCCATCGTGCTGCGCACCGCCGACGTCTTAAAAACCCCCATCGAACCCGCCGGAGCCGAAGAAATTGCCCGCCGCGCCCGAGGCACACCCCGCATCGCCAATCGCCTGCTGCGGCGAGTGCGCGACTATGCTGAGGTTAAGAGGGCAGGCCCCATCACCGCCGCCCTAGCCGCCGAAGCGCTAGAACTATTTAACGTTGACCCCTGCGGTCTCGACTGGACCGATCGCCGCCTGCTGTCAGTAATGATCGAAAACTTTGGCGGTGGCCCCGTTGGTCTCGACACCATGGCCGCCTCCACGGGCGAAGACCCCCAAACCATTGAGGAAGTCTACGAACCTTACCTGCTGCAAATTGGCTACTTACAGCGCACTCCTCGGGGCCGGGTGGTCACCCCTGCTGCCCGCCGCCATCTAGGCTACGACGAGACTCCCGGTAACGGCAGCCAGATGGCCTTGTTGTGAATCGGGCAGGGTCAAGGGCGCACGGCTGCCGATTACGCCTACCCCACGACCTTGCAACCAATCCCCACTCCTAGGCTGGCTGGCTATCAAAAGCAATCTTCCCCGCTAAGTCTCCCGGCGTGTCGATAATCGCCTGCATCAGGTTTGTTTGGTTAAGATTAGCCCCGGTCAAGTCAGTTCCTAGCAGGTTCGCTCCCAGCAGGTTTGCTCCGCTGAGGTTAGCGTTGGCTAGACAAGCCCCCCACAGGTCAGCGTGCATAAGGTTAGCCCCAGCTAGATTAGCTCCGCTTAGGTCTACCCCAGTTAGCCTGGCCCCACTGAGGTCAGCTCCCCACAGAGATGCACCGGGGGCGAGGTGGTGGAGAGTTTCAGTCACCTGAAACCCTCGGGGAAACTGAGTGCTATCGGAGTAGAGGGCACCATCTAAGTTGGCGTGGGCTAGCTGACACCCGCGCAGGTTGGCCCCGATCAGATTGGCCTGGCCCAGGTCACTATGGCGCAGGTCTGACCCGCGCAAGTCGGCTAACATCAGCGTGGCCTGACGCAGGTCAGCGTAGCGCAGGTCACTATCGCCAATCAGAGCGCTGAGCAGGTTGCTACGCCTCAGCACTGCCCCAAACAGCTGACTATTCACCAGTAGCGCTCCGCTGAGGTCGGCGGCAGTCAGATCGGTGCCGCCCAGATCGCGCTCTCGCAAATCTTTAGTGGCGAGGGCAGCCCCCGGTGCCAGGCTCCACATCCGGGCAGGCCCAGGGTTAAACCCTTCGGGAAACTGGGTTTGAGCATTGTAGAGAGCACCTTCCAAACGTGCATCGTCGAGGTCGGCTCCGGTCAGCACAGCCTCCCGTAGATCGGCCCAGCGCAGGTCGGCCCCCACCAGTTTGGCATTGCAGAACTGGGTCTGTTTGAGGTTAGCCCGGCGAAAATCAGCCTGGGTGAGGTTTGCTCCGCTAAAGTCTGCACCCCAGAAATCGACCCTGGCTAAACTCCAGTGGTTGAGGTCGGCTCCAGCCAGATTGATGCCGGTAAAGTCTCGCTCCCCCTCCACAAAGGCCGTCCAAAGATTTTCTAGCGTTTTGAGATTCATGCCTGCGTACTGCTCAACATTGCCTAGGAACATCGTTCGTGATCAACCGACTTTTGCCTAATGGGCTGGCACCCTTAACTAGTGGCTAAACGCCCTACCCAAGGAACAGCCTGCTGCGGTCGTTCGGCATGATGCACCCAAACCACATAGCCTTTGTCATCCCAGGTGGCGAGGGCGCGTTTGCCTTGCTGATGAAGCTGCTGTACCAACGATCGCGCTTTGTCTAAGTTGGGGCGGTTGCGGTAGTAGCGGTAGTATTCGCCCTCAATGGCAAGGGCCAAACTGCGGCACTGATCGGCACCTTGAATGTGGTAAAGCGCATGCTCATCCATGGGGCTAGACATCAGCTCCGCCTTAGTCTGGGTATTAGGTACAGTCGATGGCAAGCTAGTCCAGTCAAGGGTTGTGGCCACCTTAACAGTAGGTGCAGCCTGCACCGGATCGTGGCTTGCAGCGAGATCAGTAGCATGCAATTGGTTTATGGAAGCGGTGGTAGTCAGGCGATCGCCCCCAAAGTCAGCTTGCTCGTCATCCAGTACCTGATCGAGTAAATCTTGGTGTCGCTGCCCTCGGTGCTGCCGAACTCGCATGGTTTCAGCAGTACCGATACCGATCGCAAGGCTCGACAGGACAGTAAAGCCAATGTAGCGAATCGAAGCCTGGTGCTGGTTGGTGATCAGAGCCGAGTCAACCCAGCGGCTGAGGGGTTGGGGTAGCCGCTCCGAGACCTGAGCCGCGCGATCGGCGGCCATCGGCCAAGTAAGCGCCGCAAACCCAGCGCTAGACGCCAGCAGCGCCGGCAAAACAATACGGCGAAAGGGAGAGTCATCCATGATAGAGAACACACTGAGGTGAATAAATCACCCCCCGGAGGGTCTCCTTTAGAATACGCAACAGACCAGCAAGGAACTGCGAATTCACTGATGGAACTCTGTGATGCTTTGATGAAATCTTAGAGCTATAACCGTAAAAATACGGACATCTCAACTGTTTGATAGAAAAGCCGGGATCCTTTACACAGAAGGGTTTGCCCGCTAGCACAACTTAATGCGATCGCGCCTGATTGGTGTTTGCGTCTTTGAGTATTGGAACACCAATACTGAGCAACTCGGCCCAATCTACGCAGTAGAACATCCTTATCAGCCTGCACGTACTTTTAACCGCTGTGACCCCTACCGCGTGACGTGTGGCAAGCGAACAACTCAGCCGTGATCAAACCCTAGATGCGGCTGTGGACACCGGCACAGAGACCTATCTACGGCCCAGGCCATAGGCTCTCCGTGCGATCGCTGCTGTCAGCAGTGCGAGTTAACCGCCGCCAATCGCAGCGGCCAAGACCTCAGCCGCGAGCATTTTCGAGAGGTCAATATGACCAGGGCCCATTTGACCGGCACCCAAAGGACACTACTACGCCGTCAACCCCCTCACGCCAACCACCATCCTCTCCGGCGTCGTGGTTAAGCCAAAGGGAAACTTGTAAGCCTCGTTGGCCCCTTGCCAGAAGCTTTACGTTGCTACCGCCAACGTCTACCGCCAGTACATTCATGGCCACCCTTATGAATGCCATAAACCCGCTCACCAAAACAGCTTGTGGGCCAGTGCCGCCCCTGCACCTATCTAGGGTTCGCGCTGCCGGTGCTCTGGTTTTACCAGGACGACTTTAGATAGGCGCTTGGGTTACTGAAAGTTGACAATGCGGGCAAAGCTTTCGGGCTCTAGGCTCGCACCACCCACCAGGGCACCGTCAATCTCGGGCTGCGCCATCAGCTCATCGACGTTGCTGGGTTTGACCGAACCGCCGTACTGAATAGTGACATTGGGGTTTTTCAACAGTTTGCGAATGCCACCAATCACCTGATTAGCCTCGGTAGCTTCGCAGGTGTCGCCGGTGCCGATCGCCCAGACCGGTTCGTAGGCAATCACCAAATTGTTTTGGTCAATATCCACTAGACCCTGCTCAATCTGGGTGGTAATCACCGACTCGGTTTCGCCAGCATCGCGCTGTTTTTTGGTTTCGCCCACGCACAAAATTGGCATAAGGCCGCACTTTTGCGCCGCCCGCAGGCGCAGGTTGACCGTTTCATCCGTGTCGCCAAAGTACTGGCGGCGCTCGCTGTGGCCCACAATTACATAGCGCACCCCTAGCTCCCGAAGCATATCCCCCGAGATTTCGCCAGTAAAGGCACCCTCCGGCATCCAGTGAATATTTTGCGCACCCACCCTAATTCTGGCTCCGTGCAGGCTTTTAGACAGGGCTCCCAAGGCTGTGAAGGGCGCGCACAGAACTATTTCACGCCCGTCGGGGGTGTCGGCGAGTTGTCCGAGAAAATGACGTAGAAAGTCCAGGGTTTCGCCCTGGGTCTTGTACATTTTCCAGTTGCCAGCGATAACGATTTTGCGCACAGTGTTTTGAGGTTAAAGACTAGATATACGAAATTGCATCCCTGCATCGTACTAAGAAAAGAACCCCCGAATCAATTGTTGCAACGCACAACGTTTGATTCAGGGGTAAGGGGGTGGCGAAGGTGAAGGAGAGTGGGGAGATGAGAGACTTTGCGATCGCCTCATCTCCCCCACCTTTCCACGTTCCTAGCGCAGGGCCGCTGCCTCGCGGGCTGCTGCTGCCTCGTCGGGGTGAATGTTGAGACGGGTTAGGTTGACACGACCACGGCCGTCAATTTCACGCACTTTGATAATCACCTCGTCGCCGACGTTGACTTCGTCTTCGACCTTGGCCACCCGATAGTCAGCCAGCTGCGAAATGTGAACCATGCCCTCCTGGCCGGGCATAAATTCCACAAACGCCCCAATTGGGATAACACGGGTGACTGTGCCCACAAACACATCACCGGCGGCAGGCTTAAAGACAATCGATTCGATTAAGGCTTTGGCCTGAAGAGCTTTTTCACCTTCAATCGCCGATACAGTGACAGTGCCGTCGTCGTTGATGTCGACCTTAGCGCCGGTTTGCTCGGTAATCGCCTTGATTTTCTTACCGCCGGGTCCAATCACCATACCGATCATCTCAGGATCGATCTTGAAGCTGATGAGGCGCGGAGCGTAGGGCGATAGCTCTGCTCTCGGGGCGTCAATGGTGGCCAGCATCTTCTCAAGGATATGCAGGCGAGCGGGCTTGGCCTGGTTGATGGCGTCGGCAATCACCGATAGGGGCAGACCGGTGATTTTCATATCCATTTGCAGGGCGGTGATGCCCGTGTCGGTACCGGCGACTTTGAAGTCCATATCGCCCAAAAAGTCTTCGATACCTTGAATATCGGTGAGAATGCGCACCTCGTCGCCTTCTTTGATCAAGCCCATTGCAGCTCCGCTGACGGGCTTAGTGATAGGCACACCAGCATCCATCAGCGACAGAGTAGAGCCACATACCGACCCCATGGAGGTGGAGCCGTTGGAGGACAACACCTCCGATACCACCCGAATCACGTAGGGAAAGTCTTCCTTTGAGGGCAGTACTGGCACCAGGGCACGCTCGGCGAGAGCACCGTGGCCAATTTCGCGGCGACCGGGCGATCGCATCGGCCGAGTCTCGCCCACCGAGTAGGGAGGGAAGTTGTAGTGGTGCAGGTAGCGCTTCTCTTCGTCGGGGTGAAGGTCGTCCATCATTTGGGCATCGCCAGGGGTGCCCAGGGTAGCCACCGACATCACCTGGGTGAGGCCTCGCTGAAATAGCCCGGTGCCGTGCACCCGCTTGGGCAGCAGCCCCACTCGACAGGAGATGGGCCGCACTTCGTCGAGCTGGCGACCATCCACTCGCACCTTGTCAGCGACGATTTGCTGACGCATCAGCTTTTTGGTCACCGATTTGTAGGTGTTACCCAAGGCTTTACCGTTCTCGGCTACCGCCACCTTGATCGGATTTTCGTCCTCTAAGGCGTCAACGGCAGTGACCAGCTCAGCCTTAATGGCGTCGAGCTTTTCGTCGCGCTCGGGCTTGGTGAGGCTAAACTGCTTCAGCACTTCTTTGATGTCGGCGGCAGTTTTTTCTTCGATGAAGGTGGCCAGGGTGGGATCGGTCTCAGGCTCGTGCTCAGTGACGATCTCGATGCCCAGCTCTTTGATCAGCTCTAGCTGAGCCTTGATCAGATCCTGTACAACTTCATAGCCAAAGTCGATGGCCTCAATCACGTCAGCCTCGGGCAGCTGATTAGCGCCTGCCTCTACCATGATCACCCCGTCAGGGGAACCTGCCACGATCAGGTCTAGATCGCCAGTTTCAACTTCTTTGTAGGTGGGGTTGATAATAAAATCGTCGCCCACTAGACCCACACGCACCGTTGCCATGGGGCCATAGAAGGGGATTTTGGCTAGCAGCACTGCGATCGATGCGCCGGTGGCAGCCAGCACATCGGGGGGGACCTGCTCATCCATGGCCAGAGTAGTGGCGACGATTTGAATGTCGTCGCGCAGCCACTGGGGAAACAGGGGTCGCATGGGACGGTCAATCAGGCGACAAATCAAAGTAGCCCGCTCCGGGGGACGACCCTCCCGCCGCAAAAAACCACCAGGAATGCGCCCGGCAGCATAAAGCCGCTCTTCGTAATCAACCAGCAGAGGCAAAAAGTCGATGCCCTGACGTCCTGCTGAGCGGGTTGCGGTCACCAGAACCGCGGTCTCACCCGACTGCACCAACACTGCGCCCCCCGCCTGGGGAGCCAACAGCCCACCCCTCAGGTGAATATCGCGACCACCGAAGGAGATTGTTTTTTCAAATTCTTGCATGTACGACTACGTCCTTTCTCTCTTACCATTCTTCTTGGTTTCTTTCGCCTGATCCTAGCACCGATGATGGCAATGGCTTGTTGCATGGGCGGCTAGAGGCAAAATTAGGCAAAAGACTTAAGATTTTAGAACGCTTTGGGTACCCTATTGGCGTTAGTTGAGTGCAAATTTCCTGCCCTAGGAGGCTACGGTCATCGCTGTACTGGTTACTGGGGTAGCGGGGTTTGTAGGCTCGTTTGTCGCCCGGCGGCTCTTAGACAGCGGTCAGCAGGTCTACGGCATCGATAACCTCAACGACTACTACGACGTGGGTTTGAAGCGCGATCGCTTAGCCCAGCTCGTCCGCGACGATGGCTTTACCTTTGAGCAGCTCGACTTGTTCGATCGCGCGGGTATGCTGGCCCTGTTTCGCAGCCACCGATTTCAATATGTCATTCACCTAGCGGCCCAGGCAGGGGTGCGCTACTCGCTAGAGAACCCCTTTGCTTACTCCGACAGCAACCTGTCAGGGTTTCTCAACCTGCTGGAGGGCTGCCGCATGATGGGGGTTGAACACTTAGTGTTTGCTTCATCCAGCTCGGTGTATGGGGCCAATCGCAAGGTACCGTTTTCGGTGGACGATCGCGTTGACCATCCGGTGTCGCTCTATGCTGCCACCAAAAAGGCCAACGAGCTGATGGCCCACGCCTACAGCAGCCTGTATCAAATTCCGACCACCGGGCTGCGTTTTTTTACGGTGTATGGCCCCTGGGGACGGCCCGATATGGCCTACTTCAAGTTTGTGGAAGCAATTTTAGGCGATCGCCCCATCCAAGTGTTTAATCAGGGCCAGATGAAGCGCGACTTTACCTATATTGATGACGTGGTAGAAGGGGTCGTGCGAGTGATGACCCACGTACCTACAGCTAGTACAGACCCCAGCAGCGATAGCCAGGCTCCCTACAAAATCTACAACATTGGCAACCACCAGCCAGTAGAGCTACTACGCTTTATCCAAGTAATCGAAGCAGCCTTGGGGAAGACAGCTAAAACCGTTCTATGCGGCATGCAGCCTGGAGATGTGCCTGCCACCTATGCCGATGTCAGCGATTTGATGGCCGATGTAGGATTTGCCCCCAACACTCCCATCGAAGTGGGGATTGAGCAATTTTTGGCTTGGTACAAACAGTACTACAAGGCTTAGTAGGCAAGGGTTTCTAAGGTTTCGCGTAGGTAGCGACGCACGAGTTGATCAAGCGGAGTTGCCTCAGCCTCAGCAGTAGGCAGCTCACCCTTCCAGCTTTTAAAGCCAGAGCTGCTGGCGATTGCAGACTTGAGGCTGAACCAAATGCGGGCATGTTCAGAAAGCTGCATGGGGTTGACGGAGCGAGTGGCCATAGCTGCCTCTAAAAAGTTCGGATAACTGTCAAAACCTCAGGTCTGTCTATCGCTCAGGGCCACTCGATCAATCGGCGAGTCAGCAAAAACTCTGATCACTAGAAGACTAACTACAAGATAGCGCAAACGTCCCGCTGCGATTGTGCCAAAGACCACAGTACCAAGAATTGATAAAAATCTATGGTCAGTGCGCCGTAGACCTAGCGGGCCTTGGGGTAGATATCGGCGATCGCAGACAAAGACTGTGAATAGTCGGCGTCGTCCAGATGGGTTATGTCATAGCTAGACTCATCAACTTCTGGGTGACGCAAAGGCCTGTGAGCACCCGCAGCATCAGTGTCTACAACGGGATCTGCTGTAACGGAGTCTTTGCGGTCTTTGGGGTCTTCGGGGTCAACCGCGACTGCGATCGCCTCTGTAGAGTTCGGCACATCTGACGCATTGACATGAGCCGCCAGGACTTCAGTTGCGCCTGCTACAACCGCGTGCTCTAAGGAAACTTCGGTGTCAACCATCGCCTCAGCAACACTACCTTTAGGCTCCGTATCTAATGCCTCAATGGGCAAAACCTTGTGAGGTTCAGGAATTTCTACCATAGCTGGAGCAGCTATCTCGGGCCTCGGCTGGTTGGCTAGGTCGGGCAACATCTTACTGACCGCCAGCCCAATCCAGGTGAAGTCAGTAGCAATGCCTTCAAGAGGGTAGGGGACGACCCTGGCCATGACCCGATTTGGCGTAGCCAACACCTGAAGTACGGCTATGGGTATCTGCACAAAAAGGTTGGCCATGAGGAAACTGAGGACGGCGATCGCCACACCTCCCAGTCGTCCCCAATCGCTAAAGGGCGTCAGGTCACGGGCCAGAAATGCTAGAGGGTAAAGCTTTAGCAAAACCCACACCAGCGGCACCGGCACTAATAGTGCTCCCAAACGCACCCGCCACCGCCGAAACTGACTCAGCAGACAACGCTGATCATCTTGCAGTTTGCCAGGTTTCAGCGCCAGACCTGGCAAACTGAAAATATAAAAGGGCTGCCGCAGCTGCATTACCAGCACCGGCAGCACACCTAACGCAACAATGACACCCAGCTCTAGCTCTGGCAGGGTTGGGTTACCCACCGCTAGCCCAAGCAGACACAGATCGATCCACAAAGGTACAGTAGCCAATCCGGCCAGGTGTACCCACAGATATGGACGCAGCGCCAGGGTGCCATTGTCAACTCCGTTTCTACACTGCTATCTCGCAGGGTTCCTTTATGAGGAACCCTGTCCTTACCTAGGCCATCGCCAGGGTGCGACGCTTCGTGACCATCTTGAAGGCATTGATGATGTCGCCTTCTTTCCAGTCGCTGAAGTTGTCGATGCCGATGCCGCACTCAAATCCGGAGGCCACATCTTTGGCATCTTCTTTCATGCGCTTGAGGGAATCGAGCTTGCCCGTGTAGACTACCTCGCCACCTCGCACCACTCGGAGGTTGCAGTTGCGGGTAACCTTGCCCGAAAGCACGTAACAGCCAGCAACCGCACCCTTGCGTACGGGGAATACCGCCCGCACTTCCACCTGACCCAGAGGCTCTTCGACCATTTCAGGATCGAGAAGACCTTCCATGGCACCTTGGATGTCATCGAGGAGGTTATAAATCACCTCATAGTCGCGCACATCCACACCCAGGCGATCGGCAGACTGCCGCGCCCCAGGAGCTAGGGTAGTGTTGAAGCCAACGATCACCGCGCCACTGGCAGCTGCCAGGTCGACGTCAGTTTCACTGATTTCACCAGGGGCAGCCAGCAACACCCGAATCTGCACCTCGTTCTGGGGCAGCTGCTGAAGCGCCGCCAGAATGGCTTCGATAGAGCCCTGCACGTCGGCCTTGAGCAGCAGATTGAGATCCTTGAGGTCGCCCTCCTGAACCTGGGCAGAGATGGTGTTGAGGGTGACACGACGGGAGGCCATCGACTGCTGTAGGCGCGACTGGCGCTGCTCAAGCATCCGCTTATCGGCCACGGCTCGGGCGGTCTTCTCATCGGAGTAGACCTCAAACTCGTCACCGGCAGCGGGGACATCGTTGAGCCCTAGCACCTCAACCGCAAAGGAGGGGCCAGCAACTTGAACCCGCTTCAGGCGGTCGTCGAGCATAGCCTTGACTTTGCCCAAGATAGGACCAGCCACCAAGGAGTCGCCCACCCGCAGTGTCCCGTTCTGAATTAGCAGGGTAGCAACTGGGCCACGAGCCTTATCGAGGTTGGCCTCAATCACGGTACCGCGAGCCAGACGGTCAGGGTTGGCCTGGAGATCTTCTATCTCAGAGACCAGCACAATCATCTCCAGCAAGTTGTCGAGATTTTCACCAGAGAGAGCACTCACCGGCACCATGATGGTGTCGCCGCCCCATTCCTCAGGCACCAAACCGTGCTCCATCAGCTCTTGCTTAACGCGATCGGGGTTGGCTGTCTCTTTATCGACCTTGTTGATAGCTACAATCAGCGGCACCTCAGCGGCCTTGGCGTGGCTAATGGCCTCAATAGTTTGGGGCCGTACGCCGTCATCCGCTGCCACCACCAGAATGGCGATGTCGGTCACTCGGGTACCCCGCGCCCGCATGGCAGTAAACGCTTCGTGGCCAGGGGTATCTAGGAACACAATCTGATGGGACGTGCCTGCATGATCGACATCCACATGGTAAGCACCAATGTGCTGGGTGATGCCGCCGGCCTCGCCTTGAGCCACCTTGGTCTTGCGGATAGAGTCGAGCAGCGTGGTTTTACCGTGGTCGACGTGACCCATGATGGTAACCACCGGAGGCCGCCGTTTGAGACTCTCAAAGTCGGCTGCGTCGATCATTTCAGTGACCTTTTTGGCCTCTGACTCGACTTCGCTGGTTTCGACCATGACCTCAAACTCTTCGGCCACCATCTTGGCGGTTTCGATATCGAGGGTTTGGTTGATATTAGCAGCAATGCCTTTGAAGAACAGAGACTTGATCAGCTCTGTCTCGGGCACCATAATCTGCTCGGCCAGCTCATGCACGGTCAGCCCTTCGGAGAGCACGATAAACTCGGGACGCTCCTGGGTGGGCTGAGATTCACCCCGGCGACCACGACGGGAGCGACCACCACCACTACTACTGTCACGATGCTGGGGCTTGTGGCTCTTCATCGTCGGCGACGACGGCTTGCCACTACCAGCACCCTTAGGCTTGGGCGGACGCGCTAGGGAGATGCTCAAATTTTGGGCATCGGTAGCTTGCTCTTCGTCTTCATCAAGCTCATCGACCAGCACGTCGAGATCTTCGTCGTCTTCGCCCAGCACGCCTTGGCCCCGCCGCTTGGTCTTGCCGACCTTGCTGGCTTTTTCGCGCATCTTTTGATCGTCGTCCTCGTCTTCGCGCTCTTCGCGCTTATGGCGAGGCGGTGAAGGGCGACGGGGTTGATCGTCAAGACCACCTCCCCCAAGGACGGAGATTGAGTCATTGCCGGGAGGGGTTTCGTTGCGGGCAGCCGTTTCGGCTCTGGCCGTTTCGGCATCAGAATTGGGCCGCCGCAGCTTAGGCTTGGGCTTCAGACGGGTGACATCTTCGCCCGCATCAATTTCGCGGATGGGAATGGTGGGACGCGGTGCGCCAGGGCCATCAGCCGAACGACCTTCTGGGCTGCGGCTTTCGGGGCTACGGCTCTCGGGGCGGCGAATGACAGGGCGGGGCGGACGAGCGCCCTCTGGCACAATCACCTGGCGATCGTCACTGTCGGCACGTACCCGAGATACAGGCCCAACTAGCTCTGGTCTTGGTTTAACTGGCGGTGGAGAGACATCTAGAGTAGGCTCGACCGCAACAGTCTCGACCTCTTCAACAGGAGCCTCAGCAGGAGCATCGGCCTCAGGGCGGTTAAGAGAGACTGTCGGCTTGGGTTTGACCTCCTGAGCGGGTCTAGAAGCTTCCCCAGGGCGACTGGGGGGCTGAGAGAGGCTATCCGTCGCAGGACGTGCTGGACGACTGGCGTTGGGGGCAGGAGCACTAGGAGAGGCAGTGCTGGGAGTGGGAGCGACTGCTTCGGTGTCGGCCCTAGGGGTAACCCGATGGCGACGAATTTCTAAAATCTGCTGCTTGCGTTCGGGGCGATCGCCATTTTTGACCGGGGCTGCTGGTCGAGGTCGACTGGCAGAGCGGTCGGGCGCATTGGGCCGATTGGCACCGCCACTGGCGCGAGACTGACGAGCCGCTGAGCGAATTTGATCAGCTTCTGACTCTGCGATGGTGCTGCTGTGACTCTTCACGGCAATGTCGAGGCGACTTGCGATCGCCAAGATGTCTTTGTTATCCAAATCCAATTCCTTCGATAACTCGTAAATTCTCACTTTGCCGTTCATCCACATCTCCCTACGCTAGTCAAGCTTGTTACTTACATAAACCAACCTGCTTCGTCCAACAAAACGACATCAAACCATTCTGACGAATACGTTAGCCCTAGCATGGCATTGTAAACCAAGGCTAGGTGGACATGGGACCTCAAGCAAGTTTGCTGACGCCCTAGGGGGGCCAGTCAGATACCCATACTATGAGTGTAATCAGTTGCTTCCCCAATGAACAGAATCTCAGAGGGATCGCGTCTAGAGACGATTCGGTTGCAAAAATTTTTGGTTAAGCCTCCTGACGGCACATTTTTTCCTTGACACTCTCGACTTAAGCCTTGTAGCCAGGCAAAAACAGTTAAATAACGGTAGAATTAGCCGTTTTGCTCTCTAGCTGGCTCCAAAGGCTCTGGTAAATGTCTTCTGGCACGTTGGCCTTTAAAGCCCGCCCCAACCGACTTTTTTTCTGAGCCTGGCGTAGGCAGTCGGCCTGGGGGCAGAGATAAGCTGACCGCCCCATCCCATCGCCGAGATGCACCAAGCGGTTGGGGTAAACCCGCACCACTCGCCAAAACTCGGCCTTGGGGGCGGCCCGCCGACAGCTGACACAGCGTCGATAGTTGGGTTGCATAGGGAGCTTTCTCCAGAACTTATTCCTCCTCTGCGATCGCCACTGGGCTTTCGTCTGCCAAGGGTTCTTCCTCTAAGGCCTCATCTTCAAAGTCGGTGGCTAGTTCAGCCCTCTCAGCCATAGGCTCTTCGAACCCAGGCTCTTCAGCAGCGGGTTCTGAAGAGTCAGCGTCATACTCAGCGTCGGGGAGAGGTGCAGCCTCTAACTCTTCATCTCCAGAGGGTGCTTCATCGACCTCTATGCCCGCTGCTCTAGCCTCAGCAGCCGCTCGTTCTGCCGCCGCCTTTGCCTTCCATTCCGCTGCTTCAGCTTCCTCTGCCGCTAGTTCCGCGGCTTCGCGGGCAGCCTCTTCTCGAGCCGCTACTAGCTCGGCCATCTTACGGTCTTCTTCATCGTAGTCGTACTTACCGGAATCTTTGATGTCGATCTTCCAGCCAGTGAGACGGGCGGCTAAGCGCACGTTTTGCCCCTCTTTGCCGATCGCCAAGCTGAGCTGGTCTTCGGGCACCAACACGTGGGCCTGGCGATCGTCGGGGTTGACCAGGCGCACCTCATCCACACGGGCGGGACTTAGAGCGTTAGAGATGTAGGTGGCCGGGTCAGGCGACCAGCGAATGACGTCAATTTTTTCGCCCCGCAGCTCGTTGACCACCACCTGAATGCGCGATCCCCTGGCACCAATGCAGGCACCAACCGGATCCACATCTCGCTCAAGAGTATCCACAGCGATCTTGGTGCGGGGGCCAACGGAGCGTGACGGAGGATTAGCCTCCCGTGCGACGGCCACAATGCGGACGATTTCGTCCTCAATTTCAGGCACTTCGTTGGTAAATAGCTCGACCACCAGCGCTGCGTCGGCCCGCGACACCAGCAGCTGCGGGCCACGGTGAGAGCCTTCGGAGACTTTTTTGAGCGCCACGCGGAAGGTAGCGTTGGCTCGGTAGTTGTCGTTGGGGAGCTGGTCGCGCTTGAGTAGCTCAGCCTCAACCTCGGGCTGGCCCACGCCGCTGACGACCGCCATAATCACTGACTGGCGCTCAAACCGCAGCACCCGCGCTGAGAGAATGCTGCCTTCGAGGTCTTGGAATTCTTCCTGAACTAGCTTGCGCTGCTGGTCGCGCAGCTTTTGGGCCAGCACCTGCTTGGTTTGAATGGCGGCCATGCGGCCAAAGTCGCGCTGGTCAGGGGTAACATCGAGCACCACGGTGTCACCAGCCTGGGCCTCGGGAGCGACTTCGCGCACTTCTGACAAGGAGATTTCGTGGTCTTGGCTAGTGACTTCGTCAACAATGGTTTTGGTAGCCAACACCCGAAAGCCTTGGTCGTCGTAGTCGTCAACATCTAGCTCAATGTCAAAGTTGTCAAAGTATTCTTCGTCGAAGTGGGTGTCGATTTCGCGGGTGCGGCGGTAGCGCTCGTAGCCCTTGAGCAGAGCCTCTCTTAGGGCATTCTCAACCGCGTGCTTGGGCAGGTTGCGCTCGTGGCTAATGACATCGATCATCTCCTGCAGCTTGGGCAAACTTACTAACGACATAACCACTCACCTCTGGACAATAATTCTTCTAAGCAACAAATCTGTGACGATCGCAACACCTTAATGCAGCGAGTGTGACCTCTAATCAGGGCTTTGGTCACTCAACTCCACCGTCTGCACCAGGTTGCGAGGCAGGGAAATGGATTTTCCTTTTTGGCTAAGCACCACGGCCTCATCATCGCGGCGCACTAGCTGGCCCACCCACTGCTTTTTGCCCTTGTGTGACTCAGTCAGGGCGACTTCGACCATAAACCCCTTAAACACCACAAAGTCGCGATCGGTTTCGAGGGCAGCAGAGACACCTGGGCTGGATACCTCCAGCACGTAGGCATCGGGAATGATATCGCTGGTATCGAGTACGGCTTCGAGGGCCTGGCTCATTTTTTCGCAGTCATCCAGGCCAGTGTCTTCGTTTTCTAGACTGCGCACGTCGATGCGCAGCACTGGAGGAGACTGGTTGGTGTGAAAAACCGCTTCCACCACTTCTAGCCCTAGCTCTTGGGCAACAGGGGCCACCAGCTCAAGCACCTGGGGAATAAGGGGATGTACCATTTAACCCGCAAAAGAATGCCAATAAAAAAGTGGGCCTCGACCCACCTCCCAAAACATTGCTGCTAAAGGAGCCCAAACCTGGGGGCTTGAGCTTCCCCATTCTAGCGGATTGTGGCGGCATTGAGAAAGCGCAGGCCGGGATTGGCCCAGGGAAGGGGTTACGGGGGATTTGCCCAAATGTTTTTGACGGACGCAGGGATCAAGATTGGGGGGATAAATTCTGTCTACTCTGGCAGGCACTGCTCCCCATTACTGGTAAACGCTAGGGGATAGTCTGAGGTCAGCGGATAGCCCTCTGGCCCAGCCCGAAAGCCATAGCCTCGAACCATTTCATAGGTTTGCAGCACCTGGCCAAACCGGCGCACTTCTAAGGTTGCTGGCGGGTCTACGCGATCGAACATAGCCAAATGGGTAGGGCAAATAGGGTGCCAGGTTTCGCCTAGCAGCACAGCGTCGCGCCCCTCTAGATCGGGGGCATCGTACCAAAAGTCAAACTGATCGAGCCGGCCTGAGATGGCCAGCACGTCAGAGTTGTTGAGAGCATAGGCCAGGGCCGAGGCCGAGCGGTAGTCGGTGGTGAGCAGCAGGGGATCGTCGAGATCGTCGGCTTGGGTCGCTACAGCTTGGGCAACCTGGGGCCAGCCAAAGAGCGCAGCACCATCGGGATCCACTGAGCCAAAGAACGTACCAAAGGGAATCACGGTGTAGTAGGCGACTAGGGCCGTGGCAGCAAAAAGGCCCACGCCTTGGGCGAGCGCCAGTTGACCAGCCCGTGCTGGCTTCGACCACTGGGGCCGGTAAAACTGATCGCTCAGCAGCGGGAACAGCAGCGGGTAGGCCAAGATATTCCAATAAAACAGCGCGACTGACACTGTGGACAGGGCTGTAAAAGCCGCAGTGGAAAGACTAAAGATCCACAGAGCCAAAGCTGGGTAGCAGGAGGCGCGGGCCATGGCCGTCTGCCCCCGCTGCCTGAGCAGTCGAATAATGCTCCCGGACTGAATGGGGCCGAGGATGAGACCACACAGGGCCAAAAACACCACAGGCTGAAGCAGGTTGAGACTGAGGCCGCCCCCAGCAGTGCGATCGCGGTAAAACCGAAACGAAAAGAAGTCGTGCTGAACATTCCACAGCAGAATCGGTGAAAGCACGAGCAAGAGTAGCCCCAGGACCAGGTAGAGACGGCGATCGCGCAGCACCGGCCAGCGTCGTCTATCCGCCAAAATCATCGCCAGAAACCCCAGCCCGACAAATACCGCGTTGTACTTACATAGCCCAGCCAAGCCGAGAAAAATAGCGGCACCATAGAGATCCCGCCCGCTGCCCTGGCTGGGATTTTCAACAACGCTATCCACGTAGCGGACGAATAGAAAGCTGCTGATTACTGCCAAGGTCACCAGCCAGTGGTCGTGCCAGGCCAGCCCCAAGTACCAAAAAAATAAGGGCGATGACAGCCCCAGCAGGATGACGAGCCAAGTGCGATCTCTGGCTTGGTCGCCGTAGAGGTAGCGGCAGATGTGGTAGACCGTGAATCCTAGAAGTCCGCTGCTGATTAGGTTAGGTAACCGCAGAACAACAGCAGAGCGCCCTAGCCCGGCGGCGAATACCCCCTGCACCCAAGCGTGAAAAGGCGGGTGGTCATAGTACGAAAAACTCGGTCGTTGCCCCCACAGCCAGTAGTAGGCTTCGTCGGGGTTGGGGAAGGCCGTCAGCCAAAACACCACCCGCAGAGCTAAAAACCCCAGCAAAAACCAGCGTCCCCAAGCCCACATTGGAGACTGAAAGAGAGCCCAATGCTTACTCATCAGGCGATTCTAGGGCGCTGGTGTCGATGTCGTCTAGCTCGGGAATATCGCCAATGTCGAGGGTGCTGGGGTCTTCCCCAATGAGTTCAGCTTCAGCGTCGGAGGAGAGTATTACGGTAGGCAAACCGGCTCCCCGCAGACCTTGGAGAATATGCCCCGGCGTCTCAGGAAACACCACAAATAGGGGAAGGGTCTTGTCGGTGCCGTCGCTAAGCAGGTGCTCGTAGCGCTGGGGCAGCAGCCATTCGTAGCCGCGATCGACCAAAATCTGCGTGTGCCTCCAGCGCATCAGCAGATCTGAAAAGTCTTCTTGGGGACGGTGGATATAGACAAAAATTTCAACTCCAGTCTTGATCTTCCACTCGGGGTCGCACATCAGCAGAGCGACATCGCAGGGCAGCGTCACTACGGATCCAGGTGCAATGCTTTGGCTGTGGGGATTGAGGTGCACTCCGTCACGGACGCGCACGTTCGGCAGCGGCAGCGTAATTACACTCTCATCAGGTCGTCGCATGCTGGGCACGGCCTCGAGGTAGGGACGATGGTGCTTGAGCAACTCCAAGGCCCCCTCGTGGTCGGTACAGACCGAGAGCAGCGTTTCGTACTGAATAGGTTTAATCGCCATGCTGCTGCCTACAGAGAACTACGGGTTAGGGTCAGTATGCCCTGCATTTTATCCAAACTGGGCGGACAAGATGGCATAGTACCCGAACGCTATACTCCGGCAGCCGACCTCAAACAGCCGCAACGAACTTCACGATCAGGATATCGACTCTCTGTTGAATTAATTCTGGCCCATTAGCCTCGGGCCGAGCTGTGTTTAGAGTCTAAGGGGCCACGGGTAACCCCGAGCTTGCTTTGCAGGTGGAGAGTACGCCAGAGCTGGCTACCGCTGATGTCTCCCCTCAAAAGCTGGCGGTATTGAGCGATCGCGCTCTCCACCTGCTCCGGGCTTTCATCCAAAAATTCCAGTCGAAAGTGCCCCGCCCCCGCCTGCATTAGCCGCTGGGCGTACTCGGCTCCGGTTTGAGCGACGCCGTTGAACACCGTATTGCGGCAGCCCGCGTCGGCTAGCAGAAGGTGCTCGGTGCCAACTCTGTCGCGCAGCTTGACCTGCTGACTCTCACAGGGGCGGCCACAGTCGCGAAAGTCTTTGCCCTCGGACAGAAAGGCGCAGAAGACACAGTGCTCCATGTGAAACATGGGCATGTGCTGGTGCAGGGTAATCTCAAACCACTGCGAGGGGGCCGACCCCAGCAACTCTACCAGCTGATCGGCATTCAGGTCGTAGGAGGCCGTTACTCGCTCTAGCCCATAGCGGTTCAGCAGATAGTCTGCTGTTAGAGCGTTGGCCACGTTGAGCGAAAAATCTCCCACACAGCGCTGGTCGGCAAAATAGGCCAGGTGGTCGTAGTTGCGCACCAGATAGCCGTCAGCTTCAGATCGCTTTACCTGGTCGAGAATGTAGGTTTCTAGCGGCTTGGTAATGCGAGGCGGGGCAACCCAAACGGTCTGCTCGGCATGGGCGCGGTTGGCCCGAAACCACTGCACAGCATCGCGGTAGGTGGCAGGGTTCTCGAACTCGCAGTAGATGGTCTCGATGCCGGCCTCGGTGGCGGCAGCAAGCTGAGCACGGGTGCGGACAAGGGTAGAGAGATGTGGGTGAGGTGACAGGGAAGAGCCATCGCCCAGCAGCTTTAGGCCATTCGGGAGCAGATTAGAGAGGGAGGTATTGGAGTTGAGGTGCCAAGGGTTAGGGCGTAAACGCAGCTCCTCCAACCCTTCCACCAGCTCTCGCCGCAGCCGATTTAGCTCGCTGACGGGAATCATCACGTTCCCTTGGAGATGATTGCTCAGGGATTCGAGATAGAAGGGGGTATTGCCCAGCCGACCCAACTGCTGCTCTAGGCGATCGCCCGTCAGCGGCTTTGAGTGAGCTTCTACTAGGGCCATAGTCGAAGCCGCCTGGGCAATGTGGCCTTGGGTGTCGCGGGCGATCGCCACCATCTCTTGCCCCACCGCGCCATGCACCTCAATGGTGATGGGTCGCGTGAATTTGGGGCGATCGCCGCTATAGGTCTGCTGAAGCTCTTTGTCCAGAACTGGATCGCTGGTTTTCCACAGCTTGTCGCCGGGGTGAATGCGGC
Source organism: Leptolyngbya sp. FACHB-60 (assembly GCF_014695775.1). Taxonomy (GTDB): domain Bacteria; phylum Cyanobacteriota; class Cyanobacteriia; order Phormidesmidales; family Phormidesmidaceae; genus Nodosilinea. The sequence goes on along the minus strand of NZ_JACJOX010000058.1, from coordinate 208,445 downwards.
GCAGATTGAGCGCGTCGCGGCCAAACATTAGCCGGGTTTCTTGACCGACCTTATCAACTTGATAAATGCGGCCGCCCTGCTCTTTTTCAGCGGGGTGGCCGTCGTCAAATACCACGCCATCCCCAGCCTTGATTGGAGCTTGGGCATTCAAAAACACAGCATCTTCGGTGACGCGAGTGATTTCTCCCAGATAGACCCCGCGCTTTTTGCCAAAGCGGGCATGGACGAGAGCCTGGTTGTCGATGCCCTCAAACCAGCCGGTGTGGAGGCCGCGGGAGAAGGCCATTTCGAGCTGGTAGCGATCTTCTGATGATGGGGGGGTGAGGAGATGGGGAGATGGGGAGGAGGGATTAAATGCGGAACCAGCCAGGCGATCGAGGGCTTGGCGGTAGACGCGGGTGACGTTGGCAACGTACTCGGGTGCTTTAAGGCGACCTTCAATTTTGAGGCAGCTGACGCCGGTTTGTACCAGCTCGGGCAAGACATCCAGTCCAGAGAGGTCTTGGGGACTGAGCAGGTAGGCGCGATCGCCCAAGTCCACCCGTTCCCCGTCTGCAATCAACTCGTAGGGCATGCGGCAGGCCTGGGCACATTCGCCCCGGTTAGCCGACCTGCCCCCCAGGGCTTCGCTAGTGAGGCACTGACCCGAGTAAGCGACACATAGCGCCCCGTGGACGAAGACCTCTAGGGGAAGGGCGATGTTGCGATCGCCCATCTGAGCCTGAATTTTGGTCAGGTCTTTAATTGAGCACTCCCGCGCCAGCACCACCAGCTGACAGCCGAGATCGTGGGCAAACTCGACCCCAGCGACACTAGTCACCGTCATCTGCGTCGAGCCGTGGATAGGGAAATCGGGCGACAGGTGACGAATCAGCCGACAAATCCCAACATCCTGCACGATGACCGCATCGACTCCAGCCGCAATCATCGTTTTGAGATATTGCGCTGCCTCTGCTAGCTCTGAGGGGAATACCAGCGTATTGAGCGTGACGTAGCCTTTCACTCCGCGCCGATGAAGAAAGGCCATCAGCTCAGGTAAATCGGCTTCAGTAAAGTTCTCGGCTCGCATGCGGGCGTTGAAGCGATCGAGGCCAAAGTAAATGGCATCGGCCCCGTTTTCAACCGCTGCTTTGGCACAGTCCCAGTTACCGGCTGGAGCCAGCAGCTCAGGCACCCTAAGCGACGTAACTGGGGCATTAAAACTGGCGGCGGGGTCGACGGCAGGCATGGGCTTAGGCTCGCAGAGCTAAATAGTGACCTCCCAAAGGTGGCCAGCGGCACCCTTCTATTCTTAACAAATTCCGGACGTTTGAAAGCTTAGTAAGGCTATGGATTGCCCCAAGGGCGATCGCACAATTGTTTTGAGGCCATTACACAGAGCAATAAATATTTGGTGATGATCCCGCTGGTTCCTACAATGGGGGAACTAACTATTGGTTGCAAAACCCTGGAGAAATCTATGAGTCGTCCGATAATCCTCGGCATTGTGGGTGACAGCGCGGCGGGTAAGACCACTCTGTCGCGGGGCATTGCGCAGATTTTAGGCGAAGACGACGTTACCATCATCTGCACAGACGACTACCACCGCTACGATCGCAAACAGCGCAAGGAAATGGGCATTTCCGCCCTGCATCCCGACTGCAACTACATGGATATCATTCAGCAGCACCTGGGTCTGCTGCGCACTGGGCAGCCCATTCTCAAGCCCATCTACAACCACAGCACTGGCGGGTTTGACGCCCCCGAATATATTGAGCCCAAGCGCTTTGTAATTGCCGAAGGGCTGCTGGGCTACTCGACCCGCGCCTGCCGCGATGCTTATGACGTTAAAGTCTATCTGGCCCCACCCGAAGATCTGCGCGCCAATTGGAAGATCAAGCGCGACACCCGCAAGCGCGGCTATACCCCCGAAGAGGTGATTGAGCAGATTAAAGCCCGTGAAGAGGACTCCGAAGCGTTCATTCGTCCCCAGCGCCAGTGGGCTGATGTGGTGGTTACCTTCTACCCCCCGGAGGGCAGCAACAGCGAAGATGAGCTGCTGCTCAACGTGCGGTTGGTAATGCGGCCCACGATTCCCCACCCCGACTTTACCCACCTGCTGGAAGACAAAAATGGCGGCTCTCTAAGCGACGCGGTGCGCATGGGCCTCGATCGCGACATGGGCAAGCCCGTCGACGCGCTCGAAATTGATGGCCACGCCACCGAAAAACCCGTGCAAGAGCTAGAGCGCACTCTGTGCAGCGAAGTTCCCTACCTGGGCAAGTTTTGCAGCATTGAGGGCAACACTGACATTGGCAAAGTGGTGGGCACCACGGGCGAAACGCTGCAAAGCTATCCCCTGGCGCTGACTCAGCTGCTGATTACCTACCACATGCTCAAGGCCGCCAAAATCCCCGAGTAGGGGCACAGGGCAGTTTGCCCTCCCCCAAGATGCCCCATCGCAGCAGCATGGGCGATCGCCCTAATAAATAGCCGACAGCTCTGCCTCTACGCAGCTGTCGGCTATTTATTGGCCTCTGTAGCCTACTGTTGCGACAGCGACTCGCTCTGTGACAGTTCGCTCAGCATCATTTGAATAAAGTTAGCGGCTACCTCCGCCGACTGGTCGTGGGTGGCAAACACGATCGCCAGGCTGTTGGTGTCTCCAGCCCCATAGCAGAGCACCCGAAAGGAGCCGTCCTCGAAGTAGCCAGTGCGATCGATGCCGCCCTGGTCAGACTCGACCCCCAGGCTGTCGATCAGCTGGTCGGCCCGCGTCAGACAGCCCGCCACATCGGTGTCGAGCAGCTGGTCACCGCTGGCAATTTCAGGGCGAGCATTGGCGGGCTGAATTAGAGCGGCCAAACCCAGGCCGGTCAGGGCGATCGCATATAGATGCCGTTTCATAGGAATTAAAACTAGGGTTAAGTACAACTGCCGCCCCAACTGAGGGTTGCCCCGCCGCCTGCACTGGTGGCAAAGGATGGTTTCACGGCCTGATCAGTTAATACAGGTTGTCCTCCGACTTTCCGGATGCCATCACGCAAAAAAGCGCCGGAGCTACTAGCTCCGGCGCTTGGGGTGTTGAGGAGTGAACGATTAATAATTAATGTAGGGGCCCGATATGTCACCGAGGTAGCCGAGGTATGACAACCCTGTGACATTTTTCGCTCCCCTTTTTTAACGGCATGGTCTAGGCTAATCTTTCCAGAGTCTTCTGGCCTTTGCCTATTTACCCTGTTCTTGCTGCCTCCGTGACCCAGCCCGACGCCCTACGCAATCTACTCAACGCCGTTTCTCAAGGGCAGCTCAGCCCCGATGCCGCCTTTGACCGGCTCAAATACCTCGACTTTGAGCCAGTCGACGACTTTGCCAAGGTCGACCACCACCGCACCCTACGCACCGGCTTTCCAGAAGTTATTTGGGGGCCAGGCAAAACCCCCCACCAGATTGTGCAAATCATGCACAGCCTGCATCAGCACAATCCAGTGGTCATGGCCACCCGCATCGAACCCGAGGTTTTCGCCCAAGTGCAGCAGCAGATTCCGGCGGCGCGGTACTACGACATGGCCCGCATTTGTGCCCTGGTGCCCACAGACTGGGCCGCCCAGCACCCTGGTAGCATTGGCGTGCTGACGGCAGGCACCGCCGACCTACCCGTAGCCGAAGAGGCTGCCGTTACCGCCGAACTGAGCGGGTTTACGGTCAAGCGCCTGTGGGATGTTGGGGTAGCCGGGCTGCACCGCCTGCTGCACCACCGCCACTTGATCCGTGATATGGATGTGCTGATTGTGGTAGCGGGTATGGAGGGCGCACTCCCTAGCGTCGTGGCGGGCCTAGCCGATTGCCCGATCATCGCGGTGCCCACCAGTATTGGCTATGGTGCCAGCTTTAATGGCCTCTCGGCCCTCCTCACCATGCTCAACTCCTGCGCAGCGGGCATTGGCGTTGTCAATATCGACAATGGCTTTGGCAGTGCCGTACTGGCCGGACAAATTTTGCGCACCGGAGCACGGTTAGGGAGCAAGGGGGTGGAGGGATGAGGAAGTTTTGAGTTTTGAATTTTAAGTTTTGAGTTTACACCTTCCATCAACTCAAAATTCAAAACTGAGCATTCAAAACTTTCCCTCGCCTACTACCGCAGATCGGAAGGCATAGCAGCGGGTTTGACGTCAATAGTTTGGTCACGGCCATCCCGGTGAATATCAAGCTTGAGGGTACCGCCAATTGCGGTAGCTTCTACCCGAGCCTGCACATCGGGCGGGCTAGCGACAGGGTCGCCCTCAATCGCGCGGATGACATCCCCTATCTTCAGACCTGCGGATTGGGCCGGACTATCGGGCAGCACCCCAACGATGAGAACGCCGGGCTCATCGTCGTTGTCGATTTTAAGGTTTAGCTGCTCTTCCTCGTTGATGCGATCGACCATCTCGGCGGAGAGTTCGACCATCTGAATGCCGAGGAATGGGTGCTGCACTTCACCGTTGGTAAAGAGCTGATCGGCGATGCGTTTGGCGGTTTCGATGGGAATGGCAAACCCTAAACCCTGGGCGTTGGCGCGAATGGCGGTGTTCATGCCGATCACCTCGCCCCGGTCGTTGAGCAGGGGGCCACCGGAGTTGCCGGGGTTAATAGCGGCGTCAGTCTGAATAAACTGCACTCGCTTGTCGGGAATACCTACCTGGTTGCTGCTGCGCCCCAGGGCGCTGATGATGCCGGCGGTGACGGTGTTGTCGAGACCAAGGGGGTTGCCAATGGCGATCGCCCACTGACCTGGGGCCAGGTCTTGGGTACTGCCAATCTGCACGGTGGGCAAGTCAGCGGCTTCAATTTTGACTACCGCCACGTCGGTCACTGAGTCAACTCCAACCACCTTGCCCTCAAAGTCACGTCCATCGCGTAGGGTGACCTGCACCGTTTTGGCCCCCTCGACCACATGGGCATTGGTCAAAATCTGGCCATTGGCGCTGAGAATGAACCCTGACCCTGTCCCCTGCTCTAGGCGATCGGGCAGGCCAGGGGGGGGCATTTCTTGCTCGTCAAAGAAGCGGCGAAAGAACGGGTTGTTGAAGGCCTCGGGGGAAATTTCAGGCACGGTGCGCTCGGCATCAATGCGCACTACCGCTGGCCCCACCTGCTCTACCGCTAGGGCAATGAAGTTTTGATTTTCCCCCATGGGGTCGATCGTTAGGGGGTTGGGGGCAGCCTGGGCCACGGTCGTCAGCGAAGTTTTAACCGCTGGAGGAGGTTCAGCCGCGGCATCCTCTGCGGGGGCTGAACTCGCCTGGCTAACGTAGTAATGACCAGCCCAACCTGCACCGCCGCCTACGGCCAGAGCTACTGCCACCAACACGAGCTGCTGAGAAAACTGCTTTGGTAACGAGTCCATGCTGAAGCCCTCTGCTACTGTGCCTGGTGTGCCGGATTGGCTTGGCGATCGCGACTGCGAGCCACCCAAAATTACCTAACGCTGCCGATAATTTGACTGGTCTGGCTCTACTCTACCGAATATTCTACGGAGCAAATATTTTCCGGATGGGGTTGTCTGCGGCTAGAAAACCTAGCTGTACCCCTGAGCAATTAGGGTTGTCCTGCCTATTATAGAGGCTGTACCCCTCAAGGATTGTTGGGTTCACCTGTAGAGCAAAAAACAACGTTGACCACCTCGCCACATTTTCTTTTCATGGTGTTTTACGATTTGCTGAAGCCTTGGGCCACCTGCCGTTTAGGCGCTGCCAACCAACTGAGGCAATTCAAAGGATTCGCTGTACTGGTGGGGCTGGCCATTGCCCTGCCGTTCGGAGCACTAACAGCACCGGAGGCGATCGCCCAGACCGGCTCTGCGGCTTGCTCCCAACCCGCTCTATCGCGCTTAACCCGCCACCGCGTGGCCCAGGGCGAAACGCTGGCCGCCATTGCCCAGCGCTATAGTCTTTTGCCGGCCACTATCATGGGGCTTAACCCTGCCGTTCAGGGAGGTGCCGTCAGCCCCGGGCAAGAGCTGCTAATTCCGCCCTTCAACGGCATTCGGGTCAGCGTTGCCCGGGGCCAAACCTGGCAGCAGGTTGCCCAGGCCTATAACAGTCGGCCCGATGTGCTATTTGAGGTAAATGGTTGCGTGAGCACCGTACCGGCCACCATTTTTCTGCCGGGGGTGAACTGGTTTCCAGGGGTTTCGACCACAGCGGCCACTGCTGCCGCCCCAGCTACCCCGCTTCAGGGCTATCCGCTACCCCAGCGATCGCAGGTGATTGTCAACTACGGCTGGCAGCCCGACCCAGCCCAGGGCAAGCTCGTGTTTAACACTGGGGTCGCCCTGGCTAGCTCCGCCAGCACCCCAGCGCTGGCGGTAGGGGCCGGCACCGTAGCCTTTGCCGGCACTGACGCCACTTACGGCAATCTGGTAGTTGTCAACCATGCCCAGGGGCTGCAAACCCGCTACGCCAACCTGGCCGCGCTGAACGTGCGGGTTGGGCAGACGGTGCGCCAGGGCGATCGCTTGGGGGCAATCGCCACCTCAGAGGGCGACGACGCGTTCCTATTCTTTGAGGTGCGGCTCAACTCCACTGCGGGCTGGGTCGCCCAAGACCCCCAAGACTACGTGCCCACCATGGTTCTGCGCTAGAAATTTGTTCCCAAGGGGCAGCCTGAGACTATAGCCTTGTTTCGAGCCCGCCGGTAACTCTAGCGCCCATTGGCAAGAGCACCTACAATTGACCTTGACAGGTGAATCGGCAGTGCTGAGGTATGTTCACCGATGGCTCCAGGTAACCCAATGGCACAGCATTTTTCTGGGCAGCCTTCGCCCCGTCCCCCCCAACCCTTTTCTGAAACCCGTGACCCGGCTGTCACGTCGGGTCTGTTTTGGGCCAGGCTGCTGACCTACCGGCCCTTGTTTTTGCTGGGAGGGCTGTGGTTAACCCTGGTGTGCGTGTCTGCGATCGCCTACCACGGCCTCATGTTTAATGAATCCGTAGAAGAGGTGGCTCCCAAAGCGCCCCTCTCGGTGATGGCAGCAACCGCTGACGATGCCGCCTCTGCCCCAGAGACTGCCCCTGGTGAGGCTTCCTCCCCCCGATCAGGGGTCGCCCTGTGGGGTCTTTTGAGCCTGGTGGGACTATGTGCCTTTGGCTCGTTTGTGCTCACCCAGCAGATTAAGACTTCGTCTCGGGCCACCAAGCGTAAAAAAAACCGTCCGCGCCTGGTTGCCAAAGCGTCTGCACCGGTGCAGCCACCTCATCCCAAGCGTTTGGCTCCCTACTCGCCCCAGCGCGATGGGGTCGTAGCACCCGGTGTCAGATTGGTGGAAACACCCATGGTTGAGCTACCACCTAGCCCAGCACCGGTGCCAGCACGGCCGAGAGCCGGCGCTGTGCCCCAGTTTAGACCTGTGCCACAGCCGGGGCGATTGCCCCAGTCTTCGGCTCCCAGAGTTGCGCCTGTGCCAATCGCCACTCCGACCGCCACTCCTGCTGTGGTGCCCTCCGAAGCAGACCTACCCCTCGATTGGTCTGAGGGCAGCGTGGCCCACGCTTTGGATATGCGGCAGCGGCGATCGCTGTCGTCATTGATGTAGGCATTGTTGGCCTTGGGGCTTTGAGTCAGCTTCCGGTTATCTATCACTCCGATTACGTGGCCCCCCTACCCGACGGGCATCGGTTTCCGATGCCCAAGTTTCGGCTGCTGCGCGATCGCCTGCTGCATGACGGTGTGATCGCCCCAGACCAGATTTACCAGCCTGGCGAGCCGCCCCAGACCTGGCTGGAGCTTGTGCACCAGTCTGCCTACATCAACGCCTACTGCCAGGGCACGCTGGACGCCAAGGCCCAACGACGCATCGGGTTGCCCTGGAGCGCCGCCTTAGTCAAGCGCACCTGCACGGCGGTGGGGGGCACCATTCTCACCGCCAAGCTGGCACTGGAGCACGGGCTGGCCTGCAACACGGCGGGGGGCACCCACCACGCCTTTCCCAACTACGGATCGGGGTTTTGCATTTTTAATGATCTGGCGATCGCCACCCGAGTGCTGCAAGCGCAGGGCCGCGTCAATCGCGTGCTGATTCTCGACTTAGATGTGCACCAGGGCGACGGCACCGCCTGGATCTTCCGCAATGATTCCAGCGTTTTTACCTTTTCCATGCACTGTCAGGAGAACTTTCCGGCCCGCAAACAGAGCAGCGATTTGGATGTGCCCTTAGCCTTGGGCATGGAAGATGATGCCTACCTAGACTGCCTGGCGCGGCACGTTCCAGATTTGCTGGCCCAGGTGAAGCCTGATCTGGTGTTTTACGATGCTGGAGCCGACCCGCACAAAGACGACCTGTTGGGCAAGCTGGCGCTGACCAACACCGGAATTTATCGGCGCGATCGCTTCGTTCTCGACAGCTGCGTGAAAGCGGGCTATCCCGTCGCCTGCGTCATCGGCGGCGGCTACGGCCAATCCATGGCGGATCTGATCTTTCGCCACTCGCTGCTGCACAGAGCTGCCGTCGAGGTGTACCAGGCCCACCGCCTATAATTGAAACTTTGTAGCTTTGTCAGACCATGGATTGGGCGATCGCCACCTTCTATAAATTTGTCACCCTGAGTGAACCAGCGGCGCTGCGCCTAGAGCTTTTGAATCTGTGTCAGAACTGGGGGCTACGGGGCACAATTTTGCTGGCTTCAGAAGGGCTGAATGCTACCGTGGCGGGCGATCGCCAGAGTATTGATACCCTATTGGCCTGGCTGCACAACCACCCCGAAATTGGCCCCTTTCCCCACCAAGAATCCATCACCGCTGCACCCCCCTTTGAGCGGATGAAGGTGAAGCTCAAGCAGGAAATTGTCACCCTCGGGCGGCCCGATGTGAACCCCGCCCAGCAGGAGGTGGGCACCTACATTGAGCCGCAGGCCTGGAATCAGCTCATCACCGACCCTGACGTGGTGCTGATCGATGCTCGCAACAACTTTGAAGTAGAGCTAGGCACCTTTAAGGGCGCGGTGAACCCTCAAACCCACTCTTTTAGGGAATTGCCAAATTACGTGGACACCCACCTCGACCCAGCTCAGCACAAAAAAGTGGCGATGTTCTGCACGGGCGGCATTCGCTGCGAAAAAGCCACTGCCTACCTGCTAGACCAGGGCTTTGAGCAGGTTTACCACCTCCAGGGCGGCATTCTCAACTACCTCAAAACAGTACCGACAGCTGACAGCCTATGGCAGGGCGACTGCTTTGTGTTTGACGAACGGGTGGCCGTTGACCACCGCCTGCAACCCAGCGAGTACGAGCTCTGCTTAGGCTGTGGCCACCCGGTAGGCAAGGCGGAAAAAGCCTCACCCTATTATGAGGCGGGCATCAGCTGCCCCCACTGCTATGCTGCTCTTACCCCCGCAAAACGGGCTCGGCTAGAGGCTCGTCAACGCGATCGCTAGCTTTAAGGAAATCTATGCTGCCCACAGACCAACCGCTTCAGGCCCTGACTTATAGCCCCACCGATGACACCGCCGACTGGTGCCTGGTGGCTCTCCACGGCTGGGGGGCTAATGCCGCCGATCTGCTCGGGCTAGCCCCCTATTTAGAGATAGCCAACTTCTCAATGGTCTTTCCCGATGCGCCCTGGCCCCATCCCTATGCCCCAGGGGGCCGCATGTGGTACGACTTCCCTAACGGGTATGATTTTCGCCGTCCCTACGATTTTGAGACCCAGGCCGACCTACAAACCAGTCGAGAACGGCTCAAAATCTGGCTGTCAATGCTGCCCCAAACAACTAAAATTCCCCTGGAGCGCACCATCTTGGCTGGGTTTTCCCAGGGGGGCGCGATGGCGCTAGATGTAGGGTCGCAGCTACCTCTGGCCGGGCAGATCATTCTCAGTGGCTACCTGCACAGCGCTGCCCAGGCTCCGGTGAGCCCCCGCCCGGTAATGATGGTACATGGCACCTTTGATTCGGTGGTGCCGATCGCCAAGGCTCAGCAGGCCAGCGCGGCCCTCACCGCCCTCGGCCAACCCGTGACCTGGCAGGAAATGGCTATGGGGCATGAGATTCCACCCCAGGTAATGGGGCTAATTGCTGGGTTTTGCGAAGATTTGCGGCAGGCCAGAGGGAATCCCTAACCAAACCTTTATCCTAAAGGGAGAGTGAATCGACCCTGGGCTGCACCCGTGCGGCTCTGAGGCAAACGTCACCAAGGGGGAAAAGACTATGCTGAGCCTACATGTTTCGCAGCAGGCCGTCTCAGATATGACACCGGATACGGTGGCTGAGCTGGCCCGTCGCCTTGAGACCGATGCCTACGACAACGCCTTTGAAGGGCTGCAAGACTGGCACTTGCTCCGGGCGATCGCCTTCCAGCGACCCGAGCTGGTGGAGTCCTATGTCCATTTGCTCGACCTCGAACCCTACGATGAGTCATAGACTGTTGGCGGCTAAATCCTGCTTAGATACCCCCGATCTGTAGGAGCCAACGGTTGTTTGGCCCTTACAGGAATGCCGCTTTTGCATCAAGGTGATGGGCTTCGGGTTTGGTATGAGTAGTTCTATAGCCGGGGATGCTTCCCGTCGAGTGCTGGTAGGCATTAGCGGCGGTATTGCAGCCTACAAGATCTGCTCGGTAATTTCGTCGCTGGCCAAAGCGGGCCTAGCGGTGCGCGTTGTGCTGACCCAGCAGGGGGAGGCCTTCATTCCGCCCCTGACGGTGGCAACCCTAGCTCGGCACCCCGCCTACACTGACGAGAATTTTTGGCAGGCGACCCAGGGACGGCCGCTGCACATCGAGCTGGGCGAATGGGCTGAGCTGCTGGTGATTGCCCCCCTGAGTGCCAACACTTTGGGTAAGCTGGCCCATGGTTTGGCAGATAATTTGCTGACGAATACCGTGCTAGCCTCGACCTGCCCGGTGCTGCTGGCCCCAGCGATGAATACCGACATGTGGCAGCAGCAATCAGTGCAGCGCAACTGGCACCAACTCCTTCAAGATCCGCGTTACCACAGCATTGATCCAGGCAGTGGGGTGCTAGCCTGCGATCGCATCGGCACCGGACGCATGGCTGAGCCAGAAGACATTCTCATCCACATTCACTCGCTGCTACACAGCGGCGGGCGGCGCGACTTGAGCGGCAAACATTTGCTGATCAGCACCGGCAGCACCCGCGAGTTCTTAGATCCTGTGCGCTTTATCGGCAACCCCGCCAGCGGCAAAATGGGGGTAGCTTTAGCCCAGGCGGCAATTCACCGTGGTGCTACAGTCACCCTCGTTCATGGACCGATGGAGGAATCCCTCAAAGCCCGCCTAGATAGCATCCAAACCGTGAGCATTACCACGGCTGAAGAGATGCACCGGGCGATGCTGACCAACCTACCCCAGGCTAACTGGATTGTGATGGCGGCGGCGGTGGCCGATGTGAAACCTGCAACCCAGGCATCCACTAAGTTGGCCAAAGCAGATCTACCCACATCCCTACCCTTGGCTCAAGTGCCCGACATTGTGGCTGATTTATCCCAAAAGCGATCGCCCCATCAGCGTCTGATTGGCTTTGCCGCCCAGACCGGCGACATTATTCCCCCAGCGCTGAATAAGCTAAAGCGCAAGGGGTTAGATGCGATTGTGGCGAACCCCATTGATGTGGCCGGAAGCGGGTTCGGGGGCGATCGCAACCAAGCCATCCTGATCACCAAAACGGGCGATCATCTCCCTATCCCCCCCTGCACCAAGCTTGATCTGGCCCACCAGCTCTGGGCTGCCCTGCTCAAAGCCGGATTCTAGCTGGGCTAGATCCTGTGGATTCAGCTACCCCTCACCTTCTAAAATGGGGGCTGTTCTGACACTGCGGCTGCTATGACTGCTACCTCCGCTCCCAACCTACTTTCTAGCGTTGTCAATCGGGTGCTTGCCATTAAGCCCCTGTGGAACTTTGCCAAGGGCCGCGCCCGCCACATGATGATGACGCGGGCCGAAACCATCGGTGTGCCCTGGCGGGAACGGGTTCAGGCCTTGCAGAGCCGTCGTACAGGGGTTGGTCATACCGAGGCTGAACTATCCACAGCTGGAACCAGAGAGTTGTCACCCCTCTGGCAGTCCGATTTGGAAGCGGTGCAAAATCCTCACCTCATCTATCCTGACTATTACACCACCAGCTTTCACGCTTACGACGAAGGCAACCTAGGCTGGCGACCCGCCATGGAGGTCGAGGTAGCAGCCCAGGCGGTGCATGCCAAAATTTGGCCCGAGGCCGGGGCTGCTGGTGACGATCGCCTCCGCCAGAGCTACCACGATGTCCTCATGGCCCAACTACCGCAAACCCCGGAGGCCATTGTGGATATTGGCTGCGGGGTAGGCATGAGCACCGAGGCGTTTCAGACCACCTTTCCCCAGGCCCGCCTGACGGGGGTAGATTTATCGCCTTACTTCCTCGCCGTGGCCCAGTATCGGCAGCAAGAACGGCAATCAACCGGAAAGGTTTCCTCGACCACAACTCCGATCACCTGGCACCATGCGGTTGGCGAAGCGACTGGACTACCCGCTGCCGCCTATGACCTGGTTTCGATCTGCCTGGTCTTCCACGAGCTACCGCAATCGGCGGCGAAAGCCATTCTGAAGGAGGCACGTCGGTTGCTGCGCCCCGGTGGACACCTGGCGATTATGGATATGAACCCCCGCTCTGAGGCCATTCAAAAACTGCCGCCCTTTGTCTTCACCCTACTCAAAAGCACTGAGCCATATTTAGACGAGTACTTCAGCTTAGATATAGTAGCGGCCTTTGAGGCGGCAGGGTTTGATCGGCCTACCGTGACGTTTAACAGCCCACGGCATCGGACATTTATTGGTAAGGCGATTTAGAGAATAGTGGCTGGGAAGAACTCAGCGATCGCGCTAGCCCATGCCGGCTCAAGCTTTCTCAGCGGACAGATACACGTGTGCTGAGCGCTTAGGGCATAATCTGGACAGCCCCTGCAACAACTTCTCCCTTCTGTCCAGGGCTCAGTACCTATGAAAAAAGCCAGTCCTGCCTCGGGGGAAACCCTTGAGCGCCTAAAATTGAGCCTCTACCTAGTGCCTATTTTCGGGGTCGTGCCCGCCCTCTACAGCCTGTGGCAAAAGCAGGGCAGCCGCCAAGAGCTAGCGGTCAGTCGGCTGGTGATTACTCTGGCCTTCACCTGGGTCATCACCTACGGTGTGCTCAGCGCTGGGAGCCATCTCGCACCAGGGCTGTCACTGCGGCTGCTGATCAGCAATACCCTGGTGACTACCGGCTACACCCTGACCAACCTCATCCTCATGGTGCGTCTATTGCAGGGCAAATCGGTTAACCTGCCGGGGTTTAGCCAATGGAGTAAGCGACTGCCCTAGGAGTATGGATATCGACGCGGTCTCCCTGCTCACCAATACTGGATTATGAGAAAGCGCTATGCCTTGCCCTCAGGGCCATCCATGCGCTGACGAAAATTAACCCAATTTGCTGGGTTAATGCGATATTACGTGGGTCGGCTGACTGAATTGCTGTTAACATGCAGCTAAAAATTTCGCAGAGTCATCCCCCTACGGGGCTGTAATCTCTACACCGTTCATTTTTACTGCCCCGAGGTCCCTGGTGTCTCAACGTCATCCCCAACATCTCAAAGCCCGTTCATCCCAGGGGCATCCACAAAAAATGCCAGTTCAACAGCGACGGCGCATGCCTCGCATACTCAGCGTGGGCATTGCCCTGGCATCAGTGGCGGGTATCTCTGGAGTAGCTGGCGCGCTGCTGGCGGTTTCGCTGTCAGCATCCCCACTTATGCAGCAAGAGCTGAGCGCTGAAGAATCGGGAGTCTTTAGCCAAGATGCGGCCATTGCGTCAAGCGGCAACCTGCGGCTGCCCCGCCTGACTCGCCCGGTCAACATTTTGGTATTGGGCGTTAAGGTGCTGACCACAGATGTCAACGAAGTACCGCCCGAGCTGCAAGACGTGGGCTATCACGCCCTGGTCAACTCCTTTGACGGTCTCTCAGACTCGATGCTGCTGCTGCGGTTTAATCCCCAAACCGAGCAGATGGTAGTGCTTTCGCTGCCCCGCGACACCCGCACCTATGTGCGCGGTCGGCTGACCAAGCTCAATGAGGCCAACCGCGATGGCGGCCCAGCCCTAGCCGCAGAGTCGGTCAGCGACCTATTGGGTGGCGTAGCTGTCGATCGCTACGTGCGTATCAACGTGCAGGGGGTTGAAAAACTCATTGACGCCTTAGGCGGGGTCACAGTCAACGTACCCGTCGACATGAAGTACCAAGACGACAGCCAGCACCTCTACATCAATCTCAAGGCGGGCGAACAAAAACTCAATGGCAATCAGTCGCTCCAGTTCCTGCGCTTTCGCTACGATTCCCAAGGCGATATTGGCCGCATTCAGCGTCAGCAGATGTTTATGCGAGCCCTGGCTGAGCAGACGCTCAATCCAGCAACCATTGCCCGGCTGCCCAAAATTTTGTCGGTGGTTCAGGAGAACGTTGACACCAACCTCTCTGTGGAAGAATTGTTGGCCCTGGTGGGCTACGGCGCACAGATCAACCGCTCTAACGTGCAAATGCTGATGCTGCCAGGCAACTTTAGCCGCCCCCAAGACTTTGCGGCGAGTTACTGGCTGCCCAGCTATAACGACATTGACGGCATGGTTGACCAGTACTTTGGGTTTGGCACTCAGCGGGTAGCCACCACTAGCGACCCTAGCCGAGTGCGGGTCGCCATTCAAGACAGCACCAATGACCCAGTGGCGGTGCAAGCCCTGACCCGAGCGCTGCGCGAAAGCGGCTACTCTAATGTATTTGTCGACAAAACTCTCCACGAACCCCTGCCCATCAGTCGCATTGTGGCCCAGCGAGGCGATGGCGCGACCGCCGAAATGGTGCATCGCTTTTTAGGAATTGGCGAAGTGCGGGTCGAGAGCACCGGTGCCCTCGACTCTGATATCACCATTCAGCTGGGCCAAGACTGGAACCAGGGCCTGGGTGAGTCACTCTAGGCGCTCCTAGGCTGGGAAAACGCCACTGGCGGCGTAGACTGGCGGGGTAGCGATCGCATCGGATGAATACCTATGGCGCAGTGGGTTTGGGGCGCAGCCGCGCTAGCCGGTCTTAGCACAGTGGGCATCACCACCGTGGCTCAAGCACAGACAAGCCTTCAGGTGGTCTATCCTCCCGATGGCCACCAGACCACGGCCGAGCAGATCTTTTTCATTGGCACTGGCGCACCTGACCAGCCGGTGTTGCTGAATGGTGAACCGATAGAAGGGCGCAGCGCAGCGGGCCACTTTGCCCCCTCGCGGCCCCTAACTCCTGGCCCCAACACCTTTACCCTCACCCAGGGCGACCAAACCTTATCAATTACGGTTACGCGGGTGGCCAGCGGGCCAGTGCTGCCAGAGACCCTGGGCTTTGCCGAAGACTCGCTGCTGCCGGGGGCAGATATTGCTCGCCAGCCGGGGGACTGGGTGTGTCTGGGGGCCGTGGCTCCTGCCAATGCCACGGTGACGGCAGCCCTGGGAGGGCAGATCTATACCCTGTTGCCCCAGGGCGATCGCGCCGATTTGCCTCCCAACTCAGCCGTCCTCACCGACCAGGCCAGCCCCATTGCCACCGCTGGCCCCAGCCGCTACGAAAGCTGCTTCATGGCTGAAGAACCGGGCGATCTGGGACAGCCCGTCTACCGCCTCGCTCAGGGTGCATCCGTAGCGATGAATGCTGCCCCCGGTTCTGTGAGTATTTTGAATCCTAGCGCGATCGAGGTTGTCGAAGTTACGGCTGCCGCAGGCGTAGCCCGTACCGGCCCCAGCACTGACTACTCACGCCTTACCCCATTGCCCCAAGGCACCCGCGCCAGGGTCACGAGCCGCGAGGGCGATTGGCTACGCCTCGACTACGGCGGCTGGATTCGCACCGCTGAGACTCAGCCAGTGGCCGGGGGAGCGGTGGTGCGATCGCTGATTCGCGGCGTCACCTCCCGCCAGGTGCCGGGCTGGACAGAAATCTATTTCCCCTTACAAGTACCTGTCCCCGTCAGCGTTGAGCAAGGCACAGACACCTTCACCCTCACCCTGCACAACACCGTGCCCCAAACCGACACCATCTACGTCACCGACAACGGGCTGGTTGAACGCCTAGACTGGAACCCCGTCCTGCCTGACCAGGTAGAGTACCAAATTCATTTCAAAACCGATCAGCAGTGGGGCTACAAGCTGCGCTACGAAGGCACCACCCTCGTGCTATCCCTCAAGCAGCCCCCCGCCCTTCAAACCTCTCGCCCCCTAGAGGGCACCACCATTCTGGTCGACCCCGGCCATGGCGGCGACGAACCGGGCTCGCGCGGCCCCAACGGCACCCCCGAAAAAGACGTCAACCTGGAAGTGTCGCTACTCCTACAAGCCGCCCTAGAAGCCCGAGGAGCGCGGGTAATCATGACCCGCACCGATGACAGCACCATCGGCGTCAACGATCGCCCCGCCCAAATCGCCCAAGTCGAACCTACCCTGGCCCTGAGCATTCACTACAATGCCCTACCCGACAGCGGCGACGCCCAAAACACCGCCGGCATCGGTGCCTTCTGGTTCCACACCCAGGCCCACAGCCTGGCCCAGTTCCTCCACGACTACCTGGTAACCGAACTCGATCGCCCCTCCTACGGCGTCTTCTGGAACAACCTCGCCCTCACCCGCCCCCACGTCACCCCCTCCGTGCTGTTAGAGCTGGGCTTCATGATCAACCCCAACGAATTTGAGTGGGCGACGGATCCGCAGGAGCAAGCGAAATTGGCAGAAACCCTGGCCGAGGGAGTGGAGCTGTGGGTGCAACAGACAGGGGCAGGGGAGTGAGTAGGTGAAGAGAGATGAGGAAGGTGAGGAAGATAGGGGAGATTAGGAAGATGGGGAGATGGGAGAGCATGACGGCAAAAAGCAGATAGGGGCTAAGAACCTTAGGATTGAATGTCGCCTACAGGTTCACTAGCAAAACCGAAGTTTAAACCGATGATCAGCCGATCCTTTCCGTGAGGTCAACGACGACGGAACGTCCTTGTCGACGGGGGTCTGGGGCCAGCGAAATGGCCCCAGCGGTAAATCTGGCTTTCGCCCAAAGTTGTGCGCCGCGCCTCACCCATTGCCGAAATTTAGGATCCCATCCTCAATGCGATCGCCCCACCCCCTAAAATAGGAGACTGTCAAGAAACCTTTGTCGAGAGTGCAGGAAACCCCATGACCGTCCGCGTTCGCCTTGCCCCCAGCCCCACGGGAACTCTGCACATTGGTACTGCCCGCACCGCTGTGTTCAACTGGCTATTTGCCCGCCACGAAGGCGGCCAGTTCATTCTCCGCATCGAAGACACCGACGAAGAGCGATCCAAACCAGAATTCACCGACAACATTCTCGCCGGCCTCAAGTGGCTCGGCATGGAGTGGGACGAAGGACCCTTCTTTCAGTCCCAGCGGCTCGACCTCTACCGCCAGGCTATTCAAACTCTGCTCGACAAGGGCCTCGCCTACCGCGCCTACGACACCCCCGACGAGCTAGACGCCATGCGCGAGACGCAAAAGGCTAGGGGCCATGCCCCCCGCTACGACAACCGCCACCGCGATCTCACTCCCGACCAGCAGGCCGCCTTTGAGGCAGAGGGCCGCTCAGCAGTGATTCGCTTTAAAATTGACGATAGCCGCACCATCACCTGGAACGACATGGTGCGCGGCCCTGTAACCTGGCAGGCCAGCGACCTGGGCGGCGACATGGTCGTCGCTCGCGCCTCCTCAGTCACAACCATTGGCCAGCCCCTCTACAACCTGGCCGTCGTGGTTGACGACATTGACATGGCCATCACCCACGTCATTCGTGGCGAAGACCACATTGCCAACACCGCCAAGCAAATTCTGCTCTACGAAGCCCTCGAAGCCGCCGTGCCCGCCTTTGCCCACGCGCCGCTCATTCTCAACCAGACCGGGCAGAAGCTCTCCAAGCGTGACGGCGTTACCTCCATTTCTGATTTCCAAAAAATGGGCTTTGTGGCTCCGGCCCTGGTCAACTACATGACCCTGCTGGGTTGGTCAGCCCCCGACGCCACCGAACAGTTCACCCTGGCCGAAGCCGCCAAACAGTTCAGCTTCGATCGCGTCAACAAAGCCGGGGCCAAGTTCGACTGGGATAAGCTCGACTGGCTCAACAGTCAGTACCTCCACATCATGGAGCCTGCCACCCTGCTAGAGCTAGCGCTACCCTACCTTCAAGAGGCTGGCTATGCCGTTGACGCTGAGGCCGACCAAAGCTGGCTGCTGCCAATGATGGCGATGCTCGGCCCTAGCCTCACTCGGCTAACAGACGTTGTGGAGCAAAGCCGCTTTTTCTTCACCGAAACCGTCGAGTTCGCTGACGACGCCAAGGCCCAGGTGCAGCTCGATGGCGTATCTGCTGTGCTGGAGGGCATTTTGACGGGGCTCACCGAGAAATCTCCAGCCACGATTGACGAACTCAAAGTTTTGGTGGATGAGGTCACCAAGGCCCAGGGCGTGAAGAAAGGGCTGGTGATGAAATCGATGCGGGCCGCTCTCATGGGTGCCCTTCAAGGGCCAGACCTGATGGAATCGTGGCTAATTCTGCGCCAGCGTGGCTTTGATGTACCGCGTCTAAAGGGGGCGCTGGCGCTGAGCTAGCCTTCGCCAGCGGGCCATTACACCCAAGGTAATGGCTCCCAGCAGCAGCATGAGGCCCCCAGCCAGACCATAGGTAGCGGCTAAACCCAGCTGCTGGCTGAGGGGCTGGCTCACCAGCGGCGATACAAACTGACCAAAGAAAAAGCTGGTGGTGAGACCGCCCAAAATCCGTCCTCGCAGGGCCGCTGGGGTCGACGACGTGAGGCAAACGGTCATATTGGGGGTAAAGAGGCCCAGGCCTAGGCCCGCGATCGCCAGCCCCACCAACACTCCTCCATAGCTCGACGCCTGGCTGATCACCAGGTAGCCCACCCCCATCAGCCCAAAGGCCAGCGCGTAGAGCGCGGTAAAGGTGGAACCGCGCCTTGAGTTTTTGGTAGCTGAGCGAGCTGCTAGCAGCGGCTAGGGTGGCCAGGGCAATCGCGAGTCCGCTCTGCGACCCATTGGCACCACTCAGCTGCTGCAAATAGAACGGCAGCTGCACCGGAATCATGTAAAACACGATTTGCGTCAGCAGGGCGATCGCAAAGGTCGTGAACAGCAACACCCACGGGACGGGTTCAGGGTTGGCCGCAGCCAGTGCCTGTGCCTCAGCGCGGCTGACCCGCACCGGCTCGGGCAGCACCAGCAGCACCAGCGGCAGCATCAGCCAGGCTGTCATATAGATCAAGAACGGAAACCGCCAGCTAATATCGGCCAGGTAGCCACCCAAGGTAAGAAACAGAACGCCGCCCAGTGCCATAAACGCGGCCTGCACCCCCAAAAACTGGGCTCGGGCAGCGCCCAGATAATAGTCGGCAACCAGTGTGGTAGCGGTGGTCATAATGCCCGCCACGCTCAGGCCCAGCACCAGCCGCCCGACCAAAATCCACCCAATATCGTTTAGGAAAAAGCCCGAACTTCCGGCCAGACCGTAGGCAAACACCGACAGCGCCAGCCAGCGCTTGCGCCCAAAGCGATCGATAATCGTGCCTGCGATCGGGGCACCCAGAGCGATAAACAGGGCTGGCACCGTCAGTACCAGCCTCACCCAGTAGTCGGCGTTGGGCACCTCGGCAAAGTGCGATCGCATGGCCGGGAGCGAGGGGGCGATCGTAGCCCCCGCCATAACCGTCAGGGTGCTGACCAGCAGGAGGGTAGCTTTCACCCCCAACGTCTCGGGATGACGGGGTTTCATCGCAGGGCTCCTCGGCCGCTAAACATTTCTCAACCGATAACCAGTTAAAGTAACAATAGAGGAGAAGCCTGGCCGACGCTACGCACCTCAAGGTTAGTGGTCCCGGGACAATCAATTTAATTGAGGATTTGCCCGAGTCCCGTGGCTTACGTTACATTAAGTAAAGATTTATCTCATATTTCTTTTCGCGATTCGAGGTTCCGCCCCGCCAACCCCGGTAACACCCGTTCCCAGGCATGATAAACGTAGGGCCAAACTCGGTCACCATCCGTTAACTGGACATCCGTTAACACTGTGCACGTTAGTCAATAGAGGCCATAGGTATGAAATTTTCGTGGCGAGTAGCCTTACTGTGGACCCTGCCCCTGCTGGTAATAGGGTTTTTCTTGTGGCAAGGAGCATTTTCGTCGGCTCCGGCCGATATGGGTCGCAACACGGCCAACACCCGCCTCACCTACGGTCGCTTTCTCGACTATCTCGATGCCGGGCGGGTGACAGCAGTAGATCTCTACGACGGCGGTAGAACAGCCATTGTTGAAGCCGTTGACCCCGACTTAGACAACCGCGTCATGCGCTGGCGGGTCGACCTGCCGGGCAACTCCCCCGACCTGGTGAGCCGTCTGCGCACGGCCAACATCAGCCTCGACTCTCACCCCCCGCGCAACGACGGCGCTCTGGTGGGTGCCCTGGGCAATTTGCTGTTTCCGCTGCTGCTGATTGGCGGTCTGTTCTTTTTGTTCCGCCGCTCCAACGGTGCCATGGGTGGCCCGGGCCAGGCGATGAGCTTTGGTAAGTCTAAGGCCCGCTTCATGATGGAAGCCAAGACCGGCGTCATGTTCGATGACGTGGCCGGTATCGACGAAGCCAAGGAAGAACTGGAGGAGGTCGTTACCTTCTTGAAGAAGCCCGAGCGCTTTACCGCCATTGGGGCGCGCATTCCTAAGGGTGTGCTGCTGGTGGGCCCTCCCGGTACTGGTAAAACTCTGTTGGCTAAGGCGATCGCAGGCGAAGCCGGCGTGCCCTTCTTCAGCATCTCCGGTTCTGAGTTTGTCGAAATGTTCGTCGGCGTGGGGGCCTCCCGCGTGCGCGACCTGTTTAAGAAGGCCAAAGAAAACGCCCCCTGCATCATCTTTATCGATGAGATTGACGCCGTCGGTCGGCAGCGGGGTGCAGGTATCGGCGGCGGTAACGATGAGCGTGAGCAGACCCTCAACCAGTTGCTCACCGAGATGGATGGTTTCGAGGGCAACACCGGCATCATCATCATCGCCGCCACCAACCGGGCAGACGTGCTCGACTCAGCTCTGCTGCGCCCCGGTCGCTTTGACCGTCAGGTGATGGTCGATCCGCCAGACATCAAAGGCCGCATTGAAATCCTCGAAGTTCACGCCCGCAACAAGAAGCTGGCCGAAGACATTTCTCTGGAGCAGATCGCCCGTCGCACCCCCGGCTTTACCGGGGCTGACCTGGCCAACCTGCTCAACGAGGCCGCCATTCTCACCGCTCGCCGCCGCAAAGAGGGCATGACCATGGCCGAGGTAGACGATGCCGTTGACCGCGTCATCGCCGGCATGGAGGGCACCCCCCTAGTCGACAGCAAGAGCAAGCGGCTGATTGCTTACCACGAGATTGGTCATGCGATCGTTGGCACCCTGGTCAAAGACCACGACCCGGTACAAAAAGTCACCCTGATTCCTCGTGGTCAGGCCCAGGGTCTCACCTGGTTTACCCCCAGTGAAGAGCAGATGCTGATTTCTCGGGCTCAGATTCTGGCTCGAATTACAGGGGCACTGGGCGGTCGCGCCGCTGAGGATGTCATCTTTGGCGATGCCGAAGTCACTACAGGGGCCGGCAACGACCTTCAACAGGTGAGCAACATGGCTCGGCAAATGGTCACTCGATTTGGTATGTCCGACCTGGGGCCGCTGTCCCTCGAAAGCTCTCAGGGCGAGGTGTTCCTCGGTCGCGACTGGCTCTCTCGCTCAGAATATTCTGAGGAAGTGTCGTCTCGCATCGACGGCCAGGTGCGCACCATCGTTGACCACTGCTACACCAATGCCAAGCGCATTATGCAAGACCACCGCGCCCTGATCGATCGCCTAGTCGATCTGCTGGTCGAGCGCGAAACCATCGACGGCGAAGAACTGCGTCAGATTGTCTCTGAGTACACGGTGGTGCCCGACAAACAGCAGTTTGTGCCCCAGCTCTAGGGTCTAAGCTGTTGAGATGATTGAGGCTCGTCCCTAGGGACGAGCCTTTTTAGTTGGAGAGGAATTTGTCTATGCCCCGCCCTGTGATCTACGTGGCGATTACTAATCACGGCTTTGGCCATGCCACCCGTGCTGCCTCTATTGCTGCTGCGGTCAAAGCGCTACAGCCCGAGGTGGATTTGGTGCTGGCCACTACCGCTCCCCAATGGCTGCTCGATGAATACCTGCCAATGCCCTATGAGTATCGTCCGGTAGCCTTTGATATTGGCGTGATTCAGCCCGATAGTCTCACCATGGACCTACCGGCTACGCTGGCCAAGCTTCAGGATATCCAGGCTCATCAGCAAGAAACTGTGGCCGATGAGGTCGCCTACCTCAAGCAGCGCGGGGTGAACCTGGTGGTGGCTGATATTCCACCGCTGGCTACGGCGATCGCCCACGCCGCCGACATTCCCTGCTGGATGGTCAGCAACTTTGGCTGGGATTTTATCTACCGAGGCTTTGGCTCCGAGTTTGAGCAGATCGCTAGCTGGATAGGGGGGTGTTTTGGTGAGTGCGATCGCCTCTTCCGCCTGCCCTTCCACGAACCGATGGCCGCCTTCCCCCTGGTAGAAGACACCGGGCTAACCGGAGGCACCCCACGCTACGGGGCTGACGAATTAAGGGCACAGTGGAACCTGTCTCATCCCAAAGAACGCACAGTTTTACTGACCTTCGGCGGGTTAAGCCTCCAGGCCATTCCCTACGATCGCCTCACCCAGTTCCCCGACTGGCAGTTTCTCACCTTTGAACAAGACGCCCCCGCCTTGCCCAATCTGTTTAAGGTGCCTAGGCAGGGCTACCGCCCAGTGGATGTCATGCCCCTGTGCAGCCGGATAGTCTCCAAGCCAGGGTTCAGCACCTTCTCTGAAGCCTGCCGCCTAGATTTGCCCATTATCACTATCACCCGAGAAGACTTTGCAGAAGGCCCCATTCTCGTCAACGGCCTGCAAGACTATAGTTGGCATCGAGTTCTCACCCCCGCCGATTTTTTTGACGGCGACTGGGCCTTTTTAACCCAGCCCTTCGACCCAGCCCGCACTACCAAATCTCTCGCTAAAGACGGCAACCATCAGATCGCCACAGCTATCGTCAATTACCTCAATAGATAAGTCCGACACCCAGGCATCCAACCGACTCCTACTGGGGTCGCCCTTGCCCAGCCGGCAGCGACGACGGGCTCTGGTAGGGCAGCGGAATGTATTGCACCGTTGGTCGGCCCATCATCGGCTGGGGATAGAGATCCATCAGGCTGTAGATCTCTAGGGGTAAGCCCACGGTCACGGGCAGCCCCATGTCGGTTGCCTCTTCCACCGCAATTGGGTAGTCGTGCGTGACCTGGCCGGTGGTGAGGCGATCGATGATTTTGTCAATGTTGGCCGGGTCAACCTTCTGCCGCGGAGTTGAGTCTTCTAGGAGGGCGCGCACAAATCGCTGCACCTGGTTAATTGCTTTGCGGGCTAGATCTGCCGTCACCAGAGTTTGGTCGTCCATTTTCTCAGGTGGTTTCGCCTCTAGCACCGTAAGAATGCTGGCCGCCGCCACATTGCCCAACTGAGGATCCACTGGCCCCAGCACTGCATTTTCATCCATCACAATTTCGTCGGCGGCCATGGCCAGCATCGTGCCACCACTCATGGCGTAGTGGGGAATAAACACCGTTACCTTAGCCCCGTGGCGAAGCAATGCCCGGGCAATTTGCTCGGTGGCCAGCACTAGCCCACCAGGAGTATGCAAAATCAAGTCAATGGGCACGTTGGCGGGGGTAAGGCGAATGGCCCGCAAAATTTGCTCCGAGTCTTCAATATTAATAAACCGCGAGATGGGAATGCCTAGCAGGCTGATCGACTCCTGGCGGTGAATCAACAAAATCACTCGGCTGCCGCGCTGCTGCTCTAAATTGCGAATGGCATTGACCCGACGCGACTCAACAATCCGCCGCTGAATCGCTGGCTGAAGGGAGGAGAGAATTAAAAAAATGAAAAATAGGCTGATGACGTTCATGAGCGGGCGAATAAATACAGCACCGGAGTCAGCGCCCGCCTAGCTTGTCCCAGGGTGACAGGGCCGACAACCCAACAATCAATGACCTCTGGCATCTTAGAAACTAACCGATGCTGGGGATGATCGCCCGGTGCGATTCTAAAAGCTGGTTCCAAGCCCCAGCCCATAGCTATGATGACGAAGGGAACGCTCAAGGATGTGAAACCGTGATTCAACCTTCTGTGGCCGTATTCACCACCGCAATTGTGGCGTTTGCCATCACAGCAGCGCCAGCGGCAGATTTGTCCTTTGCCACCCCCAACGGGCTGTTTCGTCTGGAGCCCGACAGTGGCGATCGCGAAGCCCTACTACCCGAGGGCGATCGCCCCTTCAACGCCCTAGCCTGGTCTCCCAGCGGCGAACAGCTAGCCATCGTTCAAAACTACGGCGAGGTCTATCGGGTTGAGCCGGGTGCAGCCTCCCCCAAACTAGTATTTTCTAGCGACTGTCAACGACCGCCCACGATTGATTTGACCTGGCAGCTCGATAGCGAAACCCTGGTCATTAAGCAGCGCTGCCCCGCTCCTACGGCCGGTGCGCCCGCTGAGCTAGATCTCTTCCTCAGTCGCCCCACTGGAGAGGTGACAGCCTTTAATTCCTTGCCTGACAGTCCAGAGTCAGACGTTTTCTTAGCGCCAGATGGCAGCCAGATCGCCTATGTGACCGGCCAACATATCTTCGTCGTCGGGCTGGATGGTAGCCGCCCTCGCCGCGTCACCCAAACCCCCGGCATCTACGGAGCTGCCGGGAGCCCTTTGGCCTGGTCCCCGGATGGCACCCAGCTAGCCTTTTACGAGGGCAACTATCCCTTTCAGCGGCTCAATGTGGTGAGGGCTGACGGGGGCGATCGCCGCGTGCTGACGCCCGAAGCCAACTTCCAAATCTACCGCAGTGTTGTGCTGTGGTCCCCTGACGGGCGCTACATCGCCCACTATCGGCCCCACAATCCACCCCTCAGCAATCAAGAAATCATTGCTCTAGTCAACGTCAACACCGGGGAAACCCAAGCCCTCACCCGACCTGGTTTCTACGACGCCCTCAGCTGGGCTCCCAACAGTCAGCAACTTGCCTTCGCATCGGGGGCTCAAGCCGGTCGACAAACCTTGTTTCGCATGGATCTAGTTAGCCAAGAATTTACGGCTTTGACAGATCAGCCCCTGCAAAACATCCTCGACAGCCAGTGGTCCCCTGATGGCAATTGGATTGCGTTTACGGCCACCCCGCCAGACGATCCCCTAGGTACCCAGGTGCTGCATCGCGTTCACCCCGATGGCACAGCACTGTCTCCCCTAACCGCCATTGACGAATACGTTTACCCCTTCGCCTGGGTGCCCACCCCGCTTAAAACCAATACCCAAGGCCTAAACGAAACTCCCTAGCTGAGCCTGAATCTCGCTCTGTCGCTGCACCGCCGTCAAAGCCTGCCGAACAACCTCAACCCCGGCTCCAGGTTTAGACGACTCCTCAGTTAGCGTTTGCTTCCACAGGCGGCTGCCAGGCTGCCCCGCAAACAGCATCAGCATGTGGCGAGTAATTTTGTTGAGCTTCAGCCCCTGGCGCACCCAGTGGTCAATGTAGGGCAGCATCGCTTCGGCCACCTGCTGGCGGCTGAGGGGAGCCCTAGGGTCGGCAAAAAAGCCCTGATCAACCTGGCTAAAGAGGTAGGGATTATCGTAGGCAGCCCGGCCAACCATGACTCCATCGACCTGGGCAAGCTGTTCTGTCACCTGCTCAAGCCTGGTCAAACCGCCATTGATCTCAATCCACAGGTAAGGAAAGTCTCGTTTGAGGCGATGCACGTCGCCGTAGCGCAGGGGTGGTACCGTACGGTTGTCTTTGGGGCTAAGCCCCTGAAGCCAGGCCTTACGAGCGTGGACGGTAAAGTGGCGGCAGCCAGTTTGGGCGACGATATCCACGAAAGTGGCCATGTCTTCATAGCGATCGCGATCGTCTATGCCAATCCGGTGTTTGACGCTGACCGGCAACGGGCTAGCAGACATCATAGCTGCAACGCCCTCGGCAACTCGCTCAGGCTGGGCCATCAGGCAGGCCCCAAAGTTGCCGCTACGGACGCGATCGCTGGGGCAACCCACATTCAAGTTGATGGCGTCGTAACCAAAGTCAGTGGCAGCGTGGGCCGAGATTGCCAGCATCCGTGGGTCATCGCCCCCCACTTGCAGCACTAGCGGCGACTCACTGGGGGTAAAACCCAGTAGATGGTCGCGATCGCCGTGCAAAATTGCCTGGGCTGTCACCATCTCGGTATAGAGCAGAGTGTGCCGAGTGATCTGCCGCATGAAATAGCGATAATGGCGATCGGTGCGATCCATCATTGGCGCAATGCTGAGGGGCACCTCAATGGCTGTCGCCATTCCAGCTTGGTTCATCGATCTCGTCTCTACGGTCATAAACCGCGCATTTCTGTCATTGTTGCTTCCGTAGTCTAGCACTCTGACTCTGGCTACCCAGAGTTTGCTTCAGCTAGAACCAAGAAATTTTGGGGGACGGTTCTCCACCGGTTTAGATCAGTTTTCTACACTAGGTGATCGCCTGTTTTTTTGACACCATTTAAGCATCACGTTCAGGTGAATGGCTCAATGAACAACGCGATTGGCTCCTTTTACAACTGGTATAAAGCAACTCTGCGCAATACCAAATATGGCTGGCTCCTAGGTTTAGGAACCATAATTTACTTGGTTTCTCCCATTGATATTGCCCCCGACTTTTTGCCAATTATTGGCTGGATTGACGACGGTTTGTTGGCCACCCTGCTCGTCACTGAGCTGTCTCAAATTGCGCTGGAGCGCCTCAACAAGCGCAAGCAGTCTGGTACTAGCGCAGCCAACGACGCTACCGTTGAACCTATTACCACCATCGATGCGTAGGCCGAGTCAGATCAGCCCCTGCCAGATTCTTTACCCTCAAACCTATCTCCCCGAGATGCCGCTAGCGACATCTCTTTTTTTGGGCTTCGGCAAGGCGGGTTTTGGGGTCTTGCGATAAATTAAAAGCGAATGACGACCTGCCTACCAGCCCTTTAGGTAAAACTCCCATGACCACCGCTACCAACGTCTTGGGGACTCCCCTCGCCCCCTGCTGCACCTCACCTATGACCGGCTTCTATCGTGACGGCTGCTGCAACACCGGCGCCGGCGACATGGGAGTTCACGTGGTGTGCGCCCAGATGACTCCTGAGTTTTTGGCTTTCACCAAAGCCCAGGGCAACGATCTCTCGACGCCGATGCCCGCTTTTCAATTTTCGGGGCTCAATCCGGGCGATCGCTGGTGCCTGTGCGCCCCTCGCTGGCAAGAAGCCCTAGAAGCTGGGGTCGCACCCCCGGTGATCCTAGACGCCACCCACGCGAGTGCCGTTGAGCACGTTTCTTTGGCTGACCTGAAAGATCACGCCCTCTCATGAACTAATCAGGCATCCAGTCCTCAGTGCCGCTCTAGGCTAAACCTAAGGATTGAGTTAGGGACCAAGTGCTTAGGCTAAGAACGTCTCATCCCAAGCGCACCGCTGTACCACTGGCCGCTACCATCAGCATGTTGCCGCCGTTGTTGATCTCCAACGATTCGTAGTCGATATCTACGGCAATAATGGCGTCGGCTCCTAGCTCTTGGGCAGCCTGCATCATTTCTTTGATGGCAGTGTTGCGGGCCTGGCGCAGGGAATGTTCGTAGGCACCCGATCGCCCGCCTACCACATCGCGAATGCCCGCAAAAAAGTCCTTAAAAATATTGGCTCCCAAAATAGCCTCACCATTTACCAGCCCGCAGTATTCAACTACAGGGCGACCGTCAACGTTAGGACCGGTAGTTAGGATCATGGGTTGCCTCGGGTTAGATCACTTCAGAACTGATCACTTGCATACTAATATCTAGCCACGGAGCCCGGGTAACGGGGGCACTGCTGGAAATGAAATCTACCCCTGTCGCCGCGATCGGCCCTAGGGTCTCTAGGGTTACGTTGCCCGAAGCCTCGATTTTAACGGTCGGCTTTTGCTCGCGAATGCGATCGACGGCGGTCTTCATCAGTTCTGGTGGCATGTTGTCAAGCATGATGATGTCTACAGGGCAGGTGAGCGCTTCATCAACCTGCTCCAGATTGCTCGTTTCCACCTCCACCGTCATTGGGTAAGGAATCGCCGCTCGAATCTGGGTCACTGCCGCCCGAATGCCCCCAGCAGCAGCGATATGGTTGTCTTTAATCATCACCGCATCGTCCAGCCCCATACGGTGGTTAATGGCTCCACCAACTCGGCTGGCGTACTTTTCAAACTGGCGTAGACCGGGGCTGGTCTTGCGGGTATCGACAAACTGGGTGGGGCTGTCGGCCAACTGCTCCACGTACTGATGGGTAGCGGTGGCAATGCCGCTTAGGCGCATCACCAGGTTTAAGGCGACCCGTTCTCCGGTGAGCAGCACTGCCAGAGAACCGCTGATTTTGGCAACGGTGGTGTCTTTAGGACAAAGGTCGCCATCGTTCACCAATGGCTCAAAGTTGACATCAACATCCAGCTGCTGAAAGAGGCGGCGGGCAAAGGGAAGTCCGGCAATCACACCTGGGGCACGGGTGACCCAAATGGCCTGCCCAGGCCGCTGGACGAAAGACCCCAGCCCAGCAGTAGTCCAGTCGCCGCGGCCAACATCTTCTTGCAGCCAAGCTTGTAGGTATTGATCTAAGGCGATATCAGGAATCGGAAAGCGAGGATCTATGGACATAGGTAAGGGTTCTGGAAGGGCGTTGAGGGCCAGCGCTATTAGCTTAGACCTCGGCAAAGCTCGCAATTTGTGCCACAGCCAGAAATTATTGTGTTAACTTACGAGTAATGCCGCTGTTACGGCAGCAACTCTACAGATTTTACCGTTAGGATTCCAGGAGGTGATGCCCATGCAAGAAAGTAGTAAACGTGTGGGTCTTCAGGTTGAGATCAGCCGGCTGCGCGCCGGGGCTGTACTCTAGCTTCAGTGTTGGTTGCTTCGGCAACTAGCTAAGCTCTCGAAGCTGGCTGAATAGGGTTCCTCCCGGCAGTCAGGTTCAACCTAAGATCCAACTAGACCGCCCCTGCTTAGGAAGACTTTCTTCCCCTGGCAGGGGCGGATAGCTTTTAAAGGGGCAACGCCTACAGGGCAACGCGCGATCGCCAGACTCAGCCTCCCTTCGCTGAATGCGATCGCACCACTATCTCCTAGGATGATGGGATAGTTCATCTCCCTACCACCATGGCCACTCTCCTCAGCGCTCGCGACATTCAAGCCAAACTGAGCCAGCTTTCTGACTGGACGCTGGTCGGCAAGACCATCACGTTTACCCGCACGTTTAAAGACTTCGTCGCTGCCGTCGACTTTGTGAACCAGCTAGTCGAGCCTGCCGAAGCCGCTGGTCACCACCCCGACCTGCAAATCTCCTACAACCGGGTCGTCGTTAGCCTCTCCACCCACGACATAGGAGGTCTAACCGAAAAAGATTTTGCCATGGCAGAAACTATCTCTGCTTTGAGTTAAACCGACTTACCTTGAACGGCATAGTCAGAAAGCCATGAGCTCTCGACTTAACGTTAATCAGGTTAACCAAGTTCTTCTCAAACCCTCATTCACGCTTAACCCGTTTTTCATCCTGAGCACGCCGATTTACGGTAATCTCCCCTATGAAACTGAGCTGTAGCTTTCGCTACTGCTACACGCTTGGCTCTCTAGAACGGTGTGAGGAGAAAAATACAAATGTCTAAGCTATTTTGGCAATCTCTGCTGGCTATGCCCGCTGCCCTAGGTGCAGCTGTGGCCGTCTCTGGCTCCGCGATCGCAGCTGAAGCCGCTACCCCCCTGGTCAGCGACTTCGACCAAGATTCCGTTCAACTGGCTCAAATCACCAGCGTCTCAGAACTCACCGACGTGCTGCCCTCCGACTGGGCCTTCCAGGCGCTACAAAGCTTGGTTGAGAACTACGGTTGTATTCAGGGTTACCCCGACCGCACCTTCCGCGGTCAGCGCAGCCTCACTCGCTTCGAGTTCGCCGCCGGTCTCAACTCCTGCTTGGACGTGATCGCTACCCTGATCGCCCAGTCCGGCATCAACCCCGAAGACCTCGCCACCATCCGTCGTCTGCAAGAAGAGTTCCAGGCTGAACTGGCCACCCTGCGCGGCCGCGTCGATGCCCTAGAAGCTGAAGTCACTACCCTGCGCGCTCAACAGTTCTCCACCACCACTAAACTGCGGGGGCAAGCTGACTTCCACCTGATTACCCCGTTTGACGGCATTTCCGGTGAAGCAAACACTAGCGTTGCCAATCGTGCTCGGTTGAACTTCGACTCCAGCTTCACTGGTGACGATCGCTTGCGTATTCGTCTGCAGGCTGGTGAGGGTAACGCCATTTCCCCACGTGTGCTCGGTGGCTTGGCCAACGCTCGGGGCAGCGACTACAACGTAACCGTTGACGACTTCTACTACCGAGTCCCCGTTGGTAGCCGCATCACCCTAACCGCCTCTGCCCGTGGTCTTCAGGGCGATGACTGGGTCACCGACACCATCGTTCCTTTTGATGGCCCCTCCGTCGCCCAATATGGAGAACCAGCTTTTTATACCAGCGGCGGCAGTAGCTCCAACGGTGCCGGTGCTGGTATCAGCATCTCCCTGACTGACAGTATCGTTTTTGATGCTGGTTACACGGCTGGTGGTCCTGGTGCCTTCACTCCTAATGTTGGTATCTTTGCTGCTGCCAACCAGAGCTACATTGCTCAGCTTAGCTTCCTAAGCGATGGTTTCCTGGATGCTGGTATTGTCTATATGCACAACGACCGGTCCATCAACTTTCAAGGTGGTCTACCCGGTGGTACTGACACCTATGCTGGTCTATTGAACCTTGACTTTGGTGGATTCTTCATCGCTGGCCATGGTGCGTATCAGACCTTCAACGGCGGCAACGACTTCAGCTGGACCGCTGGTCTTGGCCTCAACGACTTTGGGGTTGAAGGGTCTCAACTGGGCATTTACGGTGGTCAGCTACCTCAGGTAACTGGTACCACCAACAACCCTCTCCTAATTGAAGGTTACTACGAGGTGCCCTTTAACGAGTTCCTAACTATCACTCCTGCAGTCATCTATGGGGATACTAACCTGGGTGGTGGTACGGATGAAACTGGTTTCTGGGGCGTCCTGCGCGCCACCTTCCGGTTCTAGGGGTTATCCCTCTTAACTGGGGACTCTGACTTGGTTGACCACTAGGTTAGAGTCCCCGATCGCCAGAGCCTATCCATCAGCTTCAGAAATCGGAGTCACCCGTCGTCCACTACATGGCCTTTGCAGAGATTTTTCCTTAGTCCTGCTAACCCAGATAAATTTGGGGAACCTTATGCCTATGGTGCTTGTCTAGCCACTAGATAAGGTGATTTTGTAACTACTTAGTTATTAGGTCAAATCTTATCTAGCCGCCGATGAGCAGATCTGCTACTATCGGTCTTGGATGTACATAAGGTTGAGTTACTGTCCCCTATTATTGGGTCAGGTCTGAACTTTATTCATTAGGCGCGGCTTAGGCCACCCTGCTGGTAGGTACACAATAAGCCTTGTATTAAGGTGTGAGGAGAAATTACATGTCTAAGCTATTTTGGCAATCTCTGCTGGCTGTGCCCGCTGCCCTAGGTGCAGCTGTGGCCGTCTCTGGCTCCGCGATCGCAGCTGAAGCCGCTACCCCCCAGGTCAGCAACTTCGATCAAGACTCTATTCAACTGGCTCAAATCACCAGCGTCTCAGAGCTCACCGACGTGCTGCCCTCCGACTGGGCCTTCCAGGCACTACAAAGCTTGGTTGAGAACTACGGTTGTATTCAGGGTTACCCCGACCGCACCTTCCGCGGTCAGCGCAGCCTCACTCGCTTCGAGTTCGCCGCCGGTCTCAACTCCTGCCTGGACGTGATCGCTACCCTGATCGCCCAGTCCGGCATCAACCCTGAAGACCTCGCCACCATCCGTCGTCTGCAAGAAGAGTTCCAGGCTGAATTGGCTACCCTGCGCGGCCGCGTCGATGCCCTGGAAGCTGAAACCGCTACCCTGCGTGCTCAGCAGTTCTCTACCACCACCAAGCTGGTTGGTCAAGCTGACTTCCACCTAGTTACCCCGATTGACATCGTCACCGCTGAGGCGAGCACCAGCGTTGCTGCCCGTGCCCGCTTGAACTTTGACTCCAGCTTTACCGGCAACGACCGTTTGCGTATTCGCTTGCAGGGTGCCAGAGGTAATGCAATCAGCGGCGACGCTATCAGCTCAGGGCTCCTAGGTGGTCTTGCTAATGCCAGCGGCAGTGACGCTGGTAACCCTGACAATACCGACTACAACGTGCAGGTTGATGACTTCTACTACCAGTTCCCCGTTGGCAGCCGCCTGACCGTAACGGCCTCTGCTCGTGGTCTTCAAGGCGATGACTGGGTAACCAGCACCATCGTGCCCTTCGACGGTCCTTCCGTTGCTGATGCTGGTGGGCCTCAGTTCTACGACGCTGGTGGTAGCACTACCGCTGGCCCTGGTGTTGGTCTGAGCTTTGCTCTCACCGACAGCCTTGTGTTCGATGCAGGTTTCACCAGTGGCACTGGTGGTTTTACTCCCTCCATCGGTATCTTTGCTGCTGCTAGCCAGAGCTACATTGGCCAGCTCAGCTACCTGAGCGATGGCTTCCTGGATGCTGGTATTGCCTACATCCACAGCGACAGGTCTCAGAACTACACTGGTGGCGGTGGTGTGCCCGGTGCTACCGACACCTATGCTGGTTTGTTGAACCTTGACTTCGGTAGGTTCTTCGTTGCTGGTCACGGTGCTTACACCACCTACAACGGCGGCAATGACTTTAGCTGGACTGCTGGTCTTGGCATCAACAACTTCCTAGCTGAGGGTGCTCAGCTGGGTGTCTACGGTGGCCAATTGCCCCAGCTGTTTGGTACTACTAACAACCCCACTCTTATTGAAGGCTATTACGAAATTCCCTTCAACCAGTTCTTGACCATCACACCTGCTATCGTCTACGGTGACATCAATACCAACCTTGCTGGTAATGATGATATTGGTCTCTGGGGTGCTCTTCGCGCCACCTTCCGTTTCTAAGTTGCTATAACTTAGTCACAACTTAGCTAGGTTTAACTAGCATTAAGGCTCTGCCATGTTGGCAGAGCCTTTTTTAATTTGGAAAGTTTATAAAGTCGGCCTCCGTCCAATAGCCATGGGGTAACCAGAGACTTCCAGAACTATTTACCTGCTCTAGGCTCATAGTGTAGACCCAGGCTATTTTCAATGGGTGCTGGTTCAGGTCATAAACCGTTTGCAGGCTCCGCTGATACTCACTGCTCTGGGGGCGATCGGGGTAATACTCTTCAAAAGCGTCTATGGCCGTAAGAGCATCTAAATTGGACAGCGTCAGCAAAAACCCTTGTACCCAACCAGGTTCTGTGGTCATGGCTGGGTAGCCTAGGGGTAAATGGTAGAGCTGTCCTGTCGTCTGTGCTGGTTGGGTTGCGATCGCGAATGGTTCGCAAAGGTTGGCAAACGCTCTTTCTCCAGGTTTGAGGGTGCCATAAACAAACAAATGGCAAAGGGCATCGCCGGACATAGGAGTGCTCAAATGGTGCACAGCCCGCTTAGGGCTAGGTTAAAAACAGCCTTCAACAACAAAAACTTTATGAAGTATTAGCAAACTAATCAAAATTGAAGCAATGGGGTTTTGCTATCCGGATACTTTACCCTAGGAAAAGTAAGGTTAGATGCAAGCTACGCCTCCTAGTTTATAAATCTCTCTGGTTAATTGCCCATGAGAATTCTTGTAACCGGCGGAGCCGGATTTATTGGCTCCCACTTAATTGATCGTTTAATGACCGAGGGTCACGAAGTAATCTGTCTAGATAATTTTTATACAGGTCACCGGCACAATCTGCTGCACTGGTTCGATCATCCCTATTTCGAGGTGATTCGCCACGACGTAACGGAGCCAATTCGGCTTGAGGTTGACCAGATCTATCACCTGGCTTGCCCCGCCTCTCCGGTGCATTATCAGTACAACCCGGTCAAAACCATTAAAACCAACGTCATGGGCACCCTAAATATGTTGGGCTTAGCAAAGCGAGTTAAAGCTCGCTTTCTGCTAGCCTCGACCTCCGAGGTGTATGGCGACCCTGAAGTGCATCCCCAAACCGAAGACTACCGAGGTAACGTCAACCCCATTGGCATTCGCAGTTGCTATGACGAGGGCAAGCGCGTCGCTGAAACCCTGTCCTTTGACTACCACCGCCAAAACAACGTCGATATTCGAGTGGCCCGAATTTTCAATACCTACGGGCCTCGCATGCTTGAAAACGATGGCCGTGTAGTTAGCAATTTCGTTGTCCAGGCCCTACAGGGCATTCCGCTAACCGTGTACGGCAACGGTTCTCAAACGCGGAGTTTTTGCTACGTGTCTGATCTGGTGAACGGCCTGATGCGGCTCATGAATGGCGATTATATTGGCCCAGTCAATTTAGGCAACCCCGATGAGTACACCATTTTACAGCTAGCTCAAACCATCCAGGCTATGGTGAATCCGGATACCGATTTGGTTTACAAACCTCTTCCCCAGGATGACCCCCAACGCCGCAAGCCGGATATCACTCGGGCTCAAACGTTCCTCGACTGGAATCCTACTGTGCCTCTACAGGAGGGACTCAAGCTCACCATCGACGATTTTCGCAATCGTCTGAGCGCATCAGGAACAACTGCGGTTGTATCACCGACACTGCACTCTATGAGCAGCTAGCTTTTGCAGGTAGGTCACAGCTAGACTATGGCCTACCTATGGCCTTGAGTTGGTCAAGGTCAAGGGCTTTAAGCTCCCAGATTAATGGTTATCGATAGTCCATAAAGTAAGGGATATTTTCTATGCGGGTATGTGTGATTGGTACTGGTTATGTAGGCCTGGTTACTGGCGTGTGCTTAGCCAACGTTGGCCACGACGTAGTCTGTATTGATGTCAATGAGGAAAAGGTTAAGCTCATGCAGTCGGGGCAGTCGCCCATTTTTGAGCCTGGGCTGGCTGAGATTATGCAGTCGTCGATGGCGGCAGGCCATCTCCAATTTTCCACTGATTTAAAGGCTGGCGTTGAGCACGGCAACGTTCTATTTATTGCGGTGGGCACCCCAGCCCTGCCCACGGGTGAAAGCGATACTCGCTATGTGGAGGCGGTGGCCCGAGGCATTGGCACTCACCTCAACGGCGGTTACAAGGTAATTGTGAACAAATCTACGGTACCTATTGGTTCGGGCGACTGGGTACGCATGATTGTGTTAGATGGCGTGGCCGAGCGCCAGCAGGTACCCGTACCTGCTGGGGGTATTCCTGAGACAACCCACCCTGAGGTCGCCGCCGACTTCGATGTCGTTAGCAACCCAGAGTTTTTGCGAGAAGGCTCGGCGGTATACGATACCTTTAACCCCGATCGCATCGTGCTGGGCAGCAACAGCCCTCGGGCGATCGCCATGATGAAAGAACTCTACACCCCGATCATAGAACGGCGCTTTGCCGAAGATCCCAATGCTGACCTGGTGCCTGTGCTGGTCACTGACATCAGTTCAGCCGAAATGGTTAAGTATGCCTCCAACGCTTTCCTCGCGACCAAAATTAGCTTTATTAATGAAGTCGCCAATATCTGCGATCGCGTGGGGGCCGACGTGACCCAAGTGGCTCATGGCATTGGTCTAGATTCTCGCATCGGCAAAAAGTTTTTGCAGGCAGGCATTGGCTGGGGCGGGTCATGCTTTCCCAAAGACGTATCGGCCCTGATTCACACTGCCGATGACTATGGCTATGAGGCTCAGCTACTCAAAGCCGCCGTGGAGGTTAACAACCGCCAGCGTCAAATTACCCTTGAAAAACTTCAGCAGGTGCTCAAGATTCTTAAGGGAAAAACCGTTGGCCTGTTAGGGCTCACGTTCAAGCCTGATACCGACGACATGCGCGATGCCCCAGCGTTGATTTTGATTGAGCAACTCAATCGCCTAGGAGCCAAAGTTAAAGCCTATGACCCCATTGTTTCCCAGAGCGGGCTGCGCCACGGGTTGACGGGCGTCATCGTTGAGACTGACGCCTCACATTTGGCCGATAACTGCGACGCCCTGGTCTTAGTTACCGACTGGCAACAGTTTAAACAGCTCGACTACACCGCCATGGCCCAGCGGATGAACAGCCCCATCGTCATTGATGGCCGCAACTTCCTCGATCGCGAAGCCATGGTACGGGCTGGGTTCCAGTACTTTGGCATCGGTCGCTAACGCGTAGCTGTCATGCCTATCGCTCTAAGTTTTTAGGGCGATAGGCATGGCTCTAGAAACTTGGAGCTGTTTCACAAGTCAGTGAACCTTGGGGCACAAGACCTGGTTTTTTTTTAGTTTCCAGCAACGGAAGGTTCCCTAGATCGGCTCACTCACAATGGGTTATTAGGTCAAGTCTGCGAGGCTAGCTCGACTGGCCTTAAGATGAACAGATAACCCATTATGCTGCCCCGTTATGACTGCCTACGCGTCTGCTTCAAGCTCTGCCTACGCCTTAGAAGATGAAGCTTGGTGGGTACAGCGCTGGGTAGAGTTATTGAACACCTACCGCTTTAAGAAGCGCCTAGAGCGGGGACGCATCTACGCGCGCGAAGGCCACATTCTCAGCCTAGAGTACAAGGGGTCTAAGGTCACGGCCCTGGTGCAAGGCACCGCTGAAGAACCTTACAAGCTTTCGATCTGGCTCGACGCGTTTAGTGACGAAGATTGGAACTACGTTATTGATTCACTGTCGGAGCAGGCGATTTATTCTGCTCAGCTGTTGGCGGGGGAAATGCCGGCTGAAATCGAGGCTGTTTTTACCGCCAACGGCCTCAGTCTTTACCCATTTAACCTGTCAGAAGTGCATTCTAAATGCAGTTGCCCTGATCCTAAAAACCCCTGCAAGCACATTGCAGCGGTGTATTACCAGCTCGGAGATTTTTTTCGCGAGGATCCGTTTGTGCTGTTTCAACTGCGGGGTCGCAGTCGTGACAGTATTTTAGACGCGCTGCGGCAGCGACGACAGAGTACCGCTACGTCTACCGAAATTCTTACCACTGATACAGAATTGGGCACTCAGCCGGAGTCTGGGAAGGCCACCAGTCAAATTGAACTCAACCATTTTTGGGCCTATACAGACCCCCTAGATTCGGAACTGGTGGTGATTACCCCTGCCGAAACAACGGTTTTAGATGTGCTAGGTAAAATACCGCTTCCCCCTGAGGATGCGCCCGCAGTGATGGGCTACCTCAAGGAGATTTACCAGACCGTAGCTCAGCAGGCGATGATGCAGGCCTTAGGCTAGGCAGCTCGAGTCAGCGATAGCAAGCGTCGTAGCCCCAGCCAGCCAATGATGGAGTAGCCAGCAGCCAGCAGCAGGCTAATCACTGAGATGCGAATACCAGAGCGCCAGGCCTCAACCCTAACACGCTGCTCGGCTTCCGCCCGACGGGTGCCAATTTCGGTCTCAATTCGCTGCTGGGCCTCGTCGGCACGCTGCTGCAAGAACTGGGTGAGCCCCTCTGGATCGTTGCGGTACTGCTCAATATCGGCAGGCAGCTGGCCGCTTTGGATCGCTTGGGATAAAAGTTCGTCGTTTTCGAACAGTGCCCCTAGCTGAGTCTGTTGCTGGCTGAGTTCGGTAGACACCTGTTGTTGCAGCTGGGTTGCGGCTTCGCCAGCTTCGGTGC
This sequence comes from Leptolyngbya sp. FACHB-60, assembly GCF_014695775.1. GTDB lineage: Bacteria > Cyanobacteriota > Cyanobacteriia > Phormidesmidales > Phormidesmidaceae > Nodosilinea. The sequence continues at coordinate 170,625 of NZ_JACJOX010000058.1, read as the reverse complement.
TGACCTGGGCTAGGGCCGCCTGACTAGAAAGGCGCACGGCGTTGAGGTGCAGCAGCGTGAGTAGCAGGTAGACCAAACCCAGCACGCTGGCAAGAGCACAGACCCAAAACCGTAGATCGGTAGTCAGAGATTTGCGCTGTCCCCCCTTGCCAATAGAACTGTCTAGCCAAAACCCGGTTAGCAGCAGGGCCATGCCCACGAGGGGAACAATGCCGCGATCGACGAGCTGAGTGGTGGTGGCCAACTGCCACTGCACATTGGTGAGATTGGGTGGAATCAGCAGAATCAGAAAGTCGAGCAGAGCTGACAGAATAGCGATCGCACCGGCTACCTTCAGGGCGATCGCGGCTAGGGGAGATATCACCGGACTGGTAACAGCGGGTTCGGAGGTCATAGGAATGGTCGATGGCTACAGATAACCATTCTGCCCTGGCCCGGTCAGAAAACCACATATTCGCTATAAAAGCTTGAGCTTTGCTGGCTTCAACCCACTCTTAGTTTTATCGCCTGGCAGCCAAAGCATGGTGTCAAGAACCGCGATCGCGACCATTCCTAACCCCCACGTCATAGCAGGATGGAAGAACCCGGCTCAGCGATCGCGCCTGCTCTAGGCTATTGCTCTGGCTGCGCGGGCTTGGGGCTCCAGTCTTTGATCGCCCAGGTGCTGGCATCCCATGGCGTGAATTCGACTCCGGTGAGGCGATCGCTGACCGCATTGGTCATCGCCCGGTGCACTACCGGAATGACGGCGACATCCTGGGCCAGCAGCTCATTCATCTGTTGAAACAGCTCAGCACGGCGCGCGGGGTCGAGTTCCTTGCGAGCTTCATCCCAGAGGCGATCGTACTCCGGGTTGCAGTAGCGGGCGTTGTTGGGCTCCTGCCATTGGTTGGCCTGGGAAGCAATTTTGGCGCAGGTCCACCAACCCATATAGATGCTGGGATCAGGACTCTCATTGCCAATGGAGTACACCTGCATGTCGGCATAGAAATGGTTGAGGCTACCGGTGTCCTCCGGGTTGCCTGAGAAAAATTCGTCCATGCGCACCCGCGCAATCTGCACATCTACCCCCAGTTCTTGCAGACTGTCGCTGACAATGGCCTGGGTCTTTTGGCGCACCGGGTTGACCGCCGCCTGAAACAGCACCTCTAAGGGAACGCCATCTTTTTCACGCAGACCGTCACCGTTGCTGTCAACCCAGCCCGCCTCGTCGAGCAGAGCCTTGGCCTGCGCCAGATTGTAGGTATAGCTGATGTCTGTTGATTGATAGTTGGCAGGGGCTACTAACAGCTGGGCGGTTGGTTTACCTGAAGCACCGTAAAGCTCTTTGGCAATGGTGTTGCGATCGACAGCTAGATTGAGCGCCTGGCGCACCCGCACATCGCTGAAGTAGGGGTGCGGCACCTCTGGACTAGAGCGCTCCCCGTCTTCAGTGCGGGCAAAGGGATTGGAAAAATTAAGCATGATGCGCTCTACCTGGGAGCCAAACAGGTGAGTGATATGGCCGCTAGCATCGGTTTCTAGCTCGCTGAGGGCCTCAGCTTCAACTTGGAGGTTGTGGGCAAAGTCGGCAGTGCCAGCTTGCAATACTTCTCGCGCTGCGGCGTAGGGAGCTAGACCACCCGCCAATTCTATTTGCTTAAAGGCAGGTCGTCCGCCCCAGTAGCTAGGGTTGGGCTCGTACACCACAGTACCCGCTTCGAACCCTACTACCTGGTAGGGGCCAGTGCCCACGGGCTGGAGGTTGGCCAGCGCATCTCGGGCGGTAGGGCCGTTAAATTTTTCAAAGATATGGCGGGGCAAAATCAGCCCGGTTTGACCAGTAAACGGAACCGACCAGGCAGGGGTGGGGGTGGCAAAGGTGACTTTTACGGTGTAGTCGTCGATCGCCTCAACGCTTTTCACACCCTCATAATATTGAGCGGTAGCTGCCGCCACCACAGGATTGCGAATGAATTCGAAGGTAAACACCACATCGGCGGCGGTGAAGGGTTCGCCGTCGGCCCAGGTGATATCAGGGCGCAGCGTCCAGGTGACCGAGGTACCATCGGCTGCCACGCCACCATTCTCTGAAGACGGAATTTCGTCAGCCAGGAAGGGCACCAGCTCGCCCGCCTCGTTGTAGCTGGCTAGGGGTTCGTAAACGATGCGGGCCGCCTCAAAGTCTTGGTAGCCAGTGGCTAGGTGAGGGTTAAGGGTAAGCACCGATCGACTGTAGAGCAGGCGCAGAGCTTCTGGGTCACGATCTGGCGCGGCGTCATCCGCCTCGATCGCAGCAGGCGGAGCGGTGGCCAGGTCGGTAGATGGGCTACAGGCGACGGTGGCGGCTAGGGTTATGCCAGCGGCGGCCACCAAAAGTGCAGTGCGAAACCCTGATCTGCTCATTATTTACGTTATAGAACCCCAAAACGACAGTGTTGCCCATTCACCCCGCTCTTCATAGTAGACAATTTGTGTGGTCAAGCTGGGGGCGATCGCAGCAGTAGAAGGCAATTTTTTGCCTCTATCTCTATGTCTATCAAGGGCGGGGGCAGAGTTCCCGGAAACTTTGGCTCGATCTTAAGCAGGGAGTCAAACGGGGAAATCCAGAGCGGAATTGGAGAGCAAATTCGGCTCGTCAGGGCGAGGGGTAGGGGGTTCGCTGCTGTAGCGTTGAAGGTGGTAGTGGTAGCGATCGGGAGCAATCCGTGCCTTGGCCGAAATCATCACGGCAATGTGGTGGGGCTGCATAGCGGCAAAGAACTCGGCCAGCTGATGGTCATCTAGGGGGCAGGGTCGCCAGTATTCGTGACACAGGGGAGACCAGTCGTAGACGTGACCAGCCGCATCGCCCAGCACCTGATCGACAAACACCCCGTAGAGAATGTACTCTGACAGCGTTTTAGCTCGAGCCAAGGTCTCTAGCCAGGGGCGACCTCCCACTTGCTCTAGGCGATCGCACAGGGCGACCACATTAGCCTGCCGCCAGCTAATCAAGTTGCCAATGTAGTTGGGGCGCGTGACCCCGTAGCGATAACCCTCTAACCCCAGCAGCCGGTAGGCCACTTCGTACAGCGGTTCGAAGTCAGGGCTGTAGAACTCAGGCACTCGAAACAGCCGCGTTTGATCTGGCTGAGCAAAGTTTGTCAAATCAAAGGGGCGCACAAACACCACATCAGAGTCAACAAAAACTGTGACGGCCTCAGGGGCGCTGCGGGCAAAAGCCAGCTTGACCAACTGCTGTAACATCCAGTTACGAATCGGCGGGGTTTTCAAGCTCAACCAGGCGCGGCTGAACAGGGGAAAGCGACGAATCCAGCGGGGCAGTAGCGACTCAACCGTTAAAATTTCGGTGTTGGCATTGGCCAACGATTTAAACATTGGATAATCCCGTTGATCGACAATGACGTAGTGGCGCATTGAGATCCGACTGAGCTGGCTAACACTGTCGACTAGCAGCTGGCAACGGCAAAAGTCAGGGCCGTAGCTAAGGGTAGCTAGGGCTAGAGATGGAGACGCAGAGGTCGGCATTAGCAGGTGCTCAAAAGGGCGACGCTAAGAGAGGGGACACAGCCTGAGCGGGGCACCCAGATCGAGCAAAGCAGTATTTTTAACTCAGCTCTCACTATAGGGAGCAAAGAAAAAGCGGAGGTTAAGGATAAACTGAAATCATAAATAAAGATGTGTTGTAATCAAATAGCCAATAAAAAAGTGAATAAATTGGCAGAATTAGCTACTCTTAGGGGTCAACAGCCCCCTTAGTGGTTGAGTGTTGAATGTGAGACGACGCGACCAGGATCAGGCAACCTTATGACTGACACTACGGCTTCAAGCGCTTCCCCAGAGCCCCAGGGTTATCCTCTGCTCTACAACGCCGAGGAGGCTCTAGACCAGCCCTTCCCCCCGGCTGGCAATGAGTGGGAAGCGGTCACCTTTCCTGGTCAACAGCCCTTAGACCATGCCGTTGAGCTGGCTGAGGTCTATGGTTTGTCTTCGCCAACCGCAGCCGATGGCTCGGCGGAGGCCGCTCCACCCGCCGAACCCGCCCCAGAAGATCTGGTTCAGCTGATTCAAGATCTCAACCAGTGCAACGATGCTCTCCTGCTGCGCGTCACTGAACTAGAGGAAGCTCTGGAGCGATCGCAGGTGGCCCTCCAGGCTGAGATCGAGCGTACCCATCTACCGGGCAGTCTGCCGGTAGGGGCCACGCCCGGCCCGGTGCAGCAGCAAATTGCCCAGCTCCTCAGTGAGCTTGACATCGCTAACGATGGCCTGCGCCGCACCACAATTCACAACGAAACCCTTCAGACTGAGCTGGAGTCCAACCAGCAGCGGGTCGCCCAGCTCGAGCGAGAGTGCACCCTTTTGCAACAGCGCTTTGGTGAAAAAAATACCGCCCTGCACCAAGCTGAAGAAACCTGCCGCGATCTCAAGGCACGCCTGCATCGACAGCAGCGCTACACCCTCCAGTTTAAAGCGGCTCTAGAAAAGTGTTTGAATATGGCTCCGGCCGCTGGCTCGGTCACCCCTAACTCGACCGTGATGCAGGGGCAGCTGCTAAGCCCTACCGCCCCTGAAGAAACCAGCCAGCCAGTGGCCATGCCGCGATCGCAGCAGATTCAGCCCTGGTCAGCCAGTCAGGGCAGCGTTACCGATAATCCTAGCCTCACCCACCTGCTGCGGGGGCTGCGCAGCGCTGGACCCAGCTCAGTACCAGCTCCCACCGCAGTCCAACCCGAGCGTTTGCCGTTGCCCGAGCTGCGTGCAGCAATCCCCCCCGAGCCCCTACCGACGGTTTCTGCGGCCCCATCACCTCTAGCTGAGCCTAAACCCGCACCTGTGGCCCTTGACCCCTGGCTGGAGGCGGCTGACCCACCCGCAACAACCTCTGCGCCAGAGGCACCGTCTCTATTTACCGAGCCATCGCCTTGGGGAGAGCCCCTGACCCCGGCACCGCAGCCCACCGTGCCTAGCCCCGCTGCGACCTCTGTATCTACAGAGCCAGTGCGGACGCCGCCGGCCGCACCAGCACCCGCACCAAGTTCTAGCCAGCCAGCCGCTCCCAGCCTGCCTAGCTACAGCTATGCAGTGACCGCCCCCAAGGCCTCACCGTCGCCCTTGGTCTATCCGCTGCGATCGCAGAAAAAGATAACCTCTATTGCCGCCGTCGAGCTACCTAGCTTTGGCCGTGCGGTCCGGCGACGTACGGTATAACCAATGACACCAGCTACAAAGCGACCTAGTTCTAAGGACTAGGTCGCTTTGTGTTTACACCTTGTGTTTAGAGGCCTTGCGATCGCCGAGCAGCCTACTTAATGTGGTGGCCAATTACCATTTGCAAGAGAGTAGGTTCGCCGCCCGGCTGGTGATATTTGTCAGCCCAGGTGCGAATCACTTCGTCTAGTTCTTGGAGCGCGGTATCGCGAGCGGCGGCAGGAATATCTAGCTCTTCTAAAACCCGCATCGTGCCAGGAATGCAGTTGGCCCACTCGCGCATCATGCGAAAATACTGGGCTGTGTCTTCGACCATGGCGTACATGCGCTCTTGGTCATCGACCGGGGCGTAGGAAGAGCGAGCTAGCCCATAGTACGAGGCTCCCCAAGAGGCATCAATGCGCGCCACAGTACCCGAGTAGATCAGCCGCCGCCGAATGTGCTCGGCCAGCGCCTCGCTCAGGGGTACACGATGCTCTACGGGCAGGTCATCCTGCGACTTTTCGTGGAGAATTTCAATCAGCTCTAAAAACTGAAACGAGTTGATAATCCGGGCCTCGGGGCAGGGATTGGGCAGTCGGCTCTCCAACAGCGCTTTTTCGTCGCTGGTTAGAGAGGTGCCCGCAACCCGCGACTGCCCTGGCTGCCAGGGATAGCGCCGCAGCCACATGTAGGGAAACTGAATTAGATACCGGGGTTCTTGGGAACCCAGCATTTTAAGCAGCTTGCCCTCAGTGAGGGCCTGGCGCATTTCTTCGACAATGGCCTTGACTCGTTTAGGCTCAATGTGGTGCAGGTGGCCTGTCATGCGCAGGTTTTCGCCCTGCTCTAGATAGGTCATATAGATAGCGCATTTAGCCGCCGTGGCCGCCGCATCTAAAAAGGCTCCGTGGCGGTGCCCACCGGTGCGCATGGCACTAAAAGCGATGTATAGCAATATCTGATCGATGGCGCTGGGGCTGAGGCGGCGAATCAGGGCTTCGTCTTCTACCGCTAGGGCAGACAGAGACATTGAGACAAGAGGTTCGGCCATCGGACTTGGGGAAACTCAAAACGACAGGCGGTATCACGACCCACGCTGCTAAGGGGGCAAAACCGCTAAAAATTGTCAGAAATAGCAGATACAGCTTAAGTTAAATGCTCTGCAAGACGATGCACCATGGAGAAGGCAATATAAATACGTTTATTTTTTAAATCTTTGACGAGGGTCGACAGCTCAGCCGTCAGCCAGAAAAATTACACCTGATTACGTTTAAGTGTGACTCAAAATCTGCCAAATTGACCCTTATTGCAGGTTAAATTCATTTAGTCAATGGAGCAGGGTCAACAGAAACCCAGCCCATCACCTAGCCGCCCCCAGGCCGGCAAAAGTCGGGGGAAGCTAGGTAGTGCGAGGCGTAGTGCGAGTCTTAGTAATTCGGCCGCTGCCGCGATAGGCAACGGGGCTATCTAAGCCAAAGGAAGGTGGGGGAGGGGTTGGGTCAACCCGACCACTGCCACGAAAGCTGAGCCTGCCTGCGATCGCAGGTACCCGGCTGAGGCGACCGCTGCCGCGATCGTCCTCAGCCCGAGCTGCTGTGCGCAGGGTGGCTCCGGAGCTAGCTTCGAGCACAGTAGATAGGACCAGGGGAGCGGCAGTAGCCATAACCAGGCCCAGGCTAGCGGCGCAGGCCAGACGAGTCATCAGAGAACAGGGGGAGGAAGGGTGCATAGGACGTGGCCTTGTTAGCGCTTCTAGTCCTAGTTACAAACCTGTCCCTCCTCAGTCAGGAAAATCTTTATACGTAAATCTGCGGATTTCGCAAATTTAGTAGTTTCCAGCACGACTTTGTTCTAAAGCAAGCGGCCTGTCGTCCAGCTATAGCCCTTCTAGCGGCGGGTTTGAGGCTCCAGGTGGGCCTGAAAGCCTCTAAAGCAGGTGACAAGAGGTTTACCGAGGCTGATTTTGAGGGAAGGGAGCAGCGGCGATCACCATCTCACCATTTAATAGCGATCGCCCCAGCGGAAAAACCCTGGACGGCAATGGCCAGAACCGACCAAACGATCTACTCTATGGGGAATGTAATCATGTCCCGGTTAGAGGCCCAACGAACCACCGTTCTGGGGAAGCCGATAGCCAACGTTCGTTGAGGTCTGGCCGTGCCCCGATTAGCCCTGGCAAACCGCGTAACTTGCGTCACCCCGTCGATGACTCTGGCCATTTCAGCCCGAGCCAAGGCCATGAAGGCCGAGGGCCTGCCGGTGTGCAGCTTTAGTGCTGGCGAACCTGACTTTGACACCCCTGACCATATCAAGGCGGCCGCCAAAGCCGCCCTCGATGCGGGCAAAACTCGCTACGGCCCGGCGGCGGGCGAACCGGCTTTGCGCCAGGCGATCGCCCACAAACTTCAGCAGGATAACGGCCTCTGCTACGGCCCCGAGAACGTTATCGTTACCAACGGCGGCAAGCATTCGCTCTACGGCCTGATGATGGCCCTGATCGAACCCGGCGACGAGGTGATTATTCCAGCCCCTTACTGGCTAAGCTACCCCGAGATGGTGCAATTAGCCGGGGGCACGCCGGTGATTGTGCCGACTACCGCCGAGCAAAACTACCGCATTACCCCCGAGCAGCTGCGCCAGGCGATTACCCCCCAGACCAAACTGTTTATTCTCAACTCCCCCTCTAACCCCACGGGGATGGTCTACTCCCCCGCCGAAATTGCGGCTTTGGCGGCGGTGGTGGTCGAGGCCGATATCTGGGTGGTGTCAGACGAAATCTACGAAAAAATTCTCTACGACGGGGCGACTCACCTCAGTATTGGCGCCGTGTCGCCCGAGGCCTTTGAGCACACTATTATTAGCAACGGTTTTGCCAAGGCCTACTCTATGACCGGCTGGCGGGTGGGCTACCTGGCTGGGCCAGCGGAGCTGATCAAGGCGGTGGCCACTATACAGAGCCACAGCACGTCGAACGTGTGCACCTTTGCTCAGTACGGCGCGATCGCCGCCCTCGAAGGCCCCCAAGACTGCATTGCCACGATGGGCCGCGCCTTTGCCGAGCGGCGGCAGGCCATCATTGAGCAATGCCGCACCATCAATGGCCTGCGCTGTGGCGAGCCCGAGGGAGCTTTCTACCTCTATATCGACATCAGTGCCCTGGGCATTCCTTCCCTCGATTTTTGCACCGCGCTGCTCGACGAAAAATATGTAGCGGCCATTCCGGGGATCGCCTTTGGAGCGGAGAGCACCATTCGGGTTTCCTATGCTACCGACATGGAGACCATTCTAGAGGGTATGGATCGGCTAGAAGCCTTTGTGGCAGGGCGTTTGGGCTAGGGGCATGGCCCTCAAGCTCGCCAATTCGTAGATTGTGATGTCGATCGCTACTTTTGCCCCCCAACAGGAATACTAATAGGACTGTTGGTAACACATGCTACATGGGGCGTCGTTTTCCCACATTGCCAGATCGAGGCACGTTTAACCGCCTACCGCTACGACTGCTGATTGTTGTCCCCTTTGTGCTGCAAGTTTCTGTGGCGGTGGGGCTGACGGGTTGGTTATCGCTGCGTCACGGGCAGCGGGCAGTAAACGAGGTGGCCAGTCAACTGCGCTCTACGGTTTCCCATCACATTCAGCATGAGATGGAGACGCTGCTGGCCGCCTCCCACTTGGTCAACCAGCTTAACTACGACGCTATTGCCCTCGGCCAGGTTGACCCCACCGACTCAGAGGCACTATTTCGTCACTTTATGGAGCAGGCCAATACCTTTACCCACATCGATTCGATTCTGTTTGGCAACATGGGCCATACCAACCTGGGCCAGCTGGCCCACCAGCATAGGCAGGCAGGCCCTTCCCTCGGCAACCACATCCATTTTGCGGAGGTCGATCCGGCGACCGGGCAGGTTGCCCGCGTCATTTCGTCTACGCCCGATTGGAATACCCAAACCCAGCCCTGGTATCGGGCAGCTATGCAAGCCAAAGGCCCAGTCTGGGGAGAGATTTTTCCTTACCATGCTTACCCGGTGCTGGCCATATCGGCCTCTCGGCCTGTGTACGGCGACGACGGCAAGTTGGTTGGGGTGCTGGGCAACAACTTTTTTCTCACCCAAATCAGCCGCTTTCTACAGGAAATATCGATCAGTGAGCACGGTCAAGCCTTCATTATGGAGCGCTCTGGCCTGCTAATCGCCACTTCTAACGACGCCAAGTCTTACACCGTAGTAGACGGTCGACCCCAGCGAGTCTACTCAGTCACTAGCCCAGACCCACGCATTCGCGCCAGCGCTCAGCTGCTGCTAAACCAATCGGGGGGTGACTGGCAGAGTATTCAACCCCAGCAGACGGAGTTTTGGCTCGATCGCGAGCGGCAGTTTATGCAGGTCGCCACCCTTCGGGACGATTACGGCCTGGACTGGCTGATCGTGGTGGTTATGCCTGAAAGCGACTTTATGGGGGAAATCGAGACCAGCCGCCGCAACACCACTGCTCTTTGCGCACTGGCGCTGGCTGGGGCGATCGCCTCTGGCCTCTACACCAGTCGCTGGATCACTCGCCCCCTAGCGGCTTTTAGCTCGGCCTCCCAAGCCATTGCCGACGGCAACATGAACCAGACTATTAGCCATACCGGGCTGCAAGAGCTAGAGGGGTTGGCCCTGTCATTTAACCGCATGGCAGTAAGGCTGGAGTCATCCTTTGGTGATTTACAGCGATCTAAGACCGAGGTCGAGCGCACTAACGCTGAAATTCAGCAGCAGGCAGCACTATTTCGCCTGATTGCTGAGAATATGAGCGATTTAGTCTGTTTACATGCGGTCGATGGCACCTACCGCTACATTAGTCCGTCGGTAGAGGGGCTGCTGGGCTACACCCCTGAGGATCTAATTGGGTTCCAGCCCTGTAGCCTGGTACACGCCGACGATCTAAATCAGTGCCAGATGCACCTGCAAGCATCCATTACGGGTCAGACTCAAGGGCGGGGGCCGATGGTTTACCGCATGCGCCATCGTCGGGGCCACTACATCTGGCTAGAGACCTTTATACGCCCGATCGTCGGTGATGCCGGTGCGGTGGTGCAGTTGCAGACTGCCTCCCGCGATGTCACCGACCAAGTGAGACTACGCCGCCAGCTTGAGCACGACGCCTGTCACGACAGCCTCACCGGCTTGCCCAACCGCAAGCAGCTGCAAGAGCGTTTAGAGATGGCTCTGAAGCGGGCACACCAGCAGAGTCAGTACCGCTTCGCTCTACTGTTTTTAGATATCGACCACTTCAAGGTGGTCAACGATAGCCTGGGCCACCTGATTGGGGACGAGCTGCTGATGGAGGTGGCCAGCCGCCTCAAGGCGGTGCTGCGCCTCAGCGATCTGGCGGTACGTTTGGGGGGCGATGAGTTTGTTGTGCTGTTGGAAGATATTAGCCATGTTGAGATGGCCCAGGCCATAGCCAATCAGCTGTTAGAAACGCTGCGCCAGCCTTTTCAGCTCAGCAGCCACCAGATGTTTCCCACCGTTAGCCTGGGGCTGGTCATGGGCGATGCCCGCTATCAGACCGCCTTAGAGCTGCTTCGCGATGCCGACACGGCCATGTATCGGGCCAAGGCCGGGGGGCGCGACTGCTGCCAAACCTTTGACAGCGGCATGCACGATCGCGCGATCGCCCGCCTCACCCTCGAAAGTGAGCTGCGCCGGGCTCTGAGCAGCCACCCCGAAGAATTTGTGCTCTACTACCAGCCCATTGTCGATCTGCAAACCGCAGCCGTAACCGGGTTTGAGGCTCTGGTGCGGTGGCAACACCCTCAGCGGGGTCTGATCATGCCGGGAGAATTCATTTCAGTCGCCGAAGAGACCGGCTTAATTGCGCCCCTGAGTTACTGGCTGCTAGAGCTAGCCTGCCGACAGATGGCCACCTGGCAGAGCACCCACTACCAGGCCAAGGCCCTGACGGTCAGCGTCAATCTATCGGCGCTGCAGCTGCACAACACCGGCCTGCTCAATCGAGTCGATGAGATCTTAAATAGAACGGGGCTTTTGGCGCACAGCCTGGTGCTAGAGATTACCGAAAGCATGCTGATCGACAATATCGACGACACCATTCGCGTGCTCAACGGCCTGCGGCAGCGGGGCATTGCCCTCAGCATTGACGACTTTGGTACCGGTTATTCTTCCTTGAGCTACCTGTATCGCTTTCCCATCAGTAGCCTGAAGATCGATCGCTCCTTCGTCGGCCAGATGAACAGCAGCCCGAGCCACGAAACCATCGTGCACACCATCATTAATCTGGGGCGACAGCTGGGCTTTCGGGCGATCGCCGAAGGTATCGAAACCCCCGAGCAGGTTAACACCCTCAAGCGTCTGGGCTGTGACTACGGTCAGGGTTACTGGTTTGGCAAACCCCAGACTGCCACTGACTTGGAGGCTTGGCTAACCCAGTCTACCGCCCACTACCGCCCTTACCCGGTGAGCTAAGCCGCCGATCGACCCACTGTCTCGCCTTATAGATGGCCTCAGAGCGGCTGACTACCCCTGGCACTGCCACCGCACAGCCTGTGTCGTAGGTGGCCCATACCGCGTAGAGTGGCACGCCATCCTCGGTGCTTTGGTCAAGCTCAAGGCGAAAGCCCCGATAGTCAAAGGCCAGCACCACGTGGGGATAGTCTGGATCGGCGAACAGCATAGGGGAGCGGGTGTAGGGTTCATGGGGCAAGGTTCAAGGGGCCGACCTTAGACCTTCGGCCTTGTACCTTAAACAAAAGAGGCGGGCCGTAACCCGCCTCCCACAAGTCGCGGAGCGCGACTGTGGTGTTGCCTCCCGCCTAGGCAGCGGTTAAGTTGCTGGTGGCAAAATCCCAGTTGACTACGTTCTTTAAGAAGCTATCGATATAGTCAGGGCGCTTGTTTTGGTAGTCGAGGTAGTAGGCATGTTCCCACACATCCATGGTGAGCAGGGGCACCTGCCCAGCGGTGAGGGGGTTGTCGGCATTGAGGGTTTTGGTCACCTTGAGGGTGCCGTTGTCGAGTACCAGCCAGGCCCAGCCACTGCCAAACTGGGTGGCCCCAGCATTCTTAAATTCTTCGACAAACTTATCGAAGCTGCCGAAGTCAGCGTCAATTTTGCTGGCCAGCTCCCCAGCGGGGGTGCCGCCGCCACCGGGCTTCATAGAGTTCCAGTAAAAAGTATGGTTCCAGGCCTGAGCACCGTTGTTAAACAACCCCTGCTGAGAACTGTCGCCTGCGATCGCCTTAATCACATCCTCAATCGGCTTGCTGTCATGGTCGGTGCCTTTGACCGCGTCGTTGTACTTGCTGACGTAGGCCGCGTGGTGCTTATCGTGGTGAAATTCGAGGGTGCTCTTAGAGACGTAGGGCTCTAGGGCATCGTAGGCATAGGGGAGAGGAGGCAATTCGTAGGCCATGGGGGATCCTGGGTTAAAGGCCAGTGGCATGATAAATCAGCCCTTCGATAAAAACTATCCCCCTAGGGTGGAGGGGGATAGCTACAGTAAAGCCCTTGGTCTCAGCCTCAGGGTAGAAATTTGTCCCTAATTCAGCTTTGAATCGCCACCAGCTCGATGTCAAAAATTAGGGTTTCTCCGGCTAAGGGATGATTGGCGTCGAGGGTGACATCGGCCTCAGACAGGTCAGTCACAATGACCGGCACCATCTGACCCTCAGGCCCTTGCAGCTGAAGCTGCTGACCCACATCCAAAGGAATCTCGGCAGGAATGTGGTGGCGCTCGACCACCATCACCATCTCGGGCTGGTGGGGGCCATACGCACTGTCAGCCGGAATCACTTCAGTTTTGGCATCGCCAGGGGCCATGCCCACCACCGCCGCCTCAAAACCAGGAATCACCTCGCCGTTGCCAATGGAAAACTCTAGGGGGTCGCGATCGCGCGATGAATCAAACACAGTGCCGTCTTCGAGCCTGCCGGTATAGTGAATCGAGACGCTGTCGCCGGGTTTAGCCTGGGTCATAAAACCATCCTTGCATGAGAGCTTTGTCTGTGGACTGTTCTCCTCACGCTAGCGGGCATTTTGTAGAACCCCAGCAATACTAGAGATTTTCCTAAGGTTTCGAGTAGAAACCTGGGGAAACAGCCCTGATCTCAGCCCTTTTGAATCGCCAAACTCTTACTATGCAGTGAATGGGTCTGATCCACCTAGTTTGTATTAGAGACAATCCGCGATGGTCGAGTCTGTAGACGACGCTATAGATCACACAACGCCTCTGCCCTCTGCCAACATCTGGCTCATAGAATTGCAGGCCATTCTCCAGGGGGCAGTGGGGGGCTTTTTGTTCGGCATTCCGCTGCTGTACACAGTGGAGGTATGGGTGATCGGGGCCGCCACCGACCCCCGCTGGCTGCTGACGGTGCTCGCCACTACCTTAGTTGGCGTCGGGCTGCTCACCCAGGTCGAAGGGTTTCGCCAGACCCTCCACCTGCACCCCCTAGAAGCCTTGCTAGAAAGCATTGAGGCCGTCGCCATCGGGGTTGTCTGTGCTGCCCTGGCCCTGGTGCTGCTGCGCCGCATTACCCTCGATATTCCCCTGTCGGAAGTGTTGGGCAAGGTGGTGTTTGAGACGGTGCCGTTTGCGCTGGGAGTGGCCTTAGCGCGCTCAACCTTGCAGGGCAAGCAAAGGCGCGATTCAGGTGTGGATCGCGTGCGCCGCACAACTGCCCCCCTATCTCGCCGGCTGACCTCGCCTACCCTAGCTAACTTACGCGATGCCCTAGTCGATTTTGACGCCGCCCTGATTGGCGCTGTGCTCATTGCCTTTAGCATTGCCCCCACCGAAGAAGTGCCGCTGCTGGCCGCATCTCTGCCCCCTCTGTGGCTGTTGCTGATCATGGGTGCGTCGCTGGGCCTTTCCTACGCCATTGTGTTTGCCTCGGGCTTTACCGATCGCGCCGAGCGGCGGCAGCGGGGCTTGCTGTTTAGCCCCGTTACCGAAACCCTGGTAGCCTATCTTGTCGCCCTACTGGCATCGGTGGTGATGCTAGTGCTGTTTCAGCAACTCAACCCCAGTGACCCCTGGTCAGAATGGTTGAGCAATACTCTGGTTTTGGGCCTGCCGGCCTCCATTGGCGGAGCCGCAGGGCGTATCCTTATCTAATGGATTTGCCCAACTTCCCCGACGACTCACCGCATCCAGATGCGCCAAGGCGCTTTACCCAACGGTCTGCGGCCGAGTGGGTGACGTTTATCGCGGCTTCCCTCATTTTGCTGGGGCTGGTAGGGCTAATTTTCTTTGACTGGCAGACCAACCAAAATCGCCCGCCCGCCTTTTCGGTAGCAGTGTCAGAAGCGGTGCGCGTCACCGATGGCCGTTACTACGTTCCCTTTGCCATTACCAATACCGGCGGCCGCATTGCCCGCATGGTGCAGGTGACCGCCGAGCTACAGATCACCGGTGTTGACGACGAAACCGGTGAGCAGCAGATCGACTTTCTCTCAGGTCACGAGACCAAAGCGGGTAGTTTTGTCTTTACCCACGATCCCCAGGGGGGGGATTTGATGGTGCGGGTGGCCAGCTATCGGCTACCGTAGAATGCGTGGTTAAGGGCGCTGGCATTGGGTCATCCCTCAAGCGTGATCGGGGGGATGCATGCTCGGCTATGTCTTAATTTTGCTGGCGACAATTTGCTTTGGGGCCCAAAACCTGATCACTCGGGTTTTGTTTACTCCGTCTAACCTGTTTGGGGTGCTGGAGACCGGGGGCTTTGTGGAGCCCACTCTGCCCAACTCATTTCTGCTGATGTTTATGCGCATGGTGGTGGGGGTGCCGTTAATGGCCCTGCTACTACCGCCGGTATATCCGCCGATGTGGAGCGATCTGCGGCGCTTGGGGTCTGCAGACTACCGCCGCGAACTCTACCTGGCCCTGGTGGGCGGGGTGCTGATGTTTTCGTACCTGGCGCTGCTCTATGTGTCGGTGGGGCGGATTGCAGCGGGCATTGCGCTAACGCTGTTTTTCACTTTTCCGGTCTATACAGCCGTGCTGGATTGGTACTGGTTTGGCCACCGCCCCAGCATGGGCCGCTGGGCAATTTTGGCGCTGATTTTGCTGGGTAGTGCGCTGACCATTCCCATGACGGGGGCAGCGATCGAGAGCTGGGTAGGCGTCGCTTTTGGCCTGGCCTCGGGCATTGTGTATGCCTTTTACACCGTGGCGGCCCAAAAAGCGTTTGAAACCTTTCACCCGGTGCCGTTTACGGGCATTAGCTTTGCGGTGACGCTGGTGCTGTCGGCGGTTAGCCTGCTGCTGTGGCCGGTGGAGTTGGCGGGTCTGCTGTGGCCCGCGCTGTGGGTAGGGGGATTGCTGTCGGCGATCGCCACCCTCACCGGCCACGTGCTCAACAACCTTGGCATTCGCAGCGTGGGGGCCACCGCTGCCTCTATGCTCGGGGCCGCCAACCCAGCCCTCACCGCCGTGCTGGCTTGGGGCATGCTGCAAGAGCAGCTTTCTCTGGTGCAAGGGCTAGGAGTGCTGCTAGTTACCATCAGCGTGGGCCTACTCAGCTTGACGAAGATGTCCTAGGGCAAACAAAAACTGAGTTTCGATAGTGAGGCTTTGAGTATTAGCTACTTCACAGAAACCCAGCCAGTTTTGATGGCGGTCACCCCTAAGACTGAACGGCTTCGGGTACAAGACTCACCACTGGCAGCACCGCTGCCTCGGACACAGGAACCACTGGCAGCACCTTTGCAGAGGGGCAGAGATCGGCCAGCTCACACAGACCGCATTTAGGGTTACGGGCATTGCAAACGGCCCGCCCGTGGTACACCAGCCGAATTGACCAGTTCTCCCAGTCGGGCTGGGGCAGCAGCTTCATCAGGTCGCGCTCAATCTTGACCGGGTCAGCGTGCTTGGTCAGCCCCAGGAGATTCGTGATGCGCTTCACGTGGGTGTCTACCGTCACCCCGCCATTGATACCAAAACCGTGGGCCAGCACGACATTGGCAGTTTTGCGGGCTACACCCGGCAGGGTAACTAAATCCTCCATGCGGGGAGGGACTTCGCCGTTGTACTCGGTGATGATTCGTTGGCAGGCGGCGCGAATATTTTTGGCTTTGTTGCGGTAAAAGCCGGTAGATTTCACCAGCTGCTCCAAATCGGCGATATCGGCCTCGGCAAAGGCATAGACATCGGGATAAGCGGCAAACAGGGCTGGGGTGACCAGGTTAACCCGCTCGTCAGTGCATTGAGCCGCCAGCATAGTGGCGATCATCAGCTGCAAGGGGTTGGCAAAATCCAGGGAGCAAGGGGCTTCGGGGTACAGCCGTTTAAGGCGGAGAAGAATCTCCAGCGATCGCTGTTTTTTGGAGGCTCGCCGCTGGTTGGGCATGGCGGGGGTAGGGAGTGGATGGGTAGATGGGTGATGAAGTTTTAAGTTTTGGGTGCGGGTTGTAACTCAAAACTCAAAACTTTCTAACGCAGGTTTTGGAAGATTTCGAGCTGGGTGGTGTCGCGGACAATGAGAAATACACCCAAGCCCAGCAGCAGCACTAGGCCGGTTTGCATGACGCTGTCTTGAATGCGATCGGGCAGGGGCTTGCCGCCGCGCAGGGCTTCGATCAGCAAAAACGCCAGCTGACCGCCATCTAACGCAGGCAGGGGCAGAATATTGATAATCGCCAGGTTGATGCTGATGATGGCAGTGAAGGGGAACAGCATGGCGGCGCTGTTCTTGGCCAACCCTGCCCCCTGCTCGACGATTTTAACGGGCCCAGCCACCTGGCTGGCCATTTCGCCAAAGTTAGTTACCAGCTGCACGAAGCCTTTTACAGTGCGCACTAGGGTGTCTTGAAACTGCTGCGCCGCCAGACTAAACACTTCAAGAGGGTTTTTGGGGCGGCGATAGCCAAAGTCACCATTGGGCTGAAGCTGCACGCCGATTACGGCCGTGCCATCGGGACCAATTTCGGGAGTGACCGAGACATCTAGCTCGCGGGCACCGCGCTGCACTGTAAGCTGCACAGGCTGGTTGGGGCTATCTTTGATCAGCTGAATGAAGAAGGGAATGCTTTCTTCGCCAGAGGCTAGAGGTTCACCGTTGGCCGCCACCAAAATATCTCCGGAGCGAATGCCTGCCTGACCGGCAGGAGAGCTTTCGGCAATCACCTGGGGCACCAGAATGCCGGGCTGGGGATTGAAGGTTTCGGGAATGCCCACAGCGCTAAACTGAGCCACAAACACCAGGTAAGCAAATACCAGGTTAGCGATTACCCCGGCGCTGATCACAATGGCGCGATCGAGAATCGGACGATTTTTCAGCAGGTCGGGGTCGTTGGTGGGGATATCACTCTCAGGGTCGTCGTCGGGAAAGCCGACAAAGCCACCCAGGGGAATGGCCCGCAGGGAGTATTCGGTTTCAGCACCCTGGTACTTCCAAAGGATGGGGCCAAAGCCAATGGCAAAGCGGTTGACGTGAATGCCCTGTAGCCGAGCGGCTGAGAAGTGCCCCGCTTCGTGAACGGCTACCAGTAGGGCAATGACCGCGATCGCAGCTAAAACCGACATAGACAAACCCGATAGGTTAAGAACAGTCTCCCTATTCTAGCGTTGCTTCTCCCCGCTCACGGTGGGCACCACCTCCGCAGACCCAGTCTCTGCCTTTTGGCTAGCTAACGAGCTGCACCCCACTGGGCACAAACTGAGCGGTCCAAATGCCTAGATCGGGGTCTGGTAGAGCCGCCCGCAGCTTGGTCGCCAGCTCATCTGCCTGGGCCTCAGACCCAGCCAGGGTAAACACTGAGGGACCAGACCCCGACATCAGGGTGCCGAGCCCCCCGAGGTCGGCCATGGTGGCTTTGAGGGCAGCGCTTTTGGGGTGGGCATCCAGCACTATTTTCTCAAAGTCGTTACAGAGGTGCTGACCTACAGCGATCGCATCTCGACGGGCCACCGCCCTTACCATCTCACCCGATCGCACCTGGGCTTGGCGCTCTTGCCAGCCTTGGGCATTGGTTAGATAAGTGTCACCATACTCGGCCCGGTAGGTTTTGTAGGCCCAGGGGGTCGAGACAAATTCAGACTCGTACTTGGCAATGACCAAGTGCAAATTGTCGATGCCGGGGAGTGCATCGAGCCGTTCGCCCCGGCCCGTGGCGATCGCCGTCCCCCCCGACACGCAAAAGGGAATGTCGGACCCTAGCTCAGCCCCCAGCTCTTGCAGCTCGCTCTGGGTGAGGCCGAGGTTCCACAGCAGATCTAGCCCTACCAGCACAGCCGCCGCGTTGGACGAGCCACCGGCCAGCCCAGCCCCCACCGGGATCTGCTTTTCAATCGTGATTTCGACACCGCCCAGCTTGGCCATCGCGTCGGGGAATTGCGCCATGACCAAGGCCGCGGCCTTGTAGGCCAGGTTAGTTTCATCCGCAGGCACTAGGGGGTGGTCGCAGCGCACGCGAATTTCATCGACACCAATGCTGCGCACGGTGATGCGATCGCACAGACTGACGCTCTGCATTACCATAATCAGCTCGTGGAAGCCGTCGGGACGGCTGCCCACAATTTCGAGATAGAGGTTAATTTTGGCAGCGGCTAGCAGAGTGTAAGAGCGCATATAGAATCAGCGGGGGTGCTTCAGGATTGTATTACTCAGCGCCACCCACTGCTCAACGCTGAGGTCTTCGGCGCGGGCGGTGGGCTCAATGCCCAAGGTCGTCATCATTGCTTCCAGGTCATCCCGCTCGACCACACCCTTGAGGTTGTTGCGCAACATTTTACGCTTGCTGCCAAACCCCAGCTTTACCAGCCGGTCAAACCCCGCTAGATCATCCGACGGGCATACGGGCGGGCGAGGGGTGAGCTTAACCACCGCCGAATCGACCTGGGGCGGCGGCTGAAAGGCGCGGGCGGGCACCGGGCAGACCAGTTCACAATCCGCCAAGTACTGCACCCGCACCGACAGCGCCCCAAAGGCTTTGCGGCCTGGGCGAGCGTAGAGGCGCTCGGCCACTTCCTTCTGCACCAGCAGCACGATCGCGTCGTAGGGTGCCGGGTTCGGCGCAGCCAGGGTGCCCAGCAGCTTTTCTAAAATTGGCCCGGTGATGTAGTAAGGGATGTTGGCGACAACTTTGTTGGGCAAACCAAAGTCAAAGTTTTTGTCCCGCGAGACAGCAGCGATGTCGAGTTCGAGAATATCGCTCGGCACCAGGCGAAAGTTATCGTGCTTGGCGAACTGATTGTTGAGCTTGCGGACAAGGTCGCGATCGATTTCCACCGCCACCACGGCGTTGGCCAAAGGCAACAGCCAACGGGTCAGCACTCCGGTGCCGGGGCCAATTTCGAGTACGGTGTCTTGGCGGGTAACGGCGGCGGCCTCCAGCATGCGGTGGAGCACCTTCTCGTCGGTGAGCCAGTGCTGGCCAAAGCGCTTGCGAGTCGGTTGAGAAAACATTATCTGATTAGCAACCCGTGGTAGGCTCTCGCCCAAGATGTCATACCCAGAGTGTCATACAAGGAGAGAGAATGGCGTTCTTTTCAGCTTGGTTAACGGTGTTTGCTGTCAGTTTAGTAGCAGTTGTCACCCCTGGTCCTGATTTTGCCCTGACCTTGCGAAATAGCTTGGCTTACTCTCGGCGAGCAGGAATATTTACCGCGATCGGCGTTGGAGCTGGCAACTTGGTGCATGCCACCTATTCCCTGATTGGCGTTGGCGCTGTGATTTCGCAATCCATCCTGTTGTTCAATGTTTTGAAGTGGATTGGTGCTGCCTACTTGATCTACATCGGTATTAAATCTTTGAACGCTAAGAAAATAGCGATCGCATCAGACTTTGTTGAGCAGCAGCGAGATATCGGGCGTTGGACAGCGTTTCACATCGGCTTTCTAGGAAATTTGCTAAATCCTAAAGCAACGCTCTTTTTCCTGGCGCTATTTACCCAAATTGTGCAGCCTACAACGCCACTGGTAGCGCAAGCGGTTTATGGGGCAACCGTCGCAGCTGTCGCACTGGTTTGGTTTGCAGTAGTAGCCATAGTGATTTCCCAACAGATTTTCAAGCGACATATTCTAGCCATTGCCCATTGGCTGGAACGTTTAACTGGGGTAGCGCTCATAGCATTGGGGGTGCGTTTAGCTGTGGCAGAGGCCAACGAGTAGTCCGCCTAAGGGCAACAAAGCACCGAAGTCAGACGAGAGTCGTGATCTGCGGTTGAGCATCAACCCAGATTTTCATGCGATCAGTCTAGGGAAGTCGGTGCGCCGAGCAGCAAAGAGTAGGCAAGCTTGAATATCCGCTGGTTCTAAATCAGGAAAGCCTTCCAGGATCTCACTGGCACTAACATTCTCAGCGAGCATTTCTAGGATGTCGGCTACTCGAATGCGCATTCCTCGAATACAGGGACGACCACCGCATTGGCTAGGCGTTTGGGTTATGCGAGTTAGCAAGTTGGCCGTAGAGTTCATAGCGGTGCCTTTGAGTTAGCTTGCTCGCTCCTACTGGATTTTAGTCAGGCTACCGACCTACTACCGACCCAGGTAGTTCAAAATGCCTCGGGCGATGCCATCGGCAATCCGATTCACCGCAGCGGGGTCACGGAATCGGGCGGCGTCGGTGGCCCCGGTGACAAATCCGGTTTCGACTAGCACTGAGGGCATGGTGGTATAGCGCAGCACGTAGAAGCGGGCCTGGCGCACGCCGCGATCGCGCATATCCGTATTCCCTAAAACGCTGGCGTGAATGCTGCGGGCCAGCCGTTCACCGCTGGAAAAGTAGTAGGTCTCTAGACCATTGACCTCAGGGCGGCTCATGCTGATGGCGTTGGCGTGGATGCTGACGAAGACGTTGGCCCCAGCCCGGTTGGCATACTGAGCGCGGGCGTCGAGATCGACAAAGACATCGCTGCTGCGGGTCATCAGCACCGTAAGGCCCGCCGCCTGGAGTTGCTGCTGCACCCGGTTGGAAATAGCAGTGTTGATCTGCTTTTCTTGCAGGCCGCCGATGCCCACAGCACCGGGGTCGCGCCCACCGTGACCGGGGTCAATGACGACCACCACCGACCCCTGGGGAATCGGTGGCAGGGTGGGTGTGGAGGCTACTGCTGGGGCTGAGGCCCCCAAAATTTTGGCGGGCAGGCTGGCGGCGACTAGGGTGTTATAGACTTCGTCAGCCCGCTGGCGATCGCGAAACACCCCCACCTGCACCACCTCTTGGCCCTCAGCGGTAGTGCGAAAGGCTTCGGGTTCAACAGCCCGCACCTGTTGTAGAGTATTGGGTCCAGTAATCGGCACCACCACGCGAAAATAGTTGCCGGTAGCCACGGTGCTGCTGGGCGGCGGCGGTGGCGATGTCATTGGCGGCGTAGTGGGACGGCCGGCTGGGGGCGTATTGGGGGTTTGGCTCAGGGGTGGGGCGGCCCCGGCAGCCAGGCGCACATCTAGCGGTGCGTCGTGGGTGAGGTAGATGTGGCCGACGGGCTGACCGTTGTAGGTGCGGCGGGTCATCTGCCAGCCGGGGTTGAGCTGAATTTTGAGAAAGCCGTTGGTGCGGCCGTTGGTGCGGCCAATTTCGATGGGCGGGGCCGCGCGATCGCGCGTGGGTCGAGCAAACAGCACCAGGTCATTTTGCCGGGCCGAAACCTCTAGGCGGTAGTGCACCCCTAGGTCTTGGCCGTTGATGCGCACTGAGTATCCATTGCCGTCGGTGCTGCGATCGCAAGCCCCGGTAAAGTCAAAGTTCAGCAGCAGCGGGTCAACGGTGACGGGTCCGCCCGCCTGCCCCTGCTCTTGCCAGCACTGCCGCTGGTTGGGCACCTGGGTCAAAATCATCAGGCTATAGAAGGCCCCGTTGCGCACCGGGCTGGCGATCGCAACCGCCAGGTTGGGGTCGATGGGCTGCTGGTCAAACTGCTGCGCTCGTGCCATCGGGGCCGCAGCCAGCCCTGTGAGCACCACAGCGGCAGTGGTCAAAAACGTTTTCAGCGGTCGAGACAGCAGGGCCATAGCAGTTGGTGCAGCGGTGTGGGGAGTAGAGTTGGAGTCAAGCGTTGACAAGACTCCTAATGCTACCCACGATTGTCGCGATCGCAAGCACCTCCTGCGCGTTTAAGGTGTCGCAGTTTACCAATTGGCCCTGCCCAAAATAAAACCGGCCCAGGAATGCTGAGCCGGTGAGGTAGGGCTAAATCGCCCCCATAGACCTGAGTTTTACCAATTCTCTAGTGCTCCAGCTCCCGAAAGGTTTCGTAGGCCCGCTCGGGGTGATAGATATGACAGCGGCTAATGATCGTCCGCATCAATTCCCAGGAAAACTTGGTTTCCTTCATGATAGGTGCCCAGTTTTCCTTCAGCGCCGCGTAGGCAGGCCGCAGGTTGTAGGACGGAATCCCTACTGAAACATGGTGGGGAACATGAACGTTGATGTCGTGGCACAGCACTTCAATCCACTTGGGATAGTCGCAGTGCAGCGTTCCCGAGAGCTGCGACTCCACCTCATTCCAGGTGTCGCCGTAGTGAAACTGAATCTCAGGAATAGTGTGGTGCACCAGCGTAAAGGTGCTCATCCAGAAGTGGTAGCCCAGCCAGGGCATGAGCCAAAATTTCACGACGCCCCAAGGGCCGGTGAAGTAAAACAGCGTGGGAAAAAACACCAGCGCAAAGACCATCACCGCTGCGATCGAGCGCTTGACCTTGCCATGGTCGCGGGGTTCAAAATTGCGCAAGTCAAAGTGCAGCGCCCCCCAGTGGGCCACCGACGCCAGCCACCACACCCAGGTCCGCATGGTCTGATACACCACCTGCAAAAAGCCACCCGCACCAGAGTATTCTTCCTTGCTCCACGGTGCCCAGGCGTTATCGATCTCCATGTTGTTGGTGTGGCGGTGGTGAATGTCGTGCAGCAACCGCCAGCTGTGGAAGGGGTAAATGAGCGGCAGAAACATGATGTGCCCCAGCCAATTGTTGACCCAGCGCCGGTTTGCGAAAGAGCGGTGGCCGCAGTCGTGGCCGATCACAAAAAAGCCGGTCAGGGCGGTGCCTGTCAAAAACCAGGCGAACGGCAGCAAAAACCAGGGGGAAAAGGCGATCGCCACATAACTTAGGGTTACGGCCCCCACGCTGAGCGCTACGGCAGCCCAGGCTTTGCGCGGGTCTTTTTGAAAATAAACTTTAGGAATAGTTTGAATGACCTGCTTTAGGGTCAGGTCACTGTAGGGGTTCACATCCGCAGCTCTGGCGGAAGTCTCAAAAATTGCAGTCAAGGAATAGTCTCCACAGAAGTTAAGGTGCGCACATCAGAGCTGGACTTTACTTGCCCAAAAAAAATCTGTTCACCCCGTAGGGAACTGAACAGAGCCTAAGCTTGATTGCAAACTCGAGATATTAACAAGCCGGAACTGCAATAGCTCTGATAACCGCCGCAAACAGCTTAATGGGGGCAAAGATTGGCCCTTGAGAATGCTTATAATTCCTTAACATTTATAACACACCTCGCTTCGCTTACTGATCCCGGCTTGCTTACCGATTGAACCTAGGGTGCGTTGGCGAGACTTCTAGCCAAGGGCGTTGCATTCTATGAACCAACCCGTTGAAGGCATGGGCCTTAAGCGACAATAAAACTAACCTTAACGACAAGCGGCATCTGAGCTGGCGGCATCTTTAGTGGTGTGAGATTGCAGAGCGCGATCGCCGTTGGTCGATTCCGAGACTTGCCCAAGCTTGCCCCATAGGAGTGCCCTAGGATGAGCGGGGATACCGAACCCATCCTGAGACCGACAATGGTAGCAAGCTGCTCCACGCATCACCCCAACAACGTAGGCCGTTAAGGCTGCTGTAGCCCTTTGTGGAGGCTGTGTTCTATGGATATTCAACAGTTTTTGCACGAATACAACCGAGGCGATCGCAACTTTTCAGGTGTTCGTCTCCATGAAGTTGACCTGCGCGGTGCCACCCTTAGCGGCATCGACCTCAGCGGGGCCGACTTATCCCAGGCTGACCTCAGTGGGGCCGACCTCTCGCGGGCCAACCTGGAGCGGGCCAACTTGACCGATGCCGACCTAGTCGGGGTCGACCTCAGCGGGGCCAATCTCAAGCACATCAATTTAATCGGTGCTGACCTCTCGCGGGCCAGCCTAGTTGGGGCCGACCTCAGCTACGGCGACCTGCGCACCGCTGACCTAGAACAAGCCGATCTACAGGGGGCAGTTTTGTGTGAGGTAGCCCTCAGCGGTGCCAACCTCACCTACGCCAACCTAGCCAATGCCTGGGTTGAAAACACCGATCTCACCCCAGCCGAATTGGATGATACCAATAGCAATTGGGTTAGATCATACGATGCTGGCGATGCCTCTGCTACCGGCTCTCGATGGATCTCTTGGGGCCTCCACTAGCGCCTGCTTCAACCCAGTTGCCGCTTGCTGAACGGGGATAGTTGAAAAAGAAACCGGGTTTCTGCGGAGGGGATCGGCCCTGGCACAGAAACCCGGTTTTTTGCCGATCGCCATTTAGCCAGCAGCGATTCTCAGCAGTCTACCAAGGTAGTTATGACAGGCTGGGTGCGGGGTGTGCATTAGCCGAAAAGACCCACACCAAAAACCCCGGCATCCCTAACGTTGAGGGATACCGAAGGTCGATTGTCTCTGCGTGTTTAAGGAAATTGTCTAGCGACGGCGGCGAGTAAACCCCAGCCAAGCCAGCGCTCCACCAATCGAAATCACCAGCGGCATAAACGCAGCGGCGGCACGGTAGTGCACATCTTCGGTCGAGTCGAGGCTGATGCCGTCGTAGACGATGCCCTTGTCGCCTACGGGCACGGTCCAATAGTCAGCGTGGCTTTGGGTGTCGTCTTCAATCGAGACTTCCCAATCGCCCGCAATTGACTCATCGGGCAAAAAGGAGAATCGGCCCTCGCGATCGGTGGTGGTCGTCATCCACGGCTCGTCGGGGTTGTTGGGGGCATAGATGTTGACCATTGCGCCCACAAAGGGTTCGCCCGAGCTGAACTTCGACTGAAACTCTAGCTGATTGTCTAGGGTATAAAAGGTTTCAACCTGGTGTGCACTTGCTTGGGCCGGAAACCCCACCAGAGCCAAACACATGACCAAAGCAACAAGCAACCGTTTCATAGAGCAAGCGATCCGTAATTCTGTGTGACTTTTATTGTAGCGAGAGTTGCCGAGAGCTGAGCCAGGGCCAACGATTCAGCTATAGCGTTACGACGATACAGCTGAATCGTCTAGTTACGGACCAAAGCCTGGCAATGCCACCGTCGCTTGAGTAGATTGCTATAGAACGGTAGCGGGGTGCAGGTATGGGCTGGAACACGGTAATGCTGGGGCTAAATGGGTTGCTGGCTATTGCGCTGGTGGCGATCGCGGCCTTTACCTGGAAACTCACCCAGTCGCTGAAAGCGGCCCCTCGGCTACAGCCAGCCGAGGCTGCACCGCCGGAGGCGTCTATCGACGTAATTATTCCAGCCTATAACGAGGCTGAAAATATTTGCGCCTGTGTGGAAGCGGTGCTGACGACCGCCTTGTCAGGGGCTAAGCGCTTTGAGATTTGGATTGCCGATGACCAATCGAGCGATGCCACCGGGCAACTGGCCGCCGCACTGGCTGCCCAGCACGCCAACGTTCATCATCTAACAGTGCCGCCGCGCCCGACCGGGGAAGTCTGGCACGGCAAAAACTGGGCCTGTGCCCACGCAACGCAGTTTGCTGAGGGCGACTACCTGCTGTTTATCGATGCCGATGTGCGGCTGTCGTCGGGGGCGATCGCCGCTGCCCTGGCCGAAGCTCAGGCCCACCAGGCCGATCTGTTAAGCTGCGCGCCCAACATTATCTGCGGCTGCTTTGCTGAGTGGTTGGTGCAGCCAATTATGATGAGCGCGATCGCGATCGCCTACGACTTTCAAGCTATCAACGACTCCACGGCGGCCGACGATGCCTTTGCCGCTGGGCCGTTTATGCTGTTTCGGCGCGCCGCCTACGACACCATCGGCGGCCATGCCGCTATCCCCGACGTGATTGTGGAAGATGTGGAGCTGGCCCGCCAGATTCGGCGGCATGGCCTAACGCTGCGCTACGTCTTGGGCATTGACCTGCTGGGCGTGCGCATGTATTCATCGTTTGGCACCCTGTGGGAGGGGTGGACGAAAAACTACTACCTGGGCACCGAAGAGAACTTGCCGCTAACGCTGCTGTCGGCCTTTACCATTGCCATGGTGTTTGTCATGCCCTGGGTGGGGCTGCTGGCGAGCCTTGCCGTGACCCTGCTCAATCCTGAATTTTCCTGGCCTAGAGCGATCCTGTACGGGTTGACGGCGTTAACTCTGGGGGGCTATGGGCTGCTGCGATGGCTGAGCCACCGCCAGGTGGGGGTGCCGCTGCGCTACTGGTGGTTGAGCAGCGTGGGCGGCGCAATTGTGGTGGCGATCGCCCTCACCTCCATTGTCAAAACCAAAACCGGCTGGGGCTGGACCTGGCGGGGGCGATCGCTGAAACCCCAGGGTTAACTGTGCTGAAGGGCTAGTTATCAGCGAGCGCTAGTTTTTTTAAGCCGTCCTGAGCATTCCAGCGACGATGGCTGCAACAGTAAATCCTTATACAGTTGTTCAAGGATGCACTAAGCGGTTGACTGGTGAATGTAGTGCCACTCTCCCGTAGGAATGCCGTAGATGGTTAAACGAGTGAGGCCATCAGCTAGATATCGCCGACGATTGCTGCGCTGGTTGGTTGAGTCCGATCAGTCGGGGAAGAGCAGCCACGCCGTCAAACACCCCTGGTGGCAAGTCATGTGCCTAACTGGGGTTGATTACTTCTCCACGCTGGGCTATCAGCCCGGCATTGCGGCCCTGGCGGCTGGGGCGCTATCGCCCATTGCGACGTTGATTCTTGTTTTATTAACTCTATTTGGGGCACTGCCGATCTACCGTCGGGTAGCCTCCATGAGCCCCTATGGCGAGGGGTCGATTGCCATGCTCGAACATTTGTTGCCGTGGTGGCAGGGCAAGTTTTTTGTGCTGTGCCTACTGGGGTTTGTGGCGACTGACTTTATCATCACCATTACCCTCTCCGCTGCCGACGCCACGGCCCACATCGTTGAAAATCCCTTTGTCCACGATTTTTTGCATGGGTACGAAGTGCCGCTGACCATTTGCCTAATTACCTTCTTAGCAGCCGTCTTCTTAAAAGGGTTTCGGGAAGCTATTGGGATAGCGGTTTTTCTAGTCGCGATCTATCTGCTGCTCAACCTGGTGACTATTGGTGTGGGGGGCTACCAAATTCTCACCCATCCCACAGCGATTGCTGATTGGTGGAGCCTGTTGTTTTCTACTCACGGCAATCCGGTAGTGCTCCTGGCCTTGTCAGCGCTGGTATTTCCTAAGTTGGCGCTCGGCCTGTCTGGGTTTGAAACGGGGGTAGCGGTGATGCCCTTGGTTGAAGGCGATCGCAGTGATATCGAAACCGCTCCGACTGGCCGCATCCGCAACACCCACAAGCTGTTGACCACCGCAGCGGTGATCATGAGTTTTTTCCTAATTACCAGCAGCTTGGTCACGACGCTGCTGATTCCACCGCCAGAATTTCAGGCGGGAGGAGCCGCTAACGGACGAGCGCTGGCCTATCTAGCCCACGAATACCTGGGGGATGGGTTTGGCACCCTATATGACCTGAGCACAATTTCAATTTTGTGGTTTGCCGGGGCCTCGGCCATGGCTGGGTTGCTCAGCATTGTGCCCCGCTATCTGCCCCGCTATGGCATGGCCCCTAGCTGGACCTTGGCCGCCCGCCCGCTAGTGCTGATTTTTACGGCGATCGCCTTTGCCGTCACCATTATTTTTCGCGCCAACGTTGAGGCTCAGGGTGGAGCCTACGCCACGGGGGTGCTGGTGCTGATGAGTTCAGCATCGTTGGCGGTGACGTTGGCAGCTCGACAGGCGCGATCGCGGCGGGGCATGGTCATGTTTGGCACTATCACCCTGGTGTTTTTCTACACCACCATCGTCAATATTTTTGAGCGACCTGACGGGGTCAAAATTGCTGCCTTTTTCATTGGCGCCATTGTTTTTACCTCCCTAATTTCACGCGTTTTGCGCTCTACAGAGCTGCGGGTTGAGCAGCTTGAAATAGACCCTACTGCTCGGCGTTTCATCTTAGAAGAAAGCGAACATACCATCCGCATCATTGCTAACCGCAAGCAAGCCGGGGATGAACAGGAATATTCCTTAAAAGAAACCGAGGTGCGAGAAGACAACCACATTCCTCTGACCGAGCCAGTTCTGTTTTTAGAAATCGAGGTTTCAGATGCCTCAGACTTTATGGAGACGGTGCAAGTAGAAGGGGTGCAGGTGGGCAATTACCGCATTTTGAGGGCAAAGGGGTCAGCGGTGCCCAATACAATTGCCGCTATCTTGCTCCACATCCGCAATGAAACCGGCCATTTGCCCCATGCCTACTTCGGCTGGATTGAGGGCAACCCAATTCAATATCTGCTGCGCTTCATTTTGTTTGGAGAAGGCGATATTGCTGTGGTCACTCGGGAGGTGCTGCGCAAAGCTGAAAAAGTACCCAGACGACGTCCGATCATCCACGTGGGGGGGTAGGGATCGCTAGATTGCAGACAGGATCTCTGCTAGCTGCGAGGGGCATACATGATGACTAAAACGCCCAGCAGCACTACCCAGCCGCCCAGCAAATCAAAGCGATCGGGTTTAACCTGGTCAACCATCCAGCCCCATGCGATGGAAAGCACGATAAATATGCCCCCATAGGCAGCGTAGGCCTGACCAAAATGGGTGGGCTGTAGGGTGGGCACTGCGCCATAGATTCCCAGGATGGCCACTCCAAGCACCGCTAACCAGGGGCTCTTGCCCTCGCGCAGCGCCAGCCACACCAAATAGCCCCCGCCGATTTCGCAAAGGCCCGCGAGGATAAAAAACAATAGAGA
The DNA here is from genome assembly GCF_014695775.1 of Leptolyngbya sp. FACHB-60. Lineage (GTDB taxonomy): Bacteria > Cyanobacteriota > Cyanobacteriia > Phormidesmidales > Phormidesmidaceae > Nodosilinea. The sequence goes on along the minus strand of NZ_JACJOX010000058.1, from coordinate 141,554 downwards.
TTTCGCCATCATGGTTGCCGCTGCCCAGGTTGGTTAGTGGCAGTCTGCGTTGGAGCGAGGGCGCATTTCTTGAAAACGACCTTCAGCCCCGATCGCGGCCTCAGCGTAGGAATCGGCGTCATCTCTAGATTCTGATCGGGTACGAGCTCCCAGGTGTAGTAGCGCAGCAGATGGGCCGCCACTAGCTTGATCTCGAGCTGGGCGAAGGCCAGCCCCAGGCAAATGCGGGGGCCGCCGCCAAAGCCCACCAAGCTAAAGTCGGCGCGCTTGTGCTCAGCGCGAGCGGGACTAAAGCGATCGGGGTCAAAGCGGTCGGGGTCGGTGTAGATGGTGCGATCGCGGTGGGCCGCATCGATTCTATACAACGCCATCCATCCGGCGGGCACGCGGTAGCCGTTAAACTCAAAGTCTTTGACCACGCCGCGAAAGCCCCCACCTACGGGCGGGTACAGCCGCTCAACCTCTTTGACAATCTGGTCGAGGTAGGGCATCTGCCGAATCTGTTCTAGGGTGACGCGATGGTGAAAGACCAGCCCGTTAGGGCCATCGCTCGTCTCGATCAATCGCGCCTGCTCCTGCCGCGCCTGCTCCCATACTTCCGGGTGCTGCGCCAGAGACATCACTAGCGAGGTCAACATCGAGGTGGTAGTTTCGTGCCCCGCGAACAGCATCAGCAACGCCTGGGCCTTGAGTTCTTCCAGGCTGAGGCAGTTGCCCTCCTCGTCTTCGCTCTGCACTAGCAAGCCCAGGGCATCTTGAGTGGGACGGGCTTGGCGCTCTTTCACCACCTGTTCAATGTGGTGCAGCAGGCGATCGCGCGCTTTGACAGCTTTGCCAAAGGGTGTCCACCCCCAGCGAATCGGCGGGGCAAAGAGGCCATTGGTTAAATCGGCAAACCATTCCGCCATCTGCGTAGTCTGGCCGCCTAGCTCACTGCCCAGCAGCAGCGTGCTGGCAATATCGAAGGTGAGCTGCTTTATGTCGTCAAACCAAGTGAGCTGGCCTTGGGCGGCCCATTTTTGGGCGTAGCGCTCCGTGAGGCTCTGCATGGTTTCTACGTATCCAGCCAGGGCCGGGCCATGGAAGGCGGGCATGAGCAGCTTGCGGTTGCGGCGGTGCTCTTCACCCTCCTGCAAAAACAGCGACTCGCCCAAGAGTTCTTTAAATGTGCCGGGCCAGCCTTCCCGCCAGGAAAAGCTGTCTATGTTGGTCGAGAGCACAAACTGGTTGGCCTCTGCCCCCATTAGCACTACCGTAGGGCGTCCCAGCAGGCGCGTCTTAAAGATAGCTCCGTACCTGGCCTGGCGCTTTTTGGCAAACTCGCGGTCAAACAAAAAATCGAGGGTCTCGCCGACAACCGGCAGACCAAAACTTCCAGGGGGTAGCGGCAGCGGATTGGGGCTAGGAGCAACCATAGGCAACGGTGGAATGCAGTGGTCGAAGACCGATCGCAAAGACTGTAGTCAAAGACCAGTCCCCAGAACCAGTGCATTCTAGAGTAGCGCGGAGCCGCGATCGCCGAGCAGCGCTGAGACATGGATGGTGATTATGACTAAAACCGTGCTGCTAGAGTAGCCAACAGCCTTAGACCCCAGGGTTCTAGCAGAGTCTGCGGCCAAGCCAGCAAAACTTACGCTAAAGCCCTGGGATCGCTCCTGACATTATGGTTGCCGCCATTCCTTGCCCTATGGCAGGCTAACCCATCACATCACGCAATGGACAGCCCTACTTCGGGATCATCAACCAAGGTGACGCTATGGCCAGATGCCGTAATCAGCTGCTTAAACGTTTCTGCTGAAGCCTCAGAGTCAATGGTGACAGTTTTTGCCTGAGTGTTGATGTCAATGTTGGCCTCAGGTTCAGTGGTCAAAATCAAATCTTTTAGCTCTTGCGCCGATTCCTGGTCGCCCAATGTTGGGACTTGCAATACTAATATCATGCCAATTTTCCTCGTTTTCTTGGGTTTCTATCCCTATACTCTAGGCAGCTTCCGATATCGCTGCCGTCTGTAGAAAGGCTTAATCTTAGGGAGTAAACGCGAGGTTAATGTCTTAAAAGCGATCGCCCAACCTAACTCAGTACCGGCGGTAACTCTTCACCCTTGTAGTCGCGAGTCGGCACTCGAAAGCCGCAGGAAGTGCCGTCCTGGTGAACAACCTCATCCTCCCAGGGCAGGCGATAGCACTCTTTCACCATATCTTTCATGTAAGTGTAGGGGCAATCTTGGGCACCACCTTTGACCGCCACATAGCCGCGATGGCCAAACTGGTAGATGTTATTCTCCACGCCCCAGTGAATGCGGGCCTCGCGCACCAGGTCGGGGCGCACCTCGGCGGTAATAATTTCGTCGGGGCGGTGGCTGCCCATAACGATGGGCGTGCCGTCAAAGTTGACAATCATGCCCTCACCCATGGAGTCAAAGCTGCCGTCGCTGCCACACATGCACACCGACGCTGTCACCATCAGGTTGCAAAAGGCGTTGGCCTGGTTGGTGATCTGCCACGAGTGACGAATAGGGGCCGTGTAGCCCGCTGTGCGAATCATGATCTCGGCCCCCTTATAGGCGCATTCGCGAGCCATTTCGGGGAACATGCCGTCGTGACAGATGATCAGCGCCAATTTGCTGCCGTTGGGGCCGTCACAGACGGGAATACCCACGTTTCCAGGTTCCCACGGCTCTACGGGTATCCAGGGGTGTAGCTTACGGTAGTAGAGCTTGAGTTCACCCTGGTTGTTGATAATCAAGCCGCTGTTGTAGGGGTAGCCCTCGGGGTTGTACTCCATGATTGAGAAGCAGCCCCAGATGTCATTGTCGATGCAGGCCTGGCGAAAGGCGGCGACCTCAGGGCCATCCAGGCTGCACATGATGGCCGAGTTAGTATCCATCGACAGACCGTGGAGCGAGTATTCGGGAAACACTACCAGATCCATCGAGGGCATGTTGCGACGGGCTTTGGCAACCATCTCGCAAATGCGCTGAGTCTGGGCAGCCAGGTCATCGGGGGTGACGACGTTGGGCAGCTGAAGCTGCACCATTCCCAGCACCACGCCGTTAGGAGATTTATTTAAGCCACCAAGTCCACTCATCTGCGATCTCCTTAGAACAACCTGACTCGATCGAGTAGCACTATAGGGCGATCGGGATGTAGTGACGGTGTTGAAAATTACCCAATTGCAAGCTGGTCTTGCGTTCAGGGGGAGACATTAACCTGGCTATAAACAACTGCTTAGCCACTACCAGAACGGAGCGGCCCTTACTTCAATGCAACACATGTTGCATAGGTAGTTTACTTCTGTTACTTTAGGGGCTGAAAGGGGGTTGCCTTGAGCTGGATTGTCTTTACCTACTCGTTGCCGTCCAAGTCTTCTAGCCCACGGGTGACGCTGTGGCGGCGATTGCGACGCATTGGTGCGATCGCCCTTAGCGGAGTGCAGATTTTGCCCGATCGAGACGCCTGCTTAGAAGCGTTTCAGTGGCTGGCTCAGGAGGTGCGGCAGGCCAAAGGAGAGGCGCTGATCATGCGGGTAGAGCAGTTCGAAGGCGTGAGTTCACAAAGCATGATCAACAGATTTCATGAGGTGCGACGCGAAGACTATACCGAGCTGGAGGCCAAGGTGACGGAATTAGAGATGGCGTTAACAGCTTTGGATGAGGCGAGCGATGGCCCTTCTGGGCCGGTCTTTGACCATCGCGCCCCAATTCGCGAAGCCCTAGAAAAGCTCTACAAGCACCATGCCGACATTCGCCAGATCGACTTTTTTGATTGCCCTGAACAAAAAACCGTCGCGGCTCGCCTCAAACAACTGACCCACGCACTCTTGCCTCCCAGCCCCACTGTCACCATTGCTCCCCAGGCGATCGCAAATTATCGCCAGGCCCACTGGGTGACCCGTCCCCGCCCCCATGTCGATCGACTGGCTTGCATCTGGCTGATTCGACGATTTATTCATCCCGAAGCCATAATTCGCTACGACAAAACTGCCAAGGCTGATGAAATTCCCTTTGATATGCACCAAGGTGATTTTCAGCATCAGGGCAACTTGTGTACCTTCGAGGTCATGGCTAAAACCTTCAATTTAGACGATGCCAGAGTGCAAACGATTGGAGAAATCGTCCACGAAATTGATCTGCGGGATGGGATATATTTACATCCTCAAATTGTGGGTGTTGAGGCGTTGCTGCGCGGGTGGCGGGTGGCAGGCTTTTCAGATTCTGCTCTCGAAACCCATGGGATCGCTTTGTTTGAGGGGCTCTATGCCGCCTTGGTATAGAGAGGGCTAAAACAGACCCTTAACCTACCCATTTTTTGTCAATAAATTTTCTGGCAATTTCACTCTGCTCAAAACCAACAAGCAACAACTCCTAATGTCCCTAGATCTTGATAAACCATCGTATTCGTTAACCCAGCTGACGCAGTACTTTCTAAAACTGGGGGCCCTCGGTTTTGGCGGGCCGATCGCCCTGGTCGGATATATGCACCGAGATCTAGTCGAAGAGCGTCAGTGGATTTCTGAAGCCGGCTATCAGGAGGGGTTGACGCTGGCTCAGGTCGCGCCTGGCCCCTTGGCCGCACAATTAGGGTTTTACATGGGCTATATTCACTACGGCATTTTAGGGTCAGCACTAGCTGGCATAGCTTTTGTGCTGCCCTCGTTTTTGATAGTGGTAGCCCTGGGCTGGGCCTACACCCTATACGGTGGCCTGAGCTGGATGCAGGCGGTGTTTTATGGCGTTGGTGCAGCGGTGATCGGCATTATTGCCATTAGCGCCTACAAATTAACGCGCAAAACTGTGGGTCGCGACTGGCTGTTGTGGGGCATCTATTTAGTCAATGCAGCGGCAACTATCATCACCCAGTCAGAGCGGGTGGAGCTGATTTTGGGCGCAGGTTTTTTGGTCTGGTGGCTGAAATCACCGCCCAAAAATTGGGTGAAGAGCAATCGAGTTAATAGTATTCTAGGGCTACCTTTAGTGTCTCTGCTAGCCACCATTCCAGTCGCTACTCCAGCGCTGCTGGGGCAGATATTCCTATTTTTTGCTATGGCAGGTTCGTTTGTCTTTGGCAGCGGCTTAGCTATCATTCCATTTTTGTATGGTGGGGTAGTCAAAGACTTTCAATGGCTAGATGCACAACAGTTTCTTGATGCGGTGGCGGTAGCGATGATTACGCCGGGGCCGGTCGTAATTACTACAGGATTCATCGGATTTTTGGTAGCTGGATTTCCAGGGGCTTGTGTGGCTGCGATCGCCATGTTTATTCCCTGCTACCTACTGACGATTATTCCGGCTCCCTATTTCAAGAAGCATGGTAAACACCCGGCCATTGCTGCCTTTGTCAATGGGGTAACGGTGGCGGCAACGGGTGCGATCGCAGGGGCTGTTGTGGTGTTAGGGCGACAAACGCTCCACGATATCCCCACGATTGCGATCGCCGTGGTCACGCTAGTAGCGCTGTTGAAATTTGGGAAAAAACTGCCCGAACCGCTGATTGTGGCGATCGCGGCACTCCTTGGCCTTTTGATTTATCCCCTGACCGTTCTACCTGGGTGAGGCGACAGCACCTGATAGTTAGGTTCAAGGCTTTGCCCGTTTAGCCCACTAACCACTGCCAGCCCCAGAAAACAGCCATGCCGCCCGCAATGGTGAGCAGCAAGTTTTTGCGCCACAGGGCGAGGACAACGCAGGCGATCGCCCCCACCAGCCGAGCATTCTGCCAGCCTAGCCAGAGCGTCTCGCTATCGGGCAGCACCACCGCAGGCACCACGATTGCTGTCAGCACCACCGGGGGCACATAGCCCAACGCCCGCACCAGGGTCGGCGACAGTTGAATGCGCCCGCTAAAGGCCAGCAGCACGTAGCGAATTGCAAATGTTACCAGGGTCATGGCGGCGACGAGTAGCCAGTCATTCATAGGAAGATTTGAACTTTCAACTTTGAATTTTGAATTGGTGGGCTTTACCCATTGCCCTTCGCCCGTTGGGGTCGGGTTTCGAGCCAGTAGCCTGCGGCGACACCTGCGATCGCCGCCACCATCAATCCCAATTTGTGGGGCAGCCCGTTAGCTAAGACAGCCACAATTCCTGCAATCAAGATGGCTCCTATCATCGGTTGGGTCGTCGCGTAGGGCACGATCATGCCGATAAACGTCGCCACCATGGCAAAATCTAGCCCCCAGGCCGCCGCATTGGGGATTAATTGGCCCACCGTCAGCCCCAGCCAGGTACAGAGAATCCAGTTGCCGTACATGGTGACCGCTGCACCCAGGTAATACCAGTGCTTGTAGGGGCTAGGGTCGGGCTGTAGGTAGCGACGAATGGCGATCGCAAAGGCTTCATCGGTCAAAAAGAAGCCAATTACCGCTTTCCATCGATGGGAGGAGCCCTGCACATAGGGCAGCAAGCTGGCCGCATAGAGCATGTGGCGCAGGTTGACGACCACCGTAGTCAGCACAATCAAGGGCAGGGTGCTGCCCGCCGCTAGCAAACCCAGAGCAATAAACTGCGACGACCCAGCAAACACAAACGCCGACATGCCAATCGTCGCCCCAAAAGATAGGCCACTGCCCTGGGCCAGGGTGCCAAAAATAATGCCGAAGGGAACTGCCCCCACCACCAGGGGAATAATGTCTCGCGCCCCGGCCAGCAACTCTTGGCGGGGAGAGCGCACCCCAAAGTCTGACGCTATAGCCAAAAGAAATCTCCGCAAAGCAGGATGACTCTTTCCATTTTGAGTTAGAAGGTAGAAGAGATATCACGGCTTTTCACTATGGCAGACGCTCCCCAGCAAATTTGTATTCTCGGTGGTGGCTTTGGCGGCCTCTACACAGCCCTGCGCCTCAGCCAGCTGCCGTGGGAGGGCACCCCACCAACGATTACGCTGGTTGACCACCGCGATCGCTTCCTCTTCCTGCCCCTGCTTTATGAACTGGTCACCGACGAACTGCAAACCTGGGAAGTGGCCCCACCCTACGCCGAGCTGCTGGCCGGGACTGCCGTGCAGTTTCGCCAGGCAGAAGTCACTGGCATCGACCTCGACCAGCACCGCGTCAGCCTCAGCGACAACATGGTGCTCACCTACGATCGCCTGGTTCTGGCCCTGGGCGGCACCACCCCGATGCACATGGCTCCCGGCGTGGCCGAGCACGCCCATGCCTTCCGCACCCTAGAAGATGCTTACCATTTGAAGGAACGCCTGCGCCTGCTCGAAGCCACCAACGCCGAGAAAATTCGCGTGGCGGTGGTGGGCGGCGGCTACAGCGGTGTCGAGCTAGCCTGCAAAGTAGCAGAACATTTAGGGGAACGGGGCCGGGTGCGCCTAGTCGAAAGCACCGATATGATTCTGCGCACCTCGCCTGAGTACAACCGTGAGGTGGCCCAAAAGGTGCTCTCTGATCTGGGCGTTTGGATCGATCTCGAAACCACCGTAGACAACGTCACCGCCGACACCATCAGTCTCACCTTTCGGGAGCAAACCGATATTTTGCCGGTAGATCTGGTGCTGTGGACCGTGGGCACTCAGGTCAATTCCGTCATTGCTGACCTGCCCCTCAAGCACAACGAGCGGCGGCAGGTGGTGGTGCAGCCCACCCTAGAGGCGACCGATGCCCCTGGCGTCTATGCCTTGGGCGATGTGGCCGACTGCCGCGATGCCGACGGTCAGCAAGTGCCCACCACCGCCCAGGTCGCCCTGCAACAGGCCGACTTTGTCGGGTGGAATATCTGGGCTGGAATTAGCGATCGCCCCCAGCTCCCCTTCCGCTACCGTCACATGGGCGAAATGCTCACTTTGGGCACCAGCCGCGCCACCCTCACCGGGTTGGGCATTCAGCTCAATGGCGAGCTGGCCCACGTCGCTCGCCGGTTGGCCTACCTCTACCGCATGCCCACCTTTTCACACCAAGTGCGCGTCGGGCTGAACTGGATGAGCAAACCCCTGCGCGATGCGCTGGCAGCCAAATAAACGGCAAAGTGGCTACACCACATTTGCCCTGGGGACACGAGCCCGATCTAAACGTTCAAACATTGGAATGTTTAGATCGGGGCAATGGCTCAATTGAACTAGCGACGGCTATATCGGGGGCGATCACGTATTGATTCCGCCCGGCTTGTTTGGCGGCATAGAGCGCCTGATCGGCGAGGGCGAGGGCGGTAGTTGCCTTGGTAGACGGCTGGGGCACTATCGCATAGATGCCGAAGCTCAGGGTGAGCTGGTGCGTGGGGGCGTCGGCGATCGCCACCTTAGCGATCGCCCCCTGCATCTGCTCAACCACCTCAATGGCACCCGCCAACTCAGTATTGGGCAAGAGCACCACAAACTCCTCGCCCCCATAGCGCGCCACCAGATCGGCGGGACGTTTTAGGCAGCGCTTGAGGGCTTGGGCTACCGCCACTAAGCAGGTGTCGCCGCTAGGATGGCCATAGGTATCGTTAAACAGCTTAAAGTAGTCGATATCGCACAAAATCAGCGCCAGAGGTTGCTTTTCCCGCTGTAGGCGTCGCCATTCTCGCGTTAGCTGCCGATCAAAGCAGCGTCGATTGGCAATTTGCGTTAGCCCATCGGTATTTGAGATGCGCTCTAGTTCCTGGTTAGCCGCGCTCAAGCGCTGGTGCAGCTCGGCATGTTGAATCGAAATTTCGAGCTGCTGCACAATTAGGGTCAGGGTTTCGACCTCTCGCTGAACCCAAGGGCGGGCGCAGGGGTCATTTTGCACCACCAGGCCACCCCACAACTGGCCCTGTTGGTGAATCGGCAGACACAGCTCTTGGGGCACATTAGTCCGGCAGGATGCGGCCCCGCCGTGGGGGGTCAGCGGAGCCGCGTCGATCAGGCAAATCTGCTGCTTGGTGAGCGTGCCCCCCCCACCCGCACAGTGCTCTAAATAGGGGCGGCCTAACCCCTGGACGCAAAGCTCTAAGGCCAGACTATCGCCCGAGAGCGCTAGCAGTTTGCAGCCCTGGGGATTGCAGGAGCGATAGACCATCACCCGACGCGCCGTCAGCAGCTGCTGAATGGCTTTGACCGTATTGTTGAGAATGTCTTGCAGATGAATAGAGGCATGAATGTCCTGCACGATCTGCCGAGAAATTGCCTCCCACTGGGCCTGAAACTGAGCCTGTTTGCGCAGCTGGCTCAGCTCCAAATGGGTGCGAATGCGGGCCAGCAGCTCGACAGCGTTAAAGGGTTTGGTGACGTAGTCAACTGCCCCGTACTCAAAGGCCTGGGCCAAATGCTCAATTTCGTGGCTGGCCGTCAAAAAAATAATCGGGATGTGGGCCGTCGCCGGATTCTGCTGGAGTCGATCGCACACATCGATGCCGCTCATTTCTGGCATCATCAGATCGAGCAAAATCAGGTCGGGTTTGATATCTTCCAGCCGGTCTAACACCTGCTGCCCACGGGTGGCAAAGGTGGTGCGATAGCCCACTGCGTTGAGCACCTGCTGCAAAATCTTGAGATTGGCAGGCACGTCGTCGACGGCCATAATCAAACACTGCTCGGGCTCAAACGCTGGGGGCTTAATCATGAGGGGTCTCACCAAAAGCCGTAACCTGCTGAGTCAACGTCTCTAGCAGGGGCGCAAACGCATTCACGGTATGGGGCAAATGTTCCCAGTCAAACTGTTCTAGCTGCATGGTCAAGATGGTCAAGTAGTCAGACAACGGTGGGTAGGGGTAAACCGCGATCGCCCCTCGCAGCTCTTCAACAAAGGTTTCAAGCGATCGCGTTTCTAGGGTTTGCCGCAGCGGTTGCCAGCAGTCAACGGCGATCGCCTGAAGCTGGGTGAGCAACGCCAACAGCCGCTCTGGGGTCGGGGTCGTCAGAGTCGCTGCACCGGGGTTAACGGCGCTCGGGCTGGATGCGATCGCCGCTGCACCAGCGCTAGAGCGAGTTTCTACCGCTGGGAGCACTCCAGCGCCAACCACGCGCTGCATCAGCTCAAAGAGCTGCTGGCGCTTAACGGGCTTGTGCAGCAGCCCGTCATACAGGTCGCTGGCAAGCATGGTTTCACCCTCATAGCTGAGCGAAGCCGTGATCAAAATAATCGGAATAGAGCGGGTCGGCTCATGCTGCTTGAGGGCCAGGGCCGCCGCCTGACCATCCATCAGCGGCATCCGCAGATCGAGCAAAATCAGGTTGGGCAGGTGGGTCTGCGCCATCTGCACCCCCTCTAGTCCGTTCTCGGCAAACAGCAGGCGATGGTGGGTGTTGCGAAAGTAGCCCGCGATCAAATCTTGGTTTGACCGAGCATCGTCTACTACCAAAATTTTGAGCGGTGTCCACTGGTTTAAGTCGGTTTCGGCCTCGATCGCCGTCGGCTGAGAGCTACCCTCAGGGGCGATCGCCACCCGACTAAACTCACAGATAAACGTGCTGCCCCGACCCAGCTGACTCTCGACCTCGATGGTGCCGCCCATCAGCTGGGTGAGCCGATAGGTGATCGCCAGCCCCAGACCCGTGCCGCCAAACTTGCGATCGCTCTGGCCGTAGCTCTGGGTAAAGGCATTAAAAATGCGCTGCTGATCGGCTTCGGCAATGCCAATGCCCGTGTCGGCCACAGAAATCTTGAGATTGACCGCAGGTTCGCCCTGCACCGTGGGCAGCCCCGTACAGGCCACCTCAATATCGACATGGCCCTGCTCGGTAAATTTCAGCGCATTGCCGACCAAGTTAAACAAAATTTGCCGCAGCCGCACCTCGTCAAGCCACAGCGCTTTGGGCAACCCCGTGCCCAAAATCATCCGCAGCCGAATGCCTTTTTGCGCCGCCTTTTGCTGAAAAATGTGTTGAATATCTTGGATCAACAGCGCAATATCCGTCGGCTCCAGCTTGATATCCATCTGACCCGCCTCGATTTTAGACAGGTCAAGAATGTCGTTGATCAGTGACATTAGGGTCTTGCCGCTGGACGAAATTGCCTCCAGGTAGTCCAGCGCCACCGGGTTTTGAATGATGGTTTGCAGCAAATCGGTAAACCCCAGCACGGCATTCATCGGTGTGCGAATCTCATGGCTCATGTTGGCCAAAAATTCGCTCTTGGCCCGGTTGGCCACCTCGGCCCGCTCTGCCGCCTTCTCTAGGGCCACATTCGAAAAATTCAGCACAGCCAGCATCAGGGTGCTGCGCAAATCGGCTGCCGCTTCGAGCTGTCGGGTTGACCAGGCCACCGATCGCCCCCGCACCAGCTCCTTCCACAGGTCAAACGAATGGCGGGGGCAGAGCTTCGGTTCCCCAGCCTCATCGAGGGTGACGCTGGCGCTCAGCTCGCCCGCCCAGTACACCGTTTCGATCTGCTCAGAGCGAAACAGCAAAATGTGGTACGACACGGGCCGGGGCTGTTTTAAAAAGATCGAGATCGCCAGTGCGCCCGCCGATTTCACCGCCCACTGCTGGCTGGGGGGGTACGCCTGCGCCAGCGTCTGGGTGGCAAACACCTGGTCTTCGCCCCGCTCGGCCAGCCAGTCAATCAAGGCTTTGACCTCGGCTTTGGCTGGTGTAGCCCCTACCAGGGCATAGTCTTGGTCTAAAACCAGAGCAGCCCCCTCGGCCTCAAACATGTCTAACAGCAGGTTGGCGTTGGTGGTGAGGGTTTTGAGCACCGCGTCTTCGGTTTCGTTGATGGCGATGCCGAGCTGCCCCAGCAGAGTTTTGTTTTGAATCTGGTAATAGCTGCGCTCTCGCTCTTGGTGACGCATCAGCTCTAGGCTGGCCACCTTGACCAGCATCGTAAACGCCATCCGGGTAATTTTGGGCACCGCCTTGGGTTGGTAGTGATGGCAGGCCACCAATCCCCACAGCCGTTGATCGTCGGTGAGCGAAAAGGTCATGGAGGTGCTGACGCCCATGCGGTGCAAATAGTCGATGTGGGGTGGCGATACTCCCCGCAGCTCGGCGGCACCCAGATCGAGCGGGCTTTGGGTGAGGGGGTTTTCTTCCGGCACCAGCGGCACAGGCACGTAGTCAAGAGCAGGAATAAACCGAAGCGGGTTGGTGTAGAACAGCGATCGCGCCTCGCGGGGAATATCGGTGGCCGGGTAGTGCAGCCCCAGATAGTTTTCGTGGTGGCTGCGGTTGACTTCGGCCACCACCACCCCGCTCTGATCGGGCTGAAAGCGATACACCATCACCCGATCAAACCCCGTCAACCGCTGAATTTCGCGGGCAAAAAGATCGACTAGCGACTGCAAGTCTGAGGCGGTGCCAAAGGCGGCGATCGCCGTATTGATCTGGCAGCACAGGTCCTCTGAGGTGGGTTCATCGGCGGTCTGCGGCTCTAGCTCCATCAGCAGCGTCTCTTGCTGCCAGTGCAGGCTAGCCGCAAACGACTGGCCAGTGGTCGGGTGGGCGAGGGTGAGGTAGGCCGCCGCCTGATTTTGGTCGAGACAGTGGCGCAGCAGCTCTACATCGGCGGCCGCAAAGGCCACAGTTAAGGGCTGCCCAAGCAGCTCGGCAGGGGATTGGTGCAGCAGATCCTCAACATTGGCGCTCACCTGCAAGATCGTCAGGTCTGGGTACCTCAGAGAGATCAACAGTCCGTGGGGCTGAATATTCTGAATGAAGCGAATCGGATAGGGATTGTAGAGCTCTAAGGCAAGCAAGTCGTCATTGTTGAGCGATCGCGAGGTTTGACGGTCAAGAGTTTCAGCCATACCAATCTAGCCGAGGGAGTGCTTACAGCCAAAGGCCGTTAGCGTTTACATCGAGTCCAGCTGAGGGCTGCTAAGCCTACCAACAGCTACTCGTCATATCGTTCATAATGCCCGTAACTCAGGTGCCTAGGCCCTAAATTACCCCGCTCGAAGTAATTCGAATTGTTCGATCGCAGCGTTGACAATTGCGGCTTTGTCGTACCCAATAGGCTACCCATCATCCACAGCAAAGCCACCCCAGCAGAATGCCTAGGGTAGCTTTGACCTAAATAACTGAGTTTCTAAAAGAGAGCCTAAACGACCGGCAGTTCACCGTTGGCCAGCCAGTAGGCACAATCGTCGCCGAGCTGGGCCTGGGACACATCCTCATACCAATCAATATCTTCAGCTGTGAGAATGTCGCGCCAGCGGCCATTAGTGCCCTTATTGATAAAGGTTTTGGCCCCACCCGCAAAGATCTGGCCGCCCAGGGGCGCGATCTGCTCAGCGTTGCGCTTCATATAGTCAAAGGTGCAGTGCTCCACAATGCCGTCCCACTGGGCCTCGTCAATGGAAATTTCAAGGAATTCGGCAATGCGGCGCATTTGACCCGGCAGGTCTGCTTTGAGCTGGGCGTAGTGCACCAGCAGCACGTTGGGCAGGTGGCGCACCTCCCACCACGATCGCATGTTGTCCCACAGCGACCAGAAAGGGTAGCCGTCACCCTGCAACCAATCCTGAAAGTACTGCCGAATCGAGCTAGTCGGCGGCTCAAGGGGTGGCCCCACCAGTCCAGGGGTGTTGTTCACCAGGTCGTAGAACAGGTCATTGGCGTTGGCGTGGTGGTTGTAGAGGCTCCAGAGCACGTCGCGGCCATCGCGGCCAATGTAGATGTATTTCGCCTGAGGTGAGAAAACCAGCGCATCCACCGGCAAATGGGTCTTGAGAAAGCGGCGGTGGGTTTGGGCCTCCACGGCGGCCATTTTCTCCGGCGCAGGCGGCACCCGCAGATCCATCCAGGGCGACATCTCGCCCACGCTCAGCCCCTCTTGGCCATCAAAAATCAGCTGGGCGACAATCTGCTGCATCCAGGTGGTGCCAGATTTGCCGTAGGTGGCAATCACAATGTCGTCGTCGCGAAACTGAAAGTCATTCCAAATGGTGGAGTCAAAGTGGTGGCTGTGCAGCTCGCGGGTCTTAACGGGCCAGTTGTTTGCCCGGGTTCTATTGAGGTCGGCAACCGAGGTCTGAGCGGGTCTGCTGATGGCTTGGGTCATCATGGGTCTCCTTAAGAAAGCAATGAAATGTAGTAGGTGTTACACAGCTCAAATAGCTACACGGGGCTGGGCAGGCTTTCCAGACAGACGGCCATCTCATGGCATGAACGCCCGTAGCATTCTCAAACGAATGTTCTGGGCCTAAGGCCGCCAAAAATCGGTCAGCGCCACGGTATAGGTCTGGGTGGCTTCGTTGTAGGTGATGCGGTAGCGGGTGGGGTAAAGCCCTGGTTTAGCGTAGCTCTGGGGGAGCGCAAAGGCTCCTTCAAAGTCCTGCTGGCTGGAGAGAAAGTTGAAGGACACCATGGGTTCGATAAAGGCGATCGCCCCTTCATAAAAGCCGTAGATCAGCGTGTGGTCAAAGCCGTGGGGGTGGCCCTGAAACTCTGCCGCCGTGGGGTCAGCCCAGTGGGCACCCATGCGAGGTTCAGCACTGTCGGGGGCCATCACATAGCCCGCTGGAATGTACTCGGGGGCGGGAGTTTTATAGGCTTTTTCCAGGTCGGCCCCCTGGGCAGTAATGGCCTCGCGCTCGGCAGGGGTCAGGGTGTAGGCATGAATATCGAAGTGGGCATCGCCGTAGATAGGCTCGGGGGGGTGACCGTGAGGCCGCCAGTCAATGGCAATGTGGTCGATCGCCGTAGATTCGGCCTGAAAGGGCAGGGGCAAGAGGAGTTCAATGCCCTCCTGGGGCAGCCCGGCCAGGGCCGCCGCAGCGATCGCACCATTCGCCTGTGGGATGTCGCGACCTGGCAGTGCCAGCGGGTAATCGATGGCCACACTGCCGTCGTTACCGCCGTTATCTTTTTGCCTACCCTTACCCCCGGCAGCCGATACCCCATCCTGGCCAGCAGTAGCCTCGACGAAACCATTCGCCTGTGGAATGTGGAAACTGGGGAATGCCTCGACGTCCTGCGCCCCGATCGCCTCTACGAAGCGATGAACATTACTGGCGTCACTGGCCTTTCGCCCAACGAGATTGCCATTCTTAAAAGCCTGGGAGCCGTGTGATTAATGCCGCCAATTCTTTGGATGGTATTGGTGTCGCTTCTCTCGCATCGAAAGCTACGCTTGTGGAAGTAGAAGCGGTCGCCAGAGCTGATTGCAATCCTTTTGGACTTGGGTGAGTTGCGTACCTCGTATTTTTTGAGGGTCGTGTTCTAGACCTGTGGATCGGTCAGTTTAATCGAACGCGAACTGCCCCTCAAAATCCAGACAATCAAAATTGCAGTCACAATGCTATAAATCAATATGATTATCGGCGGGTTGAGAATCATCAGGTTCGGCTGATTCAAAACGAGCAGGATTTGCACTACTCCAGCAATCAGCCAAACAATCGACCTGGCCGAAAATCGCCGCAGCAAAAACCACTGGGCGATCGCGGTTCCTGCCCACGTTGCTGCTGATGGGAGGTCTAGACTAAAGTCACCAGATAATCCGACTCCGCCAGTAATAACGGCCCCAATTGCCCCACCTGCCAACGTCGCGCCAAACCAGTGGGCAATCGGCAAATATTGCTTTAGCAGCCAGCCCTGAGCAGCTCCAACCGCTGCCGTAAGCAGCAGCGACATCAGGGCTAAAAAGACAACAGAACCCACCGGGCCCTCATTGGTGCCTTCGATCGCTATGCCCAGTTGACCAGCAGCAAACCAGCTGATACATAGCGCCACAAATCCACCGACAAAAATGGCGCCCATGCTCACTAGCCACCACAGCAAACCAAATATCCAATTAATCCTGTGACTCGACATAGACTCTGCCTGTTCACAACTGCCTCATCCTATATCGCAGCAACAGCAGATGAAGACTAGACGCGATCGCCTGTGAAATGTGGAAACTGGGGAATGCCTCGCCGTGCTGCGCCCCGATCGCCTCTACCAAGCGATGAATATCACTGGTATCACGGGTCTCTCTCCCAGCGAAATTGACATTCTCAAAAGCTTGGGGGCGGTAGACCTGTAATTTGAGTTGCGGGGTTGGTCAGCCTAGGGGCAGACAACGATAAAACCAGCCCGATCCTCCGTTAGCGGCGGCAGTGCCACTTTGCAGTGCCACTTTGAACGAGCGTCTATTTCAACTCATTACCCTGTATGGCTTAGGGCAAGATTGCGGTGTGGAATGCTGCGGCTTTTTGCCGTTTGCTGACCTCGGCCAGCGACCCTGCTGCGCGCAGAGTTTAGTCAGTGCTCGGGCAGCGTCAGCTCTGCGCAAATGGCCATTCACCGAGCAGCGTTTGCTGCTAGCCGGGTGCGCTTTACCCTAAATGCCGACGATGGCACGCGGGAGGTGCTGGCCTCTGAGGTTTCTGTAGAACGCCTCTAAATCCTTTAGCGAGCAGTTGAACAGACCTAGCGATCGCTCACTCTTCTCTATTAACCCAATCATTCTCTTGCCACCATGATTCGCTCTATTCAGTCGGTTTTGTTGTTGAGTGTGCTAGCGATCGCTCCCCTAGAAAACGCCATTAACCCCGTTTATGTGGCGCGGGCGCAGGCGGCGGCTCCTGCGGTTTGCAACCCCGATGCCGCCCTGCAAAATCGGCTGGGCGTAGCGGGGGAGCAGGCTCGGGCTGCCCTGGAAAACGCTCAAACCGACCAGGCTCTGCAATCGCTACAGGAGACTTTGGCGATCGGTGGGCAGCTTCGGAATGGACGGCTTCAGGCAGATCTGCTAGAGCAGTGGCTGTTGGATCATCGCGAGGGCTACCTGGCTACGCGATGGCAGCGCTTGACCCAGGGGGATCAGCAGGTGCGCCGGCCCCAGCTCCAGGCCATCCTAGGGCAGTTTATGGCGCTGGCCAATCAGGTGCCTTCGGGCCACAGCTATGCTAAAACGCGATCGCTCACGGCGATCGCCCGCTACTACACCGTGCTAGAGCAGCGTGAAACCCCACTTGCTAGGGAAGCCCTGGAACAGGCGCGGCAGGCAGCAACCTTGATTCAGGGCAGCGATTTTACCGCCAGTGCGCTGATCGACATTGCCGAAACCTACGCGCTGATGGGTGACACGACCTCGGCACTGGTGTTGCTGAGCCAGGTGGGTGGAGCGGCGACGGAAATTCCGCCCGGCACCTCGCAGTGGCTGAAGTTGTCTATTTTGCAGCGCATGGCGACCACCTATGCCCACATTGGCCACTTCGGACCGGCCAAAGCCATGGCCGCCGATTTGCCCGATGAGTATGAGCTGCAGTCGATCGCGCTGCGGGGGGTAGTGGAAGGGTCAATTACCTTTCAAAGTTGGAGCGCGGCAGAGACGGAAGCGCAAGCCATCCCCGCTATCACCCAGCGCATTTGGGCCCTGACGAAGGTGGCGATCGCCTACCACAACGCCAACCAGCCCGCCCAGGCCGCTGAGATGATGGCCAAGGCCAGGGCCGAAGCTGAATCAGCTACGGGCTTCCCAGATCCAGAGTTTGTCTTTAGAACCTTGGTTGACGCCTATCTGGAGCTTGGGCAGCGCGACGAAGCCCTTGAGCTGGCCCAAACCCAGCTCAAGGGCTCTCAACAGGAGTCGATTAAATTGGTGATGGTGGCCTACAGCCAGGCTGGGCAGCAGGATGTGGTCGAGGCGTGGCTGTCAGACCGGTTGAGTTTTCTGCAAACGGTTGCCGACCCCTGGGAACAAAGCCTTTACTTGGGAGACCTGCTGCAACTGGCGATCGACACCCAACAGTTTGACTGGATTAGCCAATCCTGGGATCAGATTGTGGCCCTCAACTATGACCCCCAGGATGAGCTAATGGTCAAGGCCGCCACCGCCTACGCGGCCACCGGGCAATACGACCAAGCGGCGGCCTGGGCCCAGCAGCTGCCCCTCGCCAGTCGGCCCGTCTTACGGGTTCGACTGTTAGCGGCGATCGCCCTGACCGCCCATCAGGCCGGTCAAACCACCTGGGCCAACAATTTGCTCCAGCAAACGTTGGGAAGCGTAGACGATCTGGTCGCCACCTATCAGCGCCAATTCCCCGACGATATGACGCAAAGCCCTCTGATCGAGCCCGGTGCCCTCACCGCCATTGCCGTTGTCTATGCCCAAACAGGGCAAGCCGACCCCACCCGCGAACTCTTGCAGCGGGTCAGCGGGTTGGATAGCTCGATCACCGATCCCTCTTTTGGGGGGCCAACTGACCAACCCTTTGAGGTATTCATGGCGGCAAGGCAGTACGTCGGTGCCCTACAGCTGGCCCAGGCTACGCCTCCTTCAGAGGTGCGCACAGCACGCTTGCAGCGCAGTGCAACGGCTCTGTTGCAGCAAAACCGTCTTGACCTGGCCCTGCCCATGGTCAATGAACTCACAGAACCCAGCAGCCGAGCTCAGCTCCTGCTGGCGATCGCTCAACGCTATGGCGATTTGCAGCAGGTCGAGGCTGCGCTTCCCGTCCTGGCGCAAGCCTTCCAAGTGGCGCAGACCATTCCTGGGGAAGAATCTCAGGTTGATCGCTTAGGGGTTGGGGGCTACACGGTCATCGATAGAGAGGACGATCGGGGCAGTTTGCTAGAAGCGATCGCACTGCAATACGCCCAGATGGGGCAGGGCGATCGGGCCCAGCAGGTAGCCAGTCAACTTCAGGCAGTTCCTTTGCGCCAGCAAGTCATGGCATCCATTCGCTGCGTTCTATAGCAGTAACCCGTCTGGTGCGGTCCTCTCCTGAGTGAACGTTGAAGCGTTTGAACGTTTTGGCGTTGCTAAACAAAACATACAGCGGCGCTTGAGGCTGCCGCTGTATGTTTTGACAAGGGTTTGTACCATTAGCCAGGGTAGTTGTGTTGTGGCTGTTGTAAACCGCAGCCATGACCCTACAATTTGGCAGCGGTCAACTACGGACCTGATCCCTGGTCGATAAGGATATAACCTGACAACGCAGGCATCTGCGAACCAGCAGTAGAGCGAGGGTGCGTGAGTAGTCAGAGCAAACTGATTGTGGCCAAGCTACAGCGAAAGAATCGGCGGCTGGGCCTATTTCTGTCGTTGGGGACGCTCGGCGTATTGGGACTGCTGTATTTGATTTCGGCGGCCTTCGTCACCCAGAGCCTGCATCGGTTGGAGACCGTTACCGTCCGGCAGGATGTGCGTCGGGCCATTGAAGGGGTTGACCGCGAACTTCGGGGGCTGTTGGTCAACACCTGTGACTATGCTCGCTGGGACGAGTTTTATGCCTACATGACGACCAACGATCGCACCTTTGAGCGCGAAAACTTTGCTGCCAAAAGTCACTTCACCGACCTGTTGAATGTCGATGTGCTGGCCGTTGTCCTGCCTGACGGGCAGATGCGCTATGGGCAACAGCTCTCTCGACAGGGTGCTCCGGCGACCCCGCTACCGATATCGGTGAGCGCTTACCTGCGAAACTGGTCTCAGCAGCAGAGCATTGCTCAGACCCGAGATACCCAGACCGGTTGGCTTGCCAGTGAGTCAGGCCCCATGCTGCTGGCCATTTGTTCCGTCACCAATAGCACCGAGACAGCCCCGCCCCAAGGGGGATTTGCGATGGGCAGAGTGCTCAGCCCTTCTCAGATTCAACGTCTGGAGCAGCGCTTGCAGGTGCAGATGAAACTAGTGGATCTAAACGGCTCCCTCAGCCTCAGCGAGGTCGAGATCCGCGATCGCCTGAACCGCCAACCCAGAATTGGTGATAGCGCCCTGCCCGACGATGCGATCGCAGTTGTCCCCATAACGGGCGATCGCATTGCTGGCTACGCCCGCATAGACGACATCAACGGCAGCCCCCTAGCGTTGTTGCGGGTAGAGCTGAACCGCGACCTGCACCAACAGAGCCTGCTAGCCAGCCAGCTGATGGGCGGGGTGTTGCTGGTGGCCGGGGTGGGGTTTGGCCTACTGGGCCGGTGGCTACTCAAACAACTAATGCAAGAAAGCCAGCGTCTGGCGCGGGCTGAGCAAGCTCTAGCCCACGAGAGCGTCCTGCGCCTGGCCAACGCTCGCTACCAGCAAAAGGCAGTGGAGCTGGAAATCGCGCTGAAAGAGCTGAACAAAGAGAAAGAGCGCTCCGAGCAACTGTTGATCAACATCCTGCCCGAGTCGATTGTGCAGCGGCTGAAGGAGAACGGCACCTCAATTGCTGAGCACTTTGACGAGGTCACGATTCTGTTTGCCGACATCGTCAACTTCACCCCCATTGCTGCCCGCTTGCAGCCTGTCGAGGTTGTGGAGCTGCTCAACGGCATCTTTTCTGAGTTCGACGACTTGGTAGAAGAATTTGGTCTGGAGAAGATCAAAACCATCGGTGATGCCTACATGGTGGCAGCGGGGTTGCCTATACCTCGCACCGACCACGCGGAGGCGATCGCCAATATGGCCCTGGCTATGCAGCAGCGGGTTACCGATTTTCGCTCAAAGACAGGCGAGGCGTTTCAAATTCGTGTTGGCATCAACACTGGCACCGTGGTGGGCGGGGTAATTGGCACCAAGAAATTCATCTACGACCTCTGGGGCGACACCGTCAACGTGGCCTCGCGGATGGAATCAACCGGGCTGGCGGGCGGCATTCAGGTAACAGCAGCGACCTATAACCGGTTAAAAGACCGCTATGAATTTGAGGTGCGCGGCACAGTGCAGGTGAAGGGGAAAGGGGCAATGGAGACCTACTGGCTGCGGAGCAAAAAGTCCATTGAGGAATGAAGCCCAACATGCATTGATCTGGGCGGTCTGTCATAATACAGCTGGGAATATCGGACGCTAGGACGCACCTATGAAAATTAACGGCGAGCCGACCAGAACCATTCGTCTACACCCAGATAATCCTCGCGTTGTGCAGGTGATTGACCAGCGTCAGCTGCCCCACCAGCTCACCTGGATGGATCTGAGTTCGGTGGATGAGGCAGCCTACGCCATCAAAGACATGGTGGTACGCGGTGCCCCGCTGATTGGGGCCACCGCCGCCATGGGCATGTACTTGGCGGCCCTGGACGCGTCTGAGCCAGACTTTCGCGACGTTTTGACCCAGGCTGCCCACGCCCTGGGCCAAACTCGCCCCACGGCGGTCAATCTGCACTGGGCATTAACCTCCCAGATGGAAACCCTGGGGCAGGTGGCAACGGCCTCAGAAGCGATCGCTCGACTGCGGCAAAACGCTGAGGCTATCCTCGATGCCGACGAAGAACAGTGCCGCCAGATCGGATTGCACGGGGTGCAGCTGATCGAAGACATCTACGCTCGCACCGGTCAGCCCGTCAACATTTTGACCCACTGCAACGCTGGCTGGCTGGCCTGTGTAGACTGGGGCACCGCCACCTCGCCCATCTACCACGCCCACGATCGCGGCCTGCCCGTTCACGTTTGGGTCGATGAAACCCGCCCCCGCAACCAGGGGGCCAAGCTCACCGCCTGGGAACTGGGGCAGCATGGGGTGCCTCACACCGTCATTCCTGACAATGCTGGGGGCCACCTGATGCAGCACGGCCTAGTCAATCTGGCGATCGTGGGCACCGATCGCACCACCCGCCAGGGCGACGTCGCCAATAAAATTGGCACTTACCTCAAGGCCCTGGCCGCCCACGACAACGGCGTGCCCTTCTATGTGGCCCTGCCCTCTTCTACCATTGACTGGACCCTGGGAGACGGGGTGAAAGAGATCCCCATTGAGCAGCGCAGCCAGGACGAAGTGAAGTACATCGATGGGCTGTCTCCCCATGGGGTCACCTCGGTGCTGATCTGCCCCGAATCTTCTCCCGCTGCCAACTATGGCTTTGATGTCACCCCCGCCCGCCTAGTGACGGGTTTGATTACCGAACGGGGCATTTGCCCAGCCTCTGAGGCCGGGCTGCTGAGCCTGTTTCCAGAGGCGGCCTAAGGGCTATGACCATGGCTTTCGACGAAGGGGTAATTAAGTACGTCGGCCAGTGGACGCCTGGTGCGCCGCTGGCGGCGGCTGAGCTGGCAGAGCTGATGGCGTGGCGCGATCGCATGTGGCAGGCGCAGCAAATTGGGCTCTACCCCAACGGCATTGGCTACGGCAATATCAGCCTCCGGCGATCGGCCCGCAGCTTTGCTGTTTCGGGCACCCAAACCGGGCACCTGGCCCACACCACGGCCCACCATTACACTCTGGTCGACGCCTGGGATATCGATCGCAACACCCTACACTGCACTGGGCCGATCCAGGCCTCATCTGAGTCGCTTACCCATGCGGCCCTCTACGACTACAGCAGCGCCATTCAGGCAATTATTCATGTGCACAATCGGCCGCTGTGGCAGCGGGGCCAGGGAGTGCTGCCCACTACTGCCGCCAGCGTTCCCTACGGCACCCCGGCGATGGCCTACGAAATGAGGCGGCTGTTGAACAACGACAACTTGATGCAAACGCGCATTTTGATCATGGCAGGGCATGAGGAGGGGGTGCTGGTGTTTGGCCCCACCCTAGAGGCTGCGGCTCAGGTGCTGCACCAGCACATAGACAATTAGCGGCCTATAGTTCTCGCTACTCAGGTTTAAACTACGCGGCCACCGCTGCCAGCGCCTGTCGTCCCTGGGCAATGATCTCGTCATAAACGGCTTCTAGGGCTGGGTTGCAGCCTCGGCATCCGGCCACGACCCGATCGGCCCAATCTAAATATTCGCGCTTTCGTTCTAGCGACCAGCCGTCGGGGGGCGAGGTGGTAATGTTTTGCACATTGGCGGCTTTGTCGGCAATTTTGAGCTGCTTGGCTTGGGGTGACAGGTGAGGGGCGTGCTCCACCTGCTGCTGTTTGCGCTCCGCCTTAGGCAAGTCTTTATCGTCGGTGACTTCTTCCACTACTCGCCGCACCTCAGGACCAAAGTGGCGCTCTATCTCCTCGGGGGTGGTGTCGGTATCTTCTACCGTATCGTGGAGAATGGCGGCCTGTAGGGTCACCAGATCGGTCACGCCGCCTTCGGTGGCCAGCAACTGCGCGACCCGAATGGGATGGTTGATATAGGGCGAGGCTTCTTTATCTTTGCGGCGCTGGTCGCTGTGTTTGGTCGCTGAAAAGTGCAGGGCCTCTAGTAAAGCAGTGGTAGCAGGGGCGGGAGCCAAAGCAGATGGAGTCATGGTTGTGCAGAGAATCGCTTTTATCCAGCATGACCGATCGCAGTGGGCAACGACATCGATTTTTAGCCACCAGCTAGTAGCCAAGCTCAAATTAAATTTAATCAAATTGTCATTTTGCTGACTAAATCACCGCTAAGTTGAACACTAATCTCATGGCCCGTAGGTATACGTTTTTAGCTGCATAAAGCACCTGTGACTCAACAACTCGACCTTCAACTCAGTTTTACAATTAATGGAGAGCCTGTCTCTGTTAAAGACACTTCTCCCGCGATGACGTTGCTGGAGTATCTGCACCTAAGCGGCCGAGCCGGCACCAAAGAAGGCTGCGGCGACGGCGACTGCGGTGCCTGCACCGTAGCCCTGATTGGCGAAGGGGCAAACGGCCAACCCCACTACCAAGCGGTGAATAGCTGCTTGATTCCCCTGGGGGCGGTGGCGGGGCGGCAGGTCTTGACCGCCGACGGCATTACCCAATGCCAAATTCCTAAAAATGCCTTTGTCAAAGAACCCGTCACCGCTGACCAGCTTCACCCTGTACAGGCCGCCATGGTCGAAACGGGCGGCTCTCAGTGCGGCTACTGCACCCCCGGCTTCGTCATGAGCTTGTTTGCCGCCTACTATGACGGCACCCCCAACGACCTCTCGGTGGAGGGCAACCTCTGCCGCTGCACGGGCTACATCCCCATTCGCCGCGCCGCCCAAATGGTGGCGAATGCAACGTCACAGGATCAGTTTTCAGAGCAGCTCGCCTCTGCTTCCACGGGGCTTTTGCCCCTGGCCTACACTACTCAAAACAACGGTCACAGCGAACAGTTTCATCGGCCTACCCATCTGTCAGAGGTATTGGACTTGTTGCAGCAGCACCCCGACGCCACCCTAGTCGCTGGGGCCACAGACCTGGGTCTGGAGATGAGCTGGCACCGGCAGCATTACCCCATGTTGATCTCTCTGGAAGCGATCGCCGAACTCAAGCAGATCGATCAAACCGAGGACCACGTTGAAATCGGCGCGGCGGTGCCCCTTAGCCACATTGAGGCCAACCTGCACGGCATCTTCCCCAGCCTAGACGAAATGATTCACTGGTTTGCTGCTCGCCAGGTGCGCAACCGGGCCACCCTCGGCGGCAACATCGGCACCGCTTCCCCAATTGGCGACCTGCCCCCAGTTCTCCTGTCGCTGGATGCGATGTTGAAGCTGGCTGGCCCTGGGGGCGAAAGAACGCTGCCTTTAGCAAACTTCTTTACCGGCTACCGCCAGACTGAGCTACAGCCGGGCGAGGTGATTGTCTCCGTCCAAATTCCCAAAGCCCTTACTCCTGGCACCGATCGCCGTCTCAGTCAGTCCTACAAAATCGGCAAGCGCGGCACCGACGACATCAGCATCGTGGCGGCAGCTTTTGTGGTGGATGTGGATGGCAGCAATCAGATTCTCCATGCCCGGCTGGGCTATGGCGGGGTGGCGGCGACTCCGGCCAGGGCGATCGCAGCGGAGGAATTTTTGCTGGATAAGCCTTGGACGGCTGACACCATTCAGGCGGTGAAGCCCATCCTGCAAGAGGCGTTTACACCGTTGACTGACCTGCGAGGCAGCGCCGAGTACCGCAAACGCTTGATAGTGAATTTGTTCGAGAAATTCTTTGTGGAATTTCCGTAGCGTAGAGCTAGCTACCCTCTCCCCAACCCCTGTCCCCGAAGGCGAGGGGAGCCAGTAGGGTGGGCACTGCCCACTGCCCCTAACACAAGCGATAGTCCATTCCCCATCCCACGCTGCCCCATCAGCTTTGTGATTCTGCCCCATGATTGTGGTGGGCAGTGCCCACCCTACCTCTCAAACTTGCCCCTGCTACTCCCAGGCGGGCAACCCAAAATCGCCAATCCGAAATCCCCAGAGGTACCCCATGAGTCCAGTCGGCAAGTACAAAAGTCATGAAAGCGCCGTGGCCCATGTTAGCGGCACCGCCGTCTACACCGACGACCAGCGCGAACCAGCGGGCATGCTATCGCTGTATCCAGTGCTCTCACCCCACGCGAGGGCGAGAATCACCAAGCTAGATGTGGCTCCGGCAATGGCAGTGGCGGGCTGCGTCACGGTGCTCACCGCCGCTGACGTGCCGGGAGAAAACAACACTGGCGTCATCGTCCACGACGAAGTGCTGTTGCCAACTGACGAAATCAGCTACTACGGCCAAGTCGTAGCCTGGGCCGTGGGTGAAGACGAAGCGGCCGCCAGGGAAGGGGCGGCCAAGATTGTGGTGGAGTATGAGTCGCTGCCAGCAATTAAGACGGTGAAGGAGGCGATCGCAGCCCATAGCTACCATGACGTTCCCCAATTTATTCGCCGGGGTGACCCCGACGCGGCGATCGCTCAGGCTCAACACACCTTCTCTGGAGAAATCGAAATCGGCGGCCAAGACCACTTTTATCTGGAGACCCAGGTCAGCTGGGCCATTCCCGATGGCGAAGGCAACCTCCAGCTCTACAGCTCCACCCAACACCCGACTGAAACTCAGGAGATCGTCGCCCGCATTCTCGGCCTGCCCAAAAACCGCGTGGTTTGCACCTGCCTGCGCATGGGCGGCGGCTTTGGCGGCAAAGAATCCCAGTCGAACCCCTTTGCTTCGGCGGCCGCCCTGGCTACCTACAAAACTGGCCGACCCGCCCGCTGCCGGTTGCGCCGCCACCACGACATGCTGATCACCGGCAAGCGCCACGGCTTTTTGGGTCAGTATGAAGCCGGCTTTAACGACGACGGCACCATCACAGCCATGAACGTCACCCTGGTAGCGGACGGCGGCTGGAGCCTCGATCTGTCGCCTCCGGTGTTGGGGCGGGCGATGCTCCACGTCGATAACGCCTACTATATTCCTAACCTGGTGATCGAAGGGCGGATTGCCAAAACTAACCGCGTGTCAAACACCGCCTATCGGGGCTTCGGTGGTCCCCAGGGCATGATCGTGATTGAGGAAGTGATCGATCGCATTGCCCGCACCCTCAACCTGCCCCCCGATGTGGTGCGCGAGCGCAACTTTTACCACGGCGAGGGCGACACCAATCGCACCCACTACGACCAAGACATCGTTGACAACCGCATCGCCCGCGTCTGGCAAGAGGCCAAAGCAGGGGCCAACTATATGGCGCGGCGGGCGGCGATCGCCGCCTTCAACGAAACCAGCCCCTACAAAAAGCGCGGGCTGGCCATCACCCCAGTCAAATTCGGCATTTCCTTCAACAATGTGCGGTACAACCAGGCGGGGGCGTTAGTGCTGATCTACACCGATGGCAGCATTCAGCTCAACCACGGCGGCACCGAAATGGGCCAGGGGCTGCACACCAAAATGATTCAGGTTGCCGCTAAAGCTTTGGGGGTAAAGAGCGATCGCCTGCGCATGATGCACACCAGCACCGACAAGGTACCCAACACCTCGGCCACCGCCGCCTCTAGCGGATCAGACCTGAATGGCCAGGCCGTGAAGAATGCCTGTGAGACCCTGCGCGATCGCCTCGCCGCCGTCGCTGTGCATATGCTGAATCTCGACGCTCCCGAAGACATGGTCTTTGAAGACGACTGGATCTACTGCCGCACCTACCCCAGCGCCCGCATCACTTTCGACGAAGTGGTGCAGCAGGCCTACAACGAACGCATCAGCCTTTCGGCCACTGGCTTCTACCGCACTCCCAACATTTTTTGGGATTCAAAATTGGGCAAGGGTCGTCCCTTTTACTACTTCGCCTACGGCACAGCGGTCTGTGAAGTAGAGGTCGATGGCTTTACCGGCACCTTCAAACTGCGCCAGGTCGACATCGTTCACGACGTGGGCGAATCCCTCAATCCTTTAGTAGATAAGGGCCAGATCGAAGGGGCCTTTGTGCAGGGCATGGGCTGGCTCACCATGGAAGAACTGGTGTGGGACGACGAAGGTCGCCTGCGCACCTTTGCCCCCAGCACCTACAAAATCCCTACCATCAGCGAAGTGCCCGAGCAGTTCACCGTGCACCTGCTGGAACGCGCCGCCCAGGATGGCGTGATCTATGGCAGTAAAGCTGTGGGCGAACCGCCGTTTATGCTAGCGATGGCCGTGCGGGAGGCAATTCGCGCCGCAGTGGCAGCATTTGGGAATGCGGACTATGTGCCCCTGGCGCTGCCGGCGACCCCGGAGGCGACGTTGTGGGCGATTGAGGCGGTGAAAGCAGCAGTGAGACAGGAGCAACCTGTGGAAGTTAGGTCGTAATCCGTTGAATGGAAACGGGGTTTCTGGGCGATCGCCTGCTCAAACAGCAACTCAGTTCCTGCCATCCAAAATTTGTCTAACTCATGGTGAACTGCTTTCAACAACTGGCACAGGCTCTTGCCTATGGCCCTACGGTTCTTGCCACCGTTACCAGCGTGAGAGGTTCCGTTCCCCGCGAAGCGGGAGCCAAATTGGTCATTGATGCTAACGGCCAAGCCTTTAACACTATTGGCGGCGGTGCCGGAGAAGCTAAGGTGTTGCGCCAGGCCAAGGAGGTGATGCAAACCGGCGAAAAGCAGTTTGTCGAGATTGACCTCTCTGGCGCTGCTCAGCAACAAACCCAAGGAATTTGTGGGGGCCACATGCGGGTGTGGCTTGAGCGATGGCAAGGGAAAGCGGCGAAATCCTTAGTTCAAACAATTTTGCACCAGCTCCATCAGGGGCAGCTGGTAACGCTGGTAACGCCCTTTGATGGAGTTCACGCTCCTTACCTAGCAGACCAGGCTGTTGCTATAGATGCGGCGATCGCCTTTGTAGAAACCCTCGAACCGCCACCCACGCTGCTGATTGTTGGGGCAGGCCATGTTGGCATTCAACTCGCTAAAGTCGCGAATCTGATCGGCTTCCAAATAGTTGTGCAGGACGATCGCCCCGAGTGGGCCAACCCAGAGCACTATCCCCAAGCCAACCAGATTTTGACGGGGGAGTTTGAGGGCGCGATCGTCGCTCTCGCTACCCACCAAAACCTATACGCTGCCCTAGTTACTCGCGGCTACACCTACGATCTCGACGCCCTTCAGCAGTTGCTTCAGCGTCCTATCCCCTGTCGCTATATCGGCATGATCGGCAGCGAAAAACGGGTGCGCCAAGTTTATGGGGCGATCGCACAGGCAGGTATTGCTAAAGAAAAGTTAGCCAATATCTATGGCCCCATTGGGCTAGATATTGGGGCACTCACTCCAGAAGAAATTGCGGTTAGCATCAGCGCTGAGCTAATTTTGGTGCAGCGGGGAGGCACGGGGCGATCGCTTTCTGAACGGCTACGTCAAAGCCTGTATCAGTAGAGCATATATCTAAGAAGGTAGCTCTTTTTAGATCAGAAATAATAAGTATAAATTTGATATTAGCTATGGCAAGTAAAATGTGGATTAGGATAGCCCAAACTGTCAGTATTCAAGCCTGCCGGGCGTATTTTCATTCTTCGTTTTTCACGGAAAATGGGCATTGCTACGACTTTAGATTTAGCCGAAGCAATGCCCACTTTATATCCAAAAGTCCAGCTAGAAGCCGGTTTGAGCGGCACTCATGTCACAATTCGTGCTTAACGCTAACTCTCAAACGAGCTTAGTTGCCAGGCATTGTACCGGTGCTGCTTCCAGAGTCATGGTCGTCAGCTTTGAAGTGCCACTCGCCACTGCTATCTTGGGCAAAGGTGTTTTTCACCGAGCTCCAAGCCACATCGCGGGCACCATCTTCGCTAAAACCGTCGCTCGAAGCAGCATTAAAAGCCGCCATGAAAATTTGCTTAGCCTCTTGGGGCAGCGACTGAGTATCTTGGGGCAAAGCTTCTACATTTTCGTAAGGCATGGGATTGTCTCCTGAGTCATGCGGTAGTTGTTGCATAGACCTTAAAGCACTCAAAGCGGCCTCAACCTCCTTCTTCAGCTGTAAAATTTCCTACTTCTAACCGCTCCTTAGGATGGAAATTGCAACCGCTTTGAGTAGTGCCTCAATTTCCTCTTGCCAGATTAAATTACAGTACTGATTTGACCGATCGCGCCGTTGCTGGCGTTTTATCTCAGATTGCCCACAGCCACACTCCACACTCCCATCCCAGGATTCCTTGAACCCGAGATGATGGTGGCCCTAGCCCAGCGCAGTAGCCATCGCTATCTATTCAAAATTGACGAATGGCCCAAAACTGCAAGACGCTGAGAATACTGTCCAGACTCAACACCGATAGCACGCTACCGGCGCTGCCAACGCTCAAAATGCTGCCTGCACTGCCAATGCTCAAGATGCTACCCGCGCTGCCAATGCTGAGAATGCTGCCGGTGCTGCCAATGCTGAGAATGCTGCCGGCGCTGCCCAGACTTAACAAGCTAAAGTAACTCCCTCGGCTTAAAACAGCGCGATGCCGTGGGGGAACAGCATGACCGTTAGTAGTAGGGGAGTTTTGCTGCATTTCAAACACGTTTCAATAACCTGATCAAGCTTGGGTATGAAAACTTTCTCTCATTATGATTATTCCTCAGCTACCTCAAAGCCAACCGATAAGCTTGAACTGAGTGTTTACCCAGCGCGCGATGGGTTTAGCGAAGGGCGATCGCACCTCTACTCATCGGTTATAACCTCATAGGTCTTAACGTTCCTTCTCCCTCATAAATTGACAAGGTGGTTGGGATAGATCGAACATGCAAAGCCCCTTAGTTGCCCTCAATTTGCCCCGCCTTCACCGTCAAAATCTGCGATGAGGTCATCCACTGGCTGCCGAAAGCCCCCAAGTGGGTGGTGGTGATGATGGTTTGAAAGCGATCTTGAATGGCTTCTAAAAGCTGATTTTGGCGGTTGAGATCCAGCTCGGCCAGCACGTCATCGAGCAGCAACAGGGGCGGTTCGCCAACAACCTCATCGATCAGGTGCAGCTCCGCCAGCTTGAGCGCCAGCACCAGAGTGCGCTGCTGGCCCTGGGATCCATATTGGCGGCTAGGAGTGTCATTGATGGTGAACTCAATGTCGTCGCGGTGGGGGCCAACCAGGGTGGTGCGCTGGTGCTGTTCTGCGATCGCCCGCTGCTTAATCTTCTCTAAAAAGCTGGCCTGAATCACCTGCGGATCATCCTTTGTCATTGGCACATTGGGCTGGTAGTGCATGCGCAGGTCTTCTCGCTGGCCGCTGATTGCCTGGTGCCACTGGTGAGCGATTGGGGCGAGGCGATCGATCGCCCTGGCCCGCCGCCGAATCACCCGCGTGCCCAGGGCCGCTAGTTGGGCATCCCACAGGGCAAACTCGGTGGCGTCTAGGGCAGGGGCAGGCTCGCCATCGTCATCGCCAAAGGATTTTTTGATCAGGGCGTTGCGCTGCTTGAGCACCTGGTTGTATTGGCTGAGAATGTGAGCATAGACCGGCTCTAGCTGGATCAGCAACGTATCAAGCCAGTCGCGCCGCCCTCCCGGCCCGCCCCGCACCAGGTCGAGATCGAGGCTAGAGAACTGCACCGCGTTGAGGGCACCGAGAAAATCGAGCTGTCGCCGCAGCTTTTCGCCGTTGAGAATGGCCGTGCGCCGCCCCGCCTGGCGTAGCACCAGGGAGAGATCGGCTACGCCCAGGTCGCGCCGCACCGAGGCGGTGATTTGAGCCACAGGCTGATCTTGCTGCACTAGGTCGCGATCGCGGCTGGTTCGGTGCGACTTGAGCGTCGCCAACAGCTCCACTGCCTCCAGCAGATTCGACTTACCCTGGGCATTTTCCCCCACCAAAATGGTCTTGGGGGCGGCAAAGTCGATCTGCTGCTCGCCGTAGTTGCGAAAGTGCCTGAGCAATAGATGGGTGAGATACAAGGGGTAAAGCCAGCGCTGAACTTGGTTTAGGATACAGGACAGCGTAGAGAATCTAAGAGCTGAACTCACAGACGCACAGGGCGCTAACCCTGCGGTCGGCTCATCAGCACTACGGTCGATCGCGGCCCCACTGGGTACAGGTCGCTTTCAAACACCGGGGCTTCCTCTGGGTAGCAAAAGTCGCGGGGGGGCGGCACAGTGGTATCGACAATGCGGTGCCAGCGATCGTGGGGACCTAGCCCCGGCAGGTCAAACATCAGCGCCTCCCAGTAGGCGTTGAGCATGACGTGAATTTGTTCCTTGGCGTCGGGATAGCGCAGGGTAAAGGCCAGGGTGCGGGAGTGCTCTGACCAGTCAGGCTGGTTTAGTGTGGTGCCATGCCAAACAATATGGGGTTCGTAGTGCCAGGTGGTGGTCACCCGCAGCAGGTGCCGTAGCTGAAACACCTTTAGGTTTTGAATGAAGTGAATCAGCCCCTGGGTAAAGCGCAGCAGCGGCTGTTCTTTCTCCACGGCATCCCAGTTAAACCAGCTCAGGTCGTTGTCTTGGCAATAGGCGTTGTTGTTGCCGCGCTGGGTGCGGCGCACCTCATCACCCATCAGCAGCATCGGGGTGCCCTGGGCCATAAACAGCAGGGTGAGAAAGTTTTTGATCTGTCGCTGGCGCAGCTGTTCTACCTCGGATGGGGCCGAGAGACCCTCTATGCCGCAGTTCCAGCTGTAGTTGGCGTCGGTGCCGTCGCGGTTATGCTCGCCGTTGGCCTCGTTGTACTTTTGGTTGTACGAGACCAGGTCGTTGAGGGTAAAGCCATCGTGGCAGGTGACAAAGTGAATGCTGCGGTTGGGCTCACGGTTGGGCTTTTGGTAAATGTCGGGGCTACCCAGCAGGCGGGCGGCCAGGTCGGGCACCACGCCCTCGTCACCTTTGATAAACTGGCGCACGTGGTCGCGGTAGGGGCCATTCCATTCGGCAAAGCGATCGCCGATAAAGCTGCCCACCTGGTACAGCCCAGCGGCATCCCAAGCTTCGGCGATGATCTTGGTGCCCGCCAAAACCGGCTCCGACTCAATATTCCACAAAATCGGCGGGTCTTCGAGGGGGTTGCCCGCCATGTCGCGCGACATCACCGAGGCCAGGTCAAAGCGAAAGCCATCCACGTGCATTTCCGACACCCAGTAGCGCAGGCTGTCGAGAATCATGCGCCCCACAACAGCGTGGTTGGGCGACAGGGTGTTGCCGCAGCCGCTGTAGTTGGAGTAGTAGATCGGGTTGTCTTCGAGCATGTAGTAGGTTTCGTTGTCGATACCCTTAAAGCTGAGGGTGGGGCCTTCGTGGTTGCCCTCGGCGGAGTGGTTAAACACCACGTCGAGAATAACTTCGATGCCCGCTCGGTGCAGGGCCTTGACCAAATCGCGAAACTCGTTCACCGGCCCCAGAGGGTCTTTGCAGGAGCTGTAGGCGCGGTGGGGGGCAAAAAAGCCCAGGGTGCTATAGCCCCAGTAGTTCTCCCGCCCAGGCATCGCATCTTGGGCGTCGAATTGGTGAATGGGCAGCAGCTCCACTGCCGTAATGCCCAGCGCTTGCAGGTAGGGGATTTTTTCGATTAGCCCAGCGTAGGTGCCCCGCTGCTCGTCGGGCAGCCCCGAGGAGGAGTGGCGGGTAAAGCCGCCCACGTGCATCTCATAGATGACGCTGCTGGAGTAGGGAATGTGCAGGGGGCGATCGCCCTGCCAGTCGTAGTTGCGGGTGTCAACCACCACCCCCTTGAGGGCGGTGGCACAGTTATCGCCAGGGCCAATGGCGCGGCTGCGATCGTAGATATCGTCGCCGACAATGGCGCGGGCGTAGGGGTCGAGCAGTACTTTAGTGGCGTCGAAGCGGTGGCCACGGGCCGGGTCAAAGGGGCCGTGGACGCGGTAGGCATAGACCTGGCCACTCTTTAGCCCCGGCACAAACAGGTGCCAGTAGTAAAACGTGCGGTTCCACAGCGGGTCGAAGGTAATCACCCGGCTGGGCTCGGTGAGGTCGTCGGCCTCAAACAGCAGCAGATCTATACCAGTAGCATGTTTGGAGTACAGGCAAAAATTTACCCCCACGGCGTAGACGGTGGCCCCCAGGGGGTAGCTTTGGCCAGGGAGAACTTTTGGATTCATAGCGTAACCTGTGTGCTGAAGGCTGACAGTACCTCTCCACCAGAGATAGCCTTACGTTCTAAGGCTTTACCTTATCACCGAGAGTTTGCCAGATGCCCAGGCTCAATACTTAGTTAAGCTCTAAGCTCTGGTTCACCGGGGCCGAGCGCTCTAGCTGCCACAGACCGAGCGGGTCATCTAAATCCAGCGGCGTCCACCGAAGTGGGGTGCCCAGGCTGGCCTCAGTGCCAAACAGAGAATGCCAGGTGTGATCCCAATATTGCCAGGCCGTGGCAGAAAACGCGCCAAAGCTCTCCGCCTCCCGCAAGGGGTCAGTGGTGGGCGATTCTCCAGGGGAGACGCTTTGCGATTCTCCACCGGAGACGCCTTGCGATCGCCATTGATGCACCAAGACGGCCCAGTTGCCTACCCGGAGAGCCTGCCCCTGCTGATCGGCCCGCTCCAGACGCCACACCTGCACGGGGCCAGGGTGAAGGCGATACCAGTGCTCCACAAAGGGGTGGAGACCGCCCTCGTCATCCTCACAGGTGCCCTGTTCTAAAAAGTCGTCTGGCCCTAGCCATTGATAATCGCTGGTGTCGGGCCACTGGCGGGGGGTAAGGGCAAGGCTATGGTGCCAAGTACAGGTCGGGGGAGCTTCGGACCAGCTAAAGGTGCCGGCAAAGCCGAGCAGGTCGGCGTCGAAGCGCGATCGCCAATCCATCGACCGATACCGCTCTGGCGTGAGCCGTCCCGCAAAGGGAGCGCTACGCACGTCAGCGAAGTAGGTTTCGGCCTGAATCCACAGGACGGATTGGCTGGTTTCGATCGGGCCTTGGTCAAACTGAATGGAGCGGCGTTGCCAGACGCCGAGGAAGGGATTGAGGGGCATGGGGTGGATGAGTAGGCGGGGGAATGGGTAGATGGGTGGGCGGGTGGATGGGTAAAGGTGGCAGTGGGTCGTAGGGTGGGCAGTGCCCACCAGCGTTACCTAGCGCTATACAACCAGGGTTCCGTGTAGGGGCAAACGGTGTTTGCCCGGCATCAACTCATGCTGCTAATCAGACCCACGTTGCTAATCAGCTCCACTAGCAGCGGCAAGGGCGTCCCAGATCAGCTTTTGCTGGTGGATAACACGCGATTCCAGACCATTCACCGGGCCGGGGGTGTAGGCACCGCTGGCGTAGCCCTGCTGCACGCTTTCGGTGAGCACCATGTCTTCTTGCATGAAGGCTTCAAATTCGGCCAGCAGGGTTTCGTTGGGCGGGCAAAATTCTGGGTCGCCATAGAGGTCTAGGGAAACCTGGCAAGACTCAGCGGTGAGCGGCTCGATGTGCAGCCAGGCCAACAGGCCGTTGGGCAGCCCTAGCAGGTGCAGGTTGGGATAGATGCCGTAGGTAAAAAATCCCTCGCGGCTGCGGCCCTGGAGGGACGGCAAGATGGGGTTTTCGGCCTGCCAATCGGCGGTGGTGGGAGTGTAGAGCAGGTTGACGAAGGCTTCGAGCTGGTGCTGGTAGTGGCGAATGGGGCCTTGCACCTGGTTGAGGGTGGTGCGGTGGGCGATCGCCACGTGGTAATCGCACAGGGTGTTGTCGTGGTAGTTCTTCCAGTTGCAGGCGACAGTGTACTGCTTGGCCGCCAGCGGTTGGGTGGCGGGGGTGCGGTGCTGCCCAAGGTGCTCAGGGATGCTGCCCAGAAACTCGACTAGCGGCGGCGCACTGTCGTCAAAGCAGACGAACATAAAGCCCGACCAGGTCTCTAGCCGCAGCGATCGCAGGGCAAACTCCTGCTTCTCAAATGACTCTGAAAACTGATTTTGGGAAGGCACCCCCACCAAATTCCCAGAGAGGTCATAAACCCAGGCGTGGTAGGGGCAGACCAGCTTTTGGCAGGAGTGAATGCCCGCCTGGGGCGACAAAATTGCGGCTCGGTGGGGACAGAGGTTGTAAAAGGCCCGCAGCTCGCCACCATTGTCTCGAACGATCAGCAGGGGAGCCCCCGCCACCGACCTGGCCCACACCATGCCCGGCTCAAGGCGATCGCCGTCGCCCACGTAGAGCCAGGTGCGGCGAAAGATCGCCCGCTGCTCTATCGGGATCCATTGAGGATTGGTGTAGTGATCGGCAGTGAGCAAAAATCGTTCCGGCAGCCCGTGAACATCGGGGGGAACCGGCGATGACCCTTGGGGGTCGGTCATTGACCATTGCAGCGGCAGACTAGAAACCATGGCTAGATACTCCCTATTAGCTCACCAAGGCCGGCGTTGTCTTGCCCCGCAGCAGATCCATGATGCCTTCGCGGTAGTCCTGAAAGGCGCGATCGCGGCGGATCGTGTAGGTGCGATCGCTGGGCAAATCCACAAACACTTCTCGATGAATGGTGCCGGGGTGCGCCGTCAGCACATAGACTCGCTGGGAGAGGAATACTGCCTCATCGACATCGTGGGTAATCATCAAAATGCTGACTCCGGTGCGGTTCCACAGGTCGAGCATGAACTGCTGCATGGTTTCTTTGGTCTGCACATCCAGGGCCCCAAAAGGCTCATCCATCAGCATAATTTTGGGCCGCGAGGCCAAGGTGCGGGCGATCGCCACCCGCTGTTTCATGCCTCCCGAGAGCTGCTTAGGCAGCGATCGCGCAAACTTGGTCAGCCCCACTACGTCTAGATAGTAGGAGGCCATTTCCCGCCGCTCCCGTGGCCCCACGCCCTGGAGCTTGAGGCCAAACTCCACATTTTTCTGCACCGACATCCAGGGGTATAGGGTGTAGCTCTGGAATATCATGCCGCGATCGGATCCTGGACCCGTCACTGCTTGACCATCCACCGTAATCCCCCCCGCCGTGGGCATATCCAGCCCCGCTACCAGCCGCAGCAGCGTAGATTTTCCGGAGCCTGAGGCCCCCACCACGCAAACAAACTCGCCCGTTTCCACATGCATATTGATGTCATCGAGTGCCAGCACCGGCCCCTGGCGGGTGTCGAACTGTTTGCTGAGGTTGTTGATTTCTAAGTGCATGGTGGGGTGGGGAGTAAGGGATAGGGGGTGGATGGGTGAAGGGGGTGCGCCGTAGGGTGGGCACTGCCCACCAGTCCAGATCAGCGCTATAAACCGATGAACTGCCTAATCCACGACCCATTTGCAGGTGACCTTCATCAGGTACCGCAGCGATAGATCCAGGGCAAAGCCGATCACGCCGAGGATCAGCAGGCAGGCAAAGATTTCATCGGTGTTAAAAAACTTTTGGGCCAGCACAATCCGTTTGCCCAGGCCGTTTTCTGCCGCCACCAGTTCCGCCACCACCACCAGGTTCCAAGAGGTGGCAATGTTGATGCGAAAGGTGTCGATAATGTTGGGCACCACGTAGGGCGTAATCACCTGAAACAACGCCTGTCGCCGCTGCCCGCCCAGGGTGTAGGTGGTTTCGAGCAGAGCCTTGGGCACAAACTTCACCGCATCCATAATCATCAAAATGTTGAAGAACACCGTGCCGATGAAAATCAGGGCGATTTTAGGTGCTTCGCCCAGGCCCAGATAGATCACCAGCAGGGGAATGAAGGCCGGGGCAGGCATGTAGCGCACCACGCCGACGATCGGTTCGAGCAGCGATCGCACGCTGGCAAAGGCCCCCATCGCAATGCCAATGGGAATCGACACCAGCGCCGCCAGCAAAAAGCCCACTGTTACCCGCATGATGCTGGCGGCGGTGTCTCCCAGCAAAAAGCCATCCGTCCAGAGCCGTCCCAGCGCCTGAGCCACCTGAAATGGTGAGGGCAAAAACTTGTCATTTACCAGATCCAGGCTGGCCACCACCCACCAGAGAGCAAAGGGCACCGCAATGGAGAGCACCATCAGCGCCGTGCTCATGGATTTAGGAATGTCTTCGGCCAGTCGCCAAAAGACACTGGGCTTCATGCCTTGGGAAGCGGTGGGCGCGGTGGAAAAGGAAGGGGAAGCGGGAGTCACAGAGGTTAGCCCAAACGTACAACAAACCTGAAAAGCATTAGCCCCATCATCCACAGAACGGTGATTGGGGCTTGCATCAACGGCTACTTCTTGGCGGTGTAGGCCTTAACAAATTGGTCATCGAGAATGGCCTCTAGGTCGGGGGCTTCGGGGATAAACTTAAGCTCCACCATGAAGTCAGCCATGACTTGGGAGGCGTAGGGCATGTACTTCATGTCGTCGCCGCCTGCGCTAAAGGCTTCTAAGTTGTCGTCTAGGGTGAAGATTTTGGTGCCCTCGGTGTACTTCTCAAACTCGGTGTCGCTAACGCTGGCTCGCTTCGCCATAATTTCGTTGGCCCGGTCGGGGTTTTCCTCGATAAAGGCCAAAATGTCGAACCAGGTATTTACCAGGGCTTGCACCTGGTCGGGGCGGCTATCAATCAGCTTTTGGGCAACCACCAGTAGGTCGGGAATCGCACCCGGGTATTCTGCCGATGTCACCAGCTCTTTGCTGCCCTCGCGGGAGAGCGCCGTTTCCCAGAAGGGTACCCAGCCGGCAAAGCCATCGACCTGCTCGGCAGCGAAGGCGGTGGCAGCGGACCCAGTCTCTAGATTTTTAATTTCTACAACGTCGCGGGTTAGCCCAGCATCTTCGAGGGCCAAGCTGAGTAAAAAGTCGCCTACTACGCCCTCTTCTAGGGCGACGGTTTTGCCCGCCAGGTCGGCGACGGTGTCGATGCCCTCGGCCCCAATCACCTTGTCGTTACCGGCGGAGTTGTCGTTGACCAGCACCGCCACCATGCCGTTAACGGCATCCCCCGCGAAGGAAATGGTGTCGTTGAGGGTCTGACTGTTGGCATCGAGTTGCCCGGCGGCTAGGGCTTGCAATGACTCTAGGTAGCCGTCAAACCAGATCAGCTCGACGTTGGCCCCGTTTTTCTCGAATAGGCCCTCTTCTTCGGCGATCGCCCAGGGCCACCAACCCGCCCAGCTGCTGTAGCCAAGCTTCACCGGCTCACCGGTTGTAGCAGTCGCGGGGGCATCGGCGGGCGCATCGGCTTGGGGCGTATTTTGGGCACAGCTAACGGTAATCAACAGGCTGCAAAAGAAGGCAAGCAGCGTGGGTAAAAAGGTACGTCGTTGCATAGCTGTGGGTCTTGATCTCAAAAAACTATAAGAAAAGCTGTGGAAAAAGCTGTGGAAAAACTGACGCCGCTGGGAATGGTACGGCGCGATCGCTAGAAAAATTTCAGGTACCGCTTGATTTCCCAGTCGGAAATGTGGGTGTGGTACTCCTCCCATTCCTGGCGGCGAAAGTCGATGTAGGTCTGGTACATCAGCGGCCCCATCACGGTTTGGCTAAGGGAATCGGTCTCAAAAGCGTCGATTGCCTCTTGCAGCGTGCGGGGCAGCATGTCGATCGCCATCGCCTGCAGGTCGGCCAGGGAATAGTTGTACATGTTTTCGGTGTGGGGATCACCGGGGTCGAGCCCCTCGGCAATGCCCTCTAGCCCGGCGGCGAGAATCATCGCAGCCCCCAGGTAGGGGTTGGTGGCGATATCGGCGGCGCGGCACTCAACTCGGCCCCCCGCCAGGGGAATGCGCAGCATGTTGGTGCGGTTGTTGTTGCCGTAGCAGATGTAGACCGGGGCCCAGGTAAAGCCCGACATGCTGCCCTGACGCAGCAGCCGCTTGTAGCTGTTGACCGTCGGGCAGGTGACGGCGCAGATGGCCTTGGCATGGCGCAGCACCCCGGCAATAAACTGGTAGCCCAGCTTAGAGAGCTTGCAGCCGCGCGAATCGTCAGGATCTTCGAACAAGTTTTGCCCAGTTTCAATGTCGGCCAGAGACATGTTGTAGTGAGCCCCGCTGCCGGTGCGATCGCCAAAGGGCTTGGGCATGAAGCTGGCGAAGTAGCCGTGCTTGCGGGCAATTTCTTTGACCATCAGCCGAAAGAAGGTGAGGCGATCGGCCATAGTCAGGGCATCGCTGTAGGCAAAGTCGGTTTCAAACTGGCCATTGGCGTCTTCGTGGTCAAAAGAATAGACATCCCAGCCAAGCTGGTTCATGTACTCCACCAGTTCACTCAGCCAGGGAGTATTGTCGAGCAGGCTGGGCAGGTCGTAGCAGGGCTTGGCTAGGTGGTCGCGATCGCTCACCGGCCCAAAGCTACCGTCTGGGTGCTCTTTGAGCATAAAGAACTCGGTTTCAATGCCCAGGTTAAAGGTAAACCCCATCGCCGCCGCCTTGGCCAGCATTTGCTTGAGAATGGTGCGGCAGCAGGCCTCAAAGGGTTGCCCTTTTAAGTAAAGATCGCTGGCGAACCAGGCCACTTCAGGCTTCCAGGGCAGCACCGTGGCCGAGGCCGGGTCGGGCATGGCTGCCACTTCCTCATCGCTAATCTCCTGGGGTACCCCGTCGAGGGCCGCACCGGTAAACAGCTCTGAACCCGCCATCATTTGGCCTAGGTGAGCCAGGGGCACCATTTTAGCCTTGCCCATGCCGTGGATATCGACATAGCTGGCCAGGGCATATTTGACGCCCTTCGCCTCCAGAGATGTTTTGAGCGCTTCGATTTCAGGCATTAGAGAATGGGCCATAGGTGAGTCGATAAACGAGTCAGTGGGTGAATGCGTGGGCAGGGCGATTTGAGAAAAATGGCATAAAAAATAGCGGCCCGAGAGAATGACGAAGTCATGCTTCGCTATCCTCCCGGGCTTTTATCCCGCCGTGTACCAGATACCTTAGGCCGCTGCTGCATGCAGGGTTGAGGAAATCTGGCGGTTTCTCTCGGACCAGGCGCTTGACCACTGCGGCGGTCAGCCGGAACCCTAGAAACCCTTTTGGGTATTTACTTTGACTATTTAAAGTGGCTAATTAATCGATTAATTTTTGACTAGCGTTGGAGCAAGGTCGATGCCTTAATAGGCTTAGCAATTGCTCAAGCATTAGAAAGTAACCGCTGTTACTAAACCGCCCTTTATTCGGAATTCTTCCCCGCTTGGCGGTGAATTAAACCTACAATTTAGGGCAGTTATAATTTCTAAACCCATGGCCCCAGTTGAGTTTGATCACGCCATTGCCCTTCGCTATCCCCGGCGATCGCTCAAGCGGGCCGAACGCGCCTTTCGGTGCTCTTCTTTTCGATTAGATCTGCTGGGAGATATGCGATCGCAGAGCATCTCCATTCGCCAGGTGTGTGGCCAGAGCGGCATCAAAAGTGGCTATAGCCGCCGCCCTCTTACCGAACTAAAAGCCGAAAACGAAATGATGTGGCTGATCGCCGTGGGCATGCTGCGCCGCGAAGTCGATGGCCAGGGCCTCACTGACAGCTTTCGCCTCACCCCTATGGGTCGCCAAGTATTTGATGCCCTCGCACCCCTCACCCCGGCCCAGTATCACCCAACCCTGGGCGATCATCTTTATAATGCATGGTGCCGATGGGTGCGATCGCCGAGCTGGTGGCACGGTTAGACTTGGCCCCTGTCTTTTGCCCATCGTCCTGATGGGTTGTGTTGTTCCTGAAGAATCTGCATAGGGAGTGGCTAGGTGCCGGGCAACCGTCCCGACTGTCGCCCTACCGTCAAACTCATTCATCTTTGGAGACGCTCCATGAGAGCAATCATGGTAGTGGGAACAGCCTCCCACGTGGGTAAATCATTGATTACCACGGCCCTCTGCCGCATTCTCAGCCGTCGGGGCTGGCGGGTCGCCCCCTTTAAAGGGCAAAACATGGCCCTCAACTCTTACGTCACCGCCAACGGCGGCGAAATGGGCTACGCTCAAGCGGTTCAAGCCTGGGCCGCAGGCGTGCCCCCCCAAGTCGAGATGAACCCCATTCTGCTCAAGCCCCAGGGCGACATGACCTCCCAGGTCATTCTCAAGGGCCGGGCCGTGGGGCGCACCACCGCCATGCAGTACTACGAAAACTTCTTTGACCAGGGCTGGCAGGCCATTCAAGAAAGCCTCACCCGCCTCGGCCAAGACTTTGACTTTTTGGTCTGTGAAGGGGCGGGCAGCCCCGTTGAAGTCAACCTTAAACACCGCGATCTCACCAACATGCGAGTCGCCAAGCACCTCAATGCCCCCACCGTGCTAGTGGCCGATATTGATCGCGGCGGCGTGTTTGCCCACATCATCGGCACCCTAGAGCTGATGGATCCGGAGGAGCGCGCCCTGGTCAAAGGCATTATCATCAACAAATTTCGCGGCCAGCGTGAGGTGCTAGAGCCCGGCCTAGCCTGGCTCAAAGAGCGCACCGGCATCCCCGTCCTCGGCGTAGTGCCCTGGATTGAAAACGCCCTGCCCGCCGAAGACTCGCTCAGCCTGCTCGATCGCACCCCTGGCAGCAAAAAACAGGCCGACCTCACCATCGCCGTCATTCGTCTGCCACGCATTTCTAACTTCACCGACTTTGACCCGCTGGAGGCCGAGCCCAACGTGCGGGTGGTCTACCTCAGCCCCAAAGAAAAGCTCAGCTACCCCGACGCGGTAATCATTCCCGGCACCAAGACCACCATCGCCGATCTGCTAATTTTGCAGCGCACCGGCATGGCCGAAGAGATTCAAAACTACGTGGCCGCTGGGGGCACGGTGATGGGCGTCTGCGGCGGCTTCCAGATGATGGGGCAGTTCTTAGCCGATCCCGAAGGCATTGAAGGCCACGAGGGCCGCTTCCCTGGTCTTGACCTGTTTCCCCTGCGCACGGTGATTACCCAGCAAAAGATCGCCCGCCAGCGCACCGTTAGCTCCCGTTTTCCGCAGGAGGGGCTGCCGGTGTCGGGCTACGAACTGCACCAGGGCCGCACCCAGCTACTACTCTCCGAAGGGAAAGACGAGAAGGGAACCCAGTTTGAGTTCTTATTTGAAGACCGCAGCCTGGGCGTGGTCGATGCCAGCCAATCGCTGTGGGGCACCTACCTGCACGGCATCTTCGACAACGGCCCCTGGCGGCGAGCCTGGCTCAACCGTCTGCGCCAGCAGCGGGGCCTGGGGTCATTGCCTACCGGCATCCCCAACTACCGCGAGCAGCGCGAGGCCATTCTCAATGAGCTAACTGAAGCAGTCAGCGAGCATCTAGATCTGACGCCACTGCTCAGCTAGTCAACCCGCGCCGGGATCCGATGATCTATACCTAGTGCGCTACCCTCAAGTGCCCCACCGCCGAGAGGCCTTGATCTCGGCGATGTTGAGCTGTCGCCTGCGCTGCTTTTGAGCATACATAGCAGCATCGGCCTGGGAGATTAGCTGATTCAACGTTGGGTTGGCACCATCTCCCTGGCTTACCGCTAGGCCCACACTCATTGAGAGGGGATAGGGGAGATTATTTTCTTGGGCAAAGACCTCGGCATTGGCTTTAAGCCGGTTGACCACCTCTTGGCCATCGGCGCAGTCGATCGTTAGCACAACAAACTCATCACCCCCTAGCCGCGCCACAATGTCGCCCTCGCGAAAAATCTTGTGCAGACTAGCGGCGGTGCCCAAAATTAGCCAGTCGCCTGATTTGTGGCCATAGTGGTCGTTTACCTGCTTGAGATAGTCAACATCAATAAAGAAGACTGTTACCGACTGTTGCTGACGATGGGCTTGCAGCAGCTGTGGATTTGCCAGCAGAAAAAAGCCGCGCCGATTATATAAGCCGGTTAAGCCATCGGTGAGTGAGAGCCGCGTTAGCTCAGCTTCGGTGGTGTGGCGCTGCAAGACTTCGGCTCGCAGTTTGGCATTGGTGTGCTCAAGCACTTCGAGCTGCGATCGCGCCGCTGCCTCTAGCCTCTCTTGACCGAGGAGGCGATCGAGCACCGTGGCGGTGGTGTCAGCTAAGACTGCAGCAGCTCAACTTCCTCGGTCAGGGGTTGATGGCGTTCGGCCCAGTACACGCCGATCACGCCCACCGGATTATCCTGGCGCATGGGCACCACGGTCAGGCTTTTCACAAAGGTCGGGGCATAGGCCTCTACCGGAATCCGCGCATCGCTGTACACGTCTTCAATGATGGCGGCCTGTTTGTGGTTAATGGCCCAGCCACAGATGCAGCTACAGAGCGGAAACCGCTGCCCCTTCCACAGTGGAGCAACCGCGTTTTCGTGGGCGTAGAAGCATTGATCCCCCTCTTTAAGCACAAAGGTAGCCCCGTCAGCATGGGTGAGTTCGCGGGCGGCCACCCCCACCAGGGTCATGAGAATATCGAGGCTAGGGGCGAGGCATAAATCTCGAATAATTTCAACTAAGCGCTTTGTGGCCTGTAGATCGTTAGCCATTGGTGTTCTCCACCACAACTCAGTAGGTGGCTCGATGAAGGCGCTTAGTAGGGCTGTAGATAGCGCCTTGACGTGTCGTTTCGCGCTATATTGCCGGTCGGGGTGGCAAGGTAGCCGCTACATAAAACGCCCTTACCTCATTAACCCGGATCTCCAGGGTGAGCTAAATCCGTATAAACACTGCTTCTTCATATACTCTTCAAGTAGGTTTTTCCATTACAGGATCGGGCGGCTGCGGTTGCGGGATTCTGTAGGTAGACCAAGTCCTCCATGTTTGTCAGCAATCCATGACCGCATCCCCGCGCCCGGCCTCCAGCAAAATCTGGCCCTTGGGTATTACAGTTCCTCAACGGGTGATTCCCTACCTATTTTTGCTGCCCGCCCTGGTGGCTCTGGGGATCTCGGTGTTTTGGCCAGCGTTGCGGGCGTTTTATCTGAGCTTTACCACCTTTGGGGTAGACCTGACGGCGGCCCCCACCTGGGTGGGGTGGGCCAACGTGCAGCGGCTGAAAACCGACCCAATCTTCTGGCAAACGGTGCGCAACACCCTGGTCTACTTAGCCGGGGTAGTGCCGATTTTGACCTTTGCACCCCTAGGCCTAGCGATCTTGGTGAATCGGCAGCTGCGGGGCATTCACTGGCTGCGGGTGGCCTACTATTCGCCCGTGGTGGTGTCAATGGTGGTAGCGGGCATTGCCTGGCGCTGGCTCTATGCCGAGACGGGGCTGTTTAACCAGGTGCTCAAATCTTTGGGGCTGACCGAGAACGGTATTCCCTGGTTGACCAGTCCGGCCCTAGCGCTGTTTAGCGTCATGGTGGTGACGGTGTGGAAGGGTCTGGGCTATTACATGGTGATCTATCTAGCGGGGCTCCAGGGCATTCCCCAAGATTTGTACGAGGCGGCGGCGCTGGATGGCTCCGACGGCTGGCGACGCCATTGGGATATTACGCTGCCGCTGATGCGACCCTACCTGGTGTTGGTGAGCGTGATCTCGGCGATCGCCGCCACCAAAGTCTTTGAAGAGGTCTATATCATGACCCAGGGCGGCCCGCGCCACAGCTCTAAAACCGTGGTCTACTACATTTACGAGCAGGCCTTTCAAAAGCTCGAAATCAGTTATGCCTGCACCATCGGGCTGGGGTTGTTTTTGGTCATTCTCGTGCTGTCTGCCCTCCGTCTGGCAGTCAACGACGGCTCAACACCCATGGCCTAAGCAACCTATGCAGAGTCAAGACTAAAAATTATAATTCTCATCGGTGGGTGCAGCGGAGCCTTCGCAAAGCGTCTCTAGAAGAGAAAACCTTACAGCAGCAAGCCTCGTTGGGTTCTGCTATTGCTTAAGCCCAACCTACAACTAGGATTTGCTCAAGCTACTCGCACTGACTGGGCTAGCTCTAGAACGTTGACCTGCACGTCGTGTACTTCAACGTGGGTGGTGCCTTCGGTGTGCAGCGCTAGGTCAACGAGCTGATCAAGCAGATCTAGGGTGTCTATCTGGCCGCTGAGAATAACAGCCGAGCCACGCTGCTTGACGGTGAGCTGCTTAACGGCCTCACGCCCCACTTGACCCTGAAAACTCGTCTTAATGCGTTTGGCCAAGCCGTAGTAGTCATATTCGCCATTTAGCCCGACCCGCTCGGGGGGAATAGCCGATAGGGCCGGGATCGACTGGCTCAAATAATTGGACTTGGCATAACAGACTCCACGAATGGTGTGGCCCGTTGCCACCAGCGATTGCATGATGTTAGCCATCTAAGCCTTACCCCTTTGCCTCTATGACAAAAACCAGCACCTACAGCCGCGAACCCTCCACAGATTAGCCTTGAGACAAGACCCAATCGAAGCTCAGCAGTAGATACACAGCCATTACCGCAAA
This sequence comes from Leptolyngbya sp. FACHB-60, assembly GCF_014695775.1. Taxonomy (GTDB): domain Bacteria; phylum Cyanobacteriota; class Cyanobacteriia; order Phormidesmidales; family Phormidesmidaceae; genus Nodosilinea. The sequence continues at coordinate 96,625 of NZ_JACJOX010000058.1, read as the reverse complement.
TTCCGCTCTAAACTCGTATCAATCTTGAAGATATCATAAAGTAAGTTTACGAGTTTCTCGAACAGATTAAGTATCTTTTACAACCATTGCTGAGAGTTTTTGAGGTCAAATCTACATATGCAGAGGCTCTGACTCATACAAATTTCACAAAGTGGTTTGACCCCTAAGGATTCAAAAGGTTCCCAAGGGACGAGAGTCAAACTTTGGCGGCTTGGGCAAGCCAGGCGAGGGGGGATTAGTCGGCGGTCGTGAGGAGCGCTACAGCGTAGGCAGCAATTCCTTCCTGGCGACCAACCGGGCCGAGTTTTTCGTTGGTAGTCGCTTTTACCCCCACCTGGTCGGGGGCGAGACCCAGCTGACCCGCTAGGCGCGATCGCATCGCTTCGATGTGGGGCTTGAGCTTGGGCTGCTCGGCCACCACTACCGAGTCGATGTTGCTCACCTGCCAGCCCCGCTCGTGCACCATCGCATTCACCTGCGCCAGCAGCTTGAGGCTGTCAGCCCCCGCCCACTCCGGATCGCCAGGGGGAAAGTACAGGCCGATATCGCCCAAACTCAGCGCCCCCAGCAGCGCATCCATAATCGCGTGGGTCAGCACGTCAGCATCGCTGTGGCCATCGAGCCCCAGGTGGTGGGGAATGGTGACACCGCCCAGAATGAGCGATCGCCCCTCTACTAGCCGATGAATGTCATACCCATTGCCAATCCTGATCCCCATAGTTTCCCCCACCATTAAATGACCTTAGCTTTTGAGATGGTGCATCGCTACGCGGATGCACCCCAAGACTTCTCCCATTCACCCATCCACCCACCTACTCATCCACCCGCCTACTCCCCACACTCTCCCTCCACCCACCGCTCATATAGATCAGGCCGCCGCTGCTTTGTGCGCTCGATCTGCTGCTGCCGTCGCCACTGGGCGATCGCCTCGTGATTGCCCGATCGCAACACCTCCGGCACCTCCCAGCCGCGAAAGCTGGCGGGGCGAGTGTACTGGGGGTAGTCGAGCAACGGGGTCTCAAAGCTCTCAAAGCGCAGGGAGTCAGTTTTACCCACGGTGCCCGGCAGCAGCCGCACCACGCCGTTGATTAACGCCAGGGCCGGAATTTCGCCGCAGGTGAGCACAAAGTCCCCCAGGGAAACCTCGCGGGTGAGCAGATGGTTGACCCGCTCATCGACCCCTTCGTAGTGGCCGCAGATCAACACCAGCTGATCGAGCGTGACCAGGTGGCGAAACAGGTCTTGGGTCATCGCCTCGCCCTGGGGGGTGAGCAAAATCACCTCGCGGCGGGGCAGCACGGGCAGCGATTCCACCGCCGCAAAGATCGGGTCGGGCTTCATCAGCATGCCTACACCACCGCCGTAGGGTTCGTCATCGACCCGGTGGTGCTTATCCGTTGTAAAGTCCCTGGGATTGGTAAGATAAACTTCTGCAATTTGGCGCGCCAGGGCTTTACCAATCAGCCCTGACTCTAGGGGAGATGAAAAAAAGTCTGGAAACAGGCTGACAACATCGATTCTCAGATGGGAAGCCCCAGGGATGCCAGTTGTCATAGCCTAGACTGCTGAGGCCTAACGACCTGATGGGTTGAGTAAATGTCATCCAAGTTCAGAAGTGGAGCCCTACCGGTAGGAAAACTACAGATCTTGAGCTGGACTTGGTATATAACGCTCTCTATCATGCAGTAATTGAGTCTAGGTAGCAATTTTCGTCCCTTTGTTGAGCGGCCCATGTCTCCCGTCAAGCACCATGCGATTCTGGCCATTGGTGGCGCAGAAGATAAAGTTCACGGTAAAGAGATTTTGCACACCTTTTTCGAGCGGTCTGGGGGGACGGCGGCTTGCATTGGTATTATTCCTTGCGCTTCGCGGGATCCGGTAGCGATCTCGGGTCGCTACCAGGAGATTTTTGCCGAAATGGGCGCTGCCGAGACGGTGGTGATGGATATTCGCGAGCGCGCCCAGGGCGAAGACCCCAGCTGGAAAACCATCGTCGAACCCTGCACTGGTGTCTTCATTACCGGCGGCGACCAGGTTCGCCTCTGTGGCCTACTGGCCGACACCCCCTTAATTAACACGGTGCGTCAGCGGGCGCAGCTGGGCGAAATTACCCTCGGCGGCACCAGCGCCGGGGCCGCCGTTATGGGCCACCACATGATCGCCGGGGGTGGCAGCGGCGAGTCGCCCAATCGCTCGCTGGTGGATATGGCGATTGGCTTGGGCTTTGTGCCCGAGGTGATTGTCGATCAGCACTTTCACAACCGCAACCGCATGGCCCGACTGATGAGCGCCATGGCTATGCAGCCCAACCGTCTGGGTTTAGGCATTGACGAAGACACCTGTGCTCTATTCGAGGGCGACGGTAGCTTTCGCGTGATCGGCAAGGGGGTGATTGCCGTGGTTGACCCCGGCGATATGACCCACACCAACGAGCCCGACATTACCGCCTCCGACCCGCTCAGCATCCACGGGCTGCACCTGCACCTGCTGGCCCACGGCGATCGCTTCGACATCAACCACCGCAAAGTCTTGGCTACAGCTAAAAGCTAAGACTCAGGAGATTGATCTAAGCGCCAGAGCCGAATGTAGGGTTGGGTACCGCCAATAGTGATGATTTGGCCATTGGGCTGCACCGTAAAGCGCCAGATATCGGTTTCAAAGCCAGTAATCCGTTGAATCGGGGCTTTTTGCTGCAAATCCCACACCAGGATGGTTTTGTCAGCGTCGGCACTCCAGAGGAGAGGCCCCTCCAGTCGCAGGGTATTGACATAACCCTGATGCCCTTCCAACGCAGCCGTTTTAGCCTTTGTGGCCATATCCCAAAGCAGCACATTTTGATCGGCTGAGGCACTCACTAGGGTTTGATCGTCGTCGGTAATGTCGATCCGATTGATAAAACTGGTGTGCCCCTCCAGGGTGGTAGGCAGGCTGTCCGCCCCCACATTGGGATCTTCTAGACTCGCTAGATCCCAAAGCTGGAGGCTTTTGCCGCCACTGACCAGCATGCTGTTATCGCGAGTAAACAACAAGTCGTTGAGGGTGCCATCGGCCTGGAGGGTGTGGCTGGGGCCACCGTCTGCCATCCCTGGTAGATTGAGGGCACCCGTGCTGCCGGTCAATGGCCATAGTTTAATGGCACCCTCGCTGTCAGCACTGACCAATGTTCGACCATTGCGGCTGACCTCTAGGGCACGAATGGGAGTGCCGTGGGCATTGTCAATTTGTCCTAGGGGACGGCCATCGGGCAATGACCAAAAGCGAATGGTGCGATCATCCCCGGTGCTAATCAAGGTCGTCTGATCAACAGTAGTGGCGATCGCCTGAACAACATTGCTGTGCGCCAAGGTGTGACGCAGCGTATTGTCCTCTAGGTTCCAAATGCGGATTGTGCTATCGGCACTAGCAGAGATCAGCGTTTTGCCGTCTCGCAGTAGTAGCAGATCGTAGATATCATTCTCATGCCCGGTCAGCATTGATACAGGGCTAACCGTCAAATTCTCAAGAGCAGGCGCAGTAACCCGAGGGCCATTGCCTGCCAAGGGCATTGCCCCTCGACTTAGGGCATACCAGCCCAAAGGCACCGCTAGAGCCAATCCTGTAAGACCGGCCAGCAGCCAGGGGCGCTGGTCTAACCAGGGGGGCAAAAAGCTGTGCGAGGGTTTAGGGAGAGTCTGGGCCTCGTGGGGGTTGAGGGTGGTCATCGGCCAGGTTGGGGCAGCGGCGCTGGCCGGGCGAGGCAAACCAGAGACCTGGCGCGATCGCACCTGAGCCAGACGTTCTAAAATCGCCTCGGTATTTTGGGGCCGGTTGGCCGCCGCCGGAGCGATTAGATTGTCAATCAAATCGGCCAGGGGGGCAGAAATCTGCGGCGCTGCCAGCCGCCACGCAAACGCATTGGTGCGCGAGTTGTAGATAGCCGGGTCATTGGGCAGCTTGGCCGTCATTAAATAAATGAGCGTGCGACCCAGGGCATAGAAGTCAGACTGAGGCACTGCCTGGCCCTGCTCCTGCTCGGGGGGCGTATAGCCCGCCGAACTCACCGTCGTAATGCCGCTATCGCCCAGGTTGGCCATGTAGGTCTGGGTCATCTCACGGGCCGCACCAAAGTCGACCAGCACCAGCTGCCCCGACGGGCGCAGCATAACATTTTCGGGCTTGATGTCGCGGTGAAAGTAGTTGTGCTGATGCACCAGATCGAGCACATCGGTTAGCTGAGTCAGCCACAGCATGGCCTGCTTTTCGCTGATCGGATGGTTGCCTTGCTGCACCATCCACTGCTTCAGGTTGGGGCCTTCGATCTTCTCCATCACCAGGCAGTGAGAAGGCTCGCCACCATTGGCTGGGTGATAGAGAAAATAGCCCTCAGACTCTACCCGAGGCACCCCCGGATGGTTGAGCTGGCTCAAGACCTGGGCCTCACGGCGAAACAGCTCTACCACTTTGTCGTTGGTGTTATAGCCCTCTTTGAGCACCTTGAGAATTTTGGGGACGTTGCGCTCGTAGGCCTCATACACACGGCCAAAGCCGCTGTCGCTGCTAATCAAGCGCATCACCCGGTAGCGATCCTGAAGCACCAGGGCCGACCCACAGGCCATGCAGGTAGAACTGCCCCCGTTATCGGGATGGTTGGGCTGACGGCAACTTGGGTTAATACAAAGACTCATAGCCGACGTTAGAATGCATTCCCTGTGTAGCAACAGTGTTCCATGGAATGCAGGCGGTTTATCCAGGCAACGGCCTTTCTTTGCAATTGATCAGCGGCCAACAAGTGAGGATTCACTTACCAATTGCCGCTGGCTCCGCCCCCCGAAGACGAGCCACCCCCCGAAGACGAGCTACTCCCCGAGCTATATGACGAACTTGTGCTGCGTTCAAGGCGCGGCAAAACGATCGTGATCTGATCAGTATGGTTGCAGTGGCGGCAGCAGCGGTCAGTCAGCGCCTCCCCTGATGACTGGTAGGTTGGCTCACGTAGGGTCGTTTCTTTCAAAACTTTTAGGGTTTTATAGTGGCAGCTAGGGCAATCGCTATAGGCAGTAAAACTAGGAAAGTGTCGCTTTATATACTGATGACACTGAGGGCATTCTAAAACGTTGTGAGTCACAGACCCGATCTCCAACTCTAGGCACTGCCCAGCATCAAGGTGAGTTTTGGCAGCTTCTTGGCTTAAAGAGGTCATGCGCACTTGGCAATGCTCACACTTAGGCCGCCAAAAGTCGAAGGCTTTCTTCCCGCCAAGAAGTCCACCTAACCCCAGCACCATCAGCCCGCCACTGAGAACTAACGACTCTGTGCCGGATAGGGGCACAGGTTCTATCGGCGAAGGGGGTGGGCCGGTGAGTTGGCGAATCATCGCCTCAGTGCCAGCGTACAGTCCAGCGCTGTACTCAGAGTTGCGAAAGCGGGGCACCATGTACTCATCAATAACCGTTTGCATAGGAGCCTCGTAGTCGCGGCTGTAGCCCCTACCTAGCTCAATGCGCACGGCGCGATCGCCCTGGGAAAACAGCACCAGTACCCCGTCGTTGCGTTGGGCATCGCCAATGCCCCAGGTGTTGAAAAGATTGGTGGCAAAGCTCTCAATAGCGGCATCCTCAGTTTCGTAAAACCCGATTGAGGGCACTGTCACCACCACGATCTCAATGCCGGCAGTCGTCTTCACCTGCTCCAGCAACGCTCGCAGACGATCGGCATCAGCCGGTAACAGCACCTCACCGTAGTCATTGATCAGGGCGTCTTGGCGCTGGGGATAGCTCGTTCGAGCTTGAGCCAGGAGCGGCTCAGCGGCGGTTTGGGTTAGACCGGGTTGGAGGTTAGCATTGCCTAATGCTGGGTCAGGCGCTAAGAGCACTAGCCCCATCAGAGCACTCATGCCCACTACCAGAATCCATTTTTGCCGCAGTGTTCCACTGATTGTTGCCACTGGTTAACCCCGCCTCCGCCGTGTTAGTTAACTCAAGAATTCCCTTGAACCCGGCGGCGATCGCTCCTGACAGAGGCTAGGCAAAACTCTATTTATAAATGCAGCAGATCGGCGCGCTTTTGCCAGCCCGCTCAACTCAAACAGCTTTGGTGGCAGGCTGGGATAGAGACACACCCGCGGCGGCGAGCGTGACTAGGCCAATGGCACCAATCATGGTCAAACTCAGGGTTTCGCCGAGCCAGAAAAAGCTGATCACGGCGGCGATCGCAGGCTCTAAGCTCATCAGCACGCCAAACACGTTCACCGGCATGCGCCGCAGCGCCGTCATCTCCAGAGAATAGGGCAGAGTCGAGGCCAGCATCGCGACCCCCAACCCCAGCAGCAAAACATTGGGTGACAGCAGCAGCCGGCCCTCCGCCATAATCCCGACGGGCAACAACAACAGTGCACCCACCGCCATCGACAGGGCCAACCCCTCCCCGCCGCGAAAGGCCTGTCCCATGCGGGCCGACAGCACAATGTAGCTGCCCCAGGCTACCCCGGCCAGCAGCGCCATCACCACACCCAAACTGTCAAGCGCCGGGGTGTTGAGGGGCGACAGCAGCACAATGCCCACCGCCGCCAGAGCCACCCAGAGACCGTCGAGCCAGCGGCGCGAGTGCAGCAGCGCCACCGTCAGCGGGCCGGAAAATTCTAGCGCCACCGCCACCCCAATAGGAATCCGGGCGATCGCACAGTAAAACAGCGCATTCATCACCGCTAACGACAGCCCAAAGGTCACCAGCAGCCGGTAGTCAGCTAGTCGGTGCCCGCGCCAACGGGGACGGCACCAAGCCACCAGCACCACCGCCGACAACCCCACCCGCAGCAGCACCATGCCCAAGGGCCCCACCTGACCAAACAGGCTCTTGGCCAAGGTCGAGCCCAGCTGGGTCGAGGCCATAGCGGCCATCACCAGCAGCGGCGCTGGCGGGTTGAAGGCAGGCAACAAGGGCTTGGGTAGCCAAGAATTAGGCAGCACAGGGCAAAGCTCCAGGAGCGAGGTGAGAAAGAGTTCTCCAACTCTAACGCCCCCAACCAACCCAATCTAGCGACGGCATCGATACTCTATTATCACCGGCACAAATATATAGATGTATGGATGGCCGCACCTCTAGCCGTCCTAGCGGTGGTCCTGGTTTTGGCTATGATCCGCTTTAGACTGCGGCCATCACTCCAGCACCCTGCCCCCAGAGGTGTGACGTTTTCCAGGATGTTTTCTATGCCCATTTTTTTAGCCCTTGACCCGACTACCTCGCCCCTGCCCCAGGGCATCTCTGGGATGTACGCCCAAGTGACCCAGTGGGTAGCCAGCCTAGTCAACAGCAGCAGTAGCTCCCTCACTCAGCTAGGTCACAGCATTGCTAGCTTGCCTGCCCAGGTGCAGGTGCCCACAACGCTCGACACCACTGAGGTGTGGCATCTCGCCCTGTACTGGCTGCTGGTGCTGGTCATGGTGGTGGGAGTAATCGGCGCAGTAGTGCCCGCCCTGCCCGGAATCACGCTGATTGTAGGGGCCATGGTGATCTGGGGCCTGGTAGTCGGGTTTGTCGGCCTCAAATGGGCGCTGGGGGTTGCGATCGCCGCTCTCATCCTCAGCTTTGTCATCGACTATTTAGCTGGTGTGCTGGGGGCGCAGCGAGTGGGGGCTAGCAACTGGGGTCAAATTGGCGCCTTTGTAGGCATGTTTTTTGGCCTGTTTGGGCTGCTGCCCCTATTGCCCACGGGCATTCCCCTGCTCGGGCTTTTGGTCGGCACGGTGCTGGGGGCTTTTATCGGCGAATTTCTGCACCGCCGTGAGCTGAAGCTACCGCAGCGGGTTAAGCAGTCGGCCAAGGTAGGCTTGGCCATTGTGGTTGGCACGCTGGTCGGCAATATTTTGCAGGGCATTCTCGCCCTGATTAGCCTGATCGTGTTCTTAGTGACCACGTGGCCAGGAAGCTGGGCCTAGAGTCTAGCTCTTTAGCGGCTTTAGACCAGCCAGCAGCGCCATCTCGCGCCATTTCCAAAGGCAGTCAACATCGTCAAGCCCAAGCTGCCTGAGCCAGCCCAGCTGAGTTTCCACATCGAGCAGTTGGTTTGAGGGATCTTCTGTCTCAGGGGTATAGCCAATCGCTGCTAAAAACTGGTGGTGCAGCCGTTCTGTAGGAGAAGCCACATGTTCTAGGTTGCAAAAGCAGCCTCCAGGCTCCAGGATTTGACATATTTCTGCGTAAAGCGCTGCCTTGCGGGGATGATCGAGGTGGTGAATAGCAAAGCTTGAGACCACTGCGTCAAAAGTGCCGAGGTCGGGTAAAGGCTGAGACAGGTCGTGGTTGACGATGGTGACGCTAGGGTCTGCGTCGAAGCGATCGCGCACCGCTGCCAGCATGGTCTGCGAAAAATCCAGTGCTACGCAGCTGGCATTAGGACGATCGATTCTTAACAGTTTCAGGAGCCGCCCATCCCCTGTACCTAGGTCGAGAATACGGCGAGCAGTCTTGGGCACCAGATTCAGCAGTACAGCCTCCCCTTCGGTGCGGTGCGGAATCGTATCGGCCCGGGCCAGGTAGTCTAGGGTATGGCTGGCGAGGTCCATTGATTGCCGGTCGGAGATAGAGTCATGGGGTTTGCGGATATAAAGGCGGTTGGCATTGCTTGGCGTGCAGCGCAGAGATTTTCTCAGCCAAGGCAAATCTAGGTTCGTCAAACCTCCAGCGTCATGGGTGGTCACAGAGAGCGTGACGTGGTTGTAGATCTCCCGATCAGGGTAGTGCTCCAATCGATCAGGGGGTCTACGAGGTGCTCCACAAAGGCGACGGCGGCAGCAAAGTCAGCTAATTGTAGGCCGTCATCAGCCCCTCTCCCTCCTGCACCCACTCAGAAGGCACGCCCCTTATAGCAGGCAGTACATTACCACCCCCCAGGGTAAGACTCAAACTCAGTGCGCCCAGCTTTATACCCGAGCTACGTCGCCGAGGAATGCTGCCCTCCCGTAACGCAGGCTTCACCCTCAAAACCCTGGCCACAACTTTGGCATAGGTCTAGATGTAGAGCGTTTACCACCAGATTAACTTATCGATAGCACAGAAATGTCAAATCTATTGGCGATCGCTGGTTTAATTAAGCGATTGCCAACAGCTTGATCGCACCATTTAGACAGTCGCTCTAGAGATCCAAAAAGCGACAAATTAGAGAAATCTCACCTAACGTTTAAGTACCAAGACACAAATTTTTGTTTCGGCCAGATGACGGAAGTACAAAATTATCTCTGTGATCCTACGGAGACTTACCGCCAATTGGCAGATTCAACTCAGAAAACCCGTTAGTTTTTTCGGATTTCTCGGTTGCGATTAAACTTACAGTGCGCTCAAAGCCTGAATTTTTACGCAGATTTACGGATTGCTTTACTTTCCAAAAAAACCTGCTTTTTTCAAGGCTTTTTTTGGGGGTGAAACCCCTCTTAGAAGATTTTTGCCTCTTAGCTAAACTTAACCTATTGAAGCGTGAGCACTCGGTTTGAGACGTGGTTTTTTCACAGTTCTCGATTAGCTGGGTCACAGAAAATCTCACCTGAAGTAAATGGCTAAAGTTTTTGTGTTCCCCTTTTATTTATTAGTAGTTAGTCAAATTTAGAGAACGCCAGATCAGGGTGCGAGGAAAATGTCAAGGGATGCGCTTGTTGTCGGAATCAATACTTACCAGCACCTGCCGGTTTTGCAGGCCCCAGCCCACGATGCTGAGTCGGTAGCCCGCTGCCTAGAGAGCTTTGGTGAATGCCGTGTAGTCAGGTTGCCAGAGGCTATCACCCATCAAAAACCAGAGATTAGTCAGCGAGGCGGTGTTACCACAGCGCTGCTCGAAGAAGCTCTCATTAAATTATTTAAGCCAGCCGGCAAAACCATTCCTCAAACCGCCATTTTTTATTATTCTGGCCACGGTTTACAGCGCCAGGCAGGCATTCAAGAAGGCTATTTGGCAACTAGCGACGCAAACCCAGCCGCCGGGCATTATGGGCTATCACTACACTGGCTGCGGCGACTGCTGCAAGAAAGCCCGGTGCGTCAGCGCGTTATTCTGCTCGACTGCTGCAACAGCGGCGAGTTCTTTAACATGCTAGAGGCCGATCCCGGTGCCCGAGCGGGCACCGATCGCCTCTTTATGGCCGCAGCCCGAGAGTACGAAGCCGCTTACGAATCTCTCAACAGCAACCACAGCGTCTTCACCCAAGCGCTACTGTCGGGTCTTAATCCCTACAAAATAAAGGGTGGCATTGTTAACGGCCACTCCCTTACGGATGCGGTCAACCGGGATCTCAAGGGCGAGCTTCAGCAGCCTCTGTTTGAAAGCTCTGGCAGCGAAATTGTGCTCACTCGCATGTCAGGCATGACTTCCCAGGCCGCAGATACAGCGCCCCCGCTGCTGGAGAGACTGCAAAAGCTGCGCTATGGATTTTGCCCCTTTCCGGGAATTGCCCCCTTCGAGGCTGCCCATAGCGAATTCTTTTTTGGCCGTGACGAGATCACTCAAACCCTAGTCGATCAAGTGCAGTCATCGCGGCTGTGTGTGGTCACGGGGGCATCAGGCATTGGCAAGACCTCGCTATTGCGAGCCGGACTGCTGCCCCGTCTAGCCAAAAGCGAAGGCTCCACCGCCTGGACGCTGCGCTACTTGGCTCTGGGGTCTTCACCCCTGGCCAGCCTGGCAGAAGCCTTTGTTGACCCCGGTGCTACTGGCCTGCATCGGGCCGAACAGCTGCGCCGGGCTGAATCGTTTTTGCAGCAGGGATCTGAGGGATTTTGCCAGCTAATCCAAGCCCTGTTAGGAAAACAAGGCACCGAAGTTCGCCTGGTACTCGTTATCGATCAGATAGAAGCGCTGCTGACGCCTGCAATGCCCGATCGCGATCGCCGCCTGGTGATCGATTGCTTGACAGCAGCCGTGCAAAACGCCCATATCCCGGTTCACTTAGTGCTGGGTCTACAGGCCCACCACCTTGAGAGCCTCAACAATTTTCCAGAGTTTCAGGCTTTGGTGACGGCCCACAGCCTGGTCGTACCTGCCATGACCTACAACCAGCTCAAGGCTACCATTATCGGCCCCCTCGACAAGGTGGGGCTGCGCTACGATGCCAACCTGGTCTACACGCTGCTGCTCGATATTGTCAGTGCCCCCGCCGACGTAGCGCTGCTTCAGCTGATTTTAAAAGAACTGTGGCTACGGCGAGAAAGCACGCCTACCCTCTCCAATCCGCCGCATCTGACGTTAGCGGCCTACGCCAAGATGGGGGGCGTTCGTCACTTACTTAACCAGCGGGCTAACGAGCTGTACGAGGGCCTGACGGTTCCGGAGCAAGCCATTGCCCAGCGCATATTGCTGAGTCTCTGCGACCTGGGCGATGGTGCCATGGTGACTCGCCGCTCAGTGTCTTTGGCTGAGCTAGTGACCGAGACTATGCCCAAGCCAGCCGTGGTCGCTGTGTTAGACAAATTCATGGCCGCCCGGCTGGTGGTGGCCCACACCCAACTCCAGCTCCCCCAGTGTGACATCACGGCCTTTTCGGTGCCCGGATGGGCACCGTCGGATCCTGACGGTGGCTTGTCTACTATTACGGGCGAGCTGTTGAAGGCTAAACCAGCCGCTACCGCCAGCGTTCCCTACTTTGACATTGCCCATGAGGCGTTGATCCGCAACTGGCCGCTCCTGCAAGAGTGCTTGCAAACACAGGGACCACGGGTCAAGCAGCAGCGGGCCGTTGAGGGTGCCGCCCAGGAATGGCAACAGCAGGAGCAGCCCAACCATCCCGACTATTTTCTGACCAAAACCCGCCTCAACGAGGCCAAAGCTTTTCGGCAGGCTTACCCTGACCAGCTCTCAGTGCTGGCCAATCGTTATTTGGAGGCCTGCGATCGCTACACCAAGCGCTGCGGCCGTCAGCGCCACTTGGTTCGACTACTGATTCCGCTGAGCATGGCCACCGGCATGCTCACGGCCTATGGCCACAGCTATCTCAGCCAGCCGGCGACTGGGTTTAGCCTGGCGAAAGAGCCTGGGGTCAGCACGATTACCCCTTCCTTTAACCTGGCTGACCCACCAACTCCCGGCACAAACATTGCCACCCACCTGGGCTCGCCCCAGACAGGCGTGGTGCGCACCAACATACTGCCGCTAAACTCGCCACTCCCCAGCTCAGCACCTCAAACACATCAAGTAGCTGCACCGCAGCTTCAGACAGCCCTGGCCAACACGGATCAAGCATTGAAACCGCTCATCCACCAGACCAGTGCCTTAAAAGCCGCTCCGACCACCGTTACGACCCCGACCCCAGCCGCTTCTAGCAAAAGCGGTAGTTTACCCCCAGCCAACCAGGTCGTTGAGCTTGAGGCCTGGTGGGTTTCGCCCGACAATCCCTCGGTGATGATTCAAATCTGGTGCACGCGCACCCAGGCAGAACCGGTGTGTTTTACCTCCACCGCCGCCCACAGCCAACCCTAGCCCCAATGAAAGAAAGCTATCCTAGTCTTCGTGGCTGACGCGATGGAACGGGGCAAGCAATGCAAATTTTGTCGGTGGCGCTGCAAAACTTTAAGACCCACCGCGATCGCTACTTTGAGTTTCAGCCGGGCACCAATGCCATTTGCGGCGAAAATGGCGCGGGCAAGACCAGCATTTTAGAGGCGATCGCCTGGGTGCTCTTCAACTATCAGGGCGACTATGGCAAAGACGATCTGATTCGCAACGGCAGCGGCAGTGCCCAGGTTACGGTGGCGTTTACCTCCAACTACGACGGCCGCACGTACCACGCCCAGCGCTGTACCCAGCGGGGCTACGCTCTGTTTGACCCCCAACTCAACGAGCGTCTGCCCTACACCCGCATCAAAGACGAGGTGTTGCCCTGGCTACGCCAGCACCTAGGGTTAGGCCCCACCACCAACTTGCCGCAGCTGTTTGCCCGCACCCTGGGGGTGCCCCAGGGCACCTTTACCGCCGACTTTTTGCAGCCTGCTGAGCACCGCAAAGCTGTGTTCGACGCCATTCTCAAGGTTGAAGACTACAAGCTGGCCTTTAAGCAGATGAACGCTCTGCGCCGCTACGCCGAAGATCAGGCAGAGGCCACTAAGCGAGAGATTGCCCAGTACGAAGAAGCGCTCACCCTCTGGCATGACCTACACCAGCGGCAGCACAAGCTGTCTGGCGAAATTGGCACCAGCGGGCAGCGCCTAGAGACCTTGCAAACAACGCTCGCCACGCTGCACACCCAGCGGGACGCGCTCAAGGCCCAGGCTCAGGCGGTACAGACCTTGGCCACCCAACGCCAGGGTCTAGTTCATCAGCTTGAGGTCAAGCAGACCGCGCAAGCCCGACTTCAGCAATCGGTGCAGCAGGCGGAGCAGGCGATCGCCCTGTGCCGAACCCACCAGCAGTCGTTCAAAAGCTATCAGGCGGCAGAGCAGGCGTTGGAGGCGCTAGGACAGGCCCAGCAGCAGCGCCAGCACTTGCAGGTTGAGTACCAAACGCTGCAAACTGCACAGGGCAAAACCCAGGTCGAGCTGGCTAGGTGGCAAACCCAGCTCGAATCGTTTGCGGCGACAGAGCGCGAGCTCGCTCAGCTGGAGCCTCAAATCGCGACTCAGACCCAGCTTGAGGCCCAGCGCCAAGATCTGGTGCAACAGCTAGAGCAGGGCCAGCGGTGGCAGCTCCAGCAGCAGCAGTGCCAAGCGGAGTTGAAGCACCTCGACCAGCAGCGGCAGCAAGCAATTCAAACTCGCGATCGCCTGATAGCCCTACAGCCCCAGGTCGAGGCCATTGCTGCCCTCGAAGACCAGCGCGATCGCCTTCAGCAGCAGCTCAGTCGCCTGGCTGCGGCCCGCCAATTTGAAGCTGAAATTAGCGCTCTGGTGGTAGACAGCCGCCGTCAGCGTCAAGCGCAGCAGTCTGAGATTGAAACCGTTCTGAGGGATTTAGCGGCCTTAGCCGCAAGCCTGCCGCTGCTCTCAGGCCAAACCTTAGACCGTCTGGAACAGTCGCTTCAGGAAGCCACCAACCTGCATGGGTCGCTGCTATCGGCCCTAGACGCTATTCTCAGCGACTTAGCCAATCAAACCGACGAGGCCGCCCTCCAGACCACGCTGCAAACCCTGGAAAACGACCTCAAACAGCGCTACGGCTGGCGGGCCGAGCTGGCGCAGCTTGGTGGCATCACCATTCAGCTAGAGCACATTCAGCAGGCCCAAGCTGAATTGATCGCACAGGGAAAAACCCTTACCCAGCAGTTAGCCCAGCACATCCAGATACAAACCACCCTAGAAAAGCTGGAGCGAGAGCTTGAGACCCTAGGGCGACCGCGCGAAAAAAGCCAAATTCTCGGGCGCACCCTGCAAGACAAGGCCCGAGTAGAGCAGGCCGCCACGGCCCAAGTCACCGCCCTAGACACGCTAGACCAACAGCTCAAAGCGCTGTCCAGCCAGCTAGCGCCCTTCGCTGACCTAGATCAGCGCCTGGCTCAGGTGCAGCGCGATCGCGCCCAACACCAGGCAGGCTACAGGCTATACCTACAAAACCAATCGCTGGCCAACCAGCACAGCCGACTGGAGGCCGAACTCGCCGCTGCCCAGGCCGAACTCGCTCAGGCGCAGCAGCAGCAGCAGGATGCTGACCAGGCCTACCAGGCTGCCCTGGCGCAGTTTAACCCCGAGGCCGCTGCCACACTAGAAACCCACTACAGCACGGTCAAATCTGAAGCTGACCAGCTGGCGGGGGGCCTGCCCCAGCAGCGCCAGCGCCTAGCCGACATCGACCAGCAAATCGCTGGGCTTAAGGCGATCGCCCAGCGTCGCGACACCGCCAAACAGCAGCTTCAGGCGCGGGAAAAGGCCAGGCGCTTCATCAATTTTGCTCGCAAGGCTTACAACGAAGCGGGGCCACGCATTACGGAGCAGTACCTGCGAAGCATTTCACAGCAGGCCGATCGTCTGTTTCGCGATCTGCTCAACCGCCCCAACGTGGCTCTGCAATGGACCCGAGACTACGAAATTGTGGTGCAGGATGGGCCCAACCAGCGGCGGTTTATTAACCTGTCGGGGGGCGAGCAGATGTGTGCGGCCCTGGCAGTGCGCCTGGCCCTGCTCAAGGTGCTGGCCGATGCCGACATCGCCTTCTTTGACGAACCCACCACCAATATGGATCGCCCCCGTCGGCAGGGGTTGGCTGAGGCCATCAGCCGCATCAAAACCTTTGAGCAGCTGTTTGTGATCAGCCACGATGACACCTTTGAGCAGGTGACCGAAAACGTAATTGTGGTGGAGCGGGAGGTCAGCTAATCATTCTGGGCAAGAGCAATGGCTTGCGATCAAGCTCGACGTAAGTCACAAAAAAAGCCGTCCCCGCGTTGGGGACGGCTCTAGAGGTAGGAGCTCTACAGGGAATAACTAATACCGCTAGCAGATAAGGAGCAGAGGCTATCTACTAGCTAGGAATCACGTTACTTGAAAAGGCATCGCCGCTGTAGGCGGGTACGCGATCGCCGAAGTCGGTAGACTGGCCGGTCACAGACTGAGCCAGCTGATCAAAGGAATCAGAACGCCAGTTGCGCTCGTGGATTGGTTTGGTTTGCTCACCCCGGAAGTAAGCCTGGGTGCCGATCAGCGCAGCAGCAACCCAGCCGATGACAAAAAGAGAAATCAATAGGGCAGTCATAAATAAACCTCCAATGCAGGACGGTGACAGTCGCACAACGCGCCGCTCACCTAACTCAGCGATGCGATCTACGTAGATGCATTGCGCTTATGTAACTCAATGTAAACGAAATGTAACAAAATGTCAAATTAAGTTGTCACGATTGAATCAGCAATGCTAACAAGCTTGTGCGAATTGCTAAAAGCGGAGTTTATAGCCCCCTTAACCTTGCTAAGGCGTCTACATGAACCACAGGAAGGCTCTAGGAGGACACAAATATTAAAAGCGCATTGGGTATAAGCTCTGCAAAAACGTCTAGGATAAAATCCAGGGTTAAATGCGTCAAAGTCTCTCATTACAAGGGTTTAGGGCAGTCGACTAGGCACATGGTCATCTACGCCCCAGTGATCGCCTGTCTGCGATCGCTCAACCTAGCCTTCTCTCAACGGCCTTCCCATGCATGCCTACACGCGCTACTCCCTTGACTTGCTCACCCAGAACTACAGCCGTGGGCAGATCAAGTTTCATCATTTAGACCTGCGGAATGTATCGCTAGAGGGCATTAAGCTGCCCTTTGTCGAATTTATTGACTGCAACCTCTCAGGCTTGAATCTATCGGGTGCCTTTATGCCAGGGGGCGTGTTTACCCACAGCATTTTGCGCAAGAGCAAACTCAACTGGGCCAACCTCATCGGCAGCGACTTTTTTCGGGCCGATTTGTCTGGTGCTCAGCTCAACCGCGCTCTACTTTCGGGAGCCAGGCTGACCGGCATCAATCTTCAGGGCGCTATTCTCAAAGAAGCCGTACTCAGTGGTAGTGACCTGTGCGGTGCCAACCTTAAACAGGCCTGCCTGCGAGGCGCTAATCTCAGCCACGCCAATCTCCAGGGAGCCGATCTGCGCGAAGCTGACCTGACCAACGCTGACCTCGACGGCGCTAACTTGATCGGAGCCATGATGCCCGACAACACTTACATAGACTACCGTTTTGACATGCTGCCCGCTGGGACAGAATAGTCTTTCAGCAGTTGAGCCGGACGGTCGCCGCCACAAAAATTAGGCGGTTTTGGCAAAGGAGCCTGAGACGACTGAACGCCCGCTGGTTGCCCCCGTTTTTTGCGATCGCCCAAACACGGCCTGAGCCAGCCATGGGTTAGTGCGGCGCTAGCCCGGCACCGCCAAATAACACCAGCGACAAAAAGAAGTCGACCATAAACAGCCCCACCCAAGTGGTGACCACCGCAGACGTCGCAGCTCGGCCGACCGACCGACTACAGGTGGTCGTTAGCCCCCAGGTGCAGCCTGCCAAAGCGACGATGGCCCCAAACAAAACCGATTTGATCAAGACAGCGATGAGATCGTTGAGCACCATTAGCGATCGCACTGAGTCTAAAAACTGACCCGCCGGCATTTCATAGAGCAAAAAGGCTACCCCAGCCCCGCCGACAATTCCCAACACGAGGCCCAGCACGGTAAGCACTGGCAGCATCACGCAGCAGGCCACCACCCGAGGCACCACTAGATAGTTGATGGGGTCTGTGCGCAACACCTTGAGAGCATCAATTTGATCCGTTACCTTCATGCAGCCAATTTCAGCGGCGTAGGCTGTGCCCACCTGTCCGGCCATAATAGCCGCCGTCAAAATGGGGGCCAGTTCTCGACAAAAGGCCATAGCAAAAGCCCCACCTAGGGCGTGCATGGCCCCAAAACGCTCCAGCTCGCGGGCGGTTTGCACGGTAAAAATCATGCCGGCAAACACATTGGTCAGCAGCACGGGAGTTAGGGTCAACGGCCCTGCCGCAACCATTTGCTCTAGAGTCCGCTGACCATTGACCCGGCCGCGCAAAATGCGCATGAGCACCTGACCGCCCAAAAAGCAGGCCATCACAATGTGATAAGGACAAGATTTTGTCTGCACCGTCGTTGCCGCTCGGGGGCTAGGCCGGGGGCCGCAGCCGGAGTTGGCCAGCTCCGGTAGGGCAAGGGAACGCCGTAAGGTTTTGTCGTAGGCCTTAACCATGGCAACAACTCGTAGGGTAGATGGGCTGAGGCAAATTACCAAGCTCAGAATGCCCTAATGGGGCAATTCTGTGGAGCTATTAGGCACGGCAGCGACGACAAAAATGTCTTCTAATCCCAGAACAAAATCAGGCTTCAACAGCGCTAATGCCGCGCCCCAAGCCAGCGCAGCCGAGGTTTCAAGAGCTAAGCATCAAAGGCAATTGTGATAAATCGTCACCCAGTTGCCCCCAATTTACAGAGCCTGATTGAGTTACTGAGGTTTCTTCGGATAATTTTCACAATATTGGCGGCATTTTGAAGCGAAACCGGTCTTTAAGGGGGCAGTCCGGTGCCGCCCCTGCTTCAGTCGCATTAACGTTTACCGGAGGCGAACCCGCCAAGCCCAACTTCTCTGAGCTAGAGCAGTTAGTACATTTTTTAGTACGCATCCGAAATAGATATGGTACACTTGTATCACCTTTCTCTTCGGGACTGCACCGAAGCCAGGTGGCTGGCGATCGCCAATGATCGCTCTACACCGGTCAGCTTGAGCTGAAGGGCGGGGTTGATGGTTTTTGGCTGCTCTCCACAGGTTACTAAGCAATGGATTTTCAAAGCATTCAAACCAAACTCACCAACACAGTCAACGCTCTCAGCCAAAGCGATGCGATCGTACAGGTTGACTGGGCCAGTGAACCATCGCTGCCTAGCACGGCGAGTCGAGGGGCTCAGGCCAGCTCTGGAGGGCCGTCACGCCCTAGCGTAGATTTTTCTACGGCTATTGATGCCCTGCAATGGCGCTCTGAACAGGCGGGGGGAGCCGGGCTAACGGCCAACCCATCCGCTGGAGCACCGCCCGTGGAAGTCTACCTCAAACGCCTGAACGCCATGGCCCAGAAGATTAATCAGCTGTCGTCCGAGCAAGAACGGGCGATCGCAGAAATGCAGCTGATCCAGACTCGATTGACCCGCGCTCATCCTATTGCCAACGCCCAGGGGCAGCCGGTGGCACCTCCCTACCTCGATGCCGATCGGGCCGTCTTAGCTTCAGCCGAGATGGATCACCAAGGCAATATTGTCCTGGCTTACCGCACCGTTAGCCCCAACCTATCCCCTGCACCTCGCAATCCTATTTCAGCCGAGGTCAACCAGTTAGCTAGCCATCTGCGCACCACCTATGGCCCTTCCAAACGTCGGAGTCGGGGCCAGTGGAGTGCTCTAGCCTCTGATCTGTTTGCGCTGGGGCAAGAGCCCTCCGAGATCATTGCCCACCTGAGCCGTACCGTTTGGGATGCTGGTTTAGCGATCGCCCGCTTTGTTGCCCCTCAGCAAGCTAAGCCTGCGGTCACCCATTCTCCCCTAGGGCATCCGAGTCGAGGCGCGTCTCTGTCTGTGGTGGATGGGGTGCTGTGGCTTGGAGGCGGCGTCATCGGTCGCCTGGCTTTGAATCTGCTACTGGCTGCCTTTCCAGCCCTTTGGTCAGTGGCGGTGGCAGTGATTACCGCGATCACAGCCTATGCCCTCTACCGAGCCACCCTGGCCCCCAATCTGGCCTTCGGCCCGGCCATTCGAGTGTTTTTGCTGGTTTTAGGGCTGGTTGTGGGCGGCCAGCTTTAGCGCGGTGTAGCTCTATTCTTCACTGAGTTTCAAGGAGGCAGCTGATGGTTCCAACGCATCCCCAGGGGAAAAAAATCACCTTGGCAAACGCCAAGCCCTTTGTTGCGGGGGCAATTGTTCTGGCCATTGGGCTACTGGCCATCGACGATCAGAAGCTGGGCGGCTGGTTGCAGTCCGCTGGTACCCAGAGCGCTGAGGGATGCGAAAAGATTGTGCAGAGCACGGCCCAGTTGAGCCGTGAGCAGCTCGCTCAGCTGCTGGTCGTGCCCGAGCGTGACCCGAAAGAAAATGTGCGCAAGATCGTTGCCGAGCCCTACTGTAGCCTGCCTCAGCTCCAGGTGCGCTCTGGGGTGGTCTCAGAGCGCGAAGCATATCCGATGGCGTGGGATCCAACCGTTCAGCTAGTAATTCTGTACGAAAATGACGAGTACGCTGGCTACCGCTTTCGGTTTCAATAGCGCCCTGCCGCTAATTGGCCACTTTGGCTGGAGATCTTTAGGTCCTTGGGCGAGAGGTCAGTTTTCTCAGCCGTTCTTGCGCTTGGGTCGACGCTCCCTTGGCCGGCTGGTCCTCGGTTTAGGTTTAGGCATGCTGCTGCTAGGTCTAGGCGGTTGCGGCAGGTTGACGCCAACGGTGCCCCGTCAGATTGTGTTGAAGCAGACCTGGGAGATCGAGTCGGGCGATCGCGTGGCTGGGCAGTTGGTCACCGGCAGCCTGGGCGATATTTCGATTCGGCTAGAGGGTGCCAAGCTACGCGCTCCGTTTACCGGACAGGTAGAGCTAGCGGCCAAGGGATTTAACTGTATTTATTTTTCGACCCCAGAGGTACCGGCCTACCTGTTTCGCTACTGCGGTGTTAGCCACCCCCCTTTGGGACCCATTGAAGCTGGAGACGTTATGGGGCGCGGGCGCTACATTCACTTTGCTACCCTGCGACGGCAGCCCGATGGCTCTTGGGCTATGGTCGAGCCCTCCGATCGCGTGCTGGAGCGATCGCTCAATCGACCACCGCCACGCCTGCCGTTCTAGGCCCAACCACTCCTTATTCAAAATCCCGACTCCTGCCTCAGCCCAAATATGTTCGGCCATTTACCCCCCCGCTGCCCCATGAAGCTACATCCCACTCTCCTAGCCGCCAGTGCTCTGTTGGCCCTGTTTAGCCCCACCGCCGTGAGGGCCGACGACGGCATTCTCAGCTTTGAGCTCTCCCAGCCTCAGTGGGCCGAGCAGCCCCCCACCGCCGAAACTGTGGTCGCTGCCCCAGCGATCGATGTCACCAGTCACCCTCTGCCTATTCCAGCCCAGGCGGCCAACCCGCCCATGCGCTATCACTCACCCCAGCAGTTGCCCACTGGGGTGTATCGGCGCGGGGTCGCTGTTGCCCTCAACGAAAGCACGTCGGCCACAGCCTTGCTGCCCCCGGCCCCGCCGTTGCCCGAGGCCACCGTGATGGTGGCAGTAGCTCCCCCGCCGGTCGCCCCCGAGCCCCAGGCCGAACTCCCCAAAGAAACCCCGCTTTTAGCCCTCGATTTTGGTCTGGAGCCCTCGAGCGCAGTGGTTATGGCCCAGGCCAAATTAGCTGAGCCCAAAGTTCTAGCCAACCCGCTGCCGGGTTTGTTCGAAGGTCATTCAGACTCGCTGGTGGCCTGGGCCGTGGGCAGTGCTGAAGGCACCCGCACCCCCAATGGCGCCATTAATCCTGCCTACTTTGGCCACACTGATCCTGGCAACCGCGTGTGGAATATGGGTACATTTTCGTATCAGCACGGGGCCAAAACTCCGGCGGAAGCCGATCAGAAGCAGCTAGCACGGCTTCAGAACCAGGGAGATATGTTGCGAGAAAGGGCGCTTAAACACGGCCTCAATCTCACCCTTGAAGAAACCCTCAACGGGCTAGATCTGGCGAACCAGTCACCCCTGGCCGCGATTGGACGGGTGGGCTACATTGAGCGGCTGGCCGAAGCTAAGGCCAACGGCTATGAGGGGCCGGAAGCCATTTTAGTAGCCCGTACCCGGTCTTACATCAATCCCAACACCGGACGCTGGAATGCTCCTGGGTTGGGCAATACAGAACCCAGCATTCGTCGCGATCAGCAGCGCCGCGCCAATGCTGTCGCCCAGGCGATCGCCGCCTACGAGGCCCAAAACCCTGACCTCCATGCCCAGACTTGGGTGCTGAGCCCCGCTCCCGAACCAGCAAACCCGATCGCTCTAGAGATCGCAGCAGCGGAGCCTGTAGACGAGGTGCTACAGATGTGGACCTCCCCCAGCGACCCTGTTGCCCAAGCTGAACCGGTCAACGAGGCGATCGCCGCCGTGCCTGAGCAGAACGCGCCAGAAACCGATCCCTTGGCAGCGCTGTGGCAGGTCACCGTCGAACGCTTCACTCAGGCTGCGTTTCCGTCTGGGGGCAGCACCTCTCCTCAGACCGCCTCCATTGCTAACCTGTTATTCAACCGAGGCGATACCCCTTCTCCCACGGCTGATACCGGTGATGACGGCGTTGCGCCGCTTCTCCCAGAGGAGCCATCTGACGGCAGTGCAAACCTTGTCAACCCAGAAGGGCTAATGCCTTTAGAAACAGCCCCCGTTGCCGATAGCGGCAATGCCGAGGCTGTAACAGAGGCAACGCCGCTGGCGATCGCACCCCTAGCTCATGAGGTAGAAGCGGAGGCCGCTGCGATTCCAGCTCGGAGCGCTTCGCAAATCGCGTCCCCCTCCTGGGCCGATGCCAAAGAAGGCGGTCAACCCGTTGCGGCTCCAGTGACGACTACATCCCCAATACCTGGGGCATTTCCCGACAGCACAGTCTATATGCCCCAATCCAGCGCCCCAGCGCCCGAACAGCCAGCAGCGGTTATATCTCAAGAAGATGCTGAGGCGTTAACCAACCCAACGGCCACCCCAGCTGACCTATTGCCGACTCTAGATCCAACCTCAGGGGCTGCTGAGGTTGGATCTAGCAATGCCGTTCCAGCTACCGAACTCCAGGTACCCTCCCTAGAGAACCCTAGCCCGGCTGACCTAACGATCGTCCCAGCGCAGGAGGAACCCCTGGGATTTGAGCAGGTTAGTACCGACGATCTATCGGTTGAGACGTCCCCAGCGGATGTACAGACCGCAGGCGAAGAGGCGATCGCCCTACCAATGCTCCCCAGCGAGGTCATCACCCCAGACACGGCTAGGGAAGGCGCATCGGTACAGTAGCCCCTATGCCACCCAGGCAGATGATCACAGCACTGATGACAACGTTATGAAACTCTTTTCTGTCAGCGTTTTAGTTCTTAACAAACCCTTTTTTAGCAGCATCAGCTCTCAGACGGTTAGAGTAGACAAACCAGTGGAAGGGTAAAGCCTCCCATAAAGATTAATAGGCTGATCTTAAGAAACTACCCCTGTGTCTTGCCTCGCGCCTAGCATAGGGGAATCCTGATCGTTAACTTGCCAGGCCCATGCCGGAGCCCGAGACCCACGCTTTAGCCAACGACCTTTCTGCCCTAGACATACAAAGCGGCAGTGAGGCTGTTGATAGCCGCCTCAACGTGGCCCAAATGCTGTCTCTAATCGATAGCATTTTGCCCTTTGAAGCCTGCCTTTACCACGAAATTATTCCGCTCTCGGTAGAGTCGAGTTGCCTACACCTCGGCGTGGTCAACCCGTCCGACACTGTTGCTACAGAATACGCCCGCAAGCAAGTCTCATTCATCCACTGCTCGGTGAAGTCATGGCCTGTGACCTCTGACTGGCAGCGCAAGATGCTTTCTAAGTATCTAAGCTACGCCTCTCGTCAAAAGGCACGGCCTCAGCCACAGATTGAGGCACCACCCCACACCCAAAACCAGGGTGATGAGTTTCTGACCTTTATCGTTGACAGTCCTGAAGATCTGCACAGCGATCGCCCCGCTCCGACACCCAGCCGGCCCACAGCTCCTCCACCTGCACCTGTAGAACCACCTCCAGTGGTTAAGCCACCTCCAGTGGTTGAGCCAGAGTCTCAGCCACTGGCCCTTGCCCTCGATCCCATCCTCAGCCAGGTGCCCCTCGATCAGCTGCATCGATTGTCGCCCCCCAAGCTCACCCAGGCACTGCTTTATCAGATATTAACCGAAGGCATTGGGCGTCTATATATAGAACGGCGACCCGCTCACGGCCAAGTGCTTTGGAGCAGAGACGGCGTAGTTCAAGCTGCCCTAAAGAACTTGAGCCTTGACCAGGTTCAAAGCATCATCAACGAGCTCAAGCGGCTGACGCACCTGCCCCTGTTGCCAACTGCCCAGCCCAAAAATGCCGACATTGAGCGGCTGTACAAAGGCGAGCGCGTGCTACTGCGCCTGCGACTGATGGCAGGTTCCCACGGCGAAGAAGCCACCCTTCAAGTGCTGCGAGGAGCGGCGCTGAAATTTTATCAACAGCAGCAAATCAAACAGATGGGAGAAGATGCCCTCGGCGTCGCCCAAACCCTACAAAAACGGATTTTCGAGATTCGCCAGCGGGCTCGCCAGTCGCTCACCATCGAAACCCCCTCGGCGCGAACGCTAGAGGCGCTGAGCCAGATGCTCAAAACAATGGAAGAGCAGCTTGAGCAAATTATGCAAGCGTCTCTCGAACCAAACAGTGAGAAACTGCCTTGAACAATCGGTCAGGTGCCATAGCATAGGACCAAAGATTGCCAACTCTTAGCTACGGAGCCTAATACCCAACCCAACTCCCAAAGCCCCGATCCGCCATCGATATTCCGTAGGGACATTGCAGTGCAATGTCCCTACAAAGCGGGATATACAGACAGGATTCAGTATACATTGTCCTAACATTGCTCAGCTATTGCTAGCTGCTGCCGCTCGGCCACTTCAACAGCTCGATATGCCCAACACAAAACCAGGCAGCATCGTTGGAGAAAACAGCCTTTAACCCTGTCTAACTAGGGAAAACCAATAAGCTGCGGGAATTATCCCGCAGCCAAGCCAGAGTCTATCTACAACATTAACGCTCCGACTTGGCACCCCAAGCACTGGTCATACGGCCAAAGTTAAGCCGAAACTCATCAAGGCCTAACCGGGTGCCGGGGCGATCTTCATCCCAGGAAGCCGACAGTACACCGTAGGTCAGACCCACTACCCCCAGGCCAAAGCAGCCCAAGGTGACCAACAGCACAAAGTAAGAGGGCAACGCTACTACCTGATTCACCACCAAGTAGTAGCTCACAAAAAAGGTTAGTATTCCCGCCCCGGTTGGGACACCAGAAAAGGCTAGCATGCGCCGCAGCATGCGATCGCTCACCACTTCAGGAATAGCGGTTGCTGCCCTGGCCGACGGCTTACCGCCACTTTTCTTTTTAGAAACCACCCCCGGCTTAGCAGGAGCAGCTTTTTTGGCAGAAGCTGATTTCTGAGCGGTGTCTTTAGCAGGAGATGGCTTAGCAGTAGCCTTTTTGGACTCTTCGGCAGGCTTAGCAGCGCTCTTACGAGGCTCAAATGGCAGGCGCTTGCGAGACGAATCAGGGGCCATAGCGCTACACGACAACAACAGACAATTTTGAGACCAGGCTGCAATTGCTAGATCGCCTAGCCTAGATGCGTAGCCTGGACAAATAACTTATAGGTTTGACGTGAGCTAACCACTGCAACTATCAGCTTAGATTAGCCCACTCTAGTCTACGCATGAGCTTTAGCCTTGACAGACCAGTCCTAGCCGCGAATGCCGAGCTTTTGAATCAGCGCCCGATAGCGCTCGGAGTCTTGCTTTTGCAAGTAGGCCATGAGGCGCTTGCGGTGACCAATCATTTTGAGCAGACCACGGCGAGACGAGTAGTCTTTTTTGTTCTTTTGCAGGTGGGCGCTCAGCTGATTGATGCGATCGGTGAGCATAGCAATCTGCAGATCGGCGGAGCCGGTGTCAGTTTCGTGCACCTGATAGTCGGAAATAAGTTCCTGCTTACGCGCTTGCAACAGAGTCATGGGAAAGACAACTTCTCTAGAAGAATAATTTTGAGCCAGGATTTTTCACTATAGCATAGGGTCTGCGGTCACCATCAGTCTAAGCAGAGGATCACTGACTGAGCCAGGCGATCGCCTCGCGCACCCAGCTTTCTGGATCCGCTGTCTTTTGCAAAGTAGAGCTACGCCCCACGGCCTGAAGCGCCTTGAGAATCTCGCTCTGGCTATAGCCCAGGGCGCTGAGCGTAGCCTCGACCTCTTCGTAGAGGGTTGGTACCGGTCCAGCATCGGGCACTAGACCCACCCCCGACTGGGTTTGCCAGTCTTGCAACTTGGTTTTAAGCTCCAGCACCAGGCGTTCGGCGGTTTTGTTGCCCACCCCTGGGGTACGCGACAGTAGACGGGTGTTACCGCTAACTACTGCCTGGGTCAGCTCAGCCTCGCCCAGGGTGTCGATTAGGGCCAAAGCCATCTGGGGACCAATGCCACTGACGCTAATTAGCAGCCGAAACAAGTCGCGCTCTTGGCGCTGGCCAAAGCCAAACAATACCGCCTGGTCTTCGCGAAAGTAGAGGTGGCTAAAGAGCTGCACCACCTCCCCTAGGGGCGGCAGCTGCGACAGTTGGCGGGCAGGCACCTGCATGTCGTAGCCCACCTGATTGACATCTAAGGTAACGATGATTTTGTGGTTACCGGGCTTTTGAATATCGGCCAGCACCCCCTTGAGATAGCTGATCATGCAGAGGGGTCAGACTTTTGCGGTGGACGAGGGCGATTTGAAGAGCGATCGCTTCCCCCATCGACACGGGGGGCTGCTGGCACAGCACTGGGCGGCCCACCTTTATTGGATTTAGGCCGCTGGGTTGGAACAGGTACTGGGGCTTCTTTCGGCGGCTGAAGGTGGCTGCGCCCGTTTTGAATAATCCGCAACATCTGCGAGAGCTGCTGCTCTACGCTAGAGAGCACCTGATCAGCATAGCCATCGGCCTCCTGCTGAATCATGTCTTGCTCGTCTAGGGCCTTTTGGCGCAGGGCCTCCCACTCGCGCTGAGCTTGAATCTGCATTTGCTCGATGTCACCCATTACCTTGGTACGCAGACCATCGCAGTCTTGCTGGGCCTGGGTTTTCACCTGTTGGGCCATGTGCTCGGCCTGGCGCACGATGCCAAGCTCATCGAGTATTTGGGCTGCCTCCTGCTCAGCAGCGGCGATCAGTTCTTGGGCGTAGCGCTCAGCTTCGGTAAGGAGACTGTTGCGCTGCTGCAAAATTTGCACAGCCTGGCGAAAGGCCGGCGGCAGGTTGAGGCGAATAGCATCGAGTTGGTCAAGCAGCTGATCCTCATCGACCAGGGTACGACCACTAAAGGGCACCCGGGGACTGGCCAAAATCAGCTCTTCGAGCTTATTCAGCTCCTGTTGAATATCAATGTCGCCGGGGTTAGGCAAGTCCGATTTCGTTTCCGTCGCCTCTACAGACAATCCATTGGCTTGGGCACCGGCACTGCGGGACTGGGAGCTGCGGGGCTGGGCATTGAGGCGGGCAGGGTCTGGGCGTAGCATTGGTAAATGTCTCGCGCTACATGGTGGGGAACAAGGTGGTCGATAGGGCCGCCAAAGCGAGCGATTTCTTTGACCAGGCTGCTGCTAAGAAAGCTGTACTCTGTGGAGGTCGATAGGAAAAGAGTCTCAATATCATCGGCTAGGGTCTTATTAGTATGCGCCATTTGCAGCTCTTTTTCGAAATCGGAGAGCACTCGCAGCCCTCGCAGCAGCACCTGGGCATGGCGCTGCCTGGCGTAGTTAATGGTGAGACCATCGTAGTGGTCAATGTCAATATTGTTGAGATGCCTCACCGATCGCTCAATTTGCTGGATGCGCTCGTCGGTAGAAAACATTGGCACCTTGTTGGGGTTGCTAGACACCAGCACAATCACCCGCTCAAACAATCGACTGCCGCGGGTAATAATGTCTAAATGGCCCAAGGTAATGGGGTCAAAACTGCCGGGATAGATGGCAATCAAAGCTGTCTAGCCAGTATTCCAGAATTAATGTGGCGATTATAGCTAACTTCTGGCCATTAGACTTAGGCCCGTGTTTCTACCCGATGGCCTGGTTGGCTGGGGAAGGCAGGCGCTTACGGTAGACGCGATCGCATCGAGCCGTCTCGACCCCAGTGGCAGCTTCATAACCACTGGCTTCGTACAGCCCTACCGCCTCTTTTAGCACCGAGGTGGTTTCTAGCCAGATATCGGTGAAGCCGCGGTGCCAAACAGCAGACTCTAGCGTGCTAAGCAGGTAGCGTCCCAGCCCTTGCCCCCGCGCCTGGGGTAGCAGATACATCTTGCGCAGCTCCACCGCGCGATCCCCACGCTGGGTAGGACGATAGCCAGCGGTACCAACCAGCACGCCGTCGATTTCCACTACCCAAAATTCGCCACCCGTCTTCCAATAGCAATCTTCTACTTCTAGGGCATCGCGATCGCTGTCGGTCGGTTCGCAGGTGAGGCGGTATTCCTGCAACACCTCGCCAATGACGGCAACGGCGGCGGCGCGATCGCCCGGCTGCCAACTGCGAATTAGGTAAGGGCCAAAGGTGCTGCGGTGTTCTAGCGGCATCGAACGTCTCTAGCTATGAACGCGGGGTTGGGGGTGAAGGCGAGTCAAAATCTCGCTTTCGGCAGCGGCCAATTCAGCTAGCCGCCCTTCTACCTCAGCACGGGGAAAGCGCCCGGTAGCCAATACCCAGTAAGCACCATAATGGCGAGCCTCTGAAGCCATAAGACTACGGTAAAACTGGGCTAATTCTGGATCGGGGCAGTGCTGGCCCAACAGTCCTAACCGCTCGTGGCTGCGGGCCTCGATCAGAGCCGACACCAGCAGCACGTCAAGCTGACGATGGGGTTCGACGGAGCGCACCTGCTGATGCAGAGCGGCTCCATAGGGAGGTGGCGGCAAGGGGCCAAAGGGAATATCGCGGCGCTCCAGCCACTGGTTGACCTGGGCAAAGTGGGCCAGTTCTTCTTGGGCGATCGCGGTTAGCGCTTTCACTAACTCAGCATCTGACGGATAGCGGTTGATCAAGCTCATGGCCACCCCCGCCGCCTTGCGCTCACACTGGGCGTGATCGACCAAAATCACGTCTAGATTAGCCAGAGCTTGCTCAACCCACGCCTGGGAGGTTGGCATCTCTAAAAATTTAATCGTGGCAGTGGCCATGCAACCTCGGAGAGGGTTTAGCGCCGATCTCAGTCTAAACCACTAAGAATCTGCGGGCACTTGATGCCGGTCTTTAAGGTGTTTTACCAGCGCGTGCAGCCCTAGGCGATAGCTGTCAGCGCCAAAGCCGCAGATTTGGCCTACGGCCACCGCAGCAATATAGGAGTGATGGCGAAAGGCCTCGCGCTGGTGAATGTTGCTGAGATGTACCTCAACGGTGGGAAGGCCAACAGCTGCGATCGCATCTCGAAGGGCCACGCTAGTGTGGGTATAAGCCCCAGGATTAATTAAAATGCCATCTTTTTGCCCAAAGGCCGCCTGGATGCAGTCCACAAGCGCCCCTTCGCTGTTGGATTGAAAACAATCCAATGAAACGCCTAGGGCGATCGCTTCAGTCTCTAAAGACGCCTCGATGGTAGCTAGAGTTTGCCGACCATAGATCTCGGGTTCTCGCAAGCCCAGCATGTTGAGATTTGGGCCGTGAACAACTTGAACCCTTAGCAATGATCGTTGTCCTTATGTATTAATATTCACGCTAGCAATACCATTTGCTTGCTTATTCTCTGTACGAGCACAACAACCTAAGTATCGAGTGCCGCACTCAAGAATAATATCAAGCGACAGCATCGCTAGACTCTAGTTAAAAAATTTTCAAGAGCACCCCTAACGGCGGGGTTCTTCTACCGGAATAGGAATCAAGTCAGGTTCTGCTTGATGCTCAGGGCCAAATAGAGCTTCAATTACTCTATCAACCCAGTCGCTCAGCTTTTCGAGAGCCTTTTCGATGTAGTCCATTAGGGCAAACTCCTTACTGGCACATGCCACCCTGGTTGCTCTTACCTAAAACCAGCTCTAGGCCAGATGGGGGCTGCATTTATCCATAATTACATAATAGCCATTTGAAGCAAATGATCAACCTACGTTACAGCAGGTTGCGTCGTAGAGCATCTAAGGCAGAGAGGGCACTGAGCTGGCGCACCCAGTCGCGCCCCCGATAGCCAGAAAACTCGTGTTTATACGTCAACACATTGCCCTCGGGAGTAGCCAGGCCAATATAAACCAAGCCTACGGGTTTAGTCTCGCTGCCCCCGTCTGGTCCAGCGATGCCAGTGATGCTCAAGGCCCAGTCTGTTTGCAGCAGCGCCTTAGCCCCTAGAGCCATCTGCTCGGCCACGATCGCACTCACCGCTCCCTGCTCCTCTAAAACAGCGGCATCCACCTTGAGAAGATTGACCTTAACCCGGTTGTCGTAGGCAATCACGCCTCCGTAAAAGTAAGCAGAGCTGCCGGCAATGTCGGTCAAGAGCTGCCCTAAGCCACCGCCCGTACAAGACTCGGCTACAGCGACGGTTTGCTGCCGCAACCGCAGCAGTTTGCCAACCACCGAGGCCAGCGTATCGTCATCGGCACCGTAGCAGTCAGCGCCGACTAACGCCCGAATGCCAGCTTCGATCGGCTCAATTTTGGCCAGGGCCGCAGTGGTGGAGTCGGCCCGCGCGCTAATGCGCAGCTTGGCTTCGCCTTTGCTGGCGTAGGGGGCGACCGTCGGGTTGCCTTGACTTAGGTAAGCAGCGACCTGCTCTGCTAGAGACGATTCACTAATGCCCCAAAACCGCAGCATGCGGCTGACAATAGTGGTCGTCACCCAGCCCTGGGCGCGCAGATAGGGCACGGCAGTTTCTTTCCACATTGCCTGCATTTCTCGCGGCACGCCGGGAAATGTCATTAGGGTTAAGCCAGGCCGGGGCGACCAGATAATGCCGGGAGCAGTGCCCTGGGGGTTGGGTAGCACCATCGCCCCCTCGGGCAGCAGCGCCTGTTTGCGGTTGCTGGGGGGCATGGTTCGGCCCCGGGCGGTAAATTTGGCCTCAATATCAGCCAGTAGGTTAGGGTGCTCAACCAGGGGGGCACCAAACAGGTCAGCCAGCGTCTCTATAGTGAGGTCATCGGGGGTAGGGCCTAGACCGCCGGTGAAGAGCAGGAGCTGCGATTCCGCACCGGAAGGCTTCGCAAACCGCTCGGCTGCGGTAGTCACCGCCTGCTGAATGCGAGCCGGGTTGTCACCTACAACGGTTTGGTAGTAGTGGGCAATGCCTAGACTGGCCAGCTCTTTAGCCAAAAACTGGGCGTTGCCATTGAGAATATCCCCCAGCAGCAGCTCAGTGCCCACGCAGATAATTTCTGCACTTCTGGTGCCAGCGGGCGAGTCTGTCTCGGAGGGCTGAAACGCTGGGCTTGAGGTCATAGAACGTCCTGAGGGCGAAATGGGCCGGGGAAGGGATGGCCGAGGCGCAATAGTGTCATTATGGCCATTGCAGGGAAGCCAGGAAAAGCCCCTTGGGCTCATTGGCAAAGTCCCTAGATTATGTCGCGCGTTGGTTGTTTAGGGGAGGCTACCCGATGGCAGGTTGGAGCGAGGGGGATAGAGCCGCCGGGGGCGATGATCAAAAACCCGCCCTAGGGGGCGATCGCAAACCGGGCTGGGCCACCGGGCTGCTAGCCCTCGTGTTAGGGGGCCTGCTCTACCGCACTATCGTGGCGGTCTGGTTCTTTCCAGGGTTTGACGAAGCCTACTACTATCTCTACAGCCGCTACCTGAGCCTAAGCTATTTCGACCATCCACCCATGGTGGCCCTCACGACCGGGATTGGCTGGTGGCTCACCGGGGTCATTTCACCTTTCACCATTCGCCTAGGGGCGCTGCTGCTCTACTGCCTCAGCTTGGGGCTGCTGTACCTGGCGGCATCACGGCTGTTTTCGGCGGCGGTAGGGCAGATGACCGTGGCCCTTGTCACGCTGATACCGCTGCTTGTCATCGGCTTTGGTATTCTCACCTCTCCCGACAACGGGCTGATTTTGTTTTGGAGCGCCACGCTGCTGGTGGCCGCCTGGGAATTTTTCCCCTCTAGCAGCCACACTGGGGGCTCCGAGGCAGTTAAAACAACCTACGTGCCCACCTGGCGCATTGTGCTGCTGGGGCTGACGGTGGCTCTAGCGGGGTTAAGTAAGTACCACGGTTTTGTGCTGGGCGTTAGTCTAGTGGGATTTTGTGCTGCCTATCGGCCCTACCGAGCGGCGCTGCGATCGCCCTGGACGCTGCTTGCTTTAGGCCTCTTCATTCTCACGCTCTTCCCCCTGTGGTACTGGAACAGTCAGAACGACTGGATCTCCTTTCGCTTTCAGCTGGGCATGCGATTTGACGGGGGCACTGAAAGCAGCGGCTTTAGCCTGGGACAAATGGTGGGCTACTGGCTACTGTCAATTGTTTACCTGTTTCCGCTGTTTGGCTTTCCGCTGTGGTGGGTGGCGGCGCGGCAGGGTGCCAAGCAGGCGCTGTTCTGGCACTCCCCCAACATAGGCGATGACGCAGTCCAGGAGCACTACAAACGGGGGCTAGTGCTGTGGCTATCACTGCCAATCATGCTGCTGTTTACCCTGCTGGGGGGCAAGCAGCAGATTTTGCCTGCCTGGCCTGCTCCAGGCTACTGGGGCATCGTCATTTTGCTAGCTGCTCAGGTGCTAGTTTGGCAACGCTATCGCCCCCGACTCATTCGCCGCTGGCTGTGGGGGTCGGGACTGTTTTTAGGCTCTCTGTCGATGGTGGCGCTGCTCCACCTACGGCTGGGCGTTCTACAAAAACCGAGCACCTACGCCCTGTTTGGTGGGCTAGTCCCCGTCGCGCAGGATGGCTCTACAGAACTGATCGACACCAGTCAGCTCAAGCGGCGGTTTGCCGA
Source organism: Leptolyngbya sp. FACHB-60 (assembly GCF_014695775.1). Classification (GTDB taxonomy): domain Bacteria; phylum Cyanobacteriota; class Cyanobacteriia; order Phormidesmidales; family Phormidesmidaceae; genus Nodosilinea. Next base: position 64,505 of record NZ_JACJOX010000058.1, on the reverse strand, counting down.
TATCCCCGAAATTCGAGCGGCCCTGGATGAAGTGGGATTTGTCTTCACCAACGAATATTACCTAGGGGGCTACTTTGCCATGGCTATTCATCCCCTAGTCGATCTGCCGGTGACGGCCTTTAGCCAAGACCCACGCGGATTTGCCTACTGGTTTAACCCCCAGGACTGGGTTGGGCAAGATGCCCTCTATATGACGTTGAATCGCTTTGCCCAAGACGACGAGATTGTAGCCGGCTATCGGCCCCTCTTCGAGAGTATTGAGCCGCTAGGTACAGTGCCGCTCATGCGCGGCGGCGAAGTGACCGAAACGATTCACGTCTATCGCGCTAGCAATTTGCGGCAGGCCTACGAATACCCCTACGGCCCCTCAGCGGGTGCGCTGCCGCAGCCGCCAGCCCGTGTAGCTGAGTAGCGCTGTGGCGGCTAGGGCGTAGACCAAGCCGCTAGGCATGCCCGCAAACGCCAGGGCCAAACTACCGGCCCACAGTGTCAGCACGTAGATAAAGAGCACCGTCACCCGATGGGACAGCCCCGCCTGAAGCAGCCGGTGATGCAGATGGCGCTTGTCGGCTACGAAGGGGGATTTACCGGCTCGCAGGCGATCGAGAATCACAGCCGACATATCGAGAATCGGGACCGCCAGAATTAGGTAAGGCAGCAGTACGGCAGCAGTAGTCACCGTTTTAACCAAGCCGATGACGCCGACTCCCGCTAGGGTAAAGCCCATAAAGTAGGCTCCCCCATCTCCCATGAAAATTTTGGCTGGGTTGAAGTTGTAACGCAAAAAGCCCAGGGCTCCACCGCCTAGAGCGGCAGCAATTAGCGCCGCTGCGGGCTGGTTCATGTAGAGACTCACCACCAGCATAATCAGCGCGGCAATGCCGGATACCCCTGCCGCCAGGCCATCGAGCCCGTCAATCCAGTTGATAGCATTGGCCATGCCCACCAGCCACAGAATGGTTACTGGCAAGCTGATGAAGTCGGGCAGCTGGGTGAGCCCATAGAAGGGAATGGTGAGAAAGTCGATGCTCACGCCCACATACCAAGCCATGGTAGCCACCACCGCCTGCATAAACAGGCGACTGAGGGGCGATAGGCCAAACAGGTCATCAGTGAGGCCAATTAGAAAAAAGGCCAATCCGCCGAGGGTAACCCCCCAAATCTGAAACTCCTGGGGCGGGGCCAAATGGGCTCCGGCAGCATCAATAAAGCCGCCCATGGACCATACGACCAGCAGCGCTAGCAGCGTACCAATAAAAATTGACACCCCACCCAACCGCACCATGGGCTTGTCGTGTACCTTACGTTCGCCGGGCTGATCAACTCGCCCACTTTTGAGGCCAATGCGGCGCACGATCGGTGTTGTGCCCAGCACCACCGCGGCGGAGATACCAAAGGCCAACACGTGATACAGATAAAACGGCATCTCACTCCCCTCTATGGTTGGAGAAACTCTCTCCTGGCTAGCCACCTCCCTAGCCCAGGCCAACCCCAGCAAACTAGTTCTGTTGGCCATCGCTAACAACTTCGGGAGCCCTAGGGGCTGCCCTGAACCAAGTCCAACCAGGCCAAAGGGTATTTGGCCCGAAACAGTCCATAGGATAGGCCGAGTCTTGTTAAATAAGCAAAAACTCCATGCAATTATGACAGATCATTAAGGGGTAACCCTAACTTTCTGCGGTTTTGCATGGAGTTAACGCCTAACCCACGGGTCAAAGGCTTGCCCGAGAAGGTATTACACCCTTAGACCAGGGCCGGAACTAGCCCGCCCAGGTGGGCATAGAGGGGGAAGCGATCGCACAAAGCCGCCACCCGACGCTTGCAGTGCTCAGCGATCACCGCATCCTCAGGGCTGAGCAGGCGATCGGCGATGATGTTGGCGATCTCAGTGAACTCAGTCTCGCCCATGCCGCGGGTGGTCATCGCTGGAGAACCCAGGCGCAGGCCGCTGGTGACAAAGGGCGACTCGGGGTCGTAGGGCACGGTGTTTTTGTTAGCCGTGATATTGACCTCACTCACCAGCTGGTCAGCCCGCTTGCCGGTCATGCCGATGGAGCGCAGATCGACCAGCACCAGGTGGTTGTCGGTACCGTCAGACACCACCTTGATGCCTCGCTGCTGGAGCTGAGCAGCCATGCGCTGGGCATTGGCGATCACTTGAGCAGCGTAGGTGCGAAACTCAGGCTTAAGGGCTTCACCAAAGGCCACGGCCTTAGCCGCAATTACGTGCTCTAGGGGGCCGCCCTGGCTACCGGGGAACACCGCCTTGTCAAACTTTTTACCCAGTTCGGCATCGCGGGTCAAAATCAGGCCGCCGCGAGGACCGCGCAGGGTTTTATGGGTGGTGGTCGTCACCACGTCACAGTGGGGCAGGGGGTTGGGGTGATGACCGGCGGCCACCAGACCGGCGATGTGGGCAATGTCGGCCATCAGGTAGGCGCCAACTTCGTCTGCGATCGCGCGAAACTTCTCAAAGTCGATGACGCGGGGGTACGCCGAATAGCCGCAGATGATCAGCTTGGGTCGGTGCTCCAACGCCAGCTCACGAATTTGGTCGAAATCAAGCTGTTCACTGTCGCGGCTGACGCCGTACTGAACGACCTTAAACCACTTGCCCGATACGTTCACGGGCGAACCGTGGGTCAGGTGCCCGCCGTGGGAGAGATCCATGCCCAAAATGGTGTCGCCGGGCTGGAGGAGAGCGAGAAACACGGCAAAGTTGGCCTGGGCTCCGGAGTGGGGCTGCACGTTGGCGTGGGCGGCACCGAAGAGCTCTTTGGCGCGATCGATCGCCAATTGCTCGGCCTCATCCACAAAGGCACAGCCGCCGTAGTAGCGCTTGCCGGGCAGCCCCTCGGCATACTTGTTGGTCAATACCGACCCCTGGGCCGCTAGCACCGCAGACGAGGTAAAGTTCTCGCTGGCGATTAGCTCCAGATGATCGCGCTGGCGCTGCAACTCGCGCTGAATAATGCTGGCCAGCAGCGGGTCAGACTCTTGCAGAAAATCAAAGTTAGTTTGAGGCACGGGCAAGGCTCCCAACAATCGACAGAACTAGACAGACAAAGGGGACCGTTAATGGGTAGCCGATAGAGCGCCTTCCCCCACGGTGCTGCTTGCTGCCCTGCAACTCTCTCAGGAATCGCTTCGCGAGGCGCAGCCCATAGTGGAGCGAAGAGAACCCACAGCGGGGGCTGAGCATCAAGCAAGCAGTTTAATACGCAGTCTATTATCTTATCTGAATGGCCTACAAATGGGTAGTCAGCCCTTAAATATGCTGGAAACAGAGAGCACGCATTTGGAATTTCGGGCAAATGTTACGGATTGCAACATATAATCTTTAAGAACGGCAGAGGCAGGGTTGCTTCGGGGAATGGGCCGATTTCAACTGTTTTGCCAAAGTTGGGTGCAGTTGTGAGAGGCTAGGTTAAGCAGAATTGCCTGTAGTCGGTTTGAGATTTATATTCTCCAGGTTTGGGTCATTAATGCTGCAACTGACGGATTCTCCCCCCATCCAATCCCTATCCTCCGTTGAGGATGCCTACGAGGTGTGCCGACGCGTCACGGCGAAATATTCCAAGACGTTTTACACCGGCACCATGCTGATGGCCCCTGCCAAGCGGCGCGCCATTTGGGCTATTTACGTCTGGTGCCGCCGCACCGATGAACTTGTGGACGGGCCGCAGGCGCAGTTCACAAGTGAGAAGACGTTGGATCGGTGGGAGTCGCAGCTAGAGTCAATTTTTGCTGGCTGCCCAGTGGATGACGAAGATGTCGCCCTGGTGGATACCCTGGAGCAGTTTCCCCTGGACATTCAGCCTTTTCGCGACATGATCGCGGGCCAGCGGATGGATTTACACCGCAATCGCTACGACACCTTCGAAGACTTAGAACTGTACTGCTATCGCGTAGCCGGCACCGTAGGGTTGATGTCGACCACAGTGATGGGCGTTGATACCCAACTGCAAACTGCCCCCTGGAGCCAGCAACAGCAGCTCGACCCCACTCCCCAGGCGATCGCCCTGGGCATTGCCAACCAGCTCACCAACATTCTGCGAGACGTGGGCGAAGACGCCCGCCGAGGCCGCATTTATCTACCTCTAAAAGACCTGGCCGCCTTTGACTACACCGAGGCTGATTTGATCGCTGGTGTTGTGGACGATCGCTGGCGTGCCCTAATGGCCTTTCAGATCGATCGCGCCCGTCGGTTTTATGCCGAAGCAGAGAGCGGCATTGGGCTGCTAAGTGAAGACGCCCGCTGGCCTGTGTGGTCTGCCCTGGCCCTCTACCGCCAGATTTTGGACGTGATTGAAAAGAACGGCTACGACGTGTTTAGCCAGCGTGCCTACGTGCCCTCTCTGCGCAAGCTGCTCACCTTACCCAGCACCCTGTTAAAAGCTCGGGTGCTTTAGTCTGGTGGCGCTTAGTCAATAGGCAAGAATCAGATTTGATGGCCCTTGCAGCAGACCAAGGTCGAGGTTGTTAAGATATGTGTAGGGATTATTTTCCTTTGCACTGTCTTGGCTTCAAACTCCTATGACGACCGCCGCTGCATCTTCTGCCCAAGCACCCCACGCGATCGCTTGGAGAATCAAGCTGCTCTATGATGGCGACTGTCCCCTCTGTCTGCGGGAAGTTAATTTTCTGCGCAAGCAAGACAACGGGCGTGGTCTGATCGCCTTTACTGACATTGCGGCTGACGACTACAGCCCCACAGACAACGGCGGTGTCGATTTTGCTACGGCCATGGGTCGCATCCATGCTGTGAAGGCTGACGGCACCGTGATTCAAAATGTGGACGTGTTTCGCCAAGTGTATAGCGTTCTAGGCATTGGCTGGGTTTACGCGCCTACCCGTTGGCCCTTGTTTGGCCCGTTGGTTGATTGGGTCTACGGTTTGTGGGCTAACTGGCGTCTAGCGGTTACCGGCAGGCCCAGCCTTAAGACGATTTTGGCCGAGCGTGAAGCCCGCCTAGCCAAAGGTTGCAGCACCCTAGGGACTGACCCTGGTTCCGAGTCGGTTGCCAACCGCTGCCGCCTTTAGAGCGGTGCATCCCCAGCCTCTCAAGCAAAAGCAAGCAGGTATCAAAAAGGCTGAGTTCTCTCGGAAAGGAACTCAGCCTTTGAGTTTCAAGGGTGCTGCTTAAAGAATGGCGTTAGAGGTCGGGCTCTGAGCCGCTATCTTCTGGCTCATCGAGGGCGCTACCGTTGCCGTTGTAGAGAGCGTCGAGCTGCTCACGAGCATCTTTAACCGAGATGGACCGCATCACTAGCAGCGGCTCGCGGATTACCTGGCCGTCTTGGTCAAGCAGCTCAGGATGGGGCATAGGCCGATCGCCTGAGGCATTCTGCTGTCCGCCGTAGGGCCTGGGTGATTGGGGATTGCGGGCGTTGCCGCCGAGCAAAATTAAGTTTCTGACCAAGTTTGCGATCGCCATAATCGCCAGAACCGCAAACGCAATAATGTAAACCACATGCCACATAGCTGCTGTCCTCTGGCGAACCTTTGCCTGTATTGACTTTAACGCGTTTCAGGTCGGCGTGCTTCGCTAGACCAAAAACTCAAACATCGGTACCTTATAACCTCTAGTTTAACCAGAAGATGTCTTCCTCAACCTGAGGAGCTGAAGGGTTGAGAGGTTGCCAGCCTGGCTGCCAGAGGGCGCGATTTTTGAGCTGTTTGGCATTGACCCATAGCCTCACTGTGGGGTCGCAGGAGGCCACCAGCTCCGCAAATACCCACTGGCCATCCTGCTTGCGGTTGGCTACCTGAAAATGTCGCCAGCCTTCAGTCTTTTGGCAGGCCGTCCATTTTGAGCCGAGCAGGTGGGGATACTTTTGCTTGCGGGGCATGAGGGGGAGTGAGGGAGTTGGGGAGGGAGTTTTGAGTGCTTAGTTTTGAATTTTGAATTTTGAGTTGTATCAGAAGAATTCAAAACTCAAAATTCAGAACTCAAAACTTTTGCCGCTCTCCTATCGTATACCGCTGGCTTCGAGGCGTTTTTTGATGCCGCCCATGTGCACGGCCCGGCTGCTGATTTGGGCCTTTTTTTCACTCAGCAGCACATACACACGGCCAGATAGGAGCTGGCGCACGAAGGGACGGCGGTAGGCCAGGATGCCCTCTAGGTTGGCCTCAGTGTCTTCGGTATAGCCCATTTCAGCCAGGGCAGCATCTAGCTCCCGCTTGAAGGTTTTGCGGCTGTTGATCGGCAGGGTTAACGTGGTGCTGCGGTTCACAAAAGCACCCAAGAGGCCGCCCACAGTGCCAAATAAGGTGCCATATAGGTTGGGCAAGCCGGTGTCTAAGCCAATGCCGAGGGACTTGACCGCTAGCAGAGCTGTGACCAGAGCAGTGCCCGAAAAGTAATACAGAAATGTGAGGCCGAAGCCGGGACCGGAGGGCATAGTAGGTTCGTCGGACATAGTGGAGAAATCTCTTGAATCCGGGCACTGGTGTTATCTTTTCATCAATCTTGGCCCTTGGGAATGGGGGAAGATTGATAGGCTGATAGAGATTTTCCAAACCTTGGCTATGCTCGACCTGCTTCAGCTCACTGGCAAACAGCGGCAGTTTATCGACCTGTTGCAGCGGCAGCAGACGGTGGAGAGTCTGCGATCGCTCTGTGCCCAGGCCGGGTTCGACTTCAACTTTATCAATGGTTTTTTGCTCAGCGGTGCTCTAAATGGCTACGTCCAGTGGCAGGAGCATACCCAGCAGACCTGGGCACTGACGGCCAAGGGAGAGGATTTGGCCGGCGTGCTGCCGGGGTTCCCTTTAGCCGATAGGCTGTTGCAGGGTCAGCGCGATGGCGGAGCCTCCCCTACGGGGAATCGCGCCACCCTCCAGGCTGAGCTCGGCCCCGCCTTTAGCCTCAACTACGGTGCCCTGCGGCGCGAGCAGGCCGTCGATTTGATCGATGGCGATGGTGAAGGGACTGTCGCCGTGCTGAAGTCGTCGGTGCTGGGTGCTTACCAGCAGCGGCAGGGGGTATTTGAGGCGATCGCGGCGGGCAAGGTTTTAGATGGCAGCGCGTCCTCCTCTCTAGAGTGGCTACAGCAGCAGGGCTACATCGTCAGTCGGGTCGAGACAGACTACAGCCTCACCGTGCTGCCTGCCCTGCAAACCCTAGATTTGGGGGATGTGGTGACGACCTTGACCAGCGAGCTAATTTTGTCGGGCCAGTGGCGACAGGCTGACCTCAAGCCCTACGACATTCACGCCGAGGTGCCCAACGTCGCCTACGGACGGCCCACCATTCTCACCCAGTGCATTCAGCGCATTCGCGATATCTTCTTGAACATGGGCTTCGATGAGATGTCGGGCTATATGGTGGAGTCGGCCTTTTGGAACTTTGACGCCCTGTTTACCCCCCAAGACCACCCGGCCCGCGAGGTGCAGGACACCTTCTACCTAGCCAACCCCCAGACCCTGCCCCTGCCCGACGACCCGGCCCTGGTGCAGCGAGTCAAACAGGTGCACGAAGCCAACTACGGCGGCCATTGGACCGAGACCGAGGCCAGCCGCGCGATTTTGCGGGCCCACACCACGACCTCTACGGCCCGTCGCCTGCATCAGCTCCAGGGCAAAGACGGCAAATACTTCTCCATCGATCGCGTCTTTCGCAACGAAACCGTGGACCGCACCCACCTGGCCGAGTTCCACCAGATCGAAGGCGTGGTGGTGGGCGAACTGCTCAGCGTGCGCACGCTGATGGGCTACCTCACCTATTTTTACGAGCGACTAGGGTTTAAGAATCTCAAGTTTAAGCCCACCTACAACCCCTACACCGAGCCGTCGCTGGAGGTGTTTGCCTATCACCCACCCAGCGATCGCTACCTTGAGGTGGGCAACTCAGGCCTGTTTCGCCAGGAAATGCTAGAACCTCTGGGCTGTGGGGAAAAGGCCACCGTGGCCTGGGGGTTGGGCCTAGAGCGCATCGCCATGCTGCTCTACGACGTGGAAAAGCTGTCTGACCTGATTGGTCCCGACATTCGCCTCTAAGGTCTACCGGCGGGGCCAGGCCCATCTCGGCAGGCACAGTAGCATGAAGGCATGGTTTTTATCGTTCCTCAAGACCAGTTTCGCCGTAGGCTGATCGGCGCGATCGCCCTGCCCGTCGTCCTACTGCTGCTTTTGTCAGGGGTATCCATCTGGCAAATCACTCGCTTACTGTCGGCCTTAGACTGGGTAGACCACACCGGCGAGGTGATTTCGCAGGCCAACTCGGCTCAAAAGCTGTTGCTGGATATGGAGACTGGCTTTCGGGGATATCTGCTGACCGGCGAACAAGAGTTTTTGGAGCCCTACGAGCAAGCCAACCGGTTAATTGAGCCCAGTCTAGAGGAGTTAAAGACCCTGGTTTCAGACAATCCGAGCCAGGTTCAGCGCATTGTTGAGCTGACGGCTTCCTTTCAGCGGTGGGAACAACAGACTTTGCCTGCCATTGCCCTCCGGCAGCAGGGCGAACTGGAGCCCTTAAACAATCTCAGAAACCGAAAACAGCTCATGGATCAAATGCGGCAACAGATCGCTGCATTTATTTCAACGGAGGAAGGGCTGCGAGACCAGCGCAGTCAGACGGCCCAGACCACGACTCAATCGGTGATTTTAACTAGTTTGCTTTTGGCCCTTGGTATCGGTGCCATGCTGGCCTATTTCATCTACCGCCAGATTTTGTGGGTCTCGCTGGTTTACAAAGATGCCCTGCAAACAGCTCAACTGCGAACTAAGGAAGCTGAACAATCGGCCCTTTCACTCCAGCGCAGCGCTCAGCGACTAGCGACGCTCCATGACATTGACCGAGCAATTTTAGCCGCAGAGCTGGACAAGCCTCTAATCGGCAACGCCCTCACCAAAATGCGCCAGATTGTGCCGTTCCATCAGGCGTTTGTGGCCTTATTTGATTTAGAAGCTGAAGTTGCCCAAGTCTTGGCCGGAAGTAGCCCGACCGGGAAATTGCCCCTGCCGGTGGGCACGCGTCTAACCGTTACTGACTTTGCCCCAGAGCAGAGCATGCTCAACGGCGTTCGCTACGTTCAAAACCTGGCCACAGCAGAAGCCTGCCCGCCGGTACTGGTGCAGTTAAGAGCCCAGGGCTTTCTCAGTTGTTTATGTGTGCCCCTGCAGGTAGATCAAACCCTCATTGGTGAACTCAACCTGGCATCAACTGAGCCTACCGCCTTTGATGCAGAAGCCCAGGAGATTGCCTACGAGGTGGCCAACCAGCTGGCGATCGCCCTGCAGCAGACTCGGCTTCGCACTCAGCTTCAAGACTATGCGACGCAGCTAGAGCAGCGCGTTAGCGATCGCACCGCCCAGCTAGAAGAAACCAACCAGGAGCTAGAAGCGTTTACCTACTCTGTTTCCCACGACTTGCGCGCCCCGCTGCGCACCATCCATGGGTTTGCCAACGCCCTGTTAGAAGATTGTGGCGAGCAGCTAGGCGACCTAGGCCGCAACTACATCGCTTCCATCATGGAAGATGCGGTGCAAATGAATGACCTGATCAGCGACTTACTGAGCTACAGCCGTCTAACCCGCACTCAAATCAATCTACAGCCCACCGCATTGACCGAAGTCGTAGAAGAAGCTTTGAAGCAGTTAACGGCTCAAATTCAGGAAAATCAGGCTCAGATTGAGGTGGCGGCGGCCTTGCCCCAGGTCATGGCCCACCGTTCAACCCTCATTCAAGCCGTGACCAACCTGATCGGCAACGCAATCAAGTTTGTTGAACCCAGTACCCGACCACAGATAGATATTTTTGCCGAAGAAACGTATCAAAATGAGCGCCGCTGGATACGAATGTGGATCGTAGACAACGCCATTGGCATTGCACCCGAACACCAGGAGCGAGTATTCCGTGTTTTTGAACGTCTGCACGGAGCCGAGAGCTACCCCGGCACAGGCATCGGCTTAGCCATTGTGCGCAAAGGGCTAGAGCGGATGGGCGGGCAAGTCGGTGTGGAATCGCAACTGGGCCGCGGGAGTCGGTTCTGGATTGCGTTGCCAATGGCTGTTCCCCCGTCCATGACTTAACCTATGACCCAACCCCTCCGAATTCTTCTCATTGACGACAACCGCAGCGATCGCCTCCTAGTGCTACGGGAATTGGAGCGTGAATTTGACCAACTGGATGTTCAACAAATTAACAGCTCCGGTGAATTTAGTCGGGCGATTAGGGCAGGCGACTTCGACGCCGTAGTCACCGACTTTCAGCTGCGCTGGACGACCGGTATAGACATTTTAGAAACGGTAAGACAGCAGTATCCCCGCTGCCCGGTGGTGATGTTTACCAATACCGGAACCGAGGAAGTCGCGGTTGAAGCAATGAAGCTCGGCCTCGACGACTACATTCTCAAAGAACCAAATCGCTATATCCGCGTACCGAGCGCCGTTCGGATTGCCCTAGATCGGCGGAAAATGCAGCAACGAGCTGCTCTGCTAGAGATTCGCCTACAGGGATTGCTGAATCAAGTTAAAGTCGGCATTTTTCGCTCTGATTCAGAGGGCACCGTGCTAGAAGCAAACCGCGCTTTTTTAGAGTTGTTGGGCGCAGAGTCACTGGCTCAGGCAAACAAACTCAGTTTGATCGATACTCACCATCACTATAGGCTCTTGCTCGATCTACCACCCCCCCAGCAGCAGGAGCAGGAAGTGCAGTTGCACAGAAGCAATGGCACCCAATTCTGGGCCCTTTTAACCACAACCTTAAATACCGTTGAAGGAATTACCGTTGTTGATGGCCTGCTCGAAGACATTACAGAGCGCAAACAAGCCGAAGTAGCCCTACAGGAACTCAACGCCACCTTAGAAGCACGGGTGCAAGAACGAACTGCTGAACTGGAGGCGGTCAATCAGGATCTTGAAGAATTCACTTATTCTATCTCCCACGATTTGCGCGCTCCCCTGCGAGCCATTCAGGGCTTCGCTCAAATCCTGATCGAAGACGTTGGCCATTCCTTAGATTCGGACAGCTTAGAATGCTTGCAGCGCATTGATGCCAACACCAAACAGTTAAATACTCTAATTACTGACCTACTGGCCTACAGCCGCATGGGACAGGTTGAAGTCCTCCTGGAGCCGGTCGATCTATCCCTCGCCCTCGCCGACATACTCAACACCTTAAAGCCGGAGCTGCAAGAGCGCCAGGCCAAAATTGATCTTGAGGAACCGCTGCCGATGGTGCGAGCCAATCGCCCCATGCTCAAGCAAGTATTGATCAACTTACTTTTGAATGCGGTTAAGTTTGTAGCCGATGGTGTGCAACCCCAAGTGCGAATCTGGGCAGTTGAGCATGGTCAGGGCAAAGGGGCTGGAGAGCCCCCTACAGTTCGTCTATACCTAGAGGACAATGGCATTGGCATTGCGCTAGACAGTCAACAGAAAATCTTTAGCCCCTTTACCCAGCTGCACAGCGAAGCAGACTATCCAGGAACTGGGATTGGGCTAGCGATCGCCCGCAAAGGTATAGAGCGCATGGGTGGACAAATAGGCGTTGAATCTCAGCTTGGCCAGGGCAGCCGATTTTGGATAGACTTACCGGTTGTGGAGCTGTGAGGCGCACGCGCTCCAGGTTACGAGTTCTAATCTTCTCGCTAATGAATATAATGGATGGCCTTGAGTTGCAACACTGAATACTGTGAATATTTTCTCCCGTTCTTCCTGAACCAAAGTATTCGTCACTCCCCGGCCGCCTCTCTGCCATGAGCACAGAACACACCATTCTCCTGGTCGAAGACAATCCTAAGGATGTTTTTTTAGTTCAGCGGGCCTTTCGCAAGGCTAACATCACCACCCTGGTGCAGGTGGTCAGCGACGGTGATGCAGCGATTCAGTATCTCTCTGGAGAAGCACCCTACAGCGATCGCGCCACCTATCCGCTGCCTGTATTTGTATTGCTCGATCTCAAGCTGCCACGGCGATCGGGGGCGGAAGTATTAGCTTGGATTCGCCAACAGCCCCAACTCCGGCGCTTGCCTGTGGTGGCGCTGACCTCATCGAGAGAATATACCGATGTCAACCGCCTCTATGACTTGGGCGCCAATGCCTACATTGCCAAACCGCCAGATTTTGACCAGCTAGTCGACATCCTTAAAACGCTAAATCTTCACTGGATTACCTATAACGAAAAGCCCCAGCTGGGTCTGATGTAAGAGGGCCGTTTGAACAGCGACTTGCCGTAGCTTTAGCTACCTGGTGATCCTCCCCTTAAAAGGGAGATTGAGGAGAATTTTCACTCTTGCTACAAGAAAACTGGTGTGACAGCAGCTATACCGTGCTTTCAGCGGCAGCGTCTTTAGGCCCATCGTCGAGGACACCTACTAGCACCTCTAGATCCAGAGTAAGCTGCTCAGTAGGTTCAGCATCAGTGCTACCTTCCGAGGTAGCCTCAGCATCACTTTCAGCCGAGATTGCATCATCGCGCTCTAGCCAAGGAGAGTCGAAGTGGTGCCAGGGCAGCACAGGCTCGTTGGGCAAGTTCTCGGTGAGCACAGTAATGTTGCTCACATCTGGCTCGGGCAACGCTACGCGCCGATCTAGAGTCGTTTCTTGCTGTCCATCACTCATACTGGTTTCCCGCTAAATGCGGTCAAAAACGTTAGAGCCAGAGCTTCTAGCTAGAGTCTCTAGACTGGCGCTAGATTAACTCAGAAGATGACCCGGTAGCCACGTAAATTACCAGGATATGTACCAGCATGATAACAGTTGTGCTCCAGATGGTGTAGGCCGCATATTTAAGGCTTTGCGAAGTGTCTTCAAGCCGCTGCTTGTTGGCGTTGTAGGTTTCAGACAGGTTGACCAGCATTTGCAGCTGGTAGTCTTGCTCAGGCAAGGCCAGATAGGTTTCTAAAAATTTACGATCTTCTAAGTTGGGGGTAACGGCCACCTGGCGGGGCAAAAACGCCCCCATCAGCAGCGAGAAGCTAGCCAAAAACCCAATGATTTCGGCGATGCTAAAGACGCTACCACTCACCAGCAGCCGCGAAATGCTGAGGCTAGTGAGCAACGCCCCGTTGGCCACAAACAAGATATTGAGTTTGGTGGTCAAAATTTGGCTTTGCTCATTTTGCTCACGCAGCACCATACGCACGTCTTGGGCCGCCAGAACCAGCGTTGCCGGGGGAATGGTCAACAGCTCAGGAGCAGGCTCATCGACGGGCAAACTGAGCTGCACCTCATCGGGCGGAGCATCTACTAGAGGCAGCGTATCGGCAGGGGCAGGGGTGGAAACAGCATTGACCATGGCAGCAGCCACTCAGACGACCTTCTTGAGGTGAACAGATAAATTGGAACCCAGTCAGGTTCCAGAAACTCGTTTTTGCCAAACTTGACCGGCAACCGTTCTTTAATCAACGGCGGCTGCCCTGCATCTATGGTAGTCAGAATTCCCTCTGCTGAGCGGGGTTTGAGCGCCAAATCCACCGCTATATCAAGGTTTGGTAGTGGGTTAGGTGCAGGCTAGCCGATTTGCCCCAGGTGTAGTTAGGTAGCACCGCCTGACTATGCTGGACGAGCTGATCAGCCACCCTAGGGTCTAGCACCGCAAGCATGGCAGCGGCAATGGCCGAGGCCGAGTCAGGATTAACTAAGAGAGCCTGGTTTGAGCTGAGAAATTCGATGAAGGGGGGCTGATCGGCGGTGATGACGGGTAAGCCTGAGGCGATCGCCTCTAGCACCACCAATCCCCAACCCTCTTTGGTAGACGGAAAGCAAAACACGTCAGCGGCGCGATACAGAGCAGGCAGGTCATCGTCGGCAATTACCCCGGCCAAAATTACCGATTTACCGACCAATGGCCCGTGCTGCTGCGCTAGGTGTTCAGCTAGGGCGAAAAATTCTTGCCGGTAGGGTTCGTAGTCAAATAGGGTAGCGCCACCGGCAATGACTAGCTGAGCCTCGGGGTAGGTAGTCAGCACTTGGGCAAAAGCCTCTAACAAGCGCAGGGAATTCTTACGTGGCTCAATACCACCGATCGTGAGATAGATAGGGGAACCTGTGAGGCCGTAGCGAGCTTTAAGGGCATCTTCCTGACCTGAAAGGTTTGAGAAAAAGCGTCTCAAGTCTACGCCGTTGAGCACTCTGGGGGATTCGATGCCGTACTGATCGCGGAGGGCTTGGTGCCAGCGATCGCTCACGCACAGGCAGAGATCTGGATCGCGAATCGACTTATCTTGGCAGTGCTGAAGATAGATGCTGGGGTAGTCTTCGATGTGGTGAACGGTGCGCACTACATTGGGCAATCTGCCCTGCTGCCGCAGCTGCACCAGGGCGTTAGCTCCAATGCAGTCTTGGGCGTGGTAGATGTCGTGATGGTCTTCGGGATAGGCCAAGAAGTAATCAACAAATTCTTGAATGCGTTGGCGGATTAGCGCGTCGGTGGCCTGGTTAGGCGGCAGGCCATCTGGGGGCGGCTCGGCAGGTACTAGCTGAACTTTGGCTGGAACCGCTCGCTCAAAGCCTCGACCGTCTTTATCAAGGGCGTAAACGCAAACTTGATGCCCTAAATCGGTGAGCGCTGTTGCCAGCTCTAGAGTGTGCACAACGCTACCCCTGAGCTTAGTGGAGTAGGTGAGCAGCGCAATTTTGAGGGGTTGAGCCATGTTAGACCTTATGGACCCTGCCGCTAAACCCGGTGAGGGCTGTGGTGGCAAAGTCCCAAAAGCAGAGCGAGGCCTCACCTAGTTTTAGGGTGAGCGTTTGGCCTTCAGTAATTTTACCCACGGGGTTGCACACTAATCCTCGGCTGTGGAACTGGGGCTGTATTTTCGCTACAGCTTGGGGGCGCACACTGAGCAGGTAGCCGTAGCTGGGGAAGCTGAGTAGCCAGGGCAGCAAGTCTACTTGGGGGGGCGGGGCGATCGCTCCTAAATCCAGCACAGCGCCACAATTCGAGGTTTCCAGCAGCATGAGGGTAGTGCCGACGATGCCGCCCATGCTGATGTCTTTGCCGGTGTCGCAGAGGCCCGATTCAGCCAGGGCAGGCAGCAGATTTAGGTTAGCTTGCAGGCGATCGCGCTCACACTCTGTCGCTGCATTCCAAAACGGGTATTGAGGGTGCATATGCCCCTGCATATCGGTGACGTGGAGCAGCACATCCCCAGGCTGAGCATTAAAGCTGGTAATGAGACGTTTGGCGCGGCCCAAAATAGCAACAGCCAGCGCTGCATAGGGGCTGTGACAGCTAGTGTGACCTCCCACAATAGGCACGTTAAAAGCTTGGGATGCCGCGACCATGCCCTGCCAAAGAGGATCCACAGCCTCTGGGGACTGGCTCCAAATGGTATCGACTACGGCGATCGGGCGGCCCCCCATCGCATAGATGTCGCTGACGTTGACCATTACGGCGCACCAGCCGGCAAACCAGGGGTCGGTTTCCACCAGGGTGGGCCACATGCCCTCTGCCGCTAGCAGCAGGTAGCCCTCGCCGTCTGGGATAGCGGCGCAGTCGTCTCCTAGCAGAATGGGTTTCTGGGTGGTGGAACGCACGTGAGCACCCAGGCGATCCGCCGCTGTTTGAATGTCTTGTTTGTGCAAAATGCCGAGCGATCGCCGCAGTTCAGCGGCTAATTCCCATAGCTTTAGCTCATCTGACACAAATGCTTGAGGGATGCTTGAAATAGAGGCTACTTGGTGAGGCATGGAATGTATTGCTGACAGAGGTAGTTGTTCACAAACCAGATCTACTGCGGGGGCCATTTCGCTGGCCCCAGACCCCCGGCTCCGCACGTCCTTCGGCCTACGAGAAGGGCGTTCCGCCGCCCTTCTCCTCACGGAAAGGATTGATCGATCATCGGTTTAGACCTCTGTTTTGCCAATGGAACCGTGAGTGGCAATGAACTAGGTTTAGTTCTCAACCCTAGCTTTAATGTCTTCTCTATCCTTGCGTTGCTTTCCCGCCTCTTAACCCCCTAACTCCCTACCCATCCACTCATCCACCCATCCAATCCTCAAGACACTTGCAGCAGCCCTGCCAACCCAGGCCGCACCTCGTCACCGGGGGGATAGTGGGCCAGATCGGCTTCCATCAGGTGGTGGTCGCGATCGCACAACACCATCTCCTCTAACGAGTTCCAGTGGAGTCGCTGAAAGAAGCGGACGTTTTGCTCTTGCACGGTGGCGAGAAAGCGATCGCAACCCCAGGTATTCGCTGTCGTCACCGCTTTGTGAATCAGTCCTTTGCCGATACGCCCCACCCGGCGATAGTTGGGATGCACTCCTAACCGTCCGCCGTACCAAAGCCGAGGCGATTTCTCGTAAATGCGCACAACGCCAACCACTCGATTCTCTAGCGCTGACTCGTGGTCGATGGCAACGATGGGATAGGCGACGCCATCAAGGGTGTCAGCATCGTCGTGATCAAAAAGCCCCTGTTCTTCGCAGAAAATAGCCTGACGTAGGGCAAAGTAGCCCTCTAGATCATGAGGCAATTGAGCCAGTTCAAAGCTATAGCGATGGAGAGCCATAGTCATTAACCCTCAAAGGTAGACAACGCTGAACAGGCTCCACACTTAGCGCAGCCTGCCTTCATATCTGCCGAGGCCATGCCCGACTGCTTCAGTAGTGCCCCCACCCGCTGGTAGAGGGTGAACATAAACTCGCTGCTGGGGGAAGGATGGTGCGCCAGCGGCGTTTCACCAATGGGGACAAAGGGCACCACGAAGGGGTACACGCCCATTTGAATGAGGCGATCGCTCGCTTCCACCAGGGTTTCTAAACTGTCGCCCAGGCCCGCCAGCAAGTAGGTACTCACCTGACCCCAGCCAAACACCTTCACCGCCGCCTCAAAGGCCGCAAAGTAGACGGTGAGGGGAACCTCTGCCTTGCCGGGCATAATTTTGGCTCGCACGTCAGGATCCACCGCCTCCAGGTGCATGCCCAGACTGTCGACGCCCGCCGCCTTCATGCGGCCGAACCAGGCGAAGTCGTCGGGGGGTTCGCACTGGGCCTGAATCGGCAAGTCTGGTACCCGCTGGCGAATGGCGGCAGCGCATTCGGTTAGGTAGGCAGCGCCACGATCGCTCGTATTCGGCGTCCCCGTCGTCATAATCATGTTGGTTACCCCATCTAGGCGCACGGCAGCTTCGGCTACCTCGGCGAGTTGTTGGGGCGTTTTGCGGGCAATGGTGCGCCCCGCATCTAGGGATTTTTCGATGGCGCAGAATTGGCAGGCTGTAGCCGGGTCGCGATAGCGCATGCAGGTCTGCTGCACCGTAGTAGCCAGCACATCGCACCCGTGGAGCAGGGCAATTTTCGAGTAGGGAATACCATCGGCGGTGGTCAGACCGTAGAATCTGGGTGCGTTGGGCACGTCGATGGGGGTGATAGCTTCCCCCGAAGCCTCTATATGCAGGGGGCTGGCAGCGGTAGCTCTGAGGGTGTAGGGAGAGCGGGCGGCGCTGTCAGTGTAGACCGGCACCATGACGGTGGTGCCGTCGATGGTGATGGCGCGGTGGTCAGAGGGGCCTGCTCCACCTCGCCGCCCTGCTGCTCCAGGGGTAGATTCCACCAGCCGCAGCCCGTGGGTTTGTAACTCTGTAATCAACCGCTGCTTGTTCATGGCCTGATGTTCAATACCCGATAAAAACCTGCGTCAATCACGGCCGCTAACAACTGGCTAGCGGGCACATATCTATTGAGCTGCAAAAATTTTGACCTATGAGGTTGGCAGACCAAGGCTGTTGGGGGGTAGGCCAACGGCTGCTTCGTCTGTCAACGCTGGGGCAGTCTGCGAGGCTCCGTTCACGCTGGAAAAAACCTGTGCCGCTTGCGCAGTCGTTTCTACCACCGACCAGGGTTCAGCATTCAACCGCAGGCGCAGCAGGTCGGGGCGGGCATAGTGACCCACCGAGTCCATCATGCGCTTGCGCTTGGTGATCAAGGAGAAGTCGAGATCGGCGATCGCCAGCCCCTCCCCTTCAGTAATGGGTTCGCACAGGGGTACCCCTTCAGGACTGATAATGGCGGTGTAGCACCCTCCCGACAGCACTCGGTGCATCCCCCCATCAGTGGTAATCTGCTGCTTTTGCTCTGGCGTGAGCCAGCCGGTGGCGTTAACCACAAAACAGCCCGATTCTAGAGCGTGGTGGCGCATGGTGACCTCCATTTGGTCACCAAAAATCTGCCCCACCATTGACCCTGGAAACTGACCGCAGTGAATCTGCTCGTTCTGGGTCATCAGCGCGTAGCGGGCGAGGGGATTATAGTGCTCCCAGCAAGCCAGCGCCCCGACGCGCCCCACCGCCGTTTCTACCACCCGCAGCCCGGCCCCATCCCCCTGTCCCCAGACCATGCGTTCATGATAGGTGGGGGTGATTTTGCGCCGCTTCAGCACCAGGGTGCCGTCAGCGTCAAAGATCAGCTGGGTGTTGTAGATCGAGCCGGCTTCCCGCTCGTTCACCCCCAGCACCACCACCATGCCGTAGGACCGCGCCGCCCGGCCCACCGCATCGGTCACCGGCCCCGGCACTACCACGGCCTCTTCGTACAGCCGCATGTGCTCTTTACCCATGAGCACCGGCGGCTGCACAAATGAGAAATAGGGGTAGTAGGGGATAAAGGTTTCTGGAAAGACGATGAGCTTCACCCCGGATTGGGCCGCCTGGGCGATCGTCTCCAGGACCTTCTCGGTGGTGCCGTCGCAGCTAAATAGCACAGGGCTGATCTGCGCGGCGGCGGCTCGAATGGTTTTGGTGTAATCCATAGGATTGGGTGGTGGGAGGAGGGGTGGTAGGCAGTGCCTACCCTACGCAGGCTGACCAGTCTCTACATGGTCCAGGTGTCGAGGATGAAGGCTCCTTCCTTGCGGTGCATGAGCACGAGGTCAAGCACGTCGAGGGGGTTGATGGGGCGAATGCCGGGGATGAGGGAAGGTTCGCCGTGGCCGTAGAGGGCCTGGAGGGCAAAGCGGCAGGCGTAGACCTTACCGCCCAGCTCCATCACCTTGACGATTTGGTTGTTCATCGCCATGTGACCAGGGAAGGCTTCATCGCCCAGCTTGGGGAAGCCGCGCTGCACGCCTAGGGTGACCCCAGGGCCGTAGAGCAGTATCGAGGTGTCAAAGCCCTTGCGAATCAGGCGAGTAGATTGGAGCAGGTTCACCAGGCCAATGGATCCTTCAAAGGCCACCGTGTGGAAGGTGATCAGGGCTTTTTCGCCGGGTTCGGCCTGCACATCGGGAAATACTTTCTCTTCGTAATCAACCAAAAAATCCCCAGCCTGGTGGGCTGGCAAAGTTACTTCAGGCATAGATTCAGTTCCTTGCAAAGTTGCTGGCAGCGCGGCATGTCTGGCTGCATGTCTCAGCACCTTACGGGCGATCGCAGGCGGCTCCCGTATCAGCAACTACAAACCTTGGCGGTCTGACCTAATCAACAGGGGCGCGGCTGCAAATCGCTAATTTGAGGTCTTGGTCACAGGGATACCCCTATCACTTTCGATAGGTAGGCAGGTCAAATTTACGCTAGACGAGGGCGGGGCAGGGCGATCGCACCTACCCTCCCTGCCACTAGCGCTAGATCAAGGCTTTCGGTAGCCGGGGTTACAAGCATCCCCTGAGCAACGGCCTAGGGTACGGGAAAGAACGACTCACCCCACACCATTTTTAGGACCGACAGTATGACTATGCACTACGGCGTAATTGTGATCGGCGGCGGCCAAGCAGGGCTGTCGATTAGCTACTGCCTCAGTCGCCTAGGCATTGACCACATTATTTTTGAACAGCACCAGGTCGCCCACTCCTGGCGCACCAAGCGGTGGGATTCGTTCTGCCTGGTCACGCCCAACTGGCAGTGCCAGCTACCCGGCTTTCCCTACCCCGGCGATGACCCTGAGGGGTTTATGGGCCGCGATGCGATCGTGGAGTATATCGAGCGCTACGCCAACCACTTTGACCTGCCGCTCAAAACCGGAGTCAGAGTAGAACGGGTGCGCCAGCCCAAGGGCGGCGGCTTTGAGGTGGTGACCAACCAGGGCATCTTTACCGCCAATCAAGTGGTGGTGGCCACGGGTGGCTACCACACCCCCAAAATTCCTCGGTTGGCAGAGCGTCTGGCTCCCGATATTGTGCAACTGCACTCGGCAGAATATCGCAACCCTGAGTCGTTGCCGAAGGGAGCCGTATTGGTAGTGGGCACTGGGCAGTCGGGCTGCCAGATTGCCGAAGACTTGCATCTGGCAGGCCGAAAGGTGCATCTATGCGTGGGGGGTGCGCCGCGATCGCCCCGCCGCTACCGATGCAAAGATGTGGTGGAATGGCTCGACCAAATGGGCTACTACGACCTAGCCATTGACGACCACCCGCAGAAAGAGACCGTGCGCCACAAGACCAACCACTACGTCACCGGACGCGGCGGCGGGCGCGAAATTGATCTGCGCCACTTTGCCTTACAGGGCATGGGGCTGCACGGGCGGCTGACGGATATTCAGGGCACCCAGCTGACATTTAGCGACGACCTGAAGAAAAATCTCGACCAAGCCGACGCCGTCGCCGAAAGCATTAAGCGCACCATCGACACCTACCTTGAGAAGAACAGCATTGACGCCCCTGTAGACCCGCCCTATCAGCCCGTTTGGGAGCCGGAGATTGTTGATACCGGAATCGACTATCGCGCCGCCAATATCACCTCGGTGATTTGGTGCATCGGCTACGGCCTAGACTTTAGCTGGGTTGAGCTGCCCGTGTTTGACGGGCAGGGTTATCCTGGCCACCGCCGAGGAGTTACTACCGTGCCAGGGCTATATTTTCTCGGCCTGCCGTGGCTCTACACCTGGGGTTCTGCCCGGTTCTCTGGCATTGCCCGCGACGCTGAATATCTGGCAGAGCAGGTTGCTGCTCGATCTGGAGCCAGCCCGCTCCGTGCACTACAGACCGTCAACGAAGTAGCGATGGGTTCGTAGAAAATCTTTGAGATAGTGCATTGCTGAGCGTTTAGCGTTCGTGGCAAGAATACTCTTCCCTCAGCCACACTTCAGCACTAGGCGTGCTGCGAGCTTCGTGCTTGAGGATTTCGGTTTTCGAGCCACCGTTGCAGCGAGGTTTGACTTTCTCCCGAAGGTTGCCCCAGCAAAATATTCTTCAAGCTAATGTCTTCATCAAGTTCTGGCCAGTGGATGCCTGCTTGACTGCCGGTTAATTGCCAGTTGTCACGTTCTGCCAAGGTGCTGTGGAGCAGTCGAGGATACCAGGCCAGCGGTACAGCGATAACGCGCCCATCAGATAGATCAACCGTGAGCAGGTCGGCAGAAATAGAAACCTGCTGAATTTCAGGAATATTGAGGATCTCAACCATTGAAGAAGTCATGCCAAGCCTCCAATAACTGCTGCTGATTGTCCTCGGTCAACGTTTGAAGGCGGTTTATCTCGTTAGACGAAAACCCCTTGTTTAACTGAAGCCTTACTGGAGTCAGCCAAAACTTGGCCTCACTATTGTCGCGCTCAATATGAACGTGGGCTGGCTCATCACGATCGCCTGCGTAACAGAAGAAGCGGTAGGGGCCAACGCGAAGTAACGTGGGCATCGTGGCTACATACACTCCCAAACACTTCAATTGTATGCTTCATCGCCTGAAGCTTGATCAAGACTGCCCCAGCTCCTTAGACCGCAGGTAGGCCGATCGCACCGCTTCGATCAGGGCCGATCGCAGCCCACCTACCTCTAGAGTCGCAATTCCTGCAATGGTTGTGCCGCCGGGGCTGGTGACGCGATCTTTGAGCACAGCGGGGTGGAGATCGCCCTGGTGCAGCAGCTCACCAGTGCCGCGTACAGTGGCGATCGCCAGCTCCAGGGCGATCGTTCGGGGCAGTCCCACCGCCACGCCACCATCAGCCAAGGCCTCTACTACTAGGGCAATGTAGCCTGGCCCAGAACCTGAAAGCGCCGTCACCGCATCCATCTGCGATTCGGGCACCTCCACTACGGTGCCCACGCTGGCAAAAATAGAGCGAGCTTGTTCTCGCTGGGTAACGCTTACGGCCTCCCCAGCAGCCAAAGCCGTCACTCCGGCCCCTACCGTAGCGGGCGTATTTGGCATCGCTCGCACCACCGCCCAACCCAAAAATTCTTTTTCGAGCCGGGCCAAGGGTACCCCAGCCAAAATCGACAGCAGCAGCGGCTTCTCTCGCCCTGGGAACCGGAGTTTTTCTGCTACAGCCCCCAGCATCTGGGGCTTAATCGCCAGCAAGACTGTCTCAGCGGCATCGACTACGGCTTGATTTTCTGCGGTGGTCTGCACGCCGTAGGTGTGGTGCAAAACCTCTCGCCTCGATGCCTGGGGGTCGCTCACGATCACCGCCTCAGGAACAAAAATTCCTTGATCAAGAAGGCGGGTGATGAGAGCTTCTCCCATCATCCCGCCGCCGATAACCCCAAATGTTGCCTCAGGCATAATCATCCTCACCGACGACTCGATCATTTGCGATCGCTAGTGAAGACAATAACCTAAGGTAGCCCCCGGTACTAGACCGGGAGCGGTGATAGTCACGTGTTGATCAAGCGTGGATAACGCTAGGCCATACGAGCAATGGACTCGGAACCCCAAGCGGGAGCGGGGGGCATTTGGCCGGGCATGGGCATACCCTGGGGCTGACCCATGAATACTTCTTCTTCGTACTCGGTGGGGGTGCTCACCTGTACGCAGTTGGGCGTAAACAGGAAGATGCTTTCGCCGATGCGCTCTTGGTGCCCGTCGATAGCATAGGTGCCGCCTGCAACGAAATCAACGGCACGCTGAGCCTGGTCGGGATCCATGATAGTGAGGTTGAGGACAACCGACTTACGCTCCCGCAGAGCCTGAATGGCCTGGGGCATTTCCTCAAAGGAGCGGGGTTCCATTACCACCACTTCGGAGGTGCCGTTCATGGCACCGGGCATACCAATTACGTTGCTGGCCATCGGGGTCATTCCTGCATCAGTGGGCATCATTCGTTCGCGACGGGGGCGGCTCCGGCGAATTTCTTCGGGCTGGGGCGGCTGCACAATGGGCTGGGTGTTCTCTTCTTGGTAGAGGTTTTGGTACTCCTCTCCATCCATTTCTTCGTATTCGTAGTCGTAATCTGCTGGGTCGTTAAGGCCAACGAAGTCCCGCAGTTTAGAAAACATGTTGCTCACAACTTACACTCCACGATGACTATCACTCTGGTAGACCAACCCCGCGGCCTTCGACCAATGGGGCACATCATGCTCCGGTTATCCGAGGGCCATGATAGCGCCATTTTTCCATTTGCAACGGCTGTTGTGAAAATTAATGGGGTTAGCCTGGGGTTATGGGGTAGTCAGCCTCTCTAAGAGGGCTGCTGACCGCCTAAACCTAGTCTAAAAACTCAGTGGATAGAACAACACCGTGGGGTGACGCTTCTCTCTGAGCTAGGGCAGGCTTAGGGTTTGGGTTAATATCCTGTACACAGAATATTGAGTCAACAGTATACACGAAATCAAAAAAAGGAAGAGTCCATTCACAATTAGTTAAAGTTTTTTCTAATCGTGTTTTGGTTTTGCATCAGAACGTAAATTTCTACTGGAAGAATAACAGGCATCAAGGCGGTTAGCGATCGCCCCAACCCATTGCCCTACGGCTATCTCTGCCGCCGATTCGAGTTGACAACCGAGGGCAAAAAACCGCATCCCTCTTTATCGGAGTTAGGTAGATGACGGTCGAGCGCCAAACAGAATGGTGCCGAGGCGTACCATAGTGGATCCACAGGCGATCGCAGCGCCATAGTCTCCCGACATGCCCATAGAAAGCTGGTCAATGTGCAATCGGTTAAAGCCTGTTTGGTTGAGATTGTCAGCCAAAGATTTTGCTCCAGCAAACACCTCGCGCACCGTGTCTTCGTTGGCTCCCTGGGGCGGAATGGTCATGAGGCCACGAATTTTGAGGTGGGATAGCCGATCGAACTGGGGCAGCAGAGCCTCTAGCTCAGCCACGTCAATACCAAATTTAGGCGGATCGGGCACCAGCTTGAGCTGCAGACAGCACTGGGGAGTTTTCTCCAGCTCTTGGGCTGCTTGATCGAGGCGTTCGGCCAGCTTTAGGCTATCTACCGAGTGAATCCAGTCGAAGTGCTCGACGGCTTTGCGGGCTTTGTTGGTTTGCAGGTGGCCAATCAGGTGCCAGGTGATGTCGGACAAGTCGCTGAGGTCGGCTTGTTTGGCGATCGCCTCCTGCACCCGACTTTCGCCAAAATGGCGCAGCCCTCTGTCGTAGGCAGAGCGAATGGTTTCTACCGGCAAAAACTTGGTAACCGCAACCAGCGTTACCGAAGGGGGAATGCTTTGCCGGATGCGGTCAAATTGCTCAGGCAGGGCACCGGGGACAGCGGTCATTGAAAGGTTTGCTTGTAGGTGTGCTGGAGGCGATCGAAGTCAGCCTGCTGGCCTGCCCGCCGCAAAATACGCAGGCGACTTTCTAGCATCATGCGAGCGTTGCTGCGGCCTATGGGCTGAAACACTAGCCCCTCTGTGGGAGAATTAGTAACCAAAAAAAACAGCCGCTGGGCATATAGCGTGGCATACAGCTCTTGACCGTCGTCTACTATACACACTCTAAAGAGCAGGCCAAAGTTGGGGTGATTTAGATAGGTTTCTGTGCTCATTCAGGTATGGGAGAGGCTCTTCCTTACGGCAGGACGATGGTCATGTCTGTTCAATTCGCCACATGCATTCTAGAACCTGGTGTGCTGTATGCATGCATTCTCAAGTAGAGCAACCGTTATTGACAAAGAATGGCGGAGCTACCTCAGTCCCAGCGCCAGCAGTTGTGCCCTAGCTTTTTGCAGAGATTCCTGCCACTCTTTTGATGGGTCGCTGTCGGCTACAATGCCAGCGCCGACCTGCCCCCACACGATAGATGCCGTCGATAAGGTATCAGTATGCCCATATAACAGCGTGCGAATCAGAATGTTTAGGTCGAGGTGGCCACGGCGATCAAGATAGCCACAGGAGCCGTAGAACAAGCTGCGGCGGACGGGCTCTAGGTCTTCGATAATTTCCATGCAGCGCACCTTGGGGCAGCCGGTGATGGTACCGCCAGGGAAAGTAGCCTGGATGAGGTCAATGGCGTTGTGTTGGCGAAACTCCTCGGAGCGGGGATCGCGCCCCAGCTCCCCCACCACATTGCTGACGAGGTGCATCACATGGCTGTAGTACTCCACGGTCAGCAGCTCATTGACCTGCACGGTGCCCCATCGACACACCCGGCCCAGATCGTTGCGTTCCAGATCCACCAGCATGATGTGCTCGGCCCGCTCTTTGGGGTTGCTGAGCAAGGTTTTGGCTAGCTCAGCATCCTGTTCTGGCGTTGATCCCCGAGGACGGGTTCCGGCAATGGGGCGAGTCTGGGCAATGCCATCCTGTAATTTCACCAGCCGTTCTGGCGAACAGCTAATGACATCGCCCCAAGGGGTGCGCCAGTAGCAGGCAAAGGGCGACGGGTTGATGCGGTGCAGCTGGCGGTATAGCGCCCAGCTGTGGGCCGTGGTGACCGTTGAAAACCGCAGAGAAAGATTGACCTGAAACACATCCCCCGCCTGAATATGCTGCTTCGCCTGCAGCACAGCTTGCTGGTACTCTGCCGCCGCCATCCCCAAGGTCACAGAGCGGGGATCGCCCTCTGGCGGGGCAAAGCAGGCCGCGTCGAGGGTAGGCAGCTCCAACTGCTTCTCCATCATATCTAGCCCTGCGGAGGAGGGGGCAAACAGCCACAGCCGCTGGGCTTGATGGTCGAGCACGGCAAAGGTCTCTGGCTCGTACCAAAGTGCCACCGGAAAGGGGAAGAGATCGCTTTTTAGAATGGGTAAGCGCTCGATTTCCCAGGCTAAGTCGTAGCCAAGCCAGCCCAACCAACCGCCTATAAATGGCAAGGTTTGCTCAGCGACCGCGGCCTCTTCTCCAAGGAGTGCTAGCTGAGCGCCCTCGGCCAACCGCTCCCTTAGCATGGGCAAAATGCCCCCCACCAACGCGGTCCACACCTGTGGCAGCCCCTTGACCTGACGAGGTGGCCCAGCACAGATGGAGTAGCGGCTATGAATAGCGTGGGGCCGGGCAGCAACCGGTAAAGGATAGGGACTCTCTAGCAGAGCCACTAGGGTTGAGGGGCTAGGGGGCTGCCGCAACAGATCGCCGTAGAGGGCCTCGAAGATGTCGCTGCCGGTGCGGTGCCCTAGGGGCTGCGATCGCACCCACCAAGTCAAATCTCGCCTCCCCAGACCCAGCGCGCCCACCAAAACACCGCCAGCAGCCCCAGGGCAAACCAGTCCCATGATCTAAGCAATAGCTGGTACCAGCGCACCCGGTGCTCATTGGGGCTAGTGAAGCCGCGCACCTCCATCGCTGCCGCAATCTGCTCGGCCCGCAGTAGCAGATTTTGCAGCAGTCGCTCCATTACCGCCAGCCACACCTCGGCTGAGCCGCGAAAGCCCAGTTTCTTCCAGTTGATGGCGCGGGTCTGCACCGATCGCACCAAATTCTGCACCTCCTCTAGCACCAGGGGGATGAACCGCAGGGAGAGCGTCACCGTCAGGGCAATCTCGGTCACCGGCAGGCGAAACCACCGTAGCGGGGCCATCAGCGCCTCTAGAGCCACGGTAATTTCTTCGGGCGCGGTGGTGAGCAGGTAGAGGTTGGTGCCGTAGATCAGCGTAAACAGCAGGGTGCCAATGCGAACGCCCAGATCGAGCGATCGCCGCGTTACGTTAATCGGCCCCCAATCAAACACCACGTAGCGATAGGACGTAGGCTGCGGTAGCTCTGGCAGCACCTCCGGCGGATTCTCTAAGGTGACCTTGTCGGCTGAGGTAGGCAACCGAGGCGTCTGCGCCACTTGCAGCCCATCAGGCATGACAAAGGTCAACAACATCACGAGACCGCTGAGCACCACCAGCCAGCCCATCTGCTGTCGCCACACCCGCAGCGGAATCAGCGCCGCCAAAGTCAGCAGCACTAGCAGCGCCACCAGCCCAAACCGCCAGTAGGCATTCGCCAAAATAGGCGTCACCAAAATGCTCATCAGCCAGGCCATCTTGACCCTGGGGTCAAGCCGGTGCAGCCAGGTCACCGGCTGCTCTAGATAAAGGCCAATGGGTAGCGATCGAAGAAGATCCATTTATGTCGACTGGGAACGGTTGATCGTAGGGTGGGCACCGCCCACCATTGCATCAATGGATTTGTCGCAGATCACCTTACACTTTTGTCGCCCGGTTGGGGTTGTTGCGCTCTAGGTCACGCATCGCTTTGCCCCGCCAGAAGATGCGAATCGGCGTGCCCTCAAAACCCAAATTTTCGCGAAACTGCCGCTCTACATAGCGACGGTAGTTGTCCTTCAGTAGATGGGGATCATTCACAAACAGCGTGAAGGATGGCGGACGCACCGTGACCTGAGTGCCGTAGTAGATACGGCCCTGACGGCCCTGGCGGGTGGTGGGCGGCGTGTGCCACTTGACCGCATCTTCGAGCACTTCGTTGACGACTGAGGTGCTCACCCGACGACGGTGCTGCTCGACTGCGTGATCGACCAGCTCTAGAATTTTAGGCACTCGCTGGCCGGTCTTGGCACTGACAAAGATGCGCTTGGCCCAGTCAAGAAAATTTAGCCGGGCAGAGATTTGGTGGTCAAAATCGTAGATGGTGTGGCTGTCTTTTTCCACCGCATCCCACTTGTTGACGACGATAATGCAGGCGCGACCGTCTTCTTCAATGCGGCCCGCCAGCTTTTGGTCTTGCTCGGTGACGCCGTCGAGGGCATCGATCACCAGCAGCACCACATCGGCGCGGCGAATGGCTTTAAAGGCGCGGTTGATGCCAAAGAACTCTGGCCCATACTCCACGCTTTTTTTCTTACGAATGCCAGCAGTGTCGATCAGGCGATAGATTTTGTCGCCGTGCTGCACCTGCATGTCGATCGCATCCCGGGTCGTCCCCGAGATTGGGCTAACAATGGCGCGGGTTTCGCCCACGAAAGCATTCAGCAGGCTCGACTTGCCCACGTTGGGCCGCCCCACAATGGCGACTTTGACTTCCTCCGTTTCCTCTTCTTCAACGGTTTCGGGCAGGAACTCTACTAAGGCATCTAGCAGTTCCCCCGTGCCGTTGCCGTGGATGCCGGAGACGGCGTAGGGTTCGCCCAGGCCCAGTTCCCAAAACTGAGCCGCCTGCACCAGGCCGTTGTCCAGCGATTCACACTTGTTGACTGCCAGTAACACAGGCACGGACTGCTGCCTGAGCCAAGAGGCGATCTCCCGGTCAGATTCTGTGGGGCCAACTTTCCCATCGACCACCAGCACCGCGGCACTGGCTTCGGTGAGGGCCAGCTGGGCCTGTTCGCGAATGTAAGGCAGAAACTCGGTGTCGTCGTCAAACACAAGGCCGCCGGTATCGACGACCAGGTAGTCACGATCGCGCCAAAAGGCTGGCTGGTAGGTGCGATCGCGCGTCACCCCCGGCTGGTCATAGACAATGGCATCTTGAGCCCCGGCCAAGCGGTTCACCAAGGTAGATTTGCCCACATTTGGGCGTCCGATAACCGCAACAACAGGCAGGGGCATGACTTAGGCCTTTAGGCAAATGAATGGTTCAGCAGACCTGGAAGCCACACATTGCTAGACGCCCAGATCATCAATGAGAAA
Source organism: Leptolyngbya sp. FACHB-60 (assembly GCF_014695775.1). Lineage (GTDB taxonomy): Bacteria > Cyanobacteriota > Cyanobacteriia > Phormidesmidales > Phormidesmidaceae > Nodosilinea. Next base: position 35,887 of record NZ_JACJOX010000058.1, on the reverse strand, counting down.
ATCTTCTCAATCTTTCCATTGTAGTCAAGAGATCACTGTCTGGGGAAGTTAGGTGATTAAAGGATGACCTATAGAAGGCAACTGAGACAAGGCTTCAATGCGATCGAGGCGACCATCAGTTGGTGGCCATAGCACGTGAGATAGCTACCCCTCCATCATCACCCAGACCTAGGGTGGGCAATGCCCACCCTAGCAAAGTGCCGCAAGCCTATCTAAGCGCCTAGAATTGTTTCGTCTAAGGAAAAGTCCACTTCGGCTTTGTCTGCACCAGAGACCAGATAATCATTTTGAAATGAATCTTGTAGCCCTGCAACTAAGTCGTAAGTGGGTGCCCAGCCCAATTCAGCCTGAGCCTTATCAATGGCGGTGAAGAAGTGCTGCACCCGCATAGGGAAAGCCTTGGCTTTGCCAAAATCAAAGGCTTTAGGGTCGTAGTGGACAATCTTGAGGCTATCAGGATCCTTACCGGCTGCTGGGGCGCAGGCGCGAGCGAGACCGTCGAAAGTGACGGCTTTTTCGCCGGAGATATTGTAGATTTGGCCGATCGCCGTCTCGTTACCCAGCACCGCTGCCATGGCGGCCGCCAGGTCTTGCACATGGCCGAGCTGGGTGAGGTGCATGCCGTTGCCAGGAATGGGAATGGGGCGATCGCGCACCACCCGATCAAAGAACCAGGCTTCTAGCGGGTTATAGTTCTGCGGGCCATAGATGTAGACCGGGCGCACTGAGGTAAAAGGTACTCCCTGGGCTTGCAGGTAGGCTTCGGTTTCAAACTTGCCTTTGTGGCGGCTCTTTGGATCTACCGCATCGCCTTCGATGTGGGGCATTTGGTCAGACTTGAGGTAGACCCCGGCCGAGCTGACGTAGACAAAGTGCTGAAGCCTATCGCCAAAGAGTTCTACCAGCGGCTGGGTATCCGACAGCTCGCGCCCGTTGTTGTCGAAGATGGCGTCGAAGGTTTCGCCCGCCAGCTGGGTTTTGAGGCTGTTGGGGTCAGTGCGATCGCCCACAATAGTCGGCACCCCCTCCACCGGCGCAGGATGGTTGCCCCGGTTAAACACCACCACCTCGTGGCCCTGCTCAATCAATAGTTTGGTTAGATACACCCCAATAAACCGGGTACCACCCATGACTAATACACGCATTGCCCTCTCCTTCCTGCTAACCAGCGGTTCCAGAACATGCTGAAAGACCCGCTGAACTTAATGTATGTATATTAAGCTGCGTCGATCCCCCAAATTCTCTCGAAGAATCAAGGGATTTAGGCTCAAATCCGTTAAGCAAACCAGTAGATAACGGCCCAGGTCTTACGCTCGGGGGGGAACCCGCCTAAAATGTTAGGAGTTGAGCAACCGGCCTTAACACCCTAAGCGCGAGATTGTCTCTACATGCGAGAGCTGGACAACGCCTATAGAATTTTGGAGTTAGAGCCCGGTGCCTCTATTGAGGAAGTCAACCAGGCGTATAAAGATCTAGTGTTCGTCTGGCACCCCGATCGCATTCCTCAAGACAACGAGCGACTGTATCAAAAGGCCCAAGACAAAATCAAAGCACTGAACCACGCTCGAGATTTGTTGCGATCGCACAGCCGCAATGGCCGCAGCAGCGCCAGTTCCACCAGCAGTCGCTACGGCACCGCCAGCAGCAGTTATCGACCCTCGACGGCCAGCAACTATGGCTCCAGCGACTATCGCTCTGCCTACGGCAACGGCTACGGTAGCGCCAAGTCTCAAGATGACGACCGTGAAGAGGAGCGATCGAGTTCCCACAATCGTTACTACCGCTACCAGCGCAGCACCTACGGCGGCAGCTACTATGGGGCCAGCCAAAGCGACGGCAATCCATCCTCAGGCTCTAGCGCATCCAGCAGCGGCCCCTCTTCAAGCTCTAGCACCGGCCAGTCGCAAACCTATCGTCAGCGGCGCGATGCAGCAGCGGGGGTAGGGAGCGATAGTGCCAGTAGCAAGGGTAGCTCAGGCACTCAAAGCCAGGCCAACTCTGCCAGCAGCAAAGCATCTAGCTCCCCCCCCAGCAGCCAGGCTAGCTCCAAACCGGCTAACGACTCCTACAACAGCTACAACGCCCACACCCGCAGCGGAGCCGCGCGATCACGCCAAAGCCCCGACCTCAGTGGCACTGACATGAGCGGGGCCAATCTGCGCGAAAAAGACTTTGCAGGCCGCAACCTCAGCGAGGTCAACCTCAGTGGGGCCGACCTCAGCGATGCCTTTTTGCATAAGGTCAATCTCAACCGCGCCAACCTCAGCAAGGCCAAGCTGTTTCGCGCCAACCTGCTCCAGGCCGACCTCAGCCACGCCAACCTGCGCGAGGCTGATCTCATCGGCGCAGATTTCAGCGGGGCCGACCTCAGCGGGGCCGACCTCAGCGGCGCAAAGGTGGCCGTCGGCGGCCGCGCCATGGTTAAGCTCACCGGCACCATCCTCACCGGGGCAATCATGCCCGATGGCTCCATCCACGACTGAAGCCATCCATCCTGGATGGGTTTCTTCTGAGGAGCGGCATTGTCCCGCTACAGGCTCGGCTTCAAACCTTACTAGGGCGGATGCTTTCGAACCCCCCATGGGGCGGCTTAACGGCCGTAACGATCATTCCATATATTCCGGGGAACTGACCTCGCTGGGTTGGGTCGCCTCAGGCAAAATCAACATGGCATCGCCAAAGGAATAGAAGCGATAGTCGTGTTGAATAGCGGTTTCATACAGCCCCAGCAATCGCTCTCGGCCAATCAACGCGCTGACCAGCATCAGCAGACTAGAGCCCGGCAGGTGAAAGTTGGTAATCAGCCCATCGATCGCCCGGTACTGGTAACCGGGGTAAATAAACAGGTTTACTTTGCCCTGGTAGGGTTGTAGCTCGCCGCCTTGGGCCGCCCCTTCTAGGGCACGCACCACCGTTGTACCCACGGCAATCACTCGCCCGCCTCGGGCTTTGGTAGCGTTGATCTGCGCTACGGTTTCTGGCGAGACATCGATCCATTCGCCGTGCATTTTGTGGTCGAGAATGTTGTCGGCCTCCACCGGGCGAAAGGTGCCCACGCCAACATGGAGGGTAATGTGCGATCGCCCCACTCCCCTTTCCTCCAGCCGCTCAAACAACTCTGGTGTGAAGTGCAGCCCTGCCGTCGGAGCCGCCACCGCCCCCGGAGCCTCAGCATAGACCGTCTGATACTGGTCGGGGGAAGCTACGCTGTCGGTGATGTAGGGCGGTAGGGGAACTTCCCCCAGCCGCTCAAATAGGGCCAATAGGGACTCATTTCCCTGGGGCTCGAACTTCAGCAGGCGACCGTTGGTCTCAGGGTCGGTAGCGAGCACCTGAGCCACCAGGTCGGGCTGGTTGGGGTTGGGGCCAAAATGCACCGTAGCCCCTGGTTTGAGGCGGCGACCCGGGCGCACTAGGGCCAGCCACTGATCGTCACCCTGATCCTCCAGCAAAAACACCTCCACCTGGGCACCACTGGGTTTATACCCAGGTAGCCGGGCTGGGATTACCCGGGTGTCGTTGAGGACAAGTAAGTCCCCCGGTTGCAGCAGCGTAGGTAGGTCGCGGAAGTGGTGGTGACAGTGGGAAGCGAGCCCGTCAACCACCAGCAAACGAGACGAATCCCTTGGTGTAACAGGGGTTTGGGCAATTTTTTCTAGCGGAAGAGAATATTGGTAGGCCGCCAAGGAATACTCAGCAGAAGGGCTCTGAGTCCTTGGATCCGTCTCTGGAACAAGTTTTGAACTATCGCACATCGCCTAGCAGGTTGGGTGGATACACCCAGGTCGAGTAGGGGGACTTAACCCTAACAACCTGAGAGCTAATCCCAGACAATAAGGACATAAGAACTCTAGCACCTGCCTAAAGGTCAACGATGGAATACACCTACTATCTCGCCAATGCCAGTTTGACCCTCCGTGTAGTCGAACACCTGCTGGGCACCCCGAGATTGCCTCTGGAGTTTATGACGGTGATCCATCAGATCGATGGATGGGTCATCCGCGTCAAAATGAACGACAACATTGGCGTTCCCGACGCTGAAGATTATCGCGCTTACATGAATGAACTGGGTGTAGCCTACGACCCCGGCATTCGAGTCCGCATGGCTCTGTGGGGCCTAGAAACTGGGCAGTCGCCCATTGATGTCATGCGTCGCTACCAGGTGGCAATCGTCTCCCACGGCAAGCCCGATCGCGAAGAGATCGAAGCCTTCCGCCGTCAGTTTGTGATGGGCCTGGGCTACTGTCCCGAAACTTTAGCCTGAGCGGCTTTGCAGAGGCATCCCCACCGATGGCCTTTGCTGATCTCAAGACATGTCCCTTGGGGGCGGGGTTAACCTGCCCCTATTTTTTGATCCCCCTCTCTTTTGACCCATAGAGCCAGCCCACCGCTGCGCCCCCGAGCGGCAACATAGCCTTCCTCAGCCACAAAGAAGGAGAAAAACGGCAGCTTGGCGACCGAAGTAGCCGCAAAATCGCCTGCCTTAGCGGCTTTGCTGCGCAAAGGTAGATTAATCAGCGTCAAACCACCCACCAGCACCTGAAGGCGAACGAAATCAAAGGCCAGCAGGTTTTTTTTGGGCAAGAACTTGGCTGGCCCCGTAAACCGCAGTTTGGCCGGCCCTACCTGAAGCTGGTTTTGAATAGTTAGCTGGTCATTGTCGTCTCGGTTAAAGCGAATGGTAGCGATCGCCAGTCCCGGCACATAAAACCCACTTCCCTGTGGTTTTCCTGCTTTGTAGGTGGGCTTTTTGGGAGCCGTAAACCGCAGCCGCCAGGTACCCAACAGCGCCTCGGGGGAAAACTGCCGCCGCTCTGCCTTGGTTTGCCGTTCGGCGTCTAGCAGGGCAGCCGTCACCTGTTGAGCGTTAGGTTTCGCGCCAGAGGCGGCGACCTCTAGAACCTGGGACGTAGGTAAGGCAGTGACGCTATCAGTGACAGTCATGGGATCTCCAAAGAGTAGGTAGGGCCAAGCCACAGGGAGAACAGGTCTTGCCAGGCTGAGCAGAATTTGACCCAGCGATCGGTCGAAGTCTGACTAAGTTCATTATGACAAGGCCAGTGGGTAGACTGGGCGATCGTCCCCACCTCCGGTCTATAGCCCTCGCTCTGGCATAATAAGAGCCTATTCACTACTGCTCGGTGCGCTGCTATGGCTACCACTCCGCGATTGCCCCTGCTGCGCAACCCAGCCGCCAAACCAGCGGCCAACGTGTCGATGGTGCTGATGGGGGTAGGCTTGGCTATCACCCTGGCATTTATTCTGATTGCCCTGCTAGCGCCGCTGATGCAGAGCTGGGGCTGGGTGCTTGACCCCACCACTGCCCTACAAAACCCGATCCATGAGCCCCCCGGCGGCACCCACTGGTTTGGCACCACGCGGCAGGGCTATGACGTGTTTTCGCGCACGCTGTTTGGCACCCGCGCCGCCTGGCAGGTGGTGCTGCTGGCCACGCTGCTCAGCGTAGCGATTGGGGTACCCCTGGGCATGGTCAGCGGCTACCTGGGCGGCTGGCTCGATCGCGCTCTGCTGTTCTTTATGGATACGATCTACACTCTGCCGGGGTTGCTGCTCTCGGTCACCCTGGCCTTTGTAGTGGGTCGGGGGGTGGTGAACGCGGCGATCGCCCTCAGCATTGCCTATATTCCTCAGTATTACCGGGTGGTGCGCAACCACACTGTCAGCGTCAAGACCGAGCTGTTTATCGAAGCCGCCCAGGCGATGGGGGCCTCGACCTGGACAGTGCTCACCCGCTACCTGTTTCTCAACGTGATTCAAAGCGTGCCGGTGTTGTTTACCCTCAATGCCGCCGACGCCATTTTGGTGCTGGGAGGGCTAGGGTTCTTGGGATTGGGCCTGCCCGAGCAGGTGCCCGAGTGGGGAGCCGACATTCGCCAGGCCCTCGATGCGTTGCCCACAGGCATCTGGTGGACGGCATTGTTTCCTGGGTTGGCCCTAACCCTGATGGTGACGGGGCTTTCCCTAGTAGGTGAGGGGCTGAATGAGTTGATGAACCCCCTGCTGCGCCGCGAAAACTGGCGGTAGGGCAGCCCGATTACGTCCTAGCCAAGCAGGCCAATCAGGATGTTTTTTTAGTCGGAATACTCTTGACTGGCAAAACCTATAGTGAGGAGATGGTATGGCAGTAAGCATGAACCCCTTGAGACCGCTGGCGATTGGGCTGGCGACAACGGCGGCGATCGCCTATGGTTTCACCCCAACAGCCCTAGCCCAGGGGTCTAGAATCGTCGTTCAAGGCCTGCAAGAAAACCAGGGCCTCATTCGCCAGTGCCGACGGCTCAACCAAACCGTCGAGGTTTTTGACAACACCAGGCTGGGGCCCATCGCCAACCGCCTGGGTACCCTGCCAGCCGGTACTCAGGTACTTTTAACTGGGGTTGTCACCGAAGGCCGGGCTCAAATCTTTTTAGGGAATAACTTCAACGGTTTGTCGTCTGTACAGCCTATGGGCTGGATCAGCGCCTCGGTTTTATCGCCTTGCAGCGACAGGCCACCATCGACGGCACGGGCCTGTTTTCGGGCCAATGTGCGGCTTTCGGTAAGGGCCACACCTGCCACAAACGCCAATATTATTGCTGACTACAACGCCGGAGATACCATTTACGCCTCTCGCAATCCACCCTGGCGGCAGAACTCCGGCGATGGCCGCGCTTGGCTAGAGGTCACCATCTTTGATGGCAGCACTGGCTGGGTGACCGAAACCAGCTCCTACGGACAAGTTATAGACATCAGCGCAGTTCCCTGCCCCTAGCCCGCAGCGCGGTAACCGAGTACAGCAGCAGCGCTGCCCAAATGCAGCTAAAGGTCACCGCATGAACTGGGGTGAACGGTTCGCCATACACAAACACCCCCAGCAGCAGCGACAGCGATGGGGCGAGATACTGAAAGAAGCCAAGGGTTGCTAAGGTCAGCCGTTTGGCCGCTTTGTTAAACCACAGCAGTGGCATCGAAGTCGCCACCCCAGCCCCGATAAACAGCAGGGTGAGCGGCAGGCTTTCCCCAAAGTGCCCCTGGCCGCTGGCCGCGAGCCAGCTCACCACCACCAGCACCAGGGGGGTAATCAGCAGAGTTTCAACCGCCAGGCCCACCAGCGGGGCCACGGCCACCACCTTGCGCAGCAGGCCGTAAAACGCGAAGGAAATGGCTAGCGCCAGCGCAATCCACGGCACGGTGCCCAGCTGCCAGATGAAGTAGCCTACCCCCACCACCGCCAGCGCTACGGCCACCTGCTGCCCTCGGTATAGGCGCTCTTTGAGAAAGATAAACCCCAGCAGCACGGTCACCAGCGGGTTGATGTAGTAACCCAGACTAGCTTCGACGACGCGATCGCTATTCACCCCGTAGATATACAGCCCCCAGTTAAAGGTCAGCAGACTGGCAGTTAGCAGCAGCACCAGCACTTTGCGGGGCGATCGCAGTAGCGTTTGCAAATCTCCTAACCGCCGCTGCACCAGCAAAATGCCGACTAAAAATACCGCCGACCAAATCATGCGGTGGCTGAGCACCTCCACGGCAGAGGCAACGCCTAACAGCTTCCAATAGATGGGCAGCAGCCCCCAGGTGCTGTAGGCCAGCAGCGCATAAATCGCTCCCCGGCTAGCATCGGGGCGATCGCCGGGGGCAACCGGCGCAGATTTAGGTGAGGTCAAAGAACAAATCGCCGATTAAAGCACACATTCTAACGGTCAGGGTCGCCGGTGGTGAATGGGCAACCGCACCACCAGCGTCGTTCCTTCGCCGGGTTGGCTGCGGGCTACTACAGTGCCGCCACAGTACAACAGCAGCTGCCGCACAATCGATAGCCCCAGACCAGCCCCCTCGGTTTCGGCGGGCGGCAAGTTTCGACCTCGATAGAATTGCTCAAAAATGTGGGGCAAATCGCTGGCTGAAATGCCGGTACCGGTATCGCGCACTTCGATTTCGGCGTAGTCTGCGGTGCTAGACGCCGTTACCCAGACCTGGCCACCGCTGAGGGTGTATTTCAGGCTGTTGTTTAGCAGGTGAATCATCACCTGCCGCAGCCAGCTGTCGGGGCACAACACCGGGGGCACCTGGCGAGGGATGGTGTAAGCCAGCATAATGCCCTTTTCTGCGGCCAGGGGCTGATAGGTGCTGACTACCGGGGGCACCGTTTCTGACAGGTTCAGCGGAGCGAGCTGAGTCTGGCTGACACTGGTCTCCATCTGCAGCAGGTTGAGTACGCCGCTAATCAGCGCACTCTGGCGATCGCACTCATGGCTGATCATCTCCATATACCGCTGCCGCTGGGGGGGCTTAAGGTGGGGCGAGTCGAGCAGGGTCAGGGCAGTTTTGATGGTGGTGAGGGGAGTGCGCAGTTCCTGACCCACCGTATTGAGAAAGTCATCCTTGAGGCGCAAGGTGTTGATCAACACCTCGTTTTGGGATGACAAGCTCGACATACTTAACGCCTGTCGGCGGTAGGTCGAGGCCGACTGGCGCAGGTGCTCCTGGCGCGTGAGCTGCCAGTTGAGCCAGCGATCGACCAGGCTGAGGTAGGCCGGGGTGAGTGATTGAGTAGGCCTCAACTGGGGCCACTGCTGGGTCAGGGTGGCGAGATCAAGCCCGGCATTGGCAGTGCCTAGGCCTTGGTCAATCTGGCGGCGAATGGCGCTTACCACCGTCGCCACCAGGTCGGGGTTAACGGAGCAGCACACCGATAGATATGACGATCGCGCCGTCGCTTCTTCTAGGGGCGGCGAAGCCTCATCGTCATCCTCAGGGTCGCGTTGGCCCTCGGTCAGCCGCTGACGCTCGCCCGTGGGAGTAGCCGACAGCGGCTGCAACCGGTGGGCGAGCAGCATGGCTGCAAAGGACTCCGATTGCACCACCACAAAGTAGTCGCCGCGCCAGGTGTGGCTATCGGGCAAGGGCACCACCACATCATTGCCCAGGCCAAGCGCCTCGGCATCAGGACGCGCAAACCGCAGCACTCGATGGGGCAGTGCCAGCCCCTGGCCATAGCGCAGCACATCCTCATTCCAGGGGTCGCCCACCGGCAGCTTGACCAGCAGGTGGGCCTGAATGTCGTGGGCTTCGAGGAACTCTACCATTGACTGGAGAATCGCCTTAAACCCTTTCGGCTTTACCTGGACATAGTCTGGGGCTGCCGCAGTCAGCTGCAGAAGCCGGTGCAGCGACACCTCTTGTTCTTGGTAAGACTGCATAGTGCTCCAACGGGCCAAGGCCAGGCTAGCGCCCACCCAAAATCAGATCAGCACTAACACCTATTAGGGTATCTTTAACCACTGAAAATGGCGGTGAGAATGTTGCGTGTATTCACATAACGCCGCCATTTAGGGCAAAAATGTCAGCTCATATACCGTTTTTCAAGAAAATGGCGGGCCTGTTCACGGTCGTCAAAGTGAATTTTTTCGGTGCCGAGAATCTGGTAGTCTTCGTGCCCCTTGCCTGCAATTAAAATGCCATCCCCCGGCTGGGCAAGGTTGATCGCCAACTGAATGGCGGTGGCGCGATCGCCCACCACCTGATCTTCCCCTAGGGTGGCCGGAATGCCAGCCACCACATCTCGCAAAATCTGCTGAGGGTCTTCGGTGCGGGGGTTATCGGAGGTGACCACCACCACATCGGCCAGTTCGTGGGCAATGCGGCCCATCTGAGGGCGCTTGGTGCGATCGCGATCGCCCCCGCAGCCAAACACGCAGATCAGTCGCCCTGGTACAAAGGGCCGCGCCGCCTGAAGGGAATTTTTTAAGCTGTCCGGCGTGTGGGCGTAGTCCACAATCACGCTAATGTCCTGGGCCTCAGAAATCTTGACCTGCTCCATGCGCCCAGGTACGCCGCCAAAGCCCGGCAGTGCCGCTGCGATCGTGTCGAGGGCCACACCCAGGTGCAGGGCTGTCCCCACCGCCGCCAGCAAATTCTCTAAGTTAAACTGCCCCACCAGCGGCGAGCTAAAGGGCACCGTGCCCGCTGGGGTCTTCAGGGTTCCGGTCACGCCGTTGGCCTGGTAAGTGAGATTTCCGGTATACAGGTCGGCATCAGGATTCTGCGTGCTATAGGTCCAGACGCGATCGGGGGGCAGCTGGGAAACCAGTCTCTCTCCGTAGGGCGTATCAATGTTCACCACCGCGCGACCTGCCAAATAAGTCTCGCTAAACAGCAGCGCCTTGGCCTGGAAGTAGTCATCCATGTCGCTGTGGTAGTCGAGGTGGTCTTGGGTCAGGTTGGTGAAGACCGCCACCTCAAAGGGGCAGCCCCAGACCCGCTTTTGAGCCAGGGCGTGGGAGCTGACTTCTAACACCGCATATCGACAGCCCGCATCTCGCGCTTTTGCCAATTCTGCCTGGAGTTCTACTGCGAAGGGGGTGGTATAGAGGGCGGTTTGCTGGTGCCCGGGCCAGCGGGTATAGAGTGTTCCTAACAGGGCTGTAGGCTGCTCGGATGCATTCAGCAGGTGCTCGATCAGGTGGGTCGTTGTCGTCTTGCCGTTGGTGCCCGTGACCCCCACTAGCCCCATCTGTTGGGCCGGGTAGTTGTAGAAGCGTGCGGCCACTTCGGCACAGGCCACCGACATATCGGTGATCGGTACTACGCAGGCATCACCTTCAGCGGGGCGAGTCTGCAAGGCTTGGGCAGACACCAGCGCCGCCGCTGCCCCAGATTCCATTGCGCTGGGCCAAAATTCGCCACCATCCACCCGCGTGCCCGGCATGCCAATGAACACGTCCCCGGGCTGGCAGGCGTGGGAATTGGTGCACAGTCCCTTGATATCAGGATCGTTATCCTGCATCGGTAGCGTAAATCCGGCGTCGATCAGCCCAGGGGGCAGGTCCTCAAGCAGTTGGCGCAGCTTCATGTCAGCAACTCCTCACATCATTGAAGTTGCCCTATTCTGCCTTACTCTGCCCCATATAAGTCTGTATCAATTGCTCCACCTTGGCCTGGGGTGCCCGAGGCGACAAGCGCGGCAAAGGAATTTCTTGGGGGTCAGAGTCTCCATCGCGAACACAGCACAGCACCGGAATCTCGTACTGGTAGCGCTGAAACCAGTCGTCGCGGGTGGTGATGTCGCGCACCTCTAGCTCAAAGGGCAGGTGGGCGGCGACCACAAGTTTTTCTTCGAGCCCTTCACACAGATGGCAGCCGGGCTTGCTGTAGAGCACAAATTTAGTCACGGGGTCAGTCACGGGAAGGGCGGTTACTGCACGATCGCTCGGTAGGCGCTGGGGGTGGTGCCGGTGGTCTGGCGAAACTGTTTACTCAGGTGGCTATGGCTGTTAAACCCACACAGCAGGGCGATTTCCACAATAGAGTGGTTAGTTTGTTTCAACAACTGCTTGGCCCGCTCGACCCGCTGTTGCAGCACGTATTGGTAGGGGGCAACCCCCATCGCCTGTTTGAACTGATGACTGAAATGGAAGGGGCTGAGACCTGCGATCGCCGCCAAATCCGCCAATTTAAGGTCGGCATCCAGGGCTTCGTGGATGTGATCTAACACCGGCAAGAGCTGGCGCTGGGGTAAGCCGCTGGGGTGAATGGGCAAGGTTGGTCTGGCCATGGCATATTGCCGCAGCAGGTGCACCGCCAGCAGGTTGGTCAGCGACTCGACGTAGAGCTTGCCGCCGGGGTTGGCCTGGTTGAGTTCGTCGAGCAGCATCAAGGCGATCGCCTCTAGCCGCCCGTCCCGCAAGCGAAACTCGGGGATGAGTTCAATGCGATCGGGGTTTAACCCCAGGGCTTCTTGAGCGACGGTGGCCATAAAGCCGGAGTTGAGCCGCAGCTCGACGTAGTGATCGTCGTCCTGCCAGCGGGCAAAAAAGGATGTTTGAGCCGGGGTAATGGAAATATCGCCTTTACCGCAGAGGCTGCTGTGGGTTTTGCCGTCTTTGATTTGCAAAAACCGCACTGGACGGGCCGCCAACGACACACAAACCGTATGCTCCGCGTCTGAGGCCATCCGACATTCCCCCGGCGGATGCTGAAATTGCCCCACCTGAATGTGCTCCCATCCCAAGGCTTGACTCGACAGCGTCGGTAGGCAATCTAACGCGGTTTGATCAGTGGCTAGCTGGTTGTGACTAGCCCTGACATCAGCGGATTTAGCTGCATTCATCGGTAGATTCTCCACCTTGGAGCTAGGTTAGGCTAGGCCCAGACAATTCGCGAAGCTATCCGTCCCGGAATCTGCCCCAACTCTCTCAAGTCTATCTGGCAGAATAAAGCGATAGGCAAATTCTCACCTTGAATGGCAGCCAGAGAAAGCGATGACCCCTCATGTTGCGATCGCAAAATGGACTCTTGAGGACTACCACCAGATGATTGCGGCGGGCATTCTCAGCGATCGCCGGGTGGAGCTTTTGAATGGAGAAATCATTGAAATGCCCCCCTAAGGAGAACCCCACGCCTACTACGCCAGCACCGTTGGTGATTATCTGCGGAAATTGTTGGGTGAGCGAGCCCAAGTTCGTGAGAGTCACCCCATCACTATTCCCGCTACCCAGTCTGAGCCAGAACCTGACCTGGCGGTAGTGCAGCCCTTAGGTAAGGAGTATTTGCAGCATCACCCTTATCCAGAAAACGTCTTTTGGCTGATGGAGTTCTCGGACACCAGCCTGCAAAAAGATTTGGAGCCCAAGGCAAAGGCCTACGCTGCGGCAGGCATTCCCGAATATTGGGTGATCAATCTCCAACGCATGGAGCTTGTAGTCATGCGCGACCCGGTCAATGGGGCGTATCAATCACAAACTACGCTAAAAGAAGGATCCGTTGCGCCGATCGCATTTCCTGATGTGCCCATATCCGTGCGGCGCCTGCTGGATTGATCGCCAATCCATCGCAAGATTTTGACAGCCTCCCAAGAATGAAATAGCGCCCACCCAGGCAGGTTCCCTAGGCTAAACGGGTACTGACTTAGAGGCCCTATGACACACCTGCTGCATATTGATTCTAGCCCGCGAGGGGAAAGGTCTCACTCTCGCCGCATGACTCGCGAATTTGTCGAAGCCTGGCAACAAACTCATCCCAGCGACACCGTCACTTACCGCGATATCGGCCGCCAGCCCGTGCCCCATGTAGATGAACCCTGGATTGTGGCGGCCTACACCCCGCCCGAGCAGCGCACACCGGAGATGTGGGAGGCACTCAGTGTGAGCGTTCGCCTAATCGACGAACTCATCGCTGCCGATATTGTGGTCGTGGGGTGCCCCATGTACAACTTCAGCATCCCTAGCACATTCAAAGCCTACATTGACCAAATTGTGCGCACCGGCCACACCTTCGCCATTGACCCCGAGGATGCCGAAGATCCCTATAAACCCCTGCTCCACGGCAAAAAAATGTTCGTCATCACTGCCCGAGGAGCCTCAGGCTTTGGCCCTGGCGAGCGCTACGGCCACATGAATCACCAAGATCCCTACCTGCGGGTAGCGTTTGGGTTTATTGGCATCACCGATATCACCTTTGTGCATATCGAAAATGACGAGCACAGTAGCGAAAGCTTAGCCGCCTCCATTGCAGCGGCCCAAGCCCAGGTGGCAGAACTGGTTGCCGCCTGATAGAACCTTTGTCTCAAATAGCGGGTGTGATCTCAAGGAGCAAGCCTTCGTCACCATCACACCCTATTAGCCCCTATGCGCAGCCCTGCATTGCTCACGCCCTCCCTCCATGCGTAAGGTTGCTATCGCCCGCTCACAGGTCAAGGCTTCAACTTTTGGGATGTAACGGGTTGTGCGAGTGATCAGCCTATAAATTCAGTTCATTCGCCTGATTGCTCTGACCGCGCTGGCTGTCCTTAAACCTCTGTGGCCTGGACAAGTACTTGAGTACTGTGTAAAGTTAACTCCGCGCCCGAAAATTGCCCTTTTAGGAGCTCAATATTGTGGATCGTGCCTATCGATGGTTCTTTGGGTTAGCCGTCAGCGGCTTGGTTGCTATGCCGATGCCGCCTGCCGCTGCTCAGTCTAGCGTGGAGCCGATCGCACCAACGCCCAGTCAGCAAACAGCCAGTTTAGAAGCTCAATTTGCCCAACATTTTCAAGCCCTAGGGGTTGAAGGGGCGATCATTATTCACGATGTGAACCAGAACGTGACCTATGAGCACAATCGCGATCGCAACCGCCAAGCCTTTTTGCCAGCTTCTACTTTCAAAATTCTCAACTCGCTGATTGCGCTCGAAACTGGAGTGATCGCCAACGATGTTGCGGTGCTCACTTGGGACGGCATCGAGCGCATGATCCCCACCTGGAACCAAGACTTGAATTTGCGTAGGGCATTTAATCTATCCGCCGTTTGGTTCTATCAGGTGCTGGCGCGGCGGGTTGGGCACGATCGCATGCAGCAGTGGGTCAGCGAAGCAGGCTACGGCAACCAAGCTATCGGCAGTCCTGAGGCGATCGACAGCTTCTGGCTAGAGGGCGACCTGCGCATTACGCCCCAGCAGCAGATCGAGTTCTTACAGCGCCTGCACCGCAACGAATTGCCGTTTTCTGAGGAGACAGTAGCTACAGTCAAAGACATCATGATCGCCGAGCGCACCCCCGACTACACGCTGCGGGCCAAGACGGGCTGGGCTGGCTTGGGCGAGGCCGATCAACCCCAAATTGGCTGGTATGTTGGCTATCTAGAACGAGGGGAAAACGTTTACCTGTTTGCCACCAACATCGACATGCGCAGTGATGCCGATCTCTCAGTTCGCCTTGAGCTAACACGTCGCTGCTTTGAGACCCTAAATCTTTTGTAGCCGCACCTAAAACTCAACTCTGTGAGGGAGCACAATCTACCATGGCCACCATTTATTACACGGCTACCAGCTTAGATGGCTTTATCGCCGACCCCAACAATTCTCTCGACTGGTTGTTTCAGTTTGGCGAACTAGAGCCGAATACGTTTGATACCTTTTTGGAGGGGGTGGGTGCGATCGCCATGGGCTCCACCACCTACCAATGGATCTACGACCACGATTTTTCTGCTGAGGCCGACAACCCCCAGCCTTGGCCTTACAAAGTACCGGCCTGGGTATTTACCTCGCGCCAGCTGCCAACCATTGAGAATGCTGATGTTCGGTTTGTCAGCGGCGACGTCAAGCCCTTTCACCAGGAGATGGCGATCGCAGCCGGCGACAAAAATGTGTGGATTGTCGGCGGCGGCGACCTGGCAGGCCAGTTTTACGACGCTGGGCTGCTAGATGAAATTGTGGTGCAGATTGCCTCGGTCACCCTGGGCGGCGGCGCTCCCCTATTTCCGCTACGGGTCGATCCGCCATTGAGGCTGCTGTCAGCCAAAACCTACGGCCAAAACTTTGTGGAATTGCACTACCAGGTTCCAGACCGATAAAAAATTCAGGCAATTTCACGGCTGGCTGAATTGATACCTTTTAAAGATGAATATCGTCTCTTGGCAAAAGAGTACGCGAAACCCATAGTGGTCGGGTGGCTAACCAATGTTAAATCAGCAGGTAACGACCATGCCTGAGTCAAGCACCATTACCCTGCGGCCCGCTACCCTGAGCGACCTCGATCTACTTCGCCACTGGGATGAGCAACCTCAGGTGATCGCCGCCGACCCCAACGACGACTGGGGGTGGGAGGTAGAGCTAGCGCGCACCCCCAGCTGGCGCGAGCAGCTCATGGCTGAGCTCAACGGTCGCCCCATCGGCTTTATTCAAATCATTGATCCCGCCCAGGAAGACAGCCACTACTGGGGCGATGTCCCGGCCAATTTGCGGGCGATCGACATTTGGATTGGCGAAGCTACTGAGCTGGGTAAAGGCTATGGCACCACCATGATGAGGCTGGCCCTAGCCCGCTGTTTTGCTGATCCCTTGGTGACAGCGGTGCTGATTGACCCGCTGACCAACAACACCCGCGCCCACCGCTTCTATGAGCGCCTTGGGTTCAAATTTGTAGAGCACCGCCGATTTGGCGACGATGACTGCTCGGTTTATCGCTTAGATCGAGCCGATTGGGCTGATGCGACCCTAAATCTGGACATAGCTACTGCCGATTGCTAGGCAATGCGACATCCCAGCTGTAGCTCGCGGTGGGATTGATCTCGACTCTTTAAAGAGAGACCCTCCGTAGAGAGTCTCTGAAGTCCACAGCGATCACCATAAGCGGCTTACAGCGTTTTAGTCTCTAAGGGCAAAAATACCGTCAGCACTTCGCCAGCTTGGGGACGCTGCCGCACGATGAGTTTGCCGCCCAAAGCCTGAAACAAATTTTTGGTGGCGTTGAGGTTAAGGCTGAGCCCCCCGGTTTCGGGCTGAAACATGAGCAACTGCCCCAATGCCTTAAAGGGCGATGAGAACGGATCATCCTTGAGCTGGTCATCACTGCCCGTAGGTGGCAGTGACTGAAATTGAAGCTTGAGCTGGTGCCCAGCTAAGGTGACTGCCAGCTCAATGTGACTGTAGGGGGGCAAGCTGTGGGTAAAGCGATCGATCAGCCCAGTGAGCACCTGGGTTAGCATGGCCGGGTCGCTGTTCACCATGGGTAGGCAGGGTGGTACATTCACGGTCAGGCTGAGGTTGCGACGACTGGCCTGCTGCTGCCAGTGAGGAATGGCATCATCAAACAGCTGGTTGAGGGAAATCGCTGATAGGGGCGATCGCGGCCTGGCCGTCCGATCGGTCTCTAGCTCCACAGCCCGAAAAATTAGGCTAAAACGATCAATTTGCTGTGTGCATTCGCGATCGATCAGCCGCAGACGCTTACCCACTTCATCGCTAATATCTTTGCGCTTCAACAGCGATCGCGTCAGCGTGCGAATCGTCGTTAAGGGCGTACGAATTTCGTGGGCCATTGCCTTGAGCAGCTCGGTATCGGGGCTACTCTCCTCGGCGGGTTGAGGGTTTGCCTCAGCAGCACTGCCGAATACAGATTTAAAGTGAGGAGGCGAGTCAGTCTGAAAGGCTGCCACGGTAGGTCGAGCGGGCAGCGCCAAAGCCGGCATAGTCACAGTCGATCCATGCCCCTCAGCCTCTACTGACCCAGGGGGCAGATGGCGCAGTTGTGCCATGAGCAAATGGCTATAGCGAGTCACCAAGCGATAGTCGGGCTCAACGGGAGGAAACTCGTCGATCAGGCGATCGAGGGCCTGCACCAGGGGGGGACGGGTAGCCACAACGCGATCGCGCAAGCGTTGCCAGCCCTGCTCCACCACCTCAGGAGCAAAGGAAAACTGAAACTGGGGTAGCCCGTGAGCATCGTAGCCCAATACCAACAGCAGACTAATGTGCCGGGTCAACAACAGACAAAACCGTTCTCCCACCAGCGGGTCACTGCTGGTCAGGGGCACCATCTGCAAATCACAGGCGGGAGCTGCGGCCACTCCTTTTCCTTGCCCTGGCAGCAGAGGACGGGTTACGGCCAGAATCTGCTCCAGTTGCTCAGGCACCAAAAGCCAGTGAGCCAACCGCTGCCCCTTGAGGCGATCGGGCAGCACCGGAAATGGCCCCGACAGCACCCCTCCCATCAACGGCATCAGCCCACCCACCTCCGTCGGGACAGAGTCTGGAGGAAGTTCGAGTAGTAGTCTAATCAGGGCTGTCAGGCCACTTAGCCACTCTTGCTCAGCCTGAATGTGGGCCTGGGGCGTACTAGCACCAGCTCCAGGCTGCCAATGGGCCTCCTCTGGCTCCCGGCCAGAGGGAACCTGCTGCTCACTGAGCAACGGACTAAGGGGTAGAAACTGCTGCACCAAGGCGTCACCTGTCTCTGCGATCGGCCAACTACGGCACTTAAGCCACAGTCAGCAGGTTGCCCACTCCAGACAACCCACCGTCTATTACGAGACTACGCCCTTAATCATGATTGAGCTATGGGTAGAACCGAACGGAAACCCGGCCAATCTATCCGAACCAGCTCGACGGAATGGGTTCAGCCTCAATCCGTTCAACACTAGGACGACGCTGCTCAATCTCAGGCCGACCCAGCAACGCCTCAATCCCTTGGTGGATCAGCTGATTAATCTGATTGTGCTGCTCAGAAGAGTAGCAGTGCCCTGTCGGTGCCATATCGCAGGCAGTACTGCTGTCCATCGTGACATACACCACCGGCAGCCGAGCGAGAACATAGGCCGTCAATTTTTGCCGCAGTTCAGGAACCGCAAAAACCTGGCGATATTCGTAGAGCGGATAGGCCGCCAAAATAGCGTCGATCTTATCTGTTACGATCGGTAAAGTTAGATTAACAATGGTTTGAGCCATTTGAATTAAACTCCAGGAGTATTAAGCGGCAAGATCAGGAGTAGGTACTTCACTCACGGACTGGGGATCAGTCTAAACAGGCTAAGAAAAGCCTGTGAGCAAGGTTAAAGAGTTGAAAGCCTGGTTCACCAGACAGACGAGCTCAGCTTAGGGATTGATTTGAAGCGACGGCTAGAGCCGGTCAATAGACATGTTCTAAAGCTTTGAAGTGAAGCACCTCCCAACTGACCTTAGATATTCCCTATATATGTGCGCCAATGGCGGTTCCCTTATCTAAGTTTTAGAAAGAAATCATTTTTCTCTTGCGAAAGACTATAAAAAATACGTAAACTGAATCGTTTCTCAATCATTGTTTTTTCTAGCAGGAGTGTCGTTCTCCTAGCTATTACATTGCGTGATCTGCTGAGCAGAGATTGACCCAACCAAGAAAAAATGTGGTAAGCAGTGGCATTGCAGCAAATTGTTTTACTGATATGTGGCGGCATGCACCCGCCTAGCTATACGGGGCAGATTTTGGCCGCGATCGCCAAAGATGAGGTGTTGAGTCGGTACAGTCAGGTTTGCGCACCCCAATCTACGCTGGGCGTTCTCTCGCCCTTTGCCCTACGCCAAGCTCTTAAAGGCAGGGCTAAATTGAGCTGTGAGCCAGCAAAAGCAGCAAGCTCTACCAGCCCCTTGAGGAATACCCTAGACAACACCTCTCTTGAAGATGCACCACCAGCGCTGATCATTTGGGCATTTAGTGCGGGCTGCGTTGGGGCAGCTGCCCTAGCAACTCACTGGCAGCGTTATCAGGCTCCGGTGCTTGCCCTCTTGATGGCAGATGGCTGGGGAGTGCCCCGTGATCCCACGGTGCCAACCTATCGACTCAGCCACGATCGCACGACCCACCACACCTCCCGCTGTTTGGGTGCCGGAGATATTGACTTTTACGCCGACCCAGCCGTGCCGCATCTCCACCTGTGGCAGCAGCCTCAGTCGGTAGTGGGTTGGGCCACGGCGCCAGGGAAAGTTAAGGAATCTATAACCGCCGCCGATTTTCTTTGCATGCGATCGCGCCAGGCCATTGACCGCTACACCACCGATTCATTGTTGAATATCAACACCCCATAACCAGGTGGCCTAAAGTAAGCCCTGTGGCAACGACGGCTCTGGCCTCTGCTGCTAATATGAGAGGAAATGTTCTTCATTTAACAGCATTTAGCACCACGATTCCTGTAAAGCAGCGGCGGTGAGCCTGTTCACTGCCCGTGTGGCCTGAGGGAGAAAATGTTCTGATCTTATTTTCTTCTTAACTAATGCAATCTAGCCCTAGCTCAACTCAAGCACCCGCCGCTATGACAACTCCCATTGCCGCTCCTAACAGTGTTCTTGTGCGCCGCGCCTCTGGCGCTTTTGCCCTAATCGACAGCCTCAGACGGCATGGGGTAGAGCATATTTTTGGCTATCCGGGTGGAGCTATTTTGCCAATCTACGACGAGCTGTACCGCGCCGAAGCCGCTGGGGGCATCAGTCATATTTTAGTGCGTCATGAGCAGGGCGGAGCCCATGCCGCTGACGGCTACGCCCGCGCCACCGGGAAAGTGGGCGTCTGCTTTGGCACCTCTGGCCCTGGCGCTACCAACCTGGTTACCGGCATTGCCACAGCCCAAATGGACTCAATCCCCATGGTGGTGATTACGGGCCAGGTGCCCAGCCATGCGATCGGCAGTGACGCCTTTCAAGAGACCGATATCTTCGGCATTACTCTGCCCCTGGTCAAACATTCCTACGTTGCTCGTACCCCTGACCAAATTCCGCGCATGGTGGCGGAGGCCTTTTACATTGCCCAAACCGGTCGCCCCGGCCCGGTGCTGATTGACATCCCAAAAGACATTGGCCTAGCGGACTTCGACTACGTGCCCGTGGAGCCTGGACAGGTAAGTCTGCCCGGTTACAAACCTACCGTTAAAGGTAATCCCCGCCAGGTTAATCCGGCTCTGCGCCTGATGCGCCAGAGTGAGCGCCCTCTGCTTTACGTGGGTGGCGGTGCCATTACCGCTAACGCTCACGCCGAAATTTGCCAACTGGCAGAATATTTTCAAATTCCCGTGACCACCACGCTGATGGGCAAGGGAGCCTTTGATGAGCATCACTCCTTAGCCCTTGGCATGCTGGGCATGCACGGCACTGCCTATGCCAACTTTGCCGTTAGCGAGTGCGATCTGCTGATTGCTGTAGGCGCTCGCTTTGACGATCGCGTTACCGGCAAGCTAGACGAGTTTGCCTCTCGTGCCCAGGTCATTCATATCGATATTGACCCGGCTGAGGTGGGCAAAAATCGCACTCCCCAGGTACCGATTGTGGGCGATGTGAGGCAGGTGTTGACCACCATGCTCATCCGCTTAGAGGAAGAAAACCAGCTGCCGCCCCCTAACCAAACAGCGGCTTGGCGCGATCGCATCGATCGCTGGAAGCGTGACTATCCCCTGGTGGTGCCCACCTATCCCGATGAGCTGTCGCCCCAGGAAGTGATCCACGAACTCGCCATTCAGGCTCCCCACGCCTACTTCACTACCGATGTGGGACAGCACCAGATGTGGTCAGCTCAGTTCTTAAAGAATGGCCCCCGCCAGTGGGTGTCAAGCGCGGGACTTGGCACCATGGGCTTCGGCATGCCCGCTGCCATGGGGGTGCAGGTGGCGCTGCCCAACGAAACAGTGATCTGCATTAGCGGCGACGCCAGCTTCCAGATGAATTTGCAAGAGCTAGGTACCCTGGCTCAGTACAACATTCCAGTCAAGACGGTGATTGTGAACAACGGCTGGCAGGGCATGGTGCGCCAGTGGCAGCAGGCCTTCCACGGCGAGCGCTACTCCTCTTCTAATATGGAAGTGGGTATGCCCAACTTTGAGGTGCTGGCCCAAGCCTATGGCATCAAGGGTATGATGGTGCGCGATCGCGACCAGCTCACCCCAACTGTGGCGGCTATGCTGGCCCACGACGGCCCCGTCCTGCTCGACGTGCGCGTGCGCCGCAACGAAAACTGCTACCCCATGGTGGCCCCTGGCAAAGGCAATCACCAGATGATCGGTCTGCCTGAGGTGCATGGTACTGGCAGTGGCACTGGCTTGACACCTTGTGTTAGCTGTGGGCACCAAAATGTCTCAACCAGCAACTTCTGCTCAGAGTGCGGCACAAAGCTATAGAGCATAAAAACGTCATTTAATACTGTAAAAGGTTCAAGATTTGGGAATTGATCCTATTTTTTGGCCCTTAGAATTCAGCTCTTAAATGCCGCATTCATTTTGCCGGTTGATGGCTCAATTTTTTCAGAATGCAGTATCCTGACTTCAGTTTCATTACTGGTGTGGGTCATCTATGTCCGCTGCGCTGAAATCCTATGTGCCTCGTCCAGTACCGTCTCGGCCTAGAGCAGCGACAGCACATGCCCAAGGCTACGCCACGCGACCAGCAGAAATCAGGCCAGAGGTTTCTGCGCCGGTGGTGCTGCCGCAAGCTCCAGGCTTGGATTCTTCTAGCCCAGTGGTGCAGCGACTGGGCCAGCTGCACCTGGTGTCGTCAGCGCTGGCCACATCTTTAGTAGCGCTGACCTTGTTGAGCTATGGCACCTCGGTGTATATCAATCGCCAGCTCAACCAGGCCAGTCAGCAGCTCAATCGCTTGCAGCGTAACGAGCAGCAGCTCACCACGGCCAATGAGGTACTTAAAAATCATCTGGCCCAGCAGGTAGAAGGGAGTGAAATGGGATTTCAGCCCCCTCAGCCGGGCAGCGTCATCTTCCTCAAGCCAGCGCAGCAGACTGCTGTGGCGATGACGGCTCCCGTACCAACATCGCTCTTGGGACGACTGGCTCTACCCAAGGTGGATGTCCCTTTAGGTTATTAGGCCCTAGCCTCACCGTTTACCTGCGTTGCACCCATGGCTAGCTCTGCCTACTCTACCCGTCGCCGCCGTCGCCGCAAACAATCTCTGCCTCGCCCACCGGCGGTGGTTCCCTTCAACCCATCAGCCAACCGGGTCAGAATATTGTTGGTGTGGGCGTTGCTGGTACTGTCGCTGGTCGCGATCGCGGGGCGGTTAGCCTGGCTACAGCTAGCCCAGGGCGATAGTCTATCTAGTTTGGCCCAGCAGCAGCGGCTCACATCGCCAGTGCAACGGCAGGTGCGGCGCTCCATTGCCGATCGGCAGGGCAATGTGATTGCCGTCGATCGCGTGGTCTATACGCTCTATGCCCATCCTCAGCTATTTGATCTATCGATTTCAGAGATGGCAGCGACTCTCAGCCCGCTGCTAGAAAGCCCAGAGTCTGGCCTGATTGGCCAGTTTAGCAAGCAGCCAACCGGCATTCGGGTAGCCGACGGGTTATCCGAAGCGACGGTCGATCGCCTGCGCGCCTTACGTCTCAACGGTCTCGAATTAACTCCCCAGCAGCAGCGCTTTTATCCTCAACAGCAGCTGTTTGCCCCTATCGTCGGCTTTGTCAATTTTGACGGGCAGCCCCAGGCAGGCTTAGAAATTGCCTATCAAGACCAGTTGGCCCTTACGCCAGCCGAAGCAGCATCGCCCGCTGAGACGGAAATTCCTTTAGAAACCTATGGGCCGCCAGCGCCTGGTGACACATTAGAGGTTGCTGATGATCGCCAAGATCAGCTTGATACCGATGTGAATACTGAAAGTGACACCGCTGCATTGGAGACAGACAGCACCGCCAGCCTGCGCCTCACCCTCGACAGTCGGCTTCAGCGGAGTGCCCAACAGGAGCTACAGGCGGTGGTCGATCGCCACAACGCCAAACGGGGTACTGTGATGGTCATGGAGGCCCAAACCGGTGAAATGCTCGCCCTGGCCAGTGTGCCCACCTACGACCCTAACCAGTACTTTAAAACCGATCCCGAAGCCCTCAAAACCTGGGCTGTGAGCGACCTCTACGAACCTGGCTCTACCTTTAAACCAATCAACATTGCGATCGCCCTAGAAGCCGGACTAATCAGACCCGACGAAGTCGTCAACGACAGCGGTCAAATGCAGTTTGGCGAATGGAAGATCAGAAACCACGACTACGCCACCGCTGGCGGTCGTGGGCCGCTCTCCATCACCGACGTACTGAAGTACTCCAGCAACGTAGGCATGGTACGCATCATGCAGAAAATGCCCGCCGCCGACTACTTTAGCTGGCTTCAGCGACTCAGCCTCGATCGCCCCACTGGCATAGATCTACCCGCAGAAGCCACCGCTCAGATGAAAGACCGCGAGCAGTTTGTTCGCAGCCGAGTCGAGTCAGCCACTACGGCCTTCGGCCAAGGCTTTTCGCTATCACCCATTAAAATGGTGCAACTGCTTGGCACTCTGGCCAACGGCGGTAAGCTGGTCACTCCTCACGTGGTCAGCGGTATGGTTTCCGCAGATGGCACCGAGGTGTGGACTCCAGACCGTGCCCGGCCTAAGACCGTCTTTTCGCCCCAGACTACCCAGCAGGTGCTCACCATGATGGAGGCCGTCGTCAGCGAAGGCACTGGCGATGCGGCTAAGCTATCCGGCTACCGCATTGGGGGCAAAACCGGAACGGCCCAAAAGGCGACCGTGTCCGGGGGCTATGGGCGAGGCCGAGTCACCAGCTTCGTGGGCATTTTACCCATCGATTCACCCCAATATGTGGTCCTGGCCGTCATCGACGAACCCCAGGGAGATGACGCCTACGGCTCAACGGTCGCCGCTCCCCTGGTGAAGAAAGTGATCGAAGCGCTGGTCGTGCTCGAAGGGTTACCCCCCAGCGCCGCTGCTACCCCTTAGCGAGCGATCCCTCAAAAGGGAGATGCCGTCACTGTGCCGCCAAGGTTTTCAACGATCGATCGCGTATTGGCTACCACCATCTTGAGGTAGCTATCCCCGTCACTGCCAGGAGCACCAATAGAGTCAGAATAAAGAGCTTGGGGTGCTAAGGTCACCCCAGATTCGTTTGCTACGGTGGTAATCAGTTGGGGATTGATGGTGGTTTCGGCAAAGATGGCGGGTACTCCCAATCCCTGAATAGCGGCAACCAGCTGCTGCACGGTGCGAGCGCTGGGTTGCTCCTCGGTGCTAAGGCCAATTAGGGTGCCTGCCACCGTGAGACCGTAGGCGTTGGCATAGTACTGAAAAGCATCGTGGGTAGTGACCAACTGCCGTTGCGCTGGGGGAATGGTAGCAGTCTGGATCTCTACCCAGCTATGGAGCTGCTCCAGTTCAGCAATGTAGGCAGCGGCGTTAGTGGTAAACAAGTCTGCCTGGTCAGGAGCTAGCTCAATCAGCTGATCCCGAATCGTTTCGACCATGGGCACCACATTGCTCACATCGCCCCACACGTGAGGATCGGGTACGGTGGT
The DNA here is from genome assembly GCF_014695775.1 of Leptolyngbya sp. FACHB-60. Classification (GTDB taxonomy): domain Bacteria; phylum Cyanobacteriota; class Cyanobacteriia; order Phormidesmidales; family Phormidesmidaceae; genus Nodosilinea. Next base: position 11,317 of record NZ_JACJOX010000058.1, on the reverse strand, counting down.
TGTCCCTTTTTGCAAATCTAGGGGAGGCACCACCTCACCTACGGCTACCCGTTGGGCGTCTACTCCAGCCGCATTGAGCAACCGAACCAGGTTGGGTTCTAAGTTATAGCCGTTGTAGAAAATCAGGTCGGCGTCTTCAAAAGCAATAGTGTCAGCGGGAACGGGCTCATAGACGTGGGGATCAGCACCGGGCTGCAAAATGCCGGTCAGTGCAACTTGGTCCCCCCCTACTTCGGCGACCCAATCGGCAATAACAGTACTGGTAGCCACCACGGCAGGACGTGAATCATCAGCTTCATCTGAAGCAAGTTCTGACCGTTGAGCAGAGTCACAGCTTACCAATCCCAGCCCTAGGAGCAATACCACAGCGGCTATTCTTCCATACCGTGGATACAGATTCATGCGTTGCATAAGCTGCTTTTCATAATCATTTCATTTTTACGATACAATACATTTCATAATCATTTCATTTTCGCGATTGCAGCTCCTCACCCCTGCGTTAGAAATACCGGTATGGCTCCTGCTCCTTACATTACTATCGACCACCTGAGCGTCAACTACCGTGACGTGCAGGCTCTGCGCAACATCAACCTCACCCTGCGCCCCGGCAAGTTGGTGGGCGTCTTTGGCCCCAATGGTGCGGGCAAAAGCACGCTGCTCAAAGCCATGTTAGGACTGATGCCCTTGGTCACCGGACGGGTCACCTATGGCGATGACACCTTGGCCCACCAGCTTGCTCGGGTGGCCTACGTACCTCAGCGATCGCAGATCGACTGGACTTTCCCCGCCACCGTGTGGGATGTGGTGATGATGGGCCGTGTGCAAAAAACCGGCTGGTTGAATCGGTTTTCGACGGCTAGCCGCCAAATGGCTCAAGATGCCTTAAACCGAGTTGGGATGGCCGACTTTCGCGATCGCCCCATTGGCGCCCTCTCCGGTGGGCAGCAGCAGCGGGTATTTTTAGCTCGTGCCCTGGCCCAGGAAGCCGACATCTTTTGCTTTGACGAACCCTTTGTTGGGGTTGATCAAAAGACTGAGGATGTGATTTACAAAATTTTTCGCGAGCTGGCCGCAGCAGGCAAAATTGTTCTGGTCGTAAACCACGATCTGGGCGAGTCAATTATGAACTTTGACCAGCTTATCCTTTTAAACAAAGAACTAATTGCCACTGGTCCCCGCGACTGGGTGCTCACTCGCGACAATATGACCCGCGCCTATGGTGGCCACGTAGGCTTCTTTGGCCATGTCGCCTGATCTGGCACTGCTTAACGGGCTGATTGAGCCCTTGCAGTATGCCTTTATGCAGCGATCCCTAGCGGTGGCGATCATGGTGGGGATCATTTGCTCAGTGGTGGGCAGCTACCTGATGGTGCAGCGCTTGGCTCTCCTGGGCGATGCCATTAGCCACTCGGTGCTGCCAGGGCTGGCGATCGCATTCTTGTTTGGCGTCAATATTTTTATCGGTGCTTTTATTGCTGGAGTGCTCAGCACCGTGATAATTGGCTGGATTCACACGCGATCGCCCATTAAAGAAGACGCCGCCATGGGCATTGTCTTCTCGGCCTTTTTTGCCCTGGGCATAACGTTAATTACCACTATTCAAAAAGACAACAAGATCGACCTCAACCACTTTCTCTTTGGCAACATTCTAGGCGTGACGGCTGGGGAAGTGCGCGATACGGCCATCATTGCTGCCTTAGTACTTGTGATCGTCGTTTTGCTCTATAAAGAGCTACTGTTCTATAGCTTCGACCCTCTCGGCGCTAAAGCCAGCGGCCTGCCCACGGGGCTGCTCCACGCCGGTCTGATGGTGCTGATTGCCCTCACCGTAGTGGCCAGTATGAAGGTAGTGGGGGTAATTCTGGTGCTGTCGCTGCTGATTGCACCTGGAGCCACAGCTTACCTGCTAGTACCTCGTCTGCACCAGGTAATGCTGCTGGGAGCAGGGGTGGGGGTGTTTTCGAGCGTCAGCGGCATGTACTTGAGCTATTACCTCAATCTGCCTTCCGGCCCCGCCATTGTGATGGTAGTATCGACGCTGTTTGCCCTAGCGTTTCTGTTCAGCCCCCGCTACGGAGTGCTGATCGGCCCCGGACGATGGCCCTTTAAAGCCGGTCTTTGACCATTACAGATGTGAAAAAATCATATCTACCCCTCCGACTGGGTACGCAACTCCTGGGCACGCAGGTAAAGCTGCACCCACTGAGCCTGAATTTGCCGACTCTTGAGCCCTAGACGGCGAGCTAAATCGTCGGGGGGATGTTCCGCCTTGTAGGCGGTCAAGATCGCCTGTTCTTCTGGTGAGAGATCTTGCCAAAAGCCATCCCATTGAGCCGGGGTGAGACCAAAGTTATGCTCTTGCAGCGAGGTTTTTAGCCAGCCCAGCACCATGGCAGGCTGCTCTCGTAGGGCAAAAATTCGAATTGCGTGGTAGGTGATTTTTTCGCGCAGGCGATAGACCTGCTGCACAGGCATGTCAAGCGCTTGGGCAATCTGCTCTTGGGAAAGGCCGTTGAGGTGCAACTCAAGCCACCGAGCCGCCGTGTCGTCGAGGTTACGGCTGAGGTAATTGACAAAGGAGCTTTTCACCTGCTGGCGCATGCTCTGCTGCTCTAGTTCGTTTTGCTCGTCCTGGTACTGGTTCCAGGCTTCTACGTCGAGCAAGCTAAGCGAGTCTTCACTGTCGTTGGGGGCAATCTCGTCAGAGACCAGGCGAATCAGTTCTCCTGTGGGCACCTGGGTCATGCCGCCCTTTTGGCTGCGGCGCAGATAGTTGACAAAGCGATAGATGATTAAGGGCTGGTTGCGAATGGGGCGCAGGCAGTATTCTTCAAGGCTGGCCAGCATGAGCAGGTTGCGCAGCCGTGAGTTTTGGGTGCAAGTCGAGATCCATTTCAGCTGCTGGGCTAGGTGGCGATCGCTGCGCATCATCTCTTGAATCACTTCCTGGATCACGTCGACCACAGTGCGGCGGCGATCGCGGCTGAGCGAAATCCAGGTTTTAATCTTGTTGCGAATCAAAAACAGACTGCTGAGCCGCTTGATTAGCCGCTGATAGCCCTGCTCTGGGCTCACATCCCAATAGCGCTGCTGCAAAATGCGGTAGCGATACTCAATCGCCTGACGGGCGATCGCGAGGTCAGCCTCAGCCAGGGTAGCTAACCGCTCCGGCGCTTCTCCTAGCAGCCAGCTGACAACGCTTTGGCAAACCGACTGGGGCTGATTGGGAAAGTCCTCCCGCAAACGGGATAACCAAACCTCGGCTATAGTGTCTGCCGCGACCATGCAATCAAATCCTTTCCGGGTGTGCCCAAGCTGGCTGTAGGCTTTATCTTAGTATCTGATCTCTTCAGACTCACGATCTAAAGCGTGTTTTTTAGCTCGCATAGGCTGCGGTAGCTATCACTGAGTCGAAAGCTTTACACAAAATTTATGTCTGTTATCGCTTCAGCAAGATTTTGCGAAGGGTGTTCTCTACGGCCAGACTTGCCTTTCTCAGACTGATAGTGTGCACATGAACCCATATGTACTTATACGGTAATCACACTGTGACAAAGGTCACACTAATTACCCTTTGGTTCCAGAACGATTTCGGTTAAAGCAGAATCTATGTAAAAAAAAGCACAAAGTCTTTTGGCTTTTAAGCATATCTGCGGTCAAACTGGTATAAATTTTTTAAACCTCAGCACACGTGTTTTGTAACAGGGTCTACCATGTTATCCCTTCATACAGATAGCTCTGGAGGTGCTTCTCCAGAGACTTCTATATCTATTGCTCATCCGTCGGTTCGGTGTCTAATAAAGCGTTCTATAGATATTTTGGGCGCTCTGATAGGGTTAGCCATACTGGTTTTGGTAGCGCTGCCAGTTGCCCTAGCCATTAGGCTAGATAGCCCCGGCCCTATTTTCTACGCCCAAACCCGTTACGGTCTCAAGGGTAAGCCTTTCACCATCTGGAAATTTCGCTCCATGGTGCCCAATGCTGATGCCCTCAAGCAAACCGTATCAAACCAAGCCCAGGGGCTTATCTTCAAGAACGAAAACGATCCCCGCATCACCCGAGTTGGCCGTGTTTTGCGAAAAACAAGCCTAGACGAGTTTCCACAGTTTTGGAATGTACTCAAAGGCGATATGAGTCTGGTTGGCACTCGCCCCCCCACCGCCGATGAGGTTTCTCGCTATAGCCCTCACCACTGGCGGCGACTCGACGTTAAGCCTGGCATCACAGGGCAGTGGCAAGTCAGTGGCCGCTCAGCTATCAAAGACTTTGAAGAAATTGTGCATCTAGATTTGCAGTACCAGGCCATTTGGTCGCCCTGGTACGATCTTCAAGTCATTCTAAAAACGGTCACCGTATTGCTCGATCGCAAAGGTGCTTTTTAGAAAAAACAGCCCTACAGATCACTGCCCTCGTCAACCTCAGTATCTGTAGCAATCACCAGGTTATCGCGATGGATGACGGTATCTGCCCCAGCATAGCCTAGGATGCCTGGAATATCTTCTGACCGGTGACCCAGAATTCGGGTGAGGTCTGGGGCACTGTAGTTAGTAATGCCTCTGGCAATATCTTCGCCGCTGACAGAACAGATAACAACGGCGTCTTGGGCATCAAAATCTCCCTCTAAACGGGTAATGCCGGCCGCTAAGAGCGACTTTCCCCCCTGCAAAATCGCCTGGGTTGCACCCTGATCCAAATAAAGGCGGCCCGAAGGAGCAAGACCGGCGGCAATCCAGCGCTTACGGGCACGACTGGGGCGGGGCGATGGGGCAAATTGTGTACCCACCGCCTCTCCCGCGATCGCCTTAATCACATTTTGGGGCTGACGACCATCGGTAATGACGGTGCGCACCCCCGCCGTAGTAGCGATTTGAGCAGCTTCTAGCTTAGTTAGCATACCGCCTGTCCCCCAGGCCGATCCCTGACCACCCGCCACAGCTTTGAGCGCCTGAATGTCTGCCAACCGATCGATCGCAATAATCGGCTGAGCTTCGGGGTTAGACCGGGGATCAGCAGAATACAGGCGATCGACATCGGTAAGTAGAAACAGCCACTGAGCACCAATCAGACTGGCGACTAAAGCCGAGAGGGTGTCATTATCGCCAAACTTGAGTTCTTCCACGGCAACGGTGTCGTTCTCGTTGACGATAGGAATTACGCCCATCTGCAACAGCTGACGAAAGGTGCGGTAGCTGTTGACATAGCGCGATCGCTGAGCCAGATCGCTGCGGGTCAGCAGTACCTGGGCAATGGGCTGGTTTAGGGCTGAAAACAGGTCGTCGTAGATGCGCATCAGGCGTCCTTGCCCCACCGCCGCTACGGCTTGCTTCATCGCCAGAGTTTTGGGGCGCTCAGCCAGGTTGAGGCGGCGGCAGCCAATGCCGACGGCCCCTGAGGATACTAAAACGACCTGGTGCCCTTGCTGACGCAGAGTGCAGAGGGTTTCCACCAGGGCAGCCAGGGTAGAGAGGGCAAACTGACCCGTGCTAGTGCCAGTCAGGCTGGAGGTACCGATTTTGACTACTAAGGTTTGAACTGAGCTCACGGGCAGGCAATGTCGGTAAAGATGGCCCTGGCAGTATAACAATCGACCTAGACGTAGAACATAGTCGCGTTAGTCAAAGAGCAACCTTATATGAACAGTGAAGTCCCCAAAAAACTTTGGGTGCCAACCCGAAAGTCGACACCCAAAAATGGCTTATTAAATTTAAGAGCCTATATAAAACCGGCCCCTGTTTATGTATTACTACTATCGCAGCCGCCCTAAGGTTTCAACTTAACTCTAATGTTTTCTTTATATTTAGCCCTACGAAGTTTCTCGCCTAAAAGATTGCGTTTCGTAAACGTTCTTCGCCTATATTAAACCAGTGTTTGGGCCACTAATTTTAAAGCGTAACCCCAAAATATTGGGAGATCATGACCTCAAGCGTCCTTAAAGGCGAAGTGCGCGCCACCTGGTTAAGCCCAGGCATAGGGTTGACCAAAATGGTAAACAAACCCACTCGGTTACCAGCTAAAACATCAGTAAATAAGCGATCGCCCACCATTGCCACCTGATCTACTGGAAGATCCATAGCCGCCAAAGCCAGCTTTAGCTTGCGTCCTGAGGGCTTGCCGGCACTAGTCAGGTAAGGCACATCAAACAACGCGGCAATGCGACTAATGCGGTGAGCATTGACGTTGTTGCTCACGAGCCATACCGTTGCAATGGCCTTCATCTGATGCATCCAGTGGGCTAGGTCAGGGTTAGTTTCAGCCTGACGCAGAGGCACTAGGGTATCGTCCACATCCAGAATTAGACCCTTCAGATTGTGCTGAGCCAGCAGCTCAGGGGAAATCGCCAAGACGTTGCCGTCCAGCACTAGATCAGGTTGCAGCAGGCGAGAAAACGACATAAAAAAACCATAGCCCCAAACGTAGCATAGTCTAGATCGACGACCTAGAGCTGCTTGAAACGCCAGCAGCACTCTAGTTACAGCGGTTGAACCAAGGCGATCGCGCGCAGGACTCTAGCACAAACAAATTGGGGCTAGTTGTCAATGGTGGCGCGAATCGCGTCGCGGGCGGCTTCGTGCTCTGTCAACGTGCGGCTAAACACGTGGGTTCCGTCGTAGCGAGCCACAAAAAATAGATAATCGGTAGACTCGGGGGCTAGGGCCGCTTCTAAACTGGCTTTACCCGCGCTAGCGATCGGAGTCGGTGGTAATCCTGGGTTGATGTAGGTGTTGTAGGGCGAAGGGGTGCCCACCTGAGTCCAGGTAAGGGGCTGCTCCGGAGTTTGTACAATACCCAACCCGTATTCAACCGTAGGATCGGCTCCTAGAGGCATATTCTGCTTGAGCCGGTTGGTAAAGACCCCAGCAATGGTGCCGCGCTCACCGGCAATCACGGCTTCTTTCTCGACGATGCTGGCCAAGGTAGCCCACTGCAAAAGCGTTAAGTCGGTCGTCGCCTGTTGGTAGACTGGTAGCGCTACCGTCTCAAAACGGCTCAGCATCGCATTGACCACCGCCTCCGGGGTAACCCCCTCAGCCGGAAGCTGATAGGTATCGGGGAATAAAAAGCCTTCCACGTGGGGAAGACCATCGGGCAGCCAGGGGTATGCATCCTTTGACACTTGCTCGGTGGCCGATAGAAAGGCATCGGCAGAGAAAAACCCCTCTTCCTGAAAGTAAGTTGCCATTTGGCGACGGTTCCAACCCTCAGGAACCGTGAACGAGGATTGCACCACCTGACCACTGCGAATCACATCGGCGATCGCGGTCATCGAGTCGGCTGGGTTCAAGGCATAGGTGCCCGCTTGAAACCCACCCTCGGCATTTTGCCAGGTTTGCCAGCGCGACCACAGCTTCCAGGCTAAAGCTGAGCGAATCAGACCAGCCGCTTCTAGATCTTGGCCAATCTGCTGGCCTGGAGTGCCCGGCGGAATTTGAACTTGCACCGTTTGAGGCGCAGTTTCGGCAGGAGTTTCGCTGACTGGTTGATTGGCCCAGCTCCACCAGGCCCAGCCCTGCCAGGCAGCCACCCCTGCGGCCAGAGGCACCAATAGTCCTAAAAAACTCCACCGGACCCAGCGTGAACCTTTAGCCATGATTGCACTATCGATAATCGCCGTTACGGACGTCCCTACTCTAATAGATCAAACAGTTTTTCCTCTAGCCCGCCGCGAATAGTTTGAAATTCTTCCGGGGTCACCACCTCTAGAGAGCCATCGCTAGTGCGGTGAGCAAAAATCAGTAGCGGATCGAGGGGCGTGCACAGCGTATATTCTTCGTCGTCGTAAAAGCAGGTCGCTAGAATCTGAAATTCTTCAGTGACGGGGTTACCGGCGTCATCGAGGTCATCTAGCTCCAGGGTGAGGCAGTTATCTTCCTCAGCCTCAGGAACATCTCCCGATGCCGTCAGGGTAATAGCAGTACGCTGGAGGGTCAAATTTTGCTCAGCCAGCACGGCCTTAGCGGTGAGAAAGACTTGATCGATCTCCTCTTCTTCCACATCCATTAAGACCTCGTCGTCGTTGTCGTCTTGCTGCCAAACAAAAATTTCGATGGGGGCATCAATGGGCAGCAAAAGCAGGTATTCGCGATCGTTGAGCTGAAAGCTCTGCTCCACCTGACAGGGCAAAAACCGCCCGGCGTCATCGGTGAGAACTACGGCTGACTCGTCAATGGGTTGGGTGTTATCCGCCATGGAGGCTACTCTTCTCTCGGTAACCGGGCGCAGTGGGTCAACACCGCAGCCCAGTATGAACACTGAACGGTGTTATCAGAATATCCCATTCGGTTACGTCTGAATTATGATGAGCGCCGTTCATCTAGCCAGCGCTGCAGGATGATGGCAGCCGCTTTACGGTCAATCAGGGCCTTTTCCTGGGCTACAGAATGACCTGCGGCACGCATCAGATGTTCAGCCTCTACAGAACTCAGACGCTCGTCGACATAGACCACAGGCAGCGCCAGGGCCTGACTGAGGCCCTCAGCCACCTTGCGCACTTGGCGGGCCTGGGAACCCTCTTCCCCGTCCATAGTTAGGGGCAACCCCACCACCAACACTTGAGCCTGTCGAGCTTTGACGAAGTGCCGTACATCGGCCACTAGGTCTTGAAACGATCGCCGCTGTAGCGTCGTCAGTCCAGTGGCAATCAGGCCCGTACCATCGCAACCCGCGACTCCAATGCGCCGCCGACCGATGTCTAACCCTAGGGCTGAAACCAGCGCCATAGCCTTGCAGAACCTCAGCGATCGCCTTCAGAAGGCGCATCGACATCGGCATCTGGCTTTTGCCCCAGCACAGCCTGCCAACGCTCTGCCGACCAGGTCATGCGCCCAGGCACCGGCTTGCCCGCAGGCTGTAGCCCTGTTAACACATCCGATAGCTGTAGCCCCTCCAGGGAAAGGTGGCGAGCTTCGCGCACTTTGTGCCACACCGATCGCGACATCAGCAGCGCGTGGGACTCAGGAGTCGCTTGAATTTGAGTAAAGCACTCCTCTCGCTCGGGTTGATAATCGAGGGAGGTCAGCCGTAGAGACTGAGCCGGGAAGGGCTGCAAAATTTTGGCCATCTGCGTCATCAGCTCGGGGTAGAGCCAGGTGTAAGCCGGGTGCACCGTTAACCCGGCCTCGTGGGGCTGCTGTCCATCGCGGGAAATAGCTAGCTTAAATTGACCGATCGCCGCTTTACGCTGCTGCTCAAACACGTAAGCGCTGACGGTTTCTACCTGGTTGACCAGGCGATCAGCAGTGGCGGTAACACTGCCCAACAGCCCGGTCTTAAAGTCCTGAATTTGGTGATCAAACACCTGACGGACCAGCGGTGGCATGGAAGCTGTGTCCAGCTGATACAAAAGCTGAGAATCGGCGTTGCTAATTGGCAGCAGGTTTGGCAAATCAGGCTCACGCTGAGCCAGAGTTTCAATCTGCTCGGCTGCCATTTCCCAATAGGTCATTTGAGCTAGAGGCTGAAACCCGTTGAAGCGATAGAGCGCCAGGGCCGAGGTGTGGTTGACATCCACTTCGAGCATCCAGGTTCTGGCTTCCCAAAGCACTTCAAAGCAATGGCGCAGCAACCTTGAGCCAACATCCATATAGCCCGAGGCAGCTACATACCCAGTGGTCGCCGTGTCGGCCAACGCGCGACGGTTGATGACCACCTGCTCCACCCGCCAAGTGCTGCGAGTTTGATTGAACGGCGACACCTGAATAAACCCCACCAAACTCTTCTGGCGCTCGGCTACAAAGGTAGTCTGGCTTTGCTGCTGCACAGAGCGGGGCAGCCAGCTTAAGACTTTAAGGGGACCATACCAGCGGCGCTGATGATCTAGCCATGTCACAATAGCCTCGGCAGCGTCAAGGTCACCGCCAGCTTCCAAATCCTCTGGCTGCCACTGCTTTAGGTCGTCTAAATCGCGATATTGCAGCGGCCTTACTGTTAGGGTATGGCCAGGGGTCGTCATAGGTGCCATAGGATCTCAAAGATCTGACCTGTATGCCGTCATCCTAGCCGATTTTCCGGATTTCCACACCGCCCCTTGGCGAGGCGAGAGCTGCGTCGGCTGGCTTCTAAACAGGTAGAGCTTCTTTTGTGGAGAATAAGGATTCGGCGTTAGGGAAGCTTCAAAACTCACCATTTACAAAACTTATGATTTAGGCGACGATTGCAACTATGGCTGTTGTTCAGCCCTCACTCTATGAAGAACGGTTAAAGGTCGAGCTACACAGCCCGACCAGCGGTATCTAGGAATAACCATGAGAAATCTTTTAGCCATCGAGCGGTTTTGCCTATACGGTCACGTTGTCGCCATGGTCTTTGGCCTGGCCGGGCTGCTGTGGGTGGTGCCCCACCCTGGCATCCTAGAGTACTTACCGGCAGGGCCAACCCTCTTCCGGTGGAGCATGGCCGGGGGCGGTGTTGGCTACATTTTGCTGGGAACTATGGCAGTAGCCCTGTATGCCTATCGCACCCTAGGACTGGGCAGCTTGATCACGTTTGCGATCGCAGCAGTGGGCGTTTCGCTCACGAGTGAGCTACTGGGCACCAGCACTGGTTTTCCCTTCGGCCACTACAGCTATCTCAACGGGTTGGGCTACAAAGTAGCCGGTCTTGTGCCCTTTACCATTCCGCTGTCGTGGTTTTATCTGGGACTGGCGTCATTTTTGCTGGCTCGCAGCGGTTTGGCCGCTGGGGGCGGTGCCGGCCGCTATAACTGGGCGCGATCGCTAGCCGCCGTGTTTCTAGGGTCTATACTCCTCACCTCTTGGGATTTTGTGCTCGATCCGGCCATGAGCCAGACCGCTCTGCCCTTCTGGTACTGGCACGAACCCGGCGCGTTTTTTGGTATGCCCTACCAGAATTTTGCAGGCTGGCTTGGCACCGGAGTCGTGTTCATCGGTATAGCCCTAGGCCTGTGGAGAATCTTTAAATTTTCTCCTGAGCTAGACCAGGGGCAGCTTACCCTCCCCCTAGTCGTATACCTAGCCAACTTCGGCTTTGCTCTGGTGATGAGTCTGGCTGCTGGCTTCTACGTCCCCATCGCTTTGGGAATTTTGACTGGAGCCTTGCCTGCGGTGCTCTGTTGGCGTGCCACCGCCCAAGAAGATCTGTCAGGTGCATTAGTTGAGTCCACCCAGGTCATTGAAGCTTCGGTAGCGGCGACTAAGGGTTCTTAAATAGCGCACTCTAATTTCTGCCTCATTTCTGGAACTTAACCCCTAGGGCGTGTCATCAATTAGGTTAGGGTTGAAGGGTAGTCCTTAAAGCAAGACTCAGCGGAATGACAAGCCGACGCTATGCCCTGCGCGATGACCAATGGGAGCGAATCCAG
>NZ_JACJOX010000057.1 GCF_014695775.1 Leptolyngbya sp. FACHB-60 | reverse complement strand
CTGGATTCGCTCCCATTGGTCATCGCGCAGGGCATAGCGTCGGCTTGTCATTCCGCTGAGTCTTGCTTTAAGGACTACCCTTCAACCCTAACCTAATTGATGACACGCCCTAGGGCTGGGAAAGTTTTTCTGAGGTCTATGGCGATGGGTGGGCCAAGGTGATCCGAGTAAAGCTAGAGATTCTGGTCGGCAGTGCCCACCCTACGTGCTGTCCTTCTCTAGGAATTGTGGCGCTTGGCCTACACTACAGGCTCATCCACCCGCCTACCCATCTACCCATCTACCTCTTCCCCTAAGGAATAATCAGCACCGGGCAGGGCGATAGATTAATTACCCGCGTGGTCACGCTTTCGTTTTGCACATCTTCGATCAGGCCTACACCGCGGCAGCCCATCACGATTAGGTCGGCGTTGAGCTCGTCAGCCACATCGCAGATAACAAAGGCCGGTTGACCTTCTCGCTCAAGCACTTCAGTGTCAATCGATTGGGCGGCAAACAGGGCTTTGGCCTGCCCTAACAACTTAGCCACCGCCTCGGGGGATGACTGGGCTGAAGGCTGGCTGGCCTCCTCCCTCGGCTCGACAACCGACAGCAAAACCAGCCGACTCTGGTGGGTTTTAACCAGTTCAGCCACTTTGGGAGCCGCCTGCTGCGCCTCAGAACTCATGTCGATGGGAAATAAAACCGTCTTGAACATGGCGTATCGAAGGGAACTCACACTCCGGTAAAATGAGGGCGGCAATAAGTAAATATTACGACAGACACAGCGGCTGGGCTGCACCGTTCCCTCAAATCTACCTTAGTCAAGGTTGGGGCCGCCGCCACCCGTGCGCTGCATAACGTAATAAATGCAGAGTCTTAAACCGTTTTAGGAGGTATATAGCGTGGTTAAAAAATCGGTGGCGAGCCTGACGGCAGCCGACCTTTCGGGTAAGCGGGTACTGGTGCGGGCCGATTTCAACGTGCCCCTCGATGACCAAGGTGCAATCACTGACGACACCCGCATTCGGGCTGCCCTGCCCACTATCCAAGACCTTACCGGCAAGGAGGCCAAGGTGATTCTCACCAGCCACTTTGGTCGCCCCAAGGCACAGGTGGTTGAGAGCATGCGCCTCACCCCTGTAGCTAAGCGCCTGAGCGAGCTGCTGGGTCAAGAGGTGATCAAGTGCGATGACTGCATCGGTGACGAGGTTGCCGCTGCCGTGGGCGGTATGTCCAACGGCCAGGTGGTGCTGCTCGAAAACGTGCGCTTCTACGCGGGCGAAGAGGCCAACGACCCTGAGTTTGCCAAGCAGCTCGCCGCCAATGCCGACCTCTATGTGAACGATGCCTTCGGCACCGCCCACCGGGCCCACGCTTCCACTGAGGGCGTGACCAAATACCTCAGCCCCTCCGTGGCGGGCTACCTAATTGAGAAAGAGCTTCAGTATCTGCAGGCGGCGATCGAAAACCCCCAGAAGCCTTTGGCGGCAATCATCGGCGGATCCAAGGTCTCCAGCAAAATCGGCGTGATTGAGACCCTGCTTGACAAGGTCGACAAACTGCTGATCGGCGGCGGCATGATCTTCACCTTTTACAAGGCTCGGGGCCTCAACGTGGGCAAATCTCTGGTGGAAGAAGACAAGCTGGAGCTGGCCAAAGCCCTCGAAGCCAAGGCTAAGGAAAAAGGCGTTGACCTGCTGCTGCCTACCGACGTGGTGCTGGCCGACAACTTTGCCCCCGACGCCAATGCCCAAACCGTCAGCGTTGACGCGATTCCTGACGGCTGGATGGGTCTCGACATTGGCCCTGACTCAATCAAGGTGTTCCAAGACGCGCTGAAGCAGTGCAAGTCGGTGATCTGGAACGGTCCCATGGGTGTGTTTGAGTTTGACAAGTTTGCGGCGGGTACCGAGGCGATCGCCCACACTCTAGCCGAACTCACGGGCCAAGGCGTCACCACCATCATTGGCGGCGGCGACTCGGTGGCGGCGGTTGAGAAGGTAGGTGTGGCCGAGAAAATGAGCCACATCTCCACCGGCGGCGGCGCTAGCCTAGAGCTGCTCGAAGGCAAAGAGCTGCCTGGCATCGCCGCGCTAGATGACGCCTGGTCGCTAGAGCGATAGCTATGGTCTAACCGAAAAGGGATTGGGATGTTGTCGCACCCCAATCCCTTTGTGTTGAAAACTATTCCTAACTCACCGACAGTTCTGGATCGGCCTTGCCGCCGTTCAGCCGAGCCACCACCGCCTCCTTCGCCATGTCGAGCCAGGCATGCCAGTAGCCTAAGGCCCAGCCCAGGTTAAGAAACCAAAGGAAAAGAGTGGGGCGATCGCGCACCCGCACCACAAACTTCACTGGCACCAGCGGCAGCGACAGAAAACACTTGAACAGCATCTTTTTAGGAAAGCCATGGGCCCAGTGCTTGCGGTATAGCCGGGCAGAATAGTAGCCAAACTTTTTCAGTCGCCGAAAGTTAGACCTGACATCGCCCCGGAAGCGAAAATTGACCACCGCATCTTTGACTTCGTGCAGCGTTACCCCCAGCGCCTGAATGCGCCAGCAGTAGTCAATGTCTTGCAGGGCCAAAAACTGCCCGTCAAACCCGCCCACCGCCTCGTGGTGCATCCGCTTAACCGCCAGGTTGCTGGCTGACCCAAAGGGCCGAAACGGGTGGTAGATCTTCCCGGTGCCCTCAATGCTGGTCAGCGCCGCTGAAAACTCGTTGCGATCGTTGAGCTGAGACATCTCTCGCCGACCGCAGACCAAATCGTAGTTCTCCAGGGCGGCGGCCATGGCTGCCAGCCAGCCGGGGGCGACCGCATCATCGGCATCACAGAACAGTAGCGCATCACCCTGGGCCTGAGCACAGGCCATGTTGCGGGCGTGGGCGGCCCCCCGGCGAGCCGAGGCATCCACTACCTTTAAGTGGGGCATCGTCTGCTGGTAGCGACGTACGACGTCTAGGGTGCCGTCAGTAGAGCCATTATCGCCAACCACAATCTCCCAAGGCCCAGCAAAGGTTTGTTGAGATAGGGCATCTAGCTGGTCTGCGATCGTGGTTGCAGCGTTGTAGGCCGGAAGAATAACGCTTAGCATAGGGCCATCAATATAAAAAGAGAGAAGGATATCGCTATAAAATTTGCCTTGCGACCTACGTGTGTCATCAACGAAAAGACGTAGGTTGCTACGTAGCAGCTCCTAGTCAGTCTATGGAGATCCCATTGGAATGGCAAGTCTCCAGCATTCTCGACAGCAGGCGATCGGTAAAGAATGTCTTAAATTATACTTTGCCTTACGACTGTGGCCTCCTTAACAGCCCTAAGAAGATTCGTCTAGAGTGACAGATCTGAAAACGCCAGTTCGCTCTGTGAAAGAGGCACAGCCCAATGGCCATGGTTTCAATGTAAGTGGTGTGAATATTCAAACCTGTCATCAGGCGAACGAGAATGGTTTATCAAGACGCCTGGCTGAACCCCAGCTCAACTTAAGCTGGGTTAGCTGGCCTATACATCCTCTGAAGTCAAAGCAGTCTCTCGCGGTTCCGCAGTTGGTTCTAGACCTTCAGGTGTCCCAGACAGAGGATCGATCGCATGGCTTCTGGGGCGATCAAGCACGTCGATAATCCAAGCTTCTTCAATCCAGGTTTTGCAGACCACCGCCAGGGGCAGGGCTAAAACCAGCCCCACGGGGCCAAGAAAGGTGGCAAAAAAGATTTGGGACACTAGAGTGGCGGCGGGCAGCAGCGACACCTGCTTCTGCATCACCATGGGCGAAAACCCGTAGCTCTCGACGTTTTGAATCAGCACGTAGAGCACAATCACCGCTAGAGCCTTGCCCGGCGACTGCAATAGCGCCACGAATACTGGAAACACCGCGCTTAGGGTCGGCCCCAAGTTGGGGACAAAGTTAAACAACCCGGCTAGCACGGCGTGGGCAAAGGCGTAGGGCACCCCTAGCAGCACCAGCCCGGTGAAGCTAATCGTGGCCACAAAGATTGAGCTCAGCGCCACACCACCTAGCCAGAACATCAGCGATCGCTCGCACTTAGTCAAAATTTCGTCGGCGCGGCGACGGTAGCTCGACGGAAATAGGCGCAGCAGCAGTCTGCGGTAGGCCTGGGGGTTAGCCAACATCATCAGCGTCAGCACTGCCAGCAGCAGCAACTGAAGCACAATTGCCACAGAGCTAGAGAAAAACGTTAGAAAGTTGCCAAACACCGTTGAGCCGATGGAAGCCACCTGACGCAGCAGGTCGGGTAGGGGCGGCAGCACCCGCAAATCTTGCTCAGGAAACCATTCGGGCGGGTTCTCTTGGAAGGCATCAAACCACCCCCCCAGTTGCTCAAACCCCTTAGGCGTCAGCAGTAGCAGTTCTTGAAACTGGTTGATAAACAGAGGCAGCACTAAACCCAAAAAAACCACGCCGCCCAACAGCACCAATGCCCCAGTGACCAGCACGGCGCGATCGCGCCGCCAGCCATACACCCGCGAGAAAAATCGCACCAGGCTATTGAGCGCAATGGTAATCACCACCGCCGCAAACATCAGTAAAACGATCTGGCGAAACTGCCAAATAATGACGAGGGCAATACCCAGAGCAATCAGGTTGATCCAGTCGATGAGCTTCACGGCAATGGCACCTTATGCAGTTAACGACGCCCGTGGCCAAATTGTAGCTGGCTATAGGAACAGAGAGCTCTAGTATCCTGACCCCGACTGGTATGCTGAATACTAATCGCAACCTATCGCTGTTTTTTCGGGTGTTATGGTAGCTCCAATCTCCCTGCGCGACCAGCAGCACCCGATGATTCGGGGCTTAGCCGATCGCATTGAAGCCACCTGGCGGCAGTATCTCGACCTATCGCCCTACAACCTGCCGGAGGATCTGGGCTACATTGAGGGCCGCCTGGAGGGCGAACGACTGACCATTGAAAACCAGTGCTATCAGACCCCCCAGTTTCGCAAGCTGCACCTGGAGCTGGCCCGTGTGGGCAACAATCTAGACATTTTGCACTGCGTAATGTTTCCCCGACCCGAGTACGCCCTGCCCATGTTTGGCTGTGACCTGGTGGGCGGGCGCGGGCAGATTAGCGCCGCCATTGTCGATCTGTCGCCCGTGGGCAATGTCCTACCGACGGGCTACTCTGCTGTTTTGGAGGCATTGCCGGCTCAAAGCTTTAGCGAGGAGCGCGACCTGCCAGGTTGGGGCACCATTTTTTCGCCCTACTGCCGATTTATTCGCCCGACCAGCCCCGCCGAAGAAACGGCTTTTATCGATCTGATTGCCACCTACCTAGCTCTGCACTGTCAGCAGGCGATCGCCACTCCAGCGACTCCGGCCCAGCTAGAGAGCATTGTGGCCGGTCAGCGCCACTACTGCGAGCAGCAGCAAAAGAACGACAAAACCCGGCGAGTACTCGAAAAAGCTTTTGGCGACGTCTGGGCCGAACGCTATATGACCACCGTGCTGTTTGATCTACCGACGGTATGAAGTCCATCTGAAATTTAGCCTTTCCTCAGGCTCTGGGTTGACTAGAATAAGAAATCTTAGCCATAAAACCGTCGCCATGACCGTCAGCACCCCAGCACCCTTAGAAACCCTCAGCCCAGAGGCCCTTAGCCTAACCACTGAGACCGAACTCGCCCCTCGCCGGGGTCGGCTGATCGTGTTCACTGGCCCCAGCGGGGTGGGCAAAGGCACGCTGCTGCGGGCGCTGCGCCACCGCTATCCGGCGCTCAAGCTGTCGGTATCGGCCACCACGCGATCGCCGCGCCCCGGTGAGGTCAACGGCCAAGACTACTACTTCGTCAGCCGCGACGAATTTCGCGCCATGGTTGAGCAAGGGGAACTGCTGGAGTGGGCCGAGTTTGCTGGCAACCTCTACGGCACCCCCAAGACTCCGGTGATCAAAGAGATTGAAGCTGGCCAGTGGGTGATTTTAGAAATTGAGTTAGAGGGTGCTCGCCAGGTGCGCAGAACGTTTCCCCATGCGCTACAGCTGTTTGTGCTGCCCCCCTCGTTAGAAGAGCTAGAAAGCCGCATTCGCCTGCGGGGGAAGGATGCCGATGATGCCATTCAGCGGCGGCTCCAGCGGGCACTGGTTGAGATTGATGCTGCCTCAGAGTTTGATGAGCAAATCGTCAATGACGATCTAGAAGTAGCCCTTCAGCAGCTTGAGAACGCGATCTTTAAGGACTAAATTCGGTCTTCCCTAGTTCTCCAGTCTGGAAGATATAGCTAAAAGATTCCCTTGGCCTTACCTAGGCCAGGGGAATCGCTTCTTTTGCAAGCGGTTAGAGCGGAGGTCTATTCAACGACCGACGCTGAGGCTAGGGCTTGGCGAATGGCTTCTATGCGCTTGCGATTCGTCCCTCCATCAGACTGGCCGAGGCGCGACGCCGATCGCACCTGAATGACGGGCGTAGATGGGTCGAGATAAAACTCCACATCGTCCACAAAGCCCATCAGCTTGCTAGTGAACTCGGCGTAGAGGTAGCGATCGGTTTTCTCAATAATTTCAGTACGAGACATAGCGTTGACCACGGCCTCTAGCAGAGCCATGGCCTGGGCAGGGTCGCCACTGTAAGCCAGGGGTGCGATCGCATGTTCTGGATTGGCATCGCTCTCGCTGATCACACAGTTGGGGGTGTCGGGGCAGGGGGACAACTTACCGTCTTTGACGCCCAGGTTCGTGGGGCGCTTACCTGCCAGACCGCCCATAAACGGTAGTACTCCCATCGGGCCATCATCCAAAGAAACAGCAGCGCTGGGGTACGCATTGCCCAGCAAAGTCATCATAACCAGAGCGACCCCAAAGACAAGGCGAAAAACTGATCTCAGCATGATGAAACGTTCAAATCCTTAGGTGGCTCTCTAGTAGGATAGAGCAGATGAGTTAGCTCCGAGACCAGCCCCCCTGCCAGAGGTTAACTATGACTACCGTTGCCGCTACCACTCCCGTCGCCGACCTGCTACAGCGCCAGCGGGCCTACTGGGCCACCGGGGCCACTCGCGGCCTCGACTTTCGTCTTGCCCAACTCAAAGCGCTTCGGGCGGCGATCGTTAAGTATCAGGCAGACATTATTGATGCGGTCAGGCAAGACCTAGGACGCCCTGAGTTTGAGGGCTACTTCGAGGTTGCCACCATCAGCGAGCTTGATCACGTGATTAAGCATCTGCCCCGCTGGGTCAAACCTCGCAAGGCCTCGCTGCCTCTGAGCCAGCTGCCCGGTTCGGCCTGGGTGCAGCCCGAACCTCTGGGGGTGGCGCTGATTATTGGCCCCTGGAACTACCCGTTTCAGCTGATTGTGTCGCCGCTGATGGGAGCGATCGCCGCCGGCAACTGCGCCATGCTCAAACCCTCGGAGCTGGCCCCGGCCACATCTAAGGTGCTGGCTCGGCTGATAGCAGACACCTTTGACCCAGCCTACGTAGCCCTGGTGGAAGGCGGCATCGACACCGCCCAAGAGCTGCTAGCCGAAAAATTTGACCACATCTTTTTTACCGGCGGCGAGCGAATCGGCAAGATCGTGATGCAGGCTGCGGCCCAGCATCTCACACCAGTCACCCTAGAGCTAGGCGGCAAAAGCCCCTGCATCGTCGATGTCGATGTCAACCTGGAGGTCGCGGCCCGGCGCATTGTTTGGGGCAAGTTTCTCAATGCGGGGCAAACCTGCGTGGCTCCCGACTATCTGCTGGTCGATGAGCGGGTTAAAGATGGTCTGGTGGCAGCGCTCCAGCAGCGTATTCAGGCCTGCTATGGGGATGACCCTGCCACCAGCCCTGACCTCTCGCGGGTGATTAACGATCGCCAATTCGACCGCCTGGTGGGCCTGCTAAGCCAGGGCAACATCCTGGCAGGGGGCCAGCATGACCGGGGCGCTCGCTACATTGCCCCTACCCTCATCGACGGCATCGGCCGGGATGCTTCACTCATGCAGGAAGAGATCTTTGGCCCCATTCTGCCAATTCTCACTTATAAGGATTTGGGGGATGCGATCGCCGCTGTCAACCAGCGATCCAAACCCCTGGCGCTGTACCTGTTTACGCGCGATCGCCAGGTGCAGGAACAGGTGCTCGATCGCACTACCGCTGGCTCGGTGTGCATCAACGACGTAATTTTGCAGATCGCTATTTGGGATTTACCCTTTGGCGGCGTCGGCAGCAGCGGCGTCGGCAGCTACCACGGCCAGCACAGTTTCAATACGTTCTCCCACCTCAAGAGCGTGCTCAAAAAGCCCTTCTGGATGGATATGGACTGGCGCTACCCCCCCTATGGCAACAAAGTAAAGCTATTTCAGAAATTTATCGGGCTGTCTTAGGCGGGGGCCGTCGATCCGGCTACAACAGTTCAAAATCTAATTTTGCATAAAGGAAAACATTAGCCTTAGCGAACGGTCTGGTACAGTTCGATGCCACAATGCGTTGCGAGGGTGCCCAGGGTGCCAACTCTTCTGGTCAAGAACGTTCACACCCTGGTCACTATGGATGACCAGCGGCAGGAGATTCGCTCAGGGGCGCTGTTCATTCGCGATCACGTGGTTGAGCAGGTGGGCACTACTGAAGAACTTCCCCAGACGGCAGATCGGGTGCTGGATTTGGGCGATCGCCACCTAGTGCTGCCCGGCTTGGTTAACACCCACCACCACTTTTTTCAGACCCTCACCCGAGTAGTGCCAGGTGCGCAAAACTCGTCACTATTTAACTGGCTCAGCGCCCTCTACCCGCTGTGGCAGCGGCTCACTCCTGAGGCGATCGCCCTCAGCGCCCAGGTGGCCGCCGCCGAGCTGATCTACTCGGGCTGCACCACCGCCAGCGATCACCTCTACCTCTTCCCCAATGACTGCACCTTGGATGACGAAATCGAAGCGGTGCGCCAAACCGGCCTGCGGTTCCATGCCAGCCGAGGCAGCATGAGCGTGGGCGAAAGCAAGGGCGGCCTGCCCCCCGACTCGATCGTGGAAGCCGAAGCCGACATTCTCAAAGACTCCCAGCGGCTGATTGAGCAGTACCACGACAACGACCCCTACGCTTTGATACGCATCACCCTGGCCCCTTGCTCACCCTTTAGCGTCTCGACGGACCTGATGCGCGAATCCGCTGCCCTGGCCCGCAGTTACCCCGGCGTGCGGCTGCACACTCACCTGGCCGAAAACAACTCTGATGTCACCTACAGCCTCGACACCTTTGGCCTCACCCCCGACGACTATGCCGCCGCCGTGGGCTGGCTGGGGGAAGATGTCTGGCACGCCCACTGCGTCAAGCTCGACGACAAAGCTATCCACAGCTTTGGCCAGACGGGTACTGGGGTGGCCCACTGCCCCTGTAGCAACATGCGCCTAGCCAGCGGCATGGCCCCCCTTCGTCAGCTGCTCGACCACAATGTGCCCGTGGGCCTGGGGGTTGACGGGTCAGCCTCTAACGACGGCAGCCACCTGCTAGCTGAAGCCCGCCAAGCCTTTCTCATGGCCCGCGTGCGCGAAGAAGATGCCGGGGCGCTGACCGCCCGGGAAGCGTTAGAACTCGCTACTCGCGGCGGCGCTAAAGTGCTGGGTCGCACCGACATTGGGTATTTGGCCCCCGGCATGGCGGCAGATTTCATCACTGTGAATCTCGATCGCCTGGGGCTATCGGGCACCGCCTATGACCCGGTCGCCGCCCTAATTTTCTGCATCATCGATCGCGTCGACTACAGCTTCATCCACGGCAGAGAGGTGCTGAACCCCGAGGGATTACTAACGCTGGATCTGCCAGTGGTGCTGGAGAAGCATGGGGCGGTGGCGCGATCGCTCGCCGCCTAGCGCGCCCCAATCAACAAAAATCCCCGTGTCTTGCCCGACACCGAATCTACTGTGTTGGTAGACTCCCACAGAGTTTCAGCCTGCACCCATACGGGAGGATATTTGTAGCGCGACACATCCAAAATCAAGAATTGGTCGGTATCGGCATCGTAGGCGGCAACGGGCGAAATATGGCCACCGCTTTCTTGGCCGATCGCCCGGCGTAAGTAGTTGATCAGCACGTAGCTGTCAGGGGTTTCCAGATTGGCGCGAATTAGCTGGCGAAACTCATCCAAACTCACATCGCTGCCGTGGTGAATTTCGGCCTGCACTGGATAGGTTTCGAGAATCCCTGCAAGCTCTGCCAAAGTGAGGCCTTGACGGGCGATCGCATCCCTAGCAATAATCGCCTCGGTCTGCTCGTTAAACACATTCTCCTGAGTGAAGTAATTCCGCTCCCACTCCGGGGCTAGCGGGACCGGA
Organism: Leptolyngbya sp. FACHB-60; assembly: GCF_014695775.1. GTDB lineage: Bacteria > Cyanobacteriota > Cyanobacteriia > Phormidesmidales > Phormidesmidaceae > Nodosilinea. Next base: position 106,634 of record NZ_JACJOX010000057.1, on the reverse strand, counting down.
ACCCCCAGCGCATTGAGCACCATCACCGTGCTCGCCACCCCGCAAAAGGCCTAGTTAACTTGAGTCACAAACTGACTCGTCAGCGGCACATAATCCGCCAAAGCCTCACTGTCTCGCAACAGCCTCTGCCCCTCTGCCGAGATCAACGGAACTAGGTGCTCGGGCAGGGGCAACGTTTGAGAAGCCAACGGCTTGGCGATGAGAGTTAACCCCAGCGCCGTCAGCAAAACAATGATTTTGGATTGGCGGCGAGCGATCGTCAGCATTGGTAATAGCGAGTTTTGCAAGAGACATTGCTGTCATGGGTTTAGCCCATGATTAAAACCAATGTAAATCATGGACAGATAGTTTTATCTCAACGCTAAAGATCCCATGGGGATAGTAACCAGCCCACAGGTTCCAGAAGCTGGTCAAAAATATAGAATACAGAACGTCGCTATCATCAATACAAAAGAGTTGTCATAGAACGCCTGCCGCTAGTGATATAAGCCTCAACTATGACCGTTAGCAAAAGCCACGCCTACTTTACCGCTGAAGAATACCTTCAGCTTGAGCACATCAGCCCTATCAAACACGAATACCTTCAGGGCCAGATGGTGGCAATGGCTGGCGCTAGCAAAGCGCATGTCATCATTACGGGCAATGTCTCGGCACTACTGGTCAATCACCTGCGCGGCACCGCTTGCATTGCCTATGCCACAGCTATGAAGGTGAGGCTGCCCGCTCTAAGTGTGTTCTACTATCCTGACTTAGCGGTTACCTGCGATGATCGCGACCTCCGCTCCAATGAAGACTTCGTTGTGCATCCCAAGCTCATTATCGAAGTTTTGTCAGATTCAACGGAGGCCTTTGATCGGGGAGATAAATTTGCTGACTACAAATCAAATCTCACCTTTGAAGAGTACGTTCTCATTCGCCAAAAGCAGGTGTTGGTCGAGCGATTTCAGCGTAAGTCAGACAACCTGTGGAGTCCCTACAATTATCAAATAGGAAGCATTGTTGAATTTTCCAGCATTGAATTTACCTGTGAGATCGCAACCCTCTACGAAAATCTCAGCCAGCTCCTGTGATTGTTAACCAACCAGCTAGGCCACCACTATGCCGACCCTCAACCAGCCCAGCACCGCCAAAACCCTGCACAGCATTCAGCGCACCCAAAGTCGCCATTGGGTAGGCGATGGCTTTCCAGTACGCACGCTGATGGCCTATAACGGGCTGGGACAAACCATCAGCCCCTTCTTGCTGCTTGACTATGCCGGGCCAGCAAATTTTTCGCCGACCACTGCGCGGCGCGGCGTGGGCGAACACCCCCACCGGGGTTTTGAGACCGTCACCATTGTCTACGACGGCGAAGTCGAGCATCGCGACTCGGCTGGCGGCGGCGGCATCATTGGCCCTGGGGATGTGCAGTGGATGACGGCAGCGGCGGGTCTGGTCCACGAAGAATTCCACGGACCGAACTTCGCTAAGCATGGCGGCCCCTTTGAGATGGTGCAGCTGTGGGTGAATCTACCCGCTAAAGACAAAATGTCTACGCCCCGTTACCAGGGCATTACTGCCGATCGCATCCCCACCGTAGAGTTGCCCGATGGTCGGGGTAGCCTACGGGTAATCGCCGGAGAGTTTCAGGGAGCTAAAGGGCCAGCCCAAACCTTCACCCCCATCCATCTTTGGGATCTACGGCTGGCTGAGGGCAAGCAGATCAGTCTGGACTTGCCTGAGGGCTACACCACGATTCTGGTTGTGTTGAAGGGAGCTATAGGCATCGGTGGATCAGAGCCGATCGCAGAAGCAGAGATTGGCATCTGCAACCCTGCTGGCACCACCCTCACCCTCGACAGCCAGCAAGACACCACCGCCCTGCTACTCTGCGGCCAGCCCATCGACGAGCCCATTGTTGGCCACGGCCCCTTTGTGATGAACACTTCTGCGGAAATCTACCAGGCCGTAACCGACTACCAGAGCGGCAAAATGGGAGCTCTGACGCCCCAGTAACCCGGCACGACAGGTTTAAGTTTTGTAAGATCCCCAAAGCACCCTTCGCGCAGCGGGAGACTTTGCACCGGCATGGAACGATTTAACCTGAAAGGGTTCAGACGGTTTTGGGCGATCGCCAAGTCCTACTGGTTTGGCGACGAAAAGTGGAAAGCCGGGGGCCTGCTGCTGCTGATTGCGGTGTTTCTGCTGGGTTATACCGGCCTCAGCGTGGTGCTCAACAACAAGCGCGGTGTGCTGATCTCGGCGCTGTCAGCCAAAGACGAAGCCCGCTTTTGGGAGACAGTGCTGGTGTTTGTTGGCGTGCTGATAGCCTACGCGCCGCTGATGGCCGGCTACGACTACCTGCAAAAGCGCCTGGGGTTAGAGTGGCGGCGCTGGCTAACCGGGCGGTTTGTGGCTGACTACTTTGGCGATCGCGCCTTCTACGACATTCAGCAGTTCCACCCCGACATCGATAACCCCGACCAGCGCATTGCCGAGGATGTGAGGAACTTCACCCAGCAGTCTCTGGCGCTGCTGTTAGTCGTCGTTAGCTCTGTCTTGCAGGTAATCGCCTTTAGCGGCGTGCTGTGGGGCATTTCCAAAAACCTGGTGGGGTTTCTGGTGCTCTACGCCCTGCTGGGCACCCTGGTAACGGTGGTGATCTTTGGCCAGCCCCTCGTGCGGCTTAACTTTGAGCAGCTCAAACGGGAGGCCAACTTTCGCTTTAGCCTGGTGCGGATTCGTGAAAATGCCGAGGCGATCGCCTTTTACCGAGGCGAAGCCCAAGAGGCCAGCCAGGTGAATAACCGCTTTATGGCCGCCTTCGACAATTTCAAAAAGCTGATTGTCTGGGAACTCAACCTCAACGCCCTGACTAACGCCTACGAGTTCATTCCCTTTGTGCTGCCGGCGATCGTGGTGGCCCCGGCGGTGTTTTCCGGCGATCTTGAAGTAGGCAAGGTCTCCGAAGCCCAGGGAGCTTTCGTGCGGGTGTTCTTTTCCCTCAACGTCGTGGTGGCCCGGTTCTCAGAACTGACCTCCTTTGGGGCGGGCATCGACCGTCTCTACAGCTTTGCCGAAGCCCTCAACCATTTAGAACCTGAGGCCGCAGCGGTGGAAGACTCCTCAGCAACCGTAGACCATCCCACGGCGGAAGTCTCTCCCGACTCCTCAGACCATACCACGATCGCCATTGAAACCTCCGCTTCCCTGGCGCTGAAGCAGTTCACTCTGCAAACCCCCAACTACCAGCGCACTTTGGTCGAAAATCTCTCTATAGATATCCCCGACAAAACCGGGCTGCTGATTGTGGGGCCGAGCGGCTGCGGCAAGAGTTCGTTGTTACGGGCGATCGCAGGCTTGTGGCATTCCGGTAGCGGCACCATTTACCGCCCCGAGCTAGACAACATTCTCTTTTTGCCCCAAAAGCCCTACATGATTCTCGGCACCCTGCGAGAGCAGCTGCTCTACCCCAACACCAGCCAAGCGGTTGGCGATGCCGACCTTCAAACTGCCCTAGAGAAGGTCAATTTGGCGAATTTAGCCGAGCGCTTTGGCGGCTTTGATGCTGTAGAAGAATGGGGTGATGTGCTCTCCCTAGGCGAACAGCAGCGGCTCACCTTTGCCCGAATTTTGGTCAGCCAGCCCGAATTTGCCATTCTCGACGAGGCCACCAGTGCCCTCGATCTGGCCAACGAGGCTAAGCTTTATGACCACCTGCATCACACTGGCACCACTTTCGTCAGCGTGGGCCACCGCGAATCGTTAGTCGACTATCACCAAACCACCCTAGCGTTGGCAGAAGACCACACCTGGGTCATCAAACCCTCAAGCTTGGCCACGGCAGATTTATAACGTTGCATGACATTGTCGTCAGAAACCGCCATTTAGTTGCGATAGCTACCGTGGGGTCTCAATTTACTGTCTAACCTATGCAAAGTGCATTTCTAGGCCCCGCTAAGGCCTGCCTTCACGCTAGAACGTACAAGTTCTCAAGTTTTCACAATCTACAAGATGCTTTCGCAGCTTGCTTCTGTGGGTATATGACAACCAACGGAAGTCAATCTAGCGTTAATTGCAGGCAGATCCGTGTCAGGGTAGCTAAGATGGATAGATTGCTTAACCAGAAAGTAAGCATCATATTTAGTATCTTAAGAATTAATTAATTTTTGGGCTACAATTTCTATGGGTAACGAGGAGTGTCGTTATGTTTGTCAGACTAGCCGAGCAGCACCGTCAATTTGTTAGAGACCTGGTTATGAACCTGCAAGCACTGGCCACCGTGCTTGAGGAAATGGGCTATTTAGCCTCCTGCTACACCTGTGGCGGCCAAATGAACAGTGCTTCCTTTATGGTAAGCCTGGGCGATGACCACCTGATTCGCTTCTTGGTGTCCGACTATGGCATCACCTGGACCGAAATGCGCGATGACCGCGAGCTGATGAAGCTGGAAGGGGCTGAGGCCATTCACCAACTGCAAGAGTTGGCCAATCTGGTCAAGTTCCGCATTCAGCCTGTCGGTGCTAAGAAAGTGGTTCCTAGCAAGGTTTAGCACCCCTCAGTCGTGCCGAGCCTTTTGTGAAAGCTATATTTCTCCCCTTTAGGGGACTAGCACCGCTGTAAGCACGGTGTTTTTTAGTATTTAAGCCGAGCTACAGCCCTAGTAACTCCTGAAAGGCGTTGCTAGCTTTGCTGTAGGAACATTCCGGAGCAAGGACTTTTCTTTGGGAGACGCTGCCTGCAAAGCCCCGCTTTACAGGCGCATCGAAGCCTGCGCCCAGAGAAACTACCACCTAGCCCCCCATCTGTAACTTAAAGGGTGCTGCCAAAACAGCGTGGACGACTGGGATAAAGTCAACATTCTCAGGCGGGCACCACCGTGCGCTCTAGCCCCGCTAAGCCAAACGCGTTGTGCACAGCCCGCAGGGCCGTAACGCCCTCATCTTCAGCCACTACGCAGCTAATTTTGATTTCTGAGGTGGCAATCATTTGCAGGTTAATGCCCTGCTCTGAGAGCGCTTTAAACATGCGCGCGGCCACGCCGGGGGCATAGATCATGCCAGTGCCGACGACGCTCACCTTGGCGATCGCCTCATCCACCGCTACATCCCCTAGGCCCAGCTCGGTAGTAGCCGACTCCACCACCGCCTTAGCGGTCTGGGCATCACCCTGGGCCACAGTGAAGGCAATGTCGCGGGTGGCCTGGCCATGCACTAGACGGCAGCGCTGCGACTGAATGATCATGTCTACGCTGACCCCGTGGGTGGCCAGCAGCTGAAAGATGTGGGCCGCCATACCGGGGCGATCGGGCACATGGCGAATGGCTACCCGAGCTTGCTTGGTGTCTAGGGCCGCGCCGCGCACCACTGGGGCTTCGGCGGCCGTGGGCGATGCACCCTGGGGCATGGGGGATGAGGTGACCTCAAAGGCACCGCAGAGGATCTCGATGGCGCGATCGCAGTCTTCCACGTCAATGGTGCAGCTAACCTTTACCTCTGACGTCGAAATTAGCTGAATGTTGATGCCCGCCGCTGCTAGGGAGGAAAACATCTTAGCGGCCACCCCAGGACGACCAATCATGCCCGCCCCGGCGATGCTGATTTTGGCCATGCGCTGGTCAATCATCACCTCCGCCTGGGTGGTGTCGGTGGGGTTGCTGCGCAACGCTGGGGCAATGGCCTCGGCGGTGGCCGAGGCCCGGTTGAGATTTGCCCTGACCATGGTGAAAGCAATGTCGTTAGTGTTGCCCTCATGGATGGACTGAATGATCAAATCGACATTCAGCGCCTGGGTGGCTAGTTCGCCAAACAGGCGGGCGGCAATGCCGGGGCGATCGGGAATCCGCAGCAGCGCCACCTTGGCCTGGTCGGTGTCAAACTCCACAGCATCCACCGGCTGGGCCAGCTCTAGCCCCTCTAGGGGGCGAGGTTGTGGCCGAGGAGAAACTACGCGGGTGCCTGGCTCATCGGTCCAGCTCGATCGCACTACCAGGGTGACACCGTAGTTGCGGGCGATCTCCACCGCTCGGGGGTGCAGCACCTTAGCCCCCAGACTGGCCAGCTCCAGCATTTCGTCGCTGGTGATCTCATCCATCAGCTGGGCCTCGGGCACTAGGCGCGGGTCGGTGGTGAGAATGCCCGGCACATCGGTATAGATTTCGCACTTTTCGGCCCCCAGGGCCGCCGCCAGGGCCACCGCCGAAGTGTCAGACCCACCCCGCCCCAGGGTGGTGATCTCTAGATCTGAGGTTTGGCTAATGCCCTGAAAGCCTGCGACTACAATCACCTTGCCTTCGTCAATGTGGCGCTTGAGGCGATCGGTTTTAATTTTTAGAATGCGGGCGCGGGTGTGCTCGGCCTCGGTGACAATGCCCACCTGGGCTCCCGTGAGGGAAATGGCGTCTTGCTCCAGGGCGTGCAGGGCCATGGTCAGCAAAGCAATCGTCACCTGCTCGCCAGTGGAGAGCAGCATATCCATCTCGCGGCGGCTGGGCTGATCGGTAATATCGTTGGCGAGCTTTACCAGGCCGTCGGTGGTTTTGCCCATGGCCGACACCACCACTACTACCGAATGCCCAGCCTCTACGGTGGCTTTAACTCGCTGGGCCACTGCCTGAATGCGCTCCACGGTGCCCACGGAGGTGCCACCATATTTCTGTACGATCAGCGTCATAGCCGTATTTCTTGTCTCCCTGCGATCGCGAGGTAGGCCCCTCCCACCCCGTCGCCGAGGCGCAGAAAAGCTCCCCAAATTCTAGCCCCCTTACCGCAGCCCAAACGCGACATTGCCCACAATTGATCGAGTAGGGCTGACAAAAACCAGATCTTTTAATCTATCAGCCCAACCCCTGCGATTGAAACCCCTCAGACTCAACTTGTCACTATCTTCGGCAGGCTGCATGGAACTGCACGGATATAGCACAGCGCACAGTATTTAGCGGTATCCTGCTTTATAACGAAAAGTAACAACCTGCTTCCCTGGTATTGCCATGCAGACTGTCTCCCGTCCCGACCAAGCCGCTAGGGCCCAAGACACAGCCCACGAAAACGCTTCCCCTACCGTTGAGGTGCCGCCCGTGACCCCCGGCAAGCATCAGGTGGTGATTATTGGGGGCGGCTTTGGCGGTCTCTACGCCGCCCAGCAGCTCGGTCGCGCCGATGTGGAAGTCACCCTGATCGACAAGCGCAATTTCCATCTGTTTCAGCCGCTGCTCTACCAGGTGGCCACCGGCGGCCTCTCCCCCGGCGACATTGCCTCTCCTCTGCGCGGCATTCTCAGCGCCCAAAAGAATACTCGGGTGTTGATGGGTGAAGTCACCAATGTTGACCCTGCCCCGCAAGCGGTCAGCCTCGCCGATGGCCGCATTGTGCCCTACGACAGCCTGATTGTGGCCACCGGCATGAGCCACTTCTACTTTGGCCGCGACGACTGGGCCGAGGTCGCCCCCGGTCTCAAAACCGTAGAAGACGCCCTAGAAATGCGGCGACGCATCTTTGCCGCTTTTGAAAAAGCTGAGAACACTGCTGATCCCGAGCTCAGACAAACCCTACTCACCTTTGTGATTGTGGGCGGTGGCCCCACTGGAGTAGAGCTGGCCGGAGCGCTGGCTGAGCTGGCTTTCCACACCCTGCCCAACGACTTTCGTCACATTGACACCACCGATAGCCGCATTCTATTGGTCGAGGGTATGGATCGGGTGCTGCCGCCCTTCCCGGCTGATCTGTCGACCCGCGCCAATGCCGACCTTGAGAAAATGGGTGTCGAGGTGCTGACCCAGTCTTTGGTAACGGATATTTCGGGTCATCAGATCACCCTGAAGCAGGGGGATGAAGTCACCACCCTACAGGCGGGCACCGTGCTCTGGGCGGCCGGCGTGCGTGACCCCGGCATGGGCGGCATTTTGGCTGAGAGCACCGGGGCAGAGCGCGATCGCTCAGGCCGAGTCATCGTTAACAACGACCTCAGCCTGCCAACCCACCCGAATATTTTTGTGGTCGGCGACCTGGCCCACTTTGCCCATCAGGGCGATGGCGCAGCCTCCCCAGAGGGGAATCGCCCCTTGCCAGGAGTAGCCCCCGTCGCCATGCAGGAGGGCAAATATGTGGCCCGACTGATTCAAAAACAGCTTAAAAACAACACCCTGCCTCCCTTTGAGTACAAAGACACCGGCAGCCTGGCAGTGATTGGTCGTCACGCCGCCGTCGTCAACCTACCCTGGGCCAAGCTCACTGGCTTTTTTGCCTGGTTTGTGTGGCTGTTTGTGCACATCTTTTACTTGATTGAGTTTGACAACAAGCTCATGGTGATGACCCAGTGGGTAGCCAACTACCTCACCCGCAAGCAGGGGTCACGCCTGATTACCGAGAAAGTGTTCGAAAAAGGCGAGGCCCGCGCCCCAGCCACCCCTGGCTAGTGGCCAGTGGCTAGCGAGTTATGCAAAAAAGCATCAGGCAGTTTGTCTGGTGCTTTTTTGCAGCGACTTATTCTAAAGGGATTGGGTTACAGCGAGGCGATCGCCGTCTAGACCGCTTCACGGGTGAACAGGTAGTATCGAAGGCCAACACTAACCCTCAGCGGTTCGTGTCTTAGGCCATTCCTATTCACATCACTATGCCCATCGATCCCCAAACCCTGCCCGACTATGAGCGCGATCTGCTGGCGGCCCTAGCTTACTTTTTGGGGCGCGATTCAGAGGCCCAGGCGCGGGCCTGCTTGTGCATGTACCTGCGCCAGGCTGAACCGCGCATTATGGCCCAGTTGCGTTACTACGCCCATCGACTATCGGCACAAACCGGCAAGCCAATGGATGCCTACGACTTACTGACGATGATTGCTGAGTCACCCGATGATGTCAGCGCTCTGCTACCCAACCTGAGCCAGGTACATGACCCCGAGCAGCCCGATGTGTTTAGCTAGCTTTTTAGTGGGTTAAGTTTCGCAATCTATAGCCGAATTTTGAGGGTTGTCTGTGTATAGATCCTATCAAGGCAACTCAGTGGAATTTATGATGGCGTCTTTTTGGTTATCGGGGCTTAGACTACAGTCCAGCACAAGCTGGGGACGGTTTGCGCGACTCATGGGGGCGGCGCTGGTGGGCAGTAGCCTGCTGGCCATACCGGGGCAGCGGGCCCAGGGCCAGTCGATCTCGGCTGCTACCGTGACCGAAATTTTAGACAGCAACCAGGTCTACATTCAAAATCGCGCAGCCCAGGTGAACAGCGTGGCCCAGCAGCGCCAGCAGGTCAGAACAAGGGATGCTCGGGCATCGCTGCGCTTCAACACTGGGGCCGTGGCGCGCCTGGCCCACAACTCTAGTTTGGTAGTGGGGCAGTGTGCCCAGCTCAACCGGGGCACGCTGCTAGTCAACGGTAACCTAAACGGCTGCTCGACCTCAGTCGTCGCTGGAGTGAGAGGCACAATTTATACCATCGAAGTCACGGAAACTGGGGAAACCATTGTTCAGGTATTTGAAGGGGAAGTAGTGGTGGAGCGCCATGCCAACCCCGAGCCCGTTGATCCAATGGCAGGCGACTTTGACCCGATTGATCCATCCCTAGATCCAAGGGTGCCTAATACCGACCCAGTGGTTCCTTTCATTAACCCTATGCCGTCCTCTCCGACGACGGAGCCATCACCTGTAGGCTCCCCTGACCCCGTCGTCGCCCCTGAACCTGCTGTCACCCCTGAGCCTGCCGTCATCCCTGAGCCTGCCGTCACTCCTGAACCTGCTGGCATCCCTGAACCGACTACGCCGACCGGGACGCTCACTGAACCGCTTGGTTTTTTCACCGCGCCGAAGCAAAACAGCTCTTCACCGATCGATGGGGAAGACTCTAAACCAATACCGGCTGACGCGACCCAAGCGGAAACCGTAGACTTTACTCCAGAAGATTCCATTACCGTGGCGGAGGGGCAGCAGGTCATCGTTGCTGCCGAGGACGACGAGGCAGTGATTTCGTCCCTGAGTGCGGAAGATTTTATTGACCTGCTAGAAGGTCCACTGATTGACGGGTTTGCGGTCGAAATACCTGGCATGGCTAACCTGCGCCGCTCCTTCGAGCAGCTGTTTCCAGGGGTGCCGTTGCCCTACTATTGGGTGCCCTCCATTCCCACTCCGCCAATCCGATTTCCCTTTCCGTTCTAAAGGTTAAGCTTCCATCATGGGAGGCTTGCAGATGGTAGGGAATAGGGGTGCTGCCAGGCTCTGAGCTGTGCCAGAGCCACTTGTTCAGCGTTGGCGTCTTGGGGAGCGGTTGCTGTGGTTAGATCCTATCGACGTATCTTTCAGCTGGGGCACGGGCTGATGGTGAGCTGGGCGGTGTTTGGGGCGATCGCCCTGACCTCCCAGCACCCGTGGATTGTGCTAATTGAGGGCCAGGCTCAGTCATTTTTGCTGCGGCTGCGGGGGCCGGTGCCCCCACCCGAGGAAATTGTGATTGTGGGCATTGACGAATACTCGCTGACCCAGGGCGACCTGTACCAGGCCGAGCCAGATCGCTATCCGTTTTTGGAGCCCCTAGCGATCTGGCCCTGGCAGCGCCAGGCCTATGCCCAAGCGATTGAGCAGCTGATGGCTGCTGGAGCCAAGGCGGTGGCCCTTGACGTGCTGCTGGTTGACCCCAGCGGCTACGGTCCCGACGATGATGCGGCTTTAGAAGCAACCCTCGCTCGGTGGGGCAATCGCGTGGCTTTAGCCGCCGCCTACGACGTGTCAAGCAGCGACTTTGGTCTATTTACCAACCTGTTACAGCCCGTCTATAGCAGCCAGACCCAGGTGGGCCTCATTAACCTAGAGGTCGATGCCGACGGCAAGCATCGCGCCTTTCCCGATCGCGGCATTGAAACCCTGCGGCAGACCCACCAATTCTCAGATAATTTACCGTCTCTGGCAGGGGCCACCCTGGCAGCAGCTAACTACCCCAGCCCAGAGCGCCAGAGCCAACAACTCTTCTTTTACGGCCCGGCGGGCAGCTTCCCGGTGGTGTCGTTTGTGCAACTGCTTGACCCCATCAACTGGCCCCTAATCGCCAATCAGTTTGAAGGCAAAATCGTGCTGATTGGCCCCATGGCCACGTCGTTTCAAGACCGCAAGCGCACCCCCATCGACGACGCCATGCCAGGGGTCGAAATCCATGCCCACGCCCTAGCCGTGCTGATGGAAGATCGGGTGGTTAACGTCGCGATCGCCAACCCCCTAGCCCAGGGCTTGCTGACGGCGATCGCCATTGGGGCCATCGGCTTGGGCCTCGGCTACCGCTTCACTCAGCCCGTGCCCAGGCTGGTGGGCTTTTTGGGCGCGATCGTCGCCTGGGGAGCGATCGCGTACCTGCTGATGGTGCATGGCGATCGCCTCATGCCTGTCGCCATCCCCGTCGCCTGTTTAGGCATGGGCGGTGTCACCTACATAGCCACCGGGGCCGTCAGCAACCGGCTCGAAGAACAGCGCCTGCGCCGCACCCTAGAGCGCTACGTGGCCCCATCGGTAGCCCAAGAAATTCTCAACCAGCCCGAAGACTTCACCAGTCTCACTGTGGGGCAAAAATTTCAGGCGGCGGTGCTATTTTCGGATATTCGCGGGTTTAGCCGCATTTCGTATCAGCTAGGGGCGATCGAAACCGTCAGCCTGCTCAATTCCTACCTAGATGTGATGGTGGACGCCATTTTGGAGCACCGGGGCACCATCGACAAATTCATTGGCGACGCAGTGATGGCCGAGTTTGGCGCACCCAAATCCCTAGGGCCAGAGCAGGATGCCCTAGGGGCCGTCTCCGCCGCTCTGGCCATGCGAAAGGCGCTCGCCACCTTGCGCATCTCTCTCAAAGAGAAAGGGCTGCCGCCGCTCTACAATGGCATCGGCATCAGCTATGGCGAGCTGGTGGTGGGCAATGTGGGGTCGGTGCTGCGGCTAGAATACACCGCCATTGGCGACACTGTGAACGTGGCCAGCCGCATCGAGGGACTGACCAAAATGGTTGGCACCGATATCTTGATTACTCAGCCTTGCTATGACCTGGTGAAGGAGCACATCATCGCCGTCGACCAGGGCACGCACTTTTTGGCCGGGCGTGAGCACGAAGCGGTGCAGGTCTATGGCGTAGTTAGCCTCAAGGGCAAGAGCGACGAGCTATACCACCAGGTGCAAAAAGACCTGGGCCACCACCTAGACCAGTTTCCTCGCGCCACGAAAAGTTAAAGGGATGAGTCCGGCGTTTCAGCGAACTCATCCCTCTTGCAAACCGATTCAGATTGGTTCCAACAGAGAAGCCATTGCTAATGGCTCCCAATTTTTCTAACTAGACGGCAGCTAGTTCGGGGGCGGGGCGCTTGCTGTGGCGAATGCCTTCGATCGCCGCCGCATAGTCGGGCGCATTGAACACCGCTGAACCAGCCACGATCGCGTTGGCTCCAGCTTCTAGCACCTGCCAGGTGTTGTTGGCCTTTAGACCACCATCCACTTCAATCCAGGGATCTAGACCGCGCTCGTCGCACATGGCGCGCAAGGCGCGAATCTTGTCGACCATGGTGGGGATGAAGCTCTGGCCGCCGAAGCCGGGGTTAACACTCATAATCAGCACCAGATCGCAGAGGTCGAGCACGTTCTCGATCAGCGACAGCGGGGTGCCGGGGTTGAGCACCACGCCCGCCTCTTTGCCCAGCTCTTTGATCTGGCCCAGGGTGCGGTGCAGGTGGGGTGAGGCGTTGTGCTCGCAATGAACAGTGATAATGTCAGCCCCAGCCTTAGCAAAATCGGCGACATATTTTTCCGGCTCAACGATCATCAGGTGCACGTCGAGGGGCTTTTGGGTGACGGGGCGAATCGCCTCGACGATCAGGGGGCCAATGGTGATATTGGGCACAAAGCGACCATCCATCACGTCCACATGAATCCAGTCGGCACCGGCTTCGTCAGCGGCCTTGATCTCTTCACCAAGACGGCTAAAATCGGCCGAGAGAATGGAGGGAGAGATAACGACGGACTTGTGAGAAGAGGTGTGAGGCATGGGGAATGGTTCTCCTGTGCGTTTGTGTTTATCGTAACAAAGTCTTAAAATCTCTTCTCACAAAAGTTCTGAATTTGAGAGGATTCTCCAACAATATATGATGAAGCCCTGGGATCGACTAAAGAGCAGGGGCTTCGTCAAGTTGAAAAGGTAGCACTCTCACAGATTGGGTGGAGCATCTGCGGAACTCAACCTACATATTCAACTTGGACAGACCATTAGGCATTCGACAGTCGAGCCATCGCTTGACCGGCCAGCGCGGCGTGGGTCTCGGCCAGCAGATGCGGAATTTTCTCGGCGTGGGGGCTGCGGCGCAGGCATTCGGATAGATCTACCTGGCTCAAGTTCTCGGCCTTCTCGCCGGGGAACCAGTGACCCGCGTTGCCCAGCATGTTGTAGCGGGCCTTGGCGTAGTCTTCCATATCGAAGGCGAGCAGCAGGTTGCGCAGCCGCAAAATGGCGGGGATGTTGATGTTGCCAGGGGTTTCATTGGGGCTGGGCAGGCCAATTTTCCAAGTGCGGAGCCAGTCTTCGCCCAGCACGGTCTGGGCATGGTGGTGCAGGCGATCGAGCACAGGTTTGAGGTGCAGGTCAGCGTCTTCCAGCAGGGGCAACGTCTTGAGGTGCTCATCAAAATCGGTAGGCCGCGCCGCCCCAATGCTGAGGGTATGCACTTGGGGGTGGCTGAGGCAGAACAGGTCGTTAAACACCATGGGGCTGAGCGGGTCGCACAGGTCTACCAGCTTAGCGGGGGGGCTATACAGATGCCCCCCTTTATCGGACGGGCTGATGATGAAGACGCCCACATCGTGGCGCTGGGCGGTGTCGATCGCAGCCCAATTATCTTGATTGACGTAGTACCAGTGCAGGTTGACGTAGTCGAAGGCATCGGAGGCGATCGCCTGCTGAATCACCGCCGTCGGTGCATGGGTTGAAAAGCCAATGAATCGCACCCGCCCCTGCCGCTGAAACTCTCTTGCCACCTCCATACAGCCACCCGGGCGCAGAGTCCAGTCTAAAATTTCGGCGGTGTTAATGCCGTGGAGACCGAGCAGGTCAACAGTGTCTAACCTCAGGTTGGCCAGTGATTGAGTTAGGTTCTGGCGAAACTCAGCGGGGTCGGCGGTGGGAGAGACCTTGGTTTGCACAATCAGGCTCTCTCGATCTAATCTCGGCAAAATCTGCCCCAGCTGAATTTCGGATGTGCCGTAGCCCCGCGCGGTTTCGATATGGTTAATGCCTACATCTAACGCCCGGCGAATCGTGGCCTCTAGATTCTCCTGATTCTGGCGAGGAATATCCTTTGAGGGTACGTCTTTCCACGAGTGCTGATACCGCATGCCACCGCAAGAAAATACGGGCATCTGAAGCTCAGTGCGACCAAAGCGGCGGTACTGCATAGGAGATCAATTCACAAAAGAGCAAAGGGCTATCCCTCACGGTAGTCAAGGGATTGTTGGTTGTAAAGGTGCGCCTAGGGCAGTGGTGAGATGATCGCAGATTGTAAAACTGCTCAGCCCGCTGAACGCCACGACACCCATGGCGACTGAAGCGCTCTACTAACTAAGCCAGAGAGGTAGGTAGACCTTTAGCAGGAGCCCCTATCTAGCTATAGGAGAAGATTGATCAAAAGCACGCTTCTATGACCCCTTTGAGAGATAGGAAACCGTTTTCATTTCGCAACCATGAAGGCAATAGAGGAGCAGATTTCTAATGCTCTTTCCAATGCTGTTCACCAGAAAAAATTCATGTTTTACCACAAGAAGCGCCTGCAATATTTCACTAAGCCTGACAAGCCCGATCCGGTTTACGCAAAACAGCTACAAGAGCTGATTGGCGGGCCTTTCGGCGAGATGACTGTAATGATGCAGTACCTCCTTCAGGGCTGGAATTGCCGGGGTCCTGCAAAATACAAAGATATGATGCTCGACATTGGCACTGAGGAAATTGGCCACGTTGAGATGTTGGCCAATATGATTGCTCATTTGGTTGACAAAGCCCCTGCAGATGTTCAAGAAAAATCCGCTCTAGACCCCATTGTGGAAGGGGTGATGGGCGGCATGAAAACTGAAGACATCATCATGTCCAGCATGAACCCTAAACACGCTGTAGTAACTGGTGGTGGTGCGCTGCCTGCCGATAGCACGGGCTATCCCTGGAACGGTAACTACGTTGTGGCTTCGGGCAACCTGATGGCCGACTTTTACTCCAACGTGCAGGCCGAGGCCCAAGGTCGTTTACAGGCCATCCGTCTGTACGAAATGTCTACCGACCCCGGCGTAAAAGACACCCTGAGCTACATGATTGCCCGCGATACCATGCACCAAAATCAGTGGTTGGCGGCGATCGAAGAACTCAAGGCCGATGGGTTAGAAGAAATGCCGGTGCCCAGCCGATTCCCCCAATCGCAGGAGAAACAGGATGCCTCTTACCAGTTCTGGAATTTGTCAGAAGGCACCGACAGTAATCAGGGTCGTTGGGCAAAAGGCCCCAGCCCTGATGGCAAAGGCGAGTTTGAATACCTGGAAAATCCAGAACCCCTGGGTCCTGAGGGCGAAGCTCCGCTTCCCAATCCCAAACTCTACTCCACTCCTAAAAAGTAGGGGTTCTCAACGGTCAGGAGTAAGTATTGCTAAACGTCACACCCTGCAGCGCGTCAAAGCGTTGCTCCAACTCAACTACGCTGTCAGCTAGCGTAATTGAGAGGCCATAGCAATATCTACTTGCGTCCGTTAGCAGACGAGACAAATTGCAATGCTAAGGCTGTGTGCGCAGCCTTAGCTCCCCAAAATTTGGTCAAACGCCACTGGCAAGAGGGACTGAAAAACTAAGCGCTGCCACTCCATTTTCTGTAACAAGGCGAAGAAACCCAGCAAGCTATTGAGGACTGACACTAGCAGAAATCATTTCATGTTGGCCCACCTCAATCCATCCGATTTCCTCAACAAAGCGATGGATATTGGGGCACTGCTGCTCAAACATTGTGAACCTTGGCATCGATCTTTCGAATTTGATCGTCTTTTCACATAGAAGGGGATAGTGGGCGATCGCCCACCATCCCCTACCCTTTCTCTGAACCTACAGTCAATCAACCTTAGCCTCGCTCTACAGCTTGCGAACGCTAGCCTGGCCGTCTTTGACTTCGCCCACTAGCACTTCGGTGGCCACGCCCACAAACAGGCCATTGTCGAGCACGCCAGGGATGTTGTTAATGGTTTTTTCTAGCCCAGCAGGGTCGTCGATCGCATCAAATTTTACATCCAAAATCATGTTGCCTTGGTCGGTGATGACGGGGCCGTCTTTTTTGATGCCCATACGCAGGTCGGGCTTGCCGCCCAGAGCTTCCAGCGCCTTGGTGACAGGGGTGACGGCCAAAGGCATAACTTCCACCGGCAGAGCAAAGGTGGTGCCAAGCTTGTCAACTAGCTTGGAGCTGTCCACAACAACAATGAATTCTTTAGCGAGGGAATCGACAATCTTCTCGCGGGTGTGGGCAGCACCGCCACCCTTCACCAGATTCATTTGAGGATCAACTTCATCGGCCCCATCAATAGCCAAAGCAATCTCGTCGCCTTCATCCAGCGTTGTGAGGGGAATGCCGTACTGCTTAGCCAGCACCGATGCCTGAAAGGAAGTGGGCACACCCTTGATGTTACTAATTTCGCCACTGGCCAACCGTTCGCCAATGAACTGAATGGCATAGGCGGTGGTCGACCCGGTGCCCAGGCCCACCACGGTGTTTGACTGCACCCGCGCCGCCGCCTGGCGACCCACTTCCTGCTTCATCAATTTGACAGGATCCATCTCGGTCATGGCTTTACTTCCTTGTAAATCACTGCGTTTTCGGGATCTAGCATGACCTAAAGCGGGGCGGCTGCATAGAGAGTGGGGGAGATGGGGAAGTGGGGGAGATAGGGGAGTGAGGGGTGGATGGTAGGAGCGCTAACATTGTAGGGTGGGCACTACCCATCATTCCTACTCGGCTTTTTGCTGTGCCTCAACCTCCGACGTTACTCAGCAGCCTGTCTTCTGGCCTCAGCCAGGCGGGCTACCAGCGCTTTTGGCACTGGCGGGGCTGGCGCATTCGCTACTGGTTTCACCCCGGGCCGGGGGATGCAGCGGTGCCGCCAGTGCTACTGATTCACGGGTTTGGGGCCAACCTCAACCAGTGGCGGCACAACCTGCCGGCCCTGAGTCGGGCGGCTCCGGTCTATGCCATTGACCTGCTGGGTTTTGGCGATTCTGAGAAGGCGGCAACGCTCTACGGCGCAGAGTTGTGGGCGGCACAGGTGGCAGATTTCATTTGTCAGGTGATTGGTCAGCCAGTGGCGCTGGTCGGCCATTCCCTTGGGGCGCTGGTGGCGTTGCTGGCCACTCACAACCATCCCGATTGGGTCAAGCAGCTGGCGCTAATTACGCTGCCGCTGGAAGCCAACCGCGAAGACCTGGTGGCGGGCTGGGTGGCGGCCCTGGCGCTGCGGATCGAAAGTCTGGTGGCCAACCCGCTGCTGATGCGATCGCTCTTTGCCCTGGTGCGTCGCCCCAGCATTTTGCGGCGAGCGCTGGTAGGCATCTACACGGTGGCGGAACGGGTAGACGATGACTTAGTAAATTCGTTTGCGCTGCCCCCCTGCGATCGCGGTGCGGCCCGAACGCTGTGCTATCTAGTGCGATCGCGCACCGATCCCAGTTTTAGCCCCTCGGTTAAAGATATGCTGGCCACACTGGCGGTACCCACACTGCTGCTTTGGGGCGACCAAGACCGCGTGGTTCCCGTGGGGCTGGCCGCAGGGTTAACGACCCTGAGCCAGCAGCTTTCCCTAGAGGTGGTGCCCGATGCTGGCCACTGCCTCTACGACGAAACCGACGCCGACTTCAACGCCCGCATAGAGGCCTGGCTGAGGGGCACAAGCCCAGCCTTGCAGCCGTCCTAAGTTAGCCCTAGTAGGGCCGCGACACCGGCCCTGCCGAACGCCCCTGCCCTTGGGGCTGCGATCGCTTTGTCCGCCACTTACGAATCGCCTGAGCCTCCCGCTGAATGGGGGTCAGGTAGGCATCGCTGGGTAAATCAGTGGGCGCGCCAAACTCGCTAGGTGGGTGCTGACGCGTATTCATGCAGCCGGCCAGCACGTCGAGGTGGGGCTCTAGCTCCAGGGCACGCTCCAGCTCGTCGATGGTGGTGTAGCGGTCTTGGGAGTCGGGCAGCAGCATGCGATCGAGCACCATAGTCATGTGGGGGCCGACGGTAACGGTGTGGTGCCAGCGAATCACCCCGCTGTGGGGATCTTGGTCAAACTCGATGGGAGTGCGGGCGGTGAGCAGATACAGACAGGTCATGCCCAGGGCGTAGACGTCGCTGGCGTAGCAGGGGCGCAGGGCCAGTTGCTCGGGCGGGGCAAAGCCAGGGGTGCCGACAAACTGGGTGGCCGGAGCCTGCATCGAGCCGTTGTCATCCACATCGGAGAGGAACTCGCGCACAGCCCCAAAGTCAATCAGCACCAGGCGGCGATCGCGCTCGCTGCGAATAATATTGGGGGGCTTGATGTCACGGTGAATCATGCGATTGCGGTGAATGAACCGCACCACCGGAATAATTTCGCGCAGAAAATATTTGACCTGGGCCTCGGTCAGCCGTCCGGCGCGACGCACCTCCTGGGCCAGGGTTTCACCATGTACATACTCCTGCACCAGGTAAAATTCGCCCCCGGTAGTGAAGTAGTCAAGCAGCTGCGGAATCTGCGAATGACTGCCCAAACTGGCCAAGGCTCGAGCCTCGCGACGAAACCGCACCTTGGCGCGCTCTAGCGACAGCTCGCTGCCCGCCTTGGGGCAGAGCTGCTTAATCACGCAGTAGGGTTCCCCCGGCAGGGTGGCATTTTGGGCTAGGTAGGTGACACCAAAGCCGCCCTGACCCAGCTTTTTGAGCACGCGGTAGCGATCGCGAAACAGCCGATGCGACTGGTAATAGTGACGAATTTCAGAATTGGCCGCCCGGTCGAGGGGTTGACTCAGTGAATTGACCATATTTGTTTGTCCTGGCCTCAAAAGAGGGGAAGATGCCTGTTTCCCAGTTTAATAGTGGAGCCAACCGGGCCGTAGCTCTATGGCAGTCGAAAATGCGCAGGAACACAAAACGCTAGTACATTCAAAACTAACAGGGGTGCAGAACTATCCACTACCTTAGCAAGTCTCCCAACAATACTTAAAAACTTAATATTGAAGGGGCAGCAATACTACATTCGTAGCGACGATAGCCATTAGGGTATCACGACAGGCTAGCTCTACTCGTCTGTAGATTTGATCTCTGTCCAGAGGCAGATTTTTTATCCGGAAGGTTTTTGGTTCCTCTTCTGAAGGGGCGATTGCCAGAACGTTTTTTTGTGAAGTGCCCCTAGACAGGATTCCCCAAAGCGGTCTCGCCATAACCGTTAGAGCGATCGCAGAGGGGTGACGACAACCGCTTCACTCTCGTGCCTAGCCTCTAAAATCTTTCTAGAACCCCAGATCGGCGCGGGCCATTTCTGAGGCTTTAAACACCACCTCGTCCGGCAGCTCTTCCCAGGCAGTAGCTCCCACCTGAGTATAAAAAGTGCTGTCGTAGGGGCGGGTGCGCACGACTACAGGCATGGGCACCGCGTGGCCCAGCACCAGCGCCTGCTGCTTGGAGTCGAGCTTAGCGAGAACTGATCGCAAACTTTGCCCCCCCGACACGCCGGTAAAGATGGCATCAATATCTTTTTCGTCGTTGAGCAGGGCGGTAATGCGGGTGCCAATCTGCGACATCACCTCGTTGTCGATGCCCGAGGGCCGCTGATCGACCACCAGCAGAGTGACGAAGTACTTGCGCATTTCGCGAGCGATGGTGCCAAAGATGGTCTGCCGCGCCGTGGCCGGGTCGAGAAAGCGGTGGGCCTCTTCAATGGTAATCATCAGCTGACGGGGGCGATCGACCACATTTTTGGTCTGCAAGAAGCGATCGGCCTTTTTGACGTAGCTGGCATGGATGCGCCGGGCGATTACGTTGGTGGCCAGCATGTAGGCCAGCATGTTCGACTGGGAACCAAATTCCACCACCACATGCTTGCCCTCGTCGATCGCCGCGAGAATCTGGGTGATGTAGTTGGTGCCGCTGGCTGCCTTCATATATTTGATATCGGCTAGCCGGGTCAGCTTGCGCTGGAGGGCCATGATGGAAGACTTGCTGCCCATCTTGGTCTCACAAAACTCCTGAATCTCCTCATTGGTCATGGTCAGCAGGCGGTTGATCCAGGCCTTGCCAAACTCGTTGCGCAGAATGATCGCGTTCTCTAAGCTGGCCTCCGACAGGTTGAGTTCGCCCCTCACCAAGTTCAGGTCTTCCACATCGATCTGGTCGAAGCTAATGTAAAGCTCCTGAGCGTCGCGCACCCCCCGCCGCTGGGTGGCCTCAGGGTCCAGGGTAAACATCTGCACCTGACCAGGAAATAGCTGCCTCAGCCCTTTGACGGTGCTAAACTGCTTGCCCTCGCTAACGGCCTCCCAGCCATACTCAGAGTGCATGTCGAAAATTAAGTTCACCGCCGCCTGGCGCTGAATTACCCCCGCCAGCAGCAGCCGGGTGAGGAACGATTTGCCCGTGCCCGACTTGCCAAAAATGCCGTTGCTGCGCTCTACAAAGCGATCGAGATCGAGACACACTGGCACCTCCATATCGATGGGCTGACCGATCGCAAAGTTGCGTCGATGGGGGTCATCTTCCCAGCCGAAAATAATGCGGAAGTCGCGATCGCTGGCGTCGTACACCTGACTAAAGTGCGCCGGAATCGTCTTCACCGGCAGCAGCTCCACGTCAGCGCTACTCTGCACTTCCATCGAGCCGTAGGTGCTGTCAGCTCTTTTCTTTGATTTCTCCCTACCCCCTAAGCCATCACTCCCTGCCCCGTCACTCTCTTGAGTGAACATCAGCATCGGCGTCAGGTTGATCGTGCCGTAGGTGCCCGTCCCGGCCAGCACCTCCTGCAAAAACAGGTTCGATGGCTCCGGCGGATGGGCCAAAATGCGCTGGCTGCCAGTGCCCAAGGTGACATCGGTGAGCATGCAGAAAAACTGCGATCGCCGCCCCTGCACCACCAAAAACTTGCCCACCCGCATATCTTCTACTGAGATATCGGGGTGCAGGCGCACCTCTAGCCCCTGGCTCAGCGAACCCTGGATGACTGACCCCAGCGGCTGACTCATCCCCATGGATAATCCTCTGTGTGAACTCTAGACAGCAGGCCGCGATCGTCCCCTTCAGTTCAGCCAATTTTAATACATTTGTTCTGACTTGCCCAAGCACAAAAAAAGAGTTCTGAGCTATCCAGTTCGTTGGATAGCTCAGAACTCAACCGCTCAATCAAAACCGTTGGCGAGGGGCTAGACCCAATCGCTAGAACTGAATGCCGACGCCGCCCTGCACTGAAACAGCCATATTGTTCCCCTGGCGGTAGGCATCGAAGGCAAAAATAGCGTTACCAAAGGCGACCAAGTTGCTGTTAGGGAATAGGTGGTCAATGCCCGGCTGAATTACAAAGGAAGTCTTGTCGCCCACAATGGAGGGATCATCGCTGCCGCCGCCGACAAACGAGGCTCCAGCCCCTACATACACGTCGGTATTCCAGTTCAGCGGCACGTCGTAAGAGACGGTTGGCACAAACGCAAAATCGCCGCCAAAAACAAAGCCCTGGGCTCGCAGCGAAACCGGGTATTGCAACAGGCGATAGCGCCCCGAAATCACGCCCTGCACGCCGCCACCACGCCCCGTAGCCGCGTCGCTGGTCAGGCCGAGGCCGGCCCCAATGCCGACATAGCTACCGTAGGCTACCTGGGCCTCAGCGGCCTCTGGGGCGATCGCCGCACCCGTAGCGGTGGCAGCCACTGCTAGCAGAGCAGCCCCTGCCGTACGCCCCATCCAACGCCCTAAGCTTTTCATGGAGTTACTCCTCAACCCTTCAAACGATTTTGTGTTGGCTGACTGTGCGGGCTTACCGATGCCGACCCGAACCCATCGTTGTAGGGCAATTTTGGCCCTTATACCCTTAGTCTGCCGATAAGCTTACTGCATCGGTCAGATTTCGACACACCGAATTTTTCCAGTCGGTAAGATTGTTGGGGAGAAATCTGAGGCGAGGGTGGGGGCTGGTTGGGGAGGGCGATCGCAACACAAAACAATAAGCTACGGATTATCGGATCAGCAGCTTGAGGAAATCATCGAGTTCATCGCTGCCTACCCTGAGGTAGAAGAGGCAATTTTGTTTGGCTCCCGCGCGATCGGCACCCACAAACCCGCTTCCGATGTGGATATTGCTATCAAGGGCGACGGGGTGAACTCAGCGTTGGCAGCTCGGCTCAAATTTGACATCGAAGAAGACACCTACCTGCCATACTTCTTTGACTTCGTGGCCTACGGCACCGTCACCCACGAGACCTTGAAGCAACACATCGACAAAAAGGGCATATCTATTTACCACAAGGATGTTTGAAAGCAGCGTAGATGACGTCGAGTTTTACCATCATCTTGTAGGCTGTTTTTTTACTCAAGCCTTAGGCTAACGCTGCCCACCACTCGCCGCAGATACCTTTTGATACTCATAAATAACCTCTCAGCGATCGGTGTGCACAAGCGTTGTTGTGCTGTATATGTTGCATCCTTATAGAGGACGTTGCCAAGGCTCACTGTACTGCTGATATCCAGCTCGTTCAAAAGTAGCAATCATCGGGATACTATTCACGTCTGTATCACAGAACACTCTCCAAATTCCTACATCTTGGAGTACCCTCGTCCCTTTTAACAGCAAATCGGTTGCAAAGCCTTGCCCACGATGTTCTGGCAAAACCCCTATGTAATAAATGGTTGCTTCTTCCAGGCCACTTTTAGCACCACCTTGGTAAATCACAGGGAAAACAAACCCAATGATTCTATCATCGCTACTAACCCCTATCTGCCACCATTCATCTTGATACGAGAACCCGTCTTTCGACTCGGCTAGCAACTGCTCGGCAGCTTGGCTAGAACCCTGTTCCATAACTTGTTTTCGATCGCTGGCATCAAGCGACGATTTCATAACCTGAGCAACTATTGAAAGTAATACCTCATGGCCCAGCGTTTTAGCAGCTTTGAACTCCAATCGAGAAGGAACCTCAACCAGCGGTTTAGGCTCTTCCCAAACAAAAGGCACTTTCAAGTAAGTTTGCCGACTCATAGAATCAACTAAAATTCCGGTGCTTTTCAGGGTGCAGCTAAGCATAACTGCGCTCGTCAACAGTGGTTTCTCAACTACCTTCTAATCAACAACTGGAGCAGTCTAACTGTATATTAAGTATCAGAGTATCAGATCTGCTGGTTAAGCCCGAAGAGCAAGGTGCTCATCAGTCAAATGTGCTGAACAATACCCGTTGTGTCGGCATTATTCAGCAGCAATCTACTTCAGCACACTAGCTGTTGCGATCGCTTGATCAGGCTAAGCAGACTATTCTCCTCAAGCATTTCAGCCTCAGAACAAAACGTCCTATTCATTACAAATTGAGCGATCGCATTTAGCCCGTATTTCGCATCCCCGCTGCGATGCCATTGATGGTGAGCAGCGCCCCTCGCAGCAGCTCGCCTTGGCTGTAGCGCGAGCGAATTACCCCTGTCGCGGCCTGGTCCTTGTACTGGCGCAGGCGCTTGAGCAGGGCCACCTGCAAAAAGCCCAAGGGCACAATGGTGCCGTTGCGCAGATAGACCGATCGCTGCAAGTCGGGGTCACCATCGAGCAGGCGCTCGCAATCAGTAATCTGCAGCACCATGTCGCGGGTCAGGTAAAACTCCTGGGAAATAGTGTCGAACAGCGCCAAAAACCGCTCTTTATCTTCAGGGGTAGTGAGCTCGCGCACGTAGTGCTCAGCAATTTGCAGATCGACCTTAGCCAAGGTCATCTCAACTTTTGAGATCACCATCTTAAAGAAGGGCCACTTGCTGTAGAAGTAGCGCAGCACCTTGAGGTGTTCTTCTGGCGCTTCGTCTACAAACTCTTGCAGCGCGGTGCCCACCCCGTACCAGGAAGGCAACAAAAACCGAGCCTGGGTCCAGCTAAACACCCAGGGAATCGCCCGCAGACTGCCGAGGTCTTTTTTGCCGCCCCGCCGCGACGGGCGCGAGCTAATCTGCAGCTGGCTAATTTCCTGAATGGGGGTGACCTGGTGGAAAAAGTTGACCAGGTCGGGTTGTTCATAGATCAGCTGGCGGTAGTGACTGCGGGAGCGGGTGGCCAGCTCCTCCATGGTCTCCTTCCAGGGCTGAATATCGTCAACGCTATTGCTCAGCAAGCTGGCCTGAATGACGGCGGTGGTCACCGTTTCCAGGTTGTAGAGGGCCAGGTCAGAGAGATTGTACTTAGAGGCCAGCACTTCCCCCTGCTCAGTGATTTTGATACGGCCTTTAATACTGCGGCCCGGCTGAGCCAAAATCGCCTCGTAGGCGGGGCCACCGCCGCGCCCCACCGAGCCGCCGCGCCCGTGGAAGATGCGCAGGGAGACGCCGTAGCGATCGGCAGTGGTCTGGAGCGCCTGCTGAGCCTTATGAATTTCCCAGTTGCTGCTGAGAAAGCCGGAGTCTTTGTTGCTGTCGGAGTAGCCCAGCATCACCTCTTGCAGGGGCACCGCCCGAGGCGTAGCCACGCTGCCAGGGCCTTGGTCGACAGGCTGGTTGGCCTGACCTTCTAGCAGGTTGCGATACAGCGGCAGCTGAAACAGCTCTTCCATTACTGCTGGGGCGCGCTGGAGGTCTTCGACGGTTTCAAACAGGGGTACCGGCTGAAGACTGCTGAGCTCGGCAGTGGGGTCGTAGAGGCCCGCCTCTTTGGCCAACAGCAGCACCTCTAGCAGGTCGCTGACGGTGTGGCTCATGCTGATCACATAGCTGCCGCAGATGTCAGGGCCAAACTCCTGGTGAAGCTGGCGCACCATGTGCAGAGTGGCGATGGTCTCGCGGGTTTTGTCGGAGAAGGGCAGCTCGCGAGGGGTGAGGGGGCGGCGGGTAGTGAGTTCGCTGACCAGCCAGGCAATTTTGTCAGCCTCAGGCAGCTCACTGTAGGGCTGGGGCAAAACTTGCAGGTACTCGGCGATCTCGTCGAGGGCGTCGGAGTGGCGGGTGCTCTCTTGCCGCAGGTCAAGCTGGGCCAGGTTAAAGCCAAAGATTTCGACCTGGCAGATCAGGGTGTTGAGGTCTTGGCAGTTGAGGCCAGTGGCCTCTAGGTTGCGCTGAATCAGCCGCAGCTCGGCCAAAAACTCGTGGCCGTAGCGGTAGATGGGCAAGCCGCTGGGGTCATTGGAGTGATCGGCGAAGGGATCGCTCTGGTAAAGGCGCTGGCTACGATCGCAGCTATTCTTGAGCCGCTGCTTGATGTAGGCCAGCTTGAGGCGGTAGGGCTCTTGGCGGTAGCGAATAGCCAGCTCGTCGTAGATGTCGGCCATTTTGACCTGATCCTGCTCCAGCGATTCGAGCAGCTCAGGCAGCACCTCGCTCCAGTGGAGGGAGAGGCTAAGCAGATCGACCAGGCGATCGACGGAGGCCATGTACTTGGTGAGCACCATGTTGCGCTGGTAGCAGGCAGTCTTCCAAGTGACTTCGGGGGTGACAGAGGGGTTGCCGTCGCGATCGGAGCCTACCCAGGAGCCAAATCGGCAAAAGCGGTGGCGGGGAGGGTCGAGCTCGGGGAAGGTGGTGGCGATCGCCCGCTCAAACCGCTGATAGAGCTGGGGCAGTGCGTCAAACAGCACCACATTGAAGTAGTGCAGGGTGTAGTCAACTTCGTCGAGCACCGAGGGCTTAAACTGGTGCAGCTCGTCGGTGCGCCACCAGAGGCGAATTTCTTCGGTGAGCTGTTCTTTGAGTTCTTCGATTTCCCAGGAAGAGGTCAGGCCGAGGGTTTGGGCACTTTCTTCAGCTTGATCCATCTGGCGCAAAATGCTGGCGATGCGCCGCTGCTTGTCGCGGATGGTGTGGCGCACAATCTCGGTGGGGTGGGCGGTAAACACCAGCCGCACATCCAGCTGATCGATCAGATTTTGGATCACCTGGGGCGGCACGTTCAACCGCTTGAGAGTGGGGAACAGCCAGTGGAACGTGCCCGCCTCTTTGCGGCTGCTGGGGGGGGCGGCAATGCTGCGGGTCAGCAGGTCGGCCTGGAAGAGGTTGCTCGACTCGCTGTCGCTGCTATTGCCAAAAATCGATTGACCGATGCGCTGGGCCAGCTCCGAGGTTTCGTAGGCGGCCCGGTACTGCTGCTGCTGATCGCGCTGCTCGTAATGCTGCTCGACGATGTTAATCAGCTGAAAGTAGAGGGCAAAAGCCCGCGAAGCCCGAATAGCGTCTTCGAGATCGAGGGCTTCGACCACGTCGACTACGGCTTTAACCCGAGCCTCGGCAGCGGTGGGGGCCTGTCCCTCGGGGGAACACAT
Source organism: Leptolyngbya sp. FACHB-60 (assembly GCF_014695775.1). GTDB lineage: Bacteria > Cyanobacteriota > Cyanobacteriia > Phormidesmidales > Phormidesmidaceae > Nodosilinea. The sequence continues at coordinate 80,196 of NZ_JACJOX010000057.1, read as the reverse complement.
GCGCCGCAGCTGTTGGAGCAGCTTTAGGAGTTCAGGTCCACAAGCATGCTCCAGCACGTTTTCCCACAGGTCTTCGACCACTCGCAGCCGGTGGCGTAGCAGCAAATCTTGCCAGGAGGACTGATCATCCACCGCTGCGGGCAGGCTAGCCGGGTCAGTCTGAGCTGCGGGCCGGGCATCCCCGGAGGAGTGGAGCGTTGAACTCATGGGTATGACAGCAGAGAGAACGGGGATATCGCAAAGATTCTATAGGATTACCCTGACCGGAAGAAGTTTATCTAGATCAACAAATTGAAAGCGTCAAGCTTGATAAGCGCTTACCAAATCCGTCAAACCCCCTTCTAGCAAGGTTTTCAGAAAAGAGAAAACCCTTGTCAAATCAACCTAAACCTCTGGTGCAGAGTCCGCAATCTCGGGCGCAACCGGCGGCATATTTAAGTTGGGCAGGCGATCGCCCGAGAAGATTTGCTCGCTGACCAGCCCCAGCTGGGTGAGCCCATCGGCTAGGGCACGGGTCACCAAAATACCGAGCAGCACTGGGGGCACCAACAGCCCCACCGCCACCTCGGCAGATTGGCGGTTGATCGGGGCAGAAGCAGACGGGTGCGACGAAGTCATAAGATGATCACAAGTTGGGGGCACAAATGAGGGGAGAATCTAGGGTCGGGGCCAATGCTGGAAGCACCGCTGGAAGGGTTCCAAGGAGCGATCGCCCAGGCGTACCGTCGGCGCAATTGATCACTAATATATTAGACAAGGGGCCTTGCGCCTGACCAGGTGGCCTTGGCCAGGGATTCCTATCATCTCTGTATTGTCGAGCAAGTAGGATAGAGTCAACAGCTGGGCACGACCTGAGCTGACCCAGTTTTGAAATTGCCCCAAAAGAAATCGGCTGATTGGCGCTGGAGTTGGTATAAATTAAACCGACTGCGCCATGGCCAGGCGTTGTCTCACAATTCGGGAGTGTGGCCTTAGCCTAGCCGTTACCCTGACCCCCTATGCCTGTGTCTTTATCCAACCCCACCCTTAGCCCCAACTCACCAGCAGACACTGTGCTGGGCTGGCTGAAGCAGGCCATGGGGTTGCCCACGGCAGAGCTACACATCAAGCTGCGGGGCAACATTCTCCACGTGCTCTGCGAGACGCCGGCGACGCTAGATCAGTCAGCGGTGCTGCTCAAGCTGGTGCGATCGCTGATCGAAGGCGGCGACAACCTGGTGCGCCAGCACTACCCCCAGGTGTATCAGCTCTACGTCTACAGCCGGCTAGAGGGCAACCCCACCCCCGGCTGGACGGCCCCGATCTATCTCAACCGGCTAGAGCGCCACCTGGCCCAGCTGGTGCTCGAAAACCAAGATGAGGCCGACATCAAGGCCACCCAGTCGCTGCTGGAGAAATATAACCAGGGCCAGTCGGTCCGGGGGGCCGAGGGCGGCAGCGGGGCGATCGTGATGTCGAACCTGAGCCTGGCCCGCAAGGGAGACCCCGAGGCGATCGCCTGGTACCTGAGTGAAACCCTCAGCAGCCTCGATGTCGGCGTGTGGGTCAGCATTAAGGCCATCCCCGGCACCGCCCACCTGCACCGGATGGCGATTCCCGTCGGGCTGGCGTCGCGAATCGCCGGCGACGATGGCGAAACCACGGACGACGACCCGGCGGGCACCGATACGACTATCTCGCGGCTGTGGATTCTCTGCGAGGCCACCTATAGCCCTGACCCCTCACTAATTGCCCGCCCCACGGCAGAGCGACTGCGGCAGCTTCAGCTTACCCAGTTTAAAGATGCGGTGCTGCTGCTCCAGGTGCGGGGCGAAACCAAGCCCGACTGGAGCCTGCGCATTGACCTCACCCCACCCGAGGAAATGCTGCGGGAGTGGGGCCGCTGGGGCGATACCGATGCGATCGCCCGACTGCTCTCAGCGGCGGTAGCCAGCTGGCATCTGGGTGTCACCGCCGAGCTGACCAACGGCACCCTGCACCTGATCTGCTCACCCCAGAGCGGCGACCACGACACTCAGCAGGCCGAAGGGCTAGCCGCCCAGGAGGCCGTGCTCGAAGCCCTGACGACTCCCCTCAACGACCTCGCTCCCCAGGGCATTCCCCGGGCGGTCATCTATGGTCAAGCTGGAGCCAACGCCACCCCCGCCTGGGTACATTACCTCGACCTGCCTGCAGCCGAGCACAGCGCCCTAGCCGACACCCCCGAGTACCTGGGCCAGACTGGCGACCTGCCCGCGATCGCCTTCCTGCTCACCCGGCTGCTCAACCCCAGCCTCGACGACCGCCTGGCCACAGGCGGCCAGCGGGTGCAGCTGTTGCGCCGCGACGGGCTGCTGCACGTTATGGTCGACGGCCCGGTGGCCCCCCGCCGCCGCTTGGTGGCCCCGCCCATCAACGACTATTTGCTGGCCCTCAGCCCCATGGGCATCGAGGGAGTGCGGGTTTACGGGCGGCGATCGGGGCAGTCGCAGCCCGCCTGGACCTTCGGCCAAGACTTTTTGGCCCGTCGCCGCCTGGTGCCCGAGGCCACCCCCGAGTTCACCGCCTCCGACTCCTACGTCAACGAGCTGCTGGTGCGGCCCGATGGCCCCGTCACCGCTGCTGAGATCGAAGCCGAGCTAGAGGAAGACGTTGCCCTCAGCCAGTGGGTGCAAGACGTGCTCACCCAGGGACGCCAGCTGCTGCTGCGATCGCAGCTACTGACCAGCGCCACCCCTGACCGGGGCGACGGCGTCGAGAGCCTAAACGACCTGGGCCGCTCCGACGGGTTCAAAATTGCCGTAGTGTGGGCAGCGGTCGGCATCCTCGTCGCTCTTCAGGTGGACTGGCTGCTGGGGCAGATCATGACCCCGCTGAGCCAGCAGGCCAAGGCCGAAGACATCGCTCCTCCCCTAGCCGAACCCCCTGAGCCTAGCGATCCCCTCGCCGAGGACTTGGCCGAGCTTGACTGGCCCGGTTCCCAAAGCAGCGACAACGGCTGGGGCGAGGGTGGCTTTACCAGCGATTCCAACGGCGACACCATCGGGGCACAATCCCTCGACACCAGCCCCAGCCAGCCCATCGTCGCCATCGATGCCCTAGTCGAGCAGGCTTCGTTCTCCAGCTTTAACAGCGACCAGATGAACGAAAAGCTGGCCCTTTACTACCAGCACTTAGAGCAGTCTGGCCCCCCTGACGTGATGATTGTAGGCAGCTCCCGCGCCCTGCGGGGGGTTGACCCGGCGGCCCTGCGTCAAGAGCTAGCCACCATCGGCTACGACAATGTCAGCATCTTCAACTTTGGCATCAACGGGGCCACCGCCCAGGTAGTTGACCTGGTGATTCGCCAGGTGCTAGAGCCCGACCAGCTGCCTCAGCTAATTATCTGGGCCGACGGGGCGCGGGCCTTCAACAGCGGCCGAGTTGATGCCACCTATAACGCCATTGCGGCCTCCCCTGGCTACCTCGAGGTGGCCAGCCGCCGCGCCGAGGCCGTCGAGGCCATTGCCACCCCCGACGACCCTACGGCCTTAGGTGGCTCCGAGACGCCTACCGGGTCGCTGCCCAAGAGCTACGCCGCGATGGATGAGTGGCTTAGCGGTCGGCTGGCCACTGTCTCGGCAGTGTATAGCGATCGCGATCGGCTCAAGGGCTGGTTTCAGCAGCGGCTGATGGTTGCCACCCCCACCCCCACCGGCTCTAGCGAAGAGGGCCTCGACGCTGCCATGCCCGAGGGCAGCACCATCGACTTCGACGGCTTTTTGGCTCTCTCGGTGCGGTTTAATCCAGCCACCTACTACCAAGACTTTGCCCGGGTTTCGGGTCGCTACGACGGCGACTACGATAGCTTTCGCCTAGAGGGCCAGCAGGTGGAAGCCTTTGCCAATCTGCTCAGCTTTACCCAGGAGCAGGACATTCCCATCGTGTTCATCAACACCCCCCTCACCGATGAATACCTCGACGACTACCGGCGAGATGCTGAGGCCGAGTTCTTGCAGCACATGCTCAAGCTCTCCACCACCGAAACCGGGTTTCTCTTTCGCGACTTTGCCCAGCTCTGGCCCGATCGCTACGACTACTTCTCAGACCCCAGCCACCTGAACCGCTACGGCGCTTACCAGGTTTCTAGCCAGCTGGGGCAAGACCCGCTGATTGCCTGGCCCCGCCCCGCCGCTCCCCCTGCTCCCCCCGCCCTGCCATGACCCTGCCCTCCCTGGTCTATGCCCTGTTTTTGCTCAGCGTTGTCGGCGTGTTTTGGACGCTGGAGTCGTTGCAGGCGCGGCTGTGGCTGCTGGTGGTGGCTAGCTTAATCTTCTACGCCTCGATTCAGGTGCAGTATCTGCTGCTGATGGTGGCGGTGCTGATCGTGACGTTTTTTGTCGGCAATGCGATCGCTGCCCCCCTCGACTGGCGCATCCCCAACCCCCGTTGGCAGCTAGCTGAACGGGGCTGGAATCAGCGCCGCACTCGCCTGCTGTGGCTGGGCGTGGGCATCAACGTGGCCCTGCTGCTGGGGTTTAAGTATGCCGAAGGGCTGTTTCGCTGGCTGGGGATCGAGCTGGGCACCGCCCCCAACGACACCCTCACCCGCATCATCATGCCATTGGGGCTGAGCTTTTTTGTCTTTGAGTGCATCGCCTACCTGGTGGATGTGTATCGGGGGTCGCCAGCGGCGCTCAACTTCTCTGACTTTGCTGCCTACAAGCTCTACTTCCCGAAACTCATTTCTGGCCCTATCACTCGGTTTCACCCGTTTATCGACCAGGTCGAGCAGCAAAAGCCGCCGGGCCTCAACACCGCCGTCGAGGGGCTGTGGCTAATCGCCTACGGCGCAATGAAGAAGCTGCTGATTGCCGACCACATTGCCATTTTGGTCAACCTCAGCTTCGACAACCTGGAGCGGGCAGGCAGCGCTGACATTTGGCTGGCCACCTTTGCCTACGGCCTTCAGCTCTACCTCGACTTCAGCGCCTATGTGAACATTGCCCGAGGCAGCGCCTTGTTGATGGGCATTAACCTGCCCCAAAACTTCGACGCCCCCTATTTCACCACCAGCCTGGCTGACTTTTGGCGGCGCTGGCACATCACCTTGGGCGACTGGCTGCGCAACTATCTCTACTTTCCGCTGGGGGGATCGCGGCGGGGGGTGGTGCGCACTTGCATCAACCTGATGGCGGTGATGCTGATCGCAGGGGTCTGGCACGGCAACAACTGGGGCTTTTTGATCTGGGGTGCCATTCACGGGGCGGGGCTGGTGGTGCATCGCCTCACCCAATCGTGGGGCAAAGCGGTGCCCAAACTGAAGGCGTTTTGGGGCACGCTGCCGGGTACGCTGGTGGGCTGGCTGTTGACCCAGGCGCTGGTGTTTGCTACCTGGCTGTTCTTTCGGCTGCCTGAGCCCGATCGCTACACCCTGGCCCTACAGCGGCTCTGGGGCACCCCGTCGGATGCGCAGTTTAGCCAGCTGGTCTACCTAGAATCGCTGGGGTTTACCTTTACGCAACTGCTGCTGCTGCTCTGTGGCGTGGTGGGGCTGATGGCCGGGGCCTACGTGGTCAAGCGGGGACTCAAGCTAGAGCTGAGCTGGCCGGTGAAGCTGCTGCTGGTACCGTTGTTTAGCGTGTTGGCCTGGCTGCTGGCCCCGGCGGAGACGTTGCCGTATATTTATTTCGACTTCTAAGTAGGCTGGGAGTGGGGAGTGAGGGGGTGGGGACTGGGGGCGGAGTTAACGCTACCCGTTGGTGTTGAGTGAGAGCGAAACCGTCCCGCCTAGAGCCTATGGATTTACCTACTGAGCAGCCAATTCTATGTACGTTGCGGTTGGTGCTGCGGCCGTTTGTGCTGGTGGATGTGGCGGCGGTGGTGGCGCTGGCGGGCGATCGCGCCGTTGCTGAATACACCCTCTCGATTCCCCATCCCTACAGCGAAACCGAGGCAGAGGAGTGGATTAACCAACGGCTAGCGGCTTGGACTGAGAAGAAAGCCATTAACTACGCCATTACGCTGCCTGACGGAAATCTCTGCGGTTCGGTGGGGCTGGCCTTGTATCCGGCTTACAACATGGCAGAGCTGGGCTATTGGATAGGGCAGCCTTACTGGGGTCAGGGCTATGCAACCGAAGCCGGGGCTGCTGTTGTGGACTTTGGGTTTAGCACGCTGGGGCTGAACCGCGTTAATGCTATACGTTTTGGCGACAACCTTGCCTCGGGCCGGGTGCTAGAAAAGCTGGGTATGGCGCAGGAGGGCTATCGGCGGCGGCAAACGCCGAAGTGGGGGGTGTATCGCGATGTGGCCCTCTACGGTCTGCTGCGTGAGGACTGGGAAAAAGGTAGGGAGGGTTGACGCCAATGTAGGGGCGCATGGCATGCGCCCTGCGGGGGATCTGGTTTGACGGCCCTAGACTGGGTGGGGCAAACGCCGTTTGCCCCTACGGAGTGGTGGTTGACGAATCAAATGGGGTTGGTGGATTTGCCACTACTTTGTGGCTTCGGCGGGGGCTTTTTTGCGGGGCTGACGATCGAAGCGCTGGCCCAAATCTTCGACTAGGGTGTCGAGGCCGCTGCCGTCGCCGTGGGCTTTGGCGTGGCGGTAGACCTGAAGGGCGGCGGTAAAGGCGTCGCTGCCGACGGCGGCGAGGGTGTCGTCGAGGTCGGCCTGGAGCTGGGCGATCGCCATGGCCAGGGGATAGATGGTCTCAAACAGGTGGACGTCGCGCTGGAGTTCGGCGATGTCGAAGGAGCGGGGCAAAAAGTCGGGGTGCTGGATGGCGACATCGAGGGCTTTTTGCACAAAGGCGCGGCTTTTGTCGCCCATTTTGGGCATGGAGCGTTTGACTTTGGGGGCGACATCGAGGATGAAGGGGAGCTGGTCGCGAATAGTGGCGATCGCGCTCATGATTTCGTCGCGGGCTTGGGGGGAAAGGGTGGCGCTGATGTAGTTGCTGGTCATAAGGTAGGTGCCTCTCAGGATGGTTTTCTCAAGATTCCCAGCCGCAAATACAAGATCTTTATAAGGATTCGATTTTTCTCCCGCGCCTTACCCGTAGTGCGTTGTTACGTGAATGCACTAAGTGCTGTCTATGCCGCATTGGGTGCTATTAGCTGAGCGTAGATGGGCTTCTCTTTGGAGAGTTTGCTAACGCTGAGTACAGAAAAACCTAGGATGTTGCCCTGGTCATCTACCCGTTCCATGATGGCGTCGTGGTCGGTTTCGCGCAGGTAGCCGGGGGCATCTGAGAAGAGTACTTCGAGGAAGTCGGCTTCGGGGTCAAACCAGATTTTTACAGATTGGGCCATAGTTGCTCTCCCTGCTTCAGTTTGATCGACAAGAATTTGCACAGCGAGTTGTTGTTGATCTGGAAACCTTTTCTAGCGTAGGGTGCATTGTCGCTATGCATCAGGGGTTAGCCCGGTGGCGGTGGCCTGGATGCACCGCTGACCTATGGAGGGAAACTCGATATGGGTGACCGGTGCGGTGTGGCCTATGGGGATTGCTCTTGAACCTGGCGCAACAGGTCTTGGGTGAGGGGGTGATCGGAGAGAATGTGGGCTTGCCCGGCGGCAACAACTGCTTGCAGGAGGACGACAAAGTTACCGAGAATAGTTTGCGTATTGGGATGATTTTCTCCTAGCCGTTGATAAACAATTGCTATTGCGGCCAGGTAAAGCGGTTCCGCCTCGCTGTAGCGCCCCTGCGATCGATACAGTACCGCGAGATTGTTCAGGCTGGTTGCCACAGAGGGATGGGCCTAGCCGAGGAGCTGTTTCATCAGTGCCAGGGCCTCTTGATAGAACGGTTCGGCTTCGCTGTAGCGCCCCTGTGATTCGTATAAGGCCGCGAGATTGTTCAGGCTGTGGGCGACATCGGGATGGGCCTCGCCGAGCAGCTGTTTCCTCAGCGCCAGCGCCTCTTGGTGGAGCGGTTCGGCCTCGCTGTAGCGCCCCTGTGATTTGTATAAGACCGCAAGATTGTTCAGGCTAGTGGCCACAGCGGGATGGGCCTCACCGAGCAGCTGTTTCCTCAACGCCAGCGCCTCTTGCAAGGGCGGTTCCGCCTCGCTATAGCGCCCCTGTGATTCGTATAAGGCCGCGAGATTGTTCAGGCTGTGGGCGATATCGGGATGGGCCGAGCCGAGGCGATCGCGCCCGCTATTCAACGCCATCTCCCACCACGGCTCGGCCTGCCGAAAGGCCCCTTGGCTGTAATAAAACATTCCAACTCTAGTAGCAGGGTTGATAAAATCCTCATCGGTCAAAAATCGCTGCCAGGTAGTTGCAGCCTCTTCCACGTGGGGAATGAGTGGCGTTAGTCGCAAGATGTTGTCCTGAGTTTGAGTTTGACCAATTTGGTTAGCAGCTCCTTGCAATAGCTCTGTTGCAACGGCGCAGTGCCGTCTAAGGTGGCAAATCGCACCCGCAAAAATTCTTGAATCAGCGGATGGAGTTGATAGGTTTCTGTGCCAACTCGTTGAAGCAGACTGTTTTGCAGCAGTTTATTGCGCTGCTGTCGCAGAATAGGCGTTGGCACATCACCTAAACAGGTCTGCACCCACTGCCAGTCTATGGGCGTTGCGGCAAAAAGGCTCAGTAGCGTGAGCAGGGTTTGGCTGGCCTCGTTTAGTCTTTGCAGGCTAAGTTCAAAGGCTTCGGCTACCCCTAGCTTTGCCGTCATAGTAGCCGCAGACTCGTCTTTTAGCAGGGCGTAAGCATAGGTACGCATTTCATCCAGCTCTGCCTGCACCTCTAAAATGGTCAAATCTTCATCTAGCTCTAGGTAGCGACTCACCAGTTCCAGCGCTAGGGGCAAGTGACCTAATCGCGCACAAAGGGCTGCTGCCTCGGTCAACTGAGCATTGATGCGGTCTAGTCCCCCAATAGAGCGCATCAAGTCGAGGGCGGCGTCTAGGCTAAGCACATCGATCTCTAGGCTGTTTATGCCTGAGAAGCGCTGCCGCGTGGTCAGCAACACTCGAAATTGCTCTGTATCGGGGGGCAAATAGGGCTGAATGTTGGCAAATTCGGCCACATCGTCGTAAATGACCAGCATGGCTGAGGGCGTCAGGGGCCAATGTGTCCATACGTAGGCTACCTGGTCGGCCAATTCACCCTCGGGGGTTGACATCCCCACGGTTTCTGCAAATCGGACAATCTGGCTGGCAACATCTTGATCTCTGGCTTGCAGCCAGCAGATGCCGCCGGGGTAGGTGCCCTGATCGCGGTGGTGCTGGGCATATTGCAAAGCCAGCTCGGTTTTGCCAATGCCCCCCATGCCGCGCAGGGCGGTGATGGCAATGCGATCTGGTTGATGAAGCTGGGTGTGGAGGTTGTCCAGGTTTGTTTCGCGGCCCACAAAGTTGACTGCACCGCTGCGGGGTAAGTTGCTGGGGTAAGCCTTTAGCGGCGACAGCAACCTGTCTAATTGACCGAGTAGTCTTCTAACTTTATCCAGCCCTCTGCCGGTAGAGCTTTCTGCCCAATTCAGCAAAGCAGCCACGCGATCGCCTTGGGGTGCTACCAGCCCTGGCACAATGCCTGCGGGCGGCTGGAGGGCAAATACCAGCTTTTCAAACTCCTGGGGTGTTAGATTGCTCAGGCTATCAAACAATGCAAATCAATTTTCTGCCGCCATGTTGGTTATTAGCCTTTGCAACCAGCCTGTAGCGTGCCCATCAACCCCACTTTCTCAACTTCAATGGGCACAGGCAAGACTCTTTGCTCAAGAAGGCAAGATTTCGAGAGGTTTACTCCAAGTTTGGAGTAATTTACTCGGAACGTCGAGTGATTTGCTTCAAACGCCAAGCGACTTACTCGGAACGCCGAGTCTTTTTCTCGGAATACCGAGTGATTTGCTCCACATGCCGAGCAATTTACTCGAAGCGCCGAGTCATCTGCTCGAAACGCCGAGTGATTTGCTCGAAAGATCAAGTCTTTTTGTTGAAACAGGCCAAAAGTAGCGGCGATCGTCCCTACCTAGCCGAAAAATCGTCGGGAATATCTTCTATTCGCTCAAGTCCCAGTTCGCGGCTGAGCGCTTTGAGCTGGGCAAGGCTCAACTTCGCTTCGGTCTTGCCCGCAATCCAGCGTTGGTAAGGGCACCGCCCACCATCCAACCCCGCCTCAAACAGCCACCTTGAAAGAGCCGCTTTGCCCAGGCTACAAAGGCACCCCTTCACTACCAGCAAAATCGTTGGGGATTTCATCGACCGATTGAACGTTCAAAACACTCATCAACGCTTTCCACTGCTGGGGCGTTAACTTTGCCTCAGTTGCCCCGGCAATCCATCGTTGATACGTCCGCAGCGGAATCCCACAGTGAACAGCGAATTCAGCTTGGGACAAATTCGTCCGCTGAATCCTAAGTTCTTCAATAGGGGAATCACTTTCCTGGGGACGCCGATCTTTTTTCATTTAACACAGATGACACGCCATATTGACGTATTGATGATTGGCACGTCATAATGGCGTATGTAAGTCGATGGCAGCACCAGCCCTACCTATAGGGACGTTCCTGCTGTCGTGCCCCATTCTACCGTTACCCATCATGTTCTTTTGCCATCTGCGATCGCGGGGGCTAGTTTTTGCTGCCCACGCGATCTGCTAAAAGGCTTTGACCCTAGGTAGTGGGCAGTGCCCACCCTACGCTTCGTTCTGCTGTTGAGGACTTTCTAAATGCTGCAAACTCAATCTTTTTTGCCGCCCTACCTGTGTATGGCGGCACAGACTCCGCTGCATACAATTCCTATAGCTGTGGTGCCGCACCGCCGCCTGCGGCACTACCTAGTCGGCTCCCCCGACGACACCCAGCACGCCATCGATCGCCTGCACCTGCTCGGCTACCTGGAGCGCGTCAGCTGGAGCCATGCGATCGACATTCCCGAAAACGGCCTGATCATTCGCCCCGATGCTGGCGATGTGTTGCGCTACAGCCAACGCGACCGCCCCACCACCTAAGCTAAAACGGCACAGCAGAGTCTAGGGCGATTCGCGAAGCGATCCCAAGGGGAATCGCATCCTTCTTATGAGGATGAACAAATTGCAGCGATTGAGCGTGCAGGTGCAGCCGCTGCCCCGGTTCACTCTGACCATAGAGGCGATCGCCCCAAATCGGCGCATCCAACCCCTGGGGATGGGCCGCATGCACCCGCAACTGGTGAGTGCGCCCCGTCAGCGGGTAAAAGGCGATTCGCGTTAGCGCTCCCTCACGGCCCAGCACCTCAAACTTGGTTTGGCTGGGTTTGCCGTGCTGCCAATTCACCTGTTGCCGGGGCCGCTGCGTCGGGTCGCCCCAGAGCGGCAGGTCAATGATCCCCGATGATCCACCAACATCCCCCACCACGATCGCCTGGTAGGTCTTCTGCACCTGGCGCTGCTCAAACTGCTGGCCGAGCTGGCGGTGAGTTTCGGCATCGAGTGCCAGCACCAGCACCCCAGAGGTGTCTTGGTCGAGCCGATGCACAGGTTGCAGAAACGATCCCTTGGGCAGGGCCAATCGCAGGCGGGTGAGCACGCTGTCTTGGCGATCGCTGTAGCGCCCCGGCACTGACAGCAGCCCCGCCGGTTTATCCACCGCGATCAGCCACGAGTCTTGATATAGAACAGTAATCTCAAACCCTGGTTGAATGCTCCCCGTTTGCGGGGGTTGTAGGGGCGCAGCATGCTGCGCCCCTACGGGGATGTCTGCCATCTGCAAAACCTGGGCCGACAATCCTGACAACAAAAACCCCATAATTGGCTGGCAGCGATCGGTGCAGGCCTCATAAAATTCGCCGGGCTGCTTGTCGCCCTGAGCCGATCCCCACCAAAACTCGGCCATAGCCAGGGGCACCAGGCCATGCTGAGCCGCCGCGTGCAGCAGCTTGGGGGCACAACAGTCGCCGGTACCCGTAGGCAGATTGCCCTGCCCCGCTAAATTCTCAATGGCAAGGGATTCGCCTGCAAAGTTAGTGAGCGTATAGGCAGCGTGCATCTCAGCTTGGAGCTGGCGGGATAGAGCGCGGCGCTGTTGCCTAAGAGCGGCAACTTCGGCGTCGGCAGATTGGACGGTGGCTTCTGGATCGGCGAGGCAATCGCCCCACCGCTGTTTAAACTGTCGTAGCTCAGCCTTATCACCCCGGCTCTCCTGCTCCAAGACCGCTAGAGCGTCCGCAAGTGCATCTCCGGTGAGGGTGCTAACCAAGGTTTGGCGCTGAAGGTCGCGGGTCTGTTTGCGATCGCGGTGCCGCTGGTTGAGTAAGGTGCGATCGCAAGCCTGCTTTTCCTGCAACCGAGCGTAGGTCTTCCGCTCAGGCAACTGCTGCAACACCAGCAGGCGGTCTTTAATCACCTCCAGCGCATTGAGGGTGCGGGCCTCTTGCAGCGTTACCTCATGCCTTCCCGGTATTGGCGGCACCCAGTTGGGCACCCGCGCTTGCCCCTGCCACAGCCCCGAAAACGCCTTAAGTACCCCAATCTCCCCGTCTGGCGATTGCACCACCAGCACCCCAAACATCTTGCCCTCGGTTGCGTGGGCGTCGCCAAGCTGGGCCATGAGTGCCTGGGCGATCACCCGAGCTAGCACCGTGCGGGGCAACCGGTAATGCTGCCCAGAGCGGGGGCAGTAGCCCTGGTAATAGTAGTCAGCCGCCCCTGGGTCAGCCAGCGGCACCTGGCCTAAAAAGGCGTCAAGAGCATGAAAGAGTAGGTCAGGCACGGTCAGAAAAGGTTCCAATACTTCCGACTGCAGGACTTTCGGTTAACACCATGATTTCTGTCTAAGTAAAGATCAAGATCTATCTAAGAGGAGATTGGGGATCAGTTTGGCGCTGATAAAGTAACGGAGCGTGATGCTTCGCTTAGGCATTACCCTCTACCTTCGCCTAACCAAAGATAATTCCCCATGAGATCAGACCTCAAAGTTGGAGCCATTCTCCAAGACAATGGACAGTGCCATTTTACACTTTGGGGGCCTGAGCTAGACTCCGTCGAGCTGCGGCTTCTCTCGCCTAAAAAAGCCTCTTTTCCTATGCAGAAAAGTGAGGAAGGCTATTGGACAATTTGGGTTGATGATGTAGCCGAAGGCACACAGTATCAATACTGCATAAACGAGGCCGATGTGCGGCCCGACCCGGCTTCGTTTTATCAGCCAGAAGGGGTGCATGGCCCCTCAGCGGTGGTCGACCTCACTACTTACAAATGGGGCGACGAGGCCTGGAAAAATATTCCCTGGTCAGACTACGTTATCTACGAACTGCATGTCGGCACCTTTACCGCCGAAGGCACCTTTGACTCAGCGATCGCCCAGCTAGCTGACCTCAAAGCTTTGGGCATCACCGCCGTCGAAATTTTGCCAGTGTCGCAGTTCCCCGGCGAGCGCAACTGGGGCTACGACGGCGTGTTTCCCTACGCCACCCAAAACTCTTACGGTGGCCCCAACGGGCTCAAGCGCCTGGTCGATGCCTGCCACCGCGAAGGGCTGGCAGTAATCCTCGACGTGGTCTACAACCACTTGGGGCCAGAGGGCAACTACACCGGCAGTTACGGTCCCTACACCACCGATAAATACACCACGCCCTGGGGCAATGCGATCAACTTTGACGACACCTGGTCTGACGGGGTGCGGCACTACTGCATTCAAAATGCGCTCTACTGGCTGGGCGAGTTTCACATTGACGGGCTGCGGCTCGATGCCATTCACGCCATCTACGACTTTAGCGCCAAGCACCTGCTGGCCGAGATGGCCGAGGCCGTGGCGGAGCTGTCTGAGCAAGTGGGCAAGCCGCTGTATGTCACCGCTGAAAGCGACCTCAACGACACCCGCGTTATTCGCCCCGCTGAGCAGGGGGGCCATGCCCTGCGCGCCCAGTGGAGCGACGATTTTCACCACGCGCTGCACACGCTAATTACCGGCGAACGCTACGGCTATTACCAAGATTTTGGCACCTGCGAGGCCCTAGCGACGGCAATCCGCGATCGCTTTGTCTATAGCGGCACCTATTCGCCTTTTCGGCATCGACGACACGGCAATTCAGCCACCAATTTGCCCTCCGATCAATTCATTGTTTGTGCCCAAAACCACGACCAAATTGGCAATGCCAAAGGCTGCGATCGCCTTACTAAGCTGGTGCCCTTTGATGCCCTCAAGCTGACGGCAGGGGTGCTGCTGACCTCGCCCTACATTCCCCTGATTTTTATGGGCGAAGAATATGGTGAGGAAGCCCCCTTTAACTATTTCATTGACCACAGTGATCCTGATCTAATTAAGGCCGTTTTCGAAGGGCGCAAGCGCGAATTCAAAGAAGCCCACGGCTTTGGTGAACCCGCCCCCGCCCACGAGGTGGCCACCTACGAAGCGTCAAAATTGAACTGGCATCTGCGCGGCGAAGGCAAGCACAAAACGCTGTTGAACTACTACCAACGCCTGCTGGAGCTGCGGCGACAGCTCCAGCTCAATGCGCCGTCCTATTCTAAGGACATGGAGATTAGCAGCGACGAAGACACCAAGGTGATTGTCTATCGCCGAGCGATCGCCGATGGGCAGCTGATGTGCCTGATGAACTTCAACCAAAACGTCAGCGTCATCGACCTGGCGTCGCCCCAACAGCCCTGGGTGGTGACCTTTGACTCCGCCGCCGCCGAGTGGGCCGGCCCAGGATCATCCCTCCCCGAAAAAATTACTGAGGCCCAGTCCCTAGAACTGCCCCCCCTTGGGTTTACCCTCTATACAACGACGTAAGAATGGTTGTCTCTCTAAACGCCCTGGTATTAACCAGGGCGTTTAGAGAGCTATGGGTTATCCCAACGGCAATTCCAGCCGGACACAGGTTATTTAATCCTTCATCTTTTCTGAGTTCGCTATGCGTATCCCTATCGCGACCTACCGGCTTCAGTTCAACTCAGGGTTTGGGTTTGCTGCGGCCCAAGATATTGTGGAGTATCTCAAAAACCTTGGGGTTTCAGATATCTACGCCTCGCCGATTTTCAAAGCGCGCAAGGGCAGTACCCACGGCTACGATGTGGTTGACCCCACCCAGCTCAACCCCGAGCTGGGGGGCGAAGCGGGGTTTCAGCCGCTGATTGATACGGTGCACCACCACGGTTTGGGCTGGCTGCAAGACATTGTGCCCAACCACATGGCCTACGACGGCCAAAACCCGTACCTCATGAGCATCATGGAGTATGGCCCCGAGTCAGAATATTTCAACTTCTTCGACATTGAGTGGGAAGGGCCAGAGGAACTGGGCGGTCGAGTCTTGGCCCCCATGCTGGGGGATTTTTACGATCGCTGCCTAGAGCGGGGCGAGATTCAGCTCAGCTACGACGAAACTGGGCTGAGCGTTAACTACTACGGTCTGCAGTTTCCGGTACGCATCGAGTCCTACGGGCGGTTTTTGAGCTATCAGTCGGGGCGGCTAGCGCAGCAGCTAGACACCAGCGATCGCACCTTCGTCAAGATCTCGGGCATTCTCTACCTAGTCAAAAATGCGATCGTCGATCTCAAGGGCCGTGAATATCGCGACCAGGCCCAGTTTGCCAAAGGCCTGCTGTGGGATGTCTACCAGGAAAGCGACGCCGTCCGCGAATTCATCGACCAAAACCTGGTGATCTTTAACGGCACCCCCGACCAGCCCAGCAGCTTTGATCTCCTCGACGAACTCCTCTCAGAGCAGTTTTACCGCCTGTCCTTTTGGAAAGTGGGGGCCGAGGAACTCAACTACCGCCGCTTCTTCACCGTCAACGAGCTGATCTGCCTCAAAATCGACAACGAAGAGGTCTTTGAGCAAACCCACGATCTGATTTGCAAGCTGGTCAAAAACGACCAGTTCAACGGCGTCAGAATTGACCACATCGACGGGCTTTACGACCCCACCCGCTATTTAGAGCGGCTGCGCCAGCGCCTAGGCGACACCTACATCGTTATCGAAAAAATCCTTGAAGATGAGGAAACCCTGCCCCCTGAATGGCCGATTGAAGGTACCTCTGGTTACGACTCGCTAATTCAGCTAAACGGCGTTTTTTGCCAGCAAGACAACCAAGACGCCTTTACCCACATTTATCAACAGCTAACCGGCGAAAACACCCCCTACCCAGAGCTAGTGGCCGCCAAAAAGCGGCTGATTGCCGAGACCAACCTAGTCGGCGACATCAACAACCTGGCACGGTTTCTCAAGCGCGTCTGTCAGCAATATCGCTACGGGCGCGACCTCACCCTCTACGGCCTCCGCACCGCCATCGAAGAGGTGCTGATTGCCTTCCCGATCTATTGCACCTACGTCAACCAGGAGAAAATCTCTGAGCGCGACCTGGCCTATGTGCAGGAGGCCATTGAGGCCGCCCGCAAGCGCATTCCCCAACTGATCAACGAGCTAAATCTAATCGAACGATTTCTATCGCTCAACTTTGAAGGCTCGCTGCCCGAGGAAGAAAAGGCCCAGTGGCTGCACTTCGTCATGCGCTTGCAGCAGTTTACCGGCCCGCTGATGGCCAAAGGCCTAGAAGACACCCTGTTCTACGGCTACAACCGCTTTATTAGTTTAAATGAGGTGGGCGGCACGCCAGGGCATTTTGGCCTTTCCATGCGGCAGTTTCACCAGCGGCAGCACCAGCGACAGCAGCAGTGGCCCCACGCCATGAACGCCAGCTCAACCCACGACACCAAGCGCAGCGAAGACGTGCGCGCCCGGCTCAATGTGCTGTCTGAAATGCCCAGTGAATGGGAGACGGCAGTCAACCTCTGGCGCAGCCTCAACGGCAGCCACAAGAGGGTGGTGCGCGACCAGGTGGTGCCCGACGCCAACGACGAATATTTTCTCTACCAAACCCTGGTGGGGGCGTTTCCGTTTGAGGATAGCGAGCTGGCTAGCTTTAGCGATCGCGTTGCCGACTACGTGGTCAAAGCCGTGCGCGAAGCCAAGGTGCACACCGCCTGGCTGCGCCCCGACGCCGATTACGAAGACGGCTATGTGGACTTTGCCCGCGCCATTTTGACCCCCGGCGACAAGAACAATTTTCTGCCAGAGTTTCGCAAGTTTCAGCAGCGCATTGCCGAATACGGCATCTACAACTCGCTTTCCCAGGTGGTGCTCAAGCTGACGCTACCGGGGGTGCCCGATGTTTACCAGGGCCAAGAACTGTGGGATTTTAGCCTGGTTGACCCCGACAATCGCCGCCCCGTCGACTACAACCTGCGCCGTCACTGGCTCCAGGAATTGCAGCAATGGGGCGATCGCTCTGCCCTGCTAAAAAACCTGCTGGAGTATCGCCAAGACGGACGCATTAAGCTGTGGGTCACCCACTGCGGGCTGGCGGTGCGGCAGGCCTACCCCGATCTATTTGAGCAGGGCGACTACCAGCCGCTGTTTGCGCGCGGTGACGCAGAAGAGCACATTTTGGCCTTTGCCCGTCAGTGGGGCGATCAGTGGGTGGTGGCGATCGCCCCCCGCTTCCTCACCAGCCTTGCAGAGCCGGGAGAGTATCCCATTGGCCAAGTATGGGGCGATACCACCCTGGCCCTGCCGGGGAACGCCTCTCAGTGGAAGAACTGGATTACCGGCGATACCTTTACCGCCGCCGAGGATGCCAAGTTGTCGGAGCTGTTGGCCACGTTTCCGCTAGCCATCTTGATAGCTGAGTAGCCCAGCGGCGGCGGTCTCCGCCACGACTCTGCCCCGGCAGCCCCTATTCCTCCCGGGGCTGCTTGGTCTTGACGCTGTTTAACCAAACCCAGGCACTTGCCATGCTCTTGCAGACTTCACCGATTCTCAAATCTCCCACTGTCGCTGCGATTAAAACCTACATTCGAGATCAGTGGCAGGTTTTGACTCGTTCCCACGACCATCTGCTCGATGCCGCCTACGACGAAAAAATTGAGCATGAGAATAAAGATTCCTGGCTGGTCTATATCTCAGGCCAAGAGGATCTTGATCAGGTGGTGAAGCACCTGAAGCAATCGGTGCCGCCAGAAGATATGGAGAAGATTGAGGTTAGAAATCTGCCCCTAGAGTGTGAGCAAATTGAGGGCCACGGCCTGCTCTACTTGCCAGGAGACTACGTGGTACCGGGCGGACGGTTCAACGAACTCTACGGCTGGGATAGCTACTTTATATTGCTCGGCCTGATGCGAGATCAAAAGTATGCCTTAGCCCAGAGCCTGCTCGAGCAACTGCTCTACGAGGTCAAGCACTACGGCACCGTACTCAACGCCAACCGCACCTACTACCTCAACCGATCGCAGCCGCCGCTGCTGTCGCCCATGGTGCTGGCCTGGTACGAGCACTGCCAAGATACCGACTGGCTGCTCAGCACCCTGCCCCAGCTCGAAAGCTACTACTACTACTGGGTGGTGCCGCCCCACCTCAACCAGGCCACCGGGCTATCGCGCTACTTTTCTGTAGTCAGTGGCCCCGCCCCCGAGGTCTTGTACTCAGAGGTTGACGAGCATGGCCGCAGCCACTTTGACCGGGTCAAAGCCTACTACCGCGACCATGACGTCACCGACTACGATGTCTCGCTCTACTACGACCCTGAGGCCGACGAGCTGACCGATCTGTTTTACAAGGGCGATCGCGCCATGCGCGAGTCGGGTCTCGACCCCACCAACCGCTTTGGCCCCTTCAGCGTTGATGTGATTCACTACGCGCCGGTCTGTCTCAACGTGCTGCTGCACCAGATGGAGCAAGATCTGGCTCAGATTCACAATATTTTGGGGCACTCTGCGCTAGCTCAGCAGTGGTGCGATCGCGCCGACCACCGTAGAAACCTAATTGACCGCTACCTGTGGAGCGAAAACACCGGCTTTTACCTCGACTACAACTTTCGAGAACGCTGCCACTGCCGCTACGAATACGCCACCGCCTTCTACCCGCTGTGGAGCGGTGTGGCTTCTCCAGAGCAAGCCCAGCGTTTAGTGGACAATCTGCCTAAATTTGAAGCCGCTGGGGGCTTTAAAACCAGCAATGTTGTCTCCGGCAACCAGTGGGATGCTCCCTTTGGCTGGGCGCCCTTTCAATACTTTGTGGTGAAAGGTCTGCTGCGCTATGGCTACAAAGCCGAGGCCCTGCGTCTGGCCGAAAAGTTTGTTTCCCTGCTAGTCAAAGACTTTGAGCGCTGCGGCGTGCTGCTCGAAAAATACAATATCGAAACCTGCACAGGCGAAGTATCTGACGACATTAAGTTTGGCTACAGCACCAACGAAGTCGGCTTCGGCTGGACCAACGGCGTCTTTTTAGAACTACTGGCCGTTTTGGCACAAGAGTAGCACTGACGTAGTGAAGCCATTCCGGTTACTCACGCAACTAAAGGCTAGAAACTGGGCACTGTATTAAGGCTAAAGTCCTAGGCCTACTAGTCATGATCGCTAAAGAGCTGGATCCTATTGCCCTTAATGCCAGTAAGCAGGTGCAGGCGGGGCACAGGGCAGAAGAACAAATGGCGTTTTACCTGCGCCGAGCATTCGGCGAAGATCCCAAGATCAAGGTACTAAATGGATTGCGGCTAGAGCGCTGGGGAGAGGTGGCCCAAATTGACCACCTGCTGATTAGCACCCACGGCTTTATTCTGATCGAGAGTAAGAGCGTCACCACGCAAATTCGGGTCAATGAGCAGGGGGAGTGGTCGCGCCAGGTAGGGTCAGTTTGGCAAGGCATGCCATCTCCCCTACTGCAAGTTGAGCGCCAGGCAGAGTTGCTCAAGGCTTTGCTGAACGACCACGTTGATCAGTTCTTCCGCAAGGTGCTCACGCTCCAGTTCACCTTTGCCTCAGTTCCCTTTGATGGGCTGGTGGCTATTTCTGACATCGGGGTGATTCAGCGCCCTCCCGGTTTTGCCATTCAACAGGTGCTCAAAGCCGATCAAATCACCAAACGAATTCAGGAAATGCATGCTGCCTATCGTCGGGCTAGCAATTTATTCTCCCTCAACGTAAGGGATGTTGGGGCCGAATTTGGCGACAGGAAAGTAACCAACCTGGCGGAGTTTTTGCTACAACAGCACAGTCCTCAATCCCAGCTGCCCCCTCTAGAGGTTCTTACAGTTCTGCCCAACTCTGTAGAACCACCCTCTATTTCGAGATCTAAGCAGGTTGTTCTTCCTGTCGCCAAACCGCAGCCTGAGCGGCCACCCTTACCCCGACCTCAAGCGGCACCGGCTCCAGTTACCCTCAAGGGCTCTGCCCCGACTACCATCAAACCCCAGACGCGGCCAGATCCTTCACCTCAACCACAGGCAACCCCAGCACAAGCTGTTCCATCATCCGTTGAGGCCGCTTTGGCTCCCGCCTGTCGCGCCTGTGGCAGCAGCCACTTAATCATTGTCTACGGCAAATATGGCTACTATTTCAAGTGCGCCGATTGTGAGGGCAACACACCGATTAAGGTGACCTGTGCCAACGGCGAAAAGGCCAAAATTTCCAAGCGAGGGCGGGAGTTTTATTTAGTGTGCCAAGACACACCAGAACCTCAGCTTTTTTACGTCAATCCCGAAACTTGAATGGGCAAGGCGCATAACCAATACGCAGCGCAATGATACTTGGAATCAGCTACTTAGCACCTAGCGATCGCCACACAGGTGTCTCCCCCCAGAAGGATGGCAAGGTCAGGCCCCCTACCTAAGCTAAAGGCATTGTATGGGAGGCATTATGGGCGTTCGCAAGCGGATATTTATACTGAGTTCTGCGATCGGCGCTGGTATTGTCACTATCGCCATTGGGTTAATTCTTTGGAGCACAGCCCTATCCCCAGCCAGCCAGGCCAAGGCTGTCCAGCCTGAGCCAGCACCCATTCAGCTCGAACAGGCCGCCAACCAAGCAGAGGACCTCTCAGAAGATGTCTACGGCGGGCTTGATACTACTAAGAAGATGATTGGCAAGACTGAACCCCGCAACCAAGCTATCGAGCGTGGCCGAGACGCCGCCAGCCAAAAAATGAAGGAACTGAGCGATCGCGCCCGACAAGCAGAGTCGTCTGGGGAGGATGTGTTATCGGCCACTGACAAGCGAGTGCTTAAGCACATGTCAGAGTGAGTTGGCAAACCCACTGAACCGACATTCCACAGGAGCCTCATCGATTAGAACTTAAATTGATTGAGCGATCGCGAATTCAGCCTATGTTATTCACCATCCGACGCGGCGCTACGGCGCGGCAGGGGTTACCGTAGCAAATTTGCCCCGCCGGCAGCGACTTCAAAACGCTGCTGCGTGCCCCGACTACGCTATTGGCCCCCACCGTCACCCCAGGGGCCACAAAGCAGTCAGTCGCCACCCAAGCGCCGTTCTCAACGGTCACTGGCGCAACTATCAAGCCGAAGCGAGGGTCATGAATGTCGTGACTGCCGGTGCATAGGTAGCTTTTTTGCGAAATGACGCAGTGCTGGCCAAGAGTAATCTGCGCCAGGCTATAGAGCACCACATCATCCCCAATCCAGCTGTGGTCGCCGATGCTCACATTCCAAGGGTAGGTGAACCGAGCGGTGGGGCGAATCACCACGCCCTGTCCAATAGTGGCCCCAAACCGGCGCAGCAGCCAGCGCCTCGGCCCGTGGGAGGCGTGGGGCGTGAGGGGAAACACCACCGCCTGCAACAGCCACCACAGTAGAATCACAACCTTCGATCGCCCCGGTTTGTACCACGACTGGTCGTAGGCATCGAGCCGCACCCAGGAGCGAGAGTCAACGGCGGGCTCTAGAGGGCGATCGCCGCCGCTATCTAAGCTGGAATTAAAATCAGGGGGAACCGTCATACTCAGCCGCTATCAAGAGGTCTTAAGGGGCTGATTCTACCGAAATAACGGATGGCTGAACCGCTGGCTGTAGCGGGGTCGCATTTTTTTTGGGAGTGACATTGAGCTGCCCACCAAACTGTCGCAGCTCGAACAGTTTCACCCCAATCTGGTACTCATACTGGCTCAGCAGTCGCCCATAGATGTAGCCCGCCCGCCCGTCTAAAAAGCCGAGCCGCAGCACATAAAACAGCACAAACCGCAGCAGCGGTTTAAGGGGCAGCCGCACCCAAATTTTCTTGAGAAACCGCTTGCGCTGCACCGCATCGCCAAACAAGTTTGCGCCGATGGTGCCGCCATCGCCCATGCCGGTGAGCAGGTTGTAGTAGACCTGGGCCTCCCAATTCGAGTAGCGGTTGTGGCGGGCTAGCCAGTGATACAGGTCGCGAAAGTCTTCGTGGAGCATGTCGTGCTTCAGGTAGCCGATGGCCCCCTCAATCATCACGTGCTCATGCACTTCGTTATCGCCCGTGTTGGGAATATCGGCAGTTTGCAGATTTTCGTAGCGGCCCTTTTGGTGGCGAAACAGGCGCAGGTTCCAGTCGGGGTATTTACCACCATGGCGAATCCAGGTGCCGAGAAAGAATACTCGGCGGTTCAGGTAGTAACCGTCAAAATCGCTCCGCTGAATGGCGGTAGCAATCTCGTCCCACAGCTCTGGGGTAATGCGCTCGTCACAGTCGACAATGAGCACCCACTCGTGGCTAAAGGGCAAGTTGTCTAAAGCCCAGTTTTTCTTTTTGGGCCAGTGGCCGTTGAAGTCAAACTGCACCACCTTAGCCCCAGCAGCGGTGGCGATCTCGATGCTGCGATCGCTGCTCTGCGAATCTACTACAAAAATCTCCGCCGCCCGCTCCAGGCTAGCCAGACAGGCGGGCAGATTTTGCTCCTCATCCTTAGCCGGAATCAGCACAGAGATGGGGACTTTAGGAGTCGTCTTAACCATGGTGAATTCCATTACACAAGGGAGATACTCAACAAACGCCGGGCGGTGCTTAGGGGCAGACCTTCGCTCTAGGGCGAGACAATAGGTGGCGCAAACCGCTCACCACATAGCCCAACTGCCCGTAGGCGTAAACTAAATTTTCAAACCGCAGCGCTGGATCAGACCAGTAGCGCCCAGCCTTAACCACCCCTCGCAGCAGACCTAAGCTTCGCACTCGTACCCGCTCTAGAGTTAGGGTGTGACTCAGCTGCTCGCGATAGCATTCGCTGATGCCCTGCCACCAGCTGCGGCGCAAAAACCAGCTCCGACGCAGCCGTTCGGGAGCCACGTTGTGAGCCACCTGCGCCTGGGGCACAAACAAGACCTCATGCTCAGCGGCCAGGGCCAGCTGAGTCAGGTGCAGTTCTTCGTTCGAGAGCAGGTTTTTGCCCACTCGACCGAGCTGCGGGTCAAAGCCACCCACAGCCTCTAGAAAGCTTTTTTTGACGCCGTAGTTGAGCCCCCGAGGGGTCTGACCTGGGTTAGTAATGAGTCGCGTCGTTGTCCCTAAATCGTAGGCCCCTAGGCTCTCAGAAAGCGTGGACGACAGCCAGCGAGGCGGGGTCATATTCTGCGGCCATATCAGGCTAACGTAGCCGCCCGCGATCGCCGCATTAGGGTACTGCTCAAAGGCCGCCGCTAGGGCGACTAGCCAGTGGGGAGAGGCCTCAGCATCGTCGTCAAGGTAAGCAAGAATGGTGCCCTGGGCGATCGCCGCACCCCGATTGCGCGCCGCTGACAACCCCAGAGTGCTCTCGTACACGTAGGTTAACTTGGGATCGGGCAAGTAGGTTTCTACCACGGCCCTGGTGTTATCCGTCGAAGCGTTGTCCACCACAATAATTTCGTAGGTAGCATAGGTTTGCGCTAGCAGGCTAGCGATCGCCGCCCCCAAGTAGCGAGCCCGGTTGTGGGTACAAATAATGGCTGAAATCAGGGGCTGAGTCATCACCAACACTATTGCCGTAGGGCTGTTAAACCAATATCTTTCGCCTTGTCCAAACACCAACCCCAAACACCACAATGGGCAGCCTAGAACCGCGCTGATTCTAAACTGCCCATTTCAGTCTATAGACTACCGAAGCTTCCCGTCTGTGATGCGACGGACATCGCTAAAAGGCTACTGGCGGTAGTTAGGGTGAGGTTGGTAATAGACCTTCGTTCCTTGGTCCGCCACATAGTGGCAGGCCCAAAACGATCGGGCAAAGCTTTTCCACACCGGTTCCTCAGAGCGACGGTAATAATCGCCCAAAATTGGCTTAATGGCCTCTGTTGCCGTCTTCAGGTGATAGTGGGGAATGCCCAAGAAAACGTGGTGAGCCACATGGGTGCCAATATTGTGGTGAATGGGGTTGATAAACCCATAGTCACGATCAATGGTCGACAGCGCTCCCTTGAGAAAGTACCACTCGTCCCCTCGATACCAGGGAATATCGGGCTCGGTGTGGTGCAAAAACGTCACCAGATCAAGCCACACGATAAACACCAAGTAGGGAGCTATGTAGTAGGTCGCCAAAAACAATAGCCCCTGGGTCAACCCTACCCAGGCCAAAAACACGATCATGGCCGACCAACAGAGAGTGCTCACCAGCACATCACGCCGCTCCGAGGGACGAAACAGCGGACTGTTGGGCATGAAGTGAGAGCCGCTACGCCCCGACGACCGAAAGAATAGATAGAACGGATAGGCAAACAACGCTCCGTAGAAACGCACCATCTTTTGCGCTTTGGGCATCGCTTGATAGGTTGACTCATCTATTGGATACCAGCTTTCGTCAGTGTCGATGTTGCCGGTGTTGGCGTGATGGGTGCGGTGGCTAATGCGCCAGCCGTGGTAAGGCACCAGAATGGGCGTGTGGGACAGGTGACCGACCAGGTTGTTGAGCCACTTGTAGCGAGAAAACGAGCCGTGGCCACAGTCGTGGCCGACCACAAAAAGAGCCCAGAACATGGTGCCCTGAGCGAGCCAAAATACTGGGAAAAACAGCCAAGAGTTGACCGCGTGGGCAATGGCGTATAGCGCTGCAATAATGCCTAGATCTAGGAAGAAATAGGCCAGCGACTTAAGCACGGAAGGCTGAAAACAATGAGCCGGAATCGCCGCTTTGAGATCTTGAAGGGTAAAGTCTAGCTCCTGGGCTGAGCGAACGTAGGCCGAAAATTCTGCGTCTGTAGCTCCTGGAGGAACACGATCTACTTGCACGAAAGTACCAATTTAACCATAGAGACGAACGCCCAGCTGCTTCCAAAAAAAATGAGCGGGCGTTACACAGCTTAACTTTTCGCGGCATAAAATTCTATGCCGCGGTGGAGGAGCACAGTCAGTAATTTAAAGCAATCTTTTTGCTCAGTCGGAGAAGAAAGGGTAAGACGGGGGCTCTGAGCGTGTCTCTTAGGACAACAGATGGGCTTTGTCCAACACGATCGCGAAGCGAGTGCTGTGCTTAGGGTTTCTATAAAGGGCGATCGCCGCTCTTAACCCGGCAGCAGTCCTTATCGAGAACTCAGCATGGGTGCTCCTCTACCCACACCGACACCGACCCACCATTGCAGCGAAACTCAGCCCAGCCGTCGCCATTAGTAGTGATAGTTTGGGAAACATGCCCAGTCAGGTCGTAGAACGTCGTGTTGGGCTTATCCACCTCCATCCATTTGATGCCCTCTGACCCGTTGCTCAGCAGCACCGCCATGGCATGGGGGTGACCCTCAGAGCCAAGGCGGGTCCAGCCCACCACATTGGGATGGTCAAAATAGTCATACTGGGGGCCGTAAGCAAAGTGCTTGCGGCCGATCAGCAGCCGGTCCAAAATCTCCCGATGGGAGTCCATCCAGATTTCGTACTCGTTGCCGTCGCGGCCCTTATCTACATAGTGGGCGCCGTAATAGTCGCAGTAGAAAATACAGGGATAGCCTTCGCTTCGCAGCAAAATCATGGCGTAGGCTAGGGGCTTGAACCAGGCCTCTACCACAGACTCCAGGGCTTGCAGGGGCTGAGTGTCGTGATTTTCAACCAGGGTGACAGCCAGCAGCGGCATCTCTTTAACCACGGTGTTGTCAAAGATGGTGCGCAGGTCATAGTTGTTGCCGGACCTACTGGCCTTATAAAAGTTGTGGTGTAGCGGCGCGTCAAATAGGTCGAGCTGCCCGCCAGAGTTGCCGGCATACCAGCTCAGCGCTCCCAGGTCATAGGTCCAATATTCGCCCACGCAAAATAGCTCGCGCTGGGCATAATTTTCCAGGTGGGCCAGCCAATCCACAAAGAAGTCACCACAGATGTGTTTGATAGCGTCTATGCGAAACCCGTCTACCCCAACGTGGTCCAGCATCCACTCGCCCCAGTACTTCAACTCGCCGCTCACCTCAGGGTGATCAATATCCAGATCACAGCCCATCAGGTAGTCAAAGCTGCCGAGCTCCCAACTCACCTTGTCTTCAAAAGACTTGCCCTCAATCAGCCATACGGCTTTGTAGTTGGGTTCATAGCTGTTGTAGTCAACGCCGTCAAAGTGGTACCAATGCCACTTCATGCTCGAGTATTTCTCGCCCCGCCCAGGAAAGGTAAACCCTGTCCACGATTTAATCTTGCGCATATCTCCCAGGGAACAGTGGCGATTACCCGGATCCATCGGAATCGCGTTAAATTCCTCTTCACTATCGGCCGCCATTTTGTGGTTGAACACCACATCGGCGTAGATGTTAATCCCTAAATCGCGACAGGCTTTGACCGCCGCCACATACTCATCCTTAGTGCCGTACTTCGTCCGCACTGTGCCCTGTTGGTCAAATTCCCCTAAGTCAAACAGGTCGTAGACTCCATAGCCGACATCGCAACCCCCGCCAATGCCTTTGTAAGCAGGCGGCAGCCATAGAGCAGTAATGCCAGCACTGGCAAGGGCCTCGGCCTCCTCCTTGACCCGGTTCCAGTGGCCACCGTCGGCGGCAGTATACCAGTGAAAGTACTGCATCATGGTGCCGTTAACCTCACTCTGCTTGCGCCGACTCCGCAATGCGTCGGCGTTAGCCTCCAGCCATTCCTGTAGAGACGCTTTAGCGGTTGCCGACCCTTCAGGAGTAGTGGGTTTAGAGCCAATCGCCTTAAACGTATCCTTGAGCTGCTGAAAGGGATTAGACATAGCGACCCCAGAGGCGTAGTTTTCCACCAGAATAGGAGCAAATCTTAAGAGTTTGGTAAAAGTTAGGGCTCCACTTCGGAAAACTCCCGTTTCCCTAAGCAAATTCCTAAAACCTCATCCCCCTGGCTCTTAACCCCCCAGAAATTAAGCATATGAAGTGAAGTTTGGAAGCCACCGTATTCCTAGCCAAAAACCAGGAGCCACAGCGGAATAGTGAGCAGCAGTCCCCCCGTAGACAGGGCAATACTGGCTGCTGCCAGTTCCCGGTCAAGGTCGTACTCTTCAGCCAAAATTAGTCCAGCGAATGCGCTCGGCATACCCGACATCAGCACCAGCACTAGCACGGCATCCCTGGGCAGTCCTGCGCCCAAAGCCACAGCCCCTACCATCGCAGGCAGCACTAGCACCTTGAGCATCGCGGGTATCAGCGCTGGCTGTAGACTACTCCACCCCTGCAGCTGGCTCAGCCGCAGCCCCATAAGCACCAGCGCCACCGGAATCACCAGCCACACCGACTGATGCAAAGCATCTTCAATCTGGGGCGGCCAGGCCCAAGCCTGGGAGATTGAGCCCAACCCAAAGGCCCATAGTGAAGGCACAGTCACCACGTCACGCAATTGCTGCCAACGTGATTGAGCGTGGGTACCGCGCCCAAACCAGCTGGCGAGAAACACTCCCAGCCCATAGGTGCCGACCACGTTTTGGGTCACGCTGTAGAACACAGCCCAGCCCAGGTAAGGGCCACTGACCAAGGTAGGCACAATGGCCAAGCCAACAAAGCCTGTATTGCCCAGCATAGCGGCCAGCACAAAGCTGCCCTGGCGGGGTTTATCAGCCCAAGTCATCGTGGCAGTGTCAGGCCACAGCGGCAGATCCACCGCCTGCGGAGACAGCACCTCTAGCCCTAGGACAACCCCTACTTCGGTAGCGGTGGCCTCAACTGGGGTGGGAGCGGTTAGCGATCGCACCACCGCCAGCCCCGCTAAACCCAGCCCCAGTCCCAGCCCTAGCGACACAACGGTATACAGCGGTGCTAGCCCTGTATCTTCAGCAAAGTGGGTCTGACGCGCTAGGGCAAAAATTTCGAGGGGAATGCCCACCCAGTACAACCCTCGACCCATTAATCGCGGTAACGCCGCTGGCAAAAATCGGCCCGGCCCAGCCCCCAGCCCCACCCAAATAATCAGTGGCAGATAGGCTTGAATCAGAGAATTACGCATTTTGGCAGTTCGCTATGGCACTTACCCCACTCAGTAGTCTACGGAGTTTTGGTCATGCTGATGCTTATTTGGTGCGATCGCATCCCTAGCCGTAGATATGACTTTAGTGCCAATCGCTGACCGCCCATCATGTTTTCAAATAGCATCATTGAGTCACTAGATCTTAGATTCTCGCCTGTTTTAAAGGAAGCTGAAGTGGCCCTACAGCAGACTCTTAGACGGAAACTTGGTTCCAAAGAGATCATTCAAATACACCTGATCACAACACCAAGATGGCCTTAAAGTATAAAAAAATGATCCTCTTCTGAAAATGTACGGATGAGTTTCAATACTATTAATCTTGGCCTCACAAAACTGTATCAATCCTGTAAAAACAGGCTATAAAAACCAATATTGGCTAGTTTTTTTGGTTTGATGGCATCAGGTAGTTAAATCTGCGCGATCGCTGCCTAGCAACAGGCAGCGGCTCCAGCCCAAAGCCACCTCATCGTCATCAATAGGGTTTGCATCACCGCTACCGACTGTAGATCATCCTCCACAGCCCATACCGCTTCGATGCCCCTGCCAGCCCTCAGCAGGACAAACCACCCTAGCCCCCAGTCTCCTTTGATGACTCCTTTCATGCTTAGTTAGGGAGTACACATTTGACTATGGCTACGTCTGCACCCCGTCCGCCGGTTGAGCCTCAGGTTGGCGTCTATGAGTGCGCCATCACTCTCAAGTTTCGCATTTTAGAAGAAAGCCACGTCATGGCCGATCGTGAGCACCTACTGGAACAGCTGATCGATGCCTTTTCCTACGGCAGCGACGAGTTTGTAGAGCAGCTCGACGCCCAGGTAGAAGTTGCCGAGGTTGCCGAACTCCAGGCATCGCCACTGATGCGGCGGCAACTCATTCGACTGCGCAACTCACCCTCAGCTTGAGGAATAAACCCTCCAGTTTGCTGAACTTCAAGGGGCAAACAAAACGAGCTAGTTCCCTCAGGGCTCTCAGCCCCGTATATTGATTAATAGGCCAGGGCAGAACCCGGTGAGTTCCCTCTGGCTCAGTCATTGCTGTAGCTGAGGCCTATGAATAGTTACCCCTACCAACGAATGCATAGCCGCTGGATTCAGGCCTCCTGGAGCGCTCTCTTGGGCCTGGTTTTACCCCTGTTTTTAGTGTTGGGATTGTCCACTGAGCCTGCTGAGGCCGTAGCCGTATTCCAAGTTCCCTCTGTAGCGGCGGGCGAGTCTACCTGGGTGGTTGACGAAGCCAACATCATCAGCCGCATTAATGAAAACAAAATTTCAAGTCGTTTCAGCGACCTAGCGGCTGCTACTGGCAACGAGGTACGCCTTGTAACTATCCACCACTTTGACTACGGCGATACCATTCAAAGCTTCACCGATAAGCTGTTTGAGCGCTGGTACTCCACCCCAGAAGAGCAAGCCAACCAAACCTTGCTGGTCCTTGACGAAGTTACCAAAACCGTGGGCATTCGCGTTGGCGATCAGGCGGCGACCCTGCTCACCGACGACATCGCTACTAGCGTCGCCCAGGAGACTGTGCTGTTTCCCCTACTAGAGGGTGACAAATACAACCAGTCGTTTTTGGCTGCCAGCGATCGCCTTGGGGCAGTACTAGGCGGCCAAGCAGATCCCGGACCGCCCAACTTTGACGACTCCTTTGACAGCGAAAGTACCTTCGCCTCCGCCGAAGAAACTGCCGAGAACCGCGGTAATAGCACGGTGGTTTTGGTCGTTTTGCTAGTACTAGCCACCGTCATCCCAATGGCCACCTATTTTTGGTACGTTGGCTTCGGCAACTAAACTAAGCAACACCTGCTGCAAAGACCTGAGTTTGAGATAGGTAAGCGGCTTGAGTTCCCGCTCAGTGCAGACCGCACAATTTAAATGTTTGATCTGAAAACGAATTCGCTAGCCAATGGATGTTGATTGAAGTCCAAATGTAGCTCTACAGAAAAATTTGAATTAATTGATTTTGAGCCTAGACCAGCCTTCTAGGCTCAAAACTTCAAGCGTTCTATCGCTTAGTGGTAGTTGGGTTTTCTCGATCGAGCACCAAAGGACAGGGACTACCATCGTTGGCTTCGGGAGGCACCAGTCCTAACAGGTGGGGAACCGGGCGCGGAATATAGCCCACGAGGGAATCTCCCTGATAGGCGAGCGAAGTGCTGGCCCCAGAGTCGAGCATGACAGCATCACGCAAACCTTCCTGCTGTAGCAGTTCGCCAAGCTGTACCGAATCAACCATGGTGTGAGTCACGCCAACCACCGGTTGCCCGGCAGTATTAATACCCCAAAAAGCCCGATGGCGGCGGGCATCGTAGTCAAACAGGGTGCCAAAACTGCTAGCGGGCTGGGGTAGACCATCCTTAACTAGCCAACCAGCCGCCACAAAGGCATCTGTTACTCCAGGCAGCTGCTGAGCTAAACCTGCCAGCGTATTGTGACGGTCAGCATCAAAGGGCACAAACTGAACTTCATTAGGAGCAATTAGCACTAGGGGGCGGCCGTTGAGCTTCGGCGTTTCACCCGCATAGCCTGGCACAAACTGCCGCGTGCTTTGGCTCAAAACCGGGCCAATCATGACGTTGGAGTCTAGGTATTTGAGTGAGAAAAAGCCCCCGTCAACGGCTCCGGCAATGTTGCTACCCGCTAGCATCTCGGGCAACTGGTAACGACTGTTGGCGTGGATGGTAACCGGTTGCCCACCGCTGATCAACGAAAACGACTGTTCCGCCCGGTCGATCTTTTGCACAGCGACGGGGGTAGCAAAATTAAACGCAGAATCAGCGACGACGGGCATCATCCCAGCCGCAGTAGGGCCACCCCAGGCCACCTCAAGCAGCGCCTGAAGATTGGATTGACCAAACCGCTCGATGGCTAGCAGCGACTCTGAGGCCCCGGCGAATTGTTCGTCACTCTCACGCATCGTAAACCCGGCCAGATAACCGGCATCGGCTACGGCCTGGGCAACCCGCTCATCGTAGTGCCCGGTGGGATAGCTAAAGTACTGAATAGGGATACCCAGTTGGGCCTCTAGCTGCCGCTTCGACTCAACCACTTCGTAAACTAGCTCCTCATCGCTGAGGGTTCGCAGGTCAGGGGGGTGGGTCACGCTATGGGATGCAATGGTTACCAATGGGTCAGCAGCCATAGTCTTGAGCTGATCCCAGGTGAGGGTTGAGCGCCCAGCGACAGTACCATCTACCTTACCGGGGAAAACAAAGAAGGTGGCCGGTACCTGATACTTTTGCAGCAGGGGGTAAACATGCTCATAGTGGCCCACATAGCCATCATCAAAGGTAATTAGCACCGGTTTTTCGGGCAGTGCTACACCGGTACGCAGGTGCTGCACCAGCTGGTCGGGGCTGATTGGCGTTAGGCCATTATCCAGTATGGTTTTTAGGTGAGCCTCAAAATCGGCGGGGGTAAGATCAAAAAACACCTCTGGTGGCTCGAGAACATCGTGGTACATCAACACTGGAACACGAGCTTCGGCTGCTAGGGGATGAATACTGGGCCAAGGTGCGGCCCCAAGCTGTGCGATCGCCTCAACGGCTTGAGTTACGGTAGTGCTAGCTAGACTAGAACCGAGAAAAAGTTTTTCGCCCGCTGTAGCGCTGCTGACCTCAGCCTGATCCAGATCCACGGGGCGACGGCAAAGCCTTTCACTGCTGACCACGGTAGGAAACGCATCTACCCCAGGGGCATCGGCTAGAGCCAGAAAACCTGCATTGAGGGGTTGAGGCTGGTCGACGGCCGCGGGGGCGGCAAGCCCCACGCCACCAATGCTGATTAAGCCGGTGCTAAGAGCACCGGCCAGAGGTACAGCGGCCCCAAGCAAAAATGCTCCCGACCCTAATGTAATAAGTGTTCGCACCTTAGACGGCTTAGTGCCGTCTGTCTTCTTTTCGCCCTTGACCATTACCGCCACTCCCCACCAAGTTAGGCCCCGCCTAAGACCCATTACATATTACTGGGCAATGTCGACTTTGTTTGCCCAGAGTATGCCGCATTTCGGTTAAGGAGCTGTTAATTTAGGCCGGTTAGAGATCGGTGGCTAGAGGGCGCGATCGCGGCAGCCTCGGCTTACTATAGAACAAACCCGCCATTGCATGTCCTCATGACCGTTACGATTGCCTACCTTGGGCCTGAGGGCACCTATACCCAGCTCGCGGCCCTAGCCTATAGCCTCAACCTAGAGCAGCAAAGCGGCAGCCTGCCGGTTGACCTAGTGGCCTTTCCAAGCATTCCCAAAGCCATGCAGGCCACCGCTGACGGCATGACGACCCTGACCATTGTGCCGGTCGAAAATTCTACCGAAGGGGGAGTTACCACGACCCTAGATACTCTTTGGCAGCTCCAGCAACTCAAAATTCACCACGCTGTAGTCATGCCCATTCGCCACGGGTTGCTATCCCAAGCGACTGACCTTAGAGCCATAGAAGCGGTTTTTTCCCACCCCCAAGCGCTGTCCCAATGTCAGCGGTGGCTCGAGCACAACCTACCTCAGGCAAATCTGGTCGCCACCCGTTCAACCACAGAAGCCCTAGATCATTTGAGCGACAACAGCACAGTGGCCGCCATTTCCTCAGAATGGGCCGCCCAGCTCTACAACCTACCAATCTTGGTTCACAACATTAACGACCATTCCGACAACTGCACAAAGTTTTGGGTGCTTAAGGGCGACAATCAGGCAGTGAACTCGGTCAAAGGTCAGTACACCTCTGTGGCCTTTAGCCTACCGGTGAACAGTCCTGGGGCTCTGCTCAAACCGCTAGACGTATTTGCCCGCTCCGGCATCAACCTCAGCCGCATCGAATCACGACCCACCAAGCGATCGCTGGGAGAATATCTGTTCTTTGTCGATTTAGAGACCGATGCCCACAGCCAGACCGGACAGCAGGCCCTTAACGATCTCCTAACCTGCACCGAATCCCTGGTTAATTTTGGCACCTATAACCTGGTCACCGCAGATCCTAGCCTAGCCGCCGCTAAGGCTAAAACTCAGTCTACTCAAGCACTTCCTTAAGGGCTGTTCGAGCTGCCAGGTGATTGCGGGTAGAGGTTAGAATCTCCGCCTCACGCTCTAGCCGTACGCTGGTGTCATCCATTTCAAGTAGTGCTTGCTGCTCAAGGGCTACCCCGTGCAGGTTGCTAGCCACCCAATATGACAGCTCAATAGGAATATCAGGAATATTATCAGGCAGATCAATATCCTGGTTGGTCAGCTTAGCCGATAGATGCACCACATCCCGCAGCAGCTGATCCACGTCGGAGGCCAGCGGACTGAGATCTTGGCTGGTGGGTTTATCTTCGACCCATTCTACCAAACCAACTCGGTAGGGCTTTTCGCGCACATAACTCAACACCCGAAACCGCTGCTGGCCCAGGGTGAGAATTTTAAGGCGATCGTCAGGCAACCGCTGGTAGTGGAGAATTTCTGCGCAACAACCTACATTAGCCGGCTGCCCTGTAGCGGGGTCTAACATCAATACGCCAAAGCGGCGATCGCTCTGGAGAATGGTGTTCATCATGATCCGGTAGCGGGGCTCAAACACATGAAGCGGCAGATGTCTCCCCGGAAATAAAACCAGCTCAGGCAACGGGAAAAGCGGTAGTTCTCGCACAGATATGGACTCGGAGAATGACATTATCGCCTCTTGCGAATTCAAGCACACCGCGTTCTTGCACGGCAGCTGTAACACTTGTTTACATAGGGGTATTCTAACCCAACTCCCCAGCGAAATGCTGCGGCTTAGGGCATAGTCTCTTTTTGGCTCAAATTAACCAACACGAATTAATTAACGCAAAAACCCGCCAAATATAAAACATTTAGCGGGTTCAGCATGTAAGGATTTAGAGCTTGACTTCGATATCAACCCCAGCAGGCAGATCCAGTTTCATCAAAGCATCAATGGTTTTAGAAGAAGGCTGGTAAATATCGATGATTCTGCGATGGGTACGGCTTTCGAAATGCTCCCGAGAGTCCTTATCCACGTGGGGAGAACGCAGGACGCAATAAATACGCCGCTTAGTTGGTAAAGGAATAGGGCCAATAGCTGTAGCGTTGGTGCGATTGGCAGTATCCACAATTTTCTCGCAAGAAGTGTCGAGCAGTCTGCGGTCAAAGGCTTTAAGGCGAATGCGAATTTTTTGTTGCTGAATAGTAGCCATAGATCTTAGGAGAATGAATTGTCAAGGTACAGAGACAAAAGACAGGAGCAAAACCTTGGAGGCCTGCTCCTGTCTTTAAGAAGATAGTTCGACAACTACTTCAGGATTTTAGAAACCACACCGGCTCCAACAGTGCGTCCGCCTTCGCGAATTGCAAAGCGCATGCCCTGCTCAATGGCAATGGGGTTGATGAGTTCGACGGTCATTTTGATGCGATCGCCGGGCATAACCATTTCAGCATCGCTACCATCGTCAGAGGTAAAGGCGATAATGCTACCGGTTACGTCGGTGGTACGCACATAGAACTGAGGCTTGTAGCCAGGAAAGAAGGGGGTATGACGACCGCCCTCTTCCTTCTTGAGGATGTAAACCTCAGACTCAAACTGGGTGTGAGGGGTGATGCTGCCGGGCTTGGCCAACACCATGCCGCGCTCGATGTCCTCTTTCTGAAGACCCCTTAGCAACAACCCAGCATTGTCACCGGCCATGCCTTCTTCAAGGCTCTTCTTGAACATCTCAACCCCAGTAACAGTGGTGCTACGGGTGTCGCGAATACCGACCAACTCAACGGTTTCGCCAACCTTGACCTTGCCGCGCTCAATTCGCCCGGTGGCTACAGTACCCCGGCCTGTAATCGAGAACACGTCCTCAACAGCCATCAGGAAAGGCTTGTCGATATCGCGCTCAGGGGTGGGAATGTAATCATCAACGCTGTCCATCAGCGCTAGGATTTTGTCGACCCACTCGTTTTCACCACGGGAAATTTTGGGGGTAGCGGTCAGCGCTTCCACAGCCAGTAGAGCAGAGCCAGAAGTGATGGGAATATCATCACCGGGGAAGTCGTAGGAGCTAAGTAGCTCACGCACTTCTAGCTCGACTAGCTCTAGCAGCTCTTCGTCATCAACCTGATCTTGCTTGTTCAAAAAGACAACGATGCTGGGTACGCCAACCTGCTTTGCCAGCAGAATGTGCTCCCGAGTTTGAGGCATGGGGCCGTCAGCAGCGGAACACACCAAGATGGCACCATCCATCTGGGCCGCACCGGTGATCATGTTCTTGACATAATCAGCGTGTCCGGGGCAGTCAACGTGGGCGTAGTGGCGAGTCTCAGTCTCGTACTCCACGTGGGCCGTGTTGATGGTGATACCACGAGCCTTCTCTTCAGGAGCAGCATCGATCTCGTCGTACTTACGAGCCTTTGCGCCCCCAGCCGCCGCCAAGGTCATGGTGATGGCGGCCGTCAGAGTGGTTTTGCCATGGTCAACGTGACCGATAGTGCCGATGTTGACGTGGGGTTTATTGCGTTGAAACTTTTCGCGTGCCATTTACGTTACGTGTCCTTTCCTTTCTAAGCGTTCCCAGTGTTTTTAGAGATAATGGCCTCAGCCACGTTCCGAGGAACCTCGCCATAGTGGCTAAACTCCATCGAAAAAATGCCCCGACCCTGCGTTTTAGAGCGGATGTCGGTAGCATAACCAAACATCTCAGCTAAGGGAACATGGGCTGTAACCTTTGCAACGTCAACCTCTGTTCCCATACCCTCGATCTGGCCACGGCGGGAGTTTAAATCTCCCATGACGTCACCCAGAAAATCTTCTGGAACTTCAACCTCGACCTTCATGATCGGCTCTAGAAGGACGGGAGACGCCTGCATGACGGCTTCCTTCATCGCCATTGACCCGGCAATTTTAAAGGCCATCTCTGATGAGTCTACATCGTGGTAAGACCCATCGACCAGAGTAACCTTTAAATCAATCACGGGGTACCCAGCTAGGATACCAGATTCGCAGGCCTCTTTCATGCCCTGTTCAGCTGGGGAGACATATTCTTTAGGAATAGTTCCCCCAACAATTTTAGACACAAACTCGAAACCACTACTTTCCTCAGAGGGCTCTACCTCAACCACCACATGACCATACTGGCCTTTACCGCCGCTCTGGCGAATAAACTTGCCCTCGGCTCTCGTAGCCTTGCGAATGGTTTCTCGATAAGCTACTTGGGGAGCGCCAATGTTGGCTTCCACCTTAAACTCCCGTAACATGCGGTCAACCAGAATATCGAGGTGCAGCTCACCCATACCGGCAATCACCGTCTGGTTAGTCTCTGGATTAGTGCTGACTCGGAAGGTGGGATCTTCCTCCGATAGGGATTGCAGAGCTTTAGACAGCTTGTCCATGTCCTGCTTGGTTTTGGGCTCTACCGCCACAGAGATGACCGGCTCGGGCACGAAGAGCGATTCCAGCACGATTGGATCCGCAGGATCGCAGATGGTGTCACCAGTAAAGGTTTCTTTGAGGCCAATGGCAGCCCCCAGATCCCCAGCTCGTAATTCGTCAACCTCAATGCGATCGTCGGCTTTCAACACAATGAGGCGAGAGATTCGCTCTTTTTTATCCTTAGTAGCGTTGTAAATATAGCTGCCCTTCTTGAGCACCCCAGAGTAGACTCGCACGAAGGTGAGCCGTCCGTAGGGATCGGCCATGATTTTAAACGCCAAAGCGGCCAGAGGCACATCGTCATTGGCAGGCCGCTCACCCAGCTCACCATTGGGCAAATGCCCCTGAATCGGCGGCACCTCCAGGGGAGAAGGCAGATAGTCCACAACCGCGTCCAACAGCAGCTGCACCCCTTTATTTTTGAAGGCAGAGCCACACAGAACCGGTACGATAGTGCCCTGGATTGTGCCTTTACGCAGGGCATTGACGATTTCGGCTGAAGACAGCGGTTGCCCTTCAAAATATTTTTCCATTAGGGCATCGTCGGTCTCAGCCACCGCTTCAACTAGCTTGGCTCGATACTCCTCTGCCACATCCTGGACATCGGCTGGTATCTCTGTATCGTCAAAGTTTTGGCCTAGATCGTCGTGATAGATGCGGGCACGCATGGCAACCAGGTCGACAACGCCCTGGAAGTCACCCTCAGCCCCAACGGGGATCTGAATCGGCACAGCATTTGCCCCGAGGCGATCGCGCAACTGACCGCACACTTTTAAGAAATCGGCCCCAGTGCGATCCATCTTGTTGACAAAGGCAATGCGAGGAACGCTATAGCGATTGGCTTGACGCCACACTGTTTCCGATTGAGGCTGCACCCCTCCCACCGAGTCAAATACAGCGATCACTCCGTCCAAGACGCGCATAGAGCGCTCGACCTCGATGGTGAAGTCGACGTGACCGGGGGTATCGATGATATTAATCTGGTGGTCGCGCCAGCTGGTAGTGATGGCCGCAGCTGTGATGGTGATCCCCCGTTCCCGCTCCTGCTCCATCCAGTCGGTGACGGCGGTACCCTCGTGAACCTCACCAATTTTGTGCACCATGCCCGAGTAGAACAGGATGCGCTCTGTGGTGGTGGTTTTGCCAGCGTCGATGTGCGCCGCAATCCCAATGTTTCTAACCCGCTCTAGGGGCGTTGTCCGTGCCACAGCTCCCTCCTTCTTGCTCTATAGCCGATCGCTTCGGCAAACCTGAACAAACAAATTTATTCTAGGAAATAGAAACAGCGATCGCCAATCGAGCAGAAGCTCTGAGCTACAATCACCGTTTTAGATTAGTACCGATAGTGGGCAAAGGCCTTGTTCGCTTCTGCCATCCGGTGAGTTTCTTCACGCTTGCGAACTGCACCACCCGTCTCGTTGGCTGCATCCATCAGCTCATTAGCTAGCCTAATGGCCATTGATTTACCAGGGCGCTGACGCGCGAACTGGGTCAACCAGCGCAGTGCTAGTGCGACACTGCGTTCAGATCGTACTTCCATGGGTACCTGATAGGTTGCACCACCCACGCGACGGGCCTTGACTTCTACCAAAGGAGAAGCATTACGCACCGCCCGTTCAAAGACATCCAAGGGATCGCCACCGCTGCGCTCTTTGATGATCGTAAAAGAGTTGTAAATGATTTTGTCAGCCAGAGACTTTTTGCCGCTGGTCATCAAGCGACGGCTCATCATAGTGATGAGGCGGCTGTTGTAGACAGAATCGGGTGGAATCGGGCGCTTTTGAATAACGGTACGGCGAGACATGATTCAAGTTCCAGTGGTTGAAGGCTAGCTGCGTGGACAAAATAAACTTAATGCTTAGCGAAGGCAGATTATGAGACCTAGGCCAGAGCAGCTTGTCACTTAAAAGCAGCAACGAATAAAAGGCTTAACCTGTAAACCTGATGCATTCGACTGTGACAAGTCCTCGCCTGACCCAGCGCTCTTGGCCAATTCTACGATTTAGGACGCTTGGCCCCGTATTTAGAACGCCCTTGGCGACGATCTTTTACGCCAGCGGTGTCCAGGGTGCCACGAATGATGTGGTAACGCACACCGGGAAGATCTTTGACCCGACCGCCACGAATCATGACTACGGAGTGTTCTTGAAGGTTGTGGCCAATGCCAGGAATGTAAGCGGTGACCTCAAACCCAGAGGTTAAGCGAACCCTAGCCACCTTCCGCAGAGCCGAGTTGGGCTTCTTAGGAGT
Source organism: Leptolyngbya sp. FACHB-60 (assembly GCF_014695775.1). Taxonomy (GTDB): domain Bacteria; phylum Cyanobacteriota; class Cyanobacteriia; order Phormidesmidales; family Phormidesmidaceae; genus Nodosilinea. The sequence goes on along the minus strand of NZ_JACJOX010000057.1, from coordinate 41,483 downwards.
GGTGGTATAGACACGGGTACAAACCCCCCGACGCTGCGGACAGCTCTTTAGAGCAGGGGATTTGGTCTTTTTGTCGGCTTTTTGGCGCTCACTCCGAATGAGTTGCTGAATCGTGGGCATAGGATGCTTTTGCTGCTACGGCTGATAAAACTCAAGTTTTCACAAGATCTAATGCTAGCACTCTGACGAGGCTTTGGTCAAACGCCACACTCTACAACTGGGAGCGTTGCTCGCTTGAGAGATTCAGATCTTTAGGGCGTCGGTAAATGAGCGGCGGTGCAGTCTTGGGTGACCGGGGTATCAGCGCTTAAAGCAAAGGCATTGCCGCAGCCGCAGGTGCGCTGGGCCAAAGGGTTAACAAAGCGAAACCCGCCGCCCATAAGGTCTTCGGCGTAGTCAATAGTGAGGTCTTGGACTAAATCTACCTGGTCGATGGGAACTGCAAGGCTGATATCACCGCAGGTCAGGGTTGCCAGCGATCGCTGGGGAGCGATGTCGGCAGTCAGGCGGTAGGTCCAGTCGGCACAGCCGCCCGGCTCAAGGGCGAGGTAGATCTGAGACAACTGAGACGAAGATTCGGCTCCGTGGGCAGTATGCCGACGCAGCAGTCGTTTGAGTTCTTGGGCAGCGGCGGGACGAATTTGAACCATGGGAACTTGGCAGTAATGGTTAAAAGACGGCGGTAGTGCTGAGCTTAGCACCACCGCCGTCTTTTGCTGGGCTGATTTAGCAAGACAATGGCCTAGAGATTTTCGGCCCGAGAATAGTCGTCCTGGAAACGAACAATGTCGTCTTCGCCGAGGTATTCGCCATTTTGAACTTCAATCAGCACCAGGGGAATAACGCCCACATTCTCTAGACGGTGCTGGGTGCAGGGTGGTACGTAGGTTGACTGGTTAGTAGACAGAAGAATTTCGTTTTCGCCGCAGACTACTTTGGCGGTGCCAGACACCACAATCCAGTGCTCACTGCGATGGTGGTGCATCTGTAGGCTAAGGCGATGCCCAGGCTTGACTTCGATGCGCTTAATTTTGTAGCCTCGGCCCTCTTCGAGCACGGTATAAGAACCCCAGGGACGCAGCCCGGTTTCGGTAATTTCTTGGCCATTGCTAGTGGCTAGGGCCAACGCGGTGGGCTGAATCGACTCTTGTAATTTTGGCATACCCAATAATTCTCCTAGAACCTGAATGTATAGGACTGCGGCAGGATAGGCGACTCAATGGAACCGCATTTTCCTATGGTGCCCATTGCGATTAGACTTTTTCTTTGGCCCAAGAGTTTCAGATGCACAAGGCTCGGGCAAGGTTTTCAGGCAACAGTCTAACAAGCGCACACCGACAGAGCGGAGTATCTGGGCAGGGCAAGACACAAAAACACAGATTCTTTATACCTATTTTGAGGGTTTAAAGAATTTGGGGCAAGGATGGAGTGCTGCGGCCCCGAAAGCTAGGGGAGAAACAGGCCGATGCCGTTGTTTACCCTAGCTGCCGTGCGGGGGGAGCGATTGACGAGCCGACCACCTAGATAGAGGCTGGCGGAGCTACCGCCGTCTAAATTGAGGGCGTTGGTGCTACCTAGCTGGAGCATGATTTGAGCCAGCTGATCGAGGGTGGGGCCTGGGCCTCGGGGGCTGTTGTGGACGGCAACCAGCAGAATTTCGCCAGTGGCGGTGAGGCCGATGGCGCTGCGGGGGGCAGCCTGGGTGCCAAAAGCGGCGCTGAACTGCTCTAGCTGGGCATTGAGGACGAGGGCACGATCGTGAATCAGCAACGGCCCACCGCCAATTAAGTTGGGAAAGGGAGCCATCGTCGCGGGTAGGAGATCAGACGCGATGGTCACCCGCTGCCCCGGTGGCAGAGCTTGGGCAGCGGTAGCGTAGGATCGCAGGGCCAGCAGATAGCCGTTGGGAGGGATTGGAAGTCCCCCAGGGGCAATAGTGGCCGCAGGCTGCTGGGCTGTAACCACGTCATTCACTACCGTAACCACGGTTTCGCTTTCGATCACAGGACGGTAGGTTGTCCCCCAAGCGGGGGTGTAGAGGCCGATGCCTGCTTGCACATAGCCGCTGTTGATCGTCAGCACTGGATAAGTCTGACCGCTAGAAGTTGTAAGAGTCTGCTGAAGGGCCAGACGCTCCATACGCACCTGGCCCTGATCGTTCCACCCCACGACCCCACGACTGAGAATGGGGCCTGAGATCCAGGTGTTGTTGGCCCGTACGGCCCCAAGGGGATATTGGTTGTTGCGGTTGAAGAACCCGGCGTTGATGGCAGCGGCCGCCTGCCACCGCTGGGCAATGGTCGTCAACGGAGCGGTGCCCGTCGCCGTGGTGGGGTCAGTCCAAATGGGACGCAGGCTGGTCTGAGTAGGGTCGATTTGTAAGTAATAGACGGGAAACGGCTGACCGGCTACAGAAATGTACCGCTGCTGCCAGCGCAATCCAGGAGCCCAAGCAATGCTGTGGGGCTGAAGGTTGTCGGCACGAATGTCGATCACGATCTGGTGAGGATTGGCCTGGGTAACCAGACGGGGCGGATAACTGGTGCTGGTCTGGAGGCGGATACCGCCATTCGTAGGGGAAACGGTGAGCGCTCCTAAATAAGATCCGGCGGGAGCTGCGATCGCATCGCCAACTACTCGACTATCGGCAGTGGCCCCCAGAGTGAGGGTCAGGGCGTCGGCACTGTCGGCCAGGGCAACGGGCACTGGGCCTGACAGGTCTACGATCAAGCGCTCACCGCCAGGTTGAGCAATGCGGCGCAGCGCTACTACCTGAGCTGGAGCAGTGGTAATTTGCAAAGTGCCTCCCTGGGGCTGTACCTGCCAGCCATAGCGGGCCGCCAGGGGCATGATGTCAAGAAACCGATAGCCACCCTGAACCCAGGCGGAGAGTTCTACGGCGCTGCTAGGCGCAGTAAACCACTGCACAGGCTGTCGACTGGGATCACTATTGTTGAGTAGGGTGGCCCCCAGATACGCAGTCAAGCCGTAGTCGGCCAAGCCAATTTGACCATTGACTATCACCCAAGGAACGGCGGCAGGGCTGCCGTTGATGGTCAGGGTTTGGCCTTGGGTGGCAGGGGTTGCGGCCGCATCGGCTATGACTGTCTCAGCAGGTGGCGAGGCCGGGGGGACAGCTAGAATGGGACTGGGGGCGATCGCCGCCACAGCACTCAGCCCCAGCCAGCCAATCCAGCCTCCCACTACCCAGCGGCGCCCCAGGCAAAAGCGAAAACGTAATGTCAAGGCTGGCCATTTAACCATAGAAACCATCGCGGTATAAGGTCCAATGCTGACGGGGTAAAACGGCAAATCACGAGGCAATCAAACGCTATTTAGGAGGGTTTTGAAGCAATCGCTACCGTTACTGCCGCTTAATTCTAAGAAGCTGTGGCTACATGCTAGGTCTAAGGTTTGTAAACTACTGATAAAGTCTGTAAATTACAAATCAAGCACTAAGTGCGCCAATGCTTTATGACTAGGGCCATTCCCCCTAGTTCCCTCCGCGACCGAGATGCTGGCATTGCCCCTAAGCCTGCCCGAGGTTGCTCGAATACATGGGATCAGATATCTAGTTCTGACCCGATCTCTAGACTACGACTTGCGCTTCGATTTAAAGGCGCTGCCGTCTTGCTGTGGGATGTGTGCTGTTAGGCTAGTTCTCCCAGCTAAATCCGTTGCTCTGCTTTCACCACACCTTAATTGTTTTCCTTTTCCATGGGACGTACACCTGTGAATCACCCCTACCAACCTCGGCAGCACACCCGTTCTGAATGGCCAAATTGGGGGCCAAAGTCGCTAGTTGAAGAACGCGACGCCTGCGGCGTAGGCTTTTTAGCCGACCGCCAGAATCGCGCCAGCCACGATCTGGTAGCTAAGGCCCTAGCAGCCCTCGACTGCATGGAGCACCGGGGGGGCTGCTGCGCCGACCAGGATTCTGGTGACGGGGCAGGAGTAATGACGGCCATTCCGTGGTCGGTGTTAAACCGCTGGGCAGAGGAGCAGGGATATGGGGCGCTGGAGAGCGATCGCACTGGTGTGGCGATGATCTTTCTACCCAACCACAGTGAGACGGCGGCCTTTGTGCGCGACACCTTTAATCAGGTAGTCAATGACGAAGGGCTGAGCGTGGTGGGATGGCGTCCTGTGCCTGTACGTCCTGACGTGCTGGGTCCTTTGGCGAAGCAGTACCAACCTCGCATTGAGCAGCTGGTGATCGCCTCAGCGACAGAGACCGGCGAAGACTTGGAGCGTCGGCTTTACCTGGTGCGTCGTCAGGTGCTGCATTTGGTCGCCAAGGCGGCCGCCAATTCTGAGGAGCAGGCGGCCTCTGTAGCCGATCTAAAGGAGTTCTACGTGTGCTCCTGCTCCTGCCGCACGATTGTCTACAAGGGTATGGTGCGCTCGGCGGTGCTGACAGCCTTCTACGATGACCTCCGCAATCCCGACTACATCAGCTCGTTTGCTGTGTACCACCGTCGGTTCAGCACCAATACGATGCCCAAGTGGCCCCTGGCCCACCCCATGCGGCTGCTGGGTCACAACGGCGAAATCAATACCTTGGTGGGCAACATCAACTGGATGGTGGCGCGCCAGACCGATCTTCACCATCCGGTGTGGAGCGATCGCGTCGAGCTACTCAAGCCCATCGTCAACGCCGAAAACAGCGACTCCGCTAACCTCGACAACGTCATGGAGCTGCTGGTGCGATCGGGCCGTTCTCCCCAGGAAGCCCTGATGATGATGGTGCCCGAGGCCTACAACAACCAGCCCGAGCTAGACGCTTATCCCGAAATCACCGATTTCTACGAGTACTACAGCGGTCTGCAAGAACCCTGGGATGGCCCAGCGCTGATCGTCTTTAGCGATGGCACCCAGGTGGGAGCCACCCTCGATCGCAACGGCCTACGCCCAGCCCGCTACATAGTCACCAAAGACGATCTACTAATGGTGTCGTCGGAAGCAGGGGTGCTCGATGTGGCCCCCGAAGACATTTTAGAGAAGGGTCGTCTAGGCCCTGGCCAGATGATTGCGGTCGATCTACAGAGTCAGGAAATTCTCAAAAACTGGGCTATTAAACAGCGGGTTGCCACTCGGCATCCCTACGGCCAGTGGCTCAGGGGCAACCGAGCCGAGATCCAGCCCCAGCTATTTACGGAGGCGACCCTCTACCCCGCCGCCGACCTGCTGCCCCAGCAAAGCGCCTTTGGCTACACCGTCGAAGACGTAGACATGATCATTCAAGACATGGCGGCCCAGGGTAAAGAGCCCACCTATTGTATGGGCGACGACACGCCGCACGCGGTGCTGTCCGAGAAGCCCCACCTGCTCTATGACTACTTTAAGCAGCGCTTTGCCCAGGTGACCAACCCGGCCATTGACCCCCTACGCGAGCGGTTGGTGATGTCGCTGGCCACTCAGCTTGGCGCCCAGGGCAACCTGCTGGATGAACAGCCCAAGTACGCCCACCTGCTCAAGCTAGAAAGCCCGGTGATCAATGAAGTAGAGCTAGAGCACATCCATGGGTCGGGCTTTGCCACCGCCACCCTGTCAACCCTGTATGCCACTGAAGATGGCCCTACGGGTTTGGCAAAAGCTGTGGCAGCGTTGTGCGATCGCGCCGACGCAGCCGTTAAGGCCGGTAAAACCATTTTGGTGCTGAGCGATCGCGTTGACATTCAGGGAAACCCTACCCCACTAAGCGCCGACATTAGCTATATCCCCCCCTTGCTGGCGGTGGGCGCGGTGCATCACCATTTGATTCGCGACGGGCTGCGCATGCGCGCCTCCTTGGTGGTCGATACGGCCCAGTGCTGGAGCACCCACCACTTTGCTTGCCTAATTGGCTATGGGGCCAGCGCTGTGTGCCCCTACCTAGCGCTGGAGTCGGTGCGCCACTGGTGGGCTGACAGCCGCACCCAAAAGCTGATGGAAACGGGCAAGCTGCCGGTGTCTACCCTCAACGGGGCTCAAGACAACTATCGCAAGGCCGTGGATGCTGGCCTGCTGAAAATTCTCTCAAAGATGGGCATCTCGCTGATTACCAGCTACCGGGGGGCGCAGATTTTTGAAGCCATCGGCATCGGCCCCGACCTGCTGGATCTGGCCTTCCGGGGCACCACTTCTCGGCTGGGCGGGCTCTCCATAGTAGATCTGGCCCAAGAAACGATTCAATTCCACCAGCGAGCGTTTCCTGAGCTATCGGCCAAACGCCTGCAAAACATGGGCTTCGTGCAGTCGCGGCCTAGCGGGGAATATCACATGAACAACCCCGCCATGTCGAAGCTGCTGCACAAAGCGGTGGCCGATCGCCAGTACGACCACTACGAGCTGTACCGCGCCCAGCTCGAAAATCGCCCTCTCAGTGCCCTGCGTGATTTGCTGATTTTTGAGAGCGATCGCCAGCCCATCGCCATCGATCAGGTGGAGTCGGCCGAGGCAATTATGCGCCGCTTCTGCACCGGAGGCATGTCGCTGGGGGCGCTATCGCGCGAGGCCCACGAGGTGTTGGCGGTGGCCATGAACCGCATTGGCGGCAAGTCAAACTCTGGCGAAGGGGGCGAAGACCCAGTGCGCTTCAAGGTGCTCTCCGATGTGGATGCTGAGGGCAAGTCTCCCACCTTTCCCCACCTGCGGGGTCTGAAAAACGGCGACACAGCCAGTTCCGCCATTAAACAGGTGGCCTCAGGACGGTTTGGGGTCACCCCTGAATACCTGATGCACGCCGATCAAATTGAGATCAAGCTGGCCCAGGGGGCCAAACCCGGTGAGGGCGGTCAACTACCCGGCAAAAAGGTAAGCCCCTACATCGCTATGCTGCGCCGCTCAAAGCCTGGAGTAGCGCTGATCTCACCGCCCCCCCACCACGACATCTACTCCATTGAAGACCTGGCTCAGCTGATTTTTGACCTGCACCAGATCAACCCCAAGGCCGGAGTATCGGTGAAGCTGGTATCTGAAGTGGGCATTGGCACCATCGCCGCCGGAGTTGCTAAGGCCAATGCCGATGTGATTCAGGTGTCGGGCCATGACGGAGGCACCGGGGCATCGCCCTTGAGTTCCATCAAGCACGCCGGCGTGCCCTGGGAGCTGGGCCTCACCGAGGTGCACAAGGTGCTGATGGACAACGAGCTGCGCGATCGCGTCACCCTGCGGGTTGATGGCGGCCTAAAAACCGGCTGGGATGTCGTCATGGGTGCCCTAATGGGTGCTGAAGAGTTTGGCTTTGGCTCCATCGCCATGATTGCCGAGGGCTGCATTATGGCTCGGGTCTGCCACACCAACAACTGTCCGGTGGGGGTCGCCACCCAAAAAGAAGAGTTGCGCCAGCGGTTTACTGGCGTGCCCGAGCACGTAGTGAATTTCTTCTTCTACATTGCCGAAGAGGTGCGATCGCTGCTGGCCCGCCTGGGCTACAGCTCCCTGATCGACATTGTGGGCCGGGCTGATCTGCTTAGACCTCGTACTGATGTCTCCTTGGTTAAGACCAAGGCCCTCGATCTAACTACTCTGATGGATCTGCCCGATGGGCGGGGCGATCGCACCTGGCTGAACCACCAAGCCGTTCACAGCAACGGCCCTGTACTCGACGACGACATGCTGGCCGACGCTGATATTCAGCACGCCATTCACAACCAGGGCACGGTGACCAAAACCTATAGTGTGGTCACCACCGATCGCACAATTGGGGCTCGGGTTGCCGGGGCGATCGCCGAAAAGTACGGCAACAGTGGGTTTGAAGGGCAGCTTAATCTGAACTTTGAGGGCAGTGCCGGTCAGAGTTTTGGAGCATTTAATCTACCGGGCATGACCCTAACCCTAGTGGGCGAGTCTAACGACTACGTTGGCAAGGGTATGCACGGCGGCGAGATTGTGATCAAGCCCCCCGCTGGCATTACCTACGATCCATCGACCAACGTGATTGTTGGCAACACCTGTCTGTACGGAGCCACCGGCGGTACTCTCTATGCCTTGGGCACCGCTGGCGAACGCTTTGCCGTGCGCAATTCCAAAGGGCAAGCGGTGATTGAGGGCGCTGGGGATCACTGCTGTGAATACATGACCGGTGGTGTAGTTGTCGTGTTAGGGCCGGTGGGCCGTAACGTGGGGGCTGGCATGACCGGCGGCCTAGCCTACTTTCTAGATGAAACCGGCGGTTTTCCGGTGCGGGTCAATCCCGAGATTGTCAAAGTTCAGCGGGTCATTACCCCCGCTGGGGAAGCCCAGCTCAAAGCGCTGATTGAGGCCCACCTAGCTCATACTGGCAGCCCCAAGGCCAAGGCGGTTCTGGCCAACTGGAACGACTACTTGCCTCAGTTCTGGCAAGTAGTGCCGCCCTCTGAAGCCGACACTCCAGAGGCTAACCCTGATACTGCTGGGGCAGAGAAGGTACTGAGTTCCAGCCAGTCGTAGGGCAATTAGGGAAACGATGGCCGGTGGCTGCCTCTGACTATCGTTTCCCTCTCAAGCAATGTCGCTCACCACTTTTCCCAAGCCCCATCAAAATAGGGGCCTGCCCTGGTATCCCTTTGTGTTACAGTAAATCTCTAGTTTTGGCATGTCGTAAGTTGACGAATGCCGGTGCGGGCAGATCGTCCGGCTTGAGATTTTTATGGGCCTTAGGGGTCTACTTAAGCCTGAGATCGGGGTTATATCCCTGCTGTAGGTGCCGTGTCCTTGTTTACTGATCTCGTCTGCCCTGTTGTCTGAGGTTATTGAATGTCTAAGCGTCGCAACCCGAAAAAAGAAAAAGCTCTTCGCAACCAGGCCTATGCCCGCAAATTCCGCAAAAAGCGGGCGGGTAATCAGCGCTTCTTCCGCCGCAACAATACCGGCGCAACGGATGAGGACAACACCGAAGATAAAGAGAATAGCGAATACTCCAACAACAACGCTTAGACCAGCGCTATTTCAGGGCTGTGGCGATCAGCTGAGCGGCTTGGCGACCTGAGGCGATCGCGCCTTCGACATTCCCTCCACTGCACCAGTCGCCACAACCCGCTAGAGTTGGCACTGATGGAGAATATAGAACGGGAGAGCTTAGGGGCTGTCGCACAAAACCGTAGCGCCAGCGGTGAACCTGGATCCAAGTTGGAGAGCTGAGCCAAGACGCCAAACTCTCTGCTGCCGCAGCTAGTAGTTCGTGGCCAGCGGGCTCTAGATCGGAGCGATCGATGTTGCTGGCCGCGAAGGCCGCACTGCTGTGTATAACCACCACCGGCTCTTGCGAGTCGGTGCGCTTGCTGCTGTCTAATCCGGCCCAACGTAGTACCGATTGTCTGTTGCCAACTGCCATCCAGCCACCCCGAGAGGTTTGAGCCGGAAGGCTGACAGATTGATCAGGGCTGTATCCAGCCATTACCGTAATGACGGCGTCAAACTCTACGTTCTGAAGCTGGTGCATGAGTTTGGCCAAGCCTTCGTTCTGGGGCGCAGCCCGATCTACCAAAACGGCGGCTTGTGGGGCAGGAATAGCTATAATCACAGCCTTAGCTTCTATCGAGATAGGTTGTTCTTGGCGATCGCCACTCAAAATTTCTCCTTCAATTCGCCAGCCCTGGGACAGCGGAGTTAGCGCTGTAGCGCGCCAGTGGCGGTGAATAGCCAGCCCTGAAGTCAGAGTCTTGGCGACAGCGCTCATGCCCTGAGGGGCTACATAAAATGTCTCCGTCGGCATGGCCTTGAGGGCACCGGCGACCTCTAGAGTAAACGTCTCTGGCTCCCAGGGCTGTAGAATACCAGTCTCCAAAAACGCAGGCAGACAACTGAGCGTGGGGTCAGAAAAAGGCTGTAGATACCGACACCCATGATCGATAGCCGTAAGACCACGGCGACGAGTGGCTAAGCGCCCCCCAAGCCCGCGAGACTTATCGAGCACTATTACCTGGTGGCCAACTTGCTGAAGCTGACGAGCTGCCGTCAGCCCGCTCATACCCGCTCCAATGACCACTACATCTTCCATACCCATTTCTTCCAAATTTTGGTGTGTAGCCGTTGCTCAACATCCTATCTTGGGGAATTGTGTAAAAATGTAAGACAGTTTTTAAATATGGTGATGCCCAGTGGATGAGCTGCGGTCTGCCCTGGAGCTAGCAACAGATGAAGAACTGGAGGCCCTAACAGAAATGCTGTTTAGGCCTCGCTTCAACCCGCTAGATTATCTGCAAAAAGCTGATCCACTGACGGTGCAGAGCGGCACACGGCAGCAGTGGCTCGATCGCCTAGAGCAACGCTTTCGGTTTTTGGCAGCAGATGGGCTAACGGTGATCAACGGCCAGAGCCAACGAGTCAGCTATCGTCAGGCGCTGATTCAGATTTGCCATTACCTTAAGGTGCCTTACCTGGCCGCTTGGTCTACCGACGATTTAGAAGCAGAGGTGTTTTTGCACCTGCTGCGCAGCAACCTAAAGAAGCTGCCAAAAGCAGAGCGCGATCGCCTTCAGCAGTCGGTTCAAAAGTCTCTACAGGAATCAGCCCAATTTCAAGCCTTGCCCCTGGCCCTGCAAGCCAACCCCCTCAGTCTATTGGCCAAGGGCAGCAGTGCCGTGGCAATTAGCACGGTCCTACAGCCCTGGCTGCTTCAGCACATTGCTCAGCAGATGGCCTTCCACATGGCCCGCTACGAAATCAGCCGACAGGCCGTAATTAAAGGGGGTGGCACGATGTTGACCCAAGTACACCGGCAGGTTGCTCTCCGCATGGCCTCCCGAGGGGTAGCCACTAACGCCGCTCGTTACGGCGCTACTCGAGCCGTGTTTTCGGTGCTAGGACCCACGCTGTGGGGCTGGTTTTTAGCTGATTTGGGCTGGCGCGCGATCGCAACCAATCACGGTCGGGTCATTCCTGTCGTATTTACCCTGGCTCAAATTCGCCTAACTCGCTCCTTTGACGATTGGGACTTAGCTCCGGGATAGGAGCAAACAGCCTATACCCCTGCTAACTGCTCTGCCAGTGGGATGCCATGCCTGACGCAAACCCAAGACCTAAAACCCATTACGATCAATTAGGGGTTAAGCCTACTGCTAGCCCCCAGCAAATTCGGCGTGCCTTTCGTGACCTCAGCAAGCTCTACCACCCCGACACCACCGATTTGCCCGCTACCGAAGCAACTGAAAAATTTCAACAGCTCAACGAAGCCTACGCCATTCTCAGCAGCCCCGATCGACGTTGGACTTACGACCAGAAAGTAGGCTACTCTCGCATATCAGTCATGCAGCCTTTGGAGCCACTAAGTCGTCCAGCATCCCCCCAGCGACGAGAGCCTGCCAACATGTATCTCGACCCTACCGATCGCCCCCTATCAGCTGGAGAAATTTTTGCCCTATTTATTTTAGGGCTTACCTTTGTAGCTTGCCTGGCCTTAGTGGTGACCGTCAGCCTGACCCGAGGCAACTATACCGCCAATCTAGAGACATTACCTGCGCAGACCAGCCCTGACATTGAAGTGACTCTAGACCAACAACTAGAGCCAAAACCGTCAGCAGGGGATACCTCTCTAAGGGCACCTTCTTTACCGGAAGCGCTGCCTAGTCCAAAATTTCTAACATCTGCACCACCCACTTGGCTGTAGTTACGTATTGCTATTCACTCTTTATTTCTGTAACTCACGGCTATGGCACTTCCCTCCGCAACCACACCTCTCTATAATTACCCGCTGCCCGACATCGAAGCTTGGCTACGACAGCGGGGCTGTACCCAAGACAGCGATGCTCTTCACTGTTGGCACGTGATTCGTCCCCGATGGGAAGCTGAGATTCTACTTGAAACCGACTGCATTGTGGTGCGCTATATCAGCGCCGGGTCAGATAACAAAGACATTCAGCGCGTGTTTAAGTACTCTCTAAGCCGACAAGATTTAGAAGAAGCTATTTTCTCCGGCCCCTAGGGCTAAGTTTGCTTCTCAGCATGACAGCCTTCAATTAATTACTGTTAGCCTGTTTCGCCTAGTCAGGGTCAATTCTATGGGTTGTTTGCAAAGAGTTCTGCCGTAGCGTTAGACATCTGCCGATATCTTTGCCCTCTTGGAAAAAGGGAGTTGAGGCCAGTTCAAAACCCTTTTTCACGGAAATTTAGAAGGGATCTCTAACCTTTGCTACAAAAGCAAAGATGCCTTGCGAACAAAGCGGCTGGATCAGGTATGAGTCAAAAACTTAACGTCTCTTGTCAAGATGAGCAGCCATAAGGCCTCTGGTTTAGTTGCGCTCACGCCTCTACCCAGATTCACGTCTAAATTCAGCAACACCCAATATTTCTCTAAAAATGTAAAAAATTTAGGCAGTCAGGCGAAGCGGTGTGTAAAGCAGCTAATTGCTTCACACACCGCTTCGTTAACAATGCGGATGAAAGGACTTGAACCTTCACGTCCGAAGACACTAGAACCTAAATCTAGCGCGTCTACCAATTCCGCCACATCCGCGTTCGGTGATTTAGCATAGCAAACAACGGTCGGCTGTGGGAAGCTCTCAACCCGTTCTTTTTAAATTAAATGCTTTGGCTCAGGCCGAGATGTACGAGTTGAGCTGGCTCACCAGTTCCGGAGGAAGATTGCTGGGACGGTAACCAGCACCTAGTGCCTGCCAGCGCTGAAATACACTGCGGTGAAGAACTGCATCTGGAGGAATGCTACGGCGCTGGAGACCTGTCAGTCGAAACAGCCAAGAGATAGGTTCTCGGGGTACTAAAGCCGTTGGGTCTGGACGAATGGTGGGTGCCTGAATCGGGTTTGAAGAGGTTGGAGCACGTTGCAGTGGGTTTAAGTCAAACTTTAGGCCTAGGTCAAGAGTGGTTTGTATGGTGTCAATCATCCACAGCAGCGCACCATCTGCGAGGGGTAAGGATGCAAACTCGCCGCCGCCAACGGCACCATGGTCGCCCGGGAACCAAACTTGTTGAAGGGTTTGCCCCGCATCAATGTTCTTCTGGCTTTGCTGCATGGGGGTAAAGTCAAAAACTTTGCGCATTTCATCGATCGCAACCGCATGGAGGGCGTGATCGATGATGTTGCTGAGCTGGTGGTCGTGGAATTCATACTTCTTGTTGAGCAGCTGGCTGAGCAGTGGAATAGTGCGTGGCACACCAAGAGCACCTACTGTCTCCCAGCAACCCAGCACAGTGACTCTAGCAGAGCGCACGCTAGTGCTAAGGGACTGCATAGCCTTCTTTTTGCGCTCTAGCTCGCGGCGGTTAAAGTCACCTTTGCTGATGTGGCGTTTGTCAATGTAGCGGCCTTGACTGCGGTAGATGTCGTAAACAGCTGGCACCTTAAGCACTTCGGCACGGGGCAACAAGCCCCCAGCAATGCGCATGAGCCCGGCTAGGCTGCGCACGGTATAGGCTCCACGGCTGAAGCCGAACAGGTAGATTTCGTCGCCGTCGTCGTAGTTGAGGCAGAGAAAGCGGTAGGCAGCCTGGATGTTTTCGTCAATGCCCCAACCAAAGGCTCCACCAGCCAGGCGATTGATCAGCTTGCCACCAGAACCAATGCCAGGGCTGTATTCCAGCAGCTGGGGCTGCTGCAAGTTTTTATCGTTGGTTTGAATAATTTGGGCTAGCTTAACCACATTGGTAGGAAACCTTTGGCTAGCTTTTTGCCACGTGCCGTCGCAGCAAATCACAAGACATTTCATGGCAGTTCCTCTGAAGCAGATTTAGGACAATCCGGATCTTGATGGCTTTTGGTCTACAAACGCATTGCCATCAAAAGTAAGGTTCTGTTGAGAACTGGCAACAACAGCCCCATCCTGCGCTAGCCACACCCCTTAAAGGAACGGCGGTGCTGGGGCGTGGGTCCTAGTGTTTGCAGGGCTAGGCGATGGGCAGCACTGCCGTAACCTTTGTTGCGAGCCAGGTGGTAACCGGGATAGCGACGGTCAAGGCGCACAATGAGGCGATCGCGCCATACTTTGGCCAAGATGCTGGCGGCGGCAATCTCGGTGTGGATGCGATCGCCCTGCACCACCGCTCGCTGGGGCAAGTGCAAGTGAGGAATGAGCTGGTTACCGTCAACTAGGCAGAGATCCGGCGAAGTGGACAGGCGATGCAGCGCTCGTTTCATCGCCAAAAGACTGGCATAGAGAATATTAAGGCGCTCAATATCGTGGATAGTGGCTAAGCCCAGGCCATAGTCTGTGGACAACCGTTGAATGGGCTCTATCAGGCTTTCGCGACGGGCTTCGCTCAAGCGCTTGCTATCGGTCACCCCTAGCGACTGAAGCTGCCAACAAGCTTGGGGCGACAGCACAACCGCCGCCGCTACCACTGGCCCAAATAGACACCCTCGCCCCACCTCATCGACCCCAGCTATCCTAGCTGCCCGGTGATACTCACGAACTTCAGAGGTCAAAACCTACTCGTCACCACCGTCGCCAGCGGAGGAGGAACGACGGCGGCGGCGACGGCGCACGCTGCTAGACGGTTCTTCTGGCTCGGCTTCGGGAGTGACCTCTATAGGGCTCAGTTCAACGGCAGGGGCGGGTTCGATCGCGGGTTCTGGAATTGAGGCGATCGGTTCTGGAGTTGAGGTGATCGTTTCAGGAGGAGTGACATCAGCTTCCTGGGCTTGGGCGCGGGCCGAGCGCGTGCGCACAGTGCGGCTAGGAGACGGCTTGGGCGCTGCGGGCGCTGGTTCAGTCATATCCACCAGCGGCACTTCAACGGCAGCCTCTGCTGGAGTTTCCATCGGGGTCAGGGAGACAATCTCGGGCGGAGCCTGCCCTGGCAACACCACCGATACCATCACGTTGCGAGGATCAGCTACCTCTTGGGTCGACAGCACCATGGGTGAAATTCCCATCATGGCGTAGATGCGCTGCTCATCGGGGGTCATTTCGACGGTTACCACCTGGGCAGGCACAACGGATTTCCGATTCCGAGCCGGCTCGCTTTGTGAATCGGTTCGTCCCCCAGTTCGGCCGCGCCCGCGAGGCGCAGCCTTGTCGTCTTCAGCCTTAGGAGATACCAGCGGTGTCAGCGACTCAATCGGCTCTTTAAGGTCAACTGGGTCCGGCCCACTGTCTTTCACCACAGGCGCTTCTTTGCCGTTGCTTCGGGTCGGCAGCGGGTCGCGACGACGACGGCGACGGTTGTTGCCGCGGCCCGATTTATCTTGATAGCTAGGGTGATTGCCCAAATCCAGCTCTTGCAGGTCAGGACGACTATCAAAGTCGCCCGGATCACTGAGGGGAATTGGCGCTATCTGAGGAGCTGGACTGGGCCCAGAAACCAGGGCACGAGGGGCAAATTCATTGTTATTGTCTATAGGCACCTCACCGGGCAAATGCACCAGATGGCCTAAACCACCGCAGGTCGGACAAGGACGCCCAAACAGTTCGTAAATGTTTTGACCCTGGCGTTTACGGGTCAGCTCTACTAGACCTAGTTCAGACAGCTGAGAGATCTGGGGCCGAGCTTTATCAGAACGCAGGGCTTTGGTGAAATGTTCAAGGACTTGCAGCTTGTCACGCCGCGTGTCCATATCGATGAAGTCAACGACAATCACCCCGGCAATGTTGCGCAGGCGCAGCTGACGAGCAATCTCAGCGGCGGCTTCGCAGTTGGTCCATAGCACGGTTTCGCGAGCCGTGGCAGAGCGCGTAAAGGAGCCAGAGTTGACGTCGATCACCGTCAGCGCTTCGGTGCGCTCAATGATGATGTAGCCACCGGAGGGCAAGTCTACCCTCGGCTTTAGAGCCTCGCGAATAGCGGCATTGACTCGAAAATACTCCAGAATGGGAATGCGCTCGCGGTGGTGATCGATCAGCACCCCGGCGGGCACTTGGCCATCGCTCCAGTTGGCCAGGTGTTGCTTCACCCGCTTCATGCCGGTGCTGGAATCGGTCACAATGCGGTTAACTTCGGCGTTGTAGGCGTCGCGCAGCACCCGCTGAATAAAGTCGTCGTCGCGATTAAGCAGGGCCGGGGGGCGAGTGCTCAAGGCCTGCTGCTGAATGCTTTCCCACTGCTTTTGCAGAGTTTCTAAATCTTCAATGATGGCATTTTCGCTAATGCCCTCGGCTTCGGTACGCACCAGCAGCCCCATGCCCGCCGGTTTAATTAGAATGGCAAGAGCCCGCAGGCGGTTGCGCTCGCTCTCGCTGCGAATGCGCCGTGACAGGTTGACCCCCCGACCTGAGGGCATCAGGACCAGATAACGCCCAGGCAAACTAATGTTGCCAGTCAGACGAGGCCCTTTGTTGCCAGTGGGCTCTTTCATAATCTGCACCAGCACTTTTTGCTGGGGCACAACCAATTCAGTAATGGAGCCAGCGCTGCGCTTCAGCTTTAAAGGACCCAGGTCCGTGACGTGCATAAAGCCGTTACGCTCGCTGTCGCCAATATTGACGAAGGCAGCATCGATGCCAGGCAGCACGTTTTCTACTGTGCCCAAGTAAATATCGCTAACTTGATGGCTACCGGTGGCCACAATTAGCTCTTGAATCTGATCTTCAGAAAAAACCGCAGCGATCCGGTTTTGCTCAGCAATAACAATCTGCTTCGGCATCCAAATTCCTCATACGACGCTCACCAGGGCGAATAAAGTTTGCTTTTCCCGCCCTGAGTGGGTGATTTGGCCATTCACCAGCCACGTCAACACCGCTACCGAGCGATCGGAAAACTCGTTTGCAAAGGTCTTGCAATAGAATCCACTGCGACACCGCAATGAATTCTGCTTCCTAAGGGCATGCACAGATCCCCTAACTCGCTGGGCGACTCTGAGAATTCTTGTTCGTACTGGATCTCGTTTGCGCTAGATCTGCTTGGGATAAACCGCACAAGCTGAACAAAAACTCGGACAGAAGCACTTAGCGCTAAGGTTGTGTAGCTGCTTAAGACACTTGCTATGCACCTTTGCTCAGGTACATTAGCTCCTGCTGAGTGCATTATAGCGCCAAGCAGCAGCAGCAACATAATATTGCCTGTCTTGCTACCACAGGTGGAGCAAATTCGCACTTGTAATCTTGAGTTACGTGGCTTGCACCACTGAGCCGCAATAAAAAGGGCGGGGCGATCGCAGGTACTGATTGTGCCTGCGATCGCCCCGCCCTCTGATCACGAAATTGGCTAGGAAGCCGAAGCCGCTGTGGTCCGAGTCCGGGTACGGCGCTCAGTGACTACGCTTTGAGGCGCGGGCTGAGGTTCGGCCTCAATCTTAGGTGGCGATTTTTTCTGAGCCTTGGGCTCAGCCTTGGGTTTGGGGTCAGCTTGGGTTTGAGGCTGAGGCTGAGGCTGAGCCACAGTCGCCACGCCAGATCCCTGGATCAGCAGGATCAGCATGGGGTCGCGCTTGTCGAACTCACGCCGCACCAAGCGACGGAGGTCTTGGTCGAGGGCAGCTTTGAGCGCATCCAGGTCAAGGGCAGACTTGCCATTGCCGTTAGACACTACTAGCTCTGCGCCACGGTTTGAAAGCACCTGAGTGATTACCTGCTTCACCTGACCCTGGAAGCGCTCTTGGGAAATTGACTGAGCCACCCCACGAATTTGCACGGTGGGGTCGGCTACCAGTTTGCCGTTGCTGCCAACGGTAGCCGCAATTGTAACCAGGCCATCTTCGGCCAGTTGCTGCCGCTCCTTGAGCACGTCGCGGCCCACCACCCCAACGCGGGAGGCATCGACCAGCTCAATGCCCGAGGGTACTTGACCCGCAATGCGAATGCCAGCGGGATTCACCTCAACAATGTCGCCGTTGTTGATAATCACCATATTTTCGGCGGGTACACCCATGCTTTGGGCGGTTTCAGAGTGCTTCACCAGCATGCGGTGCTCACCGTGAACAGGCAGAAAATATTTGGGCCGGGTGAGGGCTAGCATCAGCTTTTGGTCTTCCTGGGCACCGTGACCCGAGACGTGAATGCCTTTGTCTTTGCCATAGACCACGGTGGCCCCGCGCATCATCAGCTTGTCGATGGTGTTGACTACCGAAATGGTGTTGCCGGGAATGGGGTTGGCGGAGAACACGACAGTATCGCCGGGCTTGATCTTGATCTGTCGGTGGGAGTCTTCAGCGATGCGGGTGAGGGCTGCCAGCGGCTCACCCTGGGAACCGGTTGTGAGAATCAACACGTTCTCATCGGCGGTGTGGCCCAGGGATTTGAGGGGCAAAAACAGGCTTTCAGGGCACTTGATGTAGCCCAGGTCGCGGGCATGGGCGATCACATTGAGCATCGAGCGGCCCACCACAAACACCTTGCGGTTGTGCTTTTGTGCCAGCTCCAAAATCATGTTGACTCGGTGGACTGACGATGAGAAGGTCGTCACCATCAGGCGTCCCTGAGCCTTGCCAAACTCGCGGTCAAGATTGGGGAAAACCGATCGCTCTGAGGGAGTATGGCCCGGCACCTCAGAGTTAGTGGAGTCACTCACTAGGCACAGTACGCCCTTTTCGCCGGCCTCTGCCAGCTTTTGGATGTCGAAGGTTTCGCCATCGACAGGGGTGTGGTCAAACTTAAAGTCGCCCGTATGGATGACAATGCCCACAGGGGTGTGGATGATCACCGAGCAGCTGTCGGCAATGGAGTGGGTGTTGCGGATGTACTCCACAAGAAAAGAGTTGCCCACTCGCACGGTTTCGCGAGGGCGCACGGGGCGTAACTCAGTGCGATCGCTCATCCCGGCCTCTTCCAGCTTGCCCTCTAAAAGTGCCATCGCCAGACGAGGGCCGTAGATTACTGGAATGTCAAACTGCTTGAGGTGAAAGGCAATGCCACCAATGTGGTCTTCGTGACCGTGGGTGACAATCATGCCCTTAATCTTGTGGCGATTTTCCCGCAGGTAAGTAACATCGGGCAGCACAATATTGACCCCATGCATACCGTCGGTGGGGAAGGCTAGCCCTGCGTCGAGCAACATGATTTCGTCATTAATCTCGAAAACGCAGGTATTCTTGCCGATCTCGTGCAGCCCTCCCAGCGGGATGATTTTCAGGGCAGTATTGGCAGATTTTGAAGTCATAAACAATCTCGTCAGTAAACAATTGAGATGGAAAAATTGAACAGTTACACAAAGAATTGACGGCACCTAGAGCCTGACCGCATCGGCATTTTCGATCTGCGCCATACCTGAACGGATACAGCCGCTTGTCGAAATGCACGGGGCTAGACGCTAGCGGCCGGTAGCAGACGCTATAGAGATTGAAGCCCATGTCGATGTCGCAACATCGAGAGGTAGAACAGCCAGGGCTATAGACAGTACGGATAGAGCCATAAATACGGTTCACACAGAGATAAAGGATAAACAGACTATTCAGTTGTTAGAAAACTAAAGCAGTAATCAGCTTCTGCCAAAGAGGCAAGCCGAAACCGGTTTGGAGATAGCCGTATAGGACCAAATACAGAAGCTCAAAGCCCAACGTCAGGCCCACTGGTCTATGCTTTGGTGGCTAAAACACCCTGGTCAGAGAGCTGCTGGAGCACCTCTGCGATCGCAACACACACAGATTCATCGGGCATGCACAGGGGCGATCGCACTGCCCCTACTGGCCATCCCTGCTGCGCTAGAGCCACTTTGAGGGGCACCGGGTTTGTGGTGACAAACAAAACCTTGAACAAAGGCAACAGCTGCAAATGTATTTTTGTGGCCAACCGGGTCTCTCCGGCTTCGTAGGCCTGCACCATGGCTTGAATCTGAGGGCCAACTAGGTGACTGGCTACGCTCACCACTCCACAACCGCCGACCGAGAGCACCGGCAGAGTCAATGAGTCATCCCCAGAGTAGATGCCAAACTCAGCGGGAGTATAATAACGAACTTGACTGGCCTGGTCTAAACTTCCACTAGCCTCCTTAATAGCTACTATATTCGATATTTCTGCCAGGCGGGCAGTAGTTTCAATTGCCAGCGCACAACCCGTACGTCCCGGAATGTTGTACAGCATGATGGGCAGGTCGGGCACCGCTGCCGCAATCTGGCTAAAGTGCTGGTAAAGCCCCTGTTGGGAGGGCTTGTTGTAGTAGGGCACCACCTGCAAAGACCCATCTAGCCCTAGGTCACAGGCATGGCGGGTAGCCTCAATGGCCTCAGAGGTTGAGTTAGACCCAGTACCCGCGATCACCTTAGCACGGCCAGCCACCGCTTCGCGCACCGTCTTGTAGAGCTGATACTCTTCTTGCCAGCTCAGGGTAGGCGACTCACCCGTAGTGCCACACACTACCAGCCCGTCACTGCCGTTGTTTACCAAGTAGTCGGCCAGGCGCTCAGCCACGGCGTAGTCAACGGAGCCATCTTCAGAAAATGGCGTCACCATTGCCGTTAGCACTCTGCCAAAATACGTCACCCGAAATGCCTTAAATCCTAAGTTTAATGACCCTGAGATTATACCAAGTTCACCCCTGACGGGTCGGTCCTAGGGAAGATTGTAGGCTAGAAACCCCGCAGGTTCGGCGAACCATGGCGGTGATTGAATGACGATCGCATCCCAGAGAATGGGTTTACCCAACAGCTCCACCGATGTGAGCACCATCCGCCCTACCGCTGCTACTCCTTACTGATCCTTGCCAATGAGTGCAATCCGCACCCACTTTAAGATCGCCCTAGCCTCAAGCATTATCCAAAACTTTTTGGCTTCGCTGAGCGCTACCTTAATGACTGGCTCCAACAGCTTGGGGAACTTGCAGCAGTTCAGCAATCTGCACCGCGTTTAGGGCTGCCCCTTTGCGAATTTGATCGCCGCTGAGCCAGAGTTCTAGGGCGTTGGCATTAGAAATGTCCTGACGGATACGGCCTACCAGCACATCATCTTGGCCGCTGGCCTCCATAGGCATGGGAAAGTAGTTCCGCGCCCAATCTTCAACCACTTTAACTCCGGGAGCCTTGGCCAGTAACGCCTTAGCTTCCTGGGGCGAGAATGGTGCCGCAAACTCAATATTAACCGCTTCGGAGTGGGCCCGCAGTACGGGAACCCTTACACAGGTGGCCGAGATTCTCAGACTGTCAGCCCCAAAAATCTTGCGGGTCTCGTTCACCATCTTCATTTCTTCTTGGCAATATCCCTGCT
The DNA here is from genome assembly GCF_014695775.1 of Leptolyngbya sp. FACHB-60. Classification (GTDB taxonomy): domain Bacteria; phylum Cyanobacteriota; class Cyanobacteriia; order Phormidesmidales; family Phormidesmidaceae; genus Nodosilinea. The sequence goes on along the minus strand of NZ_JACJOX010000057.1, from coordinate 20,496 downwards.
CGTTGAGGGGCGAGTTGTGGGGAAACAGGTTAAACGCCAGGGGATAGGGGAATGCCTCGGCCACCGGCTCTTCCCCAGCCAAAATGGCGCGGGCCTGCTGCTTCACCTCTTCCATCGCCCGCGCTCCGGCCCCACTGGCTGACTGGTAAGTAGCAACGACCAAGCGCTGCACGGGCTGTACCTGGTGTAGCGGCCATACGGCTAGGGCCATGAGAATGGTGGTGCAGTTGGGGTTAGCGATAATGCCTTGATGGGTTCGGGCCGCCTCAGGATTCACTTCAGGCACCACCAGGGGTACGGAGGGATCCATTCGGTAGGCGCTGGAATTGTCGATGCACACGGCACCCGCCGCCACTGCTTTGGGCAACCATTCCTCAGATACTGAGCCGCCTGCCGATGCCAGCACCAGATCAATGCCGTCAAAAGAGCTATCGCTCAGCGCTTGAACAGGAATCTCTTCGCCCTTAAAGGTCAACGTGGTGCCTGCCGATCGGGGAGACGCCAACAGCGTCAGGTCTTTAAGGGGAAACGATCGCTCATCCAGCAGCGCCAGCAACTCTGCCCCCACGGCCCCGGTGGCCCCCATAATCGCAACTCTCAGCCCGTTCGCCACAGCGCTACCTCAACCTACTCACAGAACGCATTGCATCAGCCGATACTAACATTTGCCTTCGCCTACTAATAGCACCACTGCTGACCAGACAGTCCTCCGAAATATTAAGGACACACCGAACATACCAAGCTAGTTATTGAGGGGTCAACGCTCTCAGGCTAAGGCCTAGGAGACTCAGAATTGTGGACTAAAGCCAAGGAATGGCTGCCAGGCTGTGGCGATAGAGTATGCTTATTAATTGCGCCAAAAGTTCCTTACTGGTTTGGAGCGCGCGCAGCCGCCGTCTAGTTAGCAAAAAGACCCCATGAAAGTTACTCAGGAAGTACTGCCCGACAGCCAGGTGGGACTAGAGATCGAGATTCCCGCTGATCTGTCTCAAAAGACCTACGATCAGGTGCTGAATAAGATGATGCGGACGGTCAATGTACCGGGTTTTCGCAAGGGCAAAGTGCCTCGGCAGGTCTTTTTGCAGCGTATTGGGGTGTCTCAGTTTAAGGCAGCCGTCATTGAAGAACTGGTGCAAAACGCCGTCGAAAAAGCTATTAAGCAAGAAGAAATCGACGCGATCGGCAACTACCAGCTCAAAAGCTCCTTCGAAGAGCTGATTGGTCAGTACGAACCCGGTCAGCCCATTACTGTTCAGGCCTCTGTAGACGTTCCCCCCCGAGTTACCCTCAAGACCTACAAAGGGTTATCCGTACAGGCCGAAGAAATTCTTCCTGACCCCGAGCGGGTCGATAGCACCCTAGCTCAGTACCAAAACAATTTGGCTACCCTAGTGCCCATTGAAGATCGTCCTGCTCAGGCTGGCGATGTAGCGGTGATTGACTTTGTCGGCAAAGTTCAGACCGAAAGTGGTGAGTTCGAAGAGTTCCAGGGCGGTTCTGGCACCGACTTCCAGGTAGAGCTAGAGGAAGGGCGGTTCATTCCCGGTTTTGTGGAAGGCATCATCGGCATGGCCCTAGAAGAGGCTAAAGATGTCGAGATTCCTTTCCCCGACGACTACTCTCAAGCCGATCTAGCGGGTAAGCCAGCGGTCTTCTCTATCACCCTGAAGGAAATTAAAGAGAAGGAACTGCCTGAGCTAGACGATGACTTTGCTCAAGAAGTCAGCGAATTTGAGACCATCGAAGCCCTACGCACGTCGCTGACCGAGCGCTACCAGGAAGAAGCCGACGACAAAACCAAGGCCAACAAAGATGCGGCTCTAGTCGAAGCATTAGTAGAGCACCTAGAGGCCGAAATCCCTAACACGTTGGTGCAAAAAGAGGTGGACTTTTTGCTCACCCAAACCATCATGCAGCTCAGCCGCCAGGGCATTGATGTCAACAAAATGCTGACCCGCGAGCTGGTTGACGGCATGCGCCAGCGCACCCGTCCGGAGGCGATCGATCGCCTGCATCGCACCTTGGCCCTGGGCGAAGTGGCTAAGCAGGAGGGCATTAAGATTGAAGAAGCGGCCCTGCAAGAAAAGATTAAGGAGGCCATGGCCGAGGTTGAAGATCCCAGCCAGGTCGACCCCGATCGCCTCAAACAGGTGCTAACCGAAGAGCTGCTTCAGGAAAAAATTCTGGCCTGGCTTGAGGAAGCTAACACCGTTGAGCTAGTACCTGAAGGTACCCTGCAAAAGGCGGCGATCGCCGATGAGGCCGATGCCATTGAAGCCGCAGTCGAGGCTGACGCCTCTGGTGATGACGCCATTGAGGTTGAGGCAACTGAGGTTGAGGCCGACGATGCCGCAGCAGCTGAAGCCGATGTGGCCAAGGCCAGCAAGGCTAAGAACAGCTAGCACCGTTTGCGCTTGCCTATAGATTTCGGCAAGCCATCGGTTAGCCCACCCCGTGAACCTAATTTTTTGGGGCATAATGTCGGGTAGGCTAACCGATGGCTTGTTAGTCTGAACATCTAGCTCAGTGTCTGGTGCCCCCAGCACTCTGACCGTAACGCAATATTCTTAAGCCCTTGAAATCTCGCGCAAACCCATTATGATTGCATCGAACCCATTGAGTAGCCCTATCTTGAGCTTGAGCCAGTCTGCCCTGAGCGCTAACCAGGTTCGCAGCATGCTGCCCGTTGTTGTAGAGCAATCGGGGCGGGGGGAGCGGGCGTTTGACATTTACTCTCGTCTGCTGCGGGAACGCATTGTATTCTTGGGCACTCCGGTGATGGATGAGGTGGCTGACTCTATCGTTGCTCAGCTGCTCTACCTAGATGCTGAAGACCCCGAGAAGGATGTACAGCTTTACATCAACTCTCCAGGCGGTTCTGTGACAGCGGGCATGGCGATCTACGACACCATGCAGCAAATTCGCCCCGACGTAGTAACGATTTGCTTTGGGCTAGCAGCCAGCATGGGAGCGTTTTTGCTCTGTGCCGGCGCTAAGGGCAAGCGCCTCTCCCTGCCCAGCTCGCGGATTATGATTCACCAGCCCCTAGGGGGTGCCCAGGGTCAGGCCGTAGATATCGAGATCCAGGCGAGAGAGATTCTCTACCACAAGAACCGGCTGAATGAGCTGATTTCTCACCATACCGGGCAGCCGATAGAGCGCATTGAGGCTGATACTGAGCGCGACTTTTACATGTCTGCCGCTGAATCAAAAGCCTATGGGCTGATCGACGATGTTGTTGAGCAGCAATATCTTCCCGCCGCCCCCACTATGACTGCACTAAATTAGGGTCATTATTTTATGTCTAAGTACGACTCCCATCTTAAGTGCTCGTTTTGTGGCAAGTCTCAGGAGCAGGTGCGCAAGTTGATTGCGGGGCCGGGGGTCTACATCTGTGACGAGTGCGTTGACCTGTGCAACGAAATTTTAGACGAAGAGCTGTTTGACACGGGCACGGCGATCGCCCAGCCCGTGCCCCGGCGCGACACCCCTGCTGCCGATCGCCCGCGCACCGCTCCGACCATCGCCCTCAACCAAATTCCCAAGCCGCGGGAAATCAAGAATTACCTCGACGATCACGTCATTGGCCAAGATGAGGCCAAAAAGGTACTGTCGGTGGCGGTTTATAACCACTATAAGCGCCTCAGCTACCTGCAAGGGTCTGAGGGGGAATCAGCCGACGATGTCGTTGAGCTACAAAAGTCAAACATTCTGCTGATTGGCCCTACAGGCTGCGGTAAGACGCTGCTCGCTCAGACCCTGGCCCGCATTCTCGAAGTGCCCTTTGCCGTAGCTGACGCCACCACCCTCACCGAGGCGGGCTACGTGGGCGAAGATGTGGAAAATATTCTGCTGCGGCTGCTCCAGGTGGCCGACTTGGATGTGGAAGAAGCCCAGCGCGGCATCATCTACATCGACGAGATCGACAAAATTGCCCGCAAGAGCGAAAATCCTTCCATCACCCGCGATGTGTCGGGTGAGGGGGTGCAGCAGGCACTGCTGAAGATGCTGGAGGGCACCGTTGCCAACGTGCCGCCTCAGGGAGGGCGCAAGCACCCTTACCAAGACTGCATTCAGATCGACACCAGCAACATTTTGTTTATCTGCGGCGGTGCTTTCGTTGGGTTAGAAAAAATTGTTGAACAGCGGATCGGCAAAAAATCAATTGGCTTTGTGCAGCCGGGCGAAGGGCAGTTCTCTCGCGAAAAGCGTACCGCTGACGTGCTGCGTAACTTGGAGCCTGACGATCTGGTGAAGTTTGGCCTAATACCTGAATTTATTGGCCGCATTCCGGCGACCTCGGTGCTAGAGCCGCTAGATGAAGAGTCGCTAATGGCGATTTTGACTGAGCCGAAGAACGCGCTGGTGAAGCAGTTCCAAAAGCTGATGGTGATGGACAACGTGCAGCTTGAGTTTAAGCCGGATGCGCTGCGGGCGATCGCCCGTGAAGCCTATCGCCGCAAGACCGGAGCCCGTGCCCTACGCGGCATCATTGAAGAGCTGATGCTCGATATTATGTATGAGCTGCCCTCGCGCAAAGACCTGAAGCGCTGCATGATCACCCGCGAAATGGTGGAGCAGCGGTCTACCGCTGACCTGCTGCTGCATCCCTCGTCTATGCCTAAGCCCGAATCTGCTTAGCCATGCCCTACATTGACGTCAACCAGGTTAACCACTACTACGAGTGGGTAGGCACCGATACGCCGCGCGATCCAAGTTCTTCGAAGCCGGTGATGGTCTTTCTCCACGGTTGGGCCGGGTCAGCCCGCTATTGGCAGAGCACGGCAGCGGCATTGAGCGATCGCTATGACTGCCTGCTCTACGACATGCGCGGGTTTGGGCGATCGCGTCTGTCCCCCGATCAACAGGAGGCGGCTACGACGCGAGGCTACGAGCTAGATACCTACGCGGACGATTTAGCTGAGTTGCTAAAGGCTCTGAACCTACCCAAGGTGTCGATCAACGCCCACTCTATGGGGGCGTCGGTGGCAGTGTACTTTTTAAATCAGTACCCGGAGCTATGCGATCGCGCCATTCTTACCTGCAACGGCATCTTTGAGTACGACAAAGCTGCCTTTGAGGCCTTTTATAAGTTTGGCGGCTACGTGGTGGCCTTCCGGCCCAAGTGGCTGGGAAAAATTCCCCTGGCCCCACGCTTCTTTATGGCTCGGTTCCTCAGCCGCCCCATCCCTGCCGCTGAAAAGATTGCCTTTTTGGACGATTTTTTAAATGCAGACTATGCCACGGCCCTCGGCACTATCTTTACCTCGGTCAGCAAGAAAGCGACGGAGGTGATGCCCATCGAGTTTGCTAAAATTACTGTGCCGACGTTGCTGGTTGCAGGCGAATTCGACAAAATCACCCCCGCAGAGCTGGGGCGCACAGCAGCAGCTTTGAACCCCAAAATCGAGTACGCTCTGGTGAAAAATACTGGGCATTTTCCCATGCTTGAAGACCCAGAGACTTACCTCGGGTACGTCAATGAATTCCTGGCTTAAATTCACTTAGCTGCAATGGTTGCGTTGGCAGAGCCTCGCTTTAGCGTTATTCACCCTAAGCCTTATGGATGCGCTGCCACTTGATGAACTAATAGCGCTGGATCGCTGCCATGTGTGGCATCCCTACGCGCCAATGCCCAATACTGGCCCGGTATTTGCGGTGCGATCGGCCCAGGGGGTTTATCTAAAGCTAGAAACCGGGGAGCACCTGGTCGATGGCATGTCGTCATGGTGGACCTGCATTCACGGCTACAACCACCCCCGGCTGAACCAAGCCGCCCAGGAACAAATGGGCCGCATGAGCCACGTCATGTTTGGCGGGCTGACCCACCAACCGGCGGTGCAGCTAGCCCAAAAGCTGGTGGCAATAACGCCAGATCCTTTACAGCAGGTTTTTTTCTGCGATTCCGGCTCGGTAGCGGTAGAAGTAGCCATGAAGCTGGCGATCCAGTACTGGCACAACCGAGGAGAGCCGCAGAAACAGCACTTTCTGACCATTCGAAACGGCTACCACGGCGACACCTTTGCAGCTATGGCGGTGTGCGACCCAGTGAATGGCATGCACCATCTGTTTCGCCATAGCCTGGTGGAGCAGTATTTTGCCGATGCGCCTCAAATTCCCTTTGAGGGGGTGTGGGATGAGGCAGATATAACAAGTTTTGAGGCGATTTTGCAGCGCCACCACGGGGAGATTGCCGCCGCGATTTTTGAGCCGGTGGTGCAGGGGGCAGGGGGCATGCGGTTTTATAGCCCAGAGTATGTGCGGCGGGCCAGGGAACTGTGCGACCAGTACGGTGTGTTACTAATTCTCGATGAAATCGCCACAGGCTTTGGCCGCACCGGCAAGCTGTTTGCCTGCGAATACACGGGTGTCGCGCCGGATATTCTCTGCGTCGGCAAAGCCCTCACGGGCGGATTTATGTCCTTAGCGGCAACGCTGACCACCAATCACATTAGCGAAACCTTTGCCCAAGGTGAGGCCGGAGTATTTATGCACGGCCCCACTTTTATGGGCAATCCCCTTGCCTGCGCGGTGGCGTTGGAAAACTTGAACCTGCTGGCAAGCTACGACTGGGTGGCAAGGATAAGCGCTATAGAAACCCAACTCAAGCAGGAGCTAACCCCCTGCCGCGACCTACCAGCGGTGAAAGATGTGCGGGTCTTGGGAGCGATCGGCGTCGTCGAACTGCATGAGCCGGTGGATGTGGCGGTGGTGCAGCCCCAGTTTGTGCAGCATGGGGTGTGGTTGCGCCCTTTTGGCCGACTAGTCTACACGATGCCGCCTTACATTATTGAGCCAGAGCAGCTGCGGCAGATTACTCAAGCGATTTATGCAATTCTGAGCCAGGAATAATCGAAGTTTTGGGTGTAGAAGTCTGACTCATAGCGATCGGACGTGGCGATAGAATTCTCTCTCCCTGGGCTGGTTGCGGAGGGTACAGAGAGGCAAAGAACCGCTATGGGCCTATTCTAGACTGGCCAGCCATTGTACAAAGATCACAAAGAACGAAGCTCCGCTCTAGGACTGCGCCATGTCGGTGATTTACGAAGTTGAGCACGTTACTACCTACCGCTACGCTAGGCCAGTCACCTTCGGCCCCCACAAGGCAATGTTTCTGCCTCGGGGGAACTACAGCGGGCGGCTGTTGGAGTATGCCATCGATGTGAATGTGCCAGCTAAGGTGCATTGGATAAGCGATACCCTTTCGAACAATGTGGCGGTGATTGATATTGGTGCACCGGCCCAAGAACTGACCTTTACCTGTCGGTTTCGCGGTGAACACTTTGGCACTAAGGGCATTGACAACTTTCCTCTCGACGCCAGGGCGGAGGAGGTGCCGGTGCAGTACACCCCCGACGAGTGGACTGACCTGGCGGTATACCTACGGCCCCATGCCGAAGACCCCGATGGCTCGGTGGCGGCCTGGGCCAAACACTTTGTAGCGGGCGATCTGGATCGCACCAGTGAGGTGCTGAGCCGCATTATGAACACGATTCGCGACACTATTACTTACCGATCGCGGGTAGAGGAGGGCACTCAACCGCCAGGGGAAACCCTGCGGCTAAAATCGGGCACCTGCCGCGACTACGCCTGGCTGATGATAGAAACCCTGCGGCGGCTGGGGCTAGCCTGCCGGTTCGTGTCGGGCTACCTGTACGACTCGGCTCTTGATGGCGGCGACGTAGGCATGACCGGGTCGGGAGCCACCCATGCCTGGCTCCAGGTGTATCTACCAGGGGCGGGGTGGCTGGTGTACGACCCCACCAACCGGCTGACTGAAGGGTTTGATTTGATTGCGGTGGCGATCGCCCGTCACCCTGGTCAGGCGATTCCCCTCGCCGGCTCATGGTTTGGCAATGCGGGCGATTACTTGGGTATGGAGGTTTCGGTGGCGGTGCGCAAGCTGGGGGCGACGCCAGAGTTTAAGTGAGAAAGTTTTGAGTTTTGAATTTTGAGTTTTGGATTAAAGCCTCACGCAAAACCTCGAAACTAAGAACTCAAAATTCAAAACTAATCTATTCCATCCCCCTGTGCCCCCCTCTATCGCCCCAACAAATTGGGAATATCTGCACAACCGCCGGGAACTGTGGCGCGGGTAGCCTCACCGCCCCAGGCCCCGATGTAGCGGCGCTGTTCCTCAGACAGGCGGTACACGCCGCTAAAGTTAGCCCCTTCGACGACGGCCCCGGTGTTGGCTCCGGTGGTGTAGTCGGGTGCGCCAGTGCGGGTGCGGGGGGTGGCGGTGGCAGCATCTCCGTAAAAGAGCCGCGCCTCCATCAGGTCGGCCCCAGACAGATTGGCCTGGTACAGAATAGAGCGGGCAAAATTGGTTCTCACCAGGTCAGCTCGGCGCAGATCGGCGCGAATCAGGTTGGTTTCGCTGAGGTCGGCCCAGCGTAAATCGGTGCCCGTCAGGTCGGCGGTAGCTAGCATGGCCCCCAGATCGATGACGCGGGTGCCGTTGGGCCGGTCTTCTTCATAACCACCCCGGCCGTCTAGGATGGGGCGGCCCAAACGATTGTCGCGGCGCAGGGGCGTGAGCAGCTTAGAGCGGGAGAGAAAGCGCACCACCTTGGCCTTGCCCCCGGCATCGACGCTGCTGAGAATGGCGGCGGTGCGGGCTTCGGCGATGATGCGCTCCTGGGGCCAGTCTTCGAGCAGGCCCTCGTCATCGAGCACCAGTTCTGAAATGCCTTGAAAGTAGGCGTCGATGGTTTGCTGCTGGGTAATCAGGTTTTGCTGTTTGGTCAGGTCGCGGGAGATAACGTACTGCCGCCAGGCCACAAACAGGGCCAAAAAGGCGATGAAAATTTGCCCGATCGCCCCCAAAAAATCTCCTAAGGCCCCCAGAATATCCCACCGCAGAGTCAGCCCCCAGGTCAAAATGGCGCGGTTAATGCCGGTGATATTCATCAGCCCCACCAATCCCACCAGCACCCCAGGGATGGCAATCAGTAGCGACTGCTGCCGGGCAGAGAGTTCCCCCAGCACCTCTTGCAGAAAGGGCCACATGAGCCGAATCGACACCAGGGTAGCCACCAAAGACCCCGCCAGGGTGAGCCAAAAACTGCCGACGATCAGCCCTAGGCCGATCACCGCTACCGCTACGACAGTAATTGCGCTGGCTGAGGTAACCGCAGAGTCAACCAGCAGGGGCTCAACATTCATTGGGTCGGAGGGATCGACATCGAGCCGAGTAGCACCCGGAACAGCCCCCGTTGCGCTTTCGCCAGGGTACGGCCGAACGACTATCTGGCCTGGGGTAGCATCTGTGCCATTGTCTGGGGTAGAGGTGGGTAGCGGGGGCTGGGCTGGGTCAGGGGACAGGGGAGTCATGGGCGCGCAACAATGAGCAAGATCAAAACCAGGCCCCTGGGACACAGCGGCAAAGGGCAAATTGCCTGGCTATATTTAAGCACCTTAACCTTGGAACTACAGCCATTGAGGCGGGTTTGCCCCGTCGATAGGGCGAGGTGGCAAACCCCGACTAGGCGGCTCCGGCTCATCGACGGTAGACTGATGGGGGTTTTGCCCGCCAAAACGGGCGTTTCAGCACATATTGAGGAGGGTAGGGGCAGCGGCATTATGGTGATTACTGGGTTGATTTTGCTGGCCGCGATCGCGATTTTAGTCTGGGGCTACCGCCGGGCCTTGCCCTACGGCACCGTGGGCATCTTGGCCTGGCTGCAATCGGTGGTGCTGATGACCCCATGGCTGCTGTTCTTTGGGCTGTTTGCCCTGGGCATCTATATCAACCTGGCGGGGGTGCTGCTGCTGTTACTGGGGTCTACGGGTCTCTATATCTATTTGGGGCGACGGTTGCGCGCCCGGGGACAAGACAGCCTCTCGACCCAGCGACGCGCAGCGGTGCCAGACATGGACTCTATTCCAGAGAATACCAATCGCCTGGAGCCCCTCGATCAACCGACACCAGCCCCGACCACTCCAGAGGCGATCGCCCTTCCCCCGGAAGATTTGGCGCAGATCGAAGGCATCTTTGGCCTCGACACCTACTTTCGTACCGAGACGATTCCCTACGACCAGGGAGCCATTTTTCGCGGTAACCTGCGGGGTGAGCCAGCGGCCACCCAGACCAAGCTAGCAGAACGATTGCAGGAGCGACTGGGCGATCGCTACCGCCTGTTTTTAGTCGAAAACCTGGAGCAAAAGCCTACGGTGGTGGTGCTGCCCGCCACCGCCGATCCGGCCAAAGCCACCCTGGCTCAATGGGCGCTGGCAGGGGTGCTGGCGATCGCCACCCTTTTCACTGGCCTAGAAGCCGGGGCGATTTTGCAGGGCTTCGACCTGCTGCAAGACTTTTCTCGCTGGCGGGCCGCTCTGCCTTTTTTGGTGGCCTTGTTAGTCATCCTGCTCAGCCACGAAGCTGGTCACTGGATTGCCGCCCGACGCTACGGAGTGCGCCTCAGCCCACCCTTCTTCATCCCCGCCTGGCAGATTGGGGCCTTTGGCAGCCTCACTCGGTTTGAGTCACTGCTGCCCAACCGCAGCGTATTGTTTGACATTTCCCTAGCCGGGCCTGCTGCTGGCGGCATCATTTCCTTAGCAATGCTGGTGGGCGGGCTGCTGTTGTCGCACCCCGGCAGCGCCTTTCAAATTCCTTCCGGGTTCTTTCAGGGGTCGGTGCTGATCGGGGCCTTGGCCAAGGTAGTGCTGGGCTCAGCGCTGCAAGAGCCCCTGGTGGATATTCACCCGCTCACCATCATGGGCTGGCTAGGGCTAGTGATCACCGCCCTCAACCTGATGCCCGCCGGGCAGCTCGATGGCGGCCGCATGGTGCAGGCTATCTATGGCCGCAAAACCGCCAACCGCACGACGGTGTTTACCCTGGTGGTGTTAGCCCTAGTGGCGTTGGCCAATCCCCTAGCCCTCTACTGGGCCGGGGTAATTGTGATCTTGCAGCGCACCCTAGAGCGCCCCTGCCTGAACGATATTTCTGAACCCAACGACGCCCGCGCTGCCCTCGGATTGCTGGCCCTGTTTTTGGCCCTGACGGTGCTGCTGCCCCTGACTCCAAGCTTGGCCGGGCGGCTAGGGATTGGAGCGTAATGGAGTGGGGGAGTGGGAGGTAGGGGGTTAAGAGTGTTTAGGTTGTTCGGCCATCACCCACCCATCCACTCCCTGCCCTTACCCCACCGGCTCCACTTGAATCTCCCCCAGCCGCTGAGCCAAGTAGGCGGCGGCAGTAATTGGGGGAAATTGAGGCATGCCTCCGGTGCGATCGACCAAACTATCTACCGGGGTCAGGTCAATCTCAGGACGGGGATGCACAAAAAACGGCATTGACAGGCGAGCCTGGTTGCTGGGTTGGGGATTGACCACCCTATGGGTAGTGCTCCTAAACAGCCCATTGGTGAGATTTTGCAGCATGTCGCCGGTATCTACTACGATCTGGCCGGGGGTGGTTTTAACGGGCAGCCACTGCCCATCCTGGGTAAGAATTTCAAGTCCTGGGGCGGTAGCCTCGCAGAGCAGGGTAATGAGATTGATATCTTCGTGGGGGGCTGCCCGCAGACTACCGGCGGCAGGTTGGCCCACGGGCGGGTAGTGGGCCAGGCGCAGCACTGTGTTGCCACCGCTGGCCATAGCTACCAGCCAGTCGCTGGGCTGACCTAGATAGTCACTACAGGCCGCTAGCAGCACTTCCGCACAGGCCATAAGCTGCTCGTATAGGCGGGTCATCACCGGGCGAAAGGAGGGCACCTCCTGGGGCCAGGGCGAGTCGGTGGCTGTGAGGCTGTGGCGATTGACGTGCCAAAATTCCTTGAGATCGGGTAGGGTGTGGCCCTTAGCCTGCTCACTGCCAAAACTCGAAAAGCCTACCTCACCCTGATACTGGGGTAGGGAGTACTGAGTTTTGGCGGCATCGGGTAGGGCAAAGAACTCAGTAGCCACTTGGTAGGCTCGCCGCACCACCTCTGGCGAAACCGGGTGGGGTTCCAAAATAAAAAAGCCAACCTCTTCTAGGGCCTGGCCCAGGGTTGCGATCGCCCGCTGTCGTACCGCCGTAGGGCCAATTAAATCTGCATAAGACACCACAGGAATGGGCGGCCGGGTCATGGTGTGATCCTTGGAGAGGATAAAATAGGTTGGCTGGATTGTAGCAGCCCAGTCAAGGGTCAATAGCTGGCCGCAGTCGCTGTTTCTAAGCGAGCGATTGCCAGCGCATGGCGACCCCAAACTTAGCAAAACTCGACGCTCAAGCGGTTTAATCACCCGAGATGCCTGGGCATAATGCGATAAAGTTGGGCTACATGGCTTGCTAACGCTTTATTGCCTGTGAACACTTCTGCTAACCAAGAGCCCAGTCTAATGCTGCATATCGGCGACCAAGTGTTGACGCCCGCCGATGTTGTACCCCGGCTACAGCGTTACGGCATGTTGCCCGCCCTGATCAAAGAACTGGTGATTGACCAGGCGATCGCGGCGATCGCCCTCACCTCAGAGCAGAGCGCCCAGGCCCTAGACCAATTTTTGCAGGCCAATCAGGTGACGACCCCCGAACAACAGCAGGGGTTTTTAGCCCAGCGGGGGCTGACCGAAGGCGATCTTTTAGCGCTAGCTCAGCGGGCTCAAAAGCTTCAGCAGTATAAGCTCGACACCTGGGGCCACCAGGTCGAGTCTCACTTTTTACAGCGCAAGGGTCACCTCGATCGAGTTCTGTACTCTTTGATTCGCACCCGCGATGCGGGCCTAGCTCAAGAGCTTTACTTTCGCATCAAAGACGACGGCCAACCCTTGGCCGACCTAGCCCGCCAGTATTCCGAAGGGCAAGAGGCTCAGACCGGCGGCCTGATCGGCCCCGTAGAGCTATCGGTACCCCATCCCGCCCTGGCCCGGATTCTCTCCATTAGCCAACCCGAGCAGCTCTGGCCCCCGACCCGCGTCGGTGAATGGTTTGTGGTGGTGCGCCTGGAGAAATTTTTGCCAGCTCGACTGGATGACGCCACTCGCCAACGTCTGATCGACGAGCTGTTTAACACCTGGCTAGCTGAGCAAGTGCAGCGGGAGCTTCAGGCCAATGCCCTCTCAGTAGCGAATTCTCTGCCAACAAAAGCCGACTAGCCCGACGTAATCTTTCCTTGGCGAAGGTAAACCTTTGCGAACTACGGAGGTCAAACCTAGGGCGATCGCCCATCATGAACTCGTGGTACACCCTTAACATTTTGATACGATATGTCGGGACAGCCCAAGGAGGTCAATGATGGCCCGCTTTCAACCGATGTACTGGGGAGTGGGGGTGCTGATGGTCACCGCCACCTTCAGTGGTTTAGCTGGTAGAGCCCTGGCAGAAACCCTGCCCCTAAACAATCCAGCAGAGCCTGAAGAGGCTACTCCGTTAACTATTCAAAGGCCGCGACCTGGATTAGGCGCAGCTGAGGGGAGCTTTCCTGAGGCCTATGTGCTGGGACCGGGCGATCGCATCCGCATCGATATTTTTAACATCCCAGAGTTTAGCGGCCCCGAAAACGGTATTCACGAGGTACTGGTCGATGGCACCCTGTCTCTTCCCATGGCTGGGGTAGTAGCCGTGCAAGGGCTAACCCTAGCCGAAACCCAAGCGGCCCTAGTCGCCAGTTATGCCCCATTGCTGACCCGTCCGCCTCAGCTCACCGTTACGCTGCTGTCGGCCCGCCCGGTGCGGGTGGTGGTGGCTGGCGAAGTTAACCGCCCTGGCACCTACACCATTGAGCTAGAGGCCGAGGCCAGTGGGGGCAGCGCTGGAGCCGGTCGCCAGTGGCCCACCCTCACCCAGGTGATTCAGGAAGCGGGGGGCATTACCCAGCAGGCCAACATCAAAGATATTCAGGTGCGGCGGCCCCAGTTCCAGGGTGAAGCTGTTCTCACCACCAGTTTGTGGGAGCTAATTCGCACCGGCGACATTAGCCAAGATGTGCGCCTGCGCGACGGCGACACCATTGTGATTCCCAAAGCCGTAGCGATTGTGCCCGAGGAGTCAGTGGCGATTTCTAGCGCCAACTTTTCTCCAGCGGAAATACCGGTGCAAGTAGTGGGTGAAGTGGCGAGCCCCGGCGGCGTGACGCTGCCCGCCAACGCCACCCTCAACCAAGCCATTCTGGCTGCGGGCGGGTTTGAAAGTAGTCGGGCCCAGAGTTCTGCAGTAAAACTAGTCCGGCTCAACCCCGACGGCAGCGTCGACCAACGCACCGTGAATGTCGATCTATCTGCGGCAGCTAACGACACTACTAACCCGATATTGCGTCCCAACGACGTGGTGATTGTGGATCGCAATATCGCCGCCGCCGCTGGCGACACCATAGGACTCTTTCTGCGTCCGTTTACGTCTCTGACTACTGTCTTGAGGCTGCTGGGGTTTTAATTTCGCGCCCCGGATACTGTCTCAACTCCCCAAAAAATTGTGGTTCAGGTTCAAACAGGTTTGAATCTAGGTCAATTTTTGAGTTTTGAGTTATAAGTTAACGAACTCTTGGGAGCATTCCCAGATAGCCCCTATGCCTTTTCCCCCCTCCTCCACCCATGAAACCAATGGCAATGGTCATAGCCATGCCAAGCCTGGTTTTATGACTGTTATGGCTCCGCCATCCCTGGTAGAACCGAAAGATGAGGTAGACTTTAACCGGCTCGTAGGGGTGTTTAGGCGTCGAGCAGGCGTCTTTTTAGGGGTGGCAACCCTCTCCTTGGCAGGGTTTACCCTTTGGAACCTCACCCGTCCACCGGCCTACAGCGGCAGTGCTAGTTTGCTGGTGGAGCCCGTTACTGCCGTTAATACGCCGGGGCTGGAGACTGTTACCGGAGCGCCGGGTCCATCGGTTTCTAGGCTTGATTACACGAGCCAAATTCGAGTGCTGCGCGGCCCAGCGGTGATCAATCCCATTTTGGCCAAAATTCAGCAGCGCTACCCCAACATTACCTATAATTCCCTGCTTGGTGGTCTGAACATTATTCAAGAAGGCGAATCTAAGGTGCTGCGCATCAGCTACAACAACGCTGACCCAGAAGTAGCGGCGTTTGTTCTAAACCAGGTGGTTGAAGGGTTTGTCAACTACAGCGTGCAAGACCGTCAGGGAGATCTGCGCCGAGGTCTGACGTTTTTAGATGAACAATTGCAAGAAAAATGGCAGGAAGTTGCGGCCATTGAGGGAGACCTCAGCGAGTTTCAAAAGCGCTATGACTTGGTCGATGTCAACGCCACTAGTGAAAGCGTTACCCAACGGCTTAACCAGATGCTGGCTGACCAAGAACAGCTGCGGGTCGAGCTTAGTGCCCTAGACCCCCTCTACGAAAATCTGCGGGAGCAGGTAGGCTTTGACCCCGATACCGCCATTCGAGTAGCGAACCTCAACGAGTCACCGACCTACCAAGCGCTGCTGGGAGATTTGCGCGAAATCGAACAGACTATTGCCGCCGAGTCAGCCCGGTTTCAGGCCGACACCCCTATGATTGAGGCACTGACAGACCAGCGGCAGCAGCTTTTACCGCTGCTAGAAGCGGAAGCCCAGCGCCTAGTGGGATCGACAGTAGAAGCTGAAACCCTAGGCTACCAAGGATCGGTAAGTCAAGATTTGATGCAGCAGCTGGTCGACACCGCTAACCAGATGCAGGTCTTGCAAACTCAAGATCAAGCGATTGGCCAGGTTGTGCAGCAGCTGCGGGCAGAGATTCAGCGGCTGGCGGATCTCTCTCGATCGTATCAACAGATCAGCCGCGAGTTGACCGTAGCGGAGACTAGCCTCGATCAGCTTTTGGCGAGCCGGCAAGATCTGCGGTTTCAGATGGCGCGGCAGGCATCGCCGTGGGAGCTGATTTCTCCCCTGAATGAGACAAGCATTACCCAAACCAGCAATCTGCCTCGCAAGCTGCTGCTCAGCACGGTACTGAGCCTGATGCTGGGAGGGGTTGCGGCATTACTGCGCGATCGCCTCGACCAAGCTTTTCACAGCGTTGACGAACTGGTCAAAGCGACTCAGTTGCCCAACCTGGCTGGGGTACCTAACGCCCCAGCTCTGCAAAAGCAGCCCCTGCTGATGGTGCCCAACCTATCGGCCACCATGGCCGATGTGCTCACTCAAAACCAGAGTCCCCACAAGCTATACACTTCCTTCAGCTTTGCCGAGGCATTCTACTCACTAGAGGCCAACCTGCGCATGCTCAGCTCTGATACCCCTATACAGGTGGTAGCGCTGACATCCTCAGAGCCCGGCGAGGGTAAATCAACCATATGTGCCCACCTAGCCATTGCCGCCGCCAACATGGGCCGCCGAGTGCTGTTAATTGATGGCGATCTGCGTAAGCCCAGTCAGCACCTAATTTTTGGCCGTCCAAACCGCCAGGGGTTGAGCGATCTGATTACTCAACCGCTCGATGATCCTATGGATTTGGTTCAGGTGATACCGGGCAATCCCAACCTGCACTTGCTAACGGCTGGGGCGCGGCCCCCAGCCCCTGGTCGCCTGCTGTCATCCCGCAAAATGCAGCAAATTACTGAGCAGTACCGCCGCCACTTTGATCTGATGATTTTTGATACCCCACCCCTAGCGGGCGGGATGGTCGACGCCAAGCTGGCCGCAGCCCACGCCGATGGGCTACTACTAGTGGCGCGGCTCAACCGGTCTGAGCGGACGGAGATTCAAAGGGTGCTGGCCGATCTGGGCAACACAGCTCAGGCTCCGCTGCTAGGTCTGGTAATCAACGGCGTGCCCCACAGCCGCCAGAGTGGCTACGACTATTACTACGGTTACTACGGTCGCCCCAGAGTGACCGCAGGCATCGAGGATGGTTAGCCGGTGGTTGCCCTGTTAACAGCAGGTGTGGTGACGACAACGGGATGTGAGGAGCAATAGGTAATGAAGCGTAAATCAAGACCACTGATCACCGGCGGACTATTGGGGCTAGCTGGGCTCGGGTTGCTGCCATCGCGGGCTGAGGCCACCCCTGAGAACTTAGCGGTAGTCCCTGAGCCTAGTCTAGGCACGGATCTGGCGGTAGACCCGCACCCGGTGGTGGTGCCCGAACCGTCGGCCCAGGCCACTGAACCCCAGCTCCATGAGCAGGGAGCGCCCCAGCCCGCATGGACTCCAGATGGAGATCGCCCGGTTGTAGCGGCGGCGACTGCTGCCCAGCAACCGGTGACGGCAGCAGCGACGGTCGACATCTCTCAGCCAGAGGCCACCGCGATCGCCCCTGCCGTCGCCCCAAACCCGGCATTGGTGAGCCCAGAGCCCCCAGCCAGTACCCTGGCCCTGCCAGTAACCCCTGCGCCTGCGCCAGAGGTCATTCAGGCTGAAATGACAGAGGTTGCGGAGACCGCAGATAGTGACCAGGCTGCGATCGCCAGCCATCCCATCGGCACACCTGCTACCCCGGTAGTGGCTGAGAACCTC
This sequence comes from Leptolyngbya sp. FACHB-60, assembly GCF_014695775.1. Taxonomy (GTDB): domain Bacteria; phylum Cyanobacteriota; class Cyanobacteriia; order Phormidesmidales; family Phormidesmidaceae; genus Nodosilinea. The sequence goes on along the minus strand of NZ_JACJOX010000057.1, from coordinate 3,115 downwards.
AATGCCAACACCGAGGCCGCACCAACCGTTACCCCAGCTGAAACCTTAACTGCAATTAGCGCCAAACCCGCAGCTAGCAAGCCTGCCCAAGCCCTTCAGCTACCGGAGGTAGAACCCCACTCCGCAATTCCCGCCGCGATCGCCGCCACAGCATCAGAGGATTTAGCTGCCACCTCAACTTTGGCGATCGCCCCCCACCCTGCCCCTGCAGCCGGGGTCGCGGCATCGGGAGCCGCACCGCGCCAGGCAACCGATGATGTGGCAGGTCTGCGATCGCGGGCAACAACGGTTCAAGCCTTGCTGCGCGATCTGCGTACCGCCTACGGCCTAGAGATCCAGAGTGCCCCTGCCCGCCAAGTCTCCCAACCTGAAACCGTGAGTCGAGGGCCACAGCTACCGCCGTTGCCCTCGCGAGCTGACCGTACCGCTGCGGCTGCAAACACCGTCGCCAACCAAATTCCCGTAGCCGCCCCGTTGTCTTCCCTCTCGGTAGCTCGCCAGACCGTTGGGCCAGAGCCGCAGTTACCGTCGTTCGCTGACCGCAGCCCCAACGTCACTCTAGCCTTGCCGCGCCCCCAGCCCACCCTCTCGACGGGGCGGGCCGCCCTCGCCGCGCCACCGGTAGAGCTAGCCGCAGCGCCGCTCTCCGCAGATACGGTTCCGGCTGTCACCACCGCTCAAACCACGCCGTCAACCCCTGATACAACCCAACTACGGAACGGTCTGCGCGTCGCACCGCTCACGACTGCCGCCGAAGCCGCACGTTCCTTTCCTCCCTCGCCTAATGCCGGCATTCCATCCGCCTTTGGAGCCAACTGGGGAGATGTGTTTTTTAGCGCCTCGCTAGCTGGAGCCGATCGCATTCGCCCTGAGGCCGATGGCAGCCTCTCCATGGGCTTTGGGTTAGGCGACTCGCGCCGGGCTGTGGGGGTCGAGCTAGCCTACAACCTACAGAGCGTGCGACGGTTTGGCGAGAACGGTGGCTTCGACGCCAAGGTCCATCGTCAGGTCTACAGCAGCGAAGAAACCCAAGTGGCAGCGGCCGTAGGGCTGAATAATTTTGCGTCCTACGGTACCAATGCCGGCGGCGGCGAATCCAGCCTCTATGGTGTGGTCACGGCGGCGCATCTCCTCCAGCCAGAACACCCCTACAACCGGTTGCCAATCACGGCCTCACTGGGGCTAGGGGGTGGTGCCTTCAGCGGTGAGAGTAGCGATGTCGGAGTGTTTGCCGGCGTTGGGCTCCAGGTGCATCCACAGTTTTCTATCAATACTGCCTGGAGTGGTGTGGGTGTAAATGTGGGAGCTTCCATTGTGCCAGTGACCACGCTGCCCCTCACCCTCAATCTGCTCTACGGCGACATCGGCAACAATACGCGAGCAGGTTCCGTCGCAGTATTAAGCATCGGCTATGGTTTTAACTTCGGCCCCCAATTTTAAGCTTCCTTCATTCTGCTACCGTTTTCTTCGACATTGACTGCACCCCATCCTCTTTAGGAGAATCCTCGTGGACAAACTGGCGCGCCCGCTGCGGCAAAAATGGCTCATGCTAATTCTGGTAGGCGGGGGCTTGGCGATCGCCCTGCCCGGACACAGTGGTTCGGTCCCTACAGGGCTGACTAGCGGCGTCAGTGTCGGCGGCTCAAATTTGTTGCCTATTGGCGCCTCGACCCTATGCATTTATCAAGAGGTGGATCAAGAGGCGGCTCAAGAGGTGGAGCCAGTCGTATGCCAAGAAGAGCGGCTGGAGTCGGCCTCTGCCAACGCCACAGTAGACCCTGTTACTGGCGATATCACCCTGACCGTCGCCGCCCAGCAGGCGCTCAACACCTCAGCCAATCAGATTGCTCAGGGGCTCAGGGGCACTAACCCAGTCCTGGCCATTCTCCTGACCACACCCAGAGAAATCAGCTTAACCAGCCCTAGCCCTGTAGGAGCCAGCGGCCCCAGTGAGGACCAAGATGCCTACGAGACGGTAGCTGACCTAGCGGCAGCAGCAGCAGCGGCGATCGCCAATGGCGAAAGCGTCTCCCTCACCAGCAGTCAAATGACTCTCGGTATTGCCGCCCCAACCGTTGCCCAAGCTAGTGGCAGCAATCCTATCCTGGTCACCTCGGCGGTATTTACAGCCCAGGGCGGCACCCCCATGGTGGCACCCCTGAGGGGCACCATGTCGCAAATTTCTAATACCACCGGCTTTTTAGCCGCTGCCTTTGCAACTGGTCTCACTCCTAACCAAGTGGCTCCCTTCACCGAAATGGCTCTAGTCGGAGGCAACTACCGCGATTTAGTGTTGCTGTTCAACGCCGTTAGTGGGTTAATCCCCCCCCAGCCCCAGCCTCGCTCTACAGCCTTGGCCATCGACCCCACTCAGCTAGAGGAAGCCATCCAGGCCTACAACCGCATTGTCGATAATAGTGCTCCAGAAACCCTGGTAACCCTGAGCGAAAACTCCGATTTTGTCGCCCTAGGGCGATCGCTGCAACAGCTGCGGGCTGCCATTGAGGCGGTTAGTTAGTGTCTTAAATCCGTCAATTGCACATAAAATATCCATTCCCACGCTCAAAATTGTGAGGAGTAAATCTCAGTTATGGAAGCAGTTTTAATCGAGCTACACTTCCTCAGAATAGATCTTCACTAAACTGCTGCCTTGATTGCAGTGGTTTGGGTTCGAGTGAGCAAAAAAATAGCTAAACAACCCCAGCTTATTTGACTAGCTGCATCTCTTTGGTAGTGTTCTAGACCTGTGTATTGGGACAAAATACGAAGAGTCCCGAACCCGCTCTCCACTCATGGTTCTCGAACCCATTTACTGCCCCACGTGTCACACCCCTGATGTCGTCAAAAATGGCAAAAGCGATGAAGGCAAGCAGCGCTATCGCTGCCGCAACCCCGAGTGTTCGCGGGCCTCTTTCATTCTCGACTACACCTACCGAGGCTACTTGCCTGAGGTCAAACGTCAAATCAGTGATATGGCCATGAATGGCAGCGGCATTCAGGGCACCGCTCGGGTGCTGAAGGTGAGTCCGACGACCGTGATTGAGGAACTAAAAAAAACATCGGCATCTGGAGCCGGTTAACCGAGCCCTGTTAGAGCAGACGCCAACGCCTCCCA
>NZ_JACJOX010000056.1 GCF_014695775.1 Leptolyngbya sp. FACHB-60 | reverse complement strand
TACTCATCAACGAAGCCCACGGTACGGACAGCAAGTCGAGGTGTCACCATAGATACAGCCCTCTTCCATACTTTTTAGCTTTAGTTTACTTCGTCAATAGTGACTAAAGAGGGCTAATACCCGCTCAGGGAACCCCGTTGCTTAGCAGTGGCTTCGGCCCAGCGGAAAACGAATATCCCAAGGGCAAAATAGACCATCCCGTTTAGCAAGGCTAGACCGTAGGTAAACCAGTCTAGCCCCATGCCTCGGGCCATGAGGTCGCGCAGCAGGCCGGTACTGGGCAGCATGGGCAGCACAAACCGCAAATACTGCATCAGTCCGGTAGCTTCCTCCAGGGGGGCCGCCAGCAGAAACAGCAGCAAGAACTGAAAAATCCCCAAAATTTGCTGCACCCGCTTGAACACCAGCGCCACCGCCCCCAGCAAAAAAGCCAGACCGTAACCGGCCATCAGCAACGAAGCCAGCGGCAGCAACAGCATGGGGGGAAATGCCAGGCGACTGCCGGAGAGCCCCATCAGGAGCAGCAACACGACAACCAAAATGAGCAACCGCAGGGCCAGACTGGCAAAGGCTCTAGCCAAAAATACTCGCGGTGCCCCATAGGGGGAGAGAAAGACCTGCTCCAGAGTGCCGGTTTCGGCTTCGATCTGTAGATTAATGGCAATGTCGTTATTGACAGAAATAATCAGGGTCCACATGGCGTAGCCGAGGACCACGGCATCGAGGCGATCGCCAAAGGCAAACCCTGGTCCGGCAATGTACTGGGCACTGGTAAACAGACCATAGAAGACGGCCAGGATGATGACGATCCCAGAGATCACCTCCGTGGGGTAGCGGATGAACTGAATCCAGGTGCGCTTGAGTTCGGCGTAAAGCAGATCGATCATAGAGAAGTATCCGGTTGGTCTTTAACCAGTTTGAGAAATACCTGGGTGAGATCGGCGCGATCGCGCTGCACCGAAATTAGCGGCACAGGACTCAGCGCCCCCAGCAGCGCATAGAGATTTTCCGGGGTGCCAGCGTAGGTAATCTGCGCCCCCTGAACCGTCGCCCCCAACTGAGTCACCGTGTGGATCTGCTGAGGGGAAAGATCGCCTTCCACCTCCAGGTGATAGGTGGAACTAGAAAATTCTTTTAGTAATGCTTCAGTAGACTGCTCGGCAATGATGCGTCCCCGGCGAATGATGGCCACCCGGTCAGAAAGTTCTTCGGCCACATCGAGTTGGTGGGTGGTTAACAGAACGGCTCGGCCTTCCTGGGCAATCTGGCGCACCAGGGCTTTGACCATTTCGCTGGCCTCCACATCCAGCCCCAGGGTGGGTTCATCCAACAGCAGCAGCTTAGGATTGTGGATCAGGGCGACGGCGATCGCCACCTTTTGCTGCATCCCGCGAGAGAGCTTTTGCACCGGGGTCTGGCGCTTTTCCTCCAGCCCAAACCGGGCCAGCAGTTCCAGTCCCCGGCGATGGGCCACCTTGCGAGGCACCTGCCGCAGGACGCCGAAATATTCCAGATTTTCCTCCGGGGTTAAGCGCCAGTATAAATTGCGGTTGCCCTCCAGCACTGCACCAATGTGGCGCAGTGCCCGAGGCTGGCGGTGGGGGTCTTCTCCGACCACGGTAACCAGCCCCTGGGTAGGACGCACCAGGCCCGCAATCATCTTGATGGTGGTGGTCTTGCCGGCCCCGTTGGGTCCTAAAAAGGCCAGCACCTCTCCCTGGTGCAGGGCTAAGGAGACATGCCTCACCGCTTCAAACCGCTGTTTGCCCCGCCCATAGACCTTGGAGAGATCGCGGGTATCTAGCACGATGGAGCCCGATGAGGAATTTTCAGCCCAACCATCGGTTGGACGATGAGCAAGTTGCACGACAGGATTAAGCTCTCAGCGATAGGTAGAGTCTTTACTTATCTTAAAGTTTTTTGCCGATTGGTCGGCGTGGTCTGAGCGCGATTGACTCAGCACAAGCTTGGGATGAATCGCTTGCAGTGCCCACCCTATGGGCTGATCAAATTTCGTTGCCTGGCAAGAGACAATTTCTGCCGTCGGATCGCGCTTCTCGTTGAGCCAATGCGATCGCCTCTCGCCCCTAAAGGGCCGATTTTGGGGTCTCGCGTTTCAGTTCTGGTAACCATCCCCGACTACGTCAAGCACCAGATGATCATAGAGACGGACAACACAAAATTCTGTCATACCTCGGCTACACCATCACCCACCCCAACGGGGCATTGTTTGACCGGGGGATAGGCTATGTGGCTACCGACGGCAACCTGGTGCACGTGTTTGTCACTGGGGTCATTAGCGGCTACCCCAGCGGGTCTTTTTCGGACGAGGCGGCGGTAGGGGCGTTTGAGCCTCATCTAGACACCATTATTGAGGGGTTGCAGTTATGAACGCGTCTAATCGAGCGATCGCCTCCAGGTCTCGGGCGGCTATATTTCTGCCGGCCTGGGTGCTGGCCAACCTGGTGGGCGGCTTTTTTGTCGGCTTTTTAGAAAACAACGGCCCGCAATTTATAGCCACCTTAATTCTGACTGGAGCCATTGTGGGGACGGTGCAGTGGTTTGTACTAAGGCCCATGGGTGGCTTTCGCTGGTGGCCCCTGGCGAGTACCCTGGGCTGGATCGTTAGCACCTTGCTGCAATCGCTGATGCAGAGTATTTATAACCCGGTGGCCAATGCCCTATGGCGCACTTTTGGCCTGTGGGAGGTGTTTTGGCTGCTTGTAGTAACTGGGCCACTGATGATTTGGGGTATGGCGATCGCCCAAATGCTGATCTTGAGCCACCGCACCGGGCGCAGTGTTTTAGCCCAGGAAAATCGCCAGATATGGGGCTGGCTGGGGGTCAGCCTGCTCGGTATCGCGGTGAGCGGCGGTGTTAGTGCAACGTTGTGCGCAGCCCTATGTCAGAGCCTGCCGCAGACGTTGATGGGTTTGGTCCATGGCTTAGGCTTGGCCGCCTATGGCTTGATCACAGGACTTTGGTTAGTGGGGCCTTATTCCCCCCTAAAGGAGCAGGTATAAAAGGTTTGGGGCACTCTGCTGGCCACCAATATTCTACCCGAGGTGCTGCAAACCCTCAATCGGCTGTGGGTGGATGCCAGCGGTGAACGGTTTGGTTTCAGCGTGCAGCACGACACCACCCTTATGGGCTAGCTAATGGAGGCTCTAGCCCAAGCCGAGTGTAAGGTAAAAGCCCAGATCCTCACCATTGAGAAGCTGGGCTTTTTGGAGTACTGCCTGGGATGATGCCGAGTTTACTCGTCTTCATCTAGGTAGGTTTCGTCTTCGACCTCGATCTCCACGTCGGCTATATCAGCCACCGAGCCACCAATTTCGAGCTTTTCTCTCACCTGGGCTTCAACCTTGGCGGCGAACTCAGCATCCTCTTGCAGGCGCTGAATCGTGTTCTCGCGCCCCTGGCCAACGTTGTTGCCCTCATAGCTGTACCAGGCCCCTTTCCGGACGATCACGCCGTGTTGCTCCGCTAGGTCAACCAAGCAGCCCATGGTCGAAATGCCCTGGCCAAAGAGAATGTCAAACTCACCAATGCGGAAGGGTGGGGCCACCTTGTTTTTAGCCACTTTGACCTTGGCGCGAATACCGTACTCTTCAGTGCCCTTCTTTAGGGTTTGAATGCGGCGAATGTCGAGGCGTACTGAGGCATAGAACTTCAGCGCGTTGCCCCCGGTGGTAACTTCGGGGTTGCCGTAGGAGATGCCGATCTTCTGGCGCAGCTGGTTCAAGAAGATGACTGTGCATTGCGACTTGCCGATGCTGCCGGTGATCTTCCGCAGGGCTTGGCTCATGAGTCGCGCCTGAAGACCTACGTGGGCATCGCCCATTTCGCCTTCAATCTCAGCTCGGGGTACGAGGGCGGCTACGGAGTCAACCACAACAACATCAATAGCCGACGATCGCACCAGCTGATCCACCACCTCAAGCCCCATCTCACCCGTGTCGGGCTGAGATACCAGCAGCTCTTCGACGTTGACCCCTAGGGCGGCGGCGTAGATCGGGTCGAGGGCGTGCTCAGCATCCACAAAGGCCGCTACGCCACCCGTTTTCTGCACTTCGGCCAGCACGTGCAGAGCCACGGTGGTTTTACCCGAGCTCTCAGGGCCATAAATCTCAATGACGCGTCCCTTGGGCAGGCCGCCACCCAGGGCTAGGTCGAGGGTTAGTGCGCCAGTGGGAATCGTTTCAACTTTCATGCGGGCAGCATCGCCTAGGCGCATGATGGAGCCTTTGCCAAAGTTGCGCTCAATCTGGCCCAGCACCATGGTGAGGGCTTTTTCCTTTTCGCTTTGCTCTTTGCTTCCGCCTTTCTTTGCCGCCATAGTCGCCTCAATGCTTTAGGACAAGACGCCTGAACCCCAGAACAGTTGTCTTCACGACAACCATTATAGTACAATTGACCTAGATCGCAATAGGTAGCTATCTAGTTCGTCCAGCATTTCTGAACTCGGTTTTCCTGTAGTTAAGCCTCCCAAACCGATGGAGGAGGTTAGTTATGGCACCTGAACAACTCAACACTCTAATTGCCCTGGCAGATTGGCTTGTGGCTGTGACTCATCGACATTCGACGGGCTTTTGCTGCTGGGTGATAACGCCTGAGTTGTCGATCCTCAACGATGGCGAAACCTATGCCACCAGCAGTGCGGCCCTGGCTGCCGGGCGCAGTCTAGTGCAGTATTCCACCGGGCCCCAAATCGATTTTAGCCGCTGCCGCCTTTCAGAGTAGCGATCGCAGGTATAGAGCACGTCTGAGACCCACCGCCTGACTTAAGCAGTTGACGTAACTCGCAGAGCCCTGTTAGAGCCATCACTTGAGACAATAAACAGGCCAAGTTTACCGAGTTTTACCCATGCCTGGAACCCTCATTCGTCAAGCTATCTATGCCGTGCTGACCCTGATCGGCTTCGTCTGGACAAACTATTACCTGGTACAGTTCACCATTGCCACCAAGGGTGAGTTCACCGCCACCAACCTACTGAACTTTGACCTATCTGCCTTTATTGAGCAAGTCTGGGCTAACCCAGCCTCTAGCTTTGTCGCCGTCGATCTCACCATTGCGCTGCTGCTGGTGATCACATTCATTGTGTCGGAGGGGCGGCGGCTGAAACTCAGGCTCTGGGGCATTTATATTGCTCTGATGTTTGCTATCTCCTTTGCCTTTGGCTTTGCGCTATTTATGTTTGTGCGTGAGCGAAAGCTGGCTGCAACAGCGGTTTCTGACCCCACGACTTGAGGCCTGCTAGAAACCTGGTGTGGTCTGGGCAAAGAGAGCGTCAAAATCTGTGGTGACTACGGCCCCAGGCGTGCCCTCTGGTTTAGAGATCACATCAAAGGCTTTATTGCGGGCGGCGGGCGCTAGCAACGCTTGCACCACCACCTCTGCCACATCAGCACGGGGAATAGAGGTAGGAATGCCGTCAGGAGGATTGGCCAGCAACTGGTCATCTTTGCCGACGATCAGCTCGCGCTGGCCCCCCGGCTGATCTTGCAACCCCCCTGCCCGAATGATGGTGTAGTCGAGGCCGGAGTCGATTAGGTAGGCTTCTGCCTTGCGCTTCCAGATCAGAATGTTGCCGTTGGCCATGCGGTTGAGGGGGTGTTGCTCATTGGTGCCACCCATGGAACCGACGAGGACGATGTGTTTGACTCCGGCGGCTTTTGCGGCTTCAATTTGGTTGATCTGACCGTGGTAGTCTACCTGCTCAGGGGTTCCCCCTTCGGGATAGGTAAACTCTGGCCGCTGCCCCGGTTCTGGTGGAGCTTTCATTTGGGGTACGGCGCTGGTGAGAATAACTAGGGCATCGCAGCCTGCTAGAGCGGTTTGGAGACGATCGCGATCGCTCACATCCCCCAAGTAAAACCCGTCTGTTGTGCCAAACAGTTCTTGCACCTTCGCCTCAGAGCGGGCAAAGCCTTTGGCCACAAACTGCTCTGGCCGCTGCTGAAGTTTTTGGACAGCGATCGCTCCGGTGCGCCCCGTGGCACCAGTGACTAAAACATGGAGGGGAGTAGTCATAGAACGGTTCTTCTACAAATGGGTAATGGAGGTTCTAACGGTGTTGTAAACCCGAGATTGCACGCTGTCTTGCCGTTGCCCCCAAGAAGCTGCGCTTGACTATATAGATACGTTCACTATGATCCCATTTAACCTAACCAGATCCCCGTGGTTACTTCAGCCTGAAACTTGACGGTGAATTCGCTGGTGGACGGGTCGTTGACGGGCGATCGCCTCTGCTAGCTACTGCCAAGTTTTTTCTAGATAGTCGAGCCGGAGCTGGTGGTCGGGGCTGAGCAGGCGGCGATAAGCCAGCAGCACCACGCCAAAAATCCCCAGGGCGGCTCCAGCGGCGATCATAAACATAATCACAATCTGATAGCGCACCGCGTCAATGGGGTTAGCCCCAGCCAAAATTTGGCCGGTCATCATGCCCGGCAGGCTGACCAAGCCCATCACCATCATCGAGTTGATGGTAGGGATCATGCCGACGCGAATAGCGTTGCGCACCTGAGGATGGGCGGCTTCCCAACGGGTGGCCCCCAGGGCCAGTAAGGTTTCGACCTGGTCGCGCTGGGTGGTGAGCCCTTCCATAAAGCGGTCTAGCCCCAGGGAGATGCCGTTGAGGGTGTTGCCCAGCACCATGCCCAGCATCGGAATCAGGTACTGCGGGTCGTACCAGGGCTGTACCCGAATGATGCCGACCATGGCAAAGCCCGTCACCAGCGCCGAAGCCGCCAGCACCGACAGCAGACTGTGCCAGTAGATGCCCACAAAGCGGCGCTGGGTGCGGTTGACGGCCGAGACGCCCGCGATCGCCGTCATCACTAGCGCGATCGCCAGAATGATTAGGGCATTGTCTTGGGTAAACAGCCACTCCAGCACAAAGCCAATCAGCAACAGCTGCACCACCATGCGTAGGGCAGCGATCAGCAGCGACTGACCCAGCCCGAGCCGCAACACCGCCGATAGACCTACATTCACCACAATCAGCAGCGCTGCCAGGGCCAACTGCCCGTAACTAATGGCAATGTAATCGGTTTCCATAGGCCGGGGAGCGGGTATAGGGTTTAGGGGGTGCAAGGTATAGGGTTCAGGGCTGCCCCCTGCACCTTACACCTTGCACCCTACAGCCGCTTACACAAATTCCCCTAGGTTGAGCTGGCGATGGGTGACTCGGCGAATTTGCTCGGTGTCGTGGCTGGTGAGCAGACAGGCGCGGTTGGAATGCTGGAGCCAGTCGTGCAGCAAGGCTTCTACCTGGGCCATGGTCGCCCCGTCGAGGGAGGCAGTTGGCTCATCGAGCAAGAGCACCTGGGGATCGAGCTGCAAGGCTCGCAACAGGGCTAGGATCTGCGCTTCGCCGCCCGAGAGCCGAGAGCCCTGTAGATTGAGGAATTCTGGGTTTCGCCCGAGCTTTTGCAGCCAAGTTTGAATGATGGTCGGGTCAAAGCGGCGATCGCTGTAAATGCCGAGGTCAAACACCTGTTCGAGGTTGTCCTGTACGGTGCCGTCGAGGGCGATCGCCCGCTGGGGTACAACCATCACTCGGCTACGGTAGGCGGGTAGCCCCCACTCAGACGGGGTTTTGTCCTCAAACCTGACTTCTCCCTGCTGAATTGGATCGAGCAGCGCCAGGTTGCGCATCAGCAAGGTTTTGCCCGCGCCGGAAGGGGCCACCAAACCCACACAGTCGCCAGCCATTAACTTGAAACTCACCCCTCGCCACAGCCACCGCTCTGACAGTTGGCGAGCTAAATTTTCAACCGACAACAGGGGTTGGTTCTGCGCCATCGTTACCTGTAAATTCTGCCCCGAAATCGTTTACGGCCACGACTTTTCTACAATACACAGCTAAGGGATGTGCTAGAGAGATCGCCGTGGAACCAGCCCATGATCAACGACAGCCGACCATCATCGGATTTTCAGCGGTGCTCATGTGGGCCACCCTAGCCCTGCTGACTGATCTGAGCGGCACGGTGCCGCCCTTTCAGCTGACGGCGATGGCATTCACAATCGCATTCTTCATTGGCCTGGTAGCCTGGGTACGGGCGGGGGGCAATGTGCTGCGCCACCTGCGGCTGCCCTGGCGGGTTTGGGCATTGGGTATCGTTGGGCTGTTTGGCTACCACTTTTTCTATTTCATGGCGCTGCGCCACGCCCCGGCGGTGGAGGCGAGTTTAATCGCCTACCTGTGGCCGCTGCTGATTGTGTTTTTTTCGGCGCTGCTGCCCGGTGAGCGGCTGCGATGGTTTCATGGGGCGGGGGCGATCGCAGGCTTTCTCGGCGCGGGTCTGCTGGTCACCAAGGGTCAGAGCTTCAGCTTTGATGCCCAATACACCACCGGATATCTAGCGGCCCTGGTCTGCGCCCTCACTTGGTCGGGCTACTCAATTCTCTCCAGATATTTTGGAGCGATTCCGACCAATGCCGTGGGGGGCTTTTGTGGGGCCACAGCCTTGTTGGCATGGATCTGTCACGCCCTATTTGAACCAACGGTAGTGCCTATAGGGTGGGAATGGGCCGCTATTCTCGCCCTGGGGCTGGGGCCGGTGGGGCTAGCCTTTTTTACCTGGGATTATGGGGTAAAACGCGGCAATATTCGCGTGCTCGGGGCGTTATCCTACGCGGCTCCCTTACTCTCGACGCTGCTGCTGATTGTCTCTGGCCGGGCAGAAGCCACAGCGGCGGTGGGGTTGGCCTGTGCGCTGATCGTTGGTGGGGCCGTGTTAGCCACGCTCGATTTCTTGAGGCCTCGGGCCGGGGAAACTCCCACTCAGTGAACCTTTTATACTCTTGAATTGCCCGATAGGTATAGATGGCCGTCCGCTGATATTCCTACGCCAATCGAGCAGAAAACGGGAAATCTGCTGCCGAGTCATTCAATTCAAACTGACAAATGTTTGCGGATAGAGTTTTCTGCTCTGGGGTCATGAGAATGAGTCCTTAAACGTTAGCCGCCACCGCCGTCTTGCTCAGGAAGCTTGGGGGTAGAGTAGACAACTTGCAGTTCTAGATCTAGAAAGTCGCTGAGTTCTTGCCCTAGCCACCACAGTTCAGCATGGGAGAGGAGTGGATGCCCTACCACGCATTCAACTCTGCCTACAAAAATAGTCAGTTTAGGAGAAATAGTTACCTCGCCGCCCCTAATGGTGCGCCCATGCTCATTGATGTAGCGATCAAACGTATATCCGGGGCTGTAGGTCAAAAGGTTAATAATGTTCCCTGTTCTCAGGAAGCTTGGGGGTAGAGTAGACAACTTGCAGTTCTAGATCTAGAAAGTCGCTGAGTTCTTGCCCTAGCCACCACAGTTCAGCATGGGAGAGGAGTGAATGTCCTACCACGCATTCAATTCTGCCTACAAAAATAGTCAGTTTAGGAGAAATAGTTACCTCGCCGCCCCTAATGGTGCGCCCACGCTCATTGATGTAGCGATCAAACGTATATCCGGGGCTATAGGTCAAAAGGTTGACGTTCCCTCCTACCAACGATTGAACATCCCATTGAATCTGGTTGATTTTCAGAAATTTTTTAATTTTCCCGTTGCGTTCAATGGTTATAACTGAATAAAAAGGTGTTTTTTGAACGGCATATATGACTAAGAAAATAATCGCCGTCATGATCAGCACCCCGCTCGCGCTAATCGTCATTAAAGCGAAGAAGCTAGCAGCAATAAAACTCAAACTTGCAGAAGAGGGGATTGAAGGCAATGGTTGTAAAATCTTGATTGCGATGCGATCGCGATCACGAAAAATCTCAATCTGGCTCTTCTCGGGCTTTAAATTGGGATAGCTACAATAGCTACCATCCTCAGATTCGAGCGCTGTCAGCGCTGCCCGAGCTGATTCAAACCGTTTGTCTAGCTGTAGGTGGGTCATTTTTTCGAGCCATCGAGCAAACCGCTTGCTAATAGCAGTGCTGTCAAATTGAATTCTGCCATTGACCTGGCCTAGATCGGCTGGATGCTTACCCGCAATTAAGTAAACTAGGGTCATCCCGAGACTGTATAAGTCTGAAGCTGGGATGGTTTGTCCGGTGAACTGCTCCAGAGGGATATAGCCATAGCTACCAACAATCGTAATGGTGCCATTCTTCTTGTCGGTAACGGTTTGTACCGAGCCAAAGTCTATTAAATAGAGATTGCCCGCGCGATGCCCAAATCGATCTGAAAGCAAGACATTGCTGGGTTTAATATCGCGGTGAATGACTGCCGGAGCATGTTCGTGGAGATAGACCAAAATCGTGAGCAATTGCTTGGCAATATCTACTATTTCTGCCTCAGAAAACCGTCTCCCTGCCTGTGCCGCTACCTCAAGAGACACCGCATCGATATAGCTCTGCACCAGGGCAAACCCCTGACCTAGGTCAGTACTGACATCAAAGCTGTCAAGATATTTAGGAATAGCCGGATGATCAAGAGCTTTCAGAGTTTCGGCTTCGCGCTCAAAAAGTTTGAGATCGTCCCAGGTAAAGTCGGGGCCAAACAGCAGTACCTTGACAACAACGGGCGATTGAGTTTCTAAATCAGTTGCCAAAAAGGTTCTGCGCCCAATTTGTCGGCTCAGTAATCTCTGAACGTGATAACGGTTATGTAGGGTGTGGCCAATAAGTGATTCCATGGTCTTACCAGGAGTTGTTTGTCGGAACATTAACCAAGGATTGTCAGAAAGCATTGCCGTATTTCGCACCAGGGTTTGCCCTCTTAGCCCATAACGACGCGATCACAGGTTGGTTTGAAACAGATCTCTGAGTAAAACTTGAACTTTTTCAGGGGTGCCTTCGTAGACGGCGCTTTCTCGGATGGCCGCGATCGCCGCTAGTTCCCGATGGTTGACCTCGCCGTAGGCGATGGGATACACGCGCACACCGCTCTGCCGGATCACCTCCTTAATTTGGTTGAATTTGAGGCCGTCGGTGCGATCGCCGTCTGTCAACAACAGCAGACAAAACTGGCCGTCGGGATCTGTTTTTTGCATTTCCATCAACTCGGCTAGGGCCACCGCCAGTCCGTCGTATAGGGCCGTAGCGCCATCGGGCTGAAGCTGGTTAATAGCGGTAAACAGCCGCTTTTGCTCTAGCTCATTAAAGGGAGCCAGATGAATGCGACGAATGGCGCGATCACTGAAGGTTACCAACCCAATTTGGTTGCCGGGGTTAATCTGCTGGCTGGCGAACCGCAGTGCCTCCTGCACAGCCTTGAGTCGGTTATTTTGATCCATCGAGCCGCTGGTATCCACCACCAGCTCCATGTAAACAGTGCGACCTCCGTCTTTGCGCTGCTTCCAAAAGGCTTGCGCCGCCTTCAGCACCTCCCCAGAGGGCAGCGGTGGAAAGTTGCCCTGCTTGAGATAGTCGGTCTGCACGTGACCCTGCTGAATCGCTTGTTCCTGCATAGGGGCAGCGGTGGCAAAGGCGGCAAAAGCTTTTAAGGCTTCACGTTCGGCTGGGCTTGTCCAATCAAATGCGACTAGCGGCGAGGTTTCAGGTACTCCAAAAGGAATCTCCACCAGGTGAGCAAACTCCGGCTCCTTTTTTAAGTTCACAAAGCTCTGGCGCGACATAATAATGGCCTGAAAGGCATCGGGGTCTTGCCGCCAAATTTGCTTTAAATCGAGGTAGGTGGGGGTTGTCAGGGCAATCTGCTGTTGAAAGGCAGCAAACACTGAGTTCACCGCTGGATTATCTAAATCCTCTACCTGCAACGGGGCACCGGTTTGGTCATGTCCCGCCGCTCGCCAGAGCAGCGTATGCAGAAAATTAAGCGCCGGAGAGGCAATGTAAGGGTTGCAAAAGCCCACCTCAAACTCTCCTGCCAAGATAGCCGCAACCACGCGATCGAAGGTTACCTCTCCCCTCTCAAACAGGGTTTCGTACACCTGGGGCTGGAGGGCAAAAATCGCCTGATTTGCGACTAACGCTGGTGCGATTGGGGTCACCGCTACCCCGTCGGCCTTGAGCAATTCTAGCCACAGCTCGTGGGCTGGGGTATAGCCTGCGGGCTTACCTTTCTTCGCGGCTATTATTTGTGCCCCCAACCCTGATGGAATGTTGCGCACCCCCACCTGAATCACCTGCCCGGAGGGAAGCGTCTGCCGCCGCTGATTAAACGCCTCAGCCACATCTACGAGCCAGCGCTCATCGGCGCGATTGCCGTTGGCCTTTTCGGCAGAGCTGTAGATCTCGATGTAGACTACCTCGGCATTGCTGGTGGGCTGCGCCCCGTGCAGCGGATAGGTGTTGGGGTCGGGCACTGCGTCGGCCAAGGGCGGAATGACCGCACTGTAGGCAGATGTATCTGAGACGAGCTGAGACTCGACCTGAACCTTAGGCAAAAGTCTTTGGTGCAGGTAGCGATCGGCAGATTCAAAGGACTGGATTGACCTACCAGGGATTGGCGGCAGAGAGCTACAGGCCCATAGCCCACTCAGGCATAGCCCCACCCCTAACCAAAGTTTAAAGCGTAGTCGTTTCATCGTGCTCTACTCTCCTAAAAGGCCGTTTTCGTTCTCTGCGATCAGGGTTTGTAGCCAGGTTGTAATTCCAGCCGACGACGTCAACGATGGCTGCTGCAAGGTATCTAAAATCATCTGGTCGCGCAGTTCTTGCAGTTGGGTGTGGGTTTGCTCAAGTCGTTTTTGGCTGCTATATAACTGCTGCTGAGCGAGCTGTTGATAGTGGTAGGTTTTTACCTCCCGAATGGCCCTCAGAGCCTGGGCCAACTGTTCGACTAAATCCAATACGGTGTGCAGGATCTCTAGCAAATCAGGGATAAAGGCTGACTCTTTTTTTGCAATTTTGTCCGCAACGGCTTGGATAGCTTCTGCTCGTTGCCGAGCCAATGCCCAGAACGAGTGAGGAATATCTGAATATTGGTGCTCTACATGATTTAGGTGGCTTAGAAAAACGTCTTTTTGCAAGAGATCAGTCGCATTAGTTGTCGAAAGTATTTGCCTGTGCCGGTCGAGTTTTCGCTGCCAAGCTGCGATCGCTGCCGTGCTAATAATCGCGACCACAATCCAACGCAATCCCAGCCACAGCACTATCCCAAAACTGCCTAGAGCTATAGCTACCAATAAAATCAGTGTATGGGGGAGATGATACCTATACTGTCGGGAATAGATAGCCATAGCGGGAAGTCCCAAATAACGAATTTTGAGGCCTGCAAACGATCGGCCTGAAGCTAGAGCGTTGAGGCAGGTACGATAAGCATTAGCTGCTGAGCGTCGAGAGTTGGCGGCTCTTGAGCGATCGCCAAACCAATCAGAAAAGTAGAGTATTAATGCCCAACAACTGCTAAGAATTGAATTATCGGCAGCAAAAGTATCCCTAAGTTCGCCAGGACACTGATGACGGGCTGCCAGGGATTGTAATCAACAGAAGACCGCTAGACTACCATCACGGTTTTGGTTGAATTGATAAATGCGATGTTGCAGAATTTCTAGCTCTGGGTCAGTGTTGCGGGCATAGGCTTTGATCAGATATTCCTCATCTTGGGCTTGTAAAATCGCCAGGTAACAAGCCGTTTGGCCGCCGTCGTCTGTGGTGTAGATGCGAGGTACAACCTGGACAGCGTCAACTGCCGGAATCGCCCAGTCCCACAACAGCAACAGGGCTCGATAGGTGGGGGTGCAGCCAATCTGGCCAGAGGCCAGTGGCTCACAGGTAACGGCTATTGGGGGCTTTCAATCAACCACCGCCACCACCGCCACCGCCACCACCGCCACCGCCACCACCGCCACCGCCGCCACCACCGTCGCCACCACCGTCGCCACCATCACTATAGAAAATAGTTTCTTCAAACTCGCGATGGTAAGAACATTCACGATTGTTGCAGTGTTGAATGACTCGCCTAGTGCCATTGAATTGAGATGTTGGATAAAACAAGACTTTAGATTGAGTTTCGAGCGTAAACTTTCTACAACGTGGACAACGACGAGCGATAATCATCTTCACAAGGAAGAAGGGACTTAGTAAGCCTATTAAGACGGGGAAGGCATCTAAATAAAATTGAAATTCGTCAAATTCATCAAACCCGACCTGCTGCCATTGCGGTTGAGACAGATGCAAAATTGATGAAGGAAAGACAACCTGTACTTCAAATTCATCTCCAGGTTGCAATGCCTGATTTGCAACGAATTCAAAAGTTGTTGCATCAATCGTTCGGCTAGTAGCAGGAACTCCATAGGCACTGTAGCCGAGGACTTGACCTGACAGAACATCGGGTAAGTGAACAGTAACAGCGCTAGATAGGACAGGGGCTTCGCGATCGGCAAAAATGGCTTTCCAATAAACCTGAGTTTCGTCACCGTTAATGTGTAGCCCGCCGACAACCCGATACTTAAGCACAAACACATGGGATTCAGGCGGGTTCAGAGAATGCTGCCAGCGAATCCACCGTTGATTATTTTGGGTTCCTGTCGTTGCATCAACTCGCTGTCCATTTTCTGTCACCGTGACATCCGTAATGTTGTCCACCTTGCCCAAAGGAATGTAGCGATAGCGTTCGTTCGCATAATTGGCTGTGAAGACATAATGCTGTGTTTCTGTTACCCACATATCACCATTAGGTTGAACATCCATTTCTACCTGAATGAAATTCCAGTAGAATGGAACACTTGATGCACTAACATGAGTAATTAAAATCAGAATAGTCACCAAAATTGCAGTAAATATAGCTGCAATTCGGCAAAATTTTTGAGAATTAAACCTGAAGTGATTCGCGCATTGAGTATCTGGCTGGTTCAACGAAAATGCGTGAATTCGTTTGCATAACTCTATCTGTCGAGAGTTCATCTTCATTAATCGGTTATCCATAAACCCTACCTCTGAGAAAAGTTGCTTCTAGTGGTCTATCTCCTGAAGAAACTCAACTATGTATGAAATCTATTTTTTACAAGAAGCTGGATGCTAACCAGTAACCTTGCAAGTCTTTCCCAACCCATAACCTAAGCCGTCTAACAACTGGTTCAAACAACCTACGCCACGGGGTGGGCGATCGCCCCTGTGTGCTGGCAGGTAGATTGAGCATGGTTAGGCACCGCAGAACGAGCAATGTCAAGCAAGAGTTGACTACTAATACGCGACTCAACCAGACGAGCAATGCCCTCCGAGGCCGATCGCGTTTCAGCAGGTCTTACTGGAGGTTCTGCCCATAGGGTCTGTGGAACTGATGAGGTAAATCCTACTTAAATGCTGAGTAAAAGTAAAGTAAAGTTTGATTAAATCCTAAAAAGGGCTGTAAGGCTAAGCTTTTGTCAGGGTAATGCCTGGGTTTTGCCTGGGTTTTGCCTGGGTTTTGCCTGGGTTAAGTAGAATGGAGGCGTTGTAGGTTAGGAATTTTGTGATGGCAAAGCCCTCCCTCAGGGCTACATCCCAGGGGGTTGAGATGGCCGGTCAGGCTCTCACCCGCATGGGCTTAACTCAGGCTCGCCTAGCTGAGCAGGTAGGCTGTAGTCGTCAGCCAATCACCAATTTCTTTAAGGGAGAGGCGATTTCTCAAGCGATTTTTATGCAGATCTGCGAGCGCTTGGGCCTCGACTGGCAAGCGATCGCAGGCTTGGCTGCCCCTATCTCGAGAGCCCCCAATCCACCAGCAGCACCACCCCCTACCGTTACCCAACCCAGTCTTGATGCCCTAGTGCAAACCCTGCGGCGACAGGTCTACCCCAGCATTCGCGAGCGCTGCGACACTATGCGGGTGCTCGACATGTCTCATCCCGTGGCGGTCAACGACATCTATGCCAGCGTCAATATCCTGGAACAAATTTCCGGTCGTCGCTACCGGCGCGTAGAAGAGTTGCTGCACAGTTGTGACGCCAGTGATTTTGAACGTCTTGGCCTAGGGGCTATTGCCGAAGAACGCATGCCCGCTTTAGATGCCGTTAAAACCTATAGAAAATTAATCATCCTAGGTAAGCCTGGGGCAGGCAAAACTACTTTTCTGAAACACCTGGCTATTCAGTGTAATGAAGGAAAGTTTGAATCAGACTACGTGCCTATCTTTATCACACTTAAAGATTTTGCTGAAGCAGAGGATGAACCAAGCCTATTAGGCTATATCGCTGATTGCTACCCTTCTATTGAAACCGTTAATTTAAACTTAGTCGACAGTTTTCACCAGCTTTTTGCTGCTGGTAAGGCGCTACTGTTGCTCGACGGGCTGGATGAAGTTAGAGGAGAAGATCACCAGCGTGTTATCAAAGAAATCAGGGCTTTTTCAGAATGTTTTCGGCAAAATCAGTTTATTATAACCTGCCGAATTGCGTCATGGGATTATGTATTTGAAAAATTTACTGAGGTTGAAGTTGCCGATTTTGATTGGGATCAAATTGAAGCGTTTGCGTCTAAATGGTTTAGCCAAAAATCAGTCAAGTCAGCTCAATTTCTCAGGCAGCTTAACCAGCGTCCTCGCCTTAAACAACTAGCGACAAGTCCCCTACTACTGACATTGATTTGTCTGGCCTTCGAAGAGTCATGTGGCTTCCCTAGCAGCCGTTCCGAACTCTATAAAGAGGGCATCGATGCCCTGCTAAAAAAGTGGGATGCGAAACGCGGTATTCAGCGTGATCAGGTCTACAAAAACTTATCTCATCTGCGCAAAAAAGATTTACTGAGTTATCTGGCGCTAATTACGTTTAAGGGGAGAGATCTGTTCTTTAAAGAAAGTGTTGCTGAACGACATATTGCCGACTACATCTGCAACTTATCTGAGGTCGATGCTGCTCCCGAAGCTCTGCAAATCGATAGCGAGGTTATTTTGCGGTCTATTGAGGCTCAGCATGGCCTACTGATCGAGCGGGCGAAGGGCATTTACTCCTTTTCGCACCTCACGTTTCACGAGTTTTTTGTGGCCCGCGAGATCGCCATAAATAGCCTTGCGCTGGAACAGGCTCTTCGAGAGTTGGCGAACCATGGAGCAGACAAACGCTGGCGAGAGGTGATTTTACTCACCACAGAAATGCTGCGGGATGCCTCGCTGCTGCTGCTGCCGCTGAAGCAGACCATTGACCAACTTCTGGCCGATTCGCCCAGGCTACAGCAGTTTTTGCAAGAAGTGAGCGATCGCGCCACCGCTCCAGAATTTACCCTCTTCAAACCCGCTGCTGCCCGCGCCTTCTGCTTCGATATTGACTTTGATATCGACGAAAACCGTGCCGTGGCCCTGGCCTTAGATAAAACCGTTAACCTGCTAGTCTGCGCCAGCTTTCTCACCCGCATGATGGAGGATCTGAGCCTGGCCGAGGCCATTGCCGTGGCCCAAGCCTACGATGCTCAGGCCAATGCCGGGGCTCAGCTCATCGCGGCTGGTTCAGCCAATGCCGTTATGCTAATTGCCATTCAAATTGCTCTAGATTCGGGTAGTTTAGACACCCCAGCCCGCCAAACCCTCAAAACTCTCTGGCAGCGGCTCAAAGGCCATGCCGCCGATGACGATGACACCGTGCGGGAGGTAGCCGACCAGGCCCGGGAAGTGGCCAAACGTCGCCACCATATTGGCCAGGACTGGCATTTCACGCCGTCAGAAAAAACTCGGCTCAAGCACTACTACACCACAACGCTGCTGCTCGTCGAGTGTCTGAATAGCGATGGCTGTATGCTGTCGCCCCAGCTGCGCCAATCGCTTCAAGCGTCTCTATTTTTGCCCTTGCCCTAGCATAGAGGTGGGGCTTGAGCTAGCGACTCGATAAGTTAAACCCCGCGCTAATTCATCACCTACCTGTAATGACCTTCGCCCTTTATTCCGTTAAAACACCTGTGGTCAAACACCTGGGGCCTGAGGGTTATCCAGGCAGCGTGAGTACTTGGCAGGGCGGCGCTTTGTCACTAGCTGGCCCCGGTACGCACTTCGGATTCATTTACACCGGATCACCAACCTTAGAACGGCAAGGGGACGAAGTTCAGGGCAAAACCGCCCAGACCTTTGGACTGGCCCAAGGTATGTATTTTTGTCTGCCTGGAACGGGCCAGCTTAAGGGGCAAGGTGCTACTGGCTTAGTCATCACTTGCCCGACCTACCGAGGCATGTTTAGCCTCGGTGGACCCCTGGAGCCCGCTGGGCGATTGGCCTATATCGATGGCGGCACCAGCAGTTTGCTGATTCCCCCGGTGATTGTGGGCGACCCCTGCTTAAACGCCATGTACTTCCCATCTGGGGTAGAGCAGACCATGCACACCCACCCGAGCGATCGCCTGGGTCTGGTCGTTGCCGGGGCCGGTATGGTTGAAACGCCAGAAACCACGACTGGTATCACAGTCGGCGATATTTTCTGGATTTCGGCGGGCCAACTGCACCGCTTCTGCACGGCCGACAGTCCCCTGACCATAGTGGTGTTTCACCCCGACAGCGAGGGAGGCTTTACCCACCGCGACAACCCGATGCTGCGGCGTACCCTGGTAGATGGCGTCAGTGCGGCAGAGCTGCCTAAGATTCAAACCCCAGTCGAACTTCTGTTATCGAGCCCAGGCTCTGAGTAGCGACGATCGCCCTCCAGGGCCATTCATCAACGATTACCTCGCCACCCCAGCATCAGGGTCAAGCCCAACAACAGCGGCGTCAGCCAGTCGCCCCAGCGAATGTAAGGGGTGAGGGTCTGGCGGCGATCGAGGGTAGCGCGGTGGGTGAGGTAAGTGTGAGGCTCCCCCAGCCAGAGGGTGCGACCGTGATTGTCGACCAGGCCAGAGAGGCCCGTGTTGGTCACGCGCAGCGCCCAGCGATCGCTCTCCACCGCCCGCAGCACGTCAAACCCGTGGTGCTGCATCATCATCCAAACTGGGTAGGGGTCGTTGTTGGAGGCGGTGACCACAAACTCGCCGCCGCTTTTCACCTGCTGGCGAAACAGACGGCTGTAGGCCGACTCGTAACACACGCCGACAATACCTTGGCCAACGCTGGTCTCAAAGCGCTGGTCGGATGTTCCTGGCACCAGGTAGCTATCCAGCGGCGACAGGCGGCTAATGAGGCGGCCCAGCACCGCCTCAAAGGGCACATATTCTCCCAGAGGCACTAGCTGGACCTTGTCGTAGCGCCCGTAGGTTTGGCCGTCGGGCCGCAGTTCAAGCAGGCTCTGGGTGTACTGCGATCGCCCTTCCCCCGGCACCGGCGCAAAGGTACCCAACCACAGGGGCACCCCGGCTTGCTCCACCGTGCGAATGATGGCTGCAATTTGAGGCGCATTTGGATTCCACAACTGTGGCAGCGCCCCTTCCGGCGTCACCACCGCATCTACCCCCTGGGCCACCAGGGCTCGGTAGCCGTTGATGTAGCCCTCTAGCGCCTGGTTGACCCCCTGGGGCGTCAGCTTTTCGCGAGTGGGCACATTGCCCTGAATAAGGCCCAGGGTGAGGGTCTGGCTAGCGGAAACGGCCTCGGTGCGGGCGTAGAGGATAGCGCCGAGGGTATGCCCTAGCAGTATCAGCGCGATCGCTGTAAGGGCGAGGGTGCGGCGGGTGGATGAGGGGATGGGGAGATGGGGAAGATGGGGGGATGGGGAAGATAGGGGAGGGCTGCCCAGTGGCTTGGGGACTGGGGAAAAGGCGAGGGCGAAGAGGCCGTTGGTGGCAACCAGAATAGCGGTGATGGCACCTGGCCCCGATAGGCGAGCCAGGTGCAAAATCCACAGGTTGTTGGGGCTTTGGGTGAGGCTAAGGGGCGACCAGTCAAGGGGGCTGTGGTTGCGTAGCGCTTCAAGGAGGCACCACAGAGCAGTACCAGCCAGCACCAGCCAAAATGAGCGCTTGGGCCAGCGATGGGCAGCCCAGGCAGTCACTCCGCCCCAGACAGCGATACAGACGGAACCCCAGAAAACGATAAAGAGCCAGGAAGAAAGGGCGATCGCAACGCTACTTCCCCAGGGCACCCCCATCCACATCAGCGGGTGCAGGTGGGTAATCCACGCCAGCGAAATGCCGTAATACACCAGCCCCCACAGCAGCCCATAGGCGGCGGCCAACCCCACCTGCGGCGTTGCCAACACTACCCACCACAGCGGCACCAGCCCCACCCACGCTAGCGGCCAAAGACTCCACGGCGGCAGCGCCAAAGCCATCAAAATCCCGCTGAGGGCAACTAGACCTGCCTGTTGCCAACTCCAGCCAGAGCTAAGATTTCGCAAAAACGTTGCTGCCACCTTCATTCTCAACCTCAGCTATTCCTCCAACCCGACCATAGGATTGTTATAAACATGCCTTTTTAGAAGGTGGGCAGTGCCCACCCTACGAAACTTCTCCTTTCTTTAAACCCCTTTGAATCACCTAACTGATCAATTGGCAATACAGAGGTTTAAACCGATGGCAGATCAATCCTTTCCGTTGGGTCCAGGGCGGCGGCACGGCCCTGGTCGACGGGGTCTGGGGGCAATCGAAACGCCCCCAGCGGCAGATCTGGCTTTTTTCGCTAACTTGATGCCGACTCCGCAGGGTTATCGCTCAACGGCAAATCACCTGATCGATTATCGCTGCGCGAATGCACCCTACGCCCCAAAAAATTGAGGAAGCGACGGTAAGTCACTTCCTCAATACGGTAATTGAAAACCAGAACCAGTGGTCTGGAATAAACCCGAGATTCTACTCGGCGGTAGCCAACTCAGTGCTGCCCCGACGACGGCGGCTGGTCAGCGTGTTAAACAGCATCTGACCGATCGCCTTAATCAAATTGCCTTCCAACTCCTGGAACATCTGCATATTGACGCCAAAGGCATCATTGGCCTCTTCCACAATGCTAGCCACCATGGCATCATCCACCGGGGCCGCATCCATCGACTCGCGATACTTGGCCTTAAACGCCTTCTCATCCGAGATTTCGGGGAACTCGTAGAACGCAGTCCCCTCGCCCTCAGAAAGGTTCATCGCCCGCTGAGCAATGCCCTTGAGAATTTGCCCACCCGACAGATCGCCAATGTAGCGAGTGTAGGAATGGCTCACCAGCAGCTCAGGCGCGCTGTTGCCCACCTCGCGGATGCGATCGACATAGCGCTTGCCACCGGGGGTCATCGAAATTTCATTCGCCCAGTTAGGGCCGTAGTAGTAGGCCAGGTCAGACTCTAGAGATGCCTTGCGGTGTAGCTCAGGAAAGTAAATCTTAGAGACAACCGGATGATCTTTGTGACGCTCTAGCTCTTCTTCCATCGCCGCATAGGCGTAGTAGAAGTTGGCCACCAGCTTGCGGTAAGAGTTCTTCTCAACCACACCCCGCAAAAAGCAGCGCACAAAGCCCATGTTTTCAGCCATGGTGTGGGCTTTCTTGGTGCCTTCGCGCAGCTCGGTGGATAGGTTACTGCTCATGCTGACTATCTCGCTCTAGGGTGAATTAAAAGGTGAGGTTTAAACGGAGTTTCGGTTAGACAATGCTTGGCCAGACACATCGACTTCTAATTATCAAAGCCGTAACACGCCATGACAAAGGCACGTTTGTTTAACTTAGACCTATTTGACGATCGTTTGCATTACGAATTTTTACAGGCAATTACTCAACGCCATGTCCTTCTCAGGCCCTTTTCAAAATTGATCAGGAAATGTACTGTTGTGTCCTTACCGCCTAGGGCAGGGACACAACGGTGGACGCTACTTAGCTGCCATTCGGGTTAATAACACCGGGCAAGGGGCAGATACCCGCACAAAGTCGGTTAACGATTCGCCCAGCACCTTATCTAGGTCGGGCAGGCCCTTGGCAATGGTGGGACGGCGATCGGGAGAGCCCAGAATGATCAGATCTACGTTACGCTCCTCGGCTAATTCGCAGATGCGGCGACCCGGCTTGCCCTCGGGGGCCGATAACTTGTAGGCAATACCGTACTTTTTCGCTTCAGCTGCCGCCGCCGTCAAAATGGGGTCTTGGTTGGGGTCAGTGCTGACCACATCAAAGGGCTTGGTCTTGAGGCTAGAAACCGTGTGCACCAGGGTGAGCTCACTACCCTTAACATCGCGCAGCAGAGAGATGGCGATGTTTAGCCCTTCACGTGCCGAGTCAGACTTATCCATGGCGACCATGACCCGCTTCAGGGGGCGAATGCTGTAGAGGTCGTCTTTAACCAGCAACATAGGCCGCGACGACAGCTGAAACACATACTGACTAACAGAATTTTCGAGAATTGCCTTGAGCCCCTGCAACCCGCGCGAGCCCATGATGATCAAGTCGGCATCGACTTCTTCCGCCACTTGAATGACCACGTCTTTGGGGTCGCCCTCCCGCAGCACAGCGTTAACTCGGCCGGGGTCGAGGTTGAGGTTGGTAATGGCGGTGGCCAGGGTGCGGCCGCCGGCCTCCCATTTCGCGGCCATGGCTTCGGCAGACACCTGGGATGGCACTACGTGGAGCACCGTCACCGAAGCTCGCTGCACTAAGGGAATCTCCATCAGTGCTTTCATCATGGCTTCGGTGTTACCAATGCCAGAGTCGGCCAAAAGAATTTTTTCGATCATGGTGTCCTCGTGTGGTTGCGCTTAGGGGTTGAGAACGATGGGAATGTCATCCAGAGCCAAGGCCCCTTTAGAAATACTGAGGCGAGGCCTTCTCCCACCCGTCTCAAACCATCGGCTCAACGGGGTATAAAACTGAGCTAAGGTGTTCTCAATCATCATAGGCATCGGGTTTGAGCCTATTTTGGCCCGATTCATAATTTGTAGTAGAGTCTGCCCGCTGCTTGGCGGCCCTAAATGGAACAGTCCCACTGGTATGAGCACCGGGTCATTGTGCAACCCCACCACACCGACTATTCTGGCGTTGTCTGGCACGGCACCTACATCGCCTGGATGGAGGAAGCTCGGGTGAACTACCTCAGCGGCTGCGGGCTCACCTTTGCCGACTGGGTCAAGGCTGGGGTGGATTTACCTGTGGTCAATTTGGGGCTAAAGTATCGGCGATCGCTCACCCTAGGCGACACGGCCCTAGTCAAAGCCCGCCTTGAACCGGCTAAGGGAGTTCGCATTCTCTGGCACTACGACATTCAAAACGCCGCTACCCAGGAAACCTGCATCGAGGGCACCGTCACGCTAGCTCCAGTAGACTTCAAAACCCGCCGCATACTGCGCCGCCTGCCCGAACACTTACAGACTGCCCTGGATTCTATGCTCTGAGGCCCTAACTCCCCTGCGGCACAGCCCCAAACCTTTGACTCAAAACTTTTGTAGGATGAGCAAAGCGCAGCGTACCCATCAAGCCCTCGATCTCAGATCTGATGGGTACGCGCTAGCGTCCTTTGCCCACCCTACGGTTGCCTCGGATATGTTCCTTCCTCTCCCCCAAGCCTTTGCTGTCGTCTGTGCCCTGCTCGTCATGATTGCCGGGTGGCTCGGCGTTGCCCCCACCGCCCAGGCCCAAGACAACACGGTCGATTACACCCTTACCGACCTCAGCTTCCGCGACTTCTCGGGCAAGCAGCTTTCGGGCACCTCTTTTGCGGCGGCAGAAATGCGGGAGGCCAACTTTGAGAAAGCCGACCTGAGTAAAACCATTCTCACTAAGGCGTCATTTTTGCGGGCTAATTTAGCGGGGGCTAACTTGACAGGCACCTTTGCCGATCGCGTCATCTTCGACGGGGCCGACCTTTCCAATGCCATGTTCATCGACGCTCTGCTGACCAGCAGCAGCTTTGGCGATGCCAATATTACTGGGGCTGACTTCTCCGGGGCGATTGTCGATCGCTTTCAGACCGCGCAGATGTGCAAGCACGCCGACGGGGTGAATGAGACTACCGGGGTGGCGACTAGGGATAGCTTGGGTTGCCGGTAGAGAAGTAGATGAGTGGGCGGGTGGATGGGTGGATGGGTAGAGCGAAGGAGCCACCGTAGGGTGGGCACTGCCCACCATTAGGAAAAAAGTTTTCTAAAGGTCGCCTTAGACTGCGATCGCCCCTACCCCGGCCGAGTCAAAGTGCTTTTGCAGAGTGGCCTTAGGCAGCGGCCCCAGCAGGTGATCCCAGGGCAGGGGTTGATCGAGATCCCAGTCTTCATGGACGTAGTATTCCAGCGGCGGAATCTGGCCCTGGAAGTCTTTAAAGGCGCGGCGGTAGCTGCCTAAGCTATCGCCATAGTGGCGCACCCGTTCAAGCAGGGGGCCGAGGCGGCGATCGCCCCGCGAGATCAACGCCTGAATTACCGACCAGTTGTAGCTCTCGGGCCGAAAGTCAATGCCTTTGGAGCGCAGGTGCTTTTGCAGATACTTGAGCCGCTTTTCGGCTTCGCGGTTGACTCCGCACCACTGGAAAGGGGTATGAGCTTTGGGCACAAAGGTGCTGCACCCAAAGGTGAGCCGCAGCCCAGGGGCAGCTTTCTTGAGCCGCAGCATCAGGGCGACGGTTTGCTCCAGGTCGTTCATGGTCTCGCCGGGTATGCCCGCCATGCCGTAGAGCTTCATGGCGCTGAGACCGCCGGCTTTGGCATTGATGGCAGCGCGCTCAATGTCATCAGTTTCGAGCTTTTTGTTGACGATCTGGCGCACCCGTTCTGACCCGCTCTCGATCGCAATGGTGATCGAGCGGCTGTCGTGGCGGGTCAGGGTCTCGGCCAGCTTGGGGGTGACGGTGTTCGTCCGCACTGAGGAAAGACTGATCCGCACATCGTCAAACTGGGGCCGATTTAAATAGTCAAGCAGCGTGTCAAATTCTGGGTGCTGGGTGACTGAGGCCCCGAGCAATCCCAGCCGGCTAGTCACCGCAAGCCCCCGCTCAATGGCAGGCATCAAGGATTCCTCTAGACTGGCGGGGCGAAAGGGCAGCGTCAGGTAGCTGGCCAAGCAAAAGCGACACATCTCCGGGCAGCTGCGCACCACCTCCACCATAAAAATGTTTTCCCAGGCGGCGTGGGGGGTAACCACCGTCGAAGCCGACAACACGTTGCCTCGGTAGGTTTGCTTTTGCACCGCAGCGGGGATATCGACATCGACGGGATGAATTGCCCGCACACTGCCGGTCGGGCCGTCATAGCTGACGGTATAGAGCGACGACACGTAGACCCCCGGCACCGTAGCCAGATGCCGCAGGGTTTCAGTGCGAGAGGCAGACTTTAGCTCAATCAGGGCATCAAAAAAATCATCTAATAGAGTCTCGCCATCCCCCAGCAAAATGACGTCAAAGAAGTCGGCAAAGGGCTCAGGATTGGCCGTGAGCACTGGGCCGCCGCCAAAGATCAGAGGGTGATCGGCGGTGCGATCGCCTGCAAACAATGGAATATCGAGCTGCTCTAGCAGCGTTAGCAGGTTGGCGTAGTCTAACTCCCAAGACAGCGAAAAACCTAGCACATCCACCACCGCAGGCAGCGGCTCATGACCATCGGTAAACAGCCGGCTCACCTGAACATCGCCCCGTCGGGCCAGGGTGGCCCACACCACCTGATAGCCCAGACTGGTAATGCCCACGCTGTACTCGTTGGGGAAGGCAAACACCACCGCCAGCGCGCCCTCCTGGGGAGTGACGGGCTCAAACAGCAGAGTTTCATCCTGAAGGGGAAGGGAGGGCACGGGCAACGTTACTACAAATTAAGGCTTCTCCAGTGTAATCAGTGGCCGCCGTCTTCACCCAGCCCGAGAGGCATTGGCAAGAGCTATCGGTAGAATTACAGACCGCACAACAACGCTTTATCAAGGCCCAGAGCGACACAGCCACTAATTGACCAAGTGAGGTTAGAAAACAATACGTCTGCTCCCCTAAACCCCGGCTTAGATCAGTTGATTTGCGCAGGAGGTGAGGTCTTCCCAAGCCAAGATGTCGTAAAAGCACGGTGTCAACTCAGGATCTATAAACCTACGATTAAGACAACGCGATCTACCCGACTCTCCTACCGTGATAACACTTCGTTAAACGCTACCGCAGCACTGCGGCTTCGGCCTATGACTTCCTCTATGCCTCCCATTCGCCCCACCTATATTCTTGCCGACGAGACTACGGTGAGCGTGCCCCGAGATCCATCGCTGCTAGCCCAGGCCGAGCGCATTGCTGAGGGCTACCACCAGTGCCAGGCGGCGGAAGCGTCCCAGTGGCTGAAGCAGGGGCTAGCCCACCTGCAAAAAGGGCAATACACTCCGGCCCTATCTCTGTTGCAGCAGGCGCTTCAGAGCTACCGCAACCTGGGCGACAAAGAGCGTCAGGCGAAGGTGTTGCTGACTCTGGCCAGCCTGTATTATCGGGTGGCAGACTACCTGTGGGCGGCAGACTACGGGCGGCAGTGCCTGCGCATTGCTCGCGAACTGGGCGACGATGCCATCATGCAGCAGACTCTAGGCCATTTGGGCAACTGCTATCGCCACTTAGGCAACTTGCAGCGGGCGCTGGAGTACATGGGCCAAAGCCTGGCCCTAGCGAAGAAAGTCGGCGATCGCCCCGGCGAAATGCGATCGCTCAACAACCTGGCTATGGTCTACCGCGCCAAGGGGCTCACTCGTCAGGCCGCCACCCTCTACGAAGCTAGCCTGATGATGGCCACCGGCCTAGGCGATCGCAGCACCCAGCTTCAGATTTTGCAAAACCTGGGCAATACCTATCTCACCCTGCGAGAGCATCCCCAAGCGATCGACTGCTACGAGCGCTTTTTGGCCATCAGCGAAAGCGGCGCGGGAGCTACCGACAACCGCACCAACCGTCGCATTCTCACCCAGCTCACCCTGGCTAGCATTGCCATGGGTGACCACAACCGAGCGATCGTGCACCTCCAACACCACCTGTCGATCGCCTGTGCCCTGGGTGACACCAAAGGGGCCGCTGTTCTGATCGATGACCTCAAGCGCAGCTATGTTGCCCTCAGCGAAGCGCGGGTGGCGGTGCTGCGGCCCGAGCTGACCTCAATGTAGTCCACCACGCTTAAAATCTCCCTCTCTAGAACACAAAAGGGGGCCGCGATCGCGGTCCCCTTTTTATAATGGTTTAGGGAATTTAGTTAGCGGAGCCCCGCTGTCTACTTCCAGTTGGCCGCTACCATCTCAGCCAGGTCAACTACGCGCTGGCTATAGCCCCACTCGTTGTCGTACCAGGCCACCACTTTCACCATGTCGCCGCCCATCACCATGGTCAGGCTAGAGTCAACGATCGAAGACTCGTCAGTCTTGCGGTAGTCGCTGGAGACTAGAGGTAGGTCACTGTAGGCCAGAATACCCTTCATGGGGCCTTCGGCAGCGGACTTCAGCGCCTGGTTGACCTGATCAGCGATCGCGGACTTCTCTACCTGAACCACGAGGTCGACCACCGACACGTTGGGGGTGGGCACGCGCAGGGCGATCCCGTTCAGCTTGCCCGCCATTTCAGGAATCACCAGCGCCACAGCCTGAGCTGCCCCAGTAGTGGTAGGCACAATGTTGAGCGCGGCGGCACGAGCCCGGCGCAGGTCACGGTGGCTAGCATCGAGCAGACGCTGGTCGCCGGTGTAGCTGTGGGTGGTAGTCATGGTGCCTTTGATGATGCCAAAGGTGTCGTTCAGCACCTTGACCACGGGGGCCAGGCAGTTGGTGGTGCAGCTGGCGTTGCTGACCACGTTGTGGCGATCGTGGGTGTACTCTTGGTGGTTGACGCCCATAACGTAGGTGCCAATGCCGCCGCCCTTGCCCGGCGCGGTGATCAGCACTTTTTTCGCGCCCGCTTCGATGTGGCGAGAGGCACCCTCTTCGCTGACAAAGACCCCGGTGGACTCAATGACTAGATCGATATCCCAGGCGGCCCAGGGCAGGTTGTTGGGATTGCGATCGGAGTAGCACTTAATGGTCTTACCGTTGACGATCAGCGTGTCTTCGCCAGCGCTGACATTGGCGTCTAGCCGACCCAGCATCGAGTCATACTTCAGCAGGTGGGAGTTAGTCTTAGGATCAGACGTATCGTTAATAGCGACCACCTCAAGCTGGCTGTTCTCGCGCGTCAACCAGCAGCGCAGAAAATTACGGCCAATGCGGCCAAAACCATTAATTGCTACTCTAACCACTGCGTTTAACCCTCTGTTGTAGTCGAACTAGGTATCTATTCTTAGACGACACCATAATATCGCAAAGCATGATCCACTTTATAGGGGTCAGCCATTGAACTGAATCTATTTAGAGTTTCGAATAACCTTTGAAAGCTCTATGAACAGGTGGAAGCGATCGCCTTACCCATGGGCAACCGATAGAGATTAGTTCTTAGCAGCAGCATAAGTATTTCTACTTCATCCATTCGTTTTACATAGAAAATTGATATGCCGTCCTGATAGGCGCTTTTGTTGAGCGTTTTATATATAGAAAAGGATGGGCCTAAGCGCACCTATGCCTGCCCATGCTCCTCTGCTGAGGATCAGTAAGCCTATGGTGAGGCAGCATCTCAGGAGCTAATCAGACTATCGTGCGCAACGCATCCCCCTCGGGGATCACAATTGAAAGCCCGTCAAACGACCGCCCAGCCAGGCTAATACCGATGTTTAGGCCAATTCGGCAATTCTTGCTATGATTACGCCTGACACTTGGTGTGGTGTGGTGTTGTAAGGAGTGTAACGATGCCGATTTCCGTAGATTTTACCGGCAGACCCTTTCATTTCATTGGGATAGGCGGCATTGGCATGTCGGCACTGGCCTACATCTTGACCAAGCGAAACCTGCCCGTGTCGGGGTCTGACCTGCGCCTTACCCACATCACCCGTCGCCTGCAAGAGGCCGGTGCCCACATCTTTTGGCAGCAAGAAGCCGCTAACCTGAGCTATTTTCTCACCACCAACCATCCAGCCCTCACCGCCGCCGGTCGAACCGGATCTAGCGTAGCGGTGGCTGCGCCAGCTATAGCCTCAAACGCGACTCCCCAAGTGGTTTGTTCCACCGCGATCGACACCCGCAACCCCGAATATCAAGCGGCTCTAGAGCTGGGCTGCCCCATTCTGCACCGCTCTGACCTGCTAGCGGCCCTAATTCACGAGTACAGCAGCATCGCCGTTGCTGGCACCCACGGCAAAACCACCACCAGCAGCATGATTGGCCACCTGCTGTTGCATGCCAACCTCGATCCCACCATTGTGGTGGGCGGTGAGGTGTCGAGCTGGGGCGGCAATGCCCGCCTAGGCCATGGCCCCTACCTGGTTGCCGAGGCCGACGAGTCGGACGGCACCCTGGCGAAGCTGTCGGCCAGCATTGGCATTGTCACCAACATCGAGCTAGACCACACCGACCACTACCGCGACCTTGAGGACGTGGTGCAGATCTTTCAAACCTTTCAGCGACAGTGTGGCCTGCTGGTTGCCAGTGCCGACTGCGAGGTCGTGCGCACCAGCCTCAACCCCGATGTCACCTATAGCCTTAGCCCCGACAGCGGCGCGACCTACCATGTCACCGACTTGCAGTTTGGGGCTGAGGGCACCTCAGCCCTGGTTTGGGAGCTGGGCCAACCGATGGGTGTGCTGCGACTGCGAGTGCTGGGCTGCCACAACCTCAGCAACGCTTTAGCTGCCGTGGCCGTCGGGCGGCACCTGGGCGTTGCTTTTGATAAAATTGCCGAGGGGCTAGAGAAGTTTTGCGGCGCTCGCCGTCGGTTTGAGCACCGGGGCAGCTACAACGGCATTCAGTTTTTTGACGACTACGCCCACCACCCCAGCGAAATTCGCGCCACCCTGGCGGCAGCCCGCATCAAAGCCGATCAGACCCTGGTGGCCGACAGCCGTCAGGATAACCGCCGCGTAGTGGCAGTGTTTCAGCCCCACCGATTTAGCCGGACGGCAGCGCTGCTGAACGATTTTACCGATGCCTTTGTCGATGCCGACCAGGTGATTATGGCCGACATCTACAGCGCGGGTGAGAAGAATACTTTTGGGGTTTCGGGTCGCCAGCTGGCCGATGCCGTAGGCCACGCCCACCCGAAAGTTCTATACGGCCACACCCTAGATGATATTCAGGCAGCTCTGGCCCACAGTCTGCGGCCCGGTGACCTAGTGATGTTCATGGGGGCGGGCAACCTCAACCAAATTATTCCTCAGGTGATGGCTTACTATGCTGACGCTGAGGTGCCCTCGCTGCAAGAGGCCTGTTAGGCACCGGCGATCGCAACGGAGTTGACTAGCCTGGGGAACGACTATTGAGAGCTGGGACCATGAACCAAACCCTTGGAGTCGCTCCTAATTTCGTCTGCCTAAAACCACAGGTGTCGCTACAGCAGCTAACCACGTTTCGTGTAGGTGGCCCAGCGGAGTGGCTGGCGATGCCCCATCACCAAAGCGAACTGGAGCAGGCTTTAGACTGGGCGATCGCGGCCAACCTCAAGATCACCCCGCTGGGGGCAGGGTCGAATCTGCTGATCAGCGATCGCGGCATCCCTGGCCTGGTGCTCTGCACCCGTCGCTGGCGCGGCACTGAGTTTGGCGAAACAGGTCGCGTCACCGTAGCGGCGGGTGAACCGCTGCCCACCCTAGCCTGGAAGGCCGCCAAGCGCGGCTGTCGCGGCCTCGAATGGGCTGTAGGCATTCCCGGCACGGTGGGCGGCGCGGTGGTGATGAATGCCGGTGCCCACGGCGGCTGCACAGCAGATGTGCTGGTTTCAGCCAGCGTGCTCGACCCAGAGATTGGCATTGTGACTTTGACGCCCGCTGATTTGGCATTTCAGTACCGCACCTCAATCCTCCAGGGTGGGCGGCGGGTGGTGCTGGATACCACCTTTCAGCTGGAGCCGGGGCACGACCCCAAGGTGGTGATGGCCAACACTCTGGCGGGGCTCAACCAGCGGCGGGCGACTCAGCCTTACGACATGCCCAACTGCGGCAGCGTGTTTCGCAACCCCTACCCACATACAGCCGGGACGCTGATTGAAAAAACTGGGCTAAAGGGCTACCGCATCGGCAACGCCCAGGTGTCTGAGCGCCACGCCAACTTTATTGTGAATCTGGGCGGTGCCACCGCCACAGATATTCAACACCTGATTCGCCACGTGCAGGATGAGGTAGAAGCCCGCTGGGCCGTACGTCTGCAAACCGAAGTAAGGTTTGTGGGGGAGTTTCCGATCCTTTAAAGGGCTTGGGCAAAGCGATCGAGGGCCATGGCCGCGATCGCAGGATCCGCCTCGCCCACCACCGCCTGGGCAAAGCGCTGGGCGACCGGCGGCAAATATATAAAGGGGGCGCTAAACCCGGCCATAACGTGTAAACCGTCTACGCCAGGGATGGCACCTACCAGAGGTAGCCCGTCGCCGCTAAAGCTGACTCGGCAGCGTCGCCAGGTGCCCGGCACATCGGCCAGGGCAGGAATTTGAGCCGCCATGGCGGCCCGCATGGTGCGATCGCTCTCTACTTCATCCAGCTCTGCATCCAGATCCGTCAGCGTGCGGCTGATTTGACCCAGGCAGACATGGCCGTCTAAAAACTGAATCGCTCCGCTGTCGAGAATAGCAGGGGTCAGCTCGTGGCCCGGCTCATCCCACTGCCCGTCGGTGTCGGGCTGACTCGCCTTAGATTCCAGGGTAAAGCGCTGGGTCTGGGCGGGCATAATCAGCGATCGCAGCTTGAGATCGAGCGGCGGCGTTTCAATCAGTTCGGCGTGAGTGTAGTAGAGCGGAATATTGACCTGGGCCTGGTGCAGCAGCGATCGGCTAAAGGCCCCTGCCGCCACCAGCACATTCTTCGCAGGGCAAGCTTGCTCGGTGGTTAAAACGCCAGTGACGCGATCTTTGATCCGCACCACATCTACCACGGCTGCAATCATGCGGGTGCCGCCCAGGCGCTGAAACGCTTGGTTATAGACACTGACCAGGGCTACCGGGGAGACATGGCCGTGGCGCACGGTAAAGGCTCCGGCGATCGCATCCCGATTCAGCAGTGGTTCTAACTCCTGGGCCTCGGCGGCCGACACAAAGTTCGGCGGCGTTGCGCAGTGGGCATAAACTGTGGCGGCGGCATCAGGGTCGCCATCCGCCGCCAGGGTCAGCACCAAATCCAGCTCGCGGAATTGGGTGTCAGCCTCCAGTTCTTCGCTGAGCTGGCGCTGCTTGGCAATACCCTCCTGGCAGAGCTGCTGGGTGAGGGTCGTGCTGCCCGACCAATAAGGAATGCCGCCGTAGCTATAGCGGGTGGCGTTGCCGGGCTCTAAGGCGCGATCGATCAGCAGCACGGACAGCCCCTGGCGGGTCAATTCGTAGCTGACCGCTGCCCCCACTAAGCCGTTGCCGACCACAATCCAGTCAAAGGTTTGCATAGTTAATGAAAAAGGTTTAGGTAATCGGGTCTAGGGTCTAAGGGAACAGCAGGTTCCTCACCTGAAACCATAGACCTTACTCCTGACACCCTCAGGCGTAGATCTGCCCCAAAATAATGCGTAGGCGATCGTAGTCATCCTTCAAAAAAATACTCAGGGTGCGGCCAGCCTGCACCAGCCAGGCGCGATCGAGCTTGCGGAGCTGGTAACCGTGGCGCAGCACTGCCGCTACTAGGCTATCGACCGGGGCGCTGCCCATGGCCAGCAGAGTTCTTAGAAAATCGAGCTGCTCAGTGAACTCAACCACTACTTCAGGAGGGCAGGCATACACCGCCTGATGCACCTGGGGCGGTCGGGGCGGCAGGTGCTGAAAGATTGGCCCCTGGGGTCGCCCCGCCAGGTCGGGGGCGCGAAAGCCCACGATCGCCGCCTTAAACTCGGTCTTGAGCATGGCAAAAATCTGCGGCTGCTGCTGGCGCAGGTCTTCGAGCGACAGCCCCAATGCCCGCGCCCGGTGAACCGAGTCTATCGGGCTGGTGGTGGCGTGGTACACCACCCCGTAGACTGTGTTGCCCGACTCCTCATCCAGGGCGGTGACCCAGCTGCCAAAGGGGGGCATGGCCGAAAACGCTAGCGCCTCCGGTTCCAGGCACTGGGCCAAAAATTCGGTGGTGGCGGTTTCAATCACCTCGGCGATGTGATCGGGCTGCCGCACCTGGGCCGTGGTCTGGGTCAGGGGTAAGCGCATGGCAGTACCTAGCGCCGCTTGCCGGAGCTCACCGGCTCTAGCTCAGACATTTCAAAGGTAATCAGCTTATCCCAGTTGCCGCCCTCAAACAGTACCGCCACCTTGCCGTCGGTAATGCGCTGCACCAGACCCTGAAAACCGTAGTAGGTATCGTTGACATTGATCACCTTAACCGGAGCCCCAGGAAAAATCATGATAACTAATGCTTTTGATCTGCCCCTACAGTTTAAGGCAATGTGCTGAACTGGCCTATTCCTGTCAATGTATTTCGTGGTTAGAGTCGACTAATTCCACAGACCACGGGCGTTTCCAGTTTTTTTGGTGCGATCGAGCGGCAAGGTCAAGCCCGTCGCCAGGGCAGAATTTTCCCTGAGTTTTAGCCTGGCTTTGGGTGCGATCGCCCTCTACGCCGCCAAATCGTCCCAAGGCTAAACCTTACTTGGCTAGAGCGTTATGCTAAGGCTCTAGCCCCATACTGCCCCATGAGCCAAACCTACAAAGCCACTGGCATCAACCTCAAGGCCATGCCCCTGGGGGAAACCGATCGCCTGCTCACCATCCTTACCCCCGAGATTGGGCTGGTGCGGGCGGTGGCACCGGGGTCGCGCAAGCACCAGTCGCGGCTGGGTGGACGCAGCGATCTCTTTGTAATTAACGAATGCCTGGTGGTGAAGGGCAAGCGGCTCGACAAGCTCATTCAGGCCGAAACCGTGCGCACCTTTCCTGGGCTGAGCCGGCACCTGGCCCGGCTCACGGCCAGCCAGTATCTGGCGGAGGTCGTGCTGCTGATGGCCCTCAGCGACTCTCCCCAGAGCGAGCTGTTTCATCTTTTCGTAGAACATCTAGAACGCATTGAAACGGCCTCGTCAGGGGCGGTGCTGGCGGCCTTGTGCCACGGGTTATATCACCTGCTGGCCCTGGCGGGGGTGGCCCCAGAGGTGCATCGCTGCACTCTCAGCCGGACTGAGATTGTGCCCAACTTGCTCGACCCCACTTGGCGAGTAGAATTTAGTTCCGAAGCTGGGGGACTGGTGCAGACTGACGGGGTCACTCAGCTCGGTGAAGGACAGGGCCACTACGGTCAACCCCTTAAGCGACCCCTGCTGCTCACTGCCACCGATGTGGCCCTGCTCCAGCAGCTCACCAAGCCGGAAATTTTATCTACACTATCCATGGGGCTAGAGAACAAAGACTCT
The DNA here is from genome assembly GCF_014695775.1 of Leptolyngbya sp. FACHB-60. Taxonomy (GTDB): domain Bacteria; phylum Cyanobacteriota; class Cyanobacteriia; order Phormidesmidales; family Phormidesmidaceae; genus Nodosilinea. Next base: position 8,114 of record NZ_JACJOX010000056.1, on the reverse strand, counting down.
ACGACCCGAAAAACCCAGCAGCTATGGGCACGAGTCGAGCGGCTTCTGCGAGAATATACTGAGAACTACTTTGAACGTCCTATTCGGTCGGCGGCTTTAGTTGATGTCTGTTTAGCTACCCTTTAAACTGCTGGATATTGCGCCGCCCAGTGCCCAGGTTCGTTGGTTACCCCATGCTCCGTGAGTTTGAAGCTAATACAGAAGCCACCGAGGCAAACTATTTGCCCCAGGCAGAGGCTCGCGGGTCTGGCCACGGCACCGACCTAGGCGCTGGGGCAGATTCCAAATCCCAAACCGCCACTTTGCCCGCTGATCCTGCCGCTGAGGCCACTGACCCAGAGCCTGAGAATGGGTTTCGGGCTATTTTTAAGAATCGCAATTTTTTGATTTTGTGGACGGGGCAGCTGTTTTCTCAGCTTGCCGACAAGGTCTATCTGGTGCTGATGATTGCCATCATCGCCGCCCGGTTCGAGACCCCTGGACAGACCATTAGCGGCTGGGTCTCGGCGGTGATGATTGCGTTTACCATACCGGCGGTGCTGTTTGGGGCGCTGGCGGGGGTGTTTGTAGACCGCTGGCGCAAACGTCCGGTGCTGGTGTGGTCTAACCTGCTGCGCGGCGGTCTGGTGATTGCTCTACCCCTAGGAATTTGGCTAACGGCGGGCTGGGGGCCAGTGATGGGGCTGCCGGTAGCCTTTTTGTTGCTGCTGGTCGCAACGTTCTTGATCTCTACTCTGACCCAGTTTTTTGCCCCGGCAGAGCAGTCGATTATTCCCCTCATTGTGGCTGAAGGAGACCTACTTTCAGCTAACTCGCTTTACACCACGACGATGATGGCCTCGGTGATTGTGGGGTTTGCCGTGGGGGAACCGCTGCTGGCTCTGGCCGATCGCCTGATGCTAGCCCTGGGTATAGCCAACAATGGCCCAGCTATTTTGGTCGGCCTGAGCTACATGGTGGCTGGGCTATGCCTGATGACGATGGATCCAGGAAAAGAAAATTTATCTGCTGCCCACGAAGATATATCTCAATTTTGGGCCGATATTAAAGACGGATGGCGCTATCTAGGGCAGCAGGTGCAGGTGCGAGTGGCGATTATTCAGCTGGTGCTGCTGTCGTCGGTGTTTGCGGCCCTGGCCGTGCTAGCGGTGCGGCTAGCAGAGATGATTCCGGCCATTAAGGCGTCACAGTTTGGCTTTTTGCTGGCGGCGGGTGGCCTGGGCCTGGGCCTAGGAGCCGTACTAGTGGGGAATTTTGGGCCGCGCTTTCCGAGGCGCTACCTGAGCCTGTGGGGTGCCGTGGGGATGGGAGTGTGCCTGATTGCCCTGGCCTGGACGACTAAGCAGTTGTGGGCCTCGATGGCGATTATTGCCACGCTGGGACTGTGTGGGGCCTTTGTCGGCATACCGATGCAAACCCTGATTCAAGAAAAAACGCCGGAAGCCATGCGCGGCAAAGTATTTGGCTTACAAAACAACATGGTCAACATTGCCCTGAGCCTGCCGCTGGCCCTGGCCAGTGTGATAGAAGCGCACCTGGGTTTGGCTAATGTTTTTGTCGGCATGGGAGCCCTGGTAGGACTAGGGGGAGTTGTAACCTGGTATATTGCCGATACAGCACTGAGAAAGACCCAGGCCCCAAGCTAAATTTCATTTTTTACCAAAGACAGATCTGCGGGCTGGGCGATTCCGGAACGGATACTCGTTCCGAGTCGGTCCCGAACGCTGCGCAAATCGCGGCGGCATTCGGCTAGCGCTGGTTTAGGTTGTTATGGATAAACGCTAGACTGCATGCACATCGCGTGGCTTGGCAAAAAATCGCCCTTTTGCGGCAACGTTACCTACGGCCGAGAGGTCACCAATGCGTTGCTTGAACGCGGCCATCGGGTGACCTTTCTCCATTTTGCCCAGTCTCAGGATGGCCACAACCGGGGAAGCTATGCAGAGCGATCGCAGGAAGTGCCGCTGCCCTTTCTGTTCAAGTCGCAGATTCTCACCATTCCTTCGCTGAAGTCAGGCAAGCTGCTAGCAGAGACCTTAGAGCGCATCCAGCCCGACGTAGTGCATGCGTCGCTGACCTTATCGCCGCTCGATTTTCGACTGCCAGAGATCTGCGCCGAGCTAAATATTCCCCTGGTGGCCACCTTTCACCCGGCCTTCGATCGCCGGGTGCGCAGCCTGACCTCGGGCACCCAGCACCTCACTTACCAGCTCTATGCTCCCTGCCTAGCTAACTACGATCGCGTCATTGTGTTCTCAGACTTGCAGCGCGATCTGCTGACTAAGCTTGGGGTGCCCGACCCTACGCTGGTCGTTATTCCCAACGGGGTCGATACGCGCCGCTACTCGCCGGGGCCATCGGCCGTCAAGGCTGATCTCTACGCTCGCCAGCTATTTGTCTACCAGGGGCGCATTTCGCTCGAGAAAAATGTGGAAGCCCTGCTGCGGGGCTGGCGTCAAGCCGATATGGGGCCAGACTGCAAACTGGCGATCGTCGGTAGCGGCCCTCTAGAGGCGTCGCTCAAGCGATACTACGGCGACGAGGATGACATTATCTGGCTGGGCTATCTGGCCAACGAGCAGCGCCGCATCGACATCTTGCGTGCAGCGGATGGGTTCATTTTGCCGTCCCTAGTAGAAGGGCTGTCGCTGTCGCTGCTGGAAGCGATGGCCTGCGGCACCGCCTGCATTGCCACCGATGCCGGGGCCGATGGCGAAGTACTGGCAGAGGGAGCGGGCATTGTGCTCGATACCCAGCGGGTGTCAACTCAGCTACAAACCATTCTGCCGATTTTGCGCGATCATCCCGAAATTACCCAGCTTTTGGGGTATAAGGCCCGCGAGCGGGTGCTTCAGCGCTACACCCTAAAGGACAACATTTCGGCCTTAGAGACTATGTACAGTCAGGTGATGGCGGAACAACGGCTGGTGTGTGGGCAGCGGGCCTAAGCTCGCTTGCCCAAGAGCTGATCGCGCAGTGACTTGATGCGATCGCGAAATTTAGCCGCCTCTTCAAAGTCCAAATTCTTCGCGGCCTCTTTCATCTGCTTCTCAAACTGACCAATCAGTTCTGGAATCTCCTCCAGCGGCAGCTCTTCCTTATGTTCATAGACCTCTTCTAGCTCGTGGGCGTTGAGGCGGCGCGACACTTCGAGAAACGACAGAATCGAGTTGCTGTTGCGGCGAATGATTGAGGTGGGGGTAATACCGTTCGCCTCGTTGTGGGCAGTTTGAATGGCGCGGCGACGCTCAGTTTCGCTAATCGCCCTGGCCATGCTGTCAGTCAAGTTGTCGGCGTAGAGAATCGCCTGACCGCGCACGTGGCGGGCAGCGCGACCGATGGTTTGAATTAGCGATCGCTCGGCCCGCAGAAACCCTTCTTTATCGGCATCCAAGATCGCCACGAGGGAAACCTCCGGCAGATCGAGCCCTTCCCGCAGCAGGTTGACCCCCACCAGCACGTCGTAAAGCCCTTCCCGCAGGTCTTGGATAATCTCAATGCGCTCGATGGAGTGAATCTCGGAGTGCAGATAGCGCACCCTAATGCCGTGCTCGTCGAAATAGTCGGTGAGGTCTTCGGCCATGCGCTTGGTCAGCGTGGTGATCAGCACCCGCTCTTGGCGGGCAGCCCGCTCCTTGATTTCGCCCAGCAAGTCATCGACCTGGCCTTCGGTGGGGCGCACAAAGATTTCCGGGTCGAGCACGCCGGTCGGGCGAATGATTTGTTCAACCACTTTGCCGCCTGAGATTTCCATCTCCCAATTGCCAGGGGTGGCCGAGACAAAAATGCACTGGTTCACCTTGTCCCAAAATTCTTCAGCCTTGAGGGGGCGGTTGTCAGCAGCGCTGGGGAGGCGAAAGCCGTGGTCGATCAGCACCATCTTGCGGCTGCGATCGCCGTTGTACATGCCGTGAATCTGCGGAATGGTGACGTGGGACTCGTCAATGACCAACAGCCAGTCTTTAGGGAAGTAATCGAGCAGACACTCCGGCGGTGAGCCAGCTTTGCGACCAGCTAAATGACGGGCGTAGTTTTCCACCCCGTTGCAGTAGCCCACCTCGCGGATCATCTCTAGGTCGTAGCGGGTGCGCTGCTCCAGCCGCTGGGCCTCCAGTAACTTCCCCTCTTTCTCTAGCTCCGCTAGACGCTCTAGCAACTCATCTTTAATCGCCTGACAGGCTTCTTCGATGCGATCGTCGGGGGTAACAAAGTGCTTGGCGGGGTAAATGCTCAGCCCTTCCATGCTTCGCAGAGTGGCCCCGGTGATCGGGTCAACGTAGCGCACGGCGTCGATCTCGTCGCCAAAAAACTCAATGCGAATGATGCGGTCTTCGTAGGCAGGGCCAATCTCCAGCACGTCGCCCTTAACGCGAAACTTGCCTCGGCCCAGGTCTAAATCGTTGCGCTCGTACTGAATCGAGGCCAGATCGCGCAGCACCTGGCGCTGGTTGACTTCCATGCCCACATGCAGCGGAATTGAGGCTCTTAGGTATTCCGACGGAATACCTAAACCGTAGATGCAGCTAATCGAGGCGACCACAATCACATCTTTGCGCTCAAACAGGGAGCGGGTGGCCGAGTGCCGCAGCATGTCGATCTCGTCGTTGATCGAGGCGGTTTTGGCGATGTAGGTGTCGGTGGTGGGAATGTAGGCCTCGGGCTGGTAGTAGTCGTAATAGCTAATGAAATACTCGACGGCGTTGTCGGGGAAAAACTCGCGCAGCTCGTTGCAGAGCTGGGCGGCGAGGGTTTTGTTGTGGGCCAGCACCAGAGCCGGCTTGCCAATGTTGTCAACAACGCGGGCGATGGTGTGGGTTTTGCCCGTGCCCGTGGCCCCCAACAGGGTTTGGTACTTGGTGTTGTCTTGCAGAAACTTGGTCAGGCCCGCGATCGCCTTTGGCTGGTCTCCCGCAGGTTCAAAGGGAGCCTGAATGTTGAAGTCGCCCATAGGTCAGCAATCGGTACAAAGACACTACTACGCTTCTTCATGATGCCTGATTTTGCCCCAGATGGTGGTTACGGCAGTTACCCAACCGGGCTATCTGGGTAGGGATTGTAGCCAGCGGGCGATCGCCCTTAGCGCCTGCATTCGTTACCCCTTCAGCCTGAGCAAACCGCTCAATACCTTTTTGCGCCAGCCCCTGCCTGGGGCGATAGCGACGGTCGGTTCCATTAAAATGGGCTGAGGCTTTGTAACCGAGAATCCATTTGCGAACCGTTGTTGCCACCCGATACGTCACTCCTCTGCGGGAGGGAGGCTCTCTCCCCGCCATTGTGGAAGCTGACGATGATGGCATGTATGTGCTGAAGTTTCGGGGTGCCGGTCAGGGGGTCAAATCTCTGATTGCTGAACTCGTGGCTGGAGAAATTGCGCGGGTCCTCGGTCTGCTGGTGCCCGAAATTGTCCTGATCGAAGTCGATGCTGAACTGGCCCGTACCGAACCCGACCCCGAAATTCAAGATTTGATTCGAGCCAGTGTGGGCCTCAACCTGGCCCTCGACTACCTGCCCAGCTCCATCACCTTTGACCCCGTTGCCCAACAGCCCGATGCCGCCCTGGCCTCGGCCATTGTCTGGCTCGATGCCTACGTCACCAATATCGATCGCACCGTCCGCAACACCAATATGCTGATGTGGCACCGCCGCCTCTGGTTGATTGATCACGGCGTTGCCCTTTACTTTCACCACAGTTGGAACAACTACTTAGAGCGCAGCCGCACCCCCTTCCCCGGCATCAAAGACCACGTTTTGCTGCGGTTTGCTAGCCAGCTGCAAGCGATTGATGCCACCATGACGGCCCAGCTAACGCCAGATGTTATCACTGGCATCGTCAACCTAATTCCAGAGCCCTGGCTGCTCGAGGGCTCTCCTTTTACGAATAGCCAACACCACCGCGAGGCTTATATTGAGTATTTGCTGAAGCGGCTAGAGCCACCCCACGCTTTTTTAGAGGAGGCCATTCGTGCACGATCAGGTCACCTATGATTACGCCATCGTTCGTGTGGTGCCTAAGGTTGAGCGAGAAGAGTTTGTCAACGTAGGTGTGATTGTTTCATGCGCCACCCGCAAATTTCTCGAAGCCAAAATTGAACTCAATTCGCAACGGCTGCTCGCCCTTGACCCTACCCTAGATTTAGAAACAGTCGAAGGTTATTTAAACACCATTCCGATTATTTGTGCTGGCGAAATTCAGGCAGGCCCCATTGGTCAACTGCCCCAGCGAGAACGGTTTGGCTGGCTGGTTGCCCCCCGCAGCACGATCATTCAAACCTCACGGGTGCATACCGGTCTATGTAGAGATCTATCGGCTGTGATCGAACACCTGCTGGCCACTATGGTGCGTCCACTCCAGTTTCCCCTGAAGAAAAGCTGAGCCTGCTAATCTTTTGAATGTTTGGGTGAATGCCTAGCTTTAGCATCCTCCGGCTGGGGCTAAAGCGGTTTAGCGATGAGGTGCTGCTGAAAGAATAACAACGTGTAATACCGAATCCTGTCTGGCTAACCGCTGATTGGTAGGAGCATTGTAGTGCAATGCCCCCACAGGCTACCTGTTTTGAATTGGGGTTTCTCATGTCGGATGGCGTGTAACGAATTGACGCTGTGTCTTTTGACAACATCTCTGCGCATCAGGCATGTTAATCGGAGTCTTGGCTTTGGCAAATACCGGCATGAATCCCTCCAACCTGGCCGTAAATCAATCCCCAGCAGCTCTATCGCCTGGCAATCGGTTTTACCGTACGGTGTGGCGCTGGCACTTCTATGCTGGGTTGTTTGTGATTCCCTTCATGGTGATTCTAGCCGCGACGAGCATTATTTATCTGTTTAAGCCCCAGCTAGATGCGGCCATGTACAACAACCTCATGTTTGTGCAGCCTGACCTGGCGACGCTGTCCTACGTTGAGCAGGTACAGTCCGTCGAAAGCGCGTATCCCACAGCTGTAATTACTCAGGTTACGCCCCCTGCTGCCGCAAATCGCAGTAGTGAAGTACTGTTGACCACGGCGGACGAACGCAACCTCATGGTGTTCGTTAACCCTTACAGCGGTGAACTTTTGGGCGATCGCGATGAGGACAGTAATTTGCAGGCGATCGCCCGAAAGATTCACGGCGAGTTACTGATTGGCAAGCTAGGGGATTATTTAGTTGAGCTAGCCGCCTGTTGGGGTTTAGTGCTGCTAATCACAGGGCTTTATTTGTGGTGGCCGCGCCAAAAGTTTGCTGTTTTGGGCACATTAATTCCCCGCCTCTGGAGCCAGAACAAACGAATATTTTGGTGAGACTTACATGCCGTACCGGGGTTTTATGGCGTTCTTCTAATTGGTTTTCTGATTCTTACCGGCTTACCCTGGACTGGTTTTTGGGGCGACACCTTTGCCCAAGTGTCGAGTCAGTTTCCGGCCCAAATGTGGGACGACATTCCTCAATCTGCTGTGTTGACAGGCTCGCTCAACCAGCGGGGTCAGGTGGTGCCCTGGGCCGTAGAACAGCTACCTATACCTCAATCTGCTCCCTCGGGCCAAACTGATCACTCGGGTCACCATGCCGGGCCGACACCGACTCAGAAGCTGGCCACTGGCACCCCCGTTAGCCTTGATGCTGTGATCGCCCTAGCGTAGGCTGAAGGCACACCTCCTGGCTATAATGTGACGTTGCCGGCAGGAGAGACCGGGGTATTTACGATTTCGGCCTTCCCTCCTGATCCAACCCAGGAAGTGACTCTGTATGTTGATCAGTACAGCGGTACCGTGCTGGCGGATGTGCGCTGGAAAGATTATGGTCTGGTTCCTAAAGCCGTAGAGATGGGAACAGCCATTCACATGGGGAGATATTTTGGGTTCGCCAATCAGTTGCTCATGCTGGTGGCGGCGTTGATCGTGATGCTGCTAGCCATCACCGGAGTTGTTATGTGGTGGCAACGTCGACCCCAAAGTGCTGGGCTAATTGGAGCCCCCGCCATGCCTGCCCATGTACAGAACTGGCGCATTCCATTGGCAATCGTTGGGTAGTGTTCTAGACCTGTGTATTGGGACAAAATACGAAGAGTCCCGAACCCGCTCTCCACTCATGGTTCTCGAACCCATTTACTGCCCCACGTGTCACACCCCTGATGTCGT
>NZ_JACJOX010000055.1 GCF_014695775.1 Leptolyngbya sp. FACHB-60 | reverse complement strand
CAACGTCTCAAACCTTGGCTTGAGGTGTTTGCTATTCCTGGATTGCGTCATGGCTTGTATCGGCTGATGAATTGCATGCATCAGTTTCGGGCTAGTCCACTAGCTATTCAGGTGAAAGTTGCCTGAACAATCCTTTTTGCTTAACGAAAGTGACTAAAGAGGGATAAAATGCCCTTGGTCGCGGTCAGTGGAATTTAGGTCTGCATCAGCTTTAGGTGTTACACCGTGCTTCCACAGCTCGCACTCACTGATATCAATGTCCTCGTTCCAAACGATTCCGTACCCACCTGACTCAAGGGTAAAGCTCTTAAAAAAAGCGGGCTGTCGAAGGGGTGCAAACATTGTTTTTCTAAAAGCGGGCTGATGTCGTAGTGTTTGATGTCTTGATTGGTGAAGGTGACTCTAAAGATGCGATCGCTAACTGCCTCAGCCCGACAGATTCTTGGATATTCCATGCCTATATCGACCTTTTTTCAAAGGAGGTAGCTTCCAAAACTCTTGGTCATTCCACCTTTTCGGAAGATCTTGCTGATACATTTCTGCCCAATCAATCACCATTTCTTGAGCACGATTAGGCAAATCGCTTTCAATGATTTCTAGAGATTCGATGCTTACTAGGGCATTATACTCGCCATAGATTGCATGGAAGTGAGGCGGTGGATGATCGCCGTAGAGGGTCTCCGGCTGATGCTCCCCCTGCATCGTTATCGGCAGATGGGCCTTCAGGCACTCTAGGGCCGTACTCAAGGTCGCGTCATCGGTCAACGCTGCCGTAGGGGATACTAAACCCGAATTTCTCATCAGTCCTGATTTAGAGACCTGAATCAGGGCTGGTGAGAAATTCGGGCTAACCCCACCCAGGCGCAGCAGAGTATCAAAGCCGTGATCAAACCTGGCGACGTAGGCTAAACCGGGACGCAGGTACGCTAAATAAATCCCGGAAACGGGCCTGGCGCTCTTCCACAGGCTCCGGCGCATCGTACCAGAGGCTTTCGTAGTAGAAAAAGGCCACCCCTAACCCCTGGGCCGTCGCTCGCATCACTTGAGCTTGAATCATCGACATCGGCATAGGCCGATTGCGTAACCCAGTCAAAATGCCAATGCCCACCGGAATTTGAGTTTGGGCCATCTGAATTTCGGGCCGCAGCATTTGATCCGTAAAGCTGTTTATATCCCAGCGGTAGATCTGCACCAGCAACTCATCTACCAAGCCACGGTTGATCCAGCCGACCCAATCTTGCAAAAACGAGTTGTAGGCCGTGTCATAGGGATTGGGCGACACAGAAAAGATCGCTTGGGGACGATACTGTTTCACGGTTTGGTTGAGCTGAGCCACAAAGTCCGTAATCTTGTCCGCCCGCCAGCGCATCCAGGCCGGATCTCGCGGGTTACTCGGTACCGGCTGTTTGGTTTCCTGCTGGTATAGCAACCGGGTGTAAGAGTCATAGCCAAAGTCGCTGGGCAGGGCCGTGTGGTCATCGAATTGAATGCCGTCAATGTCGTAGCGGACGGCAATTTCGGCAACCAGACTGTTGATGAATTGCTGCACCTCTGGCTTAAACGGGTTGAGCCACACCACTTCCCCAGCCGCACTGATCGAGGTCTGGCTGCCATCCTGGCGCTGGGTCAGCCAGTCCGGGTGAGCTAGAGTCAACTCCGATAACGGCGGGGCCATAAAGCCAAACTCAAACCACGGGATTGCCAACAAGCCCTGCCGGTGAGCTTGGTTAATCACGTCAGCCAGAATGTCCTGCCCCGCCGCGCCTCGGTGAATGTAGGGTATCCCGGCTCGCTGGGCAATCACGCTGGGGTAGAGGGCATAGCCCGAATTCCAGACCACTGGATAGACCGTATTGAAGTTGAGCTGGGACAACGTGGCCATGGCACTCTGCACCCGAGAGGACTCCCGCAGGATATTTATATCGTTGGTGGTCAGCCACACCCCCCGGATTTTCTGGAAGCTCTGGGGAATTGGCGCAATCTCCGACGGATTAACTTCCCAAGGCACTACCGGTGGCGGAAATGCGATCGTAGGCCCACCCAGCATCACCACCGCCAGGAGCGCGGTCCAGAACAGCAAAATCCAGTGTTTTAATTTGTGTTTGAGCTGAGAAGGCATAGGGAGAAGGGCGATTGGCTGTGGGCTATTCTATCGGCTTTGGCTTTGGACGCGATCGCCTTGATCCCGTCCTGTTACTAAAGACATATCTCTATGCCCAAAATCCGGACAATTGATCAACCTCAAAAGTTGCACAATCGATAATAACAGGGGGCGCGATCGCTAGGCGTAGGGAGTTTTCGTTGTCCGCCTTGAGTCTCTAAATCTCTGGCACGGGCCCACTAGCCCACTACTTAACCATCTCTTACTGAATTAACTTCACAGCCTTGCCAGAGTATTGAATGATGGAGGTAGTGGATTTTTGCTATCCAAACTTGAGCGGTGGACTTGCTCTCTATAAAAAAACTTGCTTTGCTCCACGCTTCTCTCTCACCAGCCTATAGGACGAAACACTATGACAAGCTTTCCCATTGACCTAGGCGCATACCAGCGAATTTCCCTCGATGCGTCTAACCCCACCCTCACCGACGAGCAGCGCAGTGCCCTCAAGGCCAACATTCAGCTGTGTCGGGATGCGATCGTGTTTTTCACTGCGACCGGCGCAGCGCGGGGCGTGGGCGGTCACACTGGCGGCCCCTACGACACCGTGCCCGAGGTGATGATTCTCGACGCCCTGTTTCGCGGTGCGGGCGAGAAGTATGTGCCGATTTTCTTTGACGAAGCCGGCCACCGGGTGGCCACCCAGTATTTAATATCGGTGCTCAACGGCGACATGCCCGCCGAAGACCTGATGCACTACCGCGAAGCCCACTCTAAACTGCCCGGCCACCCCGAACTGGGGCTCACCCCCGGGGTTAAATTTAGCTCTGGGCGGCTAGGTCACATGTGGCCTTACGTCAACGGTGTGGCCCTGGCCAACCCCGGCAAAGTTGCCTTCTGCCTTGGTTCCGACGGCTCTCAGCAGGAGGGCAACGACGCCGAGGCGGCCCGCTTTGCGGTGGCCAACCACGTCAACGTCAAGCTGCTGATCGACGACAACGACGTTACCATTGCCGGCCACCCCTCCCAGTACATGGGCGGCTTCAGCGTCAAGAAAACTCTGGAGGGCCACGGCCTGACCGTGCTCGAAGGCGACGGCGAAGACATCGACAGCCTCTACGCCAACATCTGTAAGGCGATCAACACCCCCGGCCCCGTGGCAGTGGTTAACAAGCGGGCCATGGCGGTCGGCATCGAGGGCATTGAGGGCAGCACCCACGGCCACGATGTGATCTCGGTCAAGGCGGCGATCGCCTACCTAACCGCCAAGGGCCACACCGCTGCCGTGGAGATCCTCGAAGGCATTACCGCCCCCAAAAATACCTACGAGTTTCGGGGTTGCAGCAAAGTTGTGGGGGCCAACCGCAACGTGTTTGGCGATGCCATGGTAGAAGTGTTGGGCAAACTGGACGAAGCCACCCGCAAGGACAGCGTGCTAGTGGTCGACAGCGACCTGGAGGGGTCCTGCGGCTTGGCCCAGATCCGCAAGGCATACCCCGAAGTCTTCATCAGCGGCGGCATTCAAGAGCGGGGCAACCTGTCGGCGGCGGCGGGCTTTGGCATGGCCGAGGGCAAGCAGGGCGTCTTCGCTACCTTTGCAGCCTTCCTGGAGATGTGCATCTCTGAAATCACTATGTCGCGGTTGAACCGGTCTAATCTGCTGTGCCACTTCTCCCACTCCGGTATCGACGATATGGCCGACAACACCTGCCACTTCGGCGTTAACAACTTCTTTGCCGACAATGGCCTGGAGGATGGCTATGAAACCCGCCTCTACTTTCCCGCCGACCCCAACCAGATGAAAGCCTGCGTCAAAAAGGTTTTCCACGACCCCGGTTTGCGCTTTATCTTCTCCACCCGCTCGAAGGTGCCGATGATCCTCGACACTGAGGGCAACGAGATGTTTGGCGGCGACTACACCTTCACCCCCTGCAAGGATGAGGTGATCCGCGAGGGCACGGCGGGCTACATCGTCACCTTTGGCGACTCGCTCTATCGCGCCCTCGATGCCGTCGAGCGGCTGAAGCAGGAGGGCATCGACGTGGGCCTGATCAACAAGTCTACCCTTAACGTGATCGATGAAGAGACCATGGCCAAGGTGGGCAAGGCCCCCTTTGTGCTGGTGACCGAGGCCTTTAACCGCAAGACTGGCTTGGGCAGCCGCTTTGGCTCTTGGCTGCTGGAACGGGGCTACACGCCCAAGTTTGCCTTTATGGGTACCAACCACGAGGGCAGCGGCGGCCTGTGGGAGCAGTTTATTCACCAGAGCATTGACCCCGATGGCATCATGGCCAAAGTGAAAGAACTGGTGGGCTAGATCCCCCCTGTCCCCTTGAAAAGGGGATGCTAGAGCCCCGGTTTCTTAGGGAGCCGGGGCTCTGCGATCGCAGCCCAATAAACGTGATGGGGAAGGTTGTCGGCGATGAAAGTTGATGTGTTTAAAATTGCCCAGAGTGGCCCCGATGACCTGAGCGGTCTAGCCGCACTGGTGCAGCAAGGAACGCTAGACCCCAAAACCATCGTGGCGATTTTGGGCAAAACCGAGGGCAATGGCTGCGTGAATGATTTCACCCGTGGGTTTGCGGTGGCCACGCTCAAGGCATACCTGAGGGGGCTGATCGGTGACGAGCTGACCGACCAGGTGGTGTTTGTGATGTCGGGGGGCACTGAGGGGGTGCTAAGTCCTCACATGACGGTGTTTACCCGCCAGAGCGAGGGGCTGACGGGGCCAACTCAGCCTGGGCTGGCCCTGGGGGTTTGCCACACCCGCGACTTCTCGACCGATGAAATTGGCACGTTGACGATGGTGGAGGTGGTGGCTGAGGGGGTAGAGCGGGCGATCGCCGCCGCTGGCCTCACTGCCGATGCGGTTCACTTTGTGCAAATTAAATGCCCGCTGATCACGGCGGCTCGCCACACCCAGGCTGCCATCACCCAAGACAGCTATAAATCGATGGCCTACTCGCGGGGGGCCTCAGCCCTCGGGGTCGCCCTGGCCCTCGGCGAAGTGCAGCGGGGCGATCTGACCGCCGCCGACATTTGCCACAACTACCGCCTTTATTCTGCAGTGGCGTCGACCTCGGCGGGGGTCGAGCTGCAAAACTGCGAAATTTTGGTGCTGGGCAACGCCCCCCACTCTTACAGCCGCTACCGCATTGGCCACAGCGTCATGGCCCACGCCCTCGATATCGCCGCCGTCAACCGCGCTATCCACAGTGCCGGGGGAGTGGGCGACGGCGGCCAGATCGTGAATGTGTTTGCCAAGGCCGAAGCCGACCCCTCGGGGCAGCTGCTCGGGCACCGCCACACCATGCTCGACGATTCTGATATCAATCACACCCGGATGGCCAGGGCGGTGGTGGGGGCTGCGATCGCCGCCGTTGTACAAGACCCGATGATCTATGTGTCGGGTGGCAGCGAGCACCAGGGGCCATCCGGGGGCGGGCCGATCGCCGTCATCGTTGGGTGACGTAGGGATCACCTTGATCCTTAGATAGGCCAAGATTTTGGGGTTCTCACAGTACCCTAGAATCTTGGTCTAGAGAGGGGTAGCCTCGATGGTGAAAACCGAGCGGGAGAAGATGCTGGCTAATGAGCTGTATCTGGGAGCGGATCCCGAGCTGGTGGCAATGCGGCGGCAGACTCAGGAGCAGTTGTATCGGTTTAACCATGCTCGGCCTGGGGAACTTGAGGTGCGGCAGGAAGTGGTGCGATCGCTCTTTCACACCATTGGCCCCAATTTTGAGATTACCCCTCCCTTTTTCTGCGACTACGGCGATCACATCCGAGCCGGCAAAAACCTCTACCTCAACACCAACTGCACCATTCTTGACTGCAACTGGGTAACGATTGGCGACAACGTGCTGATGGCACCTAATGTGCAGATTTACACGGCCTACCATCCCACTGACCCAACGGTGCGGCTGAGTGGGTTAGAGATGGCGGCTCCCATTACTATTGGCAGCAACGTATGGCTGGGCGGCGGCGTAATTGTTTGCCCAGGGGTGACGATTGGCGACAATACCTCTATCGGCGCGGGCAGCGTAGTGACTAAATCGATACCCGCTAGCGTCGTGGCCGTGGGCAATCCCTGCCGGGTAATTCGCAATGTTTAATAGAGTTCAAGATTTATGGGTTTGTATCCTTGTTCAGTAGACTGGTCGGGTTTACTCAAACTAAAGCGATTGCAAAATTGATTGAGACGATCTAACTGAAAAATTAGGCCATCTAGCTTAACTCATGGCCTTCTCCAGATAGGGCTGGGAATACTAGTTTTACTCGTCGATGTTTGCGGAACTTAGCTATGGGAATGTCTTCCTCTAAGACATGTGCTTGTCATAACGTTGGTCGGTGTCGAGCAGGAGAAGCCGGGCGACTGTTTCTCTGGTTTCCAGTTCCTCACACCTTGACAAAAGTGGTTCCTTTCTTAAAGCAGGCATCATTTGAGTTTGAACTCATGCAGGAGCGACCAGGTTTGAGCATGGCTTGCAAAGCTGGACAAGCTCAAGAGGTCGCTCGTCACTTAGCTAAAATTGTCGCTCCAAGGGAGTTAAAAGAAACTCAAGTTCTATTTGTGCATGGTGCGGTACAGCCCCAGCTGCAAGATTTTAGCGATATTTCCTCCCTCCAGCGATTTATTAAGATTAGCCAATCTGACTGGCTGGTAGATATGTTGGCTAGCGATCGCGTTACCAGCCATTTTCAACCGATTGTTTCAATTGACGACACGACTCAAATCTATGGGTATGAATCGCTTTTTCGAGGGCTAGATGAGCACGGCAACTTAGTTATGCCAGCTTCCATTTTTGACTTGGCAACTGAAGCCGGTTTGTTGCCCCAACTAGATCGAGTGGCTCGGCTGAGTGCCATTGAGCAAGCGAGTCAGCACAACTTGACAGGGCGTCTGTTTATCAACTTTTCCCCCACTGCTCTGTATGACCCAGTGTCTTGCCTGCGGAGCACGGTAGACGCCATTGATAGGGCTGGTATTGGCCACGAACAGGTTGTGTTTGAAGTCGTCGAGTCAGACAATCCTCAAGATCTAGATCACCTTAAAACCGTTTTAAAATATTATCGAGAAGCTGGTTTTGCCGTTGCTCTAGACGATTTGGGGTCTGGATATTCTGGTTTGAATTTGCTGCACCAGCTGCGCCCCGACTTCGTCAAACTAGATATGGAGCTGATTCGAAATGTTCACCTTGACCCCTATAAAGCTTCCATTACTGAAAAGCTTTTAGAAATTGCGCAAAATCTGAACATTAAAACCGTTGCGGAAGGGATCGAATGTATTGAAGAGTTGAACTGGTTGCAGGAACGGGGTGCTACCTTTGCCCAGGGCTATTTGATTGCTAAACCCGCTGCTGTGCCGATTAAAACAACGCCCTATTTTAGCTCAGCGGTGACGCTCACCCCAGCGCCTTTGCAGCCAGTGATGCAAACAGTACAAAATCAAACTGCGCCTGAGCGCATTGTTGCGGCTGTAACGCAACACATTCGGCAATCGCTGGAGCTAGACGAGATTCTCCAAACCACAGCGGATGAAGTTCGACAGCTGTTTGAGGTCGATCGAGTTGTCATTTATCAGTTTGAGCCTGATTGGCGTGGGCTGGTGGCGGTCGAGTCTCTTGCAGAGGGGTGCCCGTCGATTTTGGGTTTCCATGTGATGGATACTTGTTTTCAGACGACCCACGCGGCTTACTACCAGCAGGGCAACACCCGAGCGATCGAAGACATTGAAACGGCGGGGCTGATGTCGTGTCATATTGAACTGCTGCAAAGCTTAAATATTCGGGCAAATTTGATTGTGCCGATTCTGCAAAAAGAGCGGCTGTGGGGGCTGCTAATTGCCCACCAGTGCAGCGAGACGCGCCAGTGGCAGCAGGCGGAGGTGAATTTGTTGTATCAACTCGCTGGCCAGGCGGCGATCGCCATTCAGCAAGCGGAGCTTTATCAGCAGCTGCAAACCGCCAATCAAGAGCTTCAGCGCTTGGCTTCGGTGGATGGGTTGACTCAGCTGGCCAACCGCCGCTGCTTTGACGATCGGCTAAGTGCAGAATGGCAACGGCTGGCTCGCGAGCAGGCTCCCCTGTCTTTAATTTTGTGTGATGTAGACTGCTTCAAGCTCTACAACGACACCCATGGCCACTTGGCTGGAGACGATGCGCTGCGGCAGGTGGCCAACGCCATTGTGCAAGCCTCTAGGCGTCCATCTGATTTGGCGGCCCGCTACGGTGGCGAAGAGTTTGCGATTATTTTGCCAAACACTACCGCTAAGGGGGCGCTCGCCGTAGTCAAAGCAATTCAGGCTAATTTGGCGGCGTTACAACTGCCCCACCCCCAATCACCGGTCGGTGACCTGATGACGCTTAGCTTTGGCGTAGCCACAGTTGTCCCCCAGAGCAATCTGTCGTTTGCGACGTTGATCGCCACCGCTGATCAAGGTCTTTATCGAGCAAAAGCCCAAGGGAAAAACTGTGCGGTGTAAATGAGCTATGGAGAAACAGCGGTGTCATCAGCTGTCGTGCCGGGGGACTGAGACGAGGTAAATCAACTACGGCTTCTGATAGCTGATCACGCGCACCGACGCCGCTGAGGGTTCTTCGCTGAAGATCAAAAACCCTTCGGCTTGGGAGCGGGCGGGAATAAAGTCGAAGGTGGTGGAGGCTACTTCTTCGGGGCTGGTGGTTTCAAGGGTACCCTCGACCGTAACTTCGGCGGCGGTGGCGTCGCCTTCGTTGGTGATGGTAATGGGTAAATAATAGTGGTCATTGGCAGGCCGCACTTCCCCCGGTTCCACGGTAAATTCGGCGGGTTTGAGCGATGGTTTTAGCCACAGCGAAGCCACCGTGGCCACTACTGCCGCCAGTAGCGTCAGGGAAATGCCAAGGGAAAACCATTCAGCGCGATTGCGGATGGGCTTTTCAGACATGGAGGTAGGAGTTACACAGCTAGACGACCGGCTGCACCGCCGATGGTGCAGGGCAGGCCCAATACGATGATATAGCTCACCCACTGGTTAATTGGGTCGCCCACGCGAATCACCTGGAACAGCCACAGCATGAACGCTGAAGCGGCCAGCGCAATGAGGTAGGCGGCCACAGTCTCGCTAATCGGCCCTTGGAATAATCCGGACTGCGATCGCCGCTGCCGCTGAGCGCCAAAATTGGCTTCAAACACAATGATGTATGACAGCAGCAGCGAACTGGCCATAATCAGCAGCAGGCGCGTGGGCTCCAAGGAGCTGGAGATCATGGGAATTTCATCGGTAGGTGCGATCGAGGAACCAACGACGATCGCGCCCAGTAGGGCAGCACCGGCATCCGACAGCGTGCTCCGCAAGGGGTGGCCGCGCTTTTTGTCAGAATCAGCCTCGTCATCGCCAACTCTCAGCAAAAGGTTGTTGGCAATGCCGACCCCGATTGAATAGGGCAGCGACAGGGTGATCAGTCGGCCCATGATGGCGTCTATGCCGGTCTCAACATGAACGATGTCAAGCAACGTCAGACTGAGGGTGGCGGTGAAGAGGGCGATCGCCAGCCCCTCGGCACTTTCGACCAAAATCTGGGTGCGGCTGCGGGGCTGCTCAGCGCGAAACCCACCTTTGATATTCAACAGCACTAGGGCCATGTAGGCCATGCCCAAAATCAGCATCATGCGCGGCGGCGAGGTGAAGTTGCCCTTCCACCACACCTCCATGGTGTAGAGAAAGGGGGCACCAAACAAAAATGCCCCGGCAATGCCGCGCATCAAATCGCTAAACTCTGTCTGCCACTCGTGGCCTTTAATTCGTCCCATGCCATCAATTGCTGAGGTTGCCCTTAATTTTGGCAGATTGTGAGCACCGCTACATGTCAAAGCCGATGCTAGTGCTTGAGGCCAAGGCGCAGGGCAGCCACTTGCGATCGCTCGGGCATTGATGGCTGCGCCCCCGGCACCATAACCGCCGCCGCGGCCACAGCGTTGGCGAACTGCACGGCCTCCTCCAGGTCCATTGCTTCAGCTAGGGCTACGGCCAGGCCGCCGTTAAAGGCATCCCCAGCGGCAACGGTGTCAACGGCCTTGACCGCCAGAGCAGGCTGGTGAAAGGTGCGATGGTTTTCGGCGACCACAACGCCCTGAGCGCCTAGCTTCACGATGGCGATCGCGACACCGCGCTGCACCAGCTGCTGAGCCGCTGCGGTGGCGGTGGCAATATCGGTCACGGCCAACCCGGTGAGCTGACTAGCTTCGACCTGGTTGGGGGTGAAAATATCCACAGTTCTAAGGAACTCTGGCGGCAGGTCGGTGCGGGCGGGGGCTGGGTCGGCGATCACCGTTGCCCCCTGAGCCTTAGCGGTTTTGGCGGCGATAATGACTAGCGGCAGCGGCACCTCAAACTGAAGCAGCACCAGGTCACCGGGTCGCAGCCGGGTCGTGAGGCGATCAACATCACTGTCGCTGATTTGGCCATTGGCACCGGGTACGACCACGATGGTGTTTTGGCCGGCGCTGTCTACCGCGATCGCCGCTACCCCCGTCGCCACCTCTCCGTCAACCACTACCCCGCTGGCATCGACCCCAGCCCCCTGCAAACCCTCGATGAGTTGACGGCCAAAGTCATCTGCGCCGACTCGACCAACCATCGTCGTGGCTGCCCCCAGCCGTGCCGCCGCAACCGCCTGGTTGGCCCCCTTGCCGCCGGGCAGCGTTTCAAACTGAGTGCCCAAAATAGTTTCCCCTGGCTGGGGCAGGTGGGGCGTTCGGCAGACCAGATCCATATTGAGGCTGCCAAACACGTGAATGGTCTTGGGCGGTGGGTTAGGGGTCATCGGCAACGGGCACTTAAACAGTTGAACGTTCGAACGGTAGAGTGCCTCAACCCAGACAAAACCATAGGCTTGGCGGCTGCCAAAACCGCCTAAAACAATTCTCTGTCGTCGTCATCGTCGAGGGTGCCGTAGGGGGATGGAGGGCGATCGCTGCTCCAGGCCCACCAGGGGGTAGCGCACTCGCCGCAGTGGTAAAACTCTTGCCACTTGCGGCGATGGTCGGTGCCGTAGACGGGCGATCGGCGGTTGATCCAGACGGCTTTAGCCTGGCGGCTCTCGGCCCCACACTGAGGGCAGCAAAACTCGCTGGCGTGGGTAGCAGACTCAGCCCAATCGGGCGAAAAAGGGGAAAAGGCTTCCATAGGGTGGAGCGGTGGGTCACATCTATTATGGGCCAGTCTGGGGTTTGGGGTTTTGGGTATCGGGTTTGAAGTATCGGGTTTGCAGTTTACGGTTTTGCCTGACACCCAACACCTTGCGCCTGACACCTCGCACCCCTCCCCTTAATTAAGTTCTAGAGCAAGTCGCTTCGCTGGCGACGTTCTTCGGCATAATCGGTGGCAGGCTCGCCAATCTTGGGCCAAAAGGAGAATGAGCACCGCATGGCACTGCGTTTAATTTCGCTGCTGGGTATGTTTGGCCTTTGCTTTATCGCCTGGCTGGGTTCAGAAGATCGGCGGCGGGTTCCGTGGAAGGTGATTGGGTGGGGCATTGCTATTCAGCTGTTGGTGGGGTTGCTGGTGTTTTTGCTGCCCTTTACCCGTGAGGTGGTGGTATGGCTCAGCTCTATTCTCAACGCCCTGATCGATGCGTCTGATGCCGGGGCGCGGTTTTTGTTTGGCCCCATTTTTGTGCCCGACTTTAATGAAACTGTCGGCCCCGCCGGAGCCGGCCGCTGGATTGCCCGCGCTCTGACGCCGCCATTTACCGCCGTGCCGGGCGATCGCCTGGGAACCGACAACCTCAACCTGGGCTACATTTTCGCGTTTCGATCGCTGCCCCAGGTGGTATTTTTTGCCTCCATTTTTGCGCTGCTATATAACTTGGGCGTGGTGCAGCCAATTGTGCGGGTGTTCGCCCGCTTCTTTCGCTGGGCAATGAACATTAGCGGAGCCGAGGCTCTAGCGGGGGCGGCAAACATTTTTGTCGGCATTGAATCGGCGATCGCGATTAAACCCTTTCTGGAGCGCATGACCCGCAGCGAACTGTGCGCCGTGTTGGCGGGCTGCTTCGGCTCCATTGCCTCCACGGTGCTAGGCCTCTACGCCGGATATCTGCGGCCCATTTTTCCGTCGATTGCGGGCCACCTGATGTCGGCCTCGGTGCTGACGATTCCGGCCTGCTTTGTGATGGCTAAAATTCTGGTGCCCGAGCGAGAGGTGCCCGACACCCTAGGCAAGGTGCCCGCCGTAGATTTGGCCGACGACGAGCGGCAAAGCCCGATGGATAGCCTAATTTTGGGTGCCCTCGACGGCGTCAAAATGGCGGTGGGCATTGTCGCCGCCCTAATTGCCATTCTCGGTCTGATCGCCCTGCTCAATCTGCTCTTTGCCCAACTGGCCAGCCTGGCCACCAGCGAGTTTGCCCTCTGGCGCATCGTCGGCCAGGTGTTTAGCGTGATTACGCTGCAAAACATTATGGGGGTGCTGTTTTTGCCCCTCACCTTTCTCACCGGGGTTTCCCTCGACTGGCAAGAGCTGTGGCTGTCGTCGCAGCTGATTGGGCGACGGTTTTTAGAGACGGCAATACCGCCCTACATTGGTCTGGCCAATGCTGCGGCCGAGGGCACCCTGAGCGATCGCGCCCTGGTGATCGTTAGCTACGCCCTCTGCGGCTTTGCTCATTTGCCCTCGGTGGGCATCTTTGTCGGCGGACTGTCGACCCTGGTGCCCTCCCGCCGCAAAGACATTAGCGAGGTCGCCTGGAAAGCACTGTGGGCAGGCACCTTGGCTACGCTAATGACCGGCTGTGTGGCGGGTCTGTTTTTCTACGAAGGCGCAGCCGTGCTGGGTCGGTAAGGGGCTCTAGTTTCAGCAGACGACCATTGCCTTAGTCCGCTACCAGAACAAAAATGGCTGCGGCTAGACTATAGATATCTGCATTGCGGCACTCCGCGCAGAAACGGTAGGGCAGGTTCTAACGGAGGGTAAATCGATGACCTTAAAGGAGTTGCTCATTCAAGAACTTGACAATGCCTCTGAGTCAGTGTTGGTTGAGTTGCTCGACTTTTTACAATTTCTCAAAGCTAAACAAGCAGAAGATACCGCCGATATTTTAGAGGCCCGACAGGCTTTGGCGTCTGTTGCCACTGAAGGTGCCCTTGCCTGGGAAGACCTCAAGGCCGATGTGGGGCTATGACCTATCGCATCGAGTTTGCAAAACCCGCAGTCAAGCAATTCAAAGCATTACCACCCCAAGAGCAACAGCGACTAAAGCCCAAAATTGACGCTTTGGCTCATGAACCTCGCCCAGCGGGGATGGTTAAGCTTGCAGGGGAAGATGACCTCTGTCGTATTCGGGTCGGAGACTATCGCATTGTTTACACGATCGAAGATGCCCGGCTTTTAGTTTTGGTCGTTCGAGTCAGACATCGACGGGAGGTCTATCGCTGATGTCTAAGTTCGCACCGAGTTGCTATTGGTCAGGCTTACAGGCAGGCGATCGCGCCCTCACTGCGGCGATCGCAGCCGCCCACCAGTCCGTCTGGATGCACCTGAATGGCGTGGGCGTGGCCCATTTGCTCGGCCCACGCAGGGGCCTCGGTGACCTGGTGTCCCCGGCCTTCCAGGGCTTGGCGAATCTCAGCGGGAATCCGATTTTCCATCGCCAGTCGGGTAGAGGCTTCGCCCCAGGTGCGGCCCCACAGCCAGCGGGGCAGATCAATCGCTGTTTGGGGCGAATAGCCGAAATCTAGCATTCTAGTCAGCAGCGCCAGCTGGGTCTGGGGCTGGCCCTCGCCGCCCATGGTACCCAGCACTAAGTGAGGCTTGCCGTCGTTGAGCACCAGACCGGGCATGAGGGTGTGAAAGGGACGCTTACCGGGTGCTAGGGCATTGGGGTGATTGGGGTCAAGGGAAAACAGCGCACCACGGTTTTGCAGCGGAAATCCCAGTTCAGGCGGCACCACCGCCGCACCAAAGTCGAAGTACAGGCTTTGAATCGTCGATACGGCATTGCCCTCGCCATCGACTACGGCGATGTAAACAGTGTCGCCGCCACTGGCCGGAGTGGGGTAGCCCTGGGCTACGGTCATACTTAGCCGGGCACGGCGGCGATCGCCGTAGGGTTTCGAGATTAGCTCCCCCAGGGGAATGTCGGTAAAGTCGGGGTCGCTCAGCCAGCGATCGCGGTCGGCAAAGGCCAGCTTAGTGGCCTCTACCAGCAGGTGGTAATAGTCGGCGGTGCCGTGGCCCACGGTGTGCAGGTTAAACCCCTCCAGCACATTCAGCATTTGCAGTACGGTGAAGCCCTGGGTGTTAGGAGGCAGCTGGCACACCTGGTGGCCCCGGTAGGTAGTGCTGATCGGGTCTACCCAGGTGGCGGTGTGGCGAGCGAAGTCGTCGCGGGTCAGCCAACCGTCCAAACTGCTCAGGTAATCCACGATCTGCTCGGCAATCTCTCCCTGGTAGAAATCCTGGCAACCGGCGGCGGCCAGCCGGCGGAGGGTCTTTGCCAGCGGTACGTTGGTCACTCTGGCCCCAGCGATCGGCACATCCCCACCCGGTAAAAAGGGATTGTTCTCACTGCCATAGGCCCGCAGAAATTCGGCGTTGACCCGCGTCCAATGAGCCTGGGATTTGGAGCAGGGATAGCCCTGTTCGGCCAGGGCGATCGCGGGCTGGAGCAGGTGGGCCCAGGGCAGGTGGCCAAAGCGCTGGTGCATTTCACCCCAGGCCGAGACGCCCCCCGGTACCGTGATCACCGCCTGAGGACCGCGTTGGGGAATGGCCGCTAGCCCCAGGGAGGTGACGCGATCGCGATCGCAGCTCGCCCCCGCCCGACCCGAACCATTGAGGCCATAGAGCTGGCCCGATTGGGCCTGGTAACCCAGCCAAAAGCCATCGCCGCCCAGCCCGGTCATGGCGGGGTAGACCACTGCTAGGGCTGCTTGGGTAGCGATCGCCGCATCGACCGCGTTGCCCCCCTGACTGAGCACGTTGAGGCCAGCAGCAGAGGCCAGGTAGTGGGGGCAGACCACCATGGCGGAGGGGGCAGAGACTGAAGCCATAACTAACCCAGGACTACATCAGCGTTGGGTCTAGAACATTAGCATTTTTGCGAGCGGGCGGCTGGGATCCATCTTTGTTAAGAAATGACTGTGCACGGGTTTTGGGCGTTTGTCGTCAGCCCCATCGTGCTGTCGGATATATCGACTGTAATTAACACTTTTTTGTCGGCCGGTCTCTCAAGCCTCAGGCCAAAGCGATCGAAGGGTAGGGGTAACGCCAATCGCGCCTGCGTTAAACGATTGCTCAGGGCCGGGGGGCATCACGTAAATCGCCTGGCACCGGTTGCGGCCCTGGGCCTTGGCTTGATAAAGGGCCTGATCGGCGGTGAACACCAGGTCAGAGGGCAAGTAGTCGGCCCTGGGCAACACGTTGGCGACACCGCAGCTAATGGTGACGATCGCTTGGGGGGCGGTGTTGTGGGGCAACCCCCGCTGCTGAATGGCTGTTACCAGCCGCTGGCTAAGGACGGTCGCCCCCTCCAAAGTGGTATTGGGCAAAATCACCGCGAACTCTTCACCGCCGTAGCGGGTGACGATGTCGGCCGGGCGGCTGATACACTGGTTGAGGGTTTTGGCCACTTCTTGAAGACAGCGATCGCCCGCCTGGTGCCCGTAGTGGTCGTTGTAGGCTTTGAAATGGTCAATGTCGCAAATCACGAGCGACAGCGACAGGTGTTCGCGCACGCCCCTGCCCCACTCTTGCAACAGATATTCGTCGAAGCGGCGGCGGTTAGCCACCTGGGTGAGGCTGTCCATCATGGTCAGCTGCTGAAGTTGGTAGTTGGCCTCGCGCAGCTGAATCTCTAAGCGATGCTGCAAAATCAGCCGCCGCACCCGCTGGCGCAGCACCGCCCAGTTAATCGGTTTGGTGACGTAGTCGACCACGCCAATTTCGAACGCCTGATCCACAGATTTTTCGTCCTCTAGGCCGGTAATCATCAGCACCGGTGCCAGGTTGCCTTGGGTCAAATCTTGCAGTCGTCGACATACCTCAAAACCGTCTACTACCGGCATCAGCGCATCTAGCAGCACCAGATCGGGCAGGTGGTGAAAGTAGAGATTTAGGGCCGCTTCCCCGTGGGACGCTTCGAGCACCCGGTAACCCTCGCGCTCCAGGTAGCGGGTCAGCATGTGGCGAATGAAGGGGTCATCGTCGGCCACCAAAATTAGCGCTGAATCAGAATCGACTGACATGGTTGGTGGCCTCCTAGGAAACCAAGGCAGACTGCAGGGCCGTTTTGACCTCAGTTAGAGCGTAGCGAATTGCCTTCACTTGGTCGACAACAACCGGGCTGGGGGTTTTGCGGAGGAACACTTCTAAATCACGGCATCGGTCGGCAAGGACAGTGGCACTGACGGCAGCGCTGCTCGACTTGAGGGTGTGGGCGGCCCTTTCCAGGCTGGTCCAGTCGTGCTGGCCCAGAGCGGTAAGCATGTCGGCTACCAGCTGGTCGGCACTTTCGAGGTAGCTGGCAATCAGGTCAGTCATGAATTCGGGGTCGTTGCCGCCCACAGTGATAGCAAAGGTGCGCAGCGCCGCCAAATCGATCGCGAGGGGGGCGACGGGGTCACCGCCTTCTAACACCCGAATCAGCTCGTCTAGGCGAATGGGTTTGCTGATGTAGTCATCCATGCCGGCTTGCAGACATTGTTCGCGATCGCCCTGCATGGCGTTAGCGGTGACGGCTACCAGGCGAGGGCGGCGAGTCGGCCAGCGCTGCACAATCTGTCGGGCGGCGGTGAGGCCATCCATCTCAGGCATTTGCACATCCATCAGCACCAGGTCGTAGGGCTGCTGGTCGAGGGCGGCCAGCACCTCGTAGCCGTTGGCAGCTACATCGGCCCGGTAGCCCAGACGCTGCAAAATTTGCAGGGCCACCTTTTGGTTCACCACGTTGTCTTCGGCCAGCAAAATGCGCTGGGGGCATCGCCGCTCCAAGTCGGCATCCACCAGAGCCGGTCGAGGCCGGGGCGACACCCGCACGGCCTCGGGCTGCTCGGCCAGGGCAGAGGCTAGCGCTTCCATCAGCTGGCCCTGCTTGACGGGTTTGGTCAGGTAAGCGGCAAACAGGCCCTGGTGGGCGATGCTGTGGTGCCAGCCCAGGGAGGTCAGCATCACCAAGGGCAGCGATCGCTCCGTGAACTGCTGGTGTAGGGTCTGGGCCAAGGCCAGACCATCCATGCCCGGCATTTGCATATCTAAAATGGCCAGGTCAAAGCGCTGGGTTTCCACGGCTGCTAAGGCGGCCAAGCCCGAATCCACAGTCACCACGGTTGTACCCCAGCCCTGGAGCTGGAGCTGAAGAATCTTGCGGTTGGTAGCATTGTCATCTACTACTAGCAGACGACGGCCCTGGAGGCTGTGGGCCGGGGGCGACGCGGCAGGACGCGGCGGTTGCGGGTCAAGGGTGGCCCGCAGGGTAAAGTAAAAAGTCGACCCCTGACCTTCATGGCTCTCCGCCCAGAGGGTGCCCCCCATCAGTTCGCACAGACGCTTGCTGATGGCCAGGCCCAGGCCGGTGCCGCCAAACTGCCGGGTAGTCGAGGCATCCACCTGGCTGAAGGGTTGAAATAGCCGATGTAAACGATCCGCCGGGATGCCAATACCGGTATCTTTGACCGCCACCTGAAGGGTAATTTGCTCGCTATCGGTCTGCGGCTGAGCCTGAACCGAGACAATCACTTCCCCGTGGGGGGTGAACTTGATGGCGTTGTTGACCAGGTTGACGAGCACCTGGCGCAGGCGGCTGACGTCGCCCATCAGGTGCTGGGGTACCTGGGGGGGCAATAGGTAGGCTAACTCTAGGCCTTTCTCAGAAGCCTTAGCGGCCAGCAAATCCAGGGCTTCTTCTAGACAGGTGCGCAGGTTAAAGGGCTGGGTTTCTAGATCGAGTTTGCCCGACTCAATTTTCGAAAAGTCGAGGATGTCGTTAATGATGGTCAGCAGCGTATCGCCTGCGTTGCGAGTGGTTTCGACAAAGTCGCGCTGCTGGTCGGTGAGGGGTGTGTCAAGCAACAGGCCGGTCATGCCGATCACGGCGTTCATCGGCGTGCGAATTTCGTGGCTCATCATGGCTAAAAACTCGCTTTTAGCTTGGTTGGCGGCTTCGGCGGCGCAGCGGGCTTGGTCGAGGTCTTGCAGGTTCTGGTATAGCTGAGCTTCAGCATTTTTGCGATCGCTAATGTCAGTCTGAATGCCAATAAAGTGAGTCAGCTGGCCCTGGGAGTCGTAGATGGGCGAAATACTGAGCTGGTTCCAGTATTGCTGGCCGTCTTTGCGGCAGTTGATCACCTCTACGGTGCAGCTTTGACCGTGGGTCAAGGCTTGGCGCAGGGTCTTTAGGCTGGGCTGATCTTTCTTGCCCCCCTGCAAAAAGCGGCAGTTGCGCCCTAGGGCTTCGGCTTCGGTGTAGCTGGTGATGCGCTCAAAGGCGGGGTTGACGTAGATTACCGGGTTGTTGGGCTGGCGGGCATCGGTAATGATGATGCCGTTGCTGCTGGCGGCGATCGCCCGCTCTTGCAGGCGTAGGGTTTCCTCCAGCCGCTGGCGCTCTAGAGCAGCCTGCTGAATCTGTTCAATTTGGCGGTGCAGATCGAGCTGGGCCACCACCTGAGTGGCCAGCATTTCTAAAGCCTGCCGTTGCAAAGGGGTCAAAGTGCGAGGTACATGGTCAATCACGCAGAGGGTGCCCAGGGCATAGCCATCGGCAGTGATTAAAGGCATACCGGCGTAGAAGCGCAGATGAGACTTTCCTATGACCAAAGGGTTATCAAAAAAACGCTCGTCTTCTAAGGCATTGGGCACCTCCATCAGCCCCGGCTGCAAGATGGCGTGAGCGCAAAACGCCACATCGCGGGTGGTTTCGAACAGAGCAACGTAGCCCACACACGCTTTAAACCACTGCCGCTGTTGGTCGATCAGGCTAACTAGGGCAATGGGCACCTCGCACACCATTGCTGCTAGCCGAGTCAGATTGTCAAACCCCTCCGTAGGAGGCGTATCAAGAATGTGATAGTCATACAACGCCTGTAAACGACAGGCTTCATTACTGGGCGGGATTGCAGGTTGCATAGGCTATGGCCCTTCAGGGCAAAGACGCAGGGCGAGGCTGTCTCGCACCACACCCCACGTGGGGAAGCGACATATCCTTCAGAGTACCCAGTTAGCTGTATCGCCTATTACCATCCTGGCGGGATTAGGTCCGGCAAAGATAGTGATCTGGGCAGTTGTCCAGGGTCAGTCCAAAGCTGAATTGGCCCAGTTCCCAAGTTTAGAGACCGGCGCTGGGTCTGTCGCCAGGATATTTTTGACTGCTGCAAAGTTGGATCTGAGATTGTGAGAACGGTGGGTGGGCGGGGCGATCGCTCCTAATCTCGGCCGGTGGGAACCTTAGATTTAGGGATTTGCTGACGAAGCGCTCAGCGGTTAAATGCCCAAGTGCGTCTGGAGTGCTTTTTCTTGAGAAACTAGTGATGAAACTCAGCAATTCTACCCCTATTAACAGCGACAATGTGCTGGCTCGCATGGCTCCCGAAATGGCCGCGACCTTTAGCCCTGCTCAGGTTCAAGCGTTGCAGGCGGCGCTAACACCACGCCGCCACCTAGTTAACATTCGTCTATCGCTGCCGCTGGGCATGACGCGGGTTTACCTGGTGCTGCTGGCCGGTACCGAAGTGCGATCGGAATCTCGCCGTCGTCAAGAGGCCGCTCAGCACCCTCTGTGGACGCCGATAAATCTGCTGGTGATGGCCAGCACTATGGGCCTGGGCATTTTTGCGCTGCTGGCCATGTTGCAGATTACCAACGCCGATCTGCCCGCAGTCTTTAACCCCAAGGCAGCCCCGGCGAGTATTCCTTTCAAGGCAGACCGCACCAGCTGTGAAGAGAGCGGTCGCACCTGGCGAGAGGGCGACTGCCTTGATTTTGGCCATGACCCCACATTTTGAAGTGACGGCAGGGTTAAGTCTAAATTCTTTTTGGGGCTAAATTCTTTTTGGGGATGCCTCAGGGAGTGAGCTATCGGTCCCTGGGGCATCCCTACTCTCAAGTGGGCTACATGCCTGTCGAGGGCTGAGCATTGTCTACGGTATAGTCAGGCAGCATGGCATTGGCCATTTCGTAGTGCTCTTCAATGCTGGGCAGCAACTGCGATGCGTAAGCGATCAAGCTTGGCGACTCACCCTGTGCCACTTCGGTGCGGTACAGCGCGATCGCCTTTAGGTGAGCATTTGCCTGTACGCCAACATAAGCTTGATCGAACTCAGCACCAGAAAGCTGGCTCAACTGCGCTGCGATCGCCTGATCAAGAGGGTCAACACGCTCGCTGGGCAGCTCAAAACCTTGCTCAGAGGCCTGTTGAGTAAGAACTTCATTGGCGCGAGTGTGCTCATCAATCATGCGCTGAGCATACTCACGAATCGCCTGGTCTTGCGATCGCGCTAGCGCTAGGCGAGAAGTGTCAATCTCAGCATTGTTGCCCTGGTAAGCGAGCCTGAAAAATTCCTGATCCACGGTTGTGACAGCCGCCCTTTGAGCGCCTTGCGAGGTCTGCTCGGTCGGGGTAGAGGTACCTGCCTGACCGACGCGCGTGGTTTCAGCAAAACTCGGTAACGCTACTAGAGATGCGATCGCGGCAGCACCAGCAGCGCCCATCAAACGCTGGGTTAGTTTGTGATTTGGTCGAATCATTGTCTTAGATCTCCTATTCCTGCTTAGTCTGCTCTGTGGTTAGGTACTAACCATTGCTTTAGCGTAGAAGCCGACTTCAACAGGGCCGTCTGTCACAGGGTTCATTAACGCTACTTCTAAAGAGTTGATCTAACCCAGAGATGACTAAGCACAAAGGAAAGGGAACTCTAATCGAAGAAATTAGGCTGCTTGCCACATCTCAGAAATTTTGCCAGGCAGAAATTCAGCTACTTCCTGAACTCGTTCTGAGGACAACTCGTCCTTAGTGGCTGAGAAAACGGCAGTGATGATGGTCTCCGCATCGGCTCCCGGCAGATTGCCTTCCTGTCTCAGGCGCACCAAAAAATTGTTGGGGCTAATATGCAAATTGGGGCGAATATGGCTGAGAAAGCTCACCAATGGATTGGTGTCTTGCCAGAGATCTTCCACTTTGTCAGGCGCATTGTCGTCTAGCTCATCGCCAACGCGATCGATCGCTTCATTGCTCATCACGTCTCGCATCGTCCGATACACTACTTCCGTAGCATTACGGGCTTCTTTTAAATCCTTCAAATTGCCTTTTGTTCTAACTTTTTCTAAAAAGTCTTGATATGTTTCCATAAAAATCTCCACAAGTTTTTGTTTGAATACCTCAGAGCTAGCCCATAGCAGCTGCTATGGATTAGTACGTCTGACAGCATTCCCAGGCAGTTAAAAACTAGCCAGAATTATTAGCTGACACAATGACGCATTCACCACTTTCGAAGGTAGTGAACTAGCGCTAAAGCTACAGAACAATCTTCAGCACTATAAAGGTTCGATTGGGCAAAAGGAGTCTATCGCAAGGTAGAAGGCTAGTGAAAATGTGCGTTATCGGCAGAGTTTTGGCCTAAAGTGACGAAGATAGAGACCTTGCAAACAGGGAGAGTTTTTAGCTCAAATATCCTGCCGAATTGGGCATTACCTTAGCCGCTCTAGCGCTAGATTTTTCCCTCGGCGATAGAATATCAAATGCTTCCCATAACATCAATGGGCCGACTGCGGCTGGTAGCTATGACTGTGAGGTTCTTTCATCCACTGGGTAGTGTTCTAGACCTGTGTATTGGGACAAAATACGAAGAGTCCCGAACCCGCTCTCCACTCATGGTTCTCGAACCCATTTACTGCCCCACGTGTCACACCCCTGATGTCGT
>NZ_JACJOX010000054.1 GCF_014695775.1 Leptolyngbya sp. FACHB-60 | reverse complement strand
TTGCGCGAACGTGTTGCGGCGGCCCTCGACACCCTGACGCCAGAGTACATCATCTCCTTGACCTCCTACAACTTCATCCTAGAAGCCCTGTTTAGCGCAGCTTTATAAGTAATTGGTATAAGGCCAGGGCCGAGACGTTGTGGCCCACGGCAAATTCGTAGTCATCGCGGTACTGAAGGGCGGCAACGGCCTCATCCCAGTCGTCGGTGCTGACGCCGCGGGGGTCGGGCCGGGGCACAAACCCCTCGGGGCAACGGATGTTGAGGTGGGTTTGAAAGGCAAAGGTGGCATCGCGCTCCCCAAAGGGAACCTGGCGATAGTTGACCAAAAACACCGACACCGCCTTGGTGCCGTAGGGGAAGCGGTCATCCAGCACGGGACGGCAGGTGACTACCAGGTTGAGGCCACTGCCACCGGGGATGTCGATCGCGAAGGGCTCGGGGCGTTCTTCAATGGGGACGCTCAGGGTGGCCTGCTGGGGCACTCGCTGCCAGTGCTCTGCCTTTTTCTTGCGCTTCGATTTACCCTGGCCTGCTTCAAGGTCGTCCTCTTCAGGTTCTAGGGGGATGTAGTCGCCCCAGGTGACTTGGGCCTCTAGGGTGGTGGTTTTGCCCGAGAGCAAGCAGCTCAACCCCATAGAAGAGGGAAACAACGCTTTGCGGGCGGCGGGTTTGTCGGGGGTTTTGCTGTCTTCGCTGGAGTCGCTGGTGGTGACTTCTTCGGGCAGGTCGTCGTCGGCATCGTCGTCGGAGCGCAGGTCGGGGGGTGCGCCAAAGGGGGCCAAAAAGCCGGTTAGGTACCACTTAGATGGGGCCTGCCTGAGGATTTCTTCGGCGTGGTCGGTGTCGTGGGGGGTGGGGCCTACCAAGTCGATGTTGAGGGCGTCCACCAGGGTGGCACGAATTTCGGCGGAGGTGGTCATGGTGTCAAATCCTAAATAGCAGCAAGGCGGCCTACGGGGTTAGTCCATCAATCCAGTTCACCGGCTTGGCGCAGGGCGATGTTGACAACCGTCTCGCTGAGGCGAATTTTGCGGCTGAGCATGTTGTCGATGGCGGCTTTAACTGACAGTGACGGATCTTTTTGTTTGGCTTTTAGCAAAATGCCGACGGAGCCGGTTAACGTTAGGCCGCTGAGTCGGGCAACCCGTCGCCCAACCGCTTCATCAATGCAAACGGTGGTGATATTTTTGTCGAGGGCCAGTTGAATAACGGAAGCTTCTCCCAGGTCGAGGGCGTTGAGCAGAAAGGGGGATACGGCTAGGGCGGTGGTTTGCTTATGAAGCCAGGTGGCCTGTTCAAACTCGGGTACGGCAAATTGGCTGATGCCCCCGCTCAAAATCTCTTGGCAGACCTCGAAGGGCACCCAAACCTTTTCATAGAGAGGCTCTAGGCGGGTTAAGTCTCCCCAGGCCGCTACTAGCGCGATGAGGGGAGAGGTGTTGATCACAATCTGAGTTGGTTCAGGCATTGGCGATGTCCGACAGCAGTTCTTCTTCGGAGATGTCAATCATGGGCACGCCATAGTCGCCTAGCTTGAGCAGAAAGGTGACGCGATCAACCCCTAGCAGGGCTGCTGCCATGCCGGAGGAAAGCCGCTGTAGCTCGAACAGCTTAACGGCCATAGCCCAGCGGGCTTCTTGTTCAAATTGCTCGCGGGTGCGGCCTACGGCATCAGGGAAGGTTTCGGGGTATTCGATGGTGAGTTGTAGAGACATAGGGCCTTTGCTCGATGCTTAGGTTTTGGGGCTAGAAACGGCTTAAGGTCTAGTTTTGCGTAATCGTGAGAACCTGTGAGGTACTTTCTCCCTCACCGGGAACTTCGTAATCGTGAATGTCGGCGATCGCGCTATCGATCTCCTCGGTATGGCTGGCGTAGTAGGCCCTCGCTACGCTCAAATCGAAGGGGGTCAGACTAGGGAAGTTGTGCAGCAGCTCGTTGTCGTCGGCTCCCTGGTGTTGGAAGGAGATGATCGTCCAGATGGGGATGCGGGTACTGCGAATGCGGGCATGGCCCCCGCAAACCCCTGGTGTTTTCTGTACGCTGCGGGTGGTGAGCTGTTCTTGGAACAGGGCATAGTCCTCGGGGGGTAAGGACTCGATCGCCTGAACGAGGGATTCGACGAGTTTGGCATTCATAGGGGCTTAGGTGTAATGCCTGGGAGAATTGGGGGCTGAATTCTTCTCAAAATTTAGCGCTTGCTGCCTGATACCTACTTTGGGAAAGCCCAAGGGTTGGGCGCTGAGAGTAACAGTGATTAAGCCACTGTTGTAAGTTGAGCCACTGGGGCAGGTTGGTCTAACCGCCAGAGCTGCTTTAATCGGCCCAATAGCTCATCCTGGCGCTGCTCAATGACTTCAGGCGTCCACTCAGACTTTTTCAGGACTTGGGTGGTGATGGCGAAGGGGGAAACGCCATCTTTGCCAGTGAAGTACTTGTCCTTCTTTTTGTCGAAGTCGTAGTTTTGGGCGCTGCTGTTTTTGTAGCCCGACAGTAGGGCTAGATTGCCCAGGCAATGCACATAGCCTTGCCGGGCCTCTTCGTCAGGGAACCAGGTCAGCCACTGGCTGTCTTGGCGCGGGCTTTGGGGCAGGATGTGCTCGACAGTGATGCGGGGTAGAGTGTAGACAGCTTCACCACCCGACAGGTAAGTGTCGAGGCGCAGCAGCACGTAGAGGCGGATCTTGGTCTCTAGGTAGAGGGGGCCGTTTAGGCGCTGGATAATGGCCTGACACTCTTCAGCGGTGAGGTGCAAGGGAGAGCCAGGCTGGCTCAGGTCTTGGTCTTCTTCTATCCAGGTGAGGAGGGTGCTGTAGCGGCGCATCCGTTCGTTGATGTCGGCTCGCCGAATCATCAGGCCAGAGGCGAGGCGATCAAGGTCTTTGAAGAAGGTGAGCAGTTTGTCGGGCTGGTGGCGGTGCTTGGAGAGGTAAGCGATCGCAGGTGGCAGCCAGTCGGCATTATCGATGCGGTTGAGGTATTTGAAGTAGGTATTGATGGCTTCGGCGTGCTGATTGCTCACAAAGCAGCAGTCTTGGATGTCAGCATAGGCCTGGGCCGCTGGGCATAGCACCTTATCAATAAAGTGAATAGGGTTTTCGCTGGGTTTAACGTGTTCTCGCACCTCCTTGAGAACAGAGCCTTTTTGCTTGGCTTTGCTGTAAATCATCCGAATGTGGGAGAACAGGTCTTGAAAGGTACTGCGTCCCAACATAACTTCGGTGTCCTCCCAAAGCCTGTTGTATTGTTCCTGCTTGTCTGGAAGAATTTTTCCGATAATCTCAGATTTTAGAATGTCGGAATGAGAGAGGTCTAAGCCGCGATCATTGAGGACGGAGAAGATGCGGTAGGCCGAATCCATATCTGGTGTAGAGACGACCACCAATAAGCATTTGTATAAAATAAACTGGGTCAGCCGTTTTTGGTGCTCTTCATCAAGCTGGGTCAGCCGGTCAAGTAAAGCTAGAGCATTTTCAAAAATATGGCGCTGACTGTCCGGCAAAACAGCATCCCTAAGGGTTTTTAGCCGCTCAAAGCCACCTTCGGTTTGGATATAATCTTTAAAGAAATCAGCGTCTCTTTCCCGCAGAGTTAGGCGATAACGGTTTTCTCGTCCTTTTGGATTGATGTCAGTAGGGTTGCCTTTTTGATAAAGACATTCGGTAATTTGAGTTCTCCAATCTATCGGCAACACTTCACGGAGGGCTGCAAGTAAAATGGTTAGAGTCGTAAGGCGTTGCTGGCCGTCAACGACCTCAGACTCTGGCAGACCATCTGATTTAATGAGAACGATACTGCCTAAGAAGTAAGGGTTAACTTCATCAACAGACTCAGTGCCTTCGCCTAGAAAGCTGAGTAGATCATCTAACAGCATTGCGGCTTGTTCGACGTCCCAGGCGTAGGGCCGTTGGTACATGGGAATCGAAAAAACAAAGTCTCCGCAGAAGATTCTGTCAATGGGATGTTCGGCACCGTGGATTTTAGTAGACATAGTTAGGCTTTATGAATAGACGTTAGTAGGCTAGGCGAATAACCAGGAAATAACTAGCTTTCGTTAAACCGATAGCAAAAACTGCTGGTGGTGGAGATGACGCGGTAGCAGGGTAGGTTGTCGGGGGCGTCGAAGGTGGTTTCGCCTAGGAAGACATCGCGCTGGTAAACCTCGGCGTCGCGATCGTTGACGGTATAACCGCAGTAGCCACTTGGGTCATAGTTCCCATCAGCGCAGGCATTGACCATCACAATGCTGGTTTTGGTGCCGTCTGACCAGTTCAAAACGGCATAGTGGGCACCGGCACCGTAGCCCGCGCTGATGACGCAGGGTTCGAGGCGGGCTTGGGTGTTGCCCTGGAAGGCGTAGCAGATGCCGACTTGCTCGGGGTAAGGGCGGGAGGTGGCAGGAGTGGCCCAGGCGATCGCCCCAGTGGTCATTAAGCCAGTAACAAGGATTGAGTTGAGGTGTAGTTTCATAAAATGCTCTCCTCGGTTGAGTCAACTAGGGCGCCTCTAGGTCTTGCAATATGGCTTGAATGCTGGTCTTGAGAGGTTGCAGGTCGTTGTTAGCAATGTCCCAAAGAACTTGGGTGTCAACCCGAAAGTATTCATGCACCAGTAGGTTCCGTAAGCCAATGATCTGCGGCCAAGAAATATTGGAATATCTTGCTTTTAAGTTTGGGGATAAGGCTGTCGCGGCTTCCCCAATCATTTGCAAATGGTGGGCAATCCAAACCTGAATCAGCTCTTGGCTTTCAAATGCAGCCTGCCCTTGTTGGGTATAGCGTTCGATCGCAGCGATCGCATCCAAAATATTTTGCAGTCGTTCGTCATCGCGCCTCATAGGGGAATAGCCTCCTGCATGACGCGATCGCGGATGCGTTCTTTGAGCATGGCTGGGGTGGCTACGTCTACCTTGTGCTCTAGCAAGGCTTCTAGCTCTTGAACTAGCCCTACCGGAAACCATGGGCTGCGGCGGGCGGGGTCGTAGTCTACCAGTAGGTCGATGTCGCTGGTGTCGGTAGCTTCGGCACGGGCGACGGAGCCAAAAACGCGAATGTTGTAGGCCCCATGGCGATCGGCGATCGCCAAAATTTGGGCTTTCTTGGCCTGGAGCAGGTCTTGGAGGCTGGGGTTTAGGGGGGCTGTCATGGTCTACACCTCCATACCGGGGATTGTGGGGGTCTCTGCCTCTGATTGTGCCTTCTTCGACCCTTTACTCTTCACCCTTGTCCCTTTATTCGATGACTTCGCCGCTTTGTGGCCGCGAACTTCTTCTAAGTGGCGCTGTTGGTTGAGGTCGAGTAGGCGGGCGAGGACTTCGTCGTGGGTGGCCTCAGACCATTTGTAGCGCCAGGGGAGTTTGCGTTTGCCGGTGCTGATGAGGGCACCAAAGGCGGCGGCTTCGTCGGCGGTGGGGAAGAAGATGTCGCCGCTGGCGACGCGATCGGCGGCTTCGGGGGGGAGGTCGTCGGGGTCGGTGTCGAGGTAGTCGAGGGCGAAGCCGCAGGTGGTGTCGATGTCGGGCCAGCCATAGGCGGCGAGAACGGCGCGATCCATCTGGTCGTGCAGATGGCGGAGGTGGAGGATGTCGGGGTGGGTTTCGGTGGGGTCGTGGAATCGGTTGGGTAGTGTTCTAGACCTGTGTATGGGTTGTTATATAGGTCGCCCAAATTCATAGCGGTTGATGAACAGTCCAATCACGGTGTCATGCATCAAGACAGATTTAGAGAAGCAAA
>NZ_JACJOX010000053.1 GCF_014695775.1 Leptolyngbya sp. FACHB-60 | reverse complement strand
TGTCATCTCTTATATCTGCCGCCTTACTCCCCGGATTTGAACCCGATTGAACATCAATGGTTTGTTCTGAAAAACCGGATGCGAAAACAGATTCAATCCGGCCAACCCTTTCGGCAAGTCGTTGACCAAGCCTTCGTTGACTGACCGGACCTATCCACGGATTGCTATAGTCTATTTAATGGCAGGCTTTAAGCGGCTACCAGGCCACGGTGGCGGAGCAAAGCTTG
Source organism: Leptolyngbya sp. FACHB-60 (assembly GCF_014695775.1). Lineage (GTDB taxonomy): Bacteria > Cyanobacteriota > Cyanobacteriia > Phormidesmidales > Phormidesmidaceae > Nodosilinea. The sequence continues at coordinate 43,923 of NZ_JACJOX010000053.1, read as the reverse complement.
AGTGCTGGGCTCGCGACCCCGGAAGGCTTTGAACACCTCCATCGGATGGCGACTGCCGCCCAGGGCAAGCACGGTGTCGCGGAAGCGGCGACCGGTGGCAGCGATCGCGCCCTCATCGTTCAGCCCTGCCTCCTCAAAGGCGGCAAAGGCGTCGGCGCTCAGCACCTCGGCCCAGAAGTAGCTGTAATAACCCGCCGCGTAGCCCCCCGCAAAAATGTGGGTAAAGGCGCAGAGGAAGGCATCCTCCGGCAGGGGCTTGAGAATAGAGGACTGCTCGGCAATGCGCTGACTGACGGTGGTCACCGTTTCGCCGCTGCCGGGGCGGTAGCGATGGTGCAGCTCAATGTCAGTCCAGCCAAAGCGCACCTGGCGCAGAATGGCGCTGCCGGTCATAAAGGTGCGGGCGGCAACGATCTTTTGGTAAAGATCTTCGGGCAGGGGTGCACCCGTATCAACATGGCGGGCCAGGGTGAGCAGAGTGTCGCGGTGGTAGCACCAATTCTCCATAAACTGGCTGGGCAGCTCGACGGCGTCCCACTCCACGTTGTTAATGCCTGCGGCTCCGGTGAAGTCAACCTTGGTCAGCATGTGCTGGAGGCCGTGGCCAAACTCGTGGAACAGTGTCTCCACATCCCTAAAGGTCATCAGACTGGGCTTGCCATCCACCGGGGGAGCTTGATTGCACACCAGGTAAGCCACGGGCAGCCGCACCTGATCGTTGATTTTGCCCCGGTTGATGCAGTCATCCATCCAGGCTCCGCCGCGCTTTTCGGCGGGGCGGCTGTAGGGGTCGAGGTAAAAGTGGGCGATCGGGTCGCCGCCGCCATTCAGCACCTGAAAGTAGCGCACGTCGGGGTGCCACACCGGGGCTTCGCCATCGGCGGGGGCAATAGTGACGTCAAAGATGCGGTGGGCCAGAGCAAACAGGCCGTCGAGCACCTGGGGCAGGGGAAAGTAGGGGCGCAGCTCTTCGTCGTTGAGGCCGTACTTTTCTTCACGAATGCGCTCAGCCCAAAAGGCGGTGTCCCAGTGGGTGAGGCTGTCGGCCTCGGCGGCTCCCTTCGCTTGAGCAAAGGCTTTGAGTTCCTCCAGCTCCTTGACGGCAGTGTCGTAGCTAGCCACTCGCAGCTCGCCCATCAGCTTTTCGATCGCCTCGACAGAGGGAGCCATTTTGCGAGCCAGGCTAAGGTCAGCGTAGGTGGCGTAACCCAGCAGGTTGGCCATTTCGTGGCGCAGCTCAAGAATTTTCTCAATGTTGGGGCTGTTGTCGAGATCGCCCTCTGAGGCGCGGGTGACAAAGGCGCGATAGAGCTGCTCGCGCAGGTCGCGACGGCGGCTGTGCTGCATAAACGGGCCAAAGCTGGGGTAATCCAGCGTGATCCGCCAGGGTCCAGCGGCGGCGGTGGCGCTGTCGTCTCCGGCATCGCGGGCAGTTTGAGCCGCCTGGGCCAGTAGGCTGGGGGGCAGCCCGTCGATTTCTTCAGCAGTGGTCAGGGTAAGGCTAAAGGCCTTGGTGGCGTCGAGTACGTTGTTGGAGAACTTGTTGGTGAGTTCAGCCAGGCTCTGCTGAATCTCGTTGAAGCGATCTTTTTCAGCGCCCTCTAGGCCTACCCCCGACAGCTCGGCCTCACGGATCGAAGACTCGACGATGCGCTGCTGGGCGGGGTCGAAGCTGGCCCACTGGTCACTGGCGCGGAGCTCTTTGAAGGCTTCGTAAATGGGCTTGCTCTGGCCCAAGCTGGTGGCGAACTGCACCAGGGGCGGCTGCACTGTTTCGTAGGCAGCACGCAGCTCGGGGCTATTTTTTACCCCCATCAGGTGACCGACAATGCTCCAGCTCCAGCCCAGGCGCTCTTCGATGCGGGTAAGAGGCTCAACCAGGCCGTCCCAGGTGGGGGTGACTTGGGCTTCGAGGGTTTCTAGGGCAGTGGCGAGGTCGTCAAGCAGGGCAGTGATGCCCGGCACGATGTGAGTGGTGTCGATGCTGTCGAAGGGAGGGAGACCGGCACCAATTAGTAGGGGGTTTTGCAAAACGGAAGCTGTCATAGTCGCAGAATCAATGGAGGTAGGAGGGACAAAAACGATAAAACTGACTGGGCTGGGCGATTCTCATTCAGAAACACTTTCTCTAAAAAAGACGCCTCGCGAACGCGAACGCCCTTAGAGCGGCCCTTATACGGGCAATATTTTATAGATAGTGGACTTAGTCGAAGTCATTATGAGTTTGCTTTATAGTGTATCTCAGTTTGCTATGTGCCGCACTCTTTGAGGGGCAGACTGTCAATTACCATAGCCTTTATTTGAGAACTGATCCGATTTCTGTCGAGGCCTGGGCCCTGTCTGAGGTGTTGATGCCAAATAGCTCATTTCGGCGGATTGTGACGGGAATTATCTTCTTCTCGCTGACGGTGGTGACGGCGGTAATTGGCTATATGGCGGCAGGCTGGAACTTCCTCGACGCCATCTATATGGTCGTGATCACCATCTTTGGGGTGGGCTATGGGGAAGTGCAGCCCCTGACCTCGCCGCCGCTCAAGGTGTTTACGATTTTTGTGATTATCGCGGGAGCGCTATCGGTGGCCTACACCGTGTCGGGCTTCGTGCAGATGATTACCGAAGGGGAGATTCATCGAGCCCTCAACGTGAAACGCATGACTAAAGAGATTGCCGGCCTGGAAGACCATGTGATTATCTGCGGCTTTGGCCGCATTGGCCAGCTGGTGGCCCGCAAGCTAAAGCGCGATCGCCAGCCATTCATCATTGTTGACAATGACCCTGAGCGGGTGGCCCTGGCCCAAGAGCAGGGCTATTTAATGTATCAAGGCAACGCCACCGATGAAATGGCCCTGGAAGCAGCAGGAATTCTCCGGGCCAAATCGCTGGCGACGGTGTTGCCCAACGACGCTGCCAACGTGTTCATTACTCTGACGGCGCGGGAGATGAACCCAAACCTGATGATTTTGGCCCGAGGCGAAATGCCCTCCACCGAGAAAAAGCTGCGTTTGGCCGGGGCTAACCATGTGGTGCTGCCCGCCAGCATTAGCGCCCTGCGCATGGCCCACTTGATCAGCCATCCATCAGCGGTGGACTTTTTGTCGCAGACCGATGGCCAGCACGGGCTAAACGAGTTTTTGGCGGAGCTAGATATTCAGCTAAATGAGTTGGTGATTAATGCCGCCTCACCGCTGATTGGCGGCACCATCGGCGACATTGAGGTCAAGGGTCAGGGCACGTTTATCACCGTAGCCCTGCGCCGCGCCGACGGCGAGGTGATTATTCACCCCAGCCGAGCTACCTATCTGGCCCTGGGCGACTCGATTATATTGATGGGCCATCAGGGGGATATGCCCAACTTTGCCCAGCAGAATGCGATGAAGAAGGAGATGCGGTATCGAGGGGCGAGGTTAAGGTAAAAGTTTTGAATGTTGAGTTTTGAGCTTTGAATTATGGCGGTCAACTCAAAACTCAAAACTGAGAACTCAAAACTTTCTAACCCATATTTATTGCCTATGAATCGGGGATCGATACCGTTACTGCGGCGATCGCCACATACATATCGTCGTTCTTATCGTCGAGTTCAGGGATGGCACGCCCGGCCACTACCATGCCGCCTTCCTTGAGTACCAGGGTCTTTTGGCCAAAGGGCAGCACGGCTAGCACGTCGTCTTGCCGCACCTGATCGGGAAAGGGAACGGCGACCTGCACTTCGACAAGCATCTCGTTGGGGTGGCTGAGGCCAGCGACTTCCCAAACGCCGGGGAGGGCGTTGTGGGCGATCGCATTGCGCACCGCTCGCGCTGCCGCCACGGTGGGGTCTTGGCCGTGCTGATCGACGCCCATTCCCATTTCAATAATCAGTCGCTTGTGAGCCACGGTCAGTCCTTAAAGTCTTTATAGGGATGATTAAACGTTGCTTGAGTTAGCCTTACTTCGCTAAAAGCATGTCAAGATGTCAACTCCCCTCTACAAGGGGCAAAATTTTCAGGGCAACGTTTTTCTATGAATTTCCTATAGTAATCCTTTACTGTTGCAGCCATAGTCCATCCCAGCAGCCCTACTCCTGAAGTCTTAGCTCACTTCAGAATAGGACATTCCTTTCAAGAATTTGAACGGGCGTTGCAACGTCTAGAAAACCTATGCTTTTGATTGAAGAGGCCAATTCTCGAGCGATTTCGGGTGCCTGCCCGAATGAGCTCGACGGCTGGAACGTGACATTATCTAGCTTTATTCACGAGGGAATTAAGCTATGCGAAACTAGCCAGCCAGATGTTGTTTTGATGGACGCATCAAAGCTGGGCGCGGGCGCGGCGGCCACTGCATTACCTAGGTGATGGTCACACCACAAGGTTAAAGGTGGCCAGGGCCCACCCTACCTATTCACCCCTTATAACGAGACAGGGGTGGCCCCAGGTCCCCTCGATGACTAGATAGGAAAACTGCTCATGATTACCCGCCAAGATCTTAAGGAACTGCAAAGCCTCACCAAGGTACCCGCCCTGTCGCTGCTGCTGCCCACCCACCGCACCTCCCCTGACAACAAGCAAGATCCCATTCGGGTCAAAAACCTGGTTAAAGAGGCCACCGATCGCCTTTCCGAAGAATTTTCCACCCGCGAGCTAGAGCCGCTGCTGAAAGACCTGGACGAGTTAGTGGAGGATATCAATTACGACTACGCCCTCGACGGCCTGGCGCTGTTTGTCGCTGACGATTTCGCCAAAAAATTCTACCTGCCTTTCACTGTGCCCAAGCGGGTGATTATTGACCAGAGCTTTGCCACTCGCGACCTAGTCTACGGGCTGCACCGCGCCCAGCGCTACTGGGTGTTTTTGCTCAGCCAAAACGCCAGCCGTCTGCTGGCGGGCACCGGCGAAACCCTTGAAGAGGTGAATAACAAAGACTTCCCGTTGCAAATGGAAGGCCCTGGGGCCACCACCGCCCCACCCGATCAGGCCGACTCGGCCTATGTTGATGATCGCCATCGTCGCTTCTTTCAGTCGGTCGATCGCGCCTTTACCGCCTATGCCGCAGACGACTCGCTGCCGATCATCGTGGGCGGGGTAATTCGCCAGATCTCCTTCTTTCAAGAAGTGTCGCAGTACACGTCACAGATTGCGGGCACCATCACCGGCAACTTTGACAGCGCCACCGAGGCCGAGCTGATGCCTCAGGTGTGGCCGATTGTGCAGGAGGTGCGATCGCAGCAGCGCGCCGACGCCCTGGCTGCCCTCGACACCGCCATGGGCGAGAAAAAAGTGGCCTCTGCCCTGGAGGAAATTTGGCAGCTCGCCCACGAAGGGCGCGGTCAATTGCTGCTGGTTGAAAACGGCTACCGCATTCCGGCCACGGTGGATGACAAAGGTGGCCTTCAGGTAGTCGATGAAAAAGGCGGCACCGACGTGATGGATGACGCGATCGACGAAGTCATCGAAGCCGTGCTGGCCAAGGGGGGTGAAGTCATGCTGATGGACGACGGTGCCCTGGCCGACTACGACCGCATTGCCCTCACCCTGCGCTACTAGGTGAACCGCCAAGGTTAGACTCTCGGAGCCGCTGTGGGTTGGGTGGTACGGAGTGGAACCCAACAGCATCAGAACTTTGCTGGATTCCGCAGTTGCTTCACCCAACCCACAGTCTGAGTTCAAAACCCAACCTACAAAACGCTGACCGTTTCCCCCAGCAAAGGCGGCGAGGCTACCTTTGTCCCGCCGCTGGATGAGGTGTAGACGCTGGCTAACGCTAGACTGTGAACGCGCGATCAACCGCGCCAACGGCAACTCCTTCTCGAAGACTCAGCCGGTAGGTATGGCATGCCCCGCCTACCCAGCTGGGAGTTACTACGCTCTCAACCAATCCCTCAGGAGTTACCGCTATGGGTACCGAACAGACCATCGGCCCGCTTGTGATTATCGGCGGCGCAGAAGATAAAGAAGGCGACTGCACCATTCTGCGAGAATTTGTTCGCATTGCTGGAGGCATTAAAGCCCATATCGCTGTTATGACCGCCGCCACCAGCCTGCCCGGCGAGGTAGGAGCTGAATACATTCGCGTTTTTGAGCGCATTGGAGCCCAGTCGGTAGAGGTGGTGAACACCGAGCGACGAGAAGACTCGGATCGAGAAGACAACCTCAAAAAGATTGCCTCGGCCACCGGCATTTTCTTTACCGGGGGCGACCAGTCGCGGATTGTCGATTTTATCAAAGACACCCCCCTGGACGCGGCTATTCGCCAACGCCGTCAAGAGGGAGCTGTCATTGGTGGCACCAGCGCCGGAGCCGCCATGATGCCCGACGAGATGATCGTGGGTGGGTCGTCGGTATCAAACCCCAGCATGGATGCGGTCGAAATGGGGCCAGGTATGGGGTTTTTACCCGGCATTGTGGTCGATCAGCACTTTGCCCAGCGGGGTCGCCTGGGTCGTCTGCTATCCGCCCTGGCGCTACAACCGGCGGTGCTGGGTCTGGGTATCGATGAAAACACCAGCATTGTGGTGACCGGCGATGAGTTTGAGGTGGTGGGTGAGGGGAGCATCACCGTGGTGGATGAAACCACGGCCACCCACAACAACCTGGAGGGGGTGCTAAAAGACGAACCCATTGCCCTATGGGGCGTGAAGCTGCACATTTTGCCCCACGGCTATCGGTTTAATCTCAAAACCCATACGCCGCTGGTATAGCCGTTGCCACGAAGGTTGGGACGTTCTCATCAGTAACCCACAGTCGATGGCTATACACCCGTTCGCTGTCCCAGTCTTGGCTACAGGCGGTCAGTACTGTCCTATGCGAACTGGGGCAGCGCTACATATGCGATCACCAGGTTGGTAGAAAGGTATGGCCCAGGCAACCTCAGCCCAAGGGGGCATGCCCCCTGGGCTGAGGCCAATGTAGCCGAAAGGTATGGCCAATAGGCATAGCATGACCACCCCATTCGTCTGTGATACTTGAGTTCTGTAACGACAAACACTTTACAGACACTTTTAAGGAGTCATCACTGTGGGTACCGAACAAGAACAACTGGGCTCGCTCGTCATCATCGGCGGCGCAGAAGACAAAGAGGGCGACTGCCTCGTACTACGAGAATTTCTTCGCGCTGCCGGGGGCGTCAACGCCCACGTTGCTGTCATGACCGCCGCCACCAGCCTGCCTGGCGAAGTTGGGGACGAATATATCCGTGTGTTTGAGCGGCTTGGCGCCGAGTCAGTAGAAGTCGTGCACACCGAGCGCCGGGAAGACGCTGAGCGGGAAGACGGCCTTCGTAAGGTCTCCGAAGCCACCGGCATTTTTTTTACTGGGGGCGACCAGTCACGGATTGTTGACTATATCAAAGATACGCCCTTGGGCAAGGCCATTCGTGAGCGCCGGGCCGCCGGGGCAGTGATTGGCGGCACCAGCGCCGGGGCAGCGATGATGCCCGACGAAATGATTGTGGGCGGGTCCTCAGTATCGAACCCTAGTGTTGACGCGGTGGAAATGGGACCGGGCATGGGCTTTTTGCCGGGCATTGTGGTCGATCAGCACTTTGCCCAGCGGGGCCGCCTGGGTCGTCTGCTGGCAGCTTTGGTACTGCAACCGGCGGTGCTGGGTCTGGGTATTGACGAAAACACCGGCATTATCGTGACCGGGGACGAGTTTACCGTAGTCGGCCAGGGAACCGTCACCGTGGTGGATGAAACCAGCGCCACCCACAACAACCTGGAGGGTTTACTCAACGACGAACCCATTGCCCTATGCGGGGTCAAGCTGCATATTCTGCCCCAGGGCTACCGTTTTAACCTCAAAACCCATACGCCGATCGTGTAGTGGTAGCGGTTAGGTAACGAGTGTTATGCGATGAGTGATAGCCCAGCCCTTAGACGTACTGCGTTTCCCTGGCTCCCCTCTGCTCTAGGCACTATTGCAAACGTCCGTCGAGTTAGGACAGGTTTGACGCGGGGGCATTGCAGTGCAGTGTCCCTACCAAAGGATTGCGCCTGTCAAAGTGTCTTAGCTAAATCAACTGCTGCAATATATAGCGTTGGCCACTGCGCTTAGGACATGAGCTACTATCACCGGCAAAAACTGGGGCAGCGCATTGGCGTATAGCCATCGCTCTAAGGGATTATGCAGAGTGTCATAACCGATCTGGCGATAGCTATAGCTGTAGCTCGTCTAGTTGAGATATTGCCCTAAAAACGTTCAAACGTCTGAACGTTTTTAGGGCTTTTTGATGTTCTACCCAACATGACTATGGCTGTGTCTCCCCTGAATGGTGCTGATGGGCGGAGCTGTTACTCGCTAGAAAGGCTATCGATAGCCGCCGTCTTTAGTCTTAAAAATGGCCTCCCTTGGTCAGCAATGAGCGCCTTTGGGATTTGGCCCTATTGCCCATTGTTAGCACCATGTTCATAGCCGTTGCCGTACGTTGCCGTAAGGTTAGGACGTTTTTATAAGTAGCTTATTGGCGATGGTTATAGACCCGTTCACTACCCCAGTCTCAACTATTGCCTGTCAGGGCTGTTCTTTCGGTGCTGTTCTTATGGGAATTAGCCAGGGCTAGGTTGGGCTGGCGGTAGCAGCGCTAAGCGCCCCTGGAATAGGTTGCCACCGATGCAGGAACGATACCCTCACTCCTGGTACCCTGGATCTCCTACGGGTCGTTTTAGGTGCTCCGCTCGCTTTGGGCTCCACTCTCTATCTGCTCTGTTGCATTTTTAATAGTGCTAGCCCGCAATGCCGCAGGCCTACGGCATTGCGGGCCGAAAAATTTGAGCAGCTGCCCACCGCACCTGACTCTACCGCCGAGGCGCTTTGACCCAGGTGGGCTGCACTAGCTGCGCGAGCGATGGCCTTGAGGGGGTAGTCTAACGCTTAAGCAGAGGCTGCACTGAGAGCGTCGCGTCGCCGGTATTCATAGACGCTGGTGTAAATTCCACAACCGCTAACCCCTATGACCACTCTCATCAACCCAAGTTCCATCCCCAACCTCAAGAAGACCGTTTATACCGGTGACGTTCTGCAGGGGGTGCCGGCGATTAGCCATCTGGTCGTTGGCGATCTGGCCCCAGGACAGTGCCATCGCTTCTTTTTTCAGGGGGTGCAGATGGCGACGGGCCAGCACTGGTATGTGCCGGTGGTGGTGGCCAAGGGCGATCGCCCCGGCCCTTGTGTTGGCCTCGTGGCCGGCATCCACGGCGATGAGGTGAGTGGCATTGATGCGGCGCAGCGGGTGATCACTCAGCTCGACCCAGCGGCGATGGCGGGCAGTGTGGTGGCGGTGCTGGGAGTGTCGCGTCCGGCGGTGGAGTATACGCGATCGCACTGGCTGACGGCCCAGGGTGGCGGCTCGCAGGTGGATATGAACCGGGTGTGGCCGGGAGATGAAACTGGTGTCAATGCCGCCACTCGCCACGCCGGGCTGCTGTGGAATCGTCTGCTAATCACCAACGTCGATATGGTGATCGACTACCACACGGTAACGACTGGCAGCGACTTTACCCTGTTTTTGTTTGCCGATCTGCGGCAGCCCACGGTGCGGCAAATGGCCGAGCTGTTTCCGGCTGAGCAGATTCAAAACGATCCGGGGCTGGTCGGCACCCTGGAAACCGCTTTAGTAGCGGCGGATATTCCGGCGATGACGGTGGAAATTGGTGGGCCTAGACGGTTTGACGCCAGCAAAATTGCTTTGGCGGTGGAGGGTACCTGCAACGTGCTCAAGCACTACGGCCTGATCGATGGCCCCCTGGGGCGCACCGCCGCCGAGGTGGGCACCGTCTATGGCAACGCTCTGGAGACAATTCGCGCTACCACGGGCGGCTTTTTGGAGCTGCTGGTAGATCTGCGCGATCGCGTCACCCCCGGCCAACCAATAGCGGTCCAGCGCAATGCCTTTGGGGATGTGGTCGCTGAGTACCGAGCTAGCGTGGCTGGCGAAGTCGCCGTGGTCGCCCGCGACGCCCTCTGCGAACCCGGCTCGCGCGTGATGCAGATTCTCTACAGCCGTAGTGAGACTGAGCCCTAGGGTGCTGCATGACCATCACTAAGGTTGTCTCTGATTGCGCTGAGTATTTTAGCAATCATTTCGCCGATGGTGGCCGCGGCTTTTTTACCGCCATGATGGGGCAGATCTCCCTCATCAGCGGCATCGTTATGGTGGTTAAATCGTTGCGATCGCATCTGTCCAGGGCTTTTTGCTCAACCTCACCGTCGGTATTTCCTACGCCGGAGAAGGCCGTTGTATTTTGTTTAACCTCGGGCGGTGCTGCTGGCTCTCACTTTTTTCTCTGTCATTTTGTTCATCGTTGAGGGCGTTTGGCCCGCTGGTGGCGGCCCTAGCAGCCCGCCAGCCAACGGCTGATACGATCACCGTGGCTGATGCTTAGGTGAAATCCAGCCTGCTCGACCCAGGGAATTTTCTTTGTGGTGGAGCGATCGCCCGAGGGTAAATACTCCTCACCTAAAAACCGCCGCCAGAGTTAATCTGGCGGTGGCTTTTGAATGAGTTCAGCAAAATTCGCCAACAGCAGTCTAAGCCTGGCGGCGGCGGCGAACAGCGACCCAGATAACCAGGGCGATCGCACAGCTAATCAGCACAATTTTGCCAATGGGGCCAAGAAACACCTGCACCCGCTCAAACTGAGAGCCTAAGATGTAACCCGCCACCGCCAGCGCCCCCGTCCACAGCAGGGTACCCAGGGCAGAGTAACCCAGGTAGGGCAGCAGCGGCATGTGACTCAGTCCCGCCGGCACTGACACGTAGGTGCGCACCCCCGGCACCATGCGGCCTGCCCCTACAATCCAGCCGCCGCCACTCTTCTGAAAAAAATCCATCGCCTTTTCAATGTCTCTCGGCTTGAGCGTCAGCCAGCGTCCGTAGCGTCTCACCCAGCCCATCATCTGCTCATGGCTGATCAACTGACCCACCACATACCACGCTGACGCCCCAATCAAGGAGCCTAGGGATCCCGATAAAATAACCCCGACCAGGTTCATATCCGAGCTGTTGCGGCTGACAAACCCCGCCAACGGCATCACCAACTCCGACGGAATGGGCGGAAACAGATGTTCTAGCACCATCAGACCAAAAATGCCGACATAGCCAAGAGACTCAATCCAGGTCGTGATCCAGTTGAACATGGGGTGGGGAAATGGTTAAACCGGTTAGGGATCGGGCTTGAGATTTAGCATTCAAGAGGGCCAGAGAAGCGGCTTGGTACAAGATTAGACCTCCTGCCCTCAAGATAACTGTTGCAGAATATCGTGCTGCTAAGCAAACAGCTTGGTCATCTCAATCGAGCGACATACCACTGCTCTTAAATCCCTTTCTAAAAGAATTATATTGCTCAAACCTACGGTAGAGTTAATTTTTTAGTCCTCTATCTGTGTATAGAATGTTGGCCTTGCGCATCAGTATTTCTCTCCTTTGAAGGAGGGCGCTATCAGCCGAATTATTTAGAATAATAGTCTCAAAGTAGCGATCGGTTAGTCACTATGCCCAATGGATTTTTGCTCAGCCGCGCTCTGCTTAACTTTCAATCCGACGACGACGATCTAATAGCTGAACTATCTGCTGTGACCCGCACCCCAGATGGTAATCTCTGGCTCGGTTCCGATGAATTCACTACCCTAGAGCGGCTAAGCCCCATGGGTGATGGGGTCTATGGCAACCACAAAACCTTTCACCTCCAAGACTTTATTCAGCTCTTTGATGATGAGTCTGAAATCGATATTGAAGGCCTTGACTATTGCGACGGCTATCTTTGGGTCGTGGGTTCTCACAGCTTTAAACGTACTCAAGCTAAGGGTAAAAAGCAGCTCAAAGACATTCAGCGGCTCTCTGAAATTGAGCGTGACCCAAACCGATCGCTGTTGGCTCGCCTACCAATTCTCAATGGCGAAATTGTGCCAACCTACGCCCGGTCTGACAACGAGGGTGATACCCTCACTGCAGCTAGCTTAAAGCATGTGAGCGGCCACAATCTGCTGATGGAGGCTCTCGCCAAAGACGAGCACCTGGGGCTATTTCTCAAGATGCAGCTACCCTCCAAAGACAACGGCTTCGATGTCGAAGGCCTTGCCGTTAGCGGCAGCAAAATCTTTTTGGGCCTGCGCGGTCCAGTGTTACGCGGGTGGGCCATTATTCTTGAAATCGAAGTAGAAGATACTGAACCCGGTGTGCTCACGCTTAAAGATTTGGGAGAAGGTTGTCTCTACCGTAAACACTTTCTTGATCTCAACGGTCAGGGAATTCGCGAGTTGTGTCTACACGAAGGCGATCTACTGCTGCTAGCTGGCCCAACTATGGAGCTAGAGGGTGCTATGCAGATGTTCCGCCTTGATGACGTTCTTGAGCACACCAACGATACACTGTGGAGCCAAGACTCTGGCCAACTCAAGGTTTTGTTTGATCTACCATTTACCATCGGCTCTGACCATGCCGAAGGCTTGGCGCTGGTGCCCTGCCTAGGTTATGACGATGGGCTGATGGTGGTCTACGATTCGCCCGACGACAGGCGTCGCCCCGGCCCTAAAGCGATATTTGCTGACATCTTTCGCCTCCCTAACCAAACTGGAATCGGGGTGATTGATTGAGAGGAGTTCTGTGGCAGGTAAAGTCTAAATAGGGCAATCCAAGAGACCGAAATTCAAGCTCATTAGACACTTTTAGCAGTGCTGATCAAGGAATGAACTGACAAACCCTTAAATCTTGCATACCTTCCTAAATCCCACATTTTGGGGGCAAGCATTCTGCCATCTGTCCCCAAAATGTGGGGCGGAGCGCGATTATTACTGATATTATGCAACGCTCACTTTTTTGTTTTTCGTTCTTCTATTCTCAATCTTTATATGGTCAGCGCTGCATTTCTAAGGCTCACCCGAACTCGAAAACTCACTCTGCCAATAACTATGAATACGCCGGATGAATGTCTTGGGCTTCTCGCTGTAGAGTTTTTCCCCTAAATCTTTGGCCTGCCGGTGCAGCTTTTCTTGGCGATGAGCCAATAGGGGCATGAGTACAGTTAAATGCGTATCACTAAGCGCCACTTCCGAAGGGGGATGTTGCAAAAAATGTTGTAGAACAGCAATGTCATGGCCATCGCCCAGCAATTCAGAGAGGTAGTGAGTTTCGGAACCAAAAGTTTCCATAACGGGGGGCCAAGCCTGCTTGAGCAAACAGGAGTTGTACCACAGATCTTTAACCCGTTTGCGCCAATCGTGAAATACTTCGTCATCGCCGTCTTTGTAGGCAGCGTGGAATCGATCTTGACCCTGACGATAAATTTGTTCTAGGCTTTTGGAGATAGCTTTCCACCCCGTCTGATGCAAAGTGAGTTGGCTGAGTCGATCTTTACTCGCTTCTAGATCGGCCAGAATAGGCGCTATGGCATTGTCGCGCTCGCGCAGTGCCTTGAGTTTAGATTGATACAGGTTTGCCAGGCTGTCTTGCAGCTCAGAAAGTCCCTTATTCTCAAGTGATATTCCATAGATTTTGATTAAATCGCCCAAGGTTTTTTGATAGACAGCACCATCGCGGGCCGGGGCAAGAGCCTGACCAATACTTCTTAACTGATCATTCTCTCGCTGGTAGGTTTTTTCGCCGATAGACCTTCGCACCAGCCGCAGCAGCGATCGCCCCTTTTTCAGCCGCTTGCGAGTGTTGTGAATTGCCTTCTCAGGATCGTCTCCCATGCCTTCACTCAGCTCTTGGGCAGCTTTCCCGATCTGCTCGTTAAAAATGCGCTGAACATTGGTCTCAACGGTGCTGTCTGTGAAAAATCGATAGGGCATAGCTGACAATTAAGACTCAGGATCCTTAGACTCCGGATCAAGTTCAAACCGCTGGTCATCCCGACGATTCATTTCGTTGAGGACGCCGACGGGGTGCTCGGGCTGAATGCTAATGCCTACAGCGTCAGCGATATCATCAACATCGTTTTGCTCAGGAGTTGGTGTCGTGCCACCAATGGCCTCTTCTCCCACTGTTTCGGCTTGCCCTGCATCGGCATCGGGGTCACCCCCCGTCACGGGGCTAATCGTTTCCATAGCGTTATCGGCAGTCACTTCAGCCCCAAGCTGCGCACTGTCATAACTCTGCCCGACCCGAGCATCTTCAACTTCGAACTGACTGGGCGGCAGGTGAATTACGGGCTCGTTAGACGGCGGTGGCGCTGCATCTATCTCATGGGGGAGAAGTTTTTCAGCGAGATCAGACTGTTGTGGGTTCATCGAGTTATCGTTAGCCATAAATTCAAGGCCGCATCGTACCGTTGTATTCGCAAAAACAATGCCTGACATGAAAGCAAAAATACTTATGGTCAAGCATTTGTCGGTGCTGTTTTTGTCAACCCTGAGGAATTAATCCAGAGTAACAATCTTGCCTACGCAAATTTATCATCCTATGGATGGATTTTAAAAGGCTTTGCTATCTTCAACGCTGGCAGTGAATAGCGGTTTCGCTAGCAAATATCTACTCAATAGTGGGGAGGTTGTGGTTGTTGCACACGGCCTTCGGCAAATTTCATCAAACGTAGAATAATTAAGGCAAATCCCGTGCCTAAAAGACCCAGCTGCCATAGCCCTAATCCAGCAGCAATACCAGTGCCAGCGGATACCCAAATGGCCGTGGCAGAGGTCAGCCCTCGCACCCGATCCTCCCGGAAAATAGTCCCAGCTCCCACGAACCCAACCCCAGTAATAATGCCCTGAAGAATACGACCCATGGCGCTATTGTCCACCTGGGCCATGCCGCTTTGAATGGTTACTAAAACAAATAGAGCAGCCCCTAAGGAGACCAACATGTTTGTCCTTAGACCAGCAGCTTTGCGGCTAAATTGTCTATCGACACCAATCACCGCCCCTAGGGCAACAGCGACGGCCAATCGACCGGTAACATCTATCCAAGAAATGGGTGAAAGGGGAGTCATGACTGCTCAGGCGATGGATCTCGCTGAACAGCATACTTGTTGGGCTTAATCTGTGAGCCAAAGCGACAGCTGTAGACCTGGGTAAGTTCGGCCCCGTAAAATAAAATTTGGGCTGAATAAAACACCCAAACCAGCAAAATTATCACCGATCCTGCCGCGCCGTAGGATGAGCCAAAACTGCTATTGCCTAAGTAGAGACCAATCAAATATTTGCCTATCGAAAATAAAATAGCAGTAGCAGCAGCCCCAAACCAAACATCGCGCCAGGCAATGATGGCGTCGGGTAAATATTTAAACATGACGGCAAAAAGCAAAGTGCTTAGACCAAAGGCCAGTACAAAATTGAGGAACTGAACCAGTGCGTCTAAACCTGGCATGAGCATGCTGAGATAGCCTGAAAACCCAGAGATCATCGAACTGGCGATCAGCGACACCAGCAGCAGAAAGCCAATGACAATAACCATCCCCAACGATAGCAGCCGCTTGCGAACTTGATCGATCAGGCCGATTCCAGGGCGAGCTTCTAAATTCCAAATTGTGTTGAGCGACAGTTGGAGCTGCGACAGTACCCCCGTAGCACCCACCAACAGCAGCACCACGCTGATTGCTGACGCCACCCAGCCAGAGTTTTCTCCAGGGCGGTTGGCGTTGTCGAGCACGGTGCGCACAAAGTCGGCGCTAGCCCCACCCATCAAAGATTCGACTTGGCCCATGAGTTGCTCACGCACGGCACCGTTATCAAAAAACAGGCTGGCGATCGCGATCGCTAAAATAAGCAGAGGCGCTAGAGAAAACAGGGTGTAGTAGGCCAGCGCAGCGGCTAACTGCGAAGCTTTGTCTTGGTTCCACTCCTGAAAAGCCTGCTTGAGCAGTCGCCAAACCTGTTTTAAACTCATTGTCAGCGCTCTGGTTTCTCGTTGCGTTATGGCCAAAAAACATCAGATCGGCAGCCCGCTTTCTGACGCTTTATTTTTGTCGTTTAGGCAATCGAACTTGATTGTTCTACTGCTTCTTTTGTTTTATATAAAAGAAGCAGTAATATTGCCCCTAATTAATTGATGAACCTCTAAATTGACAGGCTAGATAGTGAATTTCAGTCCAACATCAAACTAAGTTTTATTTGGGTTTGCTAACGCGTACCTAACCTGCGCAATAGAAGATCAACTTTGTTAGTAAGTCGCGATTTGCTATAGCTCGGCCTCAGTTTTGAAGGGGTAAAAGCCTCTAGTCGTCACCTCCACCCTCTTCCTCTTCCTCTTCTTCGCCTTCGACAGGCTCAAGCCCGCTCGGCTCTGTTTCTAGCTGTTCTTCAGCCTCAGTGTTTCCTGCGGTGTCACAGGCAACAGTTAGAGAAGCAAGACCAAGCACCAACGGTAAAACCATCCAGCTTGCTTTCATGGCGTTTGCTCTATCTACATGAATAGAAATAGATTACAGATTGGAGCAAAAGATTGCTACCTGCCGCGAGGCATAACTTTTTTAATCTAAATGTATAAATTTTGCTGAGAGGGTTGATAGAGAGGCTGAAGTGTAAAATCTGGCTCTCAAATTGTTTTAGTCTGAGTTCAAGCAGATCCCAAAGAAAATCTTAGAGAATTGACGGATTCTGCTGCTACTGGTTTTTTGTAGCTCAGGCGTGACATAAAACTCTAAGGTTTTCAACGGCGATCGCACTGCTATTTCATATGATTAAGACTAGTGAGTTATTGTGGTGCGATCGCCGACTTCTCTAATGCATCGTCAATAAACAAACTTGAGTTGGTCAGACCACCAGGGTTATTGGCCCGGATTTAGCTGCGTCATCTGCCAGGTAATTAGCGTTCCTACTGGGCTCCATAGTAGGAAGGGTAGCAGCAAGAGGAATGCTGTTCCGTCTACCTGTGCCACTGGCAAGGCCAGCAGCAACCCAAACACAAACCCTGCCGCACCGATCGCCGTGCCCGCTCGCAAATTCTGTAAGTTGCACATGACCGGGTTATAGCTCACAATCAGCAGCTCAAGCACGACGTACCCCGCCATGAACCACCAGCTCTGGGTTTGTTTCCAGACAATGTAGGCCGACCAGCCACCGCAGATAAATACCGCCATCCACACGACAGGAATGGCAAACTCAAACTTTAACCAGTCGGGGCGACGCTGTCGCTTAAACCACTTAAGACCGCGAGGCCTAACCAGGCTGGATGCAGACGCGATCGCCGCTCCCACCACCGCAATGACTAACCAGGCTGGAAACATTATCCACCTCACAGGATCTGCTTAAACTAAACCAGGCCAGAGCCGCCGCGACATCTTACCCATGGCACAACTTAAAAAAAATGGCGGACTGGGGATGCTAGCCTGCCATAGGCCTTGTCAAATGGTGTGGAGGCTGATGGTGGCGCGTGATGGCTAAGGGGAGGAGTTGGCGATCGGGAAGCGATAGGTGAGAGCGTTGATGGGGTGGTGGGTAGTGCCCACCCTACTTTTGATCCTGACTAGAGCTATAGAGGTTGAAACAGTTTTAACAGATGAAACAATTAGGCATTAATCTTCTATTGTCTGCTGATAATTCTTAAAGCTGCATTCCATTTCATTGACCTATCTGGTGTAGGATGACCTTTCTCAAACTGCTTCGCTCCATTACCCTTTCAGCAACCGCAACTGTCACTTGGGCTTTGGCTGCTTCCAGCGCCCTTGCTTTTTCAGATACCCAATCTCATTGGGCCGCTACCTGTATTGACCAATTAGCGGCGCAACGTCGGGTGAGTGGTTATCCCGAGGGCAGCTTTCGCCCCCAAGCAACCCTGACTCGCACTGAATTCGCTGTTCTCATGCTCAATTCGTTTGGCGATGTTGAGCCGACTCGCAGTGCTCCGACGTTTCGAGATGTGCCCTCTACCTTCTGGGGCTATCGAGCTATCCGAGATGCCTACGCGCGGGAATTTTTCTCAGGCTATCCGGACGGCACATTTCGGCCTACAGAAGCCATTCCCCGAGTGCAGGCGATCGCAATTTTGGCGAATGCTACTCACATGAGCAGCCCAGAAGCAGCGGAAACGGTCTTGCAGCGACATTTTGACGATGCTCAGCAGGTGCCACCCTACGCTAGAAATGCGATCGCAGCCGGAACGGTTGGGCGTTTGGTCGTGAACTATCCGAACCTGCGGCAACTACAGCCCAATCGAGCCATCACTCGGGGTGAGGTAGCGGCCTTGATCTGTCAGTCCCTCAACCTCGCTCGGACGGTGCCCGTACAGTATGTGGCAGGCGATCGCACAGTGTTTACGATTCCTCCTGAACTGGGCGGGTTTGATCGCTTTTCAGAGGGGCTAGTGCCCTTCTTAGTCAATGGAAAAGTTGGCTATATGAACCAGCAGGGGGCAACGGTAATTGCACCGCAGTTTGACGAGGGGGGAGCATTTTCAGACGGGTTAGCGGCGGTGCGGGTCGGGGCTGAATGGGGCTTTATCGATCGCACGGGAGCTTACGCCATTCCCCGTCAATTTACAACCCGCCCTGAGGACTTCTCGGATGGCCTGGCCGCCATTCGCCCTGAGAGTGAGCTGACTGGATTATTTATTGATAAAACGGGGGCGATCGCTATTCGGCCTTATCCCTATTACGTGACCTTTTTTACGGAAGGGCTGGCCGCGATCACAGTAGATGGTCAATCTGGCTTTATCGACAAAACGGGGGCGATCGCGATTCAGCCCCAGTTTGAGCAAGTCAGAGCGTTTTCCGACGGGTTGGCGGCTGTGAAAGTGCGTCCTTCTCCCACGGCTAGTGCATTGTGGGGCTATATCGATCGCACTGGGGCCTTTGTGATCGAGCCTCAGTATTACGATGCCGAGCCCTTTGCTGAGGGATTGGCTGCCGTTCTCGGCCTCAATGGTGATGGACGAACCTGGGGCTACATTAACCGCGCTGGTGAAACGGCAATTTCACCGCAATTCTTTGCCCATGCAGAGTATCAAGGCCTGGTGGCAACTCCCTTTTCGGGGGGCATTGCCATGGTGCGCCGGGGCGAACAGGCTGGCTTTATTGACCGCACAGGGCGATATGCGATCGCACCTCAGTTTGTGGATGCGGATCGGGTCTCAAATGGCATGGCACGGGTCAATGTGGGCGGCACCTGGACCCGAGTGCAGACGGTCTGTAGCCAAAGCGACGGCTGTTTTTATTCCAGCCAGCTCCGGGGTGGCAAGTGGGGCTATATTCAAATGCCGCGCACTGCCAATCCATAAGCAAAGTATCTGTGGGGTGGGCACTGGCCCGCCCTACTTTCACTAACGCGTCACGCAACCTACAGTATTGCCTTAACTGTGAATATGTTCCATGCTGTCAGCAGAAAGTGCAGCCGACAACTGAGATCAGGCTACTTCCAATTCGATAAAATCGCCTTTTTTCAATACTCCTTCAACTAAAACTGCACAGTAGAGTCCGGCAAAGTTGCCATTTGCTTGGGTAACTTTCTGTGAAACTTCAGGGTTGTGTTCTCCTGTATCTGGATCGAGCGAAATCATCTTGCAACGCGGGTCGCGCTCAAGAACCATAACCATTGCGGTCGAACCAATCTGTAGACGACGACCGACAAAATTATCTTCAGCAAATCCGCTTTCGTCTGACGCAAACTCGAAGTAGATGTTTGCTCGAAAACGCCGCTTATCAATTGGGATTGAGCATTCTGAGTTAATTTGTCGAATCGTGGATAAGCTGATCAACGAAATCGGGCGACAATCGGTTAAAGCCCGGTCTGAGTGCACAAGTTTCAGTTGGGTCTTTTCGTCGAGTCCTTCGCCCAATAGTTGTATCAGTTCTGGGTCATCAACAGAAATAGTTTTGCCCGCCGGAGTGACAATGTCCAAAATCATGTCTTCTGGATTACTGTTAGCCGGTGTCACTCCAGGTGCTATGCTCGCTGCTTCAATTAAATTTGGCGGTTTCGAGGCTCGTTCTGGGTAGCGATATTGTGGACGATACTGCAACATTTGTTGCTGCACATTCGCATTCAAATAAGGAAAGCCTTTGTGGGCAGTAGAACTTTTGAAGGCGTAGCAGCGATCGCCGTAGACGCCAGAAAACCCCATAAAGATTTCGGGCATTTCCACGCCGCGCATACTTTTAACTGGGTAGCACCACAAGCTCTCGACGGTTCCGATAGTTGTCACGGCAAAATTGAAAATCTCATTTTAGCTGGCTACTGCTGATTGGTTGAGGTTCCAGGCTCGAATGAGCCTGCTGTGCCAAGCAATTATCCAACTTTTTCTTGGAAGCAGCCGGATGTATTAATGCTGGGGTAGATGAGCGTTTTCCTTAACGGTAGATAAAGCGGCAGTGATCGCCCCCAAAACAGACACGGGCAAACCCATCGGAAAAGGAATAGACATCATCATACACAGGACGAATTGCCCAGCGACCTTGGCGATCGATGAATCCCCAATGGCCTCCGAACCCCTGCCCATCTGCATCCACCCGTACCGCCGCCAGCCCTAGCCGAAACTCCATTGCACCATCGAAGCGCGGTTTGATGACCCATTTTCCAGTTTTATTGATATAGCCAAATTTTTCGGACTCTACAACAGCAATGCCGTCGGAAAATGCCATCGTCCGGGCCGGGCGAGGAGAAATACGCCAGGCTCCTGTGGTGTCGATGTAACCCCAGCCTTCATGGGTCGCAACAGCCGCCAACCCTTCGGAAAATGAGATTGCTGAACGGTATTTAGGCGGAATCACCCATTTCCCAGTTAGATCGAGAAAGCCCCACTGCTCACCGTCCTGCGCCGCTGCTAAGCCTTCCCGGAACGGGAGTAAATCCGTAAATTTGGGGGAGACAATCCATTTCCCGGCACGATCGATGATGCCCCAGCGATCGCCCACCCGCACTGCCGCACGGTCATCCACAAAACCGTCCGCCGCATCGAACTGAGGTAAAATTACCCACCGTCCATCTCGGTTGATGTAGCCCCAGCGGTCATTTTGTGGCACCGAGGCCATGCCCTGTTGAAACTGGTAGTCGGCAACGAACTTTATAGGTTGTGGCCCTGGCAACGGCTTTCGCTGGAACTGGGGTTCAATCATCATCTCACCAGACGGATTGATAAACCCATACAGCCCATTTTTCATGACCGCTGCCAAGCCTTCTGAAAAGTCTTGAGCCAGCTCAAACTCAGCAGGGATAACCAGTTTTCCTTGGCGATTGATGTAGCCATAGCTCTGGAACACCGGCTCGACTTGGGCCAATCCTTCGCGAAAGCTATGGGCGGAATAAAACCAGCGATCGACTAGTAGTTGCCCAGTCTGGGGCGTGATCTCTTTTGAGCGAACGGGATAGCGATCGCATCCCCCAGTTCCCAACATCACGCACCCCAACAGAACCATGCACCACAGACTCAATCTCAACCGCCGAATCCACCGCCGTCCTAGACCCACAGCCATGCCAGTACCATTCACTCCAGAAATCTAAAATCCAAAAGGTCTCAGACGTAGGTTGGATTTCCTTCGTTAATCCAACCTACAGGAGATCTGCGATCGCACTCGCCAACATACGAGCACTTTCACTACTACTACCTTTGCTGGAGAAATTCCTTCTTAGTTACCCATATAAGACTCTCCTGATAAAAGCATCACGAGAAGCATACTCATCCAAAGTGCGAACGTTAGATAGATTAATAGAGCAAAACAATTTAGTACCAGCCTTAATACCTTTCGCCATACGCGCTGTTTTCGTCTAATTGCTGTGATGACCTTCACTAATCCTGTAATAACAAGGGGGAGTGTTGCGATCGCAGCTAAAAGACAACCACAGAATAAAGAGATAAATGGTGCTATTTTAAGCACTACATGCATCAGCATTATTAGACAAGCCAGAACGAGCAAGCCTGCACAATTGAGTTCTATGAGAAGGCTTCCCATACTAGATTGTGCTCGCCTGCGATATTTAAGAGCACTTGTAGCAATAAGAATTCCATGTAATCCAGCCAACCCAGCAATTACGTACATTGGTGTTTAACTCCGGCGTAAAGCTGTTTGAAAAGTCTGATAGACAACAAAAAACCCTCCTCAGATGCTCTGGTTTTTCCATAAATAATCGCCGCTCATTCCCACAACTCATACCAAAACTTTCAGAACCCATCGCTTCCGGAAGTGGGCAAGTTAACTTGTTATTAGAGGGAAAAATTCCGCTTAATATGCCTATATAGCAGTTTGAATGGGAATTTGGCGGCCTAATACACTGTGGGGGTGTTAGGTGGCAATACGTCAGTTTAATTGCTCTATATGAGTGATTAGATAGAAAAAATCCAGTATAACTACCTCTCTATTGGAGGCTAAAATCTTTCAGCTTCCCTTTACAGATAGCTCTCGTCCACGGTTGACGGGGAGCTTTATCCTCCATGCCCACGGCTACACCGACCCCAACGACTGGAGCGACTCCATCCTCGTGCCGCCCACCAGCGACGTCCATGGTTCCGCTAGATGCTGAACCGGGTTGTGAATGGCGATTCCAGGACGGATACTCGTTCCGAGTCGGTTCCCGAATGCTTCGCGAATCGCCACTAAAACCGTGCTGATTGAGTAATGCCCGCCGCCCGCCCTAACGGCATACTCTTTGCTATCGGGGGCTGCGATCGCTAAAATCAACTCCCCTGCCCCCACGCCTGGGCACACTGAGCAGCCCGTTTCGTATTAGAACTCAGAGATTTCCTCAGATGGCTCCAGCGTCACGTCTTCGTACAGGGCCGCAATGGTGGCTGTAAAGTCGATGCTCTCTAGGCAAAACGTAGCTGTTTCGGGCATGGCTGTTTCGGCCATAAAATATTGCAACACCCACAGCCCCGCCTCATTGCGGCGAAAGCATTCCACCCGCTGGTGGCGCGTGTTGATCAAGACGTATTCTTCTAAGCTCTCCAGGGTTTGGTAGTCAGCAAACTTATCGCCCCGGTCAAAAGCCTCGGTAGAGTCAGACAGCACCTCAACCACCAGCTTAGGAAAGCGCTTGTAGGCTGAAGTTTCCTGGTCGCGCGGGTCGCAGGTGACTATTACATCGGGATAGTAGAAGCGATCGCGAGTCTCAATGCGAACCTTCATATCTGAAATGTAGACCCGGCAGCCCGTGCCGCGCACATGGCTACGGAGCAGGGCAAAAAGGTTGCCCGCAATGGTGACATGTACATCACTGGCCCCAGCCATAGCATAGACTTCTCCCCCAAAGTACTCATGCTTGATGGGGCTTTCGGCTTCGAGCTGAAGGTAGCTTTCAGGGGTGAGATACTGCGGCGAGGCGACCATGGCATTAGGTAACGTCAACAATCAAGTTTGAGCCGTAATCCAATCTCCAATCATCCTACTGTTTGTGGCTGCTGCACCGCGATGGTTAAAGACCAGCCTCATAGGGCCAACGCAACCGCTAGCTACATCAGTAAACTGGAGGATTTTCCAGCATGATAAATCGTCGACGATCGCCCTTATAAAAACTTAAAAACCGCCCAAACGACGGGTGGTAATTTGCTGTTGGCAGGATAGGGTAATGCCAATGGGGTAGGTTGTCCAACTCGCTTGAGGCACAGGTTCCTACCACCGGAAAAACTGAGGTAGCACTCTGGCGTACTAGCGCTACTAAGGGGTGTACAGCATGTCTTAACCGACCTGGCAATGGCTGCAACCACCCCTTGGTGTGGTGAGCGATCGTCAGGCCCAACGGCTGGCCTGCTGCTAAACTCGGTCTACATCGGGCGACCCCAGCTCCCTAGATCGTTGACGCGCACCTCGGGCGAACACCACTGCACCATAAGGGCCCAAAAAGGAACTAAATCAACTTGAGAGAACAATCCTTTGAGTTTTACAGCATCGCCTTTTTAGGGATCATTATGTTCCGCTATTTTTTAGTAGCAGGCATCACCTACTGGGTCTTTTATTCGCCAATCAGTCAGTTGTTTGTCAACCATCGACTGCGGCAGCGAGTGCCATCCTGGCCAGCGATTCGTCACGACATCAATCTTTCGACGCTGTCGGCCTTGGTGTTTGCGTTGGCTGCTGGCTTTATCCTCTCCTCCTACCAAGACGGAGCCACCCGCCTCTACACCGACCCGAGACAATATGGACTGTGGTATTTGGGGGCTAGCTATGGCGCAGTCTTGGTTTTGCAGGATACCTATTTCTATTTCACCCACCGACTGTTTCACCATCCCAAGCTGTTTGCCTGGCTGCACCGGGGCCACCACCGATCGCGTTACCCCACCCCCTGGACTTCTTTTGCCTTTGACCCCCTAGAAGCTGTTGCTCAAGCGCTCTTTTTAGTCGGCATTATCTTTGTGCTGCCGCTGCATTTCATTACAGTGGTTGCCGTGCTCACAACGATGACGGTATGGGCTGTGCTTAACCATTTGGGGCCAGATCGCCTACCGGCTCTGTTTCCCCACCACTGGCTAGGGGAGTGGGTAATTGGCCCCGCCCATCACTCTATTCATCACCTCAAATACGCTGTGCACTACGGGCTTTACTTCACGTTTTGGGATCGACTACTGGGCACCCAAGACCCAAACTATACGCAAAGCCTAAGCGACTTTCGATTTGGTCGCGGCGACAGCGTTTAGTCCGTAGCTCTAAGTGTTAATTACTGAAATCTATAGCCTGGTTTTGTAGGCCATTTCTTGTCATGGGTATTTTTGTCGCATTAATAATTGTGGTGCTCTGGCTGAGCAGTTTGACAGGGCTTTTGCTGGTAGATATAACCCAGCTCAACCTGCTGTGGATGGTTGTAGCCATACTAGGGCGTACTTATATTCAAACTGGGCTATTCATTGTGGCCCACGACGCCATTCATGGGGTTGTGGTGCCGAGCGATCGCCGCTTAAACCACAGCATTGGGCAACTGGTCGTCACCCTATATGCCCCTTTGTCCTATCAGAAACTCTCTATCAATCATTGGCGGCACCATCGGTATCCTGGTCAAGCTCAAGATCCCGATTTTCACGACGGCACTCACCGCAGCTTTGCCCGCTGGTATTGGAAATTTATGGCGGGCTATATCAACGGCCGAGAAAAATTGGTCATGCTGCTAAAGCTAGTTGCCATCGGTCTACTATTCAACATTGGATTTCAAATTCCTGTCAGCAACCTGATCTTATTTTGGCTTTTGCCCATCGTGCTGAGCTCGATGCAGTTGTTTTTGTTTGGCACCTATTTGCCCCACCGCGCGGAACAAGCCAATCCTCACTGTGCGGTTAGTAGCAACTATCCACTCGTGCTGTCGCTGTTGACCTGTTACTACTTCGGCTACCACTGGGAGCACCACGAATATCCCCATCTGCCTTGGTATAACCTGCCCTCAGCCCGCCAGCTCAATTCCTGAAACTGAGGGCGCACTGGCCGCCGTTGCGATCGAGGGTGAAGCTGCCTTCACCCTCGATCGCAATGAATACGCTAGTTATTGCAACAATCCACGGTAGGGATGCCAGAGTTGCACTCGCTGCCCCTGGGCCATTAAAAACTGACCATTGGGGCTGAACTGAAACTGGCCCACGTCGTGGAGCTGCGAGAGCGACTGCCCGGTCGCCACCGACCACAGGGTAATGCCCTGGCTGGGGATGGGTTCGCTTTGCACCAGAGGCAGCAGCAGGGTGCTGGTGGCCAGGGTTTGTCCGTCGGGGCTGAAGGCCACTGCGCCTAGGTTGGTAGGCTGAGTGGGGTGCCCAGCGCTTTGATTGAGCGTGAGGGTGTGAACCGTCTCATAGGTTTGCCGGTTCCACAGGCGAGCCGTTTTGCCGTCGCTGGTGGCCAGGCGCTGGGAGTCTGGGCTAAAGGCCAGATGCCGCACGGGCTCGGTGTGCCCGGTGAGGGTAAGCTGGCGTACGCCAGTGGTGGCGTTCCAGAGCTTGACGCTGTTGTCGCGATCGCCTGTGGCCAAAATTTGCCCATCGGGGCTAAAGGCCAAAGGCAGCAGGGGGGAGCGGGTTGCGGCCCGGTTCACCAGGGTGCGCACTAGTTGCCCAGTGGTG
Source organism: Leptolyngbya sp. FACHB-60 (assembly GCF_014695775.1). GTDB lineage: Bacteria > Cyanobacteriota > Cyanobacteriia > Phormidesmidales > Phormidesmidaceae > Nodosilinea. The sequence goes on along the minus strand of NZ_JACJOX010000053.1, from coordinate 18,054 downwards.
GTATCCCAAAGCTGGAGGGTATTTTGGGCAGTCGCTGTGGCCAACCGCTGACCGTCGGGGCTAAACCGCAGGGTGTGCACCATGCCATCGGCGGCATTCATCGACATCGTCCGCAACAGCTGCCCGGTTTGTAGGTTCCACAGTTTTAGAGTTTGGTCTGCGCTGGCGCTAGCCAGAGTGGTGCCGTCAGGGCTGATGGCGATCGCCCGCACTGCATACCGATGTCCCTGAAACGTGCGGACGTGCTCGCCCGTCGTCGCTGACCAGAGCCGAATCACACCATAAGACATGCCCGCTGCGACAAACTGACTGTCGGGGGTAAACGCTACGGCATTGGCCACATCCCCAACGATGCGAGTTCCTTGCCCCGCAGGCTCCTGGGGCGGATTCCCCTGAGCAGAAGCCTCTAGGGCTGGCCCTCGGTGCAGGGTAATGATGCGGTTGCCGCGCTCAGCGTTCCACAGGGCCAGAGCACTTTCTCCACGGGTGCACGATCGCTCGTAGCTGTAGCTGCCGATGGCAATTACCGCCCCGTTGGGGCTAATGGCCGAAGACGCAGTGCGAATCGGGCACTGGGAGTCGGGGTAGAGAGATTTGAGATCGATGCTTCTCGCCAACTGGGGCTGCTGCCAGGAGCCGACCGCCGGAACGGGTAGCCCTAGCGCCGTGTCTACCCAGTTAAACAGCAGCGGCAGATACTGGTTGAACCGTTCGCCCTGTAAGTACATGGCGTCGATGGTGCAGCTGCCACAGCTTTCAACTGACAGAATTTTGCTGATTTGCTCCCAGCTCACCCCGGCCCAGGGCAGGTGGCCCACGGGTGCATCCAGGGATGGGTTAATTTCTTGCTCGGTCAGCCATTCCCCAGCAATAAAGGTGGGGTCTTCTATGCCAGGGGGGCGTGTCCAGCCGACGCGATCGCCAAAGGCCTTCGCTGCCACCGCCGAATCTACCGGGTTCGCGGCTCTCACCTCAGCCCAAATTTTCTGCTGCACGCTAAAGCCAAACCGACCGTCGCTGGCCTCAACCCAGAGCTGATCGAGGGTTTGCAGTACCTCGGGAGGAATGTTGGTCGCTAGCGGCGTGCCGAGAATCGCGCTATCAGGATGAATCCAGGGGTCCAAAATACGGCGGGTTTCGGCATCGGCAGCGGGCCAGTCTTGGGCAGCCAGGTGCGATCGCAGCGCCCCCACATCTACCGCCTGGACTTGTGCCCAGTTCATTTGCTGAGGGGTCGGGTCAACCTGAGCCCGGAGAGACACTGGCCAGCTCAACGTCGTCGCCAGCACCAGACCCAAGGCCAGGTAGGCCAGCCGTTTGAGTCGCTTCATATTGCCTCGTATCATAGTTTGAGCCCCTGAATAGTGGTGTTGAGGTGGGGTAAAAACGTCTCGAATAACTCTTCGTCAGAGAACGAGCCGCTGGGATCGCCGCTAATTACCCCGGTGGCAAACACATGGAGCATGGTGCCGTCGGTGGTCACATAGCCAATGCCGCGATCGAATAACGCCCCGTTGGGATGGGTGATGGTGTAGCCGTAGCGCAGGCCGGGCAGAGTGCCGATGGAAATGGCTACCGGCGTTTCCCCAACAAACTTGAGGGCGGGGTCAGCCCCCTGACGATCTGCTTCGATGGTGCGGTAGTGGTCGCTCACCCAGGCCTGAAGAAACTCAAGCTCTGACCCTTCGGGCAGCGGTAAGCCGCCCTGTACGGGCACTTCGCTGAGGGGATGGCTAAAGCGTTCTACCGTGCCAATGAGGTCACCATCGGCCTCAACGCATAACAGCACCTCGTTGACGCAGGGCTCAACCTGCCAGTTGGGGGGAGCAGATATCGGCCCTAAAATGTTGGCCCAGTTGGATGGGGTGGCCGCTTCGTTCTGGGGCGCGGACGTCTCCGGCGGGGCAGCGGGGGGGCCTGCGGAGCAGGCCAGTAAAGCTGTGGTGAGTAAACTGATGCCGACTAAAGCCGGAAAGCGAATAGAAGTTTTCATAGGACATCGGGAGAGGAAGACGTTGCGCCCTTGGGCGAGGCCAGAGTCAACGTCGGGGGCAGGGTGGAGGGGTGTGAACATAGAGCCAAGCGATCGCATACCTCTTGAAGCCGCAGCATCGCTCCAGATCCTTCAGCCGCCAGCGAGATAATTCCGCATGGCAGGCCAGAGATTTCTCAGGTTCAACTGCTATCTTCCCCAAGGGGTGAAGGGTTTCTAGGACGGTTACTAGAACTGAAACGCCAGGGTGAGGCAGCCAGAGGCTATAACTCCCCAGGCCAAAGCGATAGTCCTGGCCGAGCGAAACTGCCTTAATGACTACAGGCGATCGCTCGGCTCGGCTTTACACCCTGCTTTCCATCGGAACCGCTGTTTTAACCAGCCTGCTCAAAACAACGGCTTACCTACTGACGGTTCGATTGGGCTACTGTCTGATGCCGCTGAGTCAGTGGTAAATTTAGCGCGCGATCGCCTGTAGCGGTACTATTCACATTGGCAGAATGGCGACCCTAAAAAATAGGATCGCTAGCACTCAACAGGAAAATTTATTCGACTATCTAATTCGTTTTTAACCTGGTTCTGTGGCCAAAAGATGAATTGAGTACAGCAAAGGTTAAATACAATCGGCTTACTTTTTTCTTAACTGGCTCAGAAAGTCTCTAGGCTCAAGACCTATCGCTATAAATGCTGAGGAATAGAAAGCATTCTCTAAACACAACTGTAAAGGACTTGGGTAAGTAATCAGTGGGCTCTGGCTTTTCTCAAAAGAGATGGTTTTGGAGCGATCGCACGTCCTAAATGCTCTGCCAAGTATCAGAGATTCAGGTTCGCCTAGGATTTTTTTCTAAAGGCTCTATCCTACGGATTTTGAAGGCTGCTTTTCAGCTTCGGTATAGGCTCAAAGCTCACTACGATCGCTGCCAATTGATTTCAAAATCCAAGCTATTTTTTCTATACCAAAAGGTATGGATTGAGCCAGTCTTAGGGTAGAGATTTTTAGGTGGGCCAATCGCTACAGCGGTATAGGCTACTGCCAAATCAGAGCCTTAGGATGACGGTACGTTGAATAAATATTTTGTTTTCAGTTTGGTACTGCATTTGGCATCAAATTTCTGGATGAAAAATGCGACTAAAGCCATACATTTTCAAAGACTCATTAACTAATGACTGATGACCTAGCGTTGCATCGCCTAGCGTCACACTAAAACTGGAGAGGTCTATATGAAAATTGCCCAGATTACACCCCTTTGGGAGAGAGTACCGCCCCTAGCCTACGGTGGCACTGAAATGGTAGTGAGTTTGCTCACCGAAGAGCTGACGCGCCGTGGGCACCAGGTGACGCTGTTTGCCTCAGGCGATTCTCAGACCCAGAGCCGGTTAGTGCCGGGTTGCCATCGCGCCCTGCGCTCCCTGGGCTTGCTGCCGCTAGAGTATGCCAGCTACGAGCAGCGACAGCTCGAAAACGTCTTTCAATCCGCTGGAGAGTTTGACCTCATTCATTCCCACATGGATTTGGCGGCGCTGCCCTATGCTCACCTCAGCCCAACCCCAGTGGTTCACACTCTGCACGAATTGCTCACCCCTGCTTTTGAGAAAATCTTCAGGCAGTATCGGCAGCAAAACCTAGTCACGGTGTCTAGGTCGCAGCAGCGGCCCGAAGTGGGGCTGAACTATATAGCGGCGATATACAACGCGATCGCCATTGACCAGTTCGATTTTTATCCTTTACCTCAAGAGCCGCCCTATCTGGCCTATCTGGGCCGCATGTCAGAAGAGAAAGGCCCCCACCTGGCGATCGAAATTGCCAAGCGCAGCGGCTGCCGGCTCAAAATGGCAGGAAAAATTGAGTTTGAAGACCAAACGTTTTTTGAGCAGCAGGTGGCACCCCTAATTGACGGCCAGCAAATCGAATTTTTGGGGGAGGTCACCCAGCCTCAGAAAAAAGCGCTGATTGGCCACGCTACCGCCACCCTGTTTCCCATCACCTGGCCAGAACCCTTTAGCCTAGGGATGGCCGAGTCGATGGCTAGCGGTACTCCGGTAATTGCCCTGGCCATAGGGTCAGCCCCGGAGCTAGTGGTCGATGGCAAGACGGGCTTTCTCTGCCACAGCGTTGACGACTGTATTGACGCGGTGGCCCAGGTGCATCGCCTCAGTCGTCGTGCCTGTCGAGAGCACGTTGAGGTCAATTTTAGCGTTGAGCGCATGGTCGATGGCTATGAGGCTGTCTATCGTCAGCTAGTTGGTGAGGGGCAAAGTCGGGTCGAGGGCGATCGCGTTCATCTGGCCCCAGAGCGTACTGTCGTTCGGCCGCAGCCCAATCTGATCGAAACTGCTTAACCGTCGTCCCATTCCTAAGACAACGCCATGATCCAGTCTTCCCATTGGGGTGATCTACCGCTTGGCTTTTAAGGCGGGACAAACGCTGCTCAATCTGGAGTTTGGGCACTTCCGCAAGGCCACCGCCTGCCGGGTAGTGCGCAAATGAGGAAACCTGCGGGTGGTGATTGAGGTCTAATACAAAATCTGAATCACACAACCCCGATTTCCAAGAGGCCAAACTGTAGAGGCGAATTACATTCGCCCTTCGGAATCAGGGGTTTAACCGAGAAGGGTTTGGTATTACGCCTTTCAACTATAAAACCTCCCACGGTGGAAGGTTTTATAGGTACCGGGATGGTCGGCAGATCATGCCCGAGCTGAGTTTAAGCGTGAATTAATGATTGAGTGGCGATCGCCACCCAATTATTAATGATCTACGCCGGCATTAGCACGGTATCAATGATGTGAATTACACCATTGTCAGCCGCTACGTCGGGGGTGGTCACCGTAGAGTCGTTGATCTTGACTCCATTGGAGGCGTCAACTGTGACATCGGAGCCTTCAACGGTGGTAGCCGTCTTCAGTTTGGTTACGTCAGCGGCCATCACCTTGCCAGAAACGACATGATAGGTGAGGACTTTCTTAAGCTTGGCAACATCTTTTAGCAGGCCATCTACAGCACCTGCGGGCAGTTTTGCAAAAGCCTCATCTGTGGGTGCAAAGACAGTAAATGGGCCTTGACCCTTGAGAGTATCGACTAGACCAGCGGCTTTAATAGCAGCCACTAGAGTACTAAATGAACCGGCGCTTACAGCAGTATCTACAATGTCAGCCATGGGTTTAACCTAGGTTTATTACTAGTTAACTAAGGTCATCTATTACGGATGAGCGGCTAACAATTAAAGTATTACAGGCCGATGGTTGATTTAAGGGTGGATTCGTTGTTTGATATCAGGTTTTGTATGTTTACCCCAATTTAATTGAAGAACCAATGGCACTAGCCCCTATTAAACGGCCTTGGTTGCCAGGATTGTTCTCCCTATGCCCCGCCTCGGATGGCGGGGGCGATCGCCAAGGTCTCGGCCCCATACAGCATGGCCGCAATATCGCCATCCGTCCAAACGTGGGGAGATTGGCAGTGGTGGGCTACGAGCAGTCCCCAAAGATCGTCACCCACCAGCACCGGCACAACTAGGTTGGCCTGCACCCGCAGCTCACGCAGAAAATTGCGGTGACATTCGGCAATCGGCTCGGTCTCAATGTCGGCGATCGCCCGGATCCGCCCAGCTAGATACAGCGCCGCATGTTCGTCGGTAAAACATTCATCTGGCCCAGTAGAACCAAAGATCGAAAACTGCGGATCGCTGAGGGCTTCAAAGGTCACTCGCCCTTGCCAAGGGCGATAGAAATAATACAACAGCACTCGGTCAGCGCCCAGTTTTTCTTGCAGATCGTGGGTAGTATCCACGATCTGCGTATCCTTCTCCAGGGTGGTCGAGAGGCGGGTGATGATGCGCTGGAGACCGGGATCGGCTCGCCATGCCGAGTCGGGATGGGGCTGCTTGGAAGATGGCTGTTGCACAGATAGATTCGGTATAGCTACTGGGGAACGTGGTGCCTATATTTTAACTAGCCAGGGTGAGCTGATTGCGAAAAATCAGCACGGTGTAGGAGCCAATCGATAGGGTGCTGTGCTACAGCAGCCCCTCTCGGTCGTCAGGCTCTGCGGTGGCGTCGGTGCTGGGGTGCTTGGCAACTCTGTCGTTGTAGTCCTGCCAATCACTTTAGGCTCGTCAATTACACCTAACGTTGTGCCTGGCTTAACTCAAAAGTTCATACTTACCACCCCGGTTCAGCGCGTTTTGGTAGGCTGGTCGAGCATGAATACGATTTAAGAAGGCCATGAGTTTGGGACGACTGGCATTGAGCCCCGCCCGCGTCGCGGCAGCTTCGAGCGGAAAGCTAAGCTGAATGTCGGCGGCGGTGAAGTCTTCCCCGGCAAACCAGGGGCTTTTGCCCAGCTCTGCCTCCATAAAATCGAGGTGCTGGGTGATCTGAGGATGAATAAATGAGTCTTTGACTCGGCCGACGATGCCACGGGCGATTGGCTTGGCAAAGAAGGGCATCGGGCTTTGCTCAATGCGGTCGAAGATGAGCTTCAGCAGCAGCGGCGGCATGGCCGACCCCTCGGCGTAGTGCAGCCAGTGGGTGTAGCGCAGCCGCTCTGGGGTATTTAGAGGCGGAATCAGCCGCCCATCGCCGTAGCGATCGACTAAATATTCGACGATCGCCCCCGACTCAGCCAAAGTCAGATCACCATCGGTAATCACCGGCGACTTACCCAGCGGGTGCACCTGCCGAAGCGAGTCTGGAGCCAGCATGGTCTCTGGGTCGCGCTCGTAGCGCTTCACATCGTAGGGCAGGCCCAGTTCTTCGAGCAGCCAGAGCACCCGCTGCGATCGCGAGTTATTTAAGTGGTGGACGGTAATCATCTTGCTCTCCTAGGGTGAGTCACCAAGCCATAGTATCTAGGCCCTTGATTTTAGCGACCCGTCTATTTATGGATAGGCCCGCGATCGCTTTGCTAGGAGCTACAAAACTGGTTTTTAATCAAACAAACCCTCTACGGTTTGGCGAAAGGCAATCAAGGCATGGGTTTCTTGAAAGGGCTTTAGCTCGTCTAGCAGCTGGTCAGATAGCTTTGCGCTGACGATTGTTTTGATTTCGATGTTGGTGTTGTAGCCAGCAATATCGCCCATGCGTCTGCCGTGGCTGCCGGCCCCTTTGGCGGGCACAATCGTATAGCCTGACACCTCAAGCTGGCTGAGCAGGTGAATCAGGCGCTCTTGCAAAACCGCTTCGCCAATAATGGTGACGAGAGTGCCTTTGGTTAGAGAAGATGACATAGAGACCTCCAAGGAATTGATAAAAAAGCTAAAAAAGCAGGCTTGAGAATTGTGGTTGGTTGGGGAGAACAACCGTGGCACCCAACCACAATTGGCTTTGTTGGGTTGCCCTACGTTTCACCCAGCCGACCAGAATCCTCCCTAAACGCCAGTTGGGATAGCCTGCACTTGGTCGAGCAGATGGTGCAGGGTTGAGCCCTCGATCGCCTCAGTTTCTAGCAGCTGCATGGTGATCGTTTCCATCAGATCGCGGTTGTGGCGAATGGTGGCTAGGGCCTGCTGGTGAGCGGTCTCAACAATGTCTTTGACCTCGCGATCGATCGCCTGGGCGGTTTCTTCGCTCATGGCGCGGCGGCCGCTGGCCATGCCTTGGTCGAGAAACATCGGGCGCGCCCCCTGCTGGTAGGCCAATGGCCCCAGCACCTTGCTCATGCCAAAGGCGGTGACCATTTGCTCAGCCAGATCCGTCGCCCGCTGCAAATCGTTAGACGCCCCAGTGGTGATGCTGTTGAAGACGATTTCTTCTGCCGATCGCCCCCCCAGCAGAGTGGCAATTTGCCCCCGCAATTCAGCTTCATCCATCAAAAAGCGGTCTTCGGTGGGCAGCTGTAGGGTGTAGCCCAGGGCCGCCATGCCCCGCGACACAATGGAGATTTTTTCGACCTTGCCGCTGCCCGGCATGAGGGAACCGACTAGGGCGTGGCCGACCTCGTGGTAGGCGACAATTTTCTTTTCTTTGTCGTTGAGCACGCGGCTTTTCTTTTCGAGACCAGCGACTACGCGCTCGATCGCCTCGGCAAAGTCGGTCTGGGCAACCGCTTCACGGTAGTTGCGGGCTGCCAGTAAAGCGGCTTCATTCACCAGGTTGGCTAGGTCGGCTCCAGCAAAGCCGGGGGTGCGGGTGGCGATCGCCCTCAGATCCACATCGTCGCCCAGCTTCACCGTTTGGGCGTGGATATTGAGAATGGCCTCACGACCGGAGAGGGCGGGGCGATCGACTAGCACCTGCCGGTCAAAGCGACCGGGGCGCAAGAGAGCAGGGTCAAGAATTTCGGGCCGGTTGGTGGCCGCCAGCACAATCACCGTGGCGTCTTCGGCGGCAAAGCCATCCATCTCTGAGAGCAGCTGGTTGAGGGTCTGTTCGCGCTCATCGTTGCCGCCGTACATGCCGTTGCTGCTGCGCGACTTGCCGATCGCATCCAGTTCATCGATAAATACTATGCAGGGGGCCTGCTTTTTGGCCTGCTCAAATAGGTCGCGCACCCGCGACGACCCCACCCCCACAAACATTTCCACAAACTCAGAGCCTGAGATGCTAAAGAAAGGCACCCCCGCTTCGCCAGCGACGGCCTTGGCCAGCAGCGTCTTTCCGGTTCCTGGTGGGCCAACCAGCAGCACCCCCTTAGGAATGCGCGCCCCAATCTGGGTGTAGCGCCCCGGCGTCTTGAGAAAATCGACGATCTCTACCAGCTCGGTTTTGGCCTCTTCGACCCCGGCCACATCGGCAAAGGTGATTTTAGCCGCCTCGCCTTCGACGTAGACCTTGGCCTTGCTCTTGCCGATAGACAGCATGCCCTGCGCCCCACCGCCACCGCCGCGACGGATAAAAAATTGCCAAATGCCAACAAAAATCAGCGGCGGAATCACCCAGCTCAATAGGCTGCCTACCCAGCGGTTTTGGGGCGGCGGCGTGGCGGCAAACTCAACGCCGTTGTCTTGCAGGGTGTTTGGCAAGCTCAGATCAAAAATAGGAGTGGTGGTGAAGACTTGGCCGGTCTCTTCCTCGTCCACAGGCTTGAGCTGGTACTGAATCTGATTTTGGCCGACCTGCACCCGCGCCACCTCGCCCTCTTGCACCTGGTGAATAAACAGGCTGTAGGGCACCCCTGGAATCTGCGGCCCTAGAATGGCGGGCAAGATGAAGCTGGCCGCCAAAAACACGACGCCCAAAATCAGAAAAATATTGTTGAATAGCCGAAATTTAGGTTGAGTCGGTTTATCTTTAATCGGCATTTGTATGATTTATCCAGTATCAAGGAGAACGTTCTTTGCGCGTGATGGTCTGATGGTTGATTAAAGGATTGAGTTGATGAAGTACGACACCAATCTTTAATCGTCAAAAAAAACCCATCGCCCCAGAGGTTTGAGCAATGAGAAGGCCTGTGCAGCGGTTGTCAGCTGCGTACTATTGGCCTGAGTTATTCAGCAACAGAGCAGGCAGAGAGTCAGCGATCGCGCCGATCGACCAATCCACTATTTTGCCTAAAGGATGCTCAGGCTTAGCATTAGCAAGTTTTCTGCCGACGAAGCATCCGCCAGGCTAAAAATTCTTCAGTCTGACTAGAGTTAATCGTATTGTTTCCGCTCTTTTTTTGGCTTTTTAGTGCCGTCAGCGTCGGCCTTGGGCTTCTTGACTTCCTTGTTGCCTTTCTTTTCCTTGCCCATGGTTATACTCCCTTACTGATCTACAAAAAATATCTGTTGTTAGCAGCATATTGGCCCATAGCACCGTTAATTGGCTCTGGATGGTTGGCCAAACATCCGAACCGTTCTAGAGTTTGCAATCGTTAAAGTTTTATAGGCATGCCTATTGGCGAGCCTCACAACGGGTAGCGCTATCGCTAGGACTATCTTTATTGTAATGGGAATGAGTCAGCCTTGACCGATGGGCAGTCAAGCTACAGGTCGGCTGGGTTTACCCAAACCGCCATTTCGGTCAAATTTAGAGGTCCATATTGGGTGGCTAGCGCCACGTCAGCGGCATCGCGGCCATAGGCAATAACAATGCGGTTGCCTTTCGGGGTGGGTTGCGTAGCGTCAAAGGTATACCAGCGATCGCCCACGTAGGCCTCAAACCAGGCGTGTAGATCCATCGGGTCGAGCTGGTGCAGATATCCCACTACCATGCGGGCCGGAATCGTCAAGCTGCGGCATAGGGCAAGACCCAAATGCACAAAATCGCGGCACACCCCCACGCGGTTTTTTTCGGTTTCGATCGCTGAGGTCGAGGCATTGCTAGTGCCGTAGCGGTACTCAATATTGGTGCGAATCCAGCGGCGAATCGCCTCGACTTGGTCGTAGCCGGGCTCGATGCCAGCCACAATGTCGTTGGCTAAATTGGCCATCAGGTCAGATTGGCAGTAGCGGCTGGGCAACAAAAACTGAAGCGCATAGTCGGGCAAGTCTTGCACGGGCACAAACTCAGCGCCAACCTGCACATCGATGGCGTCGGCGACCTCGACGGTAGAGGTGCTGCGCACCCGCAGCTGCCCGACTGGGGCGAGTAGCCGCTGACAGAGGTTGCCGTAGCTATCGACGTAGTCGACCACGGGCACGTCGGGCCCAAGCGCTAGGTTATCTTGCATTATCTGCTGGGCGGCCCCACCGCGCGGACGCAGCATCAGAATGAGCGGCGAAGGCTCAGTGGTCTCAAACAAAAGCTCACACCCGGCAGTTAGTCGCATCAGATTTTCCGGTAGCAGTACAGTAAAGGGTAGTTTGACGCCAACGAAGAGCTTAGGATCGGGCGATCACTGATGGGTTAGGCGGGTTAGCTATAGAGTATGGCGAAATTTTCCCGTTCTGACCCAGCGGTCCACCCAATATTCTCTGCCTATTCTGGTGGAATCTAGCAGGTGTTTAGTTTAGGCTGAGGTGCGCGGGAGCGCAGTTGTTACCCTAATTCAATCACTTTTAATTCGATCAGTGGGAGAGCAAGCGCGATTACAATGCAGGCCAGGTTTCGCTCCCAAATATCTAGTCTCCGTGCTCGCCTGGTGTTGCTGGTTCTCCTGGCCGTAATTCCAGCATTGGGGCTGATTCTCTATACGGCAGCGGTGCAGCGTCGCACTGCCGCCGTAGAGTCGCAGGAAAATTTGTTGCGGCTAACTAAATTTGCGGCTGCCCACCAGCGGCAGACGAGTGAAGGAGCCCGGCAACTGCTGATCGCACTTTCCCAAATACCTGATCTGCGCGAGGGCGATGCAGAGGCCTGTAATCAGCTCTTGGCCGATCTGGTCGAAGAATACGGGGCCTACGCGGGCTTTGGGGTTGCCAATCGGGCAGGCTACATAATCTGTAGCACCTCCACAACAACTCAACCGGTGTACGTGGGCGATCGCCTCTACTTTCAGCTCGCCCGCGACAGCCGCGACTTTGCCATTGGCAACTACCAAATCGGTCGCATTACAAAACAGGCCGACCTCAGTTTTGGCTATCCCATTCTCGATGATGTCGGGCAGGTGCAGGCTGTGGTCATAGCCGCGCTCGATCTGGCCTGGCTCGAACAGTCAGCCGCCGCCGTGGACTTACCGCAGGGGGCGGTCATGACCATAACCGATCGCAACGGGGTTGTTTTGGTGCGCTATCCAGATTCCCCCAGATGGGTAGGCGTATCGTTGCCAGATTCACCCGTGACCCAGATTGTGCTGAAGCAGCAAGAGGGCACGGCGGTAGCCAAGGGTCTCGATGGCGTCGAGCGGTACTACGGGTTTGCAACCTTAAGCGATAGCGTTGTCGACCAGGCGATACATATTCGCATTGGGGTGCCCAAAAGCTTTGTTGTGGACGAAAGCAACCGGCTGCTGGCGCAAAACCTGTTTGCTCTAGCCGGGGTGACGGCGCTAGCCCTGGTGGCCGCCTGGGTTGGGGGTGATGTTTTTCTGACGCGCAAGGTCAAGTCTCTGGTGCAGACAGCCCACCAGCTTCGGGGGGGCAATTTGGGGATTCGCACTGAGCTGTCTTACCAGTTTGGAGAGCTGGGTCAGCTGGCGCAAGCGTTTGATGAGATGGCCTCGGCCCTGGAGGCGCGAGAACAGGCGATCGCGGCGCTCAACCAAGACCTGCAAACCCTCTTTGAGGTGATTCCGATTGGGGTTTTAATCGCTCAAGATGCCGAGTTTAGGCAGGTTAGATCTAACCCGGCCTTTGCCCAAATTTTAGGGCTTGACCCCAAGGAGAATGTGTCTTACACCCCCGTCGAGAACCCACCGCCAGCCTACAAACTCTTTAGAGAGGACCGAGAACTCGCCCCCAACGAATTTCCTCTGCGCTACGCTGCAATTCACAACACAGAAGTTAAAGGCACTGAGGTTGATGTTGTGCGAGGCGACGGCAGCCGGTTTAGTCTATTTGGCTACGCCAAACCGCTGCTCAATCACCAGGGTCAGGTGCGGGGGTCGGTAGCGGCTTTTTTAGACATTAGCGATCGCAAACAGGCCGAGCTTGAACGCGAACAACTCCTGCATCGGCTAGAGACCAGTCTGGGCCAGCTCGAAGCCGTCATTAACAGCATGACCGAGGGCCTGGTCATAGCTGACCCCGAGGGCCAGATTGTGACGTTTAACCCCGTGGCCCTGGCCTTGCATGGCTATGACAGCGTCGAGCAGGTGCAGCAGTCCCTGCCCAAGTTTGCAGACCTATTTGAGACCCAAGATTTGCAGGGCCGCCCCATTCCCCTAGGGGAGTGGCCAATGACCAAGGCGTTGCAGGGCGAAACCTTTGACGATTACGAACTTCGGGTGCATCGTCGTGATACCGGCAAGACCTGGATTGGCAGCTACAACGGCACCCCGGTGCAGGATAAGCAAGGCCGAATCATGTTGGCCATTATCACCGTACGCGATATCACGGCCCAGCGCCAGGCCCAGCTTGCGCTGACCCGCAGCCTGGCTGCCGAGCAAGCCGCTCGGGCCGAGGCGGAGACGGCAAACCGCATTAAGGATGAGTTTTTAGCCGTGCTTTCCCACGAGCTGCGCACCCCCCTCAACCCGATTTTGGGCTGGTCTAAACTGCTGCGATCGCGCCAGTATGATGCCGCCACGACCGACCGTGCCCTAGAGACCATCGAGCGCAACGCCCAGCTGCAAACTCAGCTGATTGGCGACCTGCTCGATGTCTCGCGGATTCTCCAGGGCAAACTACAACTGGTCGACCAGGCCGTTGATTTGAGAGCCACAATTCAGGCCGCCGTCGAAACCGTGCAGCTAGCGGCCGACGCTAAGACAGTTGAGATTCAAACGGTTTTTGATGCCGCTGAGGGTAAAGTGTCTGGCGATCCGAACCGGTTGCAGCAGGTGATTTGGAACCTGCTCTCCAACGCGGTTAAATTCTCGCCCGCCGGCGGTCGGGTTGAGGTGACCCTAGAGCGGGTGCTGGGCAGCAGCCCCTGGCCCTGGAGCGCCGCCTCCGCAATGCCTGGCGATTCCCCCTCGGCGATCACTCACGCTGCCCAAATTCGAGTCACCGACAGTGGCCAGGGGATCGCCCCGGAGTTTCTGCCCCACGTGTTTGAGACCTTTCGGCAGGCCGACAGCGCCACCACCCGGCAGTTTGGTGGGCTGGGGCTGGGGCTGGCGATCGCCCGCCACATCGTAGAACTGCACGGGGGTAGCATCGCCGCCAACAGCCCCGGCCTTGGGCAGGGTGCTACCTTCGCCGTCAGGCTGCCCCTGCGGTCAGCCTGGCCCGAGGCCGAGGTAGACCGCCCGCCCGTTGCCCCTGGGGGCGCAAACCCTACCCCACTGAAGGGCGTCAAAGTTTTGCTGGTCGACGATGAAATTGACACCCGCGACGTGTTTTCGTTTTTGCTCGAACAGGCCGGAGCCGAGGTGGTGGCGGTGGCCTCAGCGGCGGCGGCCCTGGCCGCGTTACCTCAGCTCAAGCCCGACCTGTTGTTGAGCGACATTGGCATGCCCAACATCAACGGGTACCAGCTGATGCGGCAGATCAGAACCCTGCCGCCCGAGCAGGGGGGCACCCTAGCGGCGATCGCCCTGACCGCCTACGCCGGCGAACTCGACCAGCAGCAGGCCCTAGCCGCCGGGTTTCAGCTGCATCTGGCTAAACCGGTGGAGCCCAAGGAGCTAATTGGGGCGATCGCCACCCTGGGCATTGGCCATGCCTCCTCTGCCCAAGAAACTGGGTAGGATTAAGATTTGTTGGTCTCACCAACCGCCTAGCTATTCCCTGAACCCATTCATGGCTGAACCTTCTCCCGACTCGGCGTCACCTGCGCAGCCTTTATCAGCTTCCGAGACCGCTCGGCAGCAGGCGCTGATGCGATTAGTCAGTCAGCAAACCGTCGAATTCACCCAGGCCAGTCAGCTCCACTTCGAAATTGCCGATCGGCAGCAGGCTGAAACCGCCTTGCAAAACGAGCCGGAGATGCTGCGGGTGCTGCTTGACAATGTGCAGGCCGGCATTGTGGCCTGTAACGCCGAAGGCGTTTTAACCCTGTTTAATCAGGCGGCCCGCGAGTTTCACGGGCTGCCCAAGCAACCCCTGCCACCGGAGCAGTGGGCCGAGGGCTATGATCTGTACCGCGCCGATGGTCAAACGCCCCTGCCGCTGGCAGAAATTCCCCTCTTTCGAGCTTTGCAGGGCGAAACCGTTGACAACGCCGAGATAGTCATTGCGCCTAAAACTGGCCCCGCCCGCACGCTGCTGGCCAACGGGCAGGCGATCGTCGATGCCCAGGGCAAACGGCAGGGGGCCGTGGTGGTCATGCACGACATCACCGAACGCAAACAGGCCGAAGCCATGCGCCTGTGCCTGGTCGAAGAACAAGCCCAGTTAGCTAGAGCGCAGGCGGCCCGATTGGAGGCTGAGACTGAGCAGCGGCGATCGACCTTTCTCGTGGAGGTGAGCACGGCCCTGGCCGCATCTCTGGACTACGAACAGACGCTGCAAAGTGTTGCCCGGTTAGCCGTGCCCTACTTTGCCGACTGGTGCTCAGTGGACCTGTTAGATGAGGATGGCAGCATTAGCCGCGTTGCCGTCGCCCACTGCGATCCTCAAAAGGTGGAGCTGGGCTGGGAGTTAGCCCAGCGCTTTCCCAGGCACCTAGACGATGGCTATGGCATCTCCCAGGTGATGAAGACTGGGCAGAGCGAAATTATGGTGACCATCACCGATGAGCAACTGACCGCGACGGTCACCAACCCGGAGTATCTAGACATTCTGCGCGGGGTGGGCCTGAGGTCCTGCATTGTTGCCCCTTTGCAGGCGCGGGGCCGGGTGTTGGGCAGCATTTCTTTTGTGTTTGCCGAGTCTGAGCAGCAATATGGCCCAGCCGATCTGACCCTGGCTGAAGACCTGGCCCGTCGCGCCGCGATCGCCATCGACAATGCCCGCCTATACCAAGCCGCTCAGCAGGCCCAGCAGGCTGCCGAAACCGCCGCCGATCGCACCGCTCGGTTGCAGACGGTGACTGCGGCCCTCTCTGAATTGCTCACGCCGGAGCAGGTGGCGGCGGTGATTGTGGAGCAGAGCGTGGCGGCTCTAGAGGCCGATGCCGCCCTCATGGCCCTGCTCAGCCCGGATGGCACCACCCTCGAGATTGTGCAGTCGATCGGATATGAGACTGATCCTCAGGAAATCCAGTCTCGCTTTTCGGTTGATGCGCCATTTCCGCTCTCAAAGGCAGTTAAAACTGGTCAGCCGGTCTGGTCAGAGCCGCTGGCGGAACGGCTGGCCCGCTACCCCCATCTGGCCGATGCCTACAAGCGCCATCCCTATCAGGCCTGGATCTCGCTGCCTCTCATGGTGGAAGGCAAGCCGGTGGGGGGTCTGTCGCTGTCGTTTAAGCAGTTTAAGCACCTCAGCCAGGACGATCGCGAGTTTATGCTGACCCTGAGCCGTCAGTGCGCCCAGGCTATTTCGCGATCGCAGCTTTATGAGGCCGAGCGCCAGGCCCGAGCTGAGGCCGAACGGGCAAACCAGATCAAAGACGAGTTTTTGGCGGTGCTTTCCCACGAGCTGAGGTCGCCGCTTAACCCTATCTTGGGCTGGTCAAAAATCCTCCAGCAGCAGCAGCACGACTTGGCAACCCAAACCCGCGGCCTCCAGACCATTGAGCGCAACGCCAAGCTGCAAACCCAGTTGATTGACGACCTGCTCGACATGTCGAAAATTTTGCAGGGCAAACTCAGCCTTGAGGCCACGCCGGTCAATCTTCAATCGGTCATTGAGGCTGCCTTAGAAACGGTGCGGCTGGCGGCTGAAGCCAAGGCGATCGCAATTCAGGTTGACTATGCTCAGGTGGGCTATGTCTCAGGGGATGCCGGCCGCCTACAGCAGGTGGTTTGGAACTTGCTCTCCAACGCGGTGAAGTTTACCCCCAACGGAGGACGGGTGGAGATCACCCTACAGTGTGAGGCAGGTACAAATTCTGAATCTGACTCCCCAACCCTGCTCCAGGGCTACGCTCAAATTACGGTGACCGATACGGGCAAGGGCCTGACCGACGAGGTGCTTCCCTATATTTTCGATCGCTTTCGTCAGGCCGACAGCAAAACGACCCGCCAGTTTGGTGGGTTGGGGTTGGGTCTAGCTATCGTGCGTCAGCTGGTTGAGCTGCACGGCGGCACTGTGCAGGCCGAGAGCCCCGGCGACGGGCAGGGAGCCACCTTTAAAGTGAAACTACCGCTGCTGACGACAGCAGACAGCAAACCAGCGGATTACCAGTCGCCTGGGGCCGTGGGGTTTAGCGCTGCGCCCCTCACGGGGATTCGAGTGTTGGCCGTGGACGATGAAGCCGATTCTCGCGAGATATTGACCTTTATTTTGGAGCAGGCCGGGGCATCCGTTACAGCTGTGGCCTCTGCGGTAGAAGCGTTACAAGCCCTCAACCAATCGGTGTTTGACGTGCTGATCAGTGACATTGGCATGCCCGATATGGATGGCTATATGCTGTTACAGCACGTAACCGCTCAGTTTAGCGAGCTAGGCAGGCAAGAACCGGCTGACCCCTTACCTAAGGCGATCGCCCTGACCGCCTACGCTGGGGAAATTAATCAGCAAAAAGCCCTAGCGGTCGGGTTTCAGCGTCACTTTAGTAAGCCGGTGGAACCCGCTGAACTGGTGGCGGCGATCGCTAGCCTGCTCAACTGACGAACTGTGCCCAGTGGCCAACTAGCTGTCCTACCTCAGGCTTCATACCGACTCCCAAAACTCTGATTCGTCACCGATACCCCGTAGGGACATTGCAGTGTGTCACGCGCTGTAAGGTTGTCCCCCTAAGATACGACATAGAGTTGTGCCCCTTCGGCGTTTTAGCGGTAGAACAGAAGACGTTGTAAAGCCGTCGTGACTGGAGGTGAAACCGATGACTACCGTCATTCCAGTGCCGCTGCGTCGAGACATTGTGACGCGTCATCAAGCGGGAGAAACACTTTCGGGGATTGCCCAACAGCTGCGGTTGTCGGTCTGGGGCGTGCGTAAGATCTGGCGACAGTACCGAGACCAGGGCGAGGCGGGGCTGACGATCCGCTATCGGCAGAGTGGGCGCAGGGGGCCTTGCGGTGAGCGGTTGATCTATCGAGCAGCGGTGTGGCTGAAGCGACGACATCCGGGATGGGGGGCGGGGCTGATTCGAGTCCTGCTGGCCGAGCGATATCCGCAGGCCGCGATTCCTCATCAACGCACCTTGCAGCGTTGGTTTCGCCAGCAGCAGCTGAGCATACCGCCGATGCGACGTCCTCCGGTCGAGCGGCACCGGGCCGAGCGGGTGCATGACGTCTGGCAATTGGATGCGACCTCCCACCAGCGCCTGGCCGATGGGACACCCGTCAGTTGGCTATCACTGATTGATGAACACAGTGGTGCGGTGCTTGAGAGCCGCGCTTTTCCCCCAATACGTCTTTGAAGCGGTGCCGGTTCAGCAGGTTCAAGCCGCCCTCCGAGACACCTTTGCTCGATGGGGGCAGCCTCAGGCGTTGCGGGTCGATAATGGCCCACCCTGGGGAAATCGCCACCATATGCCTCAGGCCCTGACGCTTTGGCTGGTCGGGTTAGGCCTTGACGTTATCCATAACCGCCCCTATCGTCCGACTG
>NZ_JACJOX010000052.1 GCF_014695775.1 Leptolyngbya sp. FACHB-60 | reverse complement strand
TGTCGGGTAAACGGCTCATGCTCAATGCCCTGATGCGTCGCGCTACCCTTACCACGGTAGAACCGTGACAGGTCAACAAGCTCTACTTAAGATTCTCTTTAGAAATTAGCTCTTAACAAGGTTATACAAGCTTGACGTATCAGTAGATACCAGAATAACTAGTATTATCCGCTATATCGCATGCATCCAGTTTTCTGTAATTTCACGTATATTTAGGGGAGAGCTCCGCTTGCTCTAAGTCATGCTTGGGCGCTGACGCCCTACATTTCCCCAGTGTGTTCTCCCCGTAGTTAATGAAGTACATCAGTTCGCGTTGTAGCTGACGCGAAATTACTATATGGAAAAATGTGATGGCGGTTGATAACACTCTGGTTAAGGTGACCCTGCGCTTTACTGATCCATCCCTTGGTCTCGATGAGCAAGACCTTGAGGTTCAAAAGCTACTGCCACAGTTAGCCCAGTTAGCTAGGTCAGGGGATATCGAGCAATCAGGTCGAGTCCTTGATCCTAATCCTCCCGAAAAAAGTAAGGGTTTTGGCTTTTTGTTAGGGTTGCTCCAGGCTGAAGTAAGTGCTGCTAACTTTAAAGGCTTATCCCAGTTTTTGGGTGAACGTCTATTGGGTAAAACCATAGAAATGGAAGTAGAGGCTAATGGAAAAAAATTAAAGTTAAAAGCTAGCAGTCAAGCTGAATTATCTGCTGCTTTGAAAGTAGCCCAAGAGTTTATTGCTAGCTAGGGGGCTGTTTCATGGCAAAGTTTGCACTGTTGATAGGGATCAGCACTTACTCATCTGGCTTGCCTCTCTTACCTGCGGCAGTTAGGGACGTCCAAGCATTGCAGAGTGTATTGGAGCATCCTGACATGGGTAATTTTGATCAGGTCCAAACAATACTCGATCAAGATGTCCAAGCTATTCGGCGTTCCATCGAAGATCACTTTTTACAATGTGGTCGAGATGATCTAGCCTTACTATTTTTTTCGGGTCATGGCATTAAAGATGATTTTGGAAGGCTTTATCTTGCAGCTAAGGAGACATCTAAGGATAAGCATGGAAATCTTATTCGCTCAACTTCAGTTGAGACGTCTTTTATTCAAGAGACTATGGCTCGCAGCCGATCGCGCCATAAGGTTGTAATTTTAGACTGTTGTTTCAGTGGTGCTTTTGGAGAGGGATTTTTAGCTAAAGATGATGGTTTAATTGACATCGAGAATCAGCTGGGTGGAGAAGGAGTTGCTGTTTTGACTTCCTCAGCCTCTATGCAATATTCTTTTGAACATGAGGATTCAGAAACTTCTATTTATACGCGTTACCTAGTTGAGGGCATTGAAACTGGGGCCGCTGACTTAGATGGCGATGGATTAATTTCAAGTCAAGAGCTACATAACTATACAGCCCGGAGGGTAACCGAGGCCGCCCCGGCGATGAGACCTAAATTCTTTGTTTTTGAAGAGGGGTTTCGCATTTATCTTGCTCAAGCACCTACCAAAGATCCCATTCTTCAATATCGCCGAGAGGTAGAGCGTGCTGCTAGGTTTAACTCAGAATCTGGAGAAATTTCTGAAATTGCCCACCGAACGTTGGCATTAATGCGAGAAAACCTTGGCATCTCAAGAGATTCTGCGGACAGAATTGCCTACGAGGTATTAGAGCCATATCGTAAAAAGAAACAAAGTCTTCAAGACTATGAACAGACACTAAGTGCTGTTCTTTGTGAAGAATATCCACTGTCTAAACGATCCGAATTAGAACTCAAACGTCTTCAAAATATTTCGGGATTGCAAGATGAAGACGTTGAGCCAATTCGTTCTAGATTGATAGCGGAA
The DNA here is from genome assembly GCF_014695775.1 of Leptolyngbya sp. FACHB-60. Classification (GTDB taxonomy): domain Bacteria; phylum Cyanobacteriota; class Cyanobacteriia; order Phormidesmidales; family Phormidesmidaceae; genus Nodosilinea. The sequence goes on along the minus strand of NZ_JACJOX010000052.1, from coordinate 6,812 downwards.
AAAGAGGTATCTGGCTTTCTTGCTCCCTTAAACGAAGAAAATCAGGATGATAATGTCGATTTAAATCACTTCACTGATTCACAATTACCTGTAGTAAAGTCGGATTTTCCAGAGAGCCCTAGCCTTACTCAGGCTTTACCACTCCCGGCACTTTTCGTTCGAGAGGGCTTAGGGAACGAGCCTGAGCGGTTTAGTTTTACTGTGTCGCTGATAGCACTAGGTGCCTTCATTACTACTGTTGTTTCAGGAGTATTCGCCTATCAGTATTTGTGGAGAGGGGAGCTTAGAGAGCCAGTAATAGCTTTAGCTTTTCAGTCAGCATCTTTTCCACCAACTGTTGGTGAGTTTATAAACGCGCTAGAAATATATGTACTAAATCGAGAGGGAGAGAGCAGTGGTCACAGAGCATGGAGACTGTATACGGAAGCCGGAAATATCGAAGGCGCTATTGAAGAATTAAGAAAAGTTGATCCAGCTAGTTCTGAATATGCTGATGCTCAGGAAAGATTGGCGGAATGGCCAAGAGCCTTTAAAGAAAATGAACAGAATTTCGAGCTAAGTCAAAAAGCTTTAATTCATAGCAACTTAATCGCGGCAGAGAACTATGCCAAAGCACTTGATAGTACGCAACCTTTCTGGCAGAATCGTCAGAAAGAACTACTAAATCGTATTTCGGAGGAGCGCGCTAGGATAGCTCGCCTAAGCCATCAGCAGATCTGTGGGGCCCGCAATTCAGGAACGACCTTGAGCCGGTTTCGAGATGATGCCCAAGGTAAACCAGTTCTAGATGAATACGGAGAATTTGAGTTGATTGAAGATTATTACTTGTCCAAAGGAACTGAGGTTGCTTTAACAAGCTCACCAGCTAGCTCAGAGATGAGTAACCTTGCTCTAAGCTTTGTGGAAGTTAAGGAAGGGCCTAGTTTGGGCAAGAGGGGTTGGGTTGATTCAAGGGATCTATGCGACTTGTCGGACTAGTGAGTTGTTTGAAATCTCTATTATGAAATGGGAAACAGCTGTTCATCATAAAGTCTCACTCTTCCAACCTTCTCCACCGTCAGAAGACTCATTTAGTTCATCATCTCTATCTTGGAAACTGCCATGTCTTGGCGATAGATGGGAACGACTAGTACTCAAATTGGTACTCAGCAGCCAGATAGCATCCCAAGCCAAAATCGCTCTGCTACGCTGGAATCTAGCCGCTGTGAGACGTTAATCAATGTCGATAGGACTGCAAACGACTTCATCAGCTACTACGATCGCCAAGTTCAAGGCTCTGTCTGACCCGCTGCGGCTGGAGGTAATTGAGCTGCTGCGATCGCAGGAAATGTGCGTGTGCGATCTGTGCGATCGCATGGAGATTGCCCAGTCAAAACTCTCCTTCCACCTCAAAACCCTGCGCGAGGCCGGGCTTATCTCCGCCCGTCAAGATGGCCGCTGGATCTACTACAGCCTAAACCCCGCCGAGTTTGGCGAACTTGAAGACTACCTCAGCACCCTGCGTCACCTCAGCCCCCAGCGATCGGCCTACCCCTGCCCGCCCGATCGTCTGTAGGGGCGCAGCATGCTGCGCCCCTACACATTAGGTAGCCATTAGAGATGAGCCTTAGCTCGCGGCTACTTCGGCAGGTTGAGGTGTCTCAGCTGGAGCAGGTGGAGTGGGTGGAGTAGGCAGGACAGGAGGCTCAGCTACTCCAGCAAACTTCAGCAGGTCGGCCATTTTGAAGTCACCGCCGGTTCCCAATTTGGGCGTCCAGTTAGGCTCCTGGCAAAGGTAAGACAGCTCGTCAGATTGCAGCAGACCAATAAACACTTCAGCTACAATGCGACCGCCTACAGGACCGAGCGATCGCCCATCGGCGCGCTTGTCGGCCTCCCGCAGCACGTAGAACCACAGGGGCGTGTTGTGGGCCAGACCGGCATCGATCGCGGCCACATCCGCTAGATCAGCGGCAGACAAGGGTGCGATTCCCATTTGGCCGGCGACGGTTTGGCCTGAGGGTAGCCCAAAGGTCAGGTGGCGCAGCAGGTTGCGTTGGGCCAGCGAGGCCGGGTTCGACGCCATGTTGGGCGGAATAAACGGCAGCTGAAACAAGGGCCGCGAAATCGTGGCATCGATGCGCTGGCTCAACTGGGGCGTATCGGCTTCATTCAGCTTGAAGAAGTTGCGCCAGTCCATCACCCGCTCGGGAGGTAACGGCTTGCCGCTCGATAGGTCGTTGCCCGTAGAACCGGGGGGCACGAAGATCGCCGCCGCAAAGTTTTGGTTGATGCGGTAGCCGCCACGCACCTGGCTGTGGCCAAAGCGGTAAGCGGCCACCGAAAATTCCACCGGAATGTAGGGCTCGCGCCGCCAGCGGGTGCTGTAGAAGCGGCGGCCCCGTTGCAGCACCGTATCGACCACATTCTGGCCCACCAGCAGCGGCAAAAACTCGTGCAGCACAATCCACTGGTAGTGCCAGCGCACCAGCTTTTGGGCTTCGTCAAACAGCTGGCCGGGGTTGACGCCGTCGGCCTTGAGCTTATCGATCATCGCATTGTGAAACTTGACGAAAGCCAGGTGCAGCTGCGACACAATCAGGTTTTCGTCGTTGCGGGGGTCACCCAGCAGCGCGGTGCCCTGGCTGTTGCGGGGCAGGTCGTGGGGGCGATCGGCGTCAATTAGCAGCTTGCCGCGATCATTCTTGTCGTACAAGTAAGGGCTGGCCGCTGGCCCTGCACCATAGACGCTATCCAGTTCAAAGGATGGGGTGCGGAAGTTTTCGATCGCCTCAGGATCCGATTGGCGCTCTAAACTAGAGGTGGGGTCGAAGGTAAGGTCGTGGTCGATGAACTGGCCCAAAAAGGTAAACCCAGCCGGAATCGCCGAGTTGTCGGGGTTGTTGGTCGGACCGGGGTCCATAATGCCTTCGGCTTTGCCCAGCTCCATCAGGGCTTGGCGAACGGCGGGGGTGTCTTGAGCAAAGGGGCGCGTGCAGCGAAACATTCTGCCGAAGCGGCCTCGGGCCGGAACCCGAAAGCGCGGGGGTGCCGTGTCTCTGAGATACATTTGACCGTGCCGTGTCATGGCATACCTCGTGTAGTTCAACTCGGTGGATGGCCTCATCATGGCAAGGGGGTCGGGGCGATCGCAGTACCCGCGCGGGTACTTTTTGCCCCCCAAAATCCTTCAGTAATAGTTCGGAACTTTTGCTTAAATTCACTAAACGCTGACATTGGCCGACAGCCCCAGAGAATCCAGCCAGAATGCCGCAACCTAAGCAAACGAATCTGGCAATTAGCCCTTAGAATGATTTGGATTTTTCCTACGCACCTGTGCAGCCTATGCCCCGCCGTGATGACATCAAAAAGATTCTGCTGATCGGCTCTGGCCCGATTGTCATTGGTCAGGCCTGCGAGTTCGACTACTCTGGCACCCAGGCCTGCAAAGCCCTGCGGGAAGAGGGCTACGAGGTGGTGCTAATCAACTCCAACCCGGCGACGATTATGACCGACCCGGAGACAGCGGACCGCACTTATATTGAGCCGCTGACGCCTGAAATCGTGGAGCGGGTGATTGAGCGGGAGCGCCCCGACGTGCTGCTGCCCACCATGGGGGGCCAGACAGCGCTGAATCTGGCGGTGACCCTGGCTAAAACCGGCGTGCTAGAGCGCTACGGCGTCGAGCTAATTGGGGCCAAGCTTGAAGCCATCGAAATGGCGGAAGATCGCAAGCTGTTTAAAGAGGCGATGGCGCGCATTGAGGTGCCCGTGTGCCCGTCCGGCCTGGCCGAAACCATGGCTGAGGCTAAGCAGATTGCCAAGCAGATTGGCACATTTCCCTTAATCATTCGCCCGGCTTACACCATGGGCGGCACCGGCGGCGGCATCGCCTACAACCAGGAAGAGTTTGAAACCATCTCGCGATCGGGCCTCGATGCCAGCCCGGTGTCGCAGATTCTCGTCGAGCAGTCGCTGCTGGGCTGGAAGGAGTACGAGCTGGAGGTAATGCGCGACCTGGCGGATAACGTGGTGATCATCTGCTCGATCGAAAACCTTGACCCCATGGGGGTGCATACCGGCGACTCGATCACCGTGGCACCGGCCCAAACCCTGACCGATAAGGAATACCAACGCCTGCGGGATGCCTCGGTCAAGATCATTCGCGAGATTGGTGTGGAAACCGGCGGCTCGAACATTCAGTTTGCGGTCAACCCCGACAACGGTGATTTTATCGTTATCGAGATGAACCCCCGGGTGTCGCGCAGCTCGGCGTTGGCGTCTAAGGCAACGGGCTTCCCGATCGCAAAATTCGCCGCCAAGCTGGCGGTGGGCTACACCCTCAACGAAATTTCCAACGACATCACCAAGAAAACCCCGGCCAGCTTTGAGCCCACCATCGACTACGTGGTAACCAAAATTCCCCGGTTTGCCTTCGAAAAATTCCCCGGCACCACCTCGACGCTGACCACCCAGATGAAGTCGGTGGGCGAGGCGATGGCAATTGGCCGTACCTTTCAGGAATCGTTCCAGAAAGCGCTGCGCTCTTTGGAGACCGGGCGGGCGGGCTGGGGCTGCGATCGCGCCGAAAAGCTGCCCAGCCTCAACGAAATTCGCCCCAAGCTGCGTACCCCCAACCCCGATCGCATCTTTGACCTGCGCCACGCCATGCAGCTGGGCCTTACTGTCAACGATATCTTCGACCTCACTGCCATCGACCCCTGGTTTCTCAACCAGCTAGCCGGCCTGTTGCAGACCGAAAAGTTTTTGAAGCGCACCCCCCTCACCGACCTCACCGCCGAGGAGATGATGGCGGTCAAGCGCCAGGGCTTTAGCGATCGCCAGATCGCCTACGCCACCCAAACCGACGAAGACACGGTACGCCAGTACCGTAAGGGTTTGGGCGTAATTCCCGTCTACAAAACCGTGGATACCTGCGCCGCCGAGTTTGAGGCCTTTACACCCTACTACTACTCCACCTACGAAGACGAAACCGAGGTGCTGCCCAGCGATCGCCCCAAGGTGATGATCTTAGGTGGCGGCCCCAACCGCATTGGCCAGGGCATTGAGTTTGACTACTGCTGCTGCCACGCGTCGTTTGCATTGCGCGACGACGGCTACGAGACCATCATGGTCAACTCCAACCCCGAGACGGTCTCGACCGACTACGACACCAGCGATCGCCTCTACTTTGAGCCCCTGACCAAAGAAGACGTGCTCAACATCATCGAGGCCGAAAACCCGGTTGGCATCATCATCCAGTTTGGCGGCCAAACCCCCCTCAAGCTGGCCGTTCCCCTCCAGCAATACCTCTCTTCCCTGCCCGCCGCCGACCCCTCGGCCCATCCCCCCATCCACCCGCCCACCAAAATTTGGGGCACCTCCCCCGACTCCATCGACACCGCCGAAGACCGCGAACGCTTCGAGGCCATTCTGCGCGAACTCGACATCAAGCAGCCCCCCAACGGCATGGCCCGCAGCTACCAAGATGCGCTCAAGGTGGCCCAGCAGATCGACTACCCCGTGGTGGTGCGCCCTAGCTATGTGCTTGGTGGCCGCGCCATGGAAATCGTCTACTCTGACACCGACCTAGAGCGCTACATGACCTACGCGGTGCATGTGGAACCCGACCACCCGATTTTGATCGACAAGTTTTTGGAGAACGCGATCGAGGTGGATGTGGATGCGATCGCCGACCACACCGGCCAGGTCGTCATCGGCGGCATTATGGAGCACATCGAGCAGGCGGGCATCCACTCCGGCGACTCGGCCTGTTCTCTGCCCACCATGACCCTGCCCGACGCCGCCCTCGCTACCATCCGCGACTGGACGGTGAAGCTGGCCAAGCGCCTGAAGGTGATTGGCCTGATGAATATTCAATTTGCGGTCAAGGGCGACCAGGTCTACATCATCGAGGCCAACCCTCGCGCCTCGCGCACGGTGCCCTTTGTCTCGAAGGCGATCGGCCATCCCTTAGCCAAGATTGCCGTGCGGGTGATGTCGGGCAAAACTCTGGCTGACCTGGGCTTTACCGAAGAGGTGATTCCTAAACACATCTCTGTTAAAGAAGCGGTGCTGCCCTTCGATAAATTCGTCGGTACTGACGCCCTGCTCGGCCCCGAAATGCGATCGACCGGTGAGGTCATGGGCATCGATGCTGACTTTGGCAAAGCTTTTGCCAAAGCGGTGCTAGGAGCAAACCAAAAGCTGCCCCTAGCCGGTACCGTCTTCATCTCCATGAACGATCGCGACAAAGCCGCCGTCATTCCCGTCGCCAAGGAACTGGCCGATATGGGTCTCAAACTGATCGCCACCTCCGGCACCCGCGCCGCCCTCATGGATGAGGGGCTAACCGTAAACCTGATTCTCAAGGTGCACGAGGGCCGCCCCAACATCGAAGACGCAATCAAAAACAACGAAATTCAGCTCATTATTAACACCCCAGCAGGCAGCACCGCCTTGGAAGACGATCGCTCGATTCGCCGCACGGCCCTGGCCTACAAGGTGCCGATCATCACTACCATCGCAGGGGCAAAGGCGACAGCCTCAGCCATCCACTCCCTGCAACAACACCCCCTCCAGGTGAAGTCTCTCCAGGAATATGTGGGCATGTAGGTTGATGAGACAGCAGGCCCGACTCTCGGAGGAGTGCATAACGCAGAGATAACTTAGGAGATGCTGGATAATCCTTAATTTTGGGCATGTTCAGAGAAAGTCAAATATAGCTATGGCCAAGGTGATTAGGACGTAGCCTAAGCAAGGGAGTCTCATTGTAAGGAGTGAAATGGCCAAACCCTACAGCCTTGATTTGCGTCAGAAGGTCATCGACGCCA
>NZ_JACJOX010000051.1 GCF_014695775.1 Leptolyngbya sp. FACHB-60 | reverse complement strand
ATGGCGTCGATGACCTTTTGGCGCAAATCGAGGCTGTAGGGTTTGGCCATGGCACTCAGGTGGCAATGTCTCTGTCTCTAGTCTATGTCCTAGCTCACATGGCTACAGCTATATCAAGAGCGTTCCCAAACCCGCGATCACGTACCGAACGGTGCGAGTGTTGATCAGCCTAATTTCTTTTCTAAAGAGATAGAGCTTAAAATCAACGCTATTTCTCAATCCAGTCCTGACATCCTCCTCCATGGCTTGGTCGCGGATGCCGGGGGGTAGGGTAAAACACACCTCGATCGAGTATTTTGAGGGAATTTCGTCGGCGCTGCTCTCCAGGTAGATCTGCAAGTCTGGATCGAGCTCTCGGCGCTTAAAGGGTGCTGGATCCCACTCACTAAAAATATCGGTGTACTGGTCGAGGGCTACCTCGATCATATAGGCGTTGTTTGCCGTATCAATGGCATAGATTTCGTTAAAAAGCTCGGTTTTTAGTGCCATGGTAGCCCTAGCTAATTAGTCAGCTGCATTCAGCAGGGTAATGCAGCTTGAACTTACAGTTGTAGCTGAACGATGTAGGAAAGTGGTAAGAACGGTCAGGTGAGGGATTTGGGTACGGCCCAGAGTAAAGTAAGCGCGCGCGCGGCCATCAAACCGACTAAAGCTAGCCATAGCAGATGCACGCTACCGACGGATTGAGCCAGAAATGCGAGGGGCAAAAAGCCAACCCCAGCGGCTAGAACGGTGGCATTGCGCAGCACTGGGCCAGCGGTAAGACCAAGAAAATAACCATCGAGCATGTAGGCGATCGCCCCCAATCCCAAAACCGGAATCAACCACCCCACGTAGGTTTTTACGATCGCGATCACGTCTTGGTGACCCGTCAGCAGACCAAACAGCGGGGCTGGAAACAGCACAAAGGTCAGCGCGAAGGTCAGTCCCAGGACCACGCTGGTGCTGCCGCCAATGCTTAGAAGGCGGCGCAGATGGGTGCGATCGCCGCTGCCGTAATACCGGCCCGCAAAGCTTTCTGTAGCAAAGGCGATGCCGTCGATAAAGTAGGCCGAGAGCGTCACAACTTGTAGCAGCAGCGTATTCGCTGCCAGGGTTTCGGTACCCAAGGCCGAGCTGAAATTGGTAAACAGCGCAAAGCAAAGCACTAGGGCAAAGGTGCGCACTAAAATGTCGCGGTTCAGCAAAAATAGCCCTTTAATCGCCTGCAAATTCCGCCCCTGGGGCACTACTGCCCAGAGCTTTTGGAGGCCGCCTTCTCTAACCAACAGGCTCAACCCCACCGCCAGGGTGACGTACTGACTAAGGGCTGTGCCTAACCCGGCCCCAGTGCTGGCCCAACCCAGCAAATTGATAAAAATAGTGTTGAACACCACGTTGCTGCCGTTACCCACCATCGACAGCACAATCACCCGGCGGCCCTTTTCGCGGCCTAAAAACCAGCCCATCAGCACTAGATTCATCAGCACCGCTGGGGCATCCCAAATGCGGGCGTTGTAGAAGGCCATGCCCGCTGCTCTGACATCGGGTTCAGCGCTGAGCAGGGCAAAACCAACGTCGCGAATCGGCACCTGAAGCAGCAAAATCACTACTCCAAAACCCAGAGCGATCGCCCCATTGCGCAGCAAAATTAGCCAGAGTTCCGCAGCATCGCCGCGCCCCCGCGCCTGGGCCGTCGTACCCGTGGTGCCCATGCGCAAAAAGCCAAAGCTCCAGTAGGCCACATTGAAAATCACCGTCGCCAAGGCCACCCCACCTAGGTGACTAATGTCGTCGAGATGGCCCAAAAAGGCGGTATCGACTAGGGCCGCCAGCGGCACCATCAGGTTCGAAATGATGTTGGCCACCGCCAGCTTTAGAAAGCTAGGCAAAAACGCCGAAGCATGGGTAGCGGTAGCAGGGGATTTTGGGGCGCTGGAGCCAGAGTCAGGCATGGTGGTTTAGGCAAGGTATCCTGTCTCTTTGAGCAGGTGCTCAAGCTCGATATGGGGAAAGGCGGTATCTTTTTGGCTATTTTCCACCATGTCAGCGAAAAAGTTTTGCATCAATGCAATAATGCGGCGATATTTAATCACGCTTTCAACGTAAAAATCGTCTAAGTCGATATCTCCATCAGCCTGTATTTTCTGGATATTGTCTAACATTATTGCTGTTATTTCATAGGGCTTTAGATCAGGTTCCACAAGATATTTCTGAGCTATTCTCAGCCTGTCGCTCTCTGGACGCGCATTATAGGCTGAGCGCATAAGAAATCCCAAGTTGCGGAGAATTTCGCCGTAGTCGTAAAGTTTGTGCTGCTCAAAAAAAGACTCTTCGTGCCGCGTCAATGCAAAACTTTGGTCAAGCGCCAAACCAAAATCGGTCAAATAAGCTCGTTCGCCATCAGTGACAGCGTTGAAAAAATGCGCGTCGAAGTGAATGATTCCCTTAGACCTTAAAAAGTCAATTGTTGTGCGTAAACCGTATAGATGAGTTTGAAGCTTGTGAGGGTTGTTTGGGAGCCATTCTCCTAAAACGTAAGGAATGTACTCTAAAAACAAAACCAATTCGTGGGTGGCGATCGCTCGATCCAGACAGTATTGTCTGACCTCCTCACGGTTGCCCCAATCGTTCACATAGCCATTGAGCTGTGCTTGATCTACCGGCGATCGTGGTCCAGAGAACGGGACAATTCGATAGTGGTACATGAGCGGAAACGTAGCGATTTCCCCGTCTAGTACCCACTGGGTCGTTTTAATGTGGGTCACCAGTTCACGAAAAACCCCTAGTCCAGTAGAGCCTAAGCCGTAATTAAAGTAAGTCGGCAGGTTGTATAGATTTTTAGTAGAAAATAAGTTTTTATACTCAAGGTCTGTAACAGGAATTCGCTTCGCGAAGACCTGAGATGTCCCAAATGTGAGAGTTTGGTTTGTGCCCCAGCCTGAGTTGGCTGTATTGGTTGCATTATTCTTAAACACGTCCAGCAGCTGAGCATTGTCCAGCCGGGCGATTTCTGAACTGAGTTTAAAGTATGCTTTTCTACGACCATCTATGGCGGTTTGAGGCATTTACCGAATGGCTATCGACTGGGCCAAATCGCTGGGGCTGAGGTGATCGTTAAGCACTTCGCCGTCTTTAAACCAAATAATACGCTGGCTAGCGCGGGCCACATCGGGCTCGTGGGTAACCATAACGATGGTAATACCCGCTGCGTGAAGGTCGGCAAAAATGCCCAGCACGTCTTCGGTGGTGTGAGTATCGAGTGCGCCCGTCGGTTCGTCAGCTAGCAAAAGCAAAGGATTGTTGACGATCGCGCGGGCGATCGCCACCCGCTGCTGCTGCCCCCCGGACAGCTGAGTGGGCTTGTTGTTGATGCGATCGCCCAATCCCACCCGCACCAATGCCTCTGTCGCCCGCTGGTGGCGCACCTCACTGCGCACCCCGGCGTAGATCATCGGCAGCTCCACATTCTCCCGCGCGGTGAGCTGGGGCAGCAGGTGAAACTGCTGAAACACAAAGCCAATTTTTTGGTTGCGAATCTGGGCTAGGGTGTCGTCCTCTAGGGTGGCCACATTCTGATTGTCGAAGAAATATTCCCCTGCGGTGGGGCGATCGAGGCAGCCAACCATATTCATCGCGGTCGATTTGCCCGAACCCGATGGCCCCATAATGGCGCAGTATTCGCCAGGATAAATCGACAGATCCACATCCCACAGCGCCCGTACCTCGGTGTTGCCCGAGCCGTAGACCTTTTGCAGCTGGCGAAACTCGATCAAGGGAGTGGGCATAGGCAAGACCGTGAGGAACTGGGGCGGTGAGAGACATGGGATTGACTACAAGCAATCCCATCGATTAAGTCTCCCGCTCAGGCTAGCGTAGGCCAGACTGAACTCGCCACAGGCTGGCGTAGATGCCGTTCATTTCGAGTAGTTCTTCGTGGCGGCCCCGTTCGACGATTTCGCCGTAGGCCATGACGTAGATACAGTGGCAGTGGCGAATGGTGGAGAGGCGGTGGGCGATCGCTAGTGTCGTCCGCCCCTGGGTGATTACCGCCAGCGATCGCTGGATCGCTGCCTCGGTCTCGTTATCCACCGCCGAAGTCGCCTCATCGAGCACCAAAATCGGTGGGTCTTTGAGAATGGCGCGGGCGATCGCCAGCCGCTGGCGCTGCCCCCCTGATAGCTTCTGCCCCCGCTCGCCCACAATGGTGTCGTAGCCCTGGGGCATCTGCACGATAAACTCGTGGGCCTCTGCCAGTTTGGCGGCGTGGAGAATCTGCTCTGGAGTAGCATCGAAGGTGCCGTAGGCAATATTCTGCGCCACGGTGCCCGAGAACAAAAATACGTCCTGACTGACCAGACCAATGCAGCGGCGCAGATCTTGGGGCAGCAGGTCTTGAATCTCCTGCCCATCGACCAAAATGCGGCCCTGCTGAGGCTGATAAAAGCGCAGCAGCAGCTTTACCAAAGTGCTCTTGCCCGAGCCGGTAGCCCCTACCACCCCAATGCTCTGTCCGGCAGGAATATGGAGGGAGAGATTCTTTAGAACAGGCTGGCGGTTGGCGTAGGCAAAGCTGACGTTTTCATAACGCACATCCCCCTTCACGTGCTCCACCGGCAGCGGGTTGCGCCCAGGCACCAGCTCGATTGGCTCATCCAGCAGGCCCAGCACCCGCCGCACCGAGGCCATCGCCCGCTGGTATTCATCCATAATTTCGCTGAGCTGGGTAAAGGGCCACAGCAGCCGCTGAATGATGAACACCATAAAGCCGTAGGTGCCCGCCGACAGGGTGCCGTCAGCTACCGCCATACCGCCCAGATACAGCATGGCGGTAAAGCCCACCAAAATGAAAATCCGAATCAGCGGAATAAAGGCGGCGCTAAGGGCGATCGCCTTCCGGTTGCTGTAGCGGTAGGCATCGCTGTCTAGGGAGACGCGATCGCGCTCATACCCCTCTGCCGTAAAGCTCTTGATCGTGGCAATACCCGACAGATTATTGGCCAACCGCCCGCTAATCAACCCCGCCTTATCGCGCACCTCGGCATAGCGCGGGGCCAGCCGCTTCTGAAAGGCGATCGAGCCCCCCAGCACAAAGGGAATCGGCAGCATCGCCATCCACGACACCCCCGGTGCCAAGATTAAGAACGTAGCCCCCACCCACAGCACCGTGGTAAAAAACCTCAGCAGGTTATGGGCTCCAGTATTGAGGAACCGCTCCAGCTGGTTGATGTCATCGTTCAAAATCGACAGCAGGCCGCCCGTGCTGCGGTCTTCAAAGTAGCTCAGATCTTGCGATTGCAGATGGCTATAGGTGTCGATACGCAGATCGTGCTGCAAATTCTGGGCCAAGTTGCGCCACAGCCACGCATAGATATACTCACTCAGCGACTCCAGGGTCCAGATCAAGAACGTCAGCGCCGACAGCACCCCCAGCTGCCCCGGAATGCTGGTGATCCCCACACGGGCAATCAGCGAGCTTTCGTTGTTGGTCACCACGTCGATGGCGATACCGATCAGGTAGGGCGGAGCCAGGTCAAAGATAGTGTTGAGAACGGAGTTGGCCACGGCTCCCCAAATCTGCGGCCGATAATTCTGCCCATAACGCAACAGCCTTTGTATGGGGTGCCGTGCCGATTGAATACTGGCCATAAAGCAGAAAAACGAAGAATAAAGAGAAGACCTCGGTGGGCAGCGCCCACCCTACGATTCAATGCTCTTCACAGAGCTGCCAACCAGTCAATTTGCAGAATAGAGGTTTAACCCGATGATCGACTCATCCTTTCCGTGAGGTGCAGGACGGCGGAACGTCCTGGTCGACGGGGGTCTGGGGCCATTTCGCAGGCCCCAGCGGTAGATCTGGCAGATGATCCCCATTGTGCGCCGCCAGGCCCACACAACATACTCGATACCGTAAGCGGTGTATTGTGGCTCCCAGAATTCAAACCAAAGCATTCGCAAGGTTCAAGCCGCCATAGCCCTTTGGCCGGTCTTTGACCATCGCACCCTACAACACCCGCAGCACACTCGCCACGCTGTGAATCTCCGGGTACTCCCGCAGCTCATCCAACGCCGACTGAAAGTTCGCCTCCGTCACCTCATGGCTGACAATCACAATCTCCGCCCGCGTCTCGTGCTGACCAATCTGCACAATCGATTCCAGGCTCACCTGGTGACAGCCAAAACAAATGCCCAGCTTGCCAATCACCCCCGGCGCATCCTCCGCCAGCAGCCGCACATAGAAACGACTGACAATATCGGCCATCGGGCTAACCTTGCAGTAGTGCTGATGACTACAGGCCAGCAGCGGATTGGTAGCTTGAGGCGTTGTCCCTGCCCGCAGATTCGCCGCCAAATTTAGCAGGTCAGACACCACCGCACTGGCAGTCGGCCCCTCCCCGGCCCCCGGCCCAAAGAACATCACCTGACCAATGGGGTCACCCTCGATCAAAATGGCGTTGTAGACATCATTCACCGAAGCTAGCGGATGACTGATCGGCACCAGGGTCGGGTGTACCCGCAGTTGTAATTGATCCAGCGCTTGGTTAGAGGTTTCATCAAACTCACCGTCGCGGCGGGCGATCGCCAGCAGCTTGATCACAAACCCCAGCCGGTCGGCGTAGGCAATATCAGCAGCGGTCACATGGCGAATGCCCTCGCTGTACACCTCCGACAGCTTAATACGGCCCCCAAAGGCCAGCGACGCCAAAATCGCAATCTTGTCAGCCGCATCTAGCCCATCCACATCGGCGCTGGGGTCGGCCTCGGCGTAGCCCAGGCGCTGGGCATCGGCCAAAATCGCCTCAAAGTCGCCCCCCTCCCGCTGCATGCGAGTGAGAATGTAGTTGGTTGTGCCGTTAATGATCCCCGTCACCGCGCGAATGCGGTTGACCCCCAGCGCCTGCTTTAGCGGTTGAATGACGGGAATGCCCCCCGCCACCGCCGCCTCCAGCATCACATAGACCCCTGCCTCATTGGCGGCGGTAAAGATCTCGTCGCCGTAGCGGGCAATCACCGCCTTGTTGGCCGTCACCACATGCTTGCCGTGGGCAATGGCTTTGAGAATCAGCGATCGCGCCGGCTCCAGCCCCCCCATCACCTCCACCACCACATCGATAGTGGGGTCAGCCACAATGCTCTCCAGGTCAGTGGTAAGGCGATCGCCCCCAATGTCTACCGGGCGAGGCTTATCGAGACTTCGCACCCCCACCCGAGCCAGATCTATCTGCCCCACCAGGGGATGGCGATGGGCCGGATCCAGCAAAATCTTGGCCGTTCCCGACCCCACCGTTCCTAGCCCCAGCAAACCGACACGCATAACCAATGGTCTGACTTCCTTAACTGCGATCGCTAGCCCAATTGTAAAGGGATTGCTGTCCCCCCTGGGCACCGATACCAACGGCCACAAAAAAAGGAAGGGCAAAACCCTTCCTTTTTTGTGAGGACAACAACCGTTTGCCCTCACCAGATATTGACTGACACCAAAAACCTTAGTAGGTTTCCACGTGCCAGCGGTGCTCTTTCTTCATCTGCTTGCGGAATTCTATCCAGTCAGCCCCGTGCTTGGTAGCAGCCGTGGTCATCCCTTCATCGATGCCGTCCTCCATACCCTTCAGACCGCACATATAGGTGTGGGTGTTGGGCTTCTGCATCAGTTCCCACAGCTCATCGGCATGCTCAGCTACCCGGTGCTGAATGTACATGCGACCGCCCTCAGCATTCTGCTGCTCACGGCTGATGGCGTAGGTGAGCTTAAAGTTCTTGGGATACTCCTTCTCCATTTGCTCCAACTCCTCTTTATAGAGAACGTTGGGAGTATAGGGTACGCCAAAGATCAGCCAGGCCAAGCCCTTAAACTGGTAATCAGGGTTAGCTTTGCGTTCGGCTTCCTTAAACATGCGCCACAGATAGGCGCGGAAGGGAGCAATGCCCGTGCCGGTAGCCAGCATGATAACAGTGGCGTCGGGGTCATCAGGCAGCAGCATTTCCTTGCCCACCGGGCCAGTAATTTTGACATCGGCACCGGGCTCAACACCGCACAGGAAAGTAGAGCAGGTGCCATAGACCGTCTCGCCACTCTCAGGATGCTTATACTCCAGCTGGCGCACGCAGAGCGACACAGTCTTGTCGTCTAGGTGGTCGCCGTGGCGGGTCGAAGCGATCGAGTAGAGGCGCAGCTTGTGGGGCTTGCCCTTGTCGTCAGTGCCGTCGGGAATAATGCCAATACTTTGGCCTTCTACGTAGTGCAGGTTGCCCTGCGAGAGGTCAAAAGTAATGTGCTGCACAATGCCTGAGCCACCCTCTTGAACCAGGGGCTCATTTGACAACACCTTGCCGACATAGGGGGCATTGGGCTTGTAGAGGTTAACGGGCACGCTGGCACCGGGCTTGGGCGCGGCTTGAGTCATGGGCTTATCGTTGGTTTGGGTGGGCGCGGACTCAGCTGGGGCAACAGCTTCGGCGGACGCAACCACAGGCGCAGTGATCGGTGTAGGCACAGCATTGCTAGCAGTTCCCACTTCTTCAATGGGGCGAATGCTCACAATCTTGCCGCCCATGCGGGTGATCCGCTGCATCTCCTGATTCATACGGGTGTAGGGCACCGTGATGAAGACGCTGCCACTCTTGCGAATGGGGGTGGCCATCTGGTCATTCTCTGCGCTCTGGCGCAGACCCTGCACCTCATATAGAAACAAGCGGCTTCCGGCCTCAGTACTGGCGTTGCCGCCGCTCACACTTGGATTATACATATCTAAATTTCAGTGACTCTCTAGACCCAACTAAGTGCGACGGAGGCACACCGTCATGACCCGTCGCGCGTTCTCTAATGAACCTACTCAGATAGCCCTAGGGCCAATCTAAAGGCGGCAGCACTAGAAATACTTTTAGTTTAGGGTATCACTGTAAGACGGTGTAATGCCGTGAGCCAGGAAATAGAGCGCACTGCAACTAATCCCCACGCTCAGCTGTTGCCCCAATGAATACTTGCACTCTAGTCAAATCCTGTGGGAAAGACTGTGTTCTTTGCAGCAGCAGGCATTAAGTTAATCTAAAATCTCTGCTTAGCTAAAAATGCTGAATTGCTGCCCAATCGATCCCCCCCTGAAAACTGTTGTGGAGGATACTAGCTTCTGATAGGATGAGACTAATTGCGGTAGAAATACTTATCCTCCAAAATGGTTTTGTGCCTAAGGCGGTTTAGCCGCCCCGAGGAGTATAGAAAGAGTCAGCGCTTGGGCTGTAGCTTATTCTCAGTCAGGCAAGTGGCGGTGACCTGAATGCCAGGGAAAATTTCGGTACTCCCTCTATTCAGAAGTCCTAAGCTTCACTGGCTCGACGTTCGCAAGGCATTCACTCCCTTGGCCGCTTGGTTCTGGGATGTTGGGCAACGGCTAAACCAGATTCACATCTAGGAATGGCTTTCTTCTGCTGCGCTGCAGCGCTGGGTCCTAATATATATACGGTTGTTTTAGGGGGAACATATGATCAGCAAGCCAGGTAAGGTAGTTCTAATCGGTGTCGCCGGTGACTCTGGATGCGGCAAGTCGACCTTTCTACGTCGCTTGAGCGATCTGTTTGGCGCTGAGCTCATGACCGTCATCTGTCTAGATGACTACCACAGCCTCGATCGCAAGCAGCGTAAAGAAGCCGGGGTTACCGCTCTCGATCCTAAGGCCAACAACTTTGATCTGATGTACGAACAGATCAAAGCCTTGAAGGAAGGCAAGAGCATTGACAAGCCGATCTATAACCACGAAACCGGTGAGCTCGATCCCCCCGAGCGGGTTGACCCCAACCGCATCATCGTTATCGAAGGTCTGCACCCCCTCTACGACGAGCGCGTGCGCGAGCTGATCGACTTCAGCGTTTACCTCGACATTAGTGACGAAGTCAAAATTGCCTGGAAGATCCAGCGGGATATGGCCGAGCGTGGTCACACCTACGAAGATGTGCTGGCTTCCATCAACGCCCGCCGCCCTGACTTTGAGGCCTATATCGACATTCAAAAGCAGTATGCCGATGTGGTGATTCAAATTCTGCCCACCCAGCTGATTCCCAACGACGAAGAGAAGAAGGTGCTGCGGGTACGCCTCATGCAGCGCGAGGGCATTGAAGGCTTCGACCCCGTTTACCTCTTCGACGAAGGGTCTACCATCGATTGGATTCCCTGCGGGCGCAAGCTCACCTGCTCCTACCCCGGCATTCGCATGCACTACGGCCCCGATTCTTACTACGGGCACGAGGTGTCGGTGCTAGAGGTTGACGGCCAGTTCGATCGCCTCGAAGAGCTGATCTACATCGAGAGCCACCTCAGCAACACCTCTACTAAGTACTACGGCGAGATGACTGAGCTGCTGCTCAAGCACCGCGAGTACCCCGGTTCGACCAACGGTAGCGGCTTGTTCCAGGTGCTGGTGGGTCTGAAAATGCGCGCTACCTACGAGCGCCTGATCGCCGCTGATCGCGAAGTAGCGGCTACGGCCCAAGCGTAAGCGGGTTTAGGGTAACAGGTATAGGGTTTAAGGCTTAACCCTTGAACCTTAAACCGGTCTAATTGAGTTTATCTGGCTTAATCGGGAGAGGATATCGATCAAGATGTCCTCTCCTTTTTTGCTATGGAACTAACTACCCCAGCGCTGCTATTTCCCGCTATTTCGCTGCTGCTGCTGGCCTACACCAACCGTTTTCTGGTGCTGGCCCAGCTGATTCGTCAGCTCCATAGCTCTGAGCGTGATTACTTTCAAAGTCTGGTACAGCGTCAGATCGCTAACCTGCGCCAGCGGATTGCTCTCATTCGTCTAATGCAGGCTCTAGGGGTATCGAGCTTTATTGTCTGCACGCTATCGATGCTGGGGCTATTTCTAAATCAGCAACAGCTGGCGGAAGTGCTGTTTGCTCTCAGCCTGCTATTGCTGGTGGCCTCGCTGCTGACATCGCTTTACGAAATTGCCATTAGCACCCGAGCGATCGAAGCCGAGCTGGCCGACATTGACGCCAAATGTCGCCATCCCAAAGTCTAGGCTGAGTAGAAGTGCAGCGGTTTCGGCTGCGCCCCTGTAACGGAGCAGAGCGGTTCACCCATTGTCCCCCCAGGGAAAAGTTACCGAGAGGTCAAGGTGAGGGTCTGGTTGGGCTCTATCACCACCACCCGCTGAGCAGTCGTATTGCCAATAATAGCCCCGGCTGCGGCTCCGCCAATGATGCTGCCCACCGAGACGCGCCCGCTGAGAATGCCACCGACAGCCGCCCCGCCCGCGGCCCCAATGCCGGCATCGGTAAGAATGGCACCTGTGCTGGTTTCTCTAGGGTCTTTGATATCGCGCAGCAGTTCAGAAACGGCGTTGACGGTGTAGACCTGGTTGCCTACCTCTACCGCTGTGGCGACGTAGCGCACGCCGCCCTCGGCCGGCTCAAACCGACCGCGCACAACAGATCCAGCGGGAATGCTGCGCCCGTTGAGGTTGGTGGCGGCCCTTACCTGGAGAGTCTTCTCGACCGTGGCGTCGGTGTTGAGGTAGAGGGTTTCGCTGTTGGGGGTGATGGCCTGAATGGGCGATGACACAAACAGCTGGGCCTGGGCGATGGGAGCTTGCCCCAGAGCTATTACCGGCATGACCGCTAGCGCCAAAGCGGCTAAGTGACTGACTTTCATCACGACCTCCAGAAACATGCTTAAGTAGGGTTGCCCTTGTTGCGAGTCGGGCTCAGGGGAGAGTGGTAGGGTGACTTAGGCCTGCGATCGCCCCAACACCTCTAGTGTTCGAGGACGGGTCGCCCCTTGAAATGTTCCTGTCGGCTTTGAGCCGCTGTTACCTATGGAATCTACCGTCGAGTACACCTGCGCCTTTTGCGGCGAGATCAGCACCACCTTTATCGATCTCTCCGCTGGGCTTACCCAGTCTTACATCGAAGATTGCCAGGTGTGCTGTCGCCCCAATCAGTTCTACGTCACCATAGATGATGTTTCGTTGGCGATCGAAATTGCCACTGACTATGTTGAGTGATGCCTAAACGTCTGAAATTTCAGTGCGCTTCGCAATGGCCATTAATGCTGCCCCCTAAACGTCACCCCATAATGCAAAGGAAGTAGAGAGCCAGAAACCGAGCTGAAAACCGCAGAGGTTACCGTCGGATTACTAACGATCTCGATGGCTGTGATCACGTAGAGAATGGTGAACCGAGCAAAGGCTTTAAGCCTGTGGCGCTGACACCGCAACCCTTGGGCAGAGGTACCCTAGGCTTCTTTTTTGCTCTCCTGGAGGTTAAGAAGCGCCTGGCGAGGTCGAGAAATGCCCCGACTGAGCAACAACGCCTCAATTTGCTGCAACAGTCCAAAATCAGCCGCTGGCAAAGCTGCACTGGCTTCAGAGGCTAGATCACCTTGCAAAAAATCAAACGCTTCTAGAAACTGCTCTGGGGTAGCGGCGATGGGAGCGTCTAAATGACCTGGAATAATGCGCTCGAATTGCCAGTTGGCGACTGTTTTTGCCCAGTCTAAAACTGCTTCTGGGCCTCGGTTAAAGATTAAGGTTTTGAGGATTGGCGCTACTTGAAGCTGCCCGCCATTGTGCAGCGCTTCAAAGGATTTGGACCAGTCAGACCGCCAGCGAAAGGGGTAGAGGCCGAAGTAGTGCTGGCGCGATCGCACCGGGGCCTGCTTTGCCTCTTGCAACATTTCTCCTGTAGTGGCTACATCCAAGGTGCTGGGGCAAAAGTACAAGGCAAACAAGGCAATTCGCTGCCAACCTCTGCGGCGATTCTCAGGAGTATCGACGATCGCATCGGTCGCCTTGTCTCTAGCGTGAAACAGCAGCGGAAACGGGTCGATCTGCACGATCGCTGGTGGCTCCGCTGGGATGGCCACGATCGCATCGGTCAGCATCAGCGTGCGGCTGGCCCGATGAAAGCAGGCGGTTTCGCCAAATGGCCCCAACCCCAGATCGATCGGGGACAGCAGGGCATAGTCAACCTGGTCGGCAAAGGGAGCCTGGGAGCTATCAGCGGGGAGAATATGGGTGCGATCGCGCGGTAGCCCCAGCCACGGCAGCGGCAAATTGAGCGGAAAACTCCACTGGTTGGGCGTGACATATACCTGCGCCTGGGGAAATTGGCGGGCAAAGGGGCCTACAAACACCTTGTGCTCAATGCCCGTCACTGTAGACATGACAATGTAGGTCACTGGGCCGTAGCGCCCCTCTAGCTCGCGCACCAGGGCAACGCACTCCGGCGTGGGGGCGACTGGGGAATACACCAGCAGACCGGCGGGCTCCAGCCGCACTACCGTCATGCGAATCGGCACGACCACGTAGAAAATGCCCTGGAATTGCTCAAAGGTCCATACCTGGTCTTTGACCACCTCCACCCGCTGGGTCGGTCGCTGCCCATAAGGGTAAAGGGGCACTAGGGGCCAGAAGGGCCAGGCGCGGTCGCGGCGAGTAGATGGAACAGAGGTAACAGCTGACATAGGGCTCGGCGACAATCCCTGAAGCGAATCAATCGTAGTCATAGCCTACTAAATAAAAGGGATTCAGGGAAATTGCCACCAATTCTCAGGGCGCTATCAGCGTTGCCTAGGGGAGATACGTTAAGTTAAATAAAACAAGGTTCTGACCACGGCATGGTTGGCGATCGCCGGTCCTTACACCCTACTGATACTCTGCCATGAAGCGACGCAAGCTACTGGAAGCGGGCACCGCCGTTGTTGGCGGCACCTGGCTTTTGAATAATTTCACCGCTGAAGTCCTCTCTAATCAACTGGATACTATGGCTACTACCAACGAACAGTTTACCGTCAACAAAACCGATCAAGAATGGCGCGATCAGCTCACTTCAGAGCAGTTTCGCGTACTGCGCCAGCACGGCACCGAGCGGGCTGGTTCTAGCCCCCTCGACAAGGTCTATGAGCCCGGTACCTACAACTGCTCGGGCTGCGGCACTCCCCTATTTACCTCTGACACCAAGTTTAACAGCGGCACCGGCTGGCCCAGCTTCTACGCGCCCATTGAGGGTGCCATCGCTACCACCACCGATCGCTCCTTCTTTATGACTCGGGTCGAAGTGCACTGTGCCAACTGCGGTGGTCACCTGGGCCACGTCTTCCCCGATGGACCTGCCCCCACCGGCCAGCGCTACTGCATGAACGGGGTCTCCCTGGAGTTCGTGCCCAAGACAGCCTAGACTCCTAAGCTCGTCTTTTGCCCCCGTTGCGGCCTCGGTCACAACGGGGGCTTGCTGTTGCAAATCTTGTAACCCAGGTAGTTGCTCCCGTTAGCCTTCCTAGAATGGGGCAACAGTTACAAGAGAATGCCATGAAGACACAGACAGGATTATCGCGGTGGTTTGGGCTAGCTGCTGGCTTCGGTCTACTGGTTGCCGGTGGGGCCGGCATTTCGATGGTCACCCAGGCCAAACCGAGCCTGGCCCAAACGGCGGAAGCATCGGCTTTGTCTGGGGTGTGGCGACCCGCCAACGCAGCCGATGAAGCACTAATTTGGCGCTTTGTGCTGCAAAGCCCCATGGGGGTAGCAGCACTCAACCAGCTTGCCATTGAAGGCTTTATCAGCCCCCTCTGCGAAAAGACGTTGTACACCCACGCAACGTACGAGTCATTCCAAACGTTATTGCAGGTGCAGTGCCCTACGCCGGGGGGCATCTCTACTGCCCGAGCCTACGACGAAATGCGCGTTACCTTTAACCGTTTTGAAGATACTATCGACAGCTTCTCGGTAGAGCGCATCTACACCGACTGACGCCTGAGTTTTAGCCACCTGAACGGATGAGAACGCAGGTCAACCTAAAGCAACGCTGTCGCACGGTGTGTTGAGCTGTAAGCCTGACACACCGCCAAGTCTAGGCCAATGCGTTAGCGCGCTAGCTTAACGCATCTTCATAAAAATTGAGACATTTCTAAGGTTTGCCAACTTGCTTAATTACTGCTGGCAATCGCTCCTTTGAGTGGCAAAATATTGCTCGGCTTTTTTCTTAAGAAATACATCTAATGAAAGAAGCTGCTGCTAACTGAGCGCCATACCATTTATTCATGGAATCAAATTTTTAGTATTAGCGCTAAAAGCCTATTTTTTCGCCAGTCCAAAAGTTACTAAAGAGTGAATAAATATGGCATTAAATCAAGTAAATACCTGACCAACCAGACGTTGTGTATCCCAGTTATCTGGTCATACTTTATTGAGTTCAAAGCCATGCTTTTTCAAAATAGAGTTGATGCTGGGCAACGATTGGCCAATCTGTTGCAGTCCTACGCCAATCGGCCTGGTGTAATCGTCATTGCGCTACCCCGAGGTGGCGTACCGGTTGCAGCCCAAATTGCCAATGCCCTTGAGGCTCCCCTAGATGTACTGGTTGTGCGAAAGCTGGGTATACCGGGGTTTAGAGAGACCGCTATGGGGTCGATCGCCTCGGGAAACTTTATATATTTTAATCAAGATCTAATCCAGCGGCTGGCTATTTCGCCTGAAGCAATTGATGTCGTGGTGCAGCACGAACAAGAGGAACTGCGGCGGCGAGAGAAAGCGTATCGAGACAATCTTGCTCCTCTGGATCTGCGCGATCGCACCGTTATTTTGGTTGACGATGGTCTAGCCACCGGGGCGACAATTCAGGTTGCTATTGAAGCCGTTAAGCAGCAGCGTCCTAAGCAATTGATCGTAGCCGTTCCGGTGGCTGACCGTGAGGCTTGCAACTGGGTCGGAACTGTCGTTGACCGCATCATCTGTGCCGAGACTCCTCAACCGTTCTATGCGGTAGGGCTTTGGTACGAAGAATTTGCTCAAACCTCTGACGACGAGGTGCGATCGCTTCTGCATCAGGCCAAACACCGTTTCCGAGAGACCGCCAGCTGTCCTCAATACCCCCACCGCTCTCATTGATCTGCCTTGGCGAACCCCTCATAGTGCCAGAGCAGCAGTTCCCTCAGTTAGGGCGCGCTTGACATTTATCTGTCGCCCTAAACATAGAATTTGTTGGCTGTTACTTTTGGGCTAAGCGGGCTCAACCGCTGGTGGCAACTCCCATGATCAGCTCTTGGGTGTTTGAGTCAGAAACGTTTCTTTTAGCTCAGTAGCGTTCCATAAAGCTGTCATAATGGCTTGGCCATTATTAAAATAAGTAACGTGAGGCTGGCTCTCTAAGGCCGATTGTCCATGCCCTCTGCTGCAAAGTTGAGGGGGTTTTGTGCTTCTAATTTTGCCCTGTCGCGCGTCCTATGGCCTTTTCTTCCATTACCCGTGCTCTGCAACGCTCCCCTTTAGCTAGGGAACTGCTAACTAAGCTCGACCAGCAGGGCCAGCTGGTGCTCAACGGCGTGGCTCGATTGCCCAAGGGGCTTGTATCCTCAGCTCTGGCCCTAGCTCAGCAGCGCCCCTTGTTGGTCATTACCGCCACGCTAGAAGAAGCCGGACGCTGGGCCACCCAGCTCGAAGCCATGGGCTGGGACACTGTGCACTTTTACCCCACCTCCGAAGCCTCCCCCTACGACCCCTTTGACCAAGAGTCAGAAATGACCTGGGGGCAGCTGCAGGTCTTGGCAGAGCTGTTAGCCCTGCGGGCTGCTGGGGAAGCATCGCCATTGCGCAAGCTGGCGGTGGTCGCGACCGAACGGGCATTACAACCTCACCTACCGCCGGTCTCAGCCCTAGAGCCTTACTGCCTGCGGCTGGAGCTAAAGCAGGAAATCAACTTCAAGGCTTTGGGACAGCGGTTGGCTGCCCTCGGCTACGAGCGCGTCACGGTGGTTGAAACCGAGGGCCAGTGGGCGCAGCGGGGCGACATCATCGACGTATATCCGGTGGCGTCAGAGCTGCCGGTGCGGCTAGAACTGTTTGGCGATGAGCTGGAGCGCCTGCGAGAATTTGACCCCGCCACCCAAAGATCCTTAGACGCCATTGACCACTTGGTGCTCACCCCTACCCAGTATGGCCCGGTGATCATTGAGCATTTGCGATCGCAGGGCAAGCTGGAAGGACTGCTTTCTGAAGCCGCTCAAGAAGGGCTAGAAAGCGGCATTCTGCCCGAAGGCACCCGCCGCTGGCTGGGGCTAGCGTTTTCCCAACCTGCCTCTCTGTTAGACTACCTGCCCGAAAACACCCTGATGGCGGTGGATGAGGTAGATCAGTGCCAGGCCCACAGCGATCGCTGGCTCGAGCATGTCGAGGACCACTGGAACGAAGTCAATAGCACCAGCCCGGCAGAGGGAGAGACGGCGGTTCAATTGCCCAAGATCCACCGCGCCTTTCTCGACACCCTCAGCGATGCTGAGGTGTTCCCTCGCATTGATCTATCTGAAATTGCTGAGGCCAACAGTGGCCTAAACCTATCGAGTCGTCCGGTGCAGGCGATTCCGCACCAGTTTGGCAAGCTAGCCGAGACGATTCGCAAGGAGTGCGATCGCAAGTACTCGGTTTGGCTGGCCTCGGCCCAGCCCTCGCGCTCGGTGTCTCTGCTGCAAGAGCATGACTGCCCGGCCCAGTTCATTCCTAACCCCAAAGATTTCAATGCGATCGACAAGCTGCATACCCAGCATGTCCCTGTGGCGGTCAAGTATTCAGGATTGGCGGAATTAGAAGGTTTTGTGTTGCCCACCTTCCGCATCGTGGTGGTGACAGACCGCGAATTCTTTGGTCAGCACACCCTCGCTACCGGGGGCTACGTGCGCAAGCGGCGGCGGGCTGCCTCCAAACAGGTCGACCCCAACAAGATGAAGCCGGGGGATTTTGTCGTTCACCGCAGCCACGGCATCGGCAAATTCATCAAGCTCGAAAGCCTGGTGCTCAACAATGAAACCCGCGACTACCTAGTAATTCAGTACGCCGACGGGCTGCTACGGGTGGCCGCTGACCAAGTGGGCTCCCTCTCCCGCTACCGGGCGGCCAGCAGCCAGGCCCCGGTGCTCAACAAAATGACCAGCACCGCCTGGGAAAAAACCAAGGGCCGGGCCAAAAAAGCCATCCAAAAAGTGGCGGTAGATCTGCTCAGGCTCTACGCCCAGCGGGCCAAGATGGAGGGCTTTTCTTACCCCGCCGACATGCCTTGGCAGCAGGAACTCGAAGACTCCTTTCCCTACCAAGCTACCCCCGACCAGCTCAAGGCGGTGCAAGATGTCAAGCGCGACATGGAGAGCGATCGCCCCATGGATCGCCTAGTCTGCGGCGATGTCGGCTTTGGCAAAACCGAAGTTGCCCTGCGCGCCATCTTCAAAGCCGTCACCGCCGGGCAGCAGGTAGCGCTGCTGGCTCCCACCACCATCCTCACCCAGCAGCACTACCACACCCTCAAAGAGCGCTTCGCTCCCTACCCGATCCAGGTGGGGCTGCTCAACCGCTTCCGCAGCCTGACCGAGAAAAAAGACATTCTGCAACGGCTAAAGACCGGCGAACTCGACGTGGTAGTGGGCACCCACCAACTGCTTGGCAAAGGGGTTGCCTTCAAAAGCCTGGGGCTGCTGGTGGTCGATGAAGAACAGCGCTTTGGCGTCAATCAAAAAGAGCGAATTAAATCCCTCAAAACCCAGGTGGATGTGCTCACCCTCAGCGCTACCCCGATCCCCCGCACCCTCTACATGGCCCTCTCCGGCGTGCGCGAAATGAGTCTAATCACCACGCCGCCGCCGTCGCGTCGCCCGATTAAAACCCACCTGTCGCCCCACGATCCCGAAGCGATCCGCACTGCCATTCGCCAAGAATTGGATCGGGGTGGCCAAGTGTTCTACGTGGTGCCTCGGGTTGAGGGCATTGAGGAGGTTTCTGCCAAAATTCGCGAGATGGTGCCAGCGGCGAGAATTGCGATCGCCCACGGCCAGATGGACGAAGGCGAGCTGGAATCGACCATGCTCACCTTCAGCAACGGCGACGCCGAAGTGCTGCTCTGCACCACCATCATCGAGTCGGGGCTGGATATCCCTCGGGTCAACACCATTCTGATCGAAGATGCCCACCGTTTTGGCCTCTCTCAGCTCTACCAGCTGCGGGGAAGAGTCGGACGGGCGGGCATTCAGGCTCACGCCTGGCTGTTTTACCCCAAAAAGTCTCTCACCGACAAAGCCCGCCAGCGCCTGCGCGCCATCCAAGAATTTACCCAACTCGGCTCGGGCTATCAGCTGGCCATGCGCGACATGGAAATCCGCGGCGTCGGCAACCTGCTGGGGGCCGAGCAGTCGGGGCAGATGGATGCGATTGGCTTCGACCTCTACATGGATATGCTCGAAGAAGAAATCGCCGAAATTCGTGGTCAAGACATTCCCAAGGTGGAGGACACTCAGGTGGATCTCAACGTCACCGCCTTTGTGCCCAACGACTACATCCCCGACCTGGAGCAAAAGATGGGAGCCTACCGCTCCCTGGCCTCGGCCAACAGCAAGGTCGAGCTAATGCAAATTGCGGCGGATTTGAGCGATCGCTATGGCCCCATCCCCTACGCCACCGAGCAACTCGTGCGCATGCTGCAACTCAAGCTGGTGGCCAAGCACGCCGGTTTCTCGCGCATCAAGCCCGAGGGCAAGCAGCACGTGGTGATGGAAACCCCAATGGAAGAGCCCGCCTGGAAGAAGATCAGCGAGAATCTGCCCAGCCACCTGAAAACGCGCTTTGTCTACAGCGGCGGCAAGGTCGTGGTGCGTGGCTTGGGCGTGCTCAAACCCGAAAAGCAGCTTGAGAGCCTGACCGAATGGTTGGGGTATTTGCAGGGGGCAATGCCAGAGCCAGTGTTGGGGTAAGGTCGTTGGTACATTTCGCATGAGCTATGCATGAGTGGTATTGAACGTGAGATTACTCTCGATACCAGACACGTCGCCAAGCATTTGCCCAATACGCCTCAGGTGCAGCGACTACTCCGACGAGGCAGGGCTGCTCATATTTTTAAGAATGCAGCCACAATGGAGAGGGTTGCCCAAGCCATTATTGCTAGGGGCGAGTTTACAGGCAGCATTCGAGGGTATGAGCGTTACGGCTTGTTTTTTGCCGAAGCCATTGGTTATCGCATCAACCCCAAAGATGGTTTAAGCACTCCGTTATTTTATGGAGAGGTAAAAATTGATGCAGAAGATCGATACCACGTCATCCCCCGCACACGACCCAGCCAAGACTGACTGGGATTTCGTTGAAGTGTGGATCGACCCCTTGCTGTCTCCGCCCTACCTCTTGTTGTTAATAGGTGAGCCCTCTGGCAGTTGCCTCGTACACGATCCATCTGATGGCTACAAGATTGTATTTAGCAGCGCCACCTACGACGAGGCTCAAACCTGGCTGCTAGAAGACGAATATGAGCCCATTGAAGGACGGCTTTCCTCCTCAGATTGATAGAGAAATTGATGTTTCTCCTACTATTAAAGGAGCTGTTTCTCTGCTGTGAGTGATTTCAATATTTGAACTCCAGCGAGAACCTCGGTTCCTCCTTGCTGCTAATCGACGATTATCCTCCCGTATAACTCTACCTAGGCTAGAGCCAGCAGACTTTGGGCCTTCCTAAGCTAGAGAAATTACCAGACCAGTGCGTGCATCGCTGTTGGGCAATGTCCTGGTTTGCTCGACTTAAAATGTAAATGGCTAAAGTTTTGCCTCAGCTTATAACTAGTGCCCCCTCAGTCACAATTGAGGAACCGGCTCAGTCAGCTCGGGCTGCTGGGTTGCGCTACGTCTGCGACGATCGCCCCGGTTGGGGGCGGCGGCGCAGCGGCAAGGGGTTCATCTACTTTGACGAGAGGGGCGATCGCATCTCAGACCCCGACCAGCTGAAACGAATCAAGGCTCTAGTGATTCCCCCCGCGTGGGAAACGGTGTGGATCTGCCCCTCTCCCGACGGTCATCTGCTGGCTACCGGCCGCGACGGCAAAGGTCGCAAGCAGTACCGCTACCATCCCAACTGGCGGACGGTTCGCAACCAGACCAAGTTTGACCGGCTGATTCCCTTTGCCTATGCCCGCCCCCTGATTCGCGAGGTCACTGATCGCGATCTTCGCCTGCGGGGTCTACCCCGAGAAAAGCTGCTGGCGGTTGTCGTGCGGCTGCTCGATGCTACCGTGATTCGCATCGGCAACGACGAGTACCGAGAGCAAAACCAGTCCTTTGGGCTAACTACCCTACAGGAACAGCATGTGGAGGTAGGAACGAGCAAAATTCGCTTTCACTTCGTGGGCAAAAGTGGTGTAGAGCACGAGATTGAACTGAGCGATCGCCGCTTGGCCCGAGCGATCAAGCTTTGCCAAGACCTCCCCGGTCAACAGCTGTTTCAGTATTTGGATGACGAGGGGCAACATCACGCGATCGATTCCGACGATGTCAACCGCTATCTGCAAACCATTACTGGCGAAGACTTCACCTCCAAAGACTTTCGCACCTGGGCTGGCACCGTCTACACAGCCCAAATTCTCAACGAACTAGGGGAACCCACCTCAAAAACCCAGGCTCAGGCCAACATTCGCGAGGCCATTAAAGGGGCGGCGCAGCACCTGGGCAATCGGGTTGCCACCTGCCGCAAGTTTTACGTACACCCCACCGTGACCCAGGCCTACGAAGCCGGCTGGCTGCTAGAAGTCTGGCAAGGGGCAGAACAGGCCCCCAGCGATCTGGATTTAACCACTGAAGAAAAGGCTTTAGTTGCGGTGCTCAGTTATCCCCAACAACAAAAATAAGTTGTCAGGAACCAGGATTTAGCTGCTCTACTCGATGTCGCTGAGCAAACTCGAACTCTAAATCCTGTCAACAACAGTTAGCGCTTTCTCCCCTTGATCAAGGGGAGAAAGCGTATTTTTATAACCTGTTTTACGGAGATGGGTGGTGCTATGAGTGAAACTAAATTACCCGCTGCAAAATCATGAGCGATCGCGCCACCACCGGAAGACTTTCATCACCCGTAACGAGACGCTTCTCAGTAACAAATCGAGGCTCCGTCGTGTCAATTACCACCGACCACTCATAGGGTTGAAATAGCTCAGCTAGCTTAAAATCGATCGTCTCGTAATGGGCATTAAAAAACATCAAAAAGTCATTGTCGCTAATCCGTTCTCCCTGTTTGCCAGGGCTGGGGATCTTGTCGCCGTTGAGGAAAACTGCGATCGACTTAATGTAGCCAATTTCCCACTGCTCTTGGCTCATCTCAGTGCCATCGGGGCTGTGCCAGCTAATATCGGTTACCCCAGTGCCGTGAATGGGCTGGCCCTGAAACCACTTGCGGCGACGAAACACCGGGTGCTGCCGCCGAAAGAAGATTAGCTCTCGGCAAAAATTGATTAGGTCTTCATTGCCCTGGGGCAGGTTCCAGTCGAACCAGGAAACCTCATTATCCTGGCAGTAGCCGTTGTTGTTGCCCCCCTGGGTGCGGCCAATTTCGTCGCCCCCTAGCAGCATGGGCACCCCCTGTGACAGCATTAGGGTCGTCAAAAAGTTGCGGCGCTGCTGCTCTCGCAGCTGCAAGACCTCAGGGTCGTCGGTGAGCCCTTCTACGCCGCAGTTCCAGGAAGAATTGTTGCTTTCCCCATCCTGACTGTTTTCGCCGTTGGCTTCGTTGTGTTTGTCGTTGTAGCTCACCAGGTCGTTGAGCGTAAATCCGTCATGGGCGGTGATGAAGTTAATGCTGGCATTGGGCTGCCGTCCATTCATCTGAAAATAGAGGTCAGGGCTGCCGGTGAGGCGATAGGCAAACTCCCCCAGGGTTTCATCCTGGCCACGCCAAAAATCGCGCACGGTGTCGCGGTAGATGCCGTTCCACTCTGACCAGTTAACCGGAAAGTTGCCCACTTGGTAGCCGCCCATGCCCACATCCCAGGGTTCAGCAATGAGCTTCACCCCCGCTAGCAGAGGGTCTTGGTGAATCAGGTCGAAGAAGGCTGACAGGCGGTCAACGTCGTACAGTTCGCGTGCCAGGGCCGACGCCAGGTCAAAGCGAAAGCCGTCGACATGCATTTCGCCCACCCAAAAGCGCAGGCTATCCATGATTAGCTTTAGCACCTGGGGGCTGCGCATGTGCAACGAGTTGCCGCAGCCGGTGAAATCCATGTAGTAGCGCGGGTCATCTTCCATCAGGCGGTAGTAGCTGACGTTGTCTACTCCCCGTAGCGATAGGGTTGGCCCCATGTGGTTGCCTTCGCCCGTGTGGTTGTACACCACGTCGAGAATGACCTCGATACCTGCTTGGTGCAGGGCTTTCACCATCTCCTTAAACTCGTTAACCTGCTCGCCCAGCACGCCGCTAGAGCTATAGCCCGAGAAGGGAGCAAAGAAGTTAATCGAGTCGTAGCCCCAGTAGTTTTTGAGCCCCTTGTCGACCAGGTGGCCGGGGCAAGAGAGATAGTGGTGAATCGGCATTAGCTCTACGGCACTGATGCCCAGTCGTTGCAGGTGCTCGATGGCAACGGGGTGAGCCATGCCAGCGTAGGTGCCCCGCAGCTCTTTTGGAATGTCGGGATGCTGCTTGGTAAACCCTTTGACATGCACTTCGTAGATAATGGTCTCGTGCCAGGGGGTGCGCAGCAGGGTGTCGTCTTCCCAGTCAAAGGTTTCGTCGATGACGACAGACTTGGGCATTAGGGCGGCGCTGTCGAGATCGGAAAAGGAGAGGTCTTCGTCGGGGCTTTCCCAGTCGTAGCCAAAGATCTCAGGCCCGCTCCCCACTTCCCCCGAAATGGCCTTGGCGTAGGGGTCGATCAGCAATTTATTGGGGTTGAAGCGGTGCCCTTCGTGAGGGGCGTAGGGGCCATGCACTCGGTAGCCATACTCTTGGCCGGGGCCGATGCCAGGCAGGTAGCCGTGCCAAACAAAATTGCTGACTTCAGTCAGGGGAATGCGGGTTTCTCTGCCGTCTTTATCGAAAAGGCAAAGCTCAACTGCGGTTGCATGCTCAGAAAATAACGCGAAGTTGGTGCCTTTGCGGTCCCAATGGGCACCCAGAGGATAGACATCACCGGGCCAAACTGCAACATGCATATGAGTGAAGGGCTTGGGTATAGATGGACAAAAGGCGATCGGCTACACAAGTTTTTCTAAAGTTGTCAGCTAAAAGCAAACAGCCCTAGGAACAAACCTGGGCAACCGTAGTCAGAACACTAAGCCGAGTGCAAATCAGGGAATGTCTTAAGACGCAGGTTTCTGAGCAAAACAAAGCGACCCTTCCTCACTACTATTCGAGAGAGTCAAGGCCGTTTTGTGTCGGCTTTTTAACTGTGTCCGAAGATTATCAGACCTTAGCAAAATCTTTTCTATTCAGAATCTATCTAGGGAAAGACCGAAAACTCGCGATCGCCACCCACCGCACTACTGCAAGGGATCCCTAGTAGCGATGAAACCATTACTGAAAGGGGGATGGCCAACTCAAATCGGCCATCCCCCTCATGTATTTTTTAGGTCAACAGGTTGCCCCTAGGTTGTAATTAGGCGGCTATGTCACTGGCTTTGGAGCGGCGTTTGCCCATGGCTTTGAAGCGTTCGCCTAGCTGATCGGCCACGCTCTTGAGGCCGGGGGAGTGGCGGGCGGCGGTTTTGACGTAGTCGTAGACCAGCAGGCTACCGGTCATCGATTCGCTGCCAACGGCAAGCAGGGTGTCATCGACGGTTTCGGTGAGCTGCTCTAGCAGGCCCAGCACTTCGCTGAGGGCGACGGTGAGTTGGTAGTCGCGGTTAAGCTCGGCTATGTC
Organism: Leptolyngbya sp. FACHB-60; assembly: GCF_014695775.1. GTDB lineage: Bacteria > Cyanobacteriota > Cyanobacteriia > Phormidesmidales > Phormidesmidaceae > Nodosilinea. Next base: position 38,722 of record NZ_JACJOX010000051.1, on the reverse strand, counting down.
AAACTTGCCGGGGACAATGTCGGGATTGTTTTGGGTGGCGGTGACGCTGTTGCGGACAAAGGCGAGGCTTTTGTCGCCCATTTTGATGCGCTTGCGGCGTTCGTCGGGGGTGAGGTTGATGAGAAAGGGCAGATTGTTTTGAATGACGGCGATCGCCCCTTTGATCTCGGCCATGGCTGGGTCCGAAATGCTGGCACTGATGTTGTCGTAAGGCATACCCTGAATTTTCCTTCTTTAAAGATGCGGATTATGGTGGCCTAACCGGACAGAACGTTTGAATGGTTTGCTCGGTCATAGGTGAAACATTCCCTGCGATCGGTAGGGGAGAGCGAGGGATACCCTTATGCTGAAGCAATTCAGCCATTAAGCTGAGGGTAAACTCACCACAACTCTGCGAACAGATCCCCTAATGAAACTTGGGCGTTTATTCGGCAATTGGGAACAGCAGCTCTGAGTTTATCAATTCCATTTATATTGTCAGGTTCGAGGTTGAGGGATTTGAGGTTGGTGAGATTGGCCAATGCATTCACATCGCTTACCTTCGTATGACTGAGGTCAAGGGAGGGGAGGTTGGTGAAATTGGCCAGCGCACTCACATCGCTCACCTGGGTATGGCTGAGGTCAAGGGAGGGGAGGTTGGTGAGATTGGCCAACGCACTCACATCGCTCACCTGGGTATGGCTGAGGTCAAGGGAGGGGAGGTTGGTAAGAGTGGCCAACGCACTCACATCGCTCACCTTCGTATAGCTGAGGTTGAGGGATTTGAGGTTGGTAAGATTGGCCAACGCACTCACATCGCTCACCTTCGTATGGCGGAGGTCAAGGAATGCGAGGTTGGTGAGATTGGCTAATGCACTCACATCGCTCACCTGCGAAAAGGTGAGGTCAAGGAATGTGAGGTTGGTGAGATTGGCCAACGCACTCACATCGCTCACCTGCGAAAAGGTGAGGTCAAGGGATTTGAGGCCAGTGAGATTCGCCAGCGGACTCAAGTTTTTGAGCCTCCTTAAAGCCCAACCTGAAGAGGGTAACTGACCTATTTGCTCAACTGATTCCTTAACATAGGGAACTTTTTGCCAATCCTTGAACGCGAGAAGAAGTTCCTCCTTGACCGCTTCTGAGTTGTCGATAAAGTAGGCCTCAAGACACGCGAGTGCTCTTGGTCCTTCAATTAATCTTAGTGTTCGGACACAGGCAGCGCGCTCTTGAGATTTCCAACTCTTCCGATACTTTAGGTATGGAATGACTGCTTCACCACATGTTGCAAGTACCTCTGCATCCGTTTTATTTCGAGGTGGCAAAAGCTGCTTCGATAATTTCTCAAACACCTCCTGAATGTCCGTGTCGTTTAGTTGATAAGTGTTGGTAACGCATCGAAAGAAGAGAAATTGTCGAGCTCTCACTTTGGCCGCTTTGGCCTTTGCTTCTTTTGAACGTCTGTTACCTAGTGAGTCGAGTGGTGTTTTTTCAAGAATGGCTCGCACTAACTCAGTAGCAAAGCTCGATCCATCTCGTGGTAGGGCAACCGCAAATAAAATCACGGGTTGCCAAGCAGGATCTTCAGCGTGGTTTGCCATTATCTGAACTTCACCCATGTTGAAAAATCGTTCTGCTGCCAGAAACTCCTTAAGAGTGTTGTGCAAAAATTCAATTCGCTGCTCGCTCGATTCTTGCAACATGCCGCTGCGCTCAACTAATGCTCGGCGAAGTGTGGTGGGTTCAACTTCGTTCAGACCATAACTTTTGAGGGCTTCGGCTAACTGTTCATCAGCTTCCGTCTCCGAAATGGCAGATACACCAGAGAGCACCATATGATAAGCCAGTTGTGACAGCAAGCCCTTACGAATCCGAAAATCAATCTTGCCATAGGCTTCATCAATTACCCTCTGTGCATCAAGCTTCAGTCGCTCTTTGTCCCGCCGGTCTAGCAGCATTTCGCAGAGCTTTTCACATAAATCGACCGGCGTTTCAGGCAGATTTTCTCGCCGTTGCAGATGCAGCGCACACACCACTGCACACAACAGCGGGTTCACCGTCAGCCTTGCTACAGCAGGTGTTTCATCCAATCGCTGCTTGAGCCGCTTAGCTAAGGGTCGTAGATCAGTTGATTCGTTTGAGTTTCGAAGTTGCACCTCCATAGCCTCGTGCCACCGATCAACAAATGTATTACGGTCAGCAGATGTCATCGGCTCAACACGGGCAGATACAAAGCCTAATTCATAAAACTCAGTCCGCTCAACTGCATTTGGTCGAGTAGTCACTACATAATAGTTGTCAGGATAAGTTTTAATTAATTGACTAATATCTTGAAGCGCTTCATCCCTCATAAGAGGTGGTACTTCATCTATCCCATCAAACATAATGAGCGATTGACCATTATTCAGCAACTCGTAGACCCAACCTGAAGGCGGATCGGGCAGTTCTTTCGCAAGTAGTAACGGAAAGTCTTCTGGACGAGGCAATGTACCATTCGGGCAGTCTCGCAGGCGAATTACGAAAGGAACCTTATCTCGCCAGTCACTCATGATGACAGAGTTTCTAGCGACAATAGTGCCTTCGGATTCTTGATACAAGTCCAGCTGATTTAGATTTTGTTTGAGGCTGATATCTCTATTATCTATACAGTTACTAACTTTGCCTGCTTGTACAGCAGCCCATCGCAGCAGCGTGGTTTTACCGCAGCCTGCTCCACCTCGTATCAGCAATCGATTGGTGGCGATACCTAAGTCCTCAAATACCTCCTCTGCTGATTTTGATGTCGGCTCCAGCTTCGTATCTTCTTCCTTATCCGTTACCTCCTCCGCCTCGACATCTTCCTCAGCTAAATTTAGCGAGACGTAGGCTACTGTCAGTGAATATTTTTTTGACTCCCGTGGCACATCGATGCCAAACAACTGCATATAGTCAAGCCTATTGACAACTGCCTGCCGATACCGCGCTTCATAATCAGTAGCCTGTTTCTGCGGAAAGATTATTGCTGCCGAATCTGTTGTCTCAGCAGTAGTCTTCGGATTATCGGACGTATCAGTGTGATCGCTGCTGGTTTCTGTATCCGGCAATTTTGCTATCCAAGGGGTGAGATGATTTAGCGACCAACAGCCCAAATCATCAGTTCGGTTAGCGATACAGCGAGACACCCAGCCCTTACCCTTGTTGTCATACTGGCGTAACCAGACTTCTCCAGCCCCTGTATCAAAGTTTAGTCGTACCAGGTTATAACCATTTCTAGGGCTATCGGACCACTCATGACAGGCACCAGCTGAAATTATGGTATGCCCTGTAGAACCATCTAAACGGACAAAATCCTGATGTTCATGACCATGCAAAACAAATGGAAATTCGTGTTTTAGGTCACGGTCGAAGTCAGGATCCTCTTCTGATACCAACCAGTTAGATGGATGGTGCATTAAAGCGATAGCAAAATCATTAGGTGGCATTGCTTGAAGTAATGTCTCAAGCTGGAAGCGTCCTGCCATCCAAAGCTTTCCCTTTTCGGAACGGCCCGCTCCTGTTGACGACCATGCCGAGTTAAATCCAGCAATGCCAACCCGAACTCCCGCAACTTCGCGGGCATCAGCATAAATTAAATGCTTTCGTCCGGTTAATAAATGCTCATATCCATAGTTGTCTAGAAACCGCTCATAGTCGTCGAGTCGCCCTAGAATTCGCTGCCAATCAATACCCGCTGATTGAACCAATCTAACAATCTCATCCAGTGACTCTGTCGACTCCAGACCAAGAGTCTCAAATTTGGCAATTCGAGTTCGATTGACATCGTGATTGCCTGGCACCAGAAAGATATTGCGCTGTTCTACTTCAGGGCTAAACGCTGTACGAACCTTCTCTAGAAAGTCATGCGCCTCTCGAAACTGATCAGCAATCAACTCTCCGCGTTCGCTGCCAACCTGCCCATAGGCGGCATCTCCTGTGAAGAAAATCAAATCAGGACGCAAGCCCTGCTGGTCCTGCATCTTTTTCAGATCGGCGCAAAGCGTATCAGTAACTCGCTTCGAATCCCATCTCGTCTTTGGCTTACAAGCGTGTAGGTCTGACAGATGGAGCCAAGTCAGAGTTCGAGTCATCGGTTAGGAGAAAAGTAGGGTGCGGAACCGTTACAGCTAGCTAGGTTTGCTCTAATCTTAATCTCAGTATCCAGAGTTGTCCGCAATGTCTGATCGCCAACCGCCTGATTCTCTGCCTGAAGCCGCTTCTAACGCTCTCTCTAGCGATATCCAAGCGTTTGAGCTAAACCTATTGAAGGAAGAATATTTCTTCATACAGAACATCATTGAAGACTATAACAAGCAAATTTGGGTCATCAAAGCCCTGGGCATAACCGGCACAGGGGCCTTATTGGGACTAGCGTTGCAGCAAAAGCAGAACCTCTTCGCCTTAATTGGGTGCGCCATCCCAATTTTTTTCTGGATACTCGAAAGCCAGTGGAAGCATTTTCAAAGGGGTTTTTCCCTCGCGTTGTTGAACTCGAAACAATACTTCTCAATGGGCATCAGCTTAGAGGGCCAGCTATCTACACTGTTTGGAGCCGTTCTTTCAAACGTGCTCCTGTCTCAAAGCGGCAAGGCTATATTTGGGATGGTTTGTTGAACCCTAGCGTGTTTGTTAGCTACGTCTTAGAAATCGGATTCTTGCTTGTCGTTTATGCCTTGGATTTGGTGTAGTCTTTTAAGCTTCTTCCGCCCTTAATGCTTCCGATGACGCTTCAGCCCCAAGTACAGAACGCTAGGGCGTAGAGTAGTCGGCTGGTGCCCACCCTGCTGAAAATGGGCACCAAATAAAGGCCGTTTGCTAGCTTAGCTGTCGATGTCGCAGCAGGTAGCTAAACACCTCCCCCTGCTCAGGGGTAATCAAAATCCCCGACTCCGGTATCGTGAACTGGCGGCTCCACTCCAGCCGCTCGGCGTATTGCAGCAGATGTAGGTGGTTGATCGCCCCCTGCACCCCCTCCGGCGAACCAATCACCAGATGGCGCAATCGCTCGCGCCCCGGCTGGGCATTTGGATTCGCTAGCAACAGCGGACTGGTCGCCACACCCCTACAGGCCGACGACGCCAAAAATGGCAAACACAACATGAGGAATTCCTCCAAAACAATGGTGGGTAGGAAATTCCCCAAAAATTTGGCCGCCCCAGACTTTGTGCAGTTCGGGACGGCCTTGGGTAATAATCACCTTAGCCTCCGAGACAGCGCGCTCTGTCGATGGGGTTAGCTGCTGGTTGGTGTTGGCGCACCTTCCAGCGGCGCTTGACCAAATTTTCAGGAAGACAAGCTGCACTCACACAGCCTTAGCTCAGTAAGATATCTCATTCGGCCTGCGCAGACAAGTTAAATTTGTTACAGCTTGATAATTGAGCTGCATGGCGGCGAATCGCCTTCGGGTGAAGGCGATCGCGACGAGCCCCCCTTGATCCCCTCTTAAAAAGGGGGTGAAGACATACCCTCTAATCTATAGCTCGGCCAAAAAAGACCGCCCCCTTTTTAAGGGGTGACGGTTAGCACCAAGACCATAAGAAACTGGGGGATCCACTTTACCCGGCTGAGTAGACTCTGAACCTAACCGAGTAGTCTCTGAGCTTAGTCGAGTAGTTTCTGAACCTAGCTGAATAATCTCTAAACCTAGTAGAAGCGCTCTCCGAGCCTAGACGAGTAGCCTTTAAACCTAGCTGAGTAGCCTTTGAGCTGAGTTTAGTAGTCTCTGAGCTTAGCCGAGTAGTCTCTAAACCTAGATGAGCAATCTCCGAGCCTAGTCGAGTAGACTCTGGACCTGGTCAAGTAATGTTTGAGCCTACTGACAAACTACTAGCTACTGCACCACCTGCCGCATGTAGTTGCCCCATACCGCCGCCGCTTGGCCGCTGCTGCCCTGGGTAGAGGTGTTGTCGTCGTTGCCCAGCCAAACGCCCGTGGTGAGGTCGCGACCTGGGACGAACCCTATAAACCAGAGGTCGCGGTTGTCGTCAGTGGTGCCGGTTTTGCCCGCTTCCCCCAGGCCTAAAAAGGCGCTGCGGCCAGTGCCGCCCTGCACCACGCCCTGCATGAGCCCCGTCAGGGTACTGGCAATGCTGGAGTCAATGGCTTGGCGATCGGCGTCTCCGGCCTGGCCAAACTCGTAGATGACGCGGCAGGTGTTGATGTCGTTGAGGTCAGCGCAGTCGCTGCTGTCGAGCACCCGTAAAACAGCGTGGGGTCGGTTCCACACGCCGTTATTGCCCACGGCAGCAAAAGAGCCGGTGATTTCCAGCGGGGTGACTACACTTTCGCCCAGGGTGAGACCTGGCGAGGCCACCAGGTCAGACTCGATGCCCAGGCGCTCGGCTACGTTGATGACGTTGCGCAGCCCCGCCTCCTGGGCAATGCGCAGGGCCACCACATTCTCAGAGCGGGCCATACCGGCATACATATCCAGCGGGCCCGAGCCCGACCGGCAGCCCGCAAACCGTTGGCCGCTCCAGTTCATCGGCTCACAGGAGAACGATCGCCCCGGAGAAATGCCCTGCTCTAGGCCCGCCCCGTAGGCAAACAGCTTAAAGGTTGAGCCCGGCTGGCGCAGCGCCTGGGAGGCCCGATTGAACTGGCTCTGAGCAAAGTCTATGCCACCCACCAGGGCGCGAATAGCTCCGGTGCTGGTTTCGAGGGTGACCACAGCCCCCTGGGAATAGGCTAGAGCGGCTCCCTGGGTAGCGATATCCTGGCTGAGGGTTTTTTCTGCCGCCATCTGGAGATCTAGATCGACGCTGGTCTCCACATAAAAGTTGCCCTCCCGCGCCAGGGAGGTGCCCAGCACGTTGTCGAGCTCTTCAAAGACATAGCTGTAAAAGTAGGGGGCACGAGTGCTTTGGAGCTGACGGGTGGCATCGGGGCTAATCTCAATGCGCGATCGCCGCGCCCGTCGCGCATCTTCCTGGCTAACCATGCCCAAAGCCACCATGCGATCGAGCACAAGATCGCGGTTGGACACGGCAGTGTCGTAGTTTTGCACGGGGTTAAAGGCGTTGGGAGCGGGCAAGATACCCACCAGGGTTGCCGCCTCCGACAGGGACAAATCGCGGGCGGGCTTGTCAAAGTAAAACTGAGATGCATCCTCAAAGCCGTAGAGGTTTTCGCCCAGATAAACCCGGTTGAGATAGGTGAGCAGCAGGTAATTTTTGCTGTAGAAAGTCTCCAGCTTGAGGGCTGTGATCGCCTCGCGAATTTTGCGCCCCGCCGAATCTTCAGTGCCTGTGTACTCGCGATAAACGCTGCGGGCCAGCTGCTGGGTAATCGTGCTGCCCCCTTGGCTAATACGACCACTGCGCAGATTAACCACCACTGCCCGTAAAACGCCGAGGGGGTCTACCCCCAGGTGCCAGTAGTAGCGAGCATCTTCAGACGCAATTAGAGCCTGGGGTAGGTAAGACGAAAAGTCGCCTATGCGGCGCATTTCTTGATGAGACTGAGTTAGCTGCTCCCGTAGCGGCACGGTAGCCCCGTCTTCTTCACCCAACACTACCACGGGTCCCTGCACCGAGTCGGGCAAAGGCCGCATCGGAATTTTGGGCCACTCTATCCCAACAATCCAGGCACCCACAGCTAGCGAGAGGCCGGTAAAGCCGTAAAGGGTGTAGCGGGCAGTTTTGACGTACCAGGGGGGCGGCTCGCTAAACCGCAGCTTGACGGCATCCTCTAGCTCCGGCGGGCCGAGGGTGTAGACATCGCCGTGGTTCATCACCACCTGGGTGAGCCGCTTTTTGCCCCGATAAATGCCGTTGGTGGAGTTGCGATCCTTCATTACGAAGGGCTGGCTGGGGCGGTTGGTGTCGCGGGTGAGGGTGGCGTGCACCTGGCTGACAATGGGGCTGGGGGCCACAATGTCGCACTGGGACGTGCTGCGCCCCATAATGTAGTGCTCGCCCAGCAGAGGATAGGTGGTGGGCTTGCCGTTGACCGTGACCTCTAGCTCGGCAGCGCGAGCCCCAGGCTTGACTGCCAGCTTGCCAAAGTCAACCTTGGCTTGCACAGCCTGAAAGGCCTGGGTAACGGTTTTGAGCAGGGTGCGAGGTGGGGATGGGGGTGAGGGCGACATGGCAAGTGGCAATAAGCCCAACCGAAATACTGCCCTATTGTAGTCATAAGCTTCGCGATCGCTCTGGCAGATAGACCACTTTTCGAGATGGTTTTCTACATCAGTGCTTCCATTCGGCAGGTGTGCCAGCCATCACAGGGGACAGGCCAGCTCAGAATTCCTGATCTGAGCCTCATAGTCATATAAGTTAGTAAACCTAAATTAAGACATCATCAAACAGAGCTGTAGGGCACTGCTAGGCGTAGTCGTAACGCATCGCTCTGCAAGGTGCTTATGTATTCGCGATCGCATTGACAATCTCACAGAAGTCTTTTAGTCCGCTGCCAAAGTGCGTTCAATTGTGACCACTTATTTCTTCCATTTTGTGGAAACTCCGAACTCAACCAAAAGAGAGAGGATGACTGCAAACAAGATTTATAACTTGAACCATGTGCATGTTCATTTTATGTCTCATTTGAGACTAGGAGATTCAGATGAAATTCAATTCTAAAGTGCTTTACTCTTTTGCGGTTGGTGCTCTTTCTCTAGGACTTGCTCAAGGAGTTCATGCTCAGCAACAACAAAATGGACTTGTGAATGTTGGTTTGAGTGACGTTTTGAATGACCTTGCTATCGCTCTTGACGTCAATGTGGGTAATATTCCTGTCACGGTGCAAGCGCCCATCGGTGTTGCTGCCAATGTCTGCGACGTTAACGCCAATGTTCTAGCCGAGCAGGTACGGAACGGCGGGGCTGAATGTGATGCAGAAACCACGTCGCAAGCGCTAAATGAAATTGTCCAGCGCCAATTAGTAAATCAGTAATAATCTTCTAGATTAACCGTCAGGCAAGGCTTCAGAAAATAATTTTCTGAAGCCTTTTTATGCTTTCTTATTATCACAACTAGCAGTGCCATACAAAAGTTGATGATTGCGAACTTCTTAGCACCTGATTTTTCTTTTTGATTAAAACCAAGGCGATCGTGCATCAGCTTTTTAGGGGCACTGAAATATTGTTCCCTGCATATTTAATTTAGACTTGTAAAAGATACTGATAAAAGATATAGATGGCTAGCTAAAAGTAAAGACATGAATGACAAGATAAAAGTTCCTTGCGGCTCACACGCCTGTGAAATACAGACGTCAACCGCTTAGACAGCAAAAATCGCAATTTGGGATACAACTTATACCTTGGGAATCGCTGTGAACTGGCTTGCGACTACAGCAAACGTTCAAAATTGCCCGATTTTAAGCGAACACCTACTTCGTCGCGGGTCGCTGAGTGCGGCAGTACTGCACGAGGGCAATGAAGATTGCTGTTCCTGCAATATATTTGAACTCGTTAGGAATCCAGGTCTGGGGAGAGAAAAACCCTTCAATCAACCCGGCCAGCACCAGCATTGGGATGATGCCGTAGAGCAGCTGGGCAGCCTGTAGACCGTACAGTTTCAGCGCATCAATGCGGCGGTAGGGGCCGGGCAGCAAAATGCCTCGGGCCAGCAGCAGCCCGCCCCCCCCAGCCATAAAAATAGCTGGCAGCTCTAGCGCCCCGTGGGGAAACACAAAGGCCCAGAGGTCGTAGGCCAAATTGGCCTGGGCCACCAGCACGCCGACGCAGCCAATCATCAGCCCGTTAAACACTAGCAAGAACATCGTAAACGCTCCTGGCGGAGTAATAAGCGGCACTTCAGGCATAAACATCGTGACACCCCCCACCAGCGCCCGCAGGGAAACGCCAATATTGTTGATCATGATGCCGCTGGAGGCAACGGGCTCAATGCCCATGATCGAAACCGTCCACAATTCCTGGCTAGTTTTGACCTCTTCGACAAAGTCTTGGCCCAGCACCAATGTCAAAAAAGCTGGATCTTGCCAAGCAAACCACCAGCCCACCAACCCACCGATCGCAAATAGCCCCGTAGCCACAGCTATATAGGCCCAACTCCGCTGCACCACCGCCGGAAAGCCGTAGCGGCAGAAATTCCAGAGAGCCTGCCACTCTTGGCGGCGAGAGCCCTGATAAATTTGGCTGTAGCTGCGGCTGGTGAGCCGCTGCAAATCTTTGATAACGGCCTGACCCACGCCATGCCCCTTAGCCCGCGCCAAATCTGCCGAGACTGAGCGATAGAGGCTGGCCATCTGCCGCACCTCGATGGCAGAGAGCGACCTGAGCCCGCTTTTCTCGGCCTGGGTGAGTAAGGTTTCAAGCTGCCGCCAGCTGGCTTCTCGCCGGGCCATCCAACGCTGAATATTCATGAAGCAAAGCCAGAAAAACGGGCATTCTACAAAGAAGTGTAGGCTAACCTCGAAATGAACGCACACCGTTGTAAAACCTCTAGGAGACGGAGCCGATGACCTCATCTGCACAGCAGGGCAGCCAGCTCGGCCCCCTCAACCCCGGTGACGTAGTCAGCGCGGCGCTGCGGCTCTACAAAGACCGATTCAAGACTTTTTGTCAGCTGGCGGCGCTGGCCACTGTATGGTTTGTGGCTGGGATACTGGGCATGGTTCTGGCGATCGCAATTTTGGCCGGTATCGGAGCCGGGGTTGGCGGTGAGGTGGGGGCTGTGATTGGTGTCTTGGTGGGATCGCTGGTCGGGTTTCTGCCGCTGCTCTACGGCTCTGCCAAGTACTACGCGCTCTCTAGCGTCATCGGCAGGCTGTCGTTTCGAGAGTTGATTAGTCAGCCCGAAACCGCTTTAGATGCTCGACGCCAGGTGGCCCCTCGTTTAAGACAGTTCTTATTTCTGGGCTTCTTGCTGCTGCTGGCCTACACGGCCGCTTACATGGCGGCGTCGCTGCTGGCGCTGATTGCCGGGGGGAGCATCGGATTTTTGACGGCAGGCATTTTATCGGCGCTGATCAATGAAACGGTCGGCGGTGTAGTGGGCATTTCCTTAGGTGCGCTGGTTGGCCTAGGAATTTTGCTCGTAGCGCTGATCTGGATAGCCTCGCGGCTGTTTATCTCTGAGGTGGTATTGGCCATCGAACCTCAATCTGATGCTGGTCGCAGCATGAGCCGCAGTTGGGAGCTTACTAAAGACTCAATTGTGCGCATTCAGGTGGTGTTTTTGGCTACGTTTTTAATTCAGCTGCCCATTCTGGCTGTGACTAACTACATTCCCAGCATTTTGCTGGAGCTACTGCCCGCCGATGACATAGTCTATGGCATTACCGCTATGCTCAGCCTGGTGCTAAGTTTGGTGGGCAGCCTGGTAGTGCTCCCTCTATGGCAGGCGGTTAAAGGCGTCCTCTACTACGATTTATGCAGCCGCCGTGAGGGCCTCGATTTCTCCCTGAGCCAAGATGACAATGCGCCAGATCTTAATAACTGATGATCTTTAGTTTTCCAGGTGAGGAAGATGAGGCATTGGGGGAGATGAGGGGATAAGAAGCGCCCCATCCTTCTCACCATCGCCATCCGCCCCACCTTCCTTATCCTCCTCACCTCCCCCAATGCCTCTCTTCAACACCATCACCATTCGCACCCCCGAAAGCGTCGAGCTAGAATTTGTGTTGGCCGGGGTGGGCAGTCGTGCGGTGGCGCTCTCCCTCGACTACCTGTGTTTAGGCATGGGGCTGGTAGGGTTGGCGGTGGTCTATAGTTTTTTGCTGGTGCGGCTGCTGGCAATAGATACGCTACTGACGATTCCGAGCGAGACTGTGCAGCTGTGGATCACCGCGATCGCCGCCGTTCTCGCCTTTGCGCTCTACATTGGTTACTTTGCGCTGTTTGAAACCTGGTGGTACGGCCAAACCCCCGGCAAGCGCTACGCTAAAATTCGCGTGATTCGTGACGATGGCCAGCCCGAGCGATTGCCCCAGGCCACCCTGCGATCGCTGCTGCGCCCCATCGACGATATTCTCTTTATCGGCTTCTTTTGCGTGTTGCTGAGCAAAACTGAGAAGCGACTAGGCGACTGGCTGGCCGGCACCCTGGTCGTGCAGGTCGACCCCATAACCAGCGGTGCGATTCAGGTGCCCGAGCGATCGCAAGCGATCGGCAAAGATTTGCTGGCCCCGGTGGATATCACCCGGCTCTCCCCCGACGACTTTGCCACCGTGCGCGAGTTCTTACAGCGGCGGCAGGCGATGAGCCCCAAGGCCAAAATTTTAGTCAGCGACCAGCTAGCCCGCCGCTTTAAAGACCAGCTTGGTCTAGACAGGCTACCGACTGAAATGACTGCGGAAACTTTTTTAGAAGCTCTCTATTCTGCGTACCAACAGGGGCGGTGAAAAGGTGAGGTGTAAGGGGCAAGGAGCGAGGAAGTAAGATGCGGAATTTTTCTATCTTTCCTATCCCCAATCCTTAGGAGCACCTTAAAGCTTAAAGAATCCTTACTACGCGGCTGCTATCATTCCCAAAATACAGCTTGTCAGTCATCAGTTACCCTCAACCCCAGGGCCAGGTCATGTTCTTCGACCCCATCTACATCCTCCTGGTTGCTATCCCCACCACCATCCTTACCTTTTGGGCACAGAACAAGGTCCAAGGTACCTATCGTAAGTATTCCCAAGTGCATTCCACCATGGGGATGACCGGTGCCCAGGTAGCCCAAACCATCTTGGTTAAAAAGGGTGTGCGCGACGTCAAGGTTGAGCCTGTAGCAGGAGAACTCACCGATCACTACGACCCCCGAGCTAAGGCCGTACGCCTTTCCCAGGGTATCTACAGATCGGGTTCTCTATCGGCGGCAGCGGTGGCAGCCCACGAGTGCGGCCACGTGCTGCAAGATGTCGAGGGCTATAAATTTATGAACCTGCGGGCGGCCCTAGTGCCCGCAGTCAACCTGGGTTCTCGTCTGGGGCCGATGCTGATCTTCGCTGGTCTGTTTTTTAATCTCAGGCTCTTTGGGGTAGACTATGGCCTTGCCTGGCTGGGAGTGATCTTTTTTGCCACAGTGCTATTGTTTCACGTAGTTACCCTACCGGTAGAGTTTGATGCGTCGCGTCGTGCCCTGCGGTTGGTCAATGAGTTGGGCATTCTTCAGGGGGAAGAGAACAAAGGGGCGAGAGCCGTGCTCGGTGCCGCCGCTCTAACCTATGTAGCCACGGCGTTTACCGCGTTTCTCAATCTGCTGTACTACATCGTTTTGATCAATCGCCGCAGCTAGCCCCGTACTGGCATGGCCGAGCCGCTTCTGAAAAGCATTTCACTAATTTTTGTGCCCCCAAGGGCGATCGCCCGCAACCGGTAGAATGCACCCTGGTCATCGATCGCGACGATCCCTAGCCGGTTTTGATGTGCTTTATGGGGCGTTGCGCCGGAGCAAACAGCATAGCTTGGGGTGAATCGTCATAGGTAGATGGTTTATCCTAGACCAAGCCCGCTTCTATGGCGAGGTCACGCAGCAACCGCTCCCAGGGATGGTGCTGTCAGTCTAAACCGCAGGCGGTTGTAGAGCCTGCTAGCTGTCCCGATTTTGGGCAGCGATCGCCCGTTGGCGTCCTGAGCTAGCAGGTCAACCCTATCCTTACCCAAAATCAGGTGCCCATGAAAATTGCAATTACTGGAGCCACGGGTTTTGTTGGCAGCCGCCTGGTAGAACGGCTCCAGGCCGATGGCCACACCGTGGTAGTGCTCACCCGCAGCATCGATCATGGCCGCCGAGTATTTCCCAAAGCCGCCTTCCCTCAGGTGGAAGTGGTGGGCTATAGTCCGTTAGAGTCGGGCGATTGGCAAACGGGTCTACTTTCGGGCTGCGATGGGGTGGTCAACCTAGCTGGGGCACCAATCGCAGAGCGCTGGAGCGACGAGCACAAGCAGGCCATTCTAGACAGTCGGAAGGTAGGCACCGAAAAGCTAGTAGAGGCTCTAGCTAAGGCCGATCCCAAACCCAAGGTGTGGGTAAACGCTTCGGCTATTGGTTACTACGGCACCAGCGAAAGCGCCACCTTTGACGAAACCAGCACCCCCATCGAAAATGACTTTCTCTCCCAGGTGTGCCAGGCCTGGGAAGGGGCGACCCAGTCGGTTAAAGACTACGGCACCCGCCTGGTAATTTTGCGCTTTGGCATTGTGCTGGGTATGGGCGGAGCGGTGGCCAAAATGCTCACCCCCTTTCGCATGTTTGCCGGTGGGCCGATTGGCAGCGGCCGCCAGTGGTTTTCGTGGATTCACCGCGAAGATCTGGTGAGTCTGATCGTGCAGGCGCTCAACGACCCTCAAATGGAAGGAATTTATAATGCTACCGCCCCTAACCCGGTGCGCATGGCCGAGTTTTGCAAAACCCTAGGCAAAGTCCTCAATCGCCCGTCGTGGCTGCCGGTGCCTGACTTTGTGCTAGAAACCATTTTGGGCGACGGGGCCCAGGTGGTGCTAGAAGGACAGCAGGTCTTGCCCAAGCGCACCCAAGCCAGCGGGTTTACCTACCACTACGCCCAGGTCAAAGACGCCCTGGACGAAATTGTTTAAGTCTGAATCTTAAATCTTGAAACCTGACCGTTTGAGCCCAACCACACCATGGATATTGGCGAACTGCGCCGCGACTACAGTCAGCGGGGATTAGACCTAGCTGATCTCAACTCCGACCCCTTTGCCCAATTTGAGCTGTGGTTTCAGCAGGCCCGTGAGGCTGAGTTGTTAGAGCCCAATGCGCTAGTGCTGTCTACGGTGTCTCCAGAAGGGGCTCCCTACCAGCGCACTGTACTGCTCAAGTATTTCGATCGCGATGGCTTTGTCTTCTTTACCAACTATGGCAGCCGCAAGGCGCAGCACATAGCTGAGAATGCTCAGGTTTCAATGCTGTTTCCCTGGTACCCCTTAGAGCGGCAGCTGGCGATCGCAGGCCCCGCCAGCAAAATCTCGGCGGCAGAGTCGTTGCGCTACTTTTCGTCGCGCCCTCGGGGTAGTCAGCTGGGGGCTTGGGTGTCGCAGCAGAGCAGCGTTATTGCCTCGCGACAGCTGCTAGAGATGCAGTTTGAGAAAATGAAGGAAAAATTTCTCAATCAGGAAGTACCCCTGCCTGATTTTTGGGGAGGGTACAGGGTCAAGCCCACCAGCTTTGAGTTTTGGCAGGGGCGGCCCAGCCGCCTCCACGACCGATTTTTGTATAGCTGGGAGAGTGGTAAGTGGGCGATCGCCCGCTTGTCTCCCTAAACCAGCAGGCTGAAATCTACCCGCTCATAAATATCCATCATGGGCAGGCGAGCATCGGTAATCGCCAGTTCTACCACTGAATCGAGCCCGCTCTGGGTCGTCATGCCCCACAGGTTCTCCTCCGCTCGATAAAACTGCTCCACCCGGGCCTCGGTCTGGTGCACAAACACGTAGGCTTGCAGGTAAGGAATCGCCCGGCAGCGGCGAAACATGCCGCTGCGATCGGGCAGCGTAGCCGCTTCTGGGTCATAGATTGGGGTCGGCCCTGACAAAATTTCAAAGATGACGCAGGGGTTGAGCAGTTTATCTTCCTGTCCGTCGTGGAGCAGAGGTTCACCAGCCACCACCAGCAGATCGGGGTAAACCCCCTTACCTCGCTCTGGCAGCCACACCTGTACCCCACGGGGCAGCACCTCGTAGAGGCTGCGGCCGCAGGTAACATCCATCAGGCGCATCAGATTGCGTAAAATGCGCCCCTGGTTCACCGAACTGTCACTCATACTCAACTTCGGCCTCGCCCCCGACCACCACATTGCGAATACGTAGGCTGGGGCCTCCACAGCCTACGGGCAGCCCGTTTTGCCCGCCCTTGCCGCAGCCTCCCGACTCATCCCAATAGAAGTCATCGCCGATCGCTTCAATATCGGCCAGGGTGCGAAACACATTGCCCGACAGGGTCACATCGCGCACTGGCTCCGCTAGCTTACCGTTGCGAATCATCCAGGCTTCCCCGGCAGTAAAGGTAAACATTTCGCCGTTGGTCATGCCCTCTAGCCAGTTGCGAGCATAGACGCCTTCTTTTATGCCAGCAAATAGGTCGTCAACCGGGGTGGTGCCTCGCTCAATCCAAGTGTTGGTCATGCGCACCAGGGGCGAGTAGTGATAGTTGAGGCAGCGGGCATTGCCCGTGGGCTGCTCACCCAGCTTGCCCGCTGTTTCGCGAGAGTGCAGTCGCCCCACCAAAACGCCATTCTCAATCAGCTGAGTGGTGGTGGCAGGGGTACCTTCGTCGTCGTAAAAGTAACTGCCCCGGTGGCCCTGAGGAGCAGCGCCATCAAAAATTTGCAGGCTGTCGGGCCCAAACCGCCGACCCAAACTCATTGACTCCAGCAGATCAGGGTTTTCGTAGGCCATGTCGGCCTCCGATAGGTGACCAAATGCCTCGTGGACAAACAGTCCGGTCAAAATGGGATCAATGACCACGTCATAGGCTCCCCCCCGCACGGGGGGGAGGTCTAGAGCCGCCACGGCCCGCTGGGCGGCTCCCATCACCTGGTGGTCTAGGGTCTCTAAATCTTCGTAAGCCTTCCGCGAACCGGTAGTTTCGCGCCCGGTCTGTACCGTGTCGCCGTCGCGGGCGGTGGCGGCAAAGCGCATTTCCATATCTGACCAAGCCTGATCAATCAGAGTGCCTTCAGAAGTGGCCAGAAGCACTCGCTGGGCCACATCGTTGTAGCGTACAGACGTGGTGGCGATCCGGTGGTCTATGCCTTGGAGCAGGTCAGCATAGTGGTTGCACAGAGCCTTTTTTCGGGCTAAGGAGATTTGGCGTGGGTCGGTGCCGGTTAGGGGCAATCGGCGAGTGATTTGTACAGGAGCTACGGGTGCCAGTAAGGTTTCGTCATGGCCGACTAGGCGGGCGGCAGCGACGGCGGCTTCCACACAGGGGGCCAGGCTCTCCAAGTCATTGAAGCTAGCAAAGCCCCAGCCGCCTCGGTAGCAAGCCCTAACGTGCCCTCCGATCGCGATCGCCTCGCTGAGGGTTTCTGCCTGCCCACCCCGCAAAAAAATATCGGTGCCCTCCGACTGTTCTAGGCGAATAGCTAGGTAGTCTACGCGGGAACCCCAGCGATCGCACAACTCCTGCACCCGAGTCTTTGCCTGGTCAATCGCTTCCACCATATCCATGCCCCCAAGCCTTTCCCCAAATGTATCATTCAGAAGACCTTGCCCCCAGGCTAAAATCACAGGCTAAAATCACAGGTATGACTACAGACTTTGACTACACCCTACCGCCCGCCATACGGCGGATTTCAGGCTCCTTTCGCGTGGTGGGCTGGATCAGCTTTTGGGTTCAGATCGTGCTAGCGGCGATCTCTAGTCTGGTGCTGATGTTTGCCTTGGTCAACCTGAGCGCGCGATCGGGAGGGACGGCAAATCCTGGCACTGGTGTGGGGCTGCTGTTTGCCGCCCTAGGGTTGGTAGCCGTCTACCTCAGCGCTTTCTGGGCTTTTCGCTACACTCAGCTCGGGCGGCGTCTACGCAGCCGCGACATCGCCAAGCGCCCCAGCCCCAAAGATGCTCTTCAGGCCCTGCGGCTGGGCACCGTGGTCAGCATGGTCGGGATGCTAATCACCCTGTTTGGCAGCCAGGCGCTGATTGGCTCCCTGTTAGGTAAGGCGCTGGCCCAGCCTCAAGGCGGCACCGTGTTTGTGCCGGGCAACATCAATCAGTACGTTGAAGCCTTCGATATTTTTGTGGTGCAGGCCAACACCAACACGCTGCTGGCCCACTTTGTGTCGCTGTCTGCCACCCTATGGCTGCTGCGTATGGTAAATCGCGCTTAGGCCATTACCATACCGCCATCTACGTTGAATACTTGGCCAGTAATGTAGGATGCCGCCGGATCTGCTGCTAAAAACCGCACCATGCCTGCAATATCTTCAGGCTGGCCAAACCGCCCCAGGGGAATGAATTTGCGAATGTCGTCTGTGTTGGATAGATCGCCGGTCATGTCAGTCTCAATAAAGCCCGGCGCTACGGCATTAACGGTGATGCCCCGACTGGCTAGTTCTTTAGCCACGGTTTTGGTAAACCCAATCACGCCGGCTTTGGCGGCGCTGTAGTTAGCCTGACCTGGGTTGCCCATCTGCCCTGCCACCGAAGCAATGTTGACGATTCGTCCCGATCGCTGCTTCAGCATGATCTTGGCCACGGCCCGAGTGCACAAAAACACCCCGGTCAAATTGAGATCAATAACGGCCTGCCAATCTTCAAGCTTCATGCGCAGCAGCAGTGTGTCGCGGGTAATACCAGCGTTGTTGACCAAAATATCGACGCGGCCAAATTGCTCTAGGGTGCCGCTAATCAGCGCGTCTATCTGGTCTGGCTGGGAGACATCGGCTTGAAGCGCGATCGCACTTCCCCCACCAGCAATAATTTCTGCTACTACCTCATCGGCAGCCGCACCAGAGCGAGCGTAGTTGACAACAACTTGAGCTTTTGCTGCCCCTAGGGCGATCGCCACGGCCCGACCAATGCCCCGTGAAGCCCCTGTGACGATAGCGACCTGGTCCTCAAGGGACGGGGAAGATGCAACCATAGGGTACCTCGCTTAGCAAAACATGCCCATTGTTTTTATCACGAAATGGGAGCAGGCGGGAGTAGATAATTGGGCATCGGATAGCCTAGCTGCGGCTCTTAACGATGTGGTATTTGGTTAGTTAAGACCGACGCTGGGGTTATCGCATTCGGTGTTGTTAGCAGTTTTGAGACTACCCAACAAGTTAGCCACAATTACGCACTGCTGAATCGTGCCTGGTCCACCGCTAATATTAATTACAAAGGGTAGCCTATTTCTATCAGTAGGTAACCCCTGGTGGTTAAAGGCAATACTGTTTACCGTATTGTCTCTACCGCCATTGGGCAGTGCCCTGTAGGCTGTCATCGTAATTTGCCCTGTTTTGTTGGCTTCTCCCCCAAGCACCTGTTGCCTGCCGTTAAATACCGCAGCGCCGGTACTAAAGTCTAACGAGCCAATGCTAAGGGTGGGATTAGTCGCAGTAGTAACAACCTGTATCTGTCTGGCCTGCCGCAGTTGTATAGCGTCTTGCTGAGCAGTTTTAACCGCCTGAATAACATCGCTACGTACAGCGATCGCCCTCTGGCGGTTTGAAAAGGCAAACCAGCTCGGTGCCGCAATACCAGCTAGCACCCCAGCAATAACAATAACCACCAGCAGTTCAATCAGGGTAAACCCCACTTCAGATTGTTTGGCTAGTGTGTGCAGGCGTTTCATAGCAGCTACCAAAGTAAAACAACTCAACTCAAACTAACCTTGAACTGCACCTTACCAACTACAACCCAGGCTGCTTATCGATAACACCCCGAATCAGCACTTCAGACTTTAAAGTGGGCAAGCGCCCGGCCTGCGAAAATGACCCAAGAGCCGAATTTTCGGTGGCAGTATTGCCTCGCAAAAATACAATTAGCGTTTGGTTACTGCCAACAGGTAAGTTACTGCCGTTACGGTTAACCTGTGTACCTTCCCGTACACAGGCATAAAAATTATTGGCATTGGCTGGGGTTTGCAAATAGCCTGTTGGGCAGAGGCCAGTAGTCGCTTCGTTTGGATCAGTGTCGTCTACAAAGTCGGTAAGCACCGACAGGTTGCGAGGGGTAGCTCCAGTTCCTTTAGTCCAATTTGCAAAGGTATTGGTGCCACCCGTCGGCTCTAAATAGCCCGGCGTGATAGTTAGGCTAGACAACCCAGTTGCCGTATATTTGGGCAGCTCATAGCGCACAATCCTAGACTTGCCACCCCAAATATCGTTTCCGGCATTTCGCTGCTGGGCATAGATCACAAGGGTATAGTAGCCCTGGCGAAGTCGTAGGGTATTGCACTCGTTGAGCTTGGTTCCCGAAAAAGCCGAAGAACATGTGCTGTTGAAAAAGGTACGAACGCTAGCATTGTTTGAATCTAGCGGGTCTAACCGCCAAAAGGCTAGCACCGGTACTTCGTCAGTGCGTGGAAAGTCATTAAGCTGGCCAAGTACCGCAGCAGGAGTTGAGTAAATATGGACGGCCTCACTAGCATCGCGAGTAATGTAGTCGATCGCGCGACGCATATCCTGCTGGGTTTGAGTCAGTATTTCTTCGCGGCGGTTGATTCTCAGCATCTCAACCACCAAATACAGCATGGTGCCAACGATGGCCGACCCAACCACGATCGCAACCAGCAGCTCAATTAGAGTAAAGCCACGCCGACTAGTTTGTTTAGCCCGCAGCAGCCAACCCAGCATTAAATTCATATCGGCTTTGTTAGCCATAGGGTGTCACCCTTAAGAGACGATTGTAGATCGCACAGTTAGTTGCAGCCGGTAGGTACCGAAGCCGCAGCATTGAGATGCTGAATGTATTGACATAGGGAAGAACGGCTATCCCCCGCTGTGACATTGGTATAAAGAGCAACCAGAGGGCGGTGCCCCCGCTGCCCTGTGCCGTTAACCATACGTAGAGTAGCGGGGTCTTTGGATAAGTTGCCATTGCCTGTTTGCACGGCCTCGGAGTCGTACACGCGCACACCCATGCCAAAGGTAACGGGCACGCTACCCACAAATCTGCCTGGCGTACGGTAGACCTGCACTGCAAACTGGTTGCCGTTAAGGCTAGCAGCACGGGTTTGAAAGGCCGTAGTTGGAGCAGCTACAGGTGCACCGTAGGTTGGCCCTGCCACCTCGGCCACTCTGCTGTCTGGGTTAGCACCGGCGATGGCAGTAGAGGGCGGCAGGTTGTCAGTATTGGCCTCAGAGCGCTCGACGAGTAGTCGCACCCGGTCGATTTCAGACTGGGCTAGCTCTAGGGCCTGCTCGGCCTTTTGGCTCTGCACCCGAGTAGCCACCGAAATAACCAGGGCAGGAGCAATGGCGCTGCTGACAAGACCCACAATCATAATGGCGACTAGACATTCAATCAGGGTGAGGCCCTGCTGCCCTTGGGCTGGGGAGCGCCCCCCAGCCCAGTAAAGATGGCGTTTGAGTCGATTGGTAATCACGGTGTGCGGCCTCCTGGTATCACAGTGCGAGTGCAGTTGTTAGCTAAGCTCTTGTACATAGGTTAGGCATCAGCCTTGCACCAGCAGCATTTGCTGCGCAGCGCAGGTTGACGATGTACGGATCGTCGGATGGCAACTCGCGGTAGTACTCGCTGCGGGGGGTGCCAATGCTCACAAAGCGTCGAGCGGCGGGGGCAGGCGGTACATATAGCAAGGCTACGTCATAGCCCCAACGGCGACTAGGAGGCTTGTAATAGCCAAGGTTTTCATCGGCGGCAGGGTTTTGGGTCGGGTGCCAAGCATCGTGTTCAAAGGGGCCTGTGGCACTGGTCGAGAAATTGAGCTGAATTAGCGACCCAGCAATGTGTAGTTGAACATCGTCATTCCAGTCTTCTAAAAGGCGAACGAAGTTGTGAAGACCACCGTAACCTTGCTCGGGCCGCTGAGGAACTAGGCCACTCACAAAGGTTGCATTGACAAATGTCTGGTTAGCTCGCTGTGTATTGCGATGCCTGTCAGTAACCGGCCTATCAAAGCCTGTCCAATCGCTGTCGCTGTCGTAGAGGTTGTAGTACGGCTGAATCGGAGGACTTGTGGCGTTATTGCGATAGTAAGTGCCATTACGATCGACCCACACTGGAGCGCCTGCAACCATACTCTCACGCACCCAGCCCGTTTGAGCGACGGAGAGTGTGGGGCGGTTTTGATTCATGTAAGACGAGTCAGCACCACCAGCACTCGCAGGCCTAACCTTTGTGAAAGTGTCCTCTACAGCGCCGTCTTTAAAGGTGCCAGAAAGAACAGTAATGGCATCGGCCAAAATCTCTACTGGTCGCCAGCGGTCTGAAGAAAGCGTAGCAAAGGTATTGGTGTTAAGACCCGTGCGGGCGGTGTAAAAAGGCAGACCAAAGGCCGCAGCGGGGGTTTGATTGTAGAGGGTCTGCGTAAACTCCTCGATGATGTTGGCGACGCTGCCGGTGGTGCTGTGGGGGTTGAAGTCTCCTTGTATATAGACACTATTGTCGGTAACGAGGGTCATGCCTACCTGGCGGGCAAAGCTAGGGCCGCTAAAGTCGGCGGGGTTGCCGCTAAAGGTGCGTAGTCTAAAGCCATGGGCTCTGCGTTGTGGGTCGGCAAAGAAGTCTACCGGTTTGAGACTAATCAACTCGGTCGTCAGAGGAGGATCCTGAAAGACAGGGGTTGTACCAGGCTCAACCCGCATGCGGCAACTTTCCTCGGTTTCGATATTAAATCGTTTGGGGTTTGAGCCGTTGAGGGTTTCGCAGTAGGCTGCCGTTGCCGACGTGGTTTTGGGCCGGGTAATTTCGTCTTCTCGCACAGCGTCTTCTCTAAAAGCAAAGACGACGCCCTCGCCTCGGTTATCTGGGTTAGCCGACAGCCAGAAGTCAAGGCCATTGGCTCTGCGAGTGGTTAGCGCTTCAATGTCAACGTCTAGCACCCGAGTATTGAGCTGTTCGCGACCGTTGTAGACGCCTTTGTCTAAGAAGGGAACTCGAATAATGGCACCGCTAGGGCCAAGAATTTTGAAAGCCTGATCCTGATCGCTGATGGTGGCGGCTGTGGGTGCTCCGGTAGCGGTGGCGGCGGGCACCACCCAGCTGCTAGCGGTGGCCGAATTGGGCACGGCGGCAAGGTTTTCGGTATCAACAACAGGGTCAGTACCGTTGCCTACCCGGCGGAAGAGAATTGTGGCAGAGCCAGGAGGGTTCACTGCGCGAACGTAGGGGTTGGTAATGTACTCTTCAGCGGCCTGGGTAGCGGGTGGCAGAAGGTTGCCATCGGGCTGTTGAGTGCGGCCACTTCCATCAGGATCGCCATCGAGATCGTGGTTTTCTAACGGAAACAGATAGTACAGCGACGGGTGACGAACAGGGATTTGACTACTTTGGCTACAGCCGATCAATCCCATAAAGGCCACATCATCTGTGCCACCACGACCTTGGGCAACGGTAGGGCCATAAAGGTTTGGATCACATCGCAGCAGAAACTTCGTGCTAAAACCGGAGAAGGTTATGGGGCTGGAAGTATATCCGGTTGGTTCAAGAGCTATAAAGTTAGACGGAGTTCCATTGGGGCCGAGACTGGTCCTTGGGAAACCCTGTCTAAAACCCAGCTCGCGATCGCGGATAGAGCTAGTTAAGAAGTTAACCTGTCTGACAAGGTTAGTAATGTTATCGACATCTGTGTTGGTAACACTGGGAAGGATCTCAAGGACTTTGATCCAATCGTCTAGGGTGTACTCGGCAAAGTATTCGCCAAAATCGCAATCTTGTTCATAGCCAGTGGTATCGATGACACCATTTTGACAAACAGTATTAACAGTATTGTCGACATTTCTGTCTACCCAGGTTCTGGTTTTGCCCAGTAGAGCAAATAGCCCAGAAACCCTATAACCCGAACCAGAAATGATAGGGTCGTTAGTAGTGCTAATTAGATAGTTGTTAATGCGCAGAAGCGCATTTTTCATCTGAGAGCCGACATTTTGAAAGCTGATGTTGTTGTTTGCTGCGGCTAATGCGCGCGCTTCTAAATAGTCGCTCTGGATGTTGTAAGCCAGCAGGCTAATGGTGCAGGCTGCACTGTGCAGAGTGGCTTTGTCGGCGGGGCTGAGGTTGGCATAGGGCGTACCGGCATCGAGATATTCGACAAAGACGCGCCGCAGCGGTGAGAAGTCGCCCCACATGTTGAAGTAAGGAGCCGGATGCACATCGGCATCTTGCACGGGTTTAAAGGAGGGGGCACCCCCTTTGGGATCGCCCGCAAAGTAGGCCAGGTTTCTGAGGGCGTTGCCTAAGGGCCCGGAGGCAACGGCCGTGGCAAATTCGCCTTCGGTATCAAAGGCTGGGTTGAGCGCAAACTCCCAGCCGTTAGTGCCAGTACCGTTTAAGAAATCGGCCCGTAGGCGAGTAGTAGAAACTGGGTAGTTGTTGAAGGTACGGCTGTTGAGAATAGTTTGAGTCGTCCCAGGGTGGGCCGTTGTAGCCATGCAGGCGGCGGGGAAGGTGCCGCTGTTGATTTGGTAGTGGTAGACGACCATGCCCTGGACTGCGGCTAGGTTGTCCCGCAGGGCTTTGCGCTGCAATTGCTCGTGGCTGCGACCAAACCGAGTAACGTTAGTGGGTGTCACCTTAGCTGGGTAGAGCGGGTCGGCACCATTGTCAGCGTTTAGAGCTGCATTAACGGGGCTAGAGTTCCATACGTTGGCGTTGCCCAACTCTAGGCGCTGGCCCACAATTAGGCGCATGCCAGTTTTAATGGCCTGGCGCTCCCAATAGCCGTCTAGGCCATTGTCTGTGTCGGTGAGCCGACCTAGGCCATTGATGTTATCGCCAATGGTAGCTGCGTTATTGGTGACATCTAGGGTAGTATCACGGCTGTCGTAGCGAGGCTTTGGCCCCCAACGGTTGTCGGCCCGGTAAAAGTCGTCTACAAAGGGACGAGCGACCTGATCGTTGATGATGCGTTCACGAGTTTTAAAGCCATTGGCATTGTTGGCATCCCAGTTAGGATCGCGTTGCCAAGCTGACGGGTTGATATGTTCAGTGACATCTCGCGTAAATAAGGCCAGCGGGTTCATGGCGACATCCGAAGGCTGAACGTTGTTGTTCGCGGCGCTCGTTCTTACAGAGTCATTGTTATTGCCGAGCGTAAGGTCAATTTTCGCTGCCACCCCAGCGCCATTCCAAACGTGAATAATGGAAGGACTGCCACTGGTGGTGTTATCAAACCGCATGGTGCCTCGAACGGCCTGCCCCTGAAATTCTTGTTGACCATTGACTACGGCACCTGGCACACCTCTGCCGTCACCGTTGAGGTCAACTTCAGATAGCGAAATTTCAGAGGCTTCCTTGCTGTAGAGGCAGGAGTTGTGGGAACTGACCATGTGCGATCTGTAGCCTTCCCCCGCGCCAGTGCCGCCGCCAGCAAAGGTGAAGAAGTTGCCGTCGGTGTGCATGGCCCCATTCCAGTTAAATTCTGGACCAGGGGAGACATCGAGGTCGTAGCGGAACCAGGCACCCCACTTGTTGGCCCGAGCGGCAGTACGCGACTGCTGAAACTCTAAAGTCTCAATGGTGCGGTTGGCGTCGTTGAGGTTGGCAACAAAAGCATTGACCTGGAAGTTCTTTTGCAGGGTTGAGTTGTTGCCCTGCTGCACCACCTGCCAACCGCCTTCTGCCAGCGCACCAGCACAGGCCGCGCTAGCTTCGGTAGTGGCCAGAGGCCCAGTACGGGTTATTAAAGCATTAGCTTTGGCCTGGTTTACGGGGCCATCAATGCGGACGTTAGTAGCAGCTTTTGGCCCCGCATCGTCGACCAGAATTGAATAGACAACCAGCTCATTGGCGGCAACCGCGCCGTCGCCATTGAGGTCGATAGTGAACGACCAGGCGTTGTCTAGCTCACCATCGCCGTTGATATCAACCCGGGTTTCGTCGGGAAGTGTGTAGGGGTCGTTGGCACCCGGCAGGCGGGTAACGCGGCCTGTGTAGCCCGCGTAGGTGTTGGTGATGAGCATGAGGTCGGCCAGAATGTCGCTGGCGGGCACCCCACTGGGAAACCGATTATCGGTCTGAAACAAAAACTCAATTTTGGCCTTGGCCCGGTCGACCGCAGGCGTTGCAGCGTTTGAAATGACCTGCTGCTCGCGCTGGGAGATGGCCATATCGCTGCGGGTAAAGGAGCGATAGGTAAGAGCGGTGGCAGTAAGCACCACCATAAGCACTAACAACACTGTGGTAGGCAGCACAAAACCTGACCGGGCCAAACGGGCCGGTCGGTTAGCCAAAAGCACAAGTTGTAGCAGCCCGGTAACTAATCGCTTAATTGCTGCTTGAGGAAGCCGCAAAGCCTTTCGCAGTAGATGACGACTCATGTTTCTAAGACCGATATGCCGAACAACAAAACCGATAACGCGCGTGGGGTAAGGCCCAGTTAGCAAGCCGAACCTTGCAGCAGCAAGTACGATGAGCCTAAAGCGCGAGCAAATGCCTAGTTAGGGCCGCTACGCTTAGGAGGAAAACAGGGGTGCTCCATTGGCCTTTGGTAATAGCCAGTCAACGTCGAGGGTACTTCTATGGAAGTGACCTACGTTTACCTAATAAAATACCCAGCTATTGTAGCCAAGCGATCACGGTTGTAAAGTCGCTAGGACGACTACGGCGATCGCCTGTGATGTTTTTAACTGTTCTCCAGGTATACCGGGGGCGGATGGGTAAGCCTGGGGACGTGCACCTCAGGTTTCTATCTTAGTGA
Organism: Leptolyngbya sp. FACHB-60; assembly: GCF_014695775.1. Classification (GTDB taxonomy): domain Bacteria; phylum Cyanobacteriota; class Cyanobacteriia; order Phormidesmidales; family Phormidesmidaceae; genus Nodosilinea. Next base: position 12,518 of record NZ_JACJOX010000051.1, on the reverse strand, counting down.
GAACTTCATATTGTGTACTGAGTATTTTTTCGATACTTAATCGGATTTTAGTAACTTTTTTATGCCGATGCTAGCCAAATACTTAGATAGCACTGGTCTAGACCGAGAATCTCGGCCAGGGTTGGGGGCACAGGTTTCGAGACCGGTGCTGAGGTCGCCGGGTTCCTGGCGTAGGGCAAGCTCTTGCGCCCAGCCTTTTTCACGCAATGAAGGCCTTTTGTAGGCTGGACCGTGTCAACCTGATGGCGGATAGGGGAATGTCTAGCCCTTACCCCCCCACAGCGCTGGTTTTGGGCTGAGAGTACGGCAGTTCTTCGACAAAGGTCGTAAGCACCGTATAGCTGGCGTTTGGCCCTTCGGTAACTACACCTAACTTAGGGCGTTTTCCCCTCTGGAGCAGCGGTGGTTAGGTGCCTCAGAATTAAGGAAGTGAGCGGTCGGCGGGGAGCTTCCCCAGCGTCTCGCACCTTTGAACTCGCCCCTATAGGATTTGCCCCATGAAAACGGAAACCCCATTGCAATCGGCCTACAGCACTTTTGTAGAGCAGGTCAACAGTGCCCAGGTGCAGCGGGTGACGATCGGGCGCGATCGCATTGACTATACTCTTAAGCCTGAATTTGGCCGTCGCCGCTACACTACGCAACCGGTTGGGCCTACGGATGAGGTAATCAGCAAGCTCAAAAGCCAGGGGGTGCAGATTACAACTGCTCCTGAACCTTTACCACCAGCCAGCATTGCTGGGTTGATTATTTCCTCAGGCCTGCTGGTCGGAGCCCTGGCCCTAGCTGCAAAATTTAGTAGTGTAGGCGGCGGTGTAGGCAGCGCCGTAGGCATGGGTAAAAGCAAGGCCCGCAGCTATGGCAAAACCAAGACCGGCGTTAGCTTTGCCGATGTGGCTGGGGTAGATGAGGCCAAGCAGGAACTGCAAGAGGTGGTCGACTTTTTAGCCAACGGCGACAAGTACCGCAAACTGGGGGCCAGAATTCCTAAGGGGGTGCTGTTGGTGGGGCCTCCGGGCACCGGCAAAACTCTGCTGGCCAAGGCCGTTGCTGGCGAGGCCGGGGTGCCTTTCTTCAGCATGGCGGGCTCGGAGTTTGTGGAAATGTTTGTGGGGGTTGGTGCTTCACGGGTGCGCGATCTGTTCAATAAGGCCAAGCGCCAGGCTCCGTGCATTGTGTTTATTGACGAGCTAGATGCTGTCGGTAAAACCCGTGGCGGCAACCCCGTGGGCGGCAATGACGAGCGTGAGCAAACCCTAAATCAACTGCTGACGGAAATGGATGGCTTTGACGGCAATGACGGTGTGATTGTAATTGCGGCCACTAACCGCCCCGAAACCCTAGACCCGGCCCTACGCCGCCCAGGCCGTTTTGACCGTCAAGTGCTGGTCGATCGCCCCGATAAGAGCGGCCGGTTAGAGATTTTGCAGGTTCACGGTCGGGCCGTCGTCCTTGGTGAAGACGTGAACCTAGCAGAAATTGCTGGCCAAACCGCTGGTTTCGCTGGCGCCGATCTGGCCAACCTGGTTAACGAAGCAGCGCTGATGGCCGCCCGCCACAATCGTCAGGCGGTGCTGATGACCGATTTTATGGAAGCCATTGAGCGGGTGATTGCCGGGCTAGAGAAGCGGTCTAGAGTGCTCACTCCGATGGAGCGACAGACGGTGGCTTACCACGAAGTAGGCCACGCCTTGGTGGGGGCACTGGTGCCGGGCGGCAACCGAGTCACCAAAATCTCTATTGTGCCGCGGGGGCTAGGGGCCTTGGGCTACACGATGCAAATGCCGGAGAATGACCGCTTTTTAATGCTCGAAGACGAACTGCGGGGGCAGCTCGCCACTCTGCTGGGGGGGCGCGCCGCTGAGGAAATCGTCTTTGACAAGGTCTCCACTGGTGCTAGCGATGATATCCAAAAAGCAACCGACTTGGCTGAGAAAGCGGTAACCCAGTACGGCATGAGCGCTAGCCTTGGACCTGTGGCCTTTGCCAAAGCCTCGGCTCAGTTTTTGGATGGGGGGAGTGACAGACGGGTGACTAGCCCCGAAGTGGCGACCGAAATCGATCGCCAGGTGAAGCTGCTGCTCAACGGTGCTCGTACGGTGGCGGTGGCCATCCTTCAGCTCAATCGGGGACTTTTGGAGTCGGCCACTCAAACGCTGCTTGAGACAGAGGTGCTAGACGGTGAACAGCTCAAGGCAATCTTGGCCCAAGTCCAGGCTCCTGCCGAGCTACACACTTGGCTGACGCAGGGCCACAGCGTGGTGTAGATAGTTTTATACAGCTGAGGGGCTTTACCAAAAGGACCGCGCGATGATCGCGCCGTCCTTTTTTGCCTGCAAGTTAATCGGGCAGCTTGTACTGGCTGACAATACGCTTGGCAAACTCAGGCACGTGGGCGGCCAGCTTTTGCGGATAATTACGCTTGACGTATAGATAGTTGCGGGTGAAGTGGGAATCGATCGAAAAGCGGGCGTATTCTAGCCCCTTGGGCCCGATGCGCTCGATCACGACACCCATCAGCTTGGCGGCCCACATAGGCAGGGTAACGGCCTTATCGTAGGCAGGGATGCTCTGCTGTACGGCAGCCTTGCGATCGCCCACCGACATCACCGGCTGGGTATCGAGCTGATCCATGACGGTGTCGAGCATGGCTTGGCCGCGATCGTTGCGCACCACGATCCACTGCCAGCCAAAGGGGGCACCCATGTAACCCACGACTAAATCAGCCAGACCATTCACATAATCAAAACAGCTCATGCAGGAGGGGGCAAACACGTCTTTGAGCTGGTTGGTCTTGAGGCCAAAGAAGGGCACCGTTTCGGTGGAGCCATCTTCATGCTTGAAATGCACCCGAAAATCCTGCATGAATTCGTAGTGAACCACCGTGTCGGGCGATCGGCTGGTGGTTTCGAGAAACTTCTGTAGCCCGGCACGGCTGACGTTGTCGACACAGGGGGTGCCCAGCACGTAGAGCTGCTCTAGACCGAGCTGCTTTTCCACCGCTCGCAGCGCCTGGATCTGACAGCCGACACCAATCACCAGCAGGCGCTTCATGCCCGATCGCTCTACCTGCTCTAAGACGGATAGGTTAGGCGACAGGGTGGGCTTATTGACCCGCGCCGCCAGGATTTCTTCGGGAGTAGTAGCGAGGACTGGCTGCGGCTGGAAGCGATCGCTCTCCGTATTCTGAACGCATACCACCCCTTCCACGAGCCCTTTGGTCAGCATTTCAATGGCAATAGTGCTGACGATACCGGTCCACTGCGCCCCCTCAATGGGCTGCTGCTTGCGAGCGGCCATCATGTCCTGGTGCACGCCAAAGTAGACATCGTTCTCAGCTTCCAGATCGCGGCTGCGCCCGTGGGTCTGCTGCTCCAGCGTCGGGAACTGCTGATGGAGAAAGGCGCAGGCCTCTTTGACGTAGTGAATATAGTAAGTATCGCAAAAGCCGCACTCGCTACAGAGTTCTTTGGCGGGGCGGGTGGCCCCAGGGCGGAGGGCTTTGGCTTTGTTGTGGGAAGGCTGGGCCAGGGTCATAGGGACGGTGGTGAATTGCTCAGTAACGGCTGTTCTTCACCATACCGCACGGGTTTGGGCCAGTTGGTGCGATCGCCCAATTATTACGAAATATAGCGCCGGTCTTAGGGCTTGACCGAGCATTAAACGCTCCAGCACCATAGTGAAAACGGAGATTGAGACTGCGATCGCCCTCAGTCTTCCGCTACGGCTTTTGTTTAGCCGAGGAATTAGGCAGCGTCGTTATCCTGCGTTCCCTTGGTTGGGCAGCGTCAGTCTGTGCCTTAGCGGGCTAGGCAAAATCCCCCTCTCCGACCGATTGCGGGTTAAATGGAAGTAGGCATAAGCATAAGCTATGCCTACTTCCCCGGGTTCACCGTCGTGATGATCTGCTGCCTCAATCCCCACTGCACCCAGCCTAATCACGCTACCCTGGCTGCGGTGTGTCCTACCTGCGGCAGCCCCTTAGAGCATCGTCTCCGGGGCCGCTACCGTCCCCTGAAGCTGATTGGCCGGGGCGGCTTTGGGCGTACCTACTTCGCCCTCGATGCCGATCGCCTCAATACCCGCTGTGTGATCAAGCAGTTTGCTCCCCAAACCCAGGGCACCAAGTCATTCTTAAAGGCCGTACAGCTGTTCGAGCAGGAGGCGGTGCGGCTGCACGAATTGGGAGAGCACCCCCAAATTCCCACGCTGTTGGCCTACTTTGAGCAAAATAAGTACCTCTACCTGGTGCAGCAGATGATTCAGGGGCTCACCCTGCATCAGGAGATTTCGGCCCAAGCGGCCTATAGCGAAGGCAGCCTGCGCCAGCTGCTAGAAGATCTGCTGCCAGTGCTGCACTTCATCCATGAGCACGGCGTCATTCACCGAGACATTACTCCGTCAAATATCATTCGCCGCAAAATTGACCAAAAGCCCGTGCTGATCGATTTTGGTGTGGCCAAACAGTTCAGCGAAGCGATTCGCTACGAGCCGGGCACGCGCATTGGCACCGAAGGCTATGCCCCCATCGAACAGCTGCGCAGCGGCCAAGCTTACCCCTCCAGTGACCTCTACAGCTTGGGAGCCACCTGCCTGCACCTGCTGACCGGCCGTAAGCCAGAAGACCTATACAGCCCCCAGGAGGGCCGCTGGCTGTGGCAAGAGCACCTTCACAAGCAAGGACGCACCATTCACGCTGGCCTAGCGGCGGTGCTCAACTACATGACTAAGGATTTGGTTAGCGAACGCTACCAAACCGCCCAAGACGTGTTGGATGACCTGCGACGACTGCCTAAAATCGAAGGTGCGGTGCCGGGCTGGGTTTCAAATCAGTCTCGCCAAAGCCTATTCACCGGCATCGATCGCCCCCCCTTTAGCAGACCAGGTCAGTCGGCTGGTCTGGTCATGCCCACCACCTCAATGCCCTCGACGGCTGAGCCCCAAGCCCCCCTGGCTGGCCCTACCCCAAGTTCTCAGCCGGGAGCAATTTCAGGCAAACCTGCCTCTGGCCTGCCTCGCCCTGGGAGCCACCTGCCCGTCAGCAACGGCCCCCGCTCACAACCGCCTAGCTCACAACCGCCTAATTCTGGCCTGGGCTGGCAGCTCATTGCCACCTTGACGGGTCACCAGTCATGGGTTACGGCCCTTGCTTTTAGCGCCCAGCAGTCCGTGCTAGTCAGTGGCAGCCTAGATGACAGTGTTCGCATTTGGAACTGGCAGACGGGCGACTTGCTCCACACCCTTAAAGGACACGCCCGGGGCGTTAATGCTGTGGCCATTGATCGGCGCGGGCAACTGCTGGTCAGTTGTGGCGACGATGCGACCGTGAAAATTTGGCAGTTGGGCGACGGATCACTGCGCCATACCCTCAAGGGCCATTTGCGAGATGTGAATGCGATCGCCCTAAGCCACGACGGCAACCTAGCCGTCAGTGCCAGTGAAGACGGTACCCTGAAGTTGTGGAATTTGAGCCAGGGCACCCTAATTAAAACTCTGCCAGGCTCGGCGGGCATGCTCAAAACCGTGGCCTTTGCCGCCGCCGACCAGCGACTGGTTAGCGGCGGTCTTGACAACACCGTACGCATTTGGGATGCACAAACCGCCACCACGCTCAAAGTTCTGGTTGGCCACACCAATACCGTCAACCAAGTAGCGATTAGCCCAGACAGTCGCCTAATCGCCAGCGCCAGCAAAGATCGCACCGTGCGTTTGTGGGATTTAACTACGGGTACCCTGCTGCACACTCTCCAAGGTCATACCCAGGAGGTGAATACTGTGGCCTTTTTCCCCGATGGTCAGCGGCTGGTCAGCGGCAGCAGCGACGGTACCCTGCGGTTTTGGCGCAGCCAAGATGGCACACTCAAAGATACCTTATCGGCCCACATCAATCCTGTGCATCAGGTAGCGATGCAAGCAGGCGGCAAAGTGTTAGCCAGCGCCAGTGCTGATAAGACCATCAAACTGTGGCAGTTGCAGCGGTAGCGGAGTCGGTGGCTAGGTAGTTCAGCCGGGCCTAAATTGGTTTAGAAGTCAGTACTAATCGCAGCTTGGCGTGGATGAGGTTGAGCTGTGCCATGCCCAAGTCAACGTCGCCTTCGACGACGACACCGGTATCAAGCAGGCGATCGAGCAGCTCTAAAATGGTCGGGTTCTGATTTTTTTGACCAGGGTAGTAGTTCCCTTCTTTGGGTAGCAGGGTGCCGATTTCCCCCAGGTCAATGTTGAGGTCAGCAGGGTCGACATCAAAGATTTCGCACATCGAGACGACCTGCTCTTCTAGCTTGCGCAGGCTGTCGGCGGCTCGTTCCAGGTCGTTATCGTCGAGATCGCCCGATTCCATTCGGCGAATGACCTGAGCTTCCATCAGCTGCCGCACCAGCTCAATCACAGTGAGCAGCAGCGGCGCTAGGCCCGCATCGGTTTTGGCGGAGGGCTGTAGCGCCAGCGTGGTTGACAGGTCTGGCTCGGCATTTTCGGTGCTCATAGCCACAGTCTAGTGCATCTCAAGGCAGGCGATTCTGTCTGTATAGCGCTAGCTATGCCAGGCTAAGACCGATTTTGCCACTGCTGTTGAAGCCACTGGCGACGGACTTCTTCTGCTTTAGCTCGACTTTGCTGGTGACCGATGCGGTAGGCATCGACTGGATGCAGGCGTTGGTGCCTTAGCACCAGGCCTTGCCTATCGCTCTGGCTGCGGCTTGGGGCCGAACGAAAGCTGGGAATTGTACGGCTGGTGGCAATCTGCCGCACGGTGCGAAGCGTCAGCATGGTGGTTTTTAGGGAATATGAAGTTGAATGGAAAACCCCTGGACTCTTGAAGAACCCAGGGGTTTGTCTGAACCAAAGCCGGATTTCTGACCTAGCTGGTGGGCTCAGCCGATCGCAGGGCCTTGAGTTCGGCTTCTAGGGTTTCTAAACGAGTTTGGAGCTGTTGATTGGCCTCTAGCAGTTCATTGGTGCGGCTGCTGAGATAGGGATCGCTCTCCCACCAGTTAATGCCAATTTCGCGAGCTTTATCCACTGAAGAAATGATCAGGCGAATGCGAATACTCAGCAGTTCGGTAGAGCCGACGGACACCGAGATGTCTCCGGCAATCACAATGCCTTTGTCGAGCACCCGCTCAATGACATCCACTAGAGAAGACCCCTGGGTGGCGGTAACCATACTTCGACCGGGTTGGGGGCGGGTCGTGGGGGTGGAGGTGTTCACGGCAGATTACCTTCAGTTAGAACTCAGCTGGTAGCCCGTGGGCTGCCCATCGATTTCTTGTTTTTCGATCAAAGATTGATCGAGCATCGATCTAAGGGCATTGACCATCTGAAAGCGGTTTAGCCCCAGGGCTGTCTCGATGGTAGCGAGAGATGTGGTACCTGTCGCGTCAAGATAGTCAAAAATGCGGGTTTCAATGTCGTCGTTGAGGCTGACTTCAGTCTGGGGCACCCTCACAGCTAGAGCCTCGGGAGCTAGAGCTTCGGGCTCAGCCGGTACGGCCACTACGGTTTCGCGCTTGGCCTCCGGGAACTCCGCTATAGCAGGTTCTTCAGCCAAAAGCTCTTGAGTTGCAGCCACCGATTCCTGATCGACCACAACATCTTCAGGGGCAGACTCGGCCAGGTTCTCAAGGGGCTGAAGGGGGATGTCATCCTCTTCTTCGCCATGGAAACGGGCGGCGGGCTGGGCCTCGGGTTTGAGGGTGAGGTCGTTAACCAGTGTGGCCTGGGACACCACAAAGCGGTTAAACAAGTTCCACAGGTGGCGGGTGGCTTCTGGGGTGGGCTCTTTGGAGCGGGCCAGCAGAATGTCGCTACACAGGTCGCGGAAATCGGCGTTTTCGGCCAGGGGCAAAATGCCGTGGTCGTGGCAGATAGTAGCAATCATGAGGCTAGGACGCAGACTGGAGACCATGTCTGGGGCGACCGCTGTCTGGAAAGACTTGACCAATTGCACAATTTGCAGAGCCGCGGAGCTGTCGATGCCAACCTTTTGCACCAAAATTTGCTGCTGAGCCAGTTCGTCAGGCTCGGGCATGTTGATGGTGATGAGGCGATCTTGCAGCGCATCTTGGGTGCCGTGGACGCCGCAGTATTCTTCAGGGTTAGAGGTGAGAATGGCGCGGAAGTGAGGGCTAACGCGGATGTACTCGGCCCGGTTGTTACTGGGAGGCAGCACCAGGAGTTTTTCTTCGAGGGCAGACAGCAGCACGTTATTGACTTCGGGGCGGGAGCGGTTGAATTCGTCGTACACCATGGTGAAGCCTTCGCGGCAGGCCAGGGTAAGGCGTGAGTCAGTCCAGTTGTGGCGCAGCTCGTCTTCCACCTTCACGACGCTGTGGATGTAGTTGTCGACCACTTTTTTGCGGGTGTAGCCTGACTGGTTACCGATCAGGTCGGAGGTCTTGAACTCGTCATCGCCAAACAGCAGCATGATGGGGCGGGCGAGTAGGTCAGCCAGGTGCAGGGCCAGGGTGGTTTTGCCGGTGCCAGCGGGGCCTTTGAGGTGAATTGAATACCCCGATTGCAGGTACCGCAGGGCTCTGATGCTGGTGCGCTCTAGGGTGGGGGTAGAGACAAAGTTGCGGGGGCGGGCTTGTAGAACGGTGTTCACAGAACGGCTTCCTCTTGGACGAGATAGGTACGGTCTTGCTTGACTACGAGGTCTTTTTGGATGAGCGATCGCAGCGCGTCTACCGCCTGAAATCGGTTGATGCCCAGCTCAGTCTCAATTTCGCCGAGACGAGCACCCTGAGCCAGGTGCAGGTAGTTGTAAACCACCTCTTCAAGGGAAGGGGCTTCGGGGGCGGGGGGCGGTTCCACAGCCACCGCTGTCGGGGCTGGGGCCATGACGGTGGCAACTAGGGCAGAGCGAGTTGCTGCAACAGCACGAGCAGGAGCGGCCTTAGCCACGGTCGCTGCGGCCGGAGCGACCTTAGCCGCAGGAGCTGCCTTAGCTGGTGCAGCTTTGGCAATTACAGGTTTTGGCGCAGCTTTAGGGGCTACCTTGGCTGGTGCTGGCCCACGAGCGGGCACCGGAGTAACGGCAGGCCGGGTCGCGGCTGGGCTAGGGACTGGAGTCTGGGCTACGGCAGCGTTGCCCCAGACAACATGGGAGAGCTGAGCCCGCTGGGCCTGAAGCTGCTGGCGAAAGTCGGCCAGTTCGGTAAACATGACATCGACAGAATCGGTTAGGGCGGCGCGATCGCTCTGTCGCTGCTCCTGGTTTATCGCTGCTGCCTGCTGACGCACAGCTGTCAGGTCTTTGAGAGTGGCCTGCACCTGCACCTGCAAATCTTCGATGTAGGCGGTGAGCTGGGGCAGCAGTTCGGCCCGTACTATCGCCTGGCCTTGGCGGTAGCCCGCCAGGTCTACAGCTGTTTGAGCCTGAATTTCGTCAACCTGCTGCTGAATCTGGCGCAGTTCTTGAGCAATCTCTAGGCGCAGTTCACTGACGGTGGCTTGCAGCACTTGGCAATCGTACTCTAGCTGCTGGCGCACCTCGACGGCGCTAATTTCGCGATCGGCCTGGTAGGCGGCGAGCAGCACTTCGGTATCGACCTGGAGCTGCTGAATATAGTCTTGGCGAGCCTGCTGCCGGGGTAAAATCTGGGCGGCGCGATCGGCAGTCGTTTGAGCCAGCCATAGGGTGGTGTTGGCGCGCAGGTCGGCCATAAGCTGATTGAGGTCTTGGCGCAGCCGCACAGCGTGGGTTAGCCGGTCAGCCTGCCAGCGTTCTAGGTCAGCAGAGACTTGATCGCGCCGATCAACCACCTCGCTCTGGCGCAGTTGTCGTGCGGCTTGCCACTGGTCAAAAAGTGCTGTCACAGGACTGCTCTCCCTTTAGTGAAAATGAAACGGGGTAAATTTACGGAGAATGTTTGAGAACGGCAAGGAGAGGGAATGGCGCGGAGAGAAGAACGTTGCCAGACTCTAAAACTTAGCTATGTTTGAGTGTCTTAGTGCAATAATGAGGCGCTGTTCTGAAGCTTGCCGATGGCAGTGTCGCCGTTAATAGTTAATAGTTGCTATTTGAAGCGTTAGATCTACTTGATTTATGGGGCAGCTAAAGATTGGCTAATCCAGTATTCTGCTGCCCCATTAGGTATTAAGAGCAGTGGCGCTCTTAGGCAGCAGGTACAGCGGCTTGAGCGGTCAGACCAACGGCTTCGGCGTACTTGAGGTAGGTGTCAACGGAAGCGATTACAATGCGGGCTTCGATAGCCAGCAGCTCAATCCCTACCAGAGAAACACGAACCCAAGCATCAATAACGATGCCTTTGTCCAAAATGCGGTCAACAACTTCAGCCAAGCTAGAGGAAGAGTTTACTTTTTCGACAGCCATGGTTTTGAATCCCTAAACGATTAATGTGTTTAATGAAATTGCAAGGGAGAATTCCTCGGATGCACCTGGCTGCTACTGCAAAGAAGCGGTAGGAACAGACTCAGTGCGTAGGGCTTATTCCTTGCACATTTGTAGTCTGCCCATCTGCCTAGAACAGCTCACAACTTTAGAAAAATCAGTTCACTTATTGTTACCCGTAGGGCATCGGGCTCCAGCCCTTAAAGGCCAAACCGCCTTTGGACAGCCAATCTTAGCCGGATGTCTGATAATAAAAGGCGCAACGCTAAGGTTAGGCAACAGCATGATAGATGACTCGACGCTGGAAGTGCTGCTGCAAAGCCTCAAGCAGGAGGATGAGTACCAGCGCGAGTTGGCAACCGCCGCCCTGTGGCAGCATTGGTTTTACCAAAAGGGAGAGTTGGGTAATCAGCAACTACAAGACGCCCAGGCTTTGGTGGATAGCGGTCGAATAGATGCGGCGGAGCAGCTGCTCTCAACTCTAGTGGATGAACTGCCAGACTTTGCTGAGGCCTGGAATAGACGGGCGGTGCTCTATTACGTTCAGCACCGGTATCGAGAGGCTATGGCTGACTGCGAGCAGGTGATTAAGCTAGTGCCCTACCACTTTGGCGCGCTGCACGGGCTAGGTCTGTGCCATGCGGCTCTGGGGCAGTATGCGGCGGCGATTCAGACGTTTCGTCAGGCGTTGGTGGTGCAGCCCTATGCGCTGGTCAACCAGCGACTGATTTTAGAATGTACAGCGCAGTTGAGCTAGAGACAATCTGATGCCAGAGAATGCCTCGACGATTTTGACTCGGCTGTGGGAAGGCAAGGTGCGTTTTGTGCGGGTGGTGTGGTGCGACAACGGCAACGTCATTCGCGGTAAGGCCATTCACCTTGATGGGCTGACGCAGCAACTGGAAGGGGGAGAAGCGGTTGCCGTAGGGCTATCAGCGGCGCAGCAGGCAATTCCGGTGGTGGCCGATGCAGTGGCCCCTGGCAGCGGGCTGGGGCCGGTGGGGGAGGTGTGGCTGGTGCCCGACTGGGAGACCTTGCAGATGCTGCCCTACGCACCCGGCCAGGCGCGGGTGCTGGGGGAGATGGTGAAGGATGGCCAGCCCTGGCCCTGGTGTTCGCGGCAGTTTCTCAAGCGCATGGTGCAGCGGGCTGCTGACCAGGGGGTTGCGATCAAAGCGGCCTTTGAGCCGGAGTTTTACTTGCTTAAGCAACGTGACCCAGACATTCTTCCTGCCGACAATATGCCCTTTGCGGCTACGTTGGCGATGGACTTACACCAGGAGGTGGTGATGGCGATCGCAGATGCCCTCAGCGCCCAGGACATTGCTGTAGAGCAGTACTATCCTGAGTCGGGGCCGGGCCAGCAGGAAATCTCAGTGCGCTACACTGACGCCTTAGCTGCCGCCGATCAGCATGTGGTCTATCGCGAGACAGTAAAAGCGATCGCCCACCAGCACGGTCTAGTTGCGTCCTTTGTGCCCAAAGTTTTTGAGTTCTCTGCAGGCAGCGGGTGTCACCTGCACCTGAGTCTGTGGCAGGGAGAGCAAAACCTCATGCCTGATGGGGCCGGTGGGCTGTCTGAGATTGCCCAATTCTTTACCGCTGGGCTGCTGCACCACCTGCCCGCCCTGATGACAATCACCACCCCTAGCCCTAACTCTTATCGGCGGCTGCGCCCCCACAGCTGGAGCGGAGCCTATGCCGCATGGGGCATGGATAATCGGGAGGCGGCGCTACGGGTGCCGAGCAATTTCTCATCGCCCAGCCCGACCCATGTTGAGTTAAAGACGGTGGAGGGGGCAGCAAACCCCTACTTGGCGCTGGGAGGGGCGATCGCTGCCGGTCTTGACGGCATAGCCCAGGGCTATGCGCTGCCTGAGCCGGTACAGCAAGACCCAGGCAGTTTGTCGGAGGAGGAAAGGGGCGATCGCGGCATTGCCCTGCTGCCTCAGTCCCTGGCAGAATCCCTCGCCGCATTGGAGGCAAATCCTCTCCTGTTATCCCTCTTTAGTCACTTTCGTTAAGCAAAAAGGATTGTTCAGGCAACTTTCACCTGAATAGCTAGTGGACTAGCCCGAAACTGATGCATGCAATTCATCAGCCGATACAAGCCATGACGCAATCCAGGAATAGCAAACACCTCAAGCCAAGGTTTGAGACGTTG
>NZ_JACJOX010000050.1 GCF_014695775.1 Leptolyngbya sp. FACHB-60 | reverse complement strand
CAACGTCTCAAACCTTGGCTTGAGGTGTTTGCTATTCCTGGATTGCGTCATGGCTTGTATCGGCTGATGAATTGCATGCATCAGTTTCGGGCTAGTCCACTAGCTATTCAGGTGAAAGTTGCCTGAACAATCCTTTTTGCTTAACGAAAGTGACTAAAGAGGGATTAGACCAAATCCGAATCACATGACCCCGATTCATCCTCTATACCCCGTAGGGGCATTGCACTGCAATGCCCTTACAGAGCGTTATACAGACAGGATTTGCTCAGACAATAGTTTTCCCTATGGTGGGAAGTGCCTTAGTTGATCGTCTTGCCTGGAAATCTCCTAACTGTTAAGGGCTGACCGGGCGAATGGGACCGTTATAGACGACTTGAAAGGTCCGATCAGGGTTTATCAGCACCTCCGTTTCAAAGGAGAAGGTGGGGTTGCCGTTGATATCCCTATCTTCGGGGCGAAAGCCCTTGAAGGTAAACTGTAGGGAACCATCCTCGTTAATCACCACGGGGGCATTTGCCGTGGGGCCATGCATAGCGGGCTCGGCCATGTAGTACCCCAACCCCCCATTGGCAGTCTCGGCGGCAGCGCGGGCTATGTTTCTGCCTCGCGTTAGGAAGAGTCGGTCTACTTCGCTCTGGGGCTGGGGACTGGCAGGGGCAGCGGGGGATTGGGCAGGGGTGCTGGTTGGGGAGAGGCTCACCACACTCAGGGCGAGGGCTAAAGCTAACCAATATCGCATCGCAGAATCTACTCAAGGACAGGACGATAGCTCATACGGTTTCCCTAAATTACGACTACATCCCTGGAGCAGAGGCTGAGGTAGGCGACCTCTAGAGAACCCGGTAGAACAGCAGGCAAAACTGCCGCAGCACCCCAACCAACTATAGCGATTCTGGGCGGAGAGCAGGACAGGTGGCGCGAACAACCCTTGGCCCACGGAAATACGTTATTCCCTTGGCATGTATTTCACCAAAGCTCTCATCACCTCGTGGGGTTGAAATTGCAGAGGGCGATCGCTGTTGGGAGCGCTGAGAAAGTCTGTCCACTCAAAGATTTCGGCAAAGCCGAGCTGGTGGAGGGCGACGACGATGGAACTCACAGAGCGCTTGCTGCCGATGACGAGGATTTTAACGGGTTCGCGATCGGGGTGGGGGTAGCTGTGGAGTTTGAGGGTGAGCTCGAGATGAACTGGCTCAGAGGATTCAGGGCTGAGGATGCGGGCACTGTAGCGAGCGGTGGGGGATTGGTCTTGCATAGTGCGTCAACAGGAACGATGACGAAATGATAGTCAACAAATCAGTTGTCGTCAACAGATCAGTTGTTTACGTGCTCTAAGCGGTCTGACACCATGAAGACATGGGAAAAGCAGGACATGTGCTCAGGCAAGTACTTGAGGAGTTTGAGGTAAGCCAGTACAGCCTGGCGGCGGCTCTCGATATTGAACGTAACAGTGTTTACCGATGGGCTAATGAGAAGAGCGATCCATCCGGCGAAACGATCGTAGAAATCGTCAGAGCGCTAAAAACCCTCAACCCCCCAGCTGCCAAAGCCTTCGTTGAACGCTATCTCCTCAACGAAATCTCGTAGGGTGGGCACTGCCCACCACCGACCTCAGCTACCAACAGGGAACCCTAAACCCGCTCCTTTCTGTCTATCTCCATGCCCGACTATCGCCGCGCCTACACCTTTTCGGTGGTTGTGGGGGAGGGGTTGGATGTGGGGGAGTAAGGGTTAAGCTTTTTCTACGTCTGACTTGTCGAAGCATCAACCTACGAAGGCTTACCGGTCACTCTTCCTCGTAGTTAACAATTCTTGGATATTTTTCAAAAATGCTAATTTTTCTCCAAAATCAGGATCTATCTCAACCACGAAAATCAATACTGAAAAAGCAAAAGATCCTATCAAAAGATAGTCCGTTGCGTCAGAAGAAATCTTTATAGGGGATAGCTCAAGCATCCAAAGTGTTAGAAAGGGTAGCGATATCCTAAAGAGGAGATTTATCCACCGCTTAGCCTGATTGATCAAAAAATCCTTAAGAGAAATGTCGGCACTAAGAAGCTGTTCTATCTTAGGTAAATCATGATAATTTCCAGATAAAATATTACTAAAGTCATTTTTCAACCTTAAAAAAAGAGCTTCCCTAGTATCAGACATAGGGCTATATACCCATGTTTGTAATGATTGAAAGCCATTAGCTATTTTCTTGAACTCTCTCACAAGCAAAGCTTTTTCGTGAATATTCCGAACACGAATTTTGCGTGGTAGTAAGTTTGAGAAGCAGAAAGTTATTCCCTCTAATGATCTTATGATATTATTTTTCACGACAATGCTTCCAAAATCAATAGAAGGCTCATCATTGAGCAATAAAATGAGTTGTCCAAGTTCTGAAACAATGATTGAGTCCGGAATGCTTCTTTTTAAGATTAAATCAGTCAAAGCAAATAAAAGTATCCCAAATAATATGGAAAGGATGAGGCCGATAAACATAAGGGTTCCTATGGCACCAGCCAAAACATATACACGACTAGTGAATGAAGGGTAGGTAGAAAATGCTATCCAGCTTCCCCATGCAGCAAGGAAAATCGCCATCAAAAAAAGAGTGATCAGGATTTTTGTCAGCCTTTCTTCAACAGGTTCTAAAGATCTAATTTTCTTTCTAGCTTGGCTTTTGTCAGCTTCCTGAGAATTTTTCTCCTTCTCTTCTAAAATGACAATTTCTTCAATGAAAAATTTCCAGATAAAATAAAACCATAAGAGTAAAAATACTGTGCCCCAGACAAATTCATGAGTACCAGCGAAGCTGTCTGAGTATGCGATCTGGCTTCCCCGCCGAATACCTTGTTGATATAATAAATATGTCAATTCATGCATGTAAAAGATCGTAGCTAAAGTAAACAATAAAATAATCAATAAGACTAGAATGGCAGCTTGAGATCCTAGCTTATTGGATAGCGAGATATATTTTTGATAGTGCTTCTTGAAGATAGCTTCTTCGTGCGAATTAATATTAATTACTCCGACCTCGATCAGTTTTCTTGCCATTGTTTCGGCTGCACTAAATCCTAATTTCCTTGCGCCAAATAAATCAATCTCTGTTCTCGTCAAAAATCTTACTGTTTTGATAAATAGAATATTTGGATCGAGAGGCATACTTTTTGATATAACTCCATTAAGTTGGGGTACAATTTTTGCTTATAGAAACTATTTTTTATAAAGTATCTATGTGCTGATCTGTGAGCTATCTCTCTTTCTCTTAGAGCCCATTTTTAGGGAACTCCTCACCATCCACCCTAGTGCCGTGTTAAAACTAAAATTTAGGGTTTGCATAGGTTGGGTGAAGCGCTAGCGGAACCCAACAAAGCTTACTACCGTTGGGTTTCACTCCGCTGCACCCAACTTACAAATTAAGGCTTTACAGACCACTAGGCCATTGACGAATCGATCATTCCGGAACCCAGGAAACGGTTGAATATGTGCCCCATCACCATATTCGACCTATCCCACCCAACCACCCGTACCTTGTAAAACGCACAGCACTGGTCAACAGCTTCATCACATTCCGCCAAAACGCCGGATTGCGAACAAAAATTTTGTTCAGGAATTGGAATAAAAACAGGGCTGGCGGGATTCGAACCCACGACCTGCCGCTTAGGAGGCGGCCGCTCTATCCTGCTGAGCTACAACCCCAGGTCTTTGGCCATTCTACACTCTGGCCTGGAGGTGGGGCTAAGCCCGAGTAAAGATCGCGCGGTGGACGGGCAAGCCCTGCTCTAGTGTGACGCGCTCGCGATCGGTTTGAGCCGGGAAGGGGCTTTGGGGCAGCCAGTCTTGGCCCTGGCGGAGAAAGTGGGGGTTTTCGGCAATGCGATCGCACATATCCACCGCCACCTCTTCCACATCCGACTGCACCACCAGTCGCCCGCCAGACGGCAAAAATTCCGCTATGGTGCTCACCAGCTCGGGTTGCAGCACCCGCCGCTTTTGGTGGCGCTTCTTAAACCACGGGTCAGGAAACTGAATAGACACCTGCTGCAAAGGATTGCGATCGCCCCAGCTTTCTAGCAGACCCCGCAGGGAAATGTTGACGTTGCAGTACATAAAATGCAGATTGGTCAGCCCCGTCTCTTGCTGGCGCTTTTGGGCCGATTCGACCACGGGCTTGCGAATTTCGAGACCCAAAAAATTCCACTCGGGCTGAAGCTGGGCCATTTGCAACAGAAACACGCCCTTGCCGCAGCCAATGTCGATGTGCAGCGGTTGCTGAGCGTTAGCAAACACCGTCTCCCAGGCAGGGACTTCGACCGGGGCCTGATACTTTCCGCTCAGGGGGTTAACGTGCTGACGCACCCGAACAACAGCCACGGCACTGACCTCTGACAAACCACAGCTCTCTATCATGCCACTTTGGTCTGGCAAATAGACAGAGTTGAGCAGCGGGGCGGCCCAACCGGAAAGCGGTTAATTCTAGAGATGCCGAGTTAGCTTGTCTACCGGATCTAGCGGCAAGGGGCTAGGCTGGTAAGGAATTCTGATTAATAAGTTTGTTTAGCTCCATGGGACAGCGTTTTCGCTTCGCGATCGTCAGCGACCCTCACATCGCCCGACCCGAGACAATTTACAATGGCCCCCACCGCTTTCATTTGGTCGAAGTCAGCATTCCGGGCATTGAGCAAATCTTTGACCACCTCGAAACGCTGGATTTAGATTTCTTGCTGCTGCCGGGCGACCTCACTCAGCACGGCGAATGGGTGAACCACCAGTGGCTGATCGATCGCCTCAAGCAGCTGCCCTTTCCGGCCTACGTGGTGCCAGGAAACCACGATGTGATTGCCCGCGATGCCAGCGATCGCGCCATTGGCCTCCACGACTTCCCCCGGCTGTACCAAGACTTTGGCTACACCGACGGCAAAACCCTCCACTACCAGCACGAAATTCTCCCCGGTGTGCGGCTGGTGACGCTAAACTCCAATGCCTTTGAGCCGAACGGCGAGCAGATTCGGGTGGGCTATGTAGATCAGGCGCAGCTCGACTGGCTAGAGGCCACCCTGGCAGAATACGCTGACGACTTAATCCTGGTCATGCTGCACCACAATGTCTTGGAGCACCTGCCGGGGCAGTCCAACAGTCCGCTGGGCCAGCGCTACATGGTGAGCAATGCCGAGGCGATCATCCAGCGGCTAGAGGCGGCGAAGGTGCGGCTGATGTTTACGGGCCACCTGCATGTGCAGGATGTAGCTCGCCGAGGCGACCTGTGCGAGGTGCTAACCGGGTCGCTGGTCAGCTACCCCCATCCCTACCGCATTGTGGAGATTGAGCACGGCGATGGGGAACTGCGCATGGAGGTGCGATCGCGCCGCCTCACCGCTGTTGAGCCCTGGGACGACTTACAGGCTATGTCGCATAAGTGGATGTGCGATCGCGCCGGGGGGTTTATGACCAAGTTTTTGGTCAGCCCGCCGGTGGGGCTAAAGCAGGCCGAGGCCGAGGCGATCGCCCCCAAGCTGCGGCATTTTTGGGCAGCGGTGGCCGACGGCGATACCCAACTCGACTTTTCGCACCTGCCGCCCGACGTGCAGGAGCGACTGGCCCACTTCAACTCGGTGGATAGCGACGGCAACCCCCAGGCGATCGACAACACCGCCACCCTGGTCTGGCCCGCTAAATAGAAGAAATCCCCGGCTTCTTTGAGAAACCGGGGATTTATGGCTAGTAAAAGCTGCCTTAGAACACGAAGTTCTCGGCGTTATTCAGCGCCACCGCATCCACACCCTGGAAGGTGATGAAGTTGGTGAACTGGGTACGGCCACCGCCCATGCGGTCTAGCTCAAGGGAGAGCTGGGTGCGGCTGCTGTTGCCCAGGCTGCGAATCTGCACCAGACCATCAGCCAGGGGGTTAGTGCCGGTGTAGCCAATGCTGGACAGCAGGTCCGTGAATACCAACTTGTCGGCACCCACCTCAAAGTCGGTGATGGTAGCACCCGTCTGGTTGGTGCTGGTATAGACAACCTGGTCGCGCCCGCTGCCGGTAGTAATTAGGTCGGGACCACCGCTGGCCAGAATGGTGTCATTGCGATCGCTGCCCACCAGCACATCTCGCTGGGGCGTACCCGTGATCACATTGGGAGCTTCGATGGTAAACCGGGCCAGCACCGGGTCGTGGTCGCTGGCCTGGAGGGATTCAGCAAACTCAGCGTTGACATGCACCGCATCGTACTCGGCAGTGGCAGCCAGGCTGTCGCTGACCAAAATGTGGTCGAGCGTTTGAGAATTGCCCTGAAAAATGTAGGAGTAGCGCTCGTCTGTGGGCAGGGTGTTGGTCAGGTTGGTCAGCCCAGCGCTCTCTAGCCCTGTCAACGGCGAGACAAACTCAAACTCGTTCAGGTCGCCCAGCACCACCACATTGGCGCTGGGGTCGTTACCCAACAGGCCGCTAACGTAGCCCTGCACGGCCTCCGACTGGGCCTGGCGCTCGTCGAGGGAGCCGTTGACCGAGGGGTCTTCCTGGAGTGCTTCGAAGGGTTGGGCTGTGCCCAAAATGGGGGCGCTGCCGCCCTTCGATGAGAAGTGATTATTCACCAGCGTCACGGTTTCGCCGTTGAACTCAAAGCCAGCGACCAGGGGCAGCCGGGCACCGGCAAAGGTTTCGCCCTGGGCCTGACTGCCAATGGTGGTCACTGATCCCTCTACCAAGCCAACCCGACTGGGGTCGTAGAGGTAGGCGGTGCGAATGTTGGCCCCCGGCTGGCCGCCGCTGGCGTTGTTGAGAATGAACGGATTGTCGATGAAGGCGTAGGTGGGGCCGCCCGCCGCCGCGATCGCATCCACCAGGGTTTGCAGGGTCACATCCGCCGCCGTTACCCCGTCGTTGGCACTGCCCGAGTTATCCTGCACCTCTTGCAGGGCAACAATGTCAGGGGCATTGAGATTTTTGACAATCTGCTGGGCGATCGCTGCAAACTGCCCATTGGCAATATCAGCGTCGCCATCGCCATCGTTGGGGTCGAGGTTGAGCACGTTGTAGCTAGCCACCGTGAGCTGGTCGCTGCCCCCGGTCAGGCCGCTGACCTCCGGTGCCAGGCCGCCCCGCTGAATCTGGCCGCCAAAGTCTTCGGTTGCCACAATCTCAAAGTTACCGAAGCCATAGCCTACTACCCCGGTCACATCGCCTAGGTTGTCGCCTACATTCACGTCGGGGAAGGCGAAGTCAAACACGCCGCTGTCAAACTGCACCTGCACCCGCTCGGGGTTAAAGTCGTCGGGGCTGATGTTGAGAGTGCCGCGATCGCTCAGGCCAGTAGCGCCAGCGCCGTCATCCACTACTGCAAAGATTTCGCCAAAGCCGTTGGTACCACTCACCACCCGCAGATTTTGGGCTGTTACTCGCATGCCCTCCAGCGACTCAAAGAAATCGATGCCGTCAGTGACGGGGTCAAAGCTGCCAAAAGCATCATCGTCGATGTTTTCGGTGGGGGGCACGCGATCGCCCTGGCCCAAAACCACCGCCGTAGGCAGCTCATTGCCGGTGCTGAGAGTCGTAATGGTGAGGCTACCGCCTAGCTGGGTGGTAGACAGGTTGCGGGTAGACGCACCGCCAGGGGTAAATTCAGACACGGTGCCAGTAACTTGAAGTTCATGGCCCACCGCCACGGTGGGGGCGCTGCCGGTGAAGACAAAAATTGCATCGGAGGTAGCAATGTTGCCGTCGCCCACGGCGTCTTGCAGGTAAAAGCCGTTGGTATCCACGGCGGTGACAATACCCATGGTCGATACCGCCTGCCCCACCAGCGCCGAGCTGTGCCCAGCCCCTTGAATGGTGTAAATTGCCGTCGGCTCTAAATCGCCACCGCCGTCACCGTCACCGTTACCGCCGCTGTTGACCGCCCCTTTGGTTGCGGTCAGGGGGCCAGTCCAGACCCCGTCAATCAGCTGTAACGATTGGCCAACGGGGGTGTCGCCATTTTCTGCCACGCCAATATCAACACTGGTGAGACCGTTGGCCGGGCCGCCCACCGCCGTGAACGAGCCCTCGTAGCTAAGAAATTCCAGCACATTGCCCTCGGCATCGACTAGGGCCACACCGTCGGGTGCTCCGTTCTGAAGGCCGTTGCTGGGAAAGTCGACCACGATCGTACCCTGGCCATTGCTCTGGTTAGCCACTACGCCGCTGAGGGCAATGGTGCCGTAGACTGTGCCCCCATTGCCGTTGTAGAGCACCAGGCTGTAGCCGGTTAAGTTGGTGCCCATGGGGGCCGCGATTTCGATAAATTCGCCGATGTCGGTGCCGACGTTGTCGTAATGCAGTTCGTTAATAAAAACTGAAGTTGCCATGAGAACCAATTACTCCCAAAAAACAGTTTTTAGCCGCACAAAATTGACCCCACAAAGTATGGAGTTTAGATTTCATCAGGGTTTCTACGCCTTCCAAACCCTTGGGTGCTCTGAACAGCAGAGCACGACAGACTGACCCGTAAAAGGCAAATTCAGGTCAGCCCAACAATAAACTTTGTCCCAGGCAAAGTTCCAATTAGCTATTCTCTAGGCAAGCATCGAGGCTCCAAAACTTGTTTCCAGAAACGTCATTAAGCGTGTCTGGAATGTCAGTGTTTTTACATAAACAGACTATCAGAGGGGCAGCGGCAGTCGGTAAAGGGCTGTTTAAAAGTGCTTTAAGCTACCGGGTCTTTGCACAAGCTTCATAAAGGCCCGGTGTATCGCCCCTAACCGGCGGCGGGGTGGTGCCCTCAGCACTTTAAAATAGAACGCTTGAGGGTAGGGAATTTTAGACGTTCAGCATGGCAGGAGAGCAGGCCTATGGCCGGAGTTAAACAGCCCACTTCCAACAGCTTCAAAAAGCTTCAGGGGTTTTTGCGATCGCGCGTTGGCCAAGCGATCGCCGACTACGGCATGATCCACGAGGGCGATCGCGTCATGGTCTGCGTCTCCGGTGGCAAAGACTCCCATGCCCTGCTCGATATCCTCCGCCACCTTCAGCGCAGCGCCCCGATTCACTTCGACCTTCTGGCGGTGAATCTCGATCAAAAGCAGCCCGGCTTCCCTGCCGAAGTGCTGCCGGAGTATTTTGAGGCGATCGGCGTGCCCTACCGCATTGTCGAGCAAGACACCTACAGCACCGTCAAGCGCGTGATCCCGGAAGGCAAAACTATGTGCAGCCTGTGCTCGCGTCTGCGCCGGGGCATTCTCTACCGGGTCGCTGCTGAAGAAGGGGCCACCAAAATTGCCCTCGGCCACCACCGCGATGACATGATCGAGACCCTGTTTCTCAATATGTTTCACGGCGGCAGGCTCAAGGCCATGCCCCCCAAGCTGCTGACCGACGATCGCCGCCACATCGTCATTCGGCCCCTGGCCTATTGCCCCGAGACCGACATCGCCCGCTACGCCCGCTACCGCGAGTTCCCGATCATTCCCTGCACGCTGTGTGGGTCGCAGGCCAACTTGCAAAGGGCACAGATCAAAGAGATGCTGCAAACTTGGGAAAAACAGTGGCCTGGTCGCACCGAGACCTTATTTCGCAGCCTGCAAAACATTGCCCCTTCACAACTCGCCGACCCCGCCCTATTTGACTTCGCTGGGTTAGAGTCAGCGCAGATTGTTCCGACCGGCAATGAAGACGGGGATGCGATCGGTACCGATTTAGAGGCTGAGTTTGACCCAGCCATGGCGCTCTTCGCCGATGGGCTGCCGCTACCCCTGGGCATTGGGGCAGGAGAACACCAAGGCACCTAGCCTACTGAGGCAGATACTTGCGATCGAGCACCTGCTCTTGAGTGAACGGACTCTCCATTGGAAAATTCTCTAGGCCAACCCCGGTTTCTGTAGCGGTTAAGTCGCGAGCCTCCTGGTAGCAGTCGGCCAAGATCTGCTCAAAATAAGGCCTCAGACTAGGGCTGGTGTCCAGCGCTTCCTGTAACCGGCGACGGTGCTCTTTGAGAGTAAACCGCCAGCTGTTAGAACGCTGCCCCGGCTGGTAGGTGTACTTGAGCAAATGCATCAGCACCACAATTAGGTTGCTGGTCAAAGCCTGTCTTTCGCTGCGCCCCATGTCGTTTAGTTCTTCGAGTAAGTTGGCAATATCTATCTCTGCAAGTCGCCCCGCTTTGAGCAGCTGACCTGTAGTGTCAAGCCACAGAGCGTAGTCTTGGTTGTAAAGATTGGCTAGCGAGCCAGCCAGAGCAGCAGTTTGAGGCGACATGGCGACAGCTGTAATAAAACCTGCACTGCCATTGTAAGAGAGAGCAGAGAACGATGCACCGGTAAGGCAGACAGCAGAGCAGCTGTCTCTAGGCACTAAAGTACTTCGCCGCCGGGTGATAGGCCACGATCGCCGTCGTCGACTGTTCAGGATGCAGCTGCTCGCTCTCATCAATGGTCAGACCAATCTGCTCAGCCTTAAGCAGCTCTAGCTGCACCGGCTGATCGTCCATATTGGGGCAGGCCGGGTAGCCAAAGCTATAGCGCGACCCCTGGTAGCGCTGCTGTAGCACTTCCCGCAAGGTGCCAGGCTCCAGCTCCCCAAAGCCCAGCTCGCGGCGAATGCGGGCGTGGCACCACTCGGCGATCGCCTCCGCTGTCTGCACCGACAGCCCGTAGTAGTAGAGGTAGTCGGTGTATCGGTCGTCTTTAAAGAGGCTCTGGGCAAACTCCGTGGCAATTTCACCCACCGTCACCGCCTGCATGGGAAACACGTCAAACTCGCCGGGCTTCGCCAATTCCTTCGGCAAGAAGAAGTCGGCAATGCATAGCCGCCGCAGCGATTTTTGCCGAGGGAAGGTGAAGGTGGCAACAGGCTCTGGTAGGGGTGAATGGCCATTCGCCCCTGCGTCAAGATCCACTACAGAGGGATCGTAGATGTGCAGAGAATTTCCCTCAGCCAAGCAGGGAAAATAGCCGTAGACCAGCTGAGGATGGAGCAGGCCTTCCGCCAGAATCCGCTGCTTCCAAGTAGCCAAAATCGGATGCACCGTCTCCTGCAAGAAGGCATCGTATTCTTCGCGGGATTGCTCCTGGGGTTTGCGGAACTGCCACTGACCAACGAATAGCGCCTGCAAATCGAGGTAGCCAAACACCTCCTCCAGGGAAATGTCCGCCGGGGTGAGCACGCGGGTGCCCCAGAAGGGGGGCTTGGGGCGCGCGATCGCGGGGTCTACGGCTTCGGAGCGAGTAGTGTCTTCGGGTGAGGAGATAAGGGGGTGAGGGGATGGAGAAGGAGTGTCAGACGTAATCTCAACTGTGGGAGCCTCTTTCTCCTCATCCCCCCCACTCCTCATCTCCTCATCCAAAAAGCCCTGTAAATCATCCCAGTTCCCCACCGCCTTCGCGGGCATCAGCTTATCCATAAAGTGCAGGTCAGAGAAGGCGTCCTTGCCGTAGACGACCTTGCCCTTGTAGGTTTTCTGACAGTCTTCGTGGACAAATTTGGGAGTTAGCGCCGCGCCGCCGAGAATGACGGGAACGGTGATGCCATCCTGGTTAAAGGTTTCCAGGTTGTCTTTCATGAAGGCGGTCGATTTGACCAGCAGGCCGCTCATGGCGATGCAGTCGGCATGGTGCTCGCGGTAGGCCTGGATGATCGCGTCCACGGGCTGTTTGATGCCCAGGTTAACTACCTTGTAGCCGTTGTTTGACAGGATAATATCAACCAGGTTTTTGCCGATGTCGTGCACATCGCCCTTGACCGTGGCGATGATGAAGGTGCCCTTGCCGGAGCCGTCGTTGTCGGATTTCTCCATGTAGGGTTCGAGGTAGGCGACAGCGGCTTTCATGGTCTGGGCCGATTGCAGCACAAAGGGCAGCTGCATTTGACCAGAGCCAAACAGTTCGCCGACGACCTTCATGCCGTCGAGCAAAAAGGTATTGATGATCTCCAGCGGCGGGTAGGTTTCGAGGGCTTTGGCCAGGGCGTCGTCGAGGCCGATGCGTTCGCCATCGATGATGTGCTGCTTGAGCTGCTCGTCAATGGGCAGATCTTTGGCGATCGCCTCCTTTTTCTTCAGGCTCTTGCCCTCAAACAGGGTGGTGAGCTTGGTCAACGGGTCGTAGGAGACAATGTCGCCGTCAAACTCGCGGCGATCGTAGATCAGGTCGCGGCAGATTTTTTGGTGGTCGGGGTCAATCTTCGCCAGAGGAAGAATCTTGGCGGCACTGACGATCGCCCCATCCAGCCCCATTTGCATGGCCTCGTGGAGAAACACCGAGTTGAGGGTGACGCGGGCCACGGGACTGAGGCCAAAGGAGACATTCGACACCCCCAGCATGATGTGGCTACCGGGCAGATTTTCACGAATCAGCCGGATGGATTCGAGGGTTTCGCGCCCGTTGACTCGGTCTTCTTCAATGCCCGTTGAGATCGGCAGAGCCAGAGTGTCGAAGAAAATTTCGTGGGCGGGAAGGCCATACTCCAGGGCATCGCGGTAGGCGCGCTGGGCTATTTGGAATTTCTTCTCGGCGCTGCGAGCCATGCCGTCTTCGTCGATGGTGCCGACGACGATACCGGCGCCGTATTTCTTCGCCAGCTCCAGCACTTTAAAGAAGCGCTCGTCGCCATCTTCGTAGTTGGTGGAGTTGAGAATGCACTTGCCCCCGGCCACCTTCAGGCCCGCCTCCATTTTCTGCCACTCGGTGGAGTCGAGCATCAGCGGCAGGGTGACGTTGGTGACCAGGCGCGACACCAGCTCGTGCATGTCGTGCTCGCCGTCGCGCCCCACGTAGTCCACGTTCACATCGAGTACGTGGGCACCCTCTTTCACCTGCGATCGCGCCAACGCCACCAGCCCATCCCAGTCCTCCGCGTTCAGCATCTCGCGGCACTTCTTGGAACCGCTGGCGTTGAGCCGTTCGCCCACGATCAAAAACGAGTTGTCTTGGTCGTAGGGCTGGGGGCTGTAGATCGAGGCGGCTGAAGGGGTGTAGTTGAGGGCGGGGCGAGGGGAAGGGGGGAAGGGTGGGAGGGTGGATGAGTGGGAGGGTGTAGCAGAAGCATTTACCCCGTTACCCATCGAGCCTTCCACCCATCCACCCCTAACGGGTCTCGGTTTTGGCCGTAGATCCCGCGCCAGCGCCGCCAACTGCGCAATGTGCTCAGGCCGGGTGCCGCAGCAGCCGCCAATTACCTGCACGCCCAGGTCTTCGATGAAGTGCATCAGCGACATCCGCAGCTCCATCGGGGTGAGGCGGTAGACGGCATTGCCGCCCACATTCTCAGGTAGGCCCGCATTGGGGATGCAGGAGATGACAAAGGGCGACTGCTCGGCCAGGTGACGCACGTGGTCTTTCATCAAGTCGGGGCCGGTGGCGCAGTTGAGCCCCAAAATGTCGATCGGGTAGGGTTCGAGGATCGCCAGCGCCGCCGCCATTTCTGTGCCGACGAGCATGGTGCCCTGCTGCTCCATGGTGACGGAGACCATGAGGGGTAGGCGCTTACCCGTGGCTGCGAAGGCTTCTTCAATGCCATTCAGAGCGGCTTTAATTTGCAGCACGTCCTGACAGGTTTCCACCAGCATCAGATCGACGCCACCGTCGATTAGCCCCTTGGCCTGATCGACGTAGGAATCTTTGAGGGTGTCGAAGTCGATGTGGCCAAGGGTGGGCAGCTTTGTGCCCGGCCCCATGGAACCAGCGACGAAGCGGGGTTTGTCAGGGGTGGAATATTCGTCCGCGACACGGCGAGCTAGGGCGGCGGCGGTTTTGTTGAGTTCGTAGGCTCTGTCGGCCAGGTCATACTCGGCTAGCACGATCGCAGTGCCACCAAAGGTATCGGTTTCAATCACGTCGGCACCGGCTTCGAGGAATCCTCGGTGGACGATCTCAACCGCCTTGGGGTTAGTAAAGACCAGGTATTCGTTGCAGCCTTCATACTCGGGGCCGCCAAAGTCGTCGGCGGTCAGGTTTTGCACCTGGAGGTTGGTGCCCATAGCACCGTCAAAAACCATCACCGGGCGATCGGAGCTGTGGAGGCGATCGAGAAAGGCGCTAGACATGGTGCGTTAGAAGGGGACTGCAACAGAGATCACCTATTATCAACCATTGCCCCCAAAGAACGCATCCGAAAACTAGCTTCCCAAGACTACAGGTCAAAGGGCCAGGCTCGTTTTTGGATCGGTTTTAAGCTGGGCGTTGCTTAACGCAAGTATGATTTGCCCCCTGCCCCCCAATCCTGGGGGGAGATAGAGTCTCAAGATCCCACAAAATTGGGGGGCAGGGGGGCAAGCAGAGTCTAAAGGTTTTGCCGGTTCATTTTTAGATTCAGCAACGCCTTAAGTTGGTAGGTATCCTTGGGCGCGAACTAACTAGCGTGGATCGACGGAGGGAGTCCGATCGACTAGGCGAATTTGGTTTTGCCGTTCGACCACGGTGACCAGCGGCAACGGTTTGCGAGCTGGCCCTCGCAGCACCCGTCCCTCAGCATCAAATTTCGAGCCGTGGCAAGGGCAGGCAAAGCGGTTTTGTTCAGCCTGCCAGATCACAGCGCAGCCTCGGTGGGGGCAGATGGGGCGCAGACCGTAGGAGGCAATTGCCGGCCCCTCCTCAATTACCAAATAGGTCACGCTGGGCAATCCCTGTACCGGCTGCGGAACTCCTGGCGTGGTGGTGGGCAAGAAGGTATCGACGGCGATCGCCTCACCCTCCGCATTCAACGCCTGCACCCCCGGCAAATAGTCGAGGCAGCGAGAATTCTGCGGAAACGTTGAGCACAGCTCCTCAAGGTCTTGGGCCGCCGCTGGCTGGGGCCGTGAGAAAACCATGGCGATCGCCCCTAGACTGCCCCCAGCCATATACCTGAGCAGACTCCGCCGACTAGGGTACTTGGGCTTAGATTGGGAATTTGAGGAATGGGCCATATTGTCTAAATCGCCTGTCAAATAGCTGTAGAAATCCTGAGAGCCGATCTATTCACTAGAGCCAGGCTAACGAACAATTCTCCTCTCAGCAAAGGACGGGGCAAGATTGTGCGCGGCCAGAAAAAACAGAAAAGATAAATTGATGTTGCCTGAGCACAGCATGGCGAATAATTTGGGTTGCACCCCCATCCAAGGGTTTCTTACTATATGCTTTGTCTGTAGTTACCTGGCATGATTTATCACCACAATGGGCAGACTCTCCACCCACGTTCTTGATACAGCCTTGGGTAAGCCCGCCGCCTCGCTGCGGCTCACAGTCTGGGCCATTAGCAATGAAGCCGACATTAAAACAGCGCTAAAAACTGTTGAAACTAACAGCGATGGTCGCACCGATGAGCCGCTGCTAGAGGGTGACGAGCTGCACAAAGGCACCTACGAAATCACCTTCGATGTGGCAGCTTATTTCGCCACAACGGGTGCAGCGCTTTCTGATCCTCCGTTTTTAGACCAAATACCGGTTCGGTTTACGATCGCTGACCCCAGCGGCAACTTTCACGTACCGCTGCTGGTGTCGCCTTGGTCTTACAGCACCTACCGGGGCAGCTAGGTCTGCTGGAGCGGAGCAGCACTGAGGTTAGAGGCTACAACGATGCGATCGCGGCCTTCGGCTTTGGCCCGGTAGAGGGCCGCATCGGCAGCCCGCAGCAGATCTTCAGGCTGCAATCGCTGCTCGGGCACGGCCGTAGCCACGCCAAAACTCAGACTGACGTAGGGACTGACCGGCGATTTTGGGTGGGCGATGGCGCGGGCTCGCAGGATGCTGCGCAGGCAGTTCAACAGGTGCAGCGCGCCTTCTAAGTCGGTTTTTGGCAGAACCAGCGCAAACTCTTCGCCGCCGTAGCGGGCGGCCAAATCCGCCGGTCGCCGAATTACGGTGTCGAGCACGCCTGCGATCGCCCGCAGACACTGATCCCCCGAAATGTGGCCGTAAGTGTCGTTGTAGGGCTTAAAGTAATCAACATCGCAGAGCACCACCGTCAGCGGAGTTTGTTCGCGGCGGCCGAGCTTCCACTCGTAGGCCAGCTTTTCGTCAAAGGCGCGCCGGTTGGGAATGCCGGTCAGACTATCCTGAACCGCCAGCTGCTGGAGGATTTCGTTGTCGGCCGCTAGTTGCTGCTCCAGCAACCGCTCTTGGGCCAGCATGGCGCTGAGCTTCAGCGACTGCTGTCGGGCGCGCAGCAGCGACTCTACCCGCAGCAGCAGCTCGGTCTGGTCGACGGGCATCGTAATCACATCGTCCACTTGCTGGCGCTGGGGTGGCGTCATCAAGGGCAGGTGGTGGCGCTTGAGCAGCAGCAAAAAGGGTAAAAACACCGGGCCAGCCGCCGCTCTCTGTTGGGCGATGTGTTCTCTACAGCGTCCCAAAAACGCGGTGTCAAAAATGCACAGGTCAAACGCTTGGCCCCACTTGAGCGCTACCGCTGACAAATCTTGCAGGCTATAAAACCGACTTAACAACGCTGACAAAAGCTGGCGATTTTGCTGATGGTCTACCCCTAGCAGCACGCGATACTGCCATTGATGCTCGGGATCTAGGAGAGACCCAACGAAGGGTGGCGAAACATCACGGCTCATTTTCGTGGGGCTTAATGAATTCAGGAACTCCACTCAAGATGCCCCGCAGCTGAGTTAGCGGCCGACCAACCTTGATGCCGTAGCGAGAAATTTCAAACTCCCGTAAAGTCTTCTCAAAATCGCTGAGGCGTTTCTTTAAAACGCCAATCGCTCGCCGCATTTGCCCCCGCATTTCTAGATAGCGCAGAAAAATAATGTTGTCGGCCAGGTAGGACACGCCCAGCTCCGTCGCTCTAAAGTCACCGGTAATCGACTCGACTTCGTTGGTGAGGATGGTGGTCACCCCGCGCCCTTTGAGGTACTGGCAAAGGCCGTGAATGTTGCGAATCAGGTCGTCTTCTTTGAAGGACAGCTTATAGCCCAGCACGCTGTCGATCATGATCAGCTGGGTGCCCGCCTTTTCCACTTCGAGGCGCACTTGGTGGGCAAATTCATCGGGGGAGTATAGCAATGGGTCAACTTTAAAGATCGCCAAGGTGCCCCGGTTGACCATCGCCCGCACCGGAATGTTGATGCCTTCACAGCGGTTGAGCAGGGTATCGACCGCCTCCTCAAACAGATAGACGACCGAGCGATCGCCTCGTCCCGCCGCCTCTTTGATGAATTGCAGCCCCAGGGTGGTTTTGCCCACGCCGCTGGGGCCAGAGATAATCGTCACCGTGCTGGTCTCAATGCCGCCGCTGAGTAGCTCGTCAATTTCAGGAATGCCCGCCGGGCAGAGGCGCGGCGCGGCGGTGGCTACCGGCTCGTCAACCGGCACCAGATGGGGAAAGACCACTAGGCCGCGATCGCTGATCCGCATTGAGTGGAGGCCCTTGCGAAATGTGCCGCCCCGCAGTTTAGACACCTGCACATGGCGGCCCTCCTCCTGCATTTGCAACGTGAGAATGCCGTCGCTAATAAACTGCAAATCCTCATCGGGGGCCTCCTGGCTGCTCTCAGAGGTAAACAGCACCGTGGCCCCCTGGTGGAGCAAAAAACGCAAAAACCCCACCACCTGCTGACGAAATTGATAGGCGTCAGTGGCCAGGTAGCGCAGCTGGGTCATCGAGTCGATAAATACCCGCTGGGGCTTGAGCGCGCTGACCTGCTCGACAATTCGCTCCGTCAGCGGCCCCTGCTCGACCTGGGCAGCCGCAAAAATGTCGTAACCCTGGTTTTGCACAAAAAAGTCGGCGTTAGGGCTCAAATCTAAGACATGCACCGCATCGACCGGAAAGCCGGACGCCGCGCCGTTGCGCCGCAGCTGTTCCATCGATTCTCCGAGGCTGATGAAGAGGCGCGGGGTGCCGTCGTCTAGGTTGGTGGTGAGAAAGTGCCACCCCAGGGTGGTTTTGCCGCAGCCCGGCCCACCTCTGGCCAAATAGGCCTGCCCCGCCGGAAACCCTCCCTCTAAAACTTCATCCAGTCCTTCAATTCCCGAGGAAAGTCGGTGATATTTTGACATCTTGGCCAAACTGCTCTCAAAGTTAACGCAAACGCGCAGCAATCCTCCGCTAGCACCGTCAGAGATCCGCCTAGCTCTTTATCCTGCCACCAAATTGGCTCGGCACTGCGCTGTTAAGAAAAACCGTTAACGTTTAGGCCGCTGAATAATCTGCTCCATGACCCGCTGTTTAGTTTTAGGGTCAATGCCGATCAGCCGCACATAGTCTTGGGCATAGTCGCCCAGGCAGCGCTCGAGGGCGGCGCTGGCGCTGGCGGCATCTTGGCTGGGCAGGGTGGGGCCGCTCTGCCAGGCGTTGGTTTGAAACCGCCGCTGATCGACATGCTCCAGGGCGAGACGATAGCCCTGGGAAAGGATGTTGTTGACCTGATCGCGCACCTCGGGGGGGAGGGTAGATGGGTGGGAGGGTGGATGGGTAGGAGGGTGGATGGGTGGGGGAGTGGGGGAGTGGGTGGACTGAGACGACTCGGGCATTGGGCACTGGGGGGAGTCGCCGTTGCCGTTGCTAGATGCCCTGACGGCATTGCCCCCGATAGTGTCCTCGGCGTCGGAGGGGGTGTCGTTGGGGTCGTAGGCCCGATAAAAGCTGCCATCAGGGGCTGAGGACGCACCACCCGACTGTAGAACGCGGTTGTATTCGTTGGCGAGGCGCATGTCGTCGACCCGACGCTGTTCGCGCACCAGGCGATCGCCCACCTCAATCAAATGCGAGATGCTAAAGTCGGGCCGGCGAAAGGTGGGCGGCGTGGTGGTGTTGACCACGCTGCGGGAGACATTTTCTAGCCCCACAGAATAGATAAAGTCGCGGATCTGCTCGTTGTAGATCTGGGCGCGCACGGCCCCAAAAAAGTCGATCGCCTGGGTCGGAAAGGTGTCTACCAGCAGGGTGACATCCTGGGGTGAGAGGTTGTCGGGTTCAAAGATGCCGCCGACAATGCCGATGCGATCGCTGCGATCGGGCTGCCAGTAGAACTTGTCCATACGCCCGTCGCGAATCAGCGGGGCGTAGAGGGTCGAGAGGTCGTTGCCGGTCATAATAATCGGCACCCGCTGAATCTCGTTTTCGTCGTAGCTGCCGGGGAGCTGAACATTGGTGGGGTTGTCAGCAATGTTCATCAGGGTGTTGTTCACCAGCTGGGTGTTGACGGTGTACTGCGTGAGGGCATCGAAGCGGCCCGCCCCAGCATCAATGTCATTGATCATCAGCACTGCCATTTTGCCCCGTACCCGCACCAGCTCAGCGGCTTCCCGGTAGCGCAGGCGAATCAGCCGAGCCGGGTCGCCCGCGTCGGGGCTCTCTAGCTCGCCACCAGATATGTGCACCACTTCAATGCCCATGCGCTCATACACCAGCTCGCACTGAAAGGTTTTGCCCTCCCCCTTGCGGCCGTGCACCCCCAGCAGCAAGGGAATTTTGACCTGCGGCAGCTTGAGGTAGTTTTTGGTGATGTGCACCGCCAGCTTTTCGAGAAAGCGGGGGGAGAGATAGTAGGTCATGGGGGTTGAATGCGGTGAGGTAGCAGGGATAGGGGTCTGACACCAGGCAGGAGCGATGATCCTTTAGGGCTGGTCTTTGACCACCGCTCTACACTTTGCAGAAAATTCCAGAAGTATCCATGTTTACATTATCCCGTAGCTTGGTACCGCGAATGGTTCAAAAGGCTGAAGGCTGCAATAAGCGATCGCTATCGTTAGGCCAAAGCAAACCCCTCAGCCTTCTATTGGAGGCTGAGGGGTTTGCTAACTACAGTGCAGCCACTCGGCTAGGTGACTGAACAGAGCTTTTATCGGCCTGACAGCACCAGGGGCTGGTTAAGGGTCAGGGTGAGATCTTGGCTGGGGTTGATAGCAATCACCTCGACCCGGTCACGGCCAAAGAGGCGGGCCAGGGTGGCTCCGGTAGCGGTTCCCGCTAAGACCTCTAGGGTGCCAACGCTCTGGTCGCCGGTGGTGCGAGAGATCGCCGCCGCTGCACCTGAGCCCAGCACCGCTCCAGCCAGGGTCTCGCCAAAGCTAGCCCCCCGGCGGATGGTTTCCGTCGTGGTCACGGTCTGCGAGGTGGCGTTGATCGCCAGTCGTTGACCGCCAGCGAGCACCAGTTCCTGGGCCACAAACTGGGAGCCGTTGCCGCTGGGGCGCAGTTCTCCCACCACCTGACTGCCCGCTGGCACCACGACGCGCCCGGTGCTATCAGTGATGGCCTGGGCCACCGTCAGGGTCAGAGCAGCAGTCTCATCGCGGAGCACGACGATTTTGTCGCTCTCTGCGTAGTTCGTGGTCATGGTTGTGCCCGCCGGTAGGCTATTCTGAGCCGCCACCTGCTGCCCCACAATGTAGGGAGAGTTGACCGTGGCTACCTGATTTTGGCTGGCCAGAGCCTGGTAGATGAAAGCCGCCACATCGGCCCGAGTTGCCGTTTGGTTGGGCCTTAACAGTTGCACATCGGGGTAGTTCACCACCAATCGCCGTTCTGTAGCCGCGGCCAGGCTGGCCACCGCATACTCAGGAATCGAGGAGGCATCCCGATAGACGCTAACGCTGGTCTGGTTGCTGGCGGTGTAGTTCAATCCATTAGCCAGAGAAACCAGCACCTGGGCCCGAGGGATATTCTGGTCGGGTTGGAAGATGTTGCCGGGATAGCCCGACAAGAAGCCCATCATATCGGCCTCACGAATTGCCGCAGCCGCCCAATAGTTGGCTGGCACATCGACAAAGGTGGTTGCAGTCCGCACAGAAGACTGGCTAAACGCCTGACGAACCATCGCGGCATACTGAGCGCGGGTCACTGGCTCATCGGGACGGAAGGTACCGTCTGGGAAACCAGCGATAACACCCCTGCTCGCCAAACTGGTAATGAACTGACGCGCCCAGTGATTAGCGGACACATCGACAAACTGGCTTTGAGTCTGGGTTTGAGCAACGACCGGAGCGGCTGTGAGCACTGGCGTAAAGGCACCTACGGTCAACCCTAGGGCTAACATCAGAGCAGTTCCAGACTTTAGACGAAAAGAATTAGACATATTTAAAAAACTCCAAAGATAACTAACATGCGGACACAGCTTAGTAAATTCGCCTCGGCAAATTCGTCTCAGCAGATTCGACTCAAGATGCTTTTGCGCACCTCTCTTCGTGGTAAACAGAGCATTTGTCTGTCGTCCTCACTCTGTCTATCTGGCTTTAAGAACTGCTTTTTGCCTTTTAAGAAGTAGGGAAGTCAGCCAAAGTAAGTTTCTATATAGCAATAGGTAACTGCATGGCTTTAGTGACTCTTGCTTTAAAGACGAACAGATAATTGTGTCTCGCTTTCCTTAATCTAAAGCTGCTTTGGACAATGTGGCGAATAGTCTTTCCGCTATTTCAACTGTCACATTAGAAAGCTTTTCTAATGTGACAGTTGCCTGGCTTCGGGCGAGTGATCGGTAGTTGACTCATAACTCCGCCAAAAGTTCCGGCTACTTAATTGACAATAATTCAGGTCTAACATTTTGTTTGGCGAGGCCTCAGCCAGAGGCTGTTTGCAATCAGGATCGGTTGTAACCTTTACCCCCTGAGCCCCTTTGGGCTTAAGAGGACGTTTGGGCTCACTATCCTCACTCAAGCAAGATACCGAGGCCTTTTGCTACCCAAGGCTGGACGTTGCGATGCTCTCTGAGTGAGGACGCAGCTTAGAAATCGTGAGGAACCGCAGGGGCTGTCTACTGATCTGGCTAGTTTTGTGGTGCTGCGGGCAGAACAGTCTTAAACAGCTGGAGCACCTGCTCCCAGGCGTCGCTGGCGGCTTCGGGGTGGTAGCTATAGCGCTGGTCGCAGAAAAAGCCGTGCTCGGCACCGGGGTAGCGAAAGATTTGGTAGGGCACGCCATGGTCTTTTAATGCCGCTTCGATTTGATCGACCTCGTCAGCCGCAATTAAGGAATCTTTTTCGCCGAAGAAACCGTAGAGGGTGCCCTCAATCTCGGCGGTGCGGCTGAGGGTGGGTTCACTGCCGCCGGGGGTCATAGTGGCAATACCCGCCCCATAGAAGGAAGCGGTGGCCTTGACCTGCGGCAGAGTGGCGGCCAGGTAGGCAACATGGCCGCCAAAACAAAAGCCGATGCAGCCGACACCCTCAGGGATGACATTGGCTTTGCTGTAAAGGTAGGCGATCGCCCCCTGCACATCCGCCAACAATTCTTCTGCCTTCGTGCCCTGCTTGTAGCTGCGGCCCAGCTCTAGCTCCTCTTTGGTGTAGCCCACCTCAAAGCCAGGGGCCTGGCGGTGGTAAATGTGAGGGGCGATGGCCACGTAGCCCTCCCTGGCCAGCCGTTCGGTCACCTCACGAATGTGGCTGTTGACCCCAAACACCTCTTGAATCACGACAATGGCCCCGAATCGGCCCGGGCTAGAGGGCTCGGCTAGGTAGGCCAAAATCTCGGTGTCGCCGCTGGAGATAGAGATAGTTTCGGTACGCACTAGGGACGGCATGACGAGTTGTCGTTGTCTATACTGATCACTCTTACTTTAACGTTGGCCCTAGCTCTAGGTAGAGAGGGCTACAATTGTCAAAAAACATTGCGGCAGGTGGGGGTCGCTAACAAAATCCAGCGACTTTTTTAGAATCGTCCTAAATTGTCAGTACGGTCGGTGTATTTAGTTCTCAGTGGCCCTGATGTTGGTCTGACCTTACTGGGTTGATCGCAGAATGGGCATGATGGTTTGTCTGACAACAGCCTGGAGGTGGTTTGGTGGTGCAGTTTCACATTCAGCCCGATAGCGAGATTCCGGCGTCGACCCAACTCTACGACCAGATCTGGTTTGCGATCGCATCCCGGCAGTACCCGCCCGGCTATCGGCTGCCCAGCACCCGGCAGCTAGCCATGCAGACAGGGCTGCACCGCAACACTATCAGCAAGGTCTACCGCCAGCTCGAAGACGCCGGAGTGGTCGAGGCTATGCCCGGTTCTGGCATCTACGTGCGCGAGCAAAACAGCACCGACAGCGCCCGCCCCCAGACGGTGCTGTGGGCCGAGTTTCCCCAGGCCCGCGATGTGGTCGAAACCGGGCTGGACGAGCTGCTGCGCCAGGGCTGCTCGCTAAACCAGGCGCGCGAGCTATTTTTGGCTGAAATTGACTGGCGG
Source organism: Leptolyngbya sp. FACHB-60 (assembly GCF_014695775.1). Taxonomy (GTDB): domain Bacteria; phylum Cyanobacteriota; class Cyanobacteriia; order Phormidesmidales; family Phormidesmidaceae; genus Nodosilinea. Next base: position 170,540 of record NZ_JACJOX010000050.1, on the reverse strand, counting down.
CTGCGCTGTAGCGCTCGGGTGCTGGTGACGGCCCCCGGCCAAGACATTGGTGCCGGTCAGCTAATGGTGCGTGAGCTAGAGAGCGCGCTGCACATTCCGGTGCAGCTGGTGCCCCTCGAAGAACTCGACACGATTTTGGCCCAGACTCGCTCGGGCACGGTGGTGACCAGCCGCTACTTCATTAGTGAAGCTGAGGCGATCGCGGCCCCCAAGTCGGTGCGCGTCATCCCGGTCGATATCTATGACTATAAAAAAGAGCTGGGCCTGCTGAAGGACTTGCCCAAGGGCACCTGCCTGGGCATGGTCAGCGTCAGCACCGGCATTTTGCGGGCGGCGGAGGTGATTAGCTACAGCCTGCGGGGCGATGAAATTTTGCTGATGTCGGCCCAGACCGACGACCCCTACAAGCTCAGCGCCGTGATCCACAGCGCCCAGACCATTGTGGTGTTTGACGAGGCGAGTTTGCCCACGGTCAAAGAAGCGATCGCCGAAGCCCGCGAAGACCTGATTCGTCCGCCCAAGCTGATCGTCTGTGACAACTACATTGGCGAAAAGTCGATCAACTTGCTCAAGCGCGAGCTGGGGCTAGATTAAGATCGGTACATTGACTCATTGCCGCATGGCTCTCTGCCGTCCCTAGCCTGGAGCCGCTCATTGAGCCAAGACCGTAAGAGCCTGAAGCCCATCAAGGGGCCAATCGCGCCCTGCGCCGACGGCTAAATCTGAAGGGAGAGTTGGCCCTGGCGATCGCCCCAACGGCGGTGATTTTAGCAGTTTTGGCGCTGGTCGAAGCGCTCAGCCAGCAGCGGCTGCTGTTTGCCTCCTTGGCCTCCAGCGCTTTTTTGATCTACCTTGACCCGCAACACGGCACTAATTCGGTGCGCACACTGCTGATTTCGCAGCTGATAGCGGCGAGCCTAGGTTTTGTCACCTACACAACGGTGGGTGTGGGCTACCTGTCGGGCGGCTTGGCGATGGTGATTACCATCGTGCTGATGATTTTGCTGGATGTGGTTCACCCGCCTGCAGTGGCGACGTCGCTGAGCTTTGCGCTGCGATCGGGTAACGAGAGTAACCTGCTTTTATTTGGCCTGGCGGTGGGCATTACCGCCACGCTGGTCATGCTCGAAAAGCTGTTGCTGTGGGTGCTGGCCCGCCACAGTTCTTAGCGTTCTACCGAGCGCGATCGCTTTGGATGCTACCACCTTGCTCAGCCGTCTTGTCCGGTGAACGGTACAAGGCTCAAGGTTTTAGGTATACGGCTTGCCTGGAACCGTACACCCAAAACCTTGAACCCTGAACCCCACAAACGTATCCCCTCTGGCCTAACCGGCGACTAGCCCTTCAGTCGATGCCAAGACCGCTGACCATCCTCAGGATAGAGAGCGTGATTGAACGATTTCTACCCGTGGATTTGTCATGCGCCAACTGTTGATTCAAGTGCCCAGCGGCAGCGGTAAGACCGTGCTGCAAAAGGCCCAGGCCTGCCAGGGCACCAACCTGACTCAGTGGCAGACCCTCGGCGAGACTCCCCAGGACACGGTGCTGGTGCATGTGTCCAATCAGCAGGTAGAGCCTCTGCTAGAGGCGCTTCAAGACCTGCGCGAGCTAAAGATTACGCTAGTGCCCACTGGGGTAATGGCTTTGCATCCCCCAGCCGATCAAGCGGCGGAGCAGGTCACCCAGGTGGAGGAACGCAGCCCGATCGAGATTTTCCTGGCCGGGCTGCAAAGCGTTGGTTCCTGGAAAGGGTTTTTGAGCTATGCCGCGATCGCAGGCATCATTGTCTGGATTGGGCTGTTTACGAATACTAACTACCTGCTGGTAGCGGCGATGCTCATCGCTCCCTTTGCCGGGCCAGCCATGAATACGGCGATCGCCTCGGCTCGGGGCGATCGCCACCTGATTGGTCGCAGCGTGCTGCGCTACTTTACCGCCCTGCTGGTCACCATTGGGGTGGCGGCCTTGCTCAGCCTGATATTTCGGCAGCAGATTGCGACGCCGCTGATGATCGATAACAGCCAGGTTTCTGCGGTGGCGGTGCTGCTGCCCCTAGCGGCGGGGGCGGCGGGGGCCGTCAACCTGGTGCAGTCGGAGCGCAGCAGCCTGGTTTCGGGCACAGCCACGGGCATGTTGGTAGCGGCCTCGCTGGCCCCCCCAGCGGGCATTATCGGCATGTCTATAGCCATTGGCCGCTGGGATCTGGTTGTCAACGGGGTGTTTTTGCTGCTGCTACAGCTCAGCGGCATCAACCTGTCGGCAGCGATTTTGTTCCGCACCTATGGGCTATCAACTAAAGGGGCACGCTACCAGCGGGGCCAGCGCGGGGTGTTTCCGGTGGCACTGGGGGCCAGCGCGATCGCGATCGCCGCCCTGCTCACCTGGCAGTTGTCAAACCCGCCTAGTTTAGAGCGCTCCAGTCGCGCTCAGCGGGCCAATGCCGAAGTGCAAACCGTCATTAAACGGTTTCCCCAGGTCAAGTTGGTAGAGTCAACGGCGCGGTTTACTCAAGCCACCATTGCGGGCCAAAACACGCTGCTGTCGGAGGTCTATGTGCAGCGCCAGCCCGGCCATGATGATTCTGACGCAGCGATTCAAGCGGAGCTGACTGAGGCAATTCAGGCTCACTTGCTCGACCAGGGGTTTGACGTGACGCCGCTGGTCAGTATCAACGTGCTCGAAGCCCCCAGGTCAGCCGACTAACCCGTCGAAGGTGGAGGCCCGCGCTGTCGCTCATATTAGAGAGTGCAAATTTGTAAGCTAGTAGGGAAGTAAAAAGCATGAAATATCGTTTTCCTTGGATCATTAGTTTGGCTGTGGCTGCTGTGGTGCTTGTACAGCCTGTCTTAGCTGAAATGCCCTCCAGGATTAATACGTTTCAACCAAATGAGCAAGCAGAAGCCCTAGAGACTAATCTTTTTGCAAGCAATGATCAGCCTTTGAATGATACGGAGGCGAAAGAGCGACCTGACTGGGGCAGTTTCTTTGACGATTTTGACGCTCATGGCACGATTGTCATATCAGATCAGCGCCAAGATACCCAATCGGTGTGGGTTTATAACCAGGAGCGTGCCAACAGGCGATACTCACCAGCATCAACATTCAAAATTCCTCACGCACTCTTTGCGCTTGAGGCTGGCGTCGTTCAAGATGAGTTTCAAGTCTTTGAGTGGGATGGTGTAGAAAGAAGCTTTGCGCCTCACAACCAGGACCAGGATCTACGTTCTTCGATGCGAAATTCAGCTGTCTGGGTTTATGAAATTTTTGCCAACGAGATTGGTGAAGAACAGGCAAGAAATTACCTAACGCAAATTGATTATGGAAACGCAGACCCGAGAACAAATGAGGGCGCTTATTGGATTGACGGTGAGCTAGAGATCTCTGCACACGAACAGATCGCTTTTTTGCAAAAGCTATATCGAAACGAACTGCCTTTCAGTATTGAGCATCAGCGGTTAGTGAAAGACATCATGATCGTGGAAGCTAACCGCGATTGGATTCTCCGCGCTAAGACCGGCTGGGAAGGCCGATGGGCTTGGTGGGTGGGCTGGGTTGAATGGCCAACAGGTCCAGTATTTTTTGCCCTAAACATAGATACACCTAACCGTCTGGATGATCTATATAAGCGAGAGGAAATTACACGTGCTATCTTGCAGTCTATCAATGCATTGCCGCCTGAGGACGAAGCATTAAGCCGCCGATAGCTTTGCAAAAAATGGGACTGTGCGATCGCAACCGGACATTACACTGCTAGTCAGTATCAACCTTCTAGAAGCCACCATCAGCAATTGTCTCGTTCGAGCAACAACCCGCTGGAGATAGAGGTCAAACCCATCACTTTTCTGTAAACTGACAGAGTTATTACTCTCTCAGTTTATGAATTTTGACTATTCTCCCATTTGGGAAAAAACCCAGGCGATGGCCAATGGTTTTTTGGCTTTACTGCCAAATATCGTCCTGGCCATTGTCGTATTTTTTATCTTCTTTTTAGTTGCTAAAGGCATTCGCACCACAGTTAGGCGGCTAACTCAACAGCGGCGGCGAACTCGAAATGTGGGCCTGGTTTTGGGGCGTTTGGCCCAGGGCGCTACCGTTTTAATTGGTCTTTTTGTCGCCCTCTCAATCATTATTCCATCTCTGAAAGCCGGAGATTTAATTCAGCTCCTGGGCATCAGCGGGGTTGCGATCGGTTTTGCCTTTCGAGACATTCTACAAAATTTCTTAGCTGGCATCTTAATTTTATTGACCGAGCCATTTCAAATCGACGACCAGATCATTTTCAAAGACTTTGAAGGCACCGTCGAGCATATTGAGACTCGCGCTACCACGATTAGAACCTACGACGGCCGCCGCATCGTAATTCCCAATTCAGAGCTATTTACCAACTCGGTTTTGGTCAACACAGCCTTTGAAAATCGCCGTTTAGAGTACGACATCGGCATCGGCTACGGCGATGATATTGAAGCCGCTAAAGACCTGATTTTAGAAGCCGTACATGACACCGACGGGGTACTGCCCCACCCTGCCCCCGACGTGATTGTGGTCGACCTAGCCGACAGCACGGTTAACCTGCGCGCCCGCTGGTGGGTACAACCGCCGCGCCGCGCCGACGTGCTTGACCTGCAAGATCAGGTACTCATGAATATTAAAAACAAGTTGACGGCTAACGGCGTTGATATGCCTTTCCCCACCCAGCAAATTTTGTTCCATGACCAGACCGAGGAAACCGACGGCGATCGCACCCGCCAGCGCGAAGGCTGGCCCTCCCGTCGAGGAGAAGCCCCAAAGCCGCGCAGCATTGGGGGCTCACTGCGTCAGCTGGCCGATGCGCGCTCAGCCGGCAACGGCAAGTCTGCTAACTAGGCCGACCGTGAACCATGGAGCGATACCGAGATATCCGCTTAATCCTGCATGATTTTGGTCTGCTGCTGCACGTGCCCGGCATCATGGCTTTGCTTTCGATACCGGTCTGCCTTTACTTTGAGGAGTACTATGCCATTGCGCCTTTTTTAGCGACGGCGATCGCCGCCTTCGCGCTGGCCCAGGGGTTCTACCGGGTCAATTCGCCCAAGGTAGATAACTATTGCTCAGCGCCGCCATGGTGATGGGATGAGCGGCCGGATCGACCGCTGGGGGGCTGAAGCTCCACCGAATAGTGCTGCTGCTGGGCATTCGATGGCGATTTCAACAGCTTTTTGTCACCGCTGATGACGATATTTCCTATCGAATTAGCGATGAAGCCTTACCGGCATCCCAAGCTCATGAACAGGTCCAGTCGGCGGCCGGCTTAGCCAGTTTGTGGCTACTGCTGCTGGGCGTTGGCATTGTGATGCTCACCCATCTGGTCTCACCTAACTACACTCTGAAGGACATGATCTTTGAGGCGGCTTCTGCGACTAGCAACGTGGGGTTATCGACCGGCATTAGCGCCCCTCCTCTGCACTGGGGCGGCAAGCTAATGCTCATTCTGCTGAAGTGGGCGGGGCAGCTCGAAATTATTCCGGTGCTCCTGCTGGAGATAGCCATCTGCCGCCCGATTACTCAAACCGTGCTTAGGCGACACTCAGCGTAATTCTTCGATCCCCGCTATCCCTAGACTCTGCAATGAAACATATTAAGCTCAGCAAATTTTGGGATAACCTGCGATCGAGCTACTGGTTTTTGCCCACCCTGATGGCGGTTGGGGCGATCGCATTGGCGTTTGGCCTGCTGTCCATCGATCGTTCAAGTTCCATCGATATTAGTGCCCTAAGCTGGATTTACCAAGGCGGGGCCGATGGGGCACGGGCGGTGCTCTCAGTCATTGCAGGGTCGATGGTGACCGTAGCGGCCACCGCGTTTTCTATTACTATCGTGGCTCTACAGCTGGCGTCGTCCCATTTTGGGCCGCGCCTGTTGCGCAACTTCATGCAAGATCAGGGCAATCAGCTCGTGCTGGGCACCTTTATTGCCACGTTTATCTACTGTTTGCTGGTGCTGCGCACCATTCGGGGCGAAGACTACCAGTTGTTTGTGCCCCAGCTATCGGTGACGGTAGGGGTTTTGCTGGCCATGGCCAGCATTGGCGTGCTGATCTACTTCATTCACCACGCCTCCACCATCATTCAGGTCTCCCATGTGATTGCCGATGTCAGCCACGATTTAGAGCAAGTTACGAATCGCCTGTTTCCAGAAGCCCTAGGCCACGAGCTTGACCAGCCGGACGCGGGTAGCAAGGATATGCCGACCGATTTTGAAACTACCGCCGGACCCGTGTGGGCAAAGAAAACGGGCTATTTGCAAGGCATTGAAGACGACACCCTGATGCAGGTGGCCTGCGATCAGAATCTTTTGCTTCAGGTCAACGCCTATCCAGGCGCTTTTATCATTGAGGGTAGCCCCCTAGTGATGGCCTACCCCGCCAGTCGCATTACCCCATCGGTCGGCGATCGCATCAATCAAGCGTTTGTGATGGGCCGCGATCTCACCAAGCAGCAAAACGTAGCCTTTCCGATTGAGCAACTGGTCGAAATTGCGCTGCGGGCCTTATCTCCTGCCATCAACGACCCGTTTACAGCAATTCGCTGTATCGACCGACTGGCCGCTGGGCTGGCGCGGCTGGCCGAGCGCGAGTTGCCGTCGCCCTACCGCTATGACCAGTCCCACACGCTGCGGGTGATTGCCGCCCCAGTCAAGTTTGAAACCCTGGCCGATATCGCCTTTAGCCAAATTCGCCAGTACGGCAGCAGTGATACGGTCGTGATCGGTCGGCTGCTGGCGGCGATCGCCGCCATTGCCCCTTTTACCCGCCACTTCGAACAGCGCTATATCCTGCAACAGCACCTTGAGGCCATTTGGCACAGTAGCCAGCAAAACCTCAATCACCAACAGGATCTAGAAACCATAGAAAAGCAGTATCATACCGCTCTGGCCGCCCTACACCAGCCACAGTCAGCCGCCAAAACCATTCTATAAATTTCTTTTTTAAATAAATACAAAAACAAATACATAATTTCACACTCAGTCACTTGATTCTGACTGTTCCTTTTTCTATCTATAGACAGATATGGTTGCTACCATTTCGACAGATGGCGCACAATTTCTCAGCACCTATAACAACATTAAGCAGAAGAGTAGCTAGCGAAACTAGCGGTAAGAAAGTAAGCCGTCGGTGCATTAACAAGAAAAACACTGCCTTTGGGATCATCAACGAAGATGAGATCACCAGCAAACAATCTTGCAAAGCAGCTTTTCAGCGACAGTCATGTTGAGTTTGGAGTATAAAATTATGACTCAGTTCACTAGCAAAAAAACCGGTTTTGGCACCGCCTCAAAGATGCCTAGCGGCCAATCCAGGAAACAGAAATTTTTCCGGAGTACGCTTGCTATCGGTCTAATCGCTGGGCTGATGGGTGCCTGCGCCGAAAGCACACCTCAAACTGAAACCTCAGATGGTTCGACAAATGTGCAAACCGAGGAAGTTGCTGAAAACACTGAAGGCTACATCGGTCAAGTCGTCACTATTAGAAGCGAACCCGTTGAGAAAGTAGGCGATAACTCCTTCACCGTTAGCGATGAACAGTTCTTTGGTAGCGAGCCCATCCTGGTCATCAATGCTTCGGGCGAACCCCTGCTGCTACCAGAAGATGGTGTTGAAGTGCAGGTAACCGGGGAAGTTCGCAATTTCCTGATCTCAGAGGTCGATCAAGAATTTGATCTAACCCTTGACCCAAACCTTTATGAAGAGTACGAGGAGCAGCCGGTAATCATTGCTCAATCGATTGCGCTAGCTCCAGAACCGGGCGAAATCTCTGACAACCCTGAGCAGTACTATGGCGAGACCCTAGCTGTAACCGGCCAAGTAGAAGAGATTCAGAGTGAAGACATGTTCACCCTGCAGGAAGAGCAGCTGCTAGGGGCAGAGAGCCTGCTGGTTATCTATGCCCAGCCCAAGGCAGGATCCTCGGCATCTCAGGCGGTACCGCCTACCCTTACTGACGATGAGCAGGTTGCAGTTACTGGTGTGCTGCGCCCCTTCGTCATCAGTGAATTGGAGCGCGACTATGAGCTGACCTGGGATGCTGGAGTGCAGGAGCAGCTAGAGGCCGACTACAGCGAAAAGCCGGTTTTGATTGCGACCCAAATTTACCCTTCGGCTATTCCTGAATAGCATCGACACTGGGATGCTGCTATTGCAGCCGTCCATTGGGTTAGAACGGGTTGACGTAGGGGCGTTGCACTGCAACACCCCTACCCAAGGATTCTGCTGCTGTTTACCTATCCTTTGGTTAACAGTAGCGGGTTTTTGTAAACCGCTACTGCGATGGCAGCAGCAGTTTCTATTGCAATTTTGGGTGGGGGTAATGAGGCCTAGCTAAGATTCAGCCGTACTGTCGTTATTCCCTCACGCAGCGGCTGCTGTTGCTGAGTCCAGATTTGTTTGATGGCGGGGCCAACTAAGGGAGAGAAAATGCTGAGCCCCTGGCGTAACAGTCCAAAGCGACGCAGCAGTTCTCCCCGGCTGGCTTCGTGAGCCTGAAGCTTTTGGGCTTGGATAATCTCTGGCTCACGTTCGGTCTGGATGTGGGCTAAAGCGCGATCGAGAGCGGTAGGGTTTGGGGCCGACGTGTCGGCGGTTTTGAAGACTGGAATTAGGTGGTTGGCTGCTGCGATCGCATCCCTAAGCGCCATATTGATGCCCTGAGCACGCACGGGCGACATGGGGTGGGCAGCATCGCCCAACAGCAGCAGACCAGGGCGGTGCCAGCGGGGGCAGCGACCGACCAGCACCGAGAGGCGCATGGGGGGTGAGATGCTGTCTTTTGCCAATTGGAAGTGTTCTACAAACTCGGGCGGTACCAGGGCGGCGAAGGTGGTGGCCCAGTCTTTCTGCTCGGTGGGCTCGGTGGATGCGATCGCCCAGGCCAGGTGCATTTTGCCCTCCTCTGCTCCGTGAAACAGGCTAAAGACTCGTCCTTTTTTGACTACGGTGCAGAAGCGATTGTCGGCAGCATAGCCTGGTGGTGCTAGCAGCTCGAACCAGAGCACATCGATACTTTTTGGCTGGGTTTCTAGGATTAGTTCGGCTTTTTTTCGAATAACGGAGGCGCGACCATCGGCTCCAATTACCAGGTCAGCCTTGAGGATGCGACCGTCAGTCAGGTGAACTCCTGTGACGCGATTTTCGTTCTGGGAGGCTTCACTATCGCTCTGCCACAGCACATCTTTTACCGCTGTTCCGGCTATCCACTCAAAATTGGGTTGGCGCTGGGCGGTCTGCACTAGGGCTTCTAGCAGCGGTGGTTGGGAAACTAGGGTGCAGGGGCGGGCTGACCCCAGGGGTTCGTCGGCGCGGAAGAGGCGGCGATCGTTGAGCCAAAATTCCCAGGCGCTGAGGGGGCGGTGGGGGACTGTTTTTAGCAGCGGGTCTAATCCCATTTGGGTGAGGGCATCGAGGCCACTGGGCATGAGCCCTTCGCCACGAAACTGGCGCTGAAAGTCGCGAGTGGCTTCGATCAGGGTGACGGGGATGCCTCGCCGAGCCAATAGGAGGGCCAAGGTCGCTCCGGTGGGGCCAGCGCCAACGATGATGACTCTAGGCATGGGACGAAGAGTTTAGTAGAACTTGAGTTAAGAGTATACGTAGGGTGGGCATTGCCCACCGCTAACCTGGGCAAAAGCATTGGCTGTAGTGGCGCACAATTGGAGATAAAGCCGGATCTACTGCTGGGGCCATTTCGCTGGCCCCAGACCCCCGTCGACAAGGACGTTCCGTCGTCCTTGACCTCACGGAAAGGATGGGTTGATCATCGGTTTAAACCTCTGTTCTGCCAATGGGCCTGAGGGTTAATATAAACCCTGTCGTTCCTTGGATCACCATAGGGTGGGCATCACACCGTTTAGACTGGGGCTACCGATCGAGAGAATCGTATTGCTCGCCGACCCAGGGCATAATCGCTAGATCCTCGAAGCTGACCTGGCGGTCTTTCTCTAAAACTTCGATGCGGCGTTTTTCGGCATAGATTTGGCGCTGGTATTCGGCGAACTGTTCAGGGGCGATGGTGCAGTCAGTCTTTTCCCACAGGGCGAGAAAATGGCGGTAGCGCTTTTCGCAGAGGTTTTTTTCCATGCAGGCGGCGGCGGCGCGAATGATTAAGGGGGCGCGGATGATGTCGCGCTTTGCCTTTTCGCTGAGGTGCAGCAGGGCTTGCAGGGGTGTGGTGGCTAAACCAGTGTCGGCAAGTTGGTTGCGCAAGAGGTTGACCAGATCAACTCTGGGGTCGTCGGCTTTGGTGAGCAGTTGCTGCATCTGCCGCCACAGGGCGCGGTGGTGAGAGTAGCTAAACTGCAAGTCACGGTCTTCGAGCACCTGGCGAATCTCGTCGCGGTGGGCGGCATCGTGGAGAAAAATGCGCAGCAGGGCGGCTTCGGCCTGCTCTAGAGAAGTGGCACTGGGAGTGGTGGCGGGAGCAGATCGGGTAGGCGCTTCTGAAGAAGTGGTGCGGCGCTGGCGGCGCACCTGGGTGACGAGGTTTTCAGCAAGTAGGGGCACCAGTCGGCTGTCGCCATTGCTAAAGATTTCGGCGCAGTAGCGTACGTAGTGGGTGCGGGTGTCGGCGTTGGCGATGTCGCTGAGCAGTTTGACCACCGCCTGGCTGGTCTGCTGAAACTGGTCGGCCTGACGCAGGTCTTTGCCGCCAATTAGGTTGTTGATCTGCCAGTCAATCCAGAGGGGGGCGGCCTCGATCAGGTCGCGGTAAGCGGCGGCACTGTGGTGCCGCAAAAACTCGTCGGGGTCTTTGCCGTCGGGAATGTTGAGCACCCGCAGCTGCACATCGCCCCGGTAGGCCATCTCCTCGACTTCGCCGATCGCCCGCTGGGCCGCCTTGACTCCAGCAGCATCGGCATCGAAGTTGAGCAAAATTTGCTTGGATTCGGTGTAGCGCAGCAGTTGGCGCACCTGGGCTGCGTTCAAGGCCGTGCCCAGGGCGGCGACAGAGTTCTCTAGCCCAGCGGAGTAGAGGGCAATGACATCGAAGTAACCTTCGACCACGATCGCACGGTCATCTTTAGCGATCGCCGCTCGCGCCAGATCTAGCCCATAGAGGGTTTTGCCTTTGTCAAACAGCTCGGTGTCGGGCGAGTTGAGATACTTGGGCTTTTCGTCACCTAGGGCACGGCCGCCAAAGCCAATCACCCGGCTCTGCCCATCACGAATGGGAATCATCAGGCGATCGCGAAACCGATCGTAATGGCCATCGCCTTTTTGGCGGGGCACAATCAGCCCCGCCTTTTCCACTAGCTCGACGGGGTAGTGCTTTTGCTCAACCAAATAGCCGTAGAGGGTCTGCCAGCCCCCCGGCGCAAACCCCAGCTGAAACTGCTGAATGGTAGCGTCATTCAGGCCCCGCTCGTATAGGTAGGCTAGGGCCGTGGCCCCGTCGATCTGCTGGAGGGCATGCTCATAAAATCTAGCCGTCAGCGCCAAAATTTCGTAGAGCTGCTCCCGCAGGGTGAGCTGCCGCTGAAGCTCTTGGCGTTTGGCGGGTTCCAGCGTCGTTACCGGCACCTGGTAGCGCTGGGCCAGGTCGAGCACCACGTCGGCAAAGGAGCGCTTGTTCAGCTCCATTAAAAACTTAAAGGCATTGCCCCCCGCCCCGCAGGAAAAACAGTAGTAAAACTGCTTGCCGGGGCTGACGCTAAAGCTGGGCGACTTGTCTTCGTGGAAGGGGCAGAGGCCGACAAAATCTTTACCCTGCTTTTTCAGCACTACATGCTGGGAGACCACATCGACAATGTCGGTGCGATCGCGCACCGCTTCGATAGTGTCGGGGTGGAGTCGAGGGGTATCCATAGTGTTGAGGCTGCGCGGTGGCCGGGAGTCAGACCACTACATGTTGGGGCGTGGCTTGATTGTAGCCCATGGTGCTCAGCGATCAGTTGCCAAAAATTTCTTTGGGCAAAGCCAGGAGGTCGTCAATCTTTTGCATCTAGCGCTCCTGGTTTATGACAGGAAAATAGGTCGTCCACAGCTACCCAACTGACAAAAAAATCGCTGCTGGGGGCGTTTAAGCTTCCCTAGCGGCGATTTTTAATATCAGTACTGTATATCCCGTGGTTGCCCAAGCGGGAGATCAGCTTAGTTTACTCGGCCACTACCCGCAGGTTGACGATGGCAGTCACTTCAGGGTGCAGCTTCACTTCGGCCTGGTATTCGCCAAGCTTGTTGATGTCGGGTACCGAAATATCACGGCGATCGACTTCTTTGTCCGCCAGCGACTTGATCACATCGGCCACATCGCCAGAGGTGACAGTACCAAAGATGGCCTCGTTCTCACCGACGGGCTTTTGAATGGTGAACATGCCAATAGTGGTCAGCGCTGTCTTGATCGCTTCAGCCTCTTGCTTAATCTCTAGCAGCCGCTGCTTTTGCGCCTCGCGCCGACGCTCTACCTGCTTCAGCACGCCGGGGGTGGTGCGCACTGCTTTCCCGTTAGGGATAAGATAATTACGTGCATAGCCAGGGGCAACATCTACCAGGTCGCCGTTATAGCCCAGCTTGCGAACATCTTCTGTAAGAACTACCTGTACCCGTTTTGCCATGATTTTTCTCGTATAGCCCAGTTGACCATACTACCCAAAGGTGTTGTGTCTTGGCAACCCTTTACCTATCGCTCCATAACTTACCCTGGCCCATGATTAGACTTGTGTTTGCCCTGGTGCCCGCTGTCTGGGTGATTGCGATCGCCATTATCGCCGTGCAAAACGCCACCCCTGTCTCCATTCAATTTTTGAATCTGCAATCGATCGCCATTCCCTTTGGGGTGCTACTGGCCTTTTGCGTGGCCGCCGGTATGCTGGCCGCCGCTCTAGTGCTGCTGGTGCTGGGGGGAAACCCGCTGCGGTCGCCGCGCCGTCAAAAATAACGGCCTGAGCCGTAGCCCAGACCGTTAGTTAAGTCATCTACCGATTTTATCGACGGCCCAACTAATTGCTGGGTGCGGTCGTGACGTTGTCGCCAGCGCGGGCTTCTTTAATCTCGGTGCTCAGCGCTTTCAATGCCTCGGCATACTGAGGGTCGGCATCGGTGCCAATGGCCTCACGATTAGTCGCGAGTTCTTCCTGCTGCTCTTCAGTCAACTCGATCGAAATGTCGGGCTCAATGCCAGACTTGTTGATGTCGGTGCCATCGGGGGTGAGGTACTTGGCCACCGTAATCGCTACCCCAGAGCCATCGCCCAAGCTACGCACCGATTGCACCAGGCCCTTGCCGAAGGTGCGAGTGCCCACCAAAATGGCCCGCTCGTTATCCCTTAAGGCCCCAGACAAAATTTCGCTAGCGCTGGCCGAGCCGCCGTCAACCAGCACCACGAGAGGCTTATCGGTTAGGGCACGGCTATTAGCTGTTTCTTCGTCAGCCACTCCCTGACGATTGACCGTAGAGACAATAATGCCGCTGTCGATCCACATGCGAGCAATGTCAATGCTGGAGTACAGCAGCCCACCAGGGTTAGAGCGCAGGTCAAGCACGTAGCCCGTCACCCCCTGGCTTTCGAGATCTTCGATGGCTGCACCCATTTCTTCGGCGGCGTTGGCGCTGAACTGGTTAAGGCGGATATAGCCCACCTGTCCTTCAGGGCCAGCCTGCACGTTGTAGCGCACTGGATGGATCTCAATGCGGGCGCGCACCAAAGATACTTCCAATTCTTCTTCGCCCCGGCGAAGGGTGAGGGTGACCTCAGAGCCAACAGTACCGCGAATTTTGCTCACCGCGTCATTGAGCTCCATGGCTTCGGTAGATTCGCCATCAATGGCCAAAATCACGTCCTGGGGGCGAATACCTGCATCAAAGGCCGGTGTGTCTTCGATGGGAGCAACAACGACGATTTCTTTGCTCTCTTCATCCTGAGAGATTTGAATGCCGACCCCGGTAAGTTCGCCAGAGGTGTCAATCTGCATGCTGCGAAACTCTTCGGGATCCATGAAGCGGGTGTAGGGATCCTCTAGCTTCTCCAGCATCTCGCGGATAGCCCCGTAGGCCTCTTCCTGGTCGGTGTAGTTTCGCCCTAGGTAATCCGTTCGCACCGCATCCCAATCGACCTGGTTAAAGGTGGCATCGACGAAATTGCGGTCAATTAGCTGCCAAACTTGATCAATCAGTTCCTTGGGGCTTTCTTCAAAGAAAGCTTTGCTTTGGGACAGGTGAATCCCAGCGCCGGTTACAGTTACCGCCGCCACAGCAATGGCCGTGGCACCTAGGATTAGTCCGCGCTTTGCAAATGTCATGTGTGATATAGGTTCTAGCAGCAAATTACGCCCAATCTAACACACACAATTGAGAAGGAAGGGGAAGATTTCGTGAGGAATTTTGCCCCCGTTACTAACGGTAACAATAGACACTTAGAGAAGAAAACTAAGGGAAAAATAGGGGTTTAATACTATTTTTCAGCGGTAATCGGTCTAGCGGCAGCAGCGGCCATGGCCCTAACCCCCGTGCTACCTAGAGTGCCGCGCTATAATCAATCGCGATCCTTTGCAGGCGCTGTCTGTGAAACGCTAACTCGATGGACCGCTGATCTAAAGCCCCAGGCGTTGAGACGTTTAAATCCTATGGGCACATCTATCGCTGATCAGGGCACCCACATTTTGCTGGTGGGCACCAACGAGGGCCAAACCCGCCAGATGGAGTTTGACCTCCAAGAGGCTGGCTACCATCCTGTGGTAGCCAGCAGTGCTAAGGCAGGTCTTGCTCTAGCGACTGAGAGCCATCCGGCGTTGGTTGTGGTCGATCGCCTGCTGGGGGGCGAGTCGGGGCTGGTGCTGTGCCAAACCCTGCGCAACCAGGGCATTAAGTCGCCGATTGTGCTGCTGATGGCCAAAGACAGCCTTGAAGACCGGGTGGCCTGCCTCGAATGCGGCGCTGACGACTATTTTCTCAAACCTTACCGCGCCGACGCTTTTTTAAAGATCGTGCAGCTCTACCTGCAATCGGCCCCAGGAGAGGTTGAGCACCTGCGCTTTGGCGACCTGATGCTGGATTTAGACAATCGCCATGCGCTGCGGGGCGATCGCGTCATTGATCTAACGATGAAAGAGTTTGAGCTGCTCAAATATATGATGGAGCACCCCCGTGAGGTGCTGCCCCGCGAGCAAATTCTGGAGAATGTCTGGGGTTACGACTTTGTGGGCGAGTCGAACGTGATCGAGGTTTATGTGCGCTACCTGCGCCTCAAAATTGATGGCGAAGACGATAAGCGCCTGATTCAGACCGTGCGGGGCGTCGGGTACGTGCTGCGGGAGAGTTAGGCAGTCGGTGGGTGGACGAGTGGGTAGGTGGATGGGTGAGGACAACATCCAGCCAGTGAGCGACTAGAATGGTACCGCCCTAATTGGGCATCCGCAGTGATTTTTCCGGTTTTCTATGGCCTATCGTTTTGCTGGTTTGGCTCCCCAACGGCTTCATCTTTGGCTGAGGCAGGGTATGGCCTTGAGCCTGGTGCTTAGCGCTCTGGTGTTGGGAGCAGGGTGCGGGCCAACACCCTCCACCACTGAGCCACCTTCCACAACTGGCAATGCCCCATCCACACCGACTGCGACCGAAACCCCTATGGCTGACCCTCGCGGCCAACAGCTTGCCGTCACAGCGGTGACGACCCTGGGTGGCGAAGAGATCTTTTTAGAAGTGGCGGTTACCCCCCAGCAGCAGGCCCTGGGGCTGATGTATCGCGACGCGCTGCCGGACGATCGCGGCATGCTGTTTCCCATGGGGCGATCGCGCCCGGTGAGTTTTTGGATGAAGAATGTGCCGGTAGCGCTGGACATGGTGTTTGTCTACCAAGAGCAGATCGTGGGACTCGCGGAGGCTCCCCCCTGCACTGCCGACCCTTGCCCGACCTATGGCCCAAGCAATCAGCTGGTGGATCACGTGATTGAGCTGCGGGCTGGGCGCGCTGCCGAACTGGGCCTAGCTGTGGGGGATGAGGTCGTGATCAGGGAATTGGGGCAATAGAATCTTGTAGGATAGCCGTCCCGGCTGTCCTACAAGATTCTTCCCGAGGACATCCAAGACTCGAATAACTACCCTCTTGTGGGATGGGCCTCTGGCCCGTCTACCACAGTTGACTTAGGACTATAAATAATCCAGATTAGGCCACAGAACTGTTAGAGCTAAGGCAAATTCTCCGCGCCAGGCCGAACTCACCGCTGAGAAATTCTGATCACAGTGCATCCTACTGATACAAAAACAGCCGTTTGGCGGCGCGTGTGAAGGCGACATAGCAGAGCTGGTTGCGCTCGATCGCGTTGCGGTTGGCGGCCATTGATGGCACATCCACAAACACATCTTGAAAAGTTGACCCCTGGCTTTTATGGATGGTGAGGCTGTAGGCGTAGTCAACGGCGTGGAAGCGCTGCTGCAAATCCCAAAACTCCATCCAGCGCTTTTCTTTGGCGAGAAAGTCGAGCTTGGTTTTGAACTCGGCCTGACCCGACTCGTGCAGCACCCGCAGGGTTTTATTGTCGCCGGTTTCAGTCTCGACTTCGAGCATCCACAGAGGCCACTCGCCCTCGCGACCCCGAGCAATATTGAGCACCTCACACTCGGCAGAGGTGGGCAGCACGATCGCTTCTTTTTCTAAACAGGGGTTAATGGCAATCAGTCGATCGCCGGGCACAAACCGTTTGGCATTGGCACCATGGATGGCAGCGCGAATGGTGTGGTTGAGCTGAGCCACCCGGCGATTGGTGTAGGCCAGGGCGCGCACCTGGTCGGGGTTTTTCTGGTAGGCGGGGCTGGTAAAAGCGCGAATCAGCAGGTCGTGCCAGGCCTGGCGGGGCAGCACAAAGCAGCCTTCGGTATTGTCGGCATTGGTGTCGTTGGCGAACTGGGGCAGGGCATCGCGCTCCAGGTTGCGGCGAATGTCTTCGGCGATTACGCCGATCGCGCCGCCGTAGCGCACCACCTCGGTGAGCTGTGATCGGTGAATAATCTGGCGAAAGCAGGCCGACTCGGGCTCGTTGACCGGTGGTAGCTGAGCCGAATCACCCACAAACAAAATCTGAGTGCCCCGATACAGGTTCGACACGGCATTCACCAGCAGATCCCACAGCTCCTGGTTGATCATTGAGCATTCGTCGATAATTACCAGCCGGTAGCGATCGATCTGGCTTGCCTGCTGGCGATCGATCGCAAACACCTGCTTACCGTTCTCTTCGTCGATCACCGGACGCAGGCCTAGCAGCTTGCAGCAGGTCATGGCGTCAATATCTAACCGCCACTGGGCCGCCATCGCCGCCAGCACCTTAGTGGCTTTGTTGCTAAAGGCGCTCAGCACGATGGGGCGATCGTCACCGCGATCGCGCAGTCCATTCACAAACACCTGGAGCAGTGTGGTTTTGCCCGTGCCCGCGTAGCCGGTTAGCAGATACAGCTTTTCATTGCCCTGCACAAAGGCGTCCAGAGCATCAAGGGCGGCCTCTTGCTCAGTGGTGAGCGCCAGGGCAGCATTAACGGATTTTGATAGGGATGCAGCCATGGGCGGGGAACAGGTGTTCTATCCCAGGTTAGCCTGATTCACGATCTCAGACAGGGGAGACTTCATCCTAGGGCATGCTTTGAACGGCAGCCGCAATGAGACTGGCCAGCGTAGGTTTATCGATCTGGCCCTTGGCGACCTGCATCACTAAATCGTAAGCGTCATCGTTCGTTAATAGCAGACGTTTTCCATTTACTCGCAAAAAAGTGTCCATTACCGCAAACGCTGTGCGCCTGTTGCCGTCTACAAAAGGATGATTGTTCGACAAATGATATAGATAGGCTGCCGCCTGCTCCGCCAGGGTTGGATGCAGCAGCTCGCCGCCAAAGGTAACTTGAGGCTGAGCCAGAGCTGAATCTAGCAGCCCTGCATCTCGCACGCCTTCAGTACCCCCAAACCGCTCAATCTGTCTGGCATGGAGCCTCAAAACTGCTTCTACATCTAAAAACTTAGGAGTCGGCAAGGCGACGATAGACCTCTTCGCGTTCTTGCTCAGACTCTAGATAGGCTTGCCACACCTCGTCATGAGGGGCCACGTTTGGGCCAGTTCTTAGACCCTGAACGTAAGCCAAAATTTCAGCCAGCGTTTCCACGGGCAGATGGTCGATCTCTTCTAGAATTTGGTCTTTGAGGGTGGTAGCGGTGGTCATGGCTCTGGCCTCAACCTATAGCGACGCATCGTTATTTTAGTCTGGCTGCGATCGCCCCGTAGCAACGGGCAGCAGACCGCTGCACAGGGCAATATCAGTATCCTGTGCCTAAACCACCGCCATGTCAGCTTTAATGGCGAAGATATGCCCAATGGTTTCTTCCACCGAGCGATCGGGGGTCGAAGCGCCAGAGGTGACGCCCACGGTAATAGGACCATCGGGCAGCCAGTTTTTGGTCACCGTCAGGTCGCCGTGGAGTGGCTTGTGCTCGATGCGGTTGCCGGGGCCAATGCGGCTGGCGCTGTCAATGTGGTACGAGGGGATATTGCGCTCGATCGCAATCTCTTGCAGGTGAGTAGTGTTGGAAGAGTTATAGCCGCCGATCACCACCATGAGGTCAAGCTTTTCATCCACCAGTTCGAACATGGCGTCTTGGCGCTCTTGGGTGGCGTCGCAGATGGTGTTGAAGCTGAGAAAATGGTCGTTGAGGGCCTGGGGGCCGTACTTTTTGAGGATGGTGTGCTCGAAGAGTTTGCCGATTTGCTCGGTTTCGCCCTTGAGCATGGTGGTTTGGTTGGCGACGCCGATGCGATCGAGGTCGGTGTCGGGGTCGAACCCGGCGGAGTAGGCGTTGCCAAACTTGGCCATAAATTCGGCCTTATCGCCACCGTTGAGAATATAGTCGGCCACATAGTTGGCCTGGTCTAGATTCAGCACCACCAGGTATTTGCCTGCGAAGGAGCTGGTGGCCACGGTTTCTTCGTGGTTGTACTTGCCGTGAATGATGGAGGTGTGGTCTCTTTTCTTATGCTTCTCAACGGTGTTCCACACCTTAGAGACCCAGGGGCAGGTGGTATCGACAATGGTGCAGCCCTTGTCGTTGAGCAGCTGCATTTCCTGCACGCTGGCCCCAAAGGCGGGCAGAATCACCACGTCGCCCTGGCCCACAATAGAGAAATCTTTTTCGCCATCGACGACTTCAATGAACTCCACTGCCATGTCTTTGAGGCGCTGGTTGACGCTGGGGTTGTGGATGATTTCGTTAGTGATCCAGATGCGCTCGGTGGGGAAGTGCTGGCGGGTTTCGTAGGCCATAGCCACGGCCCGCTCAACCCCCCAGCAAAAGCCAAAGGACTGGGCCAGTTTGATGGTGACGTTGCCGCGAGTGAGGGTGTAGCTGCGATCGCGAATTTCTTGAATTAGCCCGCTGTTGTACTCGGTCTGCATTTGCCCGGCGACTTCTTCCCCGTGGCCAAACCCCTGGCGAAAGTACTTGTCGGAGTGGTTTAGAGAGCGCTTAAAGGCCTTGGTATCCATCGAATTTTCACCGGGTGCAGCACGTTATCTAGGATAGCGGGTTGTGGGTGGGAGTTTGGGGTGCGATCGCCCAGTAAATTTCAATCATTGCCCCTCAAAAAGCCCAGGCTATAGTAGTGGGCAACCGCAACCCCCGTCCCCACCATGACCGGATTTGAACCCCTGATTGGAGCCGCCGCCGCTGGTCTAGGTGGCCTAATCACCAGCTTGGTCAAAGACAAGGGCACTGAAACCCTCAAAAAAATCGATTGGGACATCGGCAAAAACCTGGCTTTGAGAAAGGCGATGGTGAACTACGTGCGCCTCTACATAGAGCGCCACGGCACCCTCAAAGTCGCCTGCGTACGTATGGATTCAGTAGGGCTCGACAAAATCTATACTGCTGTACAACTGCTCGATCGCTCGGCCCTGCGCTATTTTGAATCGGAAGATGCCCTGCAAGAGCAGTACCGCGAAAGCGGCAAGCGTGGATTTAACGTTACTTGCGCCGAGAAGAAATCTGGCCTACAAGTTGCCAACGACCAACAATACCTGATGGTGCTGGGTGGGCCGGGGGTGGGCAAATCGACCTTTTTGCGAAAAGTAGGTCTAGAAGCCTTACGTACCCTAGGTCGCCGAGACTTTGCAGCCAAAGACCCCGGTAATCTGCTGGTACCCCAAGAGATTTTTTACCAGCACGCCTGCATCCCTGTCATTCTAGAGCTGCGGCAGTTCGACAAACCTAATATCAGCATCAAGGCCGTGATTGCAGAAGAACTAGAGACCTGCGGCTTTCCTTATTCAGAAGACCTCACGGAGCTATTTCTCAAAAACGGCAAGTTGCTGGTGCTGCTGGATGGCCTAGACGAAGTACCCACAGCCAATTTGGATCACGTCCTCAGAGAGATTAGGAGCCTGGTTGATCGCTACAGTGACAACCGCTATATCGCCTCTTGTCGAGTGGCCGCATATACTTTTGGCGGCTTTACACGTTTCAAAGATGTGGCCATGGCGGCATTTGAAGATGAGCAGATTCAGCAGTTCATCAAAAATTGGTTTCAAAAAGAGCGCGATGCCGAAACTAACACCGCCGAGCGCTGCTGGCAACTGCTAAACAGCCCTGAATACCAGGCCGCCAAAGAACTGGCCCAAACTCCGCTGCTGCTGACCCTGCTGTGCGTTGTCTACGACGACTATCAAGACTTTCCCAAAAAGCGCCATGCCCTATATGGTGAAGCCTTAGACGTGCTGCTACGCAAGTGGGCCTCTGAAAAGCGAATTCAACGCAACCCTATTTATCAAGAGTTGAGTACCGAGCTAGAGCTAGACATGCTGGCTGAGATTGCCTACACCAGTTTCGTGGACGATCAGCTTTTCTTTTCTAAAGATCGGTTGATCAACCAAATTCGGGAATTTTTGATAAACAACCTCAATGCCCCCGGCCATCTGGATGCCGAAACCGTGCTGAAAGAAATTGAGATTCAGCAAGGTATCTTGGTTGAACGAGCGCGAGATGCCTACTCATTTTCGCACTTAACGTTTCAGGAATATTTAACCGCCAAGTGTATTGTTGACAATCAGAAGATTGACCAGCTTGTGCGCAACCATTTAACTGAACAGCATTGGCGGGAAGTTTTCTTGTTAGTGGCAGGACTCGCACCTGGCAAGCGTGGGGCTGATGATTTACTACTTGCCATAGAGCACCAAGTGCAAAACCACTATCTTGCCTCACCTAAACTCAAGTTGTTACTAAACTGGGCCACTGCCGCCACTGAAGGCTCTCCAGGACAAAGTAAAGCTGTCGCAAAACGAACCGCTGCTCTCGTCCTCGCCATCGACCATGCCTCTACACTTGATGCCGCCTTTGGTATCACTCGTATTTATTCTGGCGACATTGATCAGGGTCGTAATTTCAATCAGAGTTGTGACCTTGACGATGTCAACAAACTAGCTGTATTGGAGCAGATAGTCTTTTGCCAAGAAGCTATTCTTCTAGCGCGTAACCTTGATCACAACTTTACGTATGAATTTCGTTTTTTTGCTGCTCAACCCTCTTTTGAAAACATCTATCACTATTTACTGGAAAGAACTATTTGCCTAGTCAATGAGTTTAAAAAAGCTGGTGTATTCAAGTGCGAGCTAATTGATCCCTTAATAATCGATCTAGATGCTTTACATCAACGCATTCTTTCCAATGAATTGCCAGAGATAGAACAGTTTCAGATTATGGGCGAAGGATTTCTATCATTTGCCAGAAACCTTGGATTCGAAGAGTATCATGTCGTAAAAACACGTCAGGAAGTTGAACTATTTTCCAACTTCTTTCACACCCTAGAATTCATGATTCGTTGTAAAGAAGCGGCGGTGCGGGTGTCGCCGCAGGTGTGGGCAGGCATTGAGTCGCGCATGGTCACAGTACCCACCGAGTAAATCAATTTAGCCTACGCCTATGTTTCCAAAGTAGAGCGAGCTTCTGGAGTTATTCAGCTTTCCCAATCGTCTAGTCCATAGGGGTCTAGCAAAAGCTCCACCCCATCGATAATCTGTCGTACTCTTCTGGTTGAGAGCGTACCAATTTTTTCGCCTAGCTGACTTTGCGGCACTGCTGCGCCGGTAGGCAGATTGATCAAGTCAATACTGCTTGTTGCCAAACAGGGCCGTTGCGGCTATTGCATCCTAGGGCTGGCTAGATACCAACGGTTCCATGCGTTCAGCGATGACGGCGTAAAAGGGATCGCCTCCGGCCATGCCCAGCATTTGCAGAATAGACGGACCGCTAGGGGTGTGGGCGACGACCTCTGGATTGCTAAAGCCTGGCACTGAGCCAAAGTAGCCCTTAACCAGGTTGACTCGGCGGGTTTCGCTGCCGTCGCGCCAGGCGGCGATCGCCTTTTGATAAAACATGCGATTTGAGAAACTGACAATGGCAATGCCGCCTGGTTTAAGAATGCGGTAGATTTCACCAAACACCACCTCGGGCTGTTGCAGATACTGCACCGATACCGTGTTCAGCACAGCATCGAAGGATTGGTCATCTAACGGCAGCTTTGGGTTTTCGTTGAGGTTTTGCACAAAATAGTGGTTGAGGCGGCGGTTTTTGGCCAGCTCTTCGGCGTTCAGACCGTGGCCTTCGACCCATTCAAACTCTAAATCTGTGGGCAGGTGTGAGACCCAACTGCTCATCATGTCGAAAATGCGGCTGTTAGGGGTCAGCCGCTCGCGATAGAGTTCTGTGAGTTGCTGAATAAAGCCATCGTCTACGTGGGTGACGAAGCGGGGCGCATCGTAAAAAGCGGTGTCGCTAGACTCGTCGAGCTTAGTGCGCTGGTCGGGCTGAAGCAGCATGGCGATAGGGAGTTAAAGGCTTTCTTTGAGTGTAAACAAAGATTAAGCTCAGGGCCATACCGGTTTGTCCTGCGGTTGTTGTAGCTCTGGGCTGAAGGATTTTTGCTGAATTTCAGCGAGTGTTTCGCCCCGTTCTCCGTCTGGAGAATGGTCTGACCAGCTTGGGGACTAGCGATCGCAAGTCCGTTAGGGTTCGCCCCGCATCACCGGCGGCTGCCAGTCGCTAAAGCCCTCTAGGTGGCCCCAATAGCCCAAAAAGCCAACGAAGGCCCACACCAGCGCCGCTACCAGTAGGACTATAGCCCCCAGAATGCGCCAGCTTTTGTTGCCGCGCAGGTACACCAGAGTAGGAGCAGCCAGCACCCCACCCAAGCCCGTCAAAATAAAGCCTAGCCCGGCTACCAGCGGCTGTTGGGTTTGCCCCAGATTAATAATGCGTGCCCCGACAACCACCGAGGTGAGGCCCGCGAAGAAGGCGTAGACCGCCAGTGAGAGCAAGTCCCAGCCCTGGGCGATCGCGATCGCAGTAGCGAAATAAAGCCCCCCAAACAGCACTGTGGTTTCGCCAAAGGAAATATTGAAGCTGCCCGGTACGGGCCAAGTTAAGACCATGTGCAGGCCGGTGACTAGGGCGATCGCCCCCACTAGCCCAAAACCCGGTATCCAGCGTTTGAGGTTGGCTCCATCTAGCCCGCGATAGACAAAGTCGGCCAGCAGCACCAGCCCCGCAACCATGTTGATAAGCATCAGGGTGATGTAGTCGATAAACATGGCGCAGACTTAGAATGCAACGCTTTACATCCTACCGGGCATCAGCCCACCGAGAGTAGTGAGTTGAGCTGACGTCGGCTTGGCTAATAGCCGTTGGGATGAGACCACTCAAAAGTTAGGAAGACCTAATATTACCGTCCGCTAATCGTATTAGCTGATACGGCCCCACCCTGAGCCAATTGATACGTATAAAGGAAACCGATTTGCCCCTCGGCAGATTGACTGTCGATGTACCAAGCGCGACGTGCAGTCCGCAAGGTGTTCGTTTTCGTGGAGGGTTCTGACTGAGCCGAGGAAAGGTTTCCCCGAAGCGCTAGGTGACTGATCCAAGAAGTGCAGCCGGGTACGACCTGGTTAACGGAGGGATAAAAGCCTGGGAAGAAAAATGTAGGCCGCAGGCGGTTTGCGTTTGCTCCCGGGCTTTTTAGTATCTGCCGCTCAACGATTATCAACAGTAGGCCAGGAGCTTAAACGGTATGGAACAGAGCGTTTTTTCCTACGGCATCATTGCCTTTTTGCTGGGTACCCTCGGCATTGGGGTGTGGGCTTCGCAGCAAATTAAGGGCGATAGCGTTAACTTCTTGGTAGCAGGTCGAGGGTTAGCCCTGCCCTTGGCCGCCGCAACGCTGATGGCGCAATCGGTTGACTCTAATGCCACTCTGGGCAACACCGATTTGTCTTCGGCCTTTGGCTTTTGGGCGGGGGCGGCGCTGCCCCTAGGGTTGGCCTTATGTCTGTTGCTGACGGGTTTGTTTTTGGCCAAACCCATGAACCGCATGGGGCTGATTACTATTCCTGACTTCTACCGGGTTAAATATGGCCGCACTGTGGAGGTAATTGCCGCCTGCATTATGTCGGTGAGCTTTTCGTTTTTGCTGGCAGGCAACCTAGTGGCGGGCGGCTACATGTTTGAAAATTTTCTCGGAACCAGCTACGTTGGCGGCATCACTCTACTGGCGGCGCTGGTGTTTGCCTATACGGTCTCCGGCGGGCTATTTGCGGTGGCCTACACCGACTTTATTCAAATTATCATTGCGGTGGTTGGGGCCTGGGCCATGCTGGCTTTTGTGCTAGTCAATTTTGGCCTGACCGTTGATCCTGGCATGGGGCCAGGGGCGCTTGAGCAACTGACATCGCCAGCTGCCGGAGCAGCCGTTAACTGGGCCAGCCTTATTGCTTTGGGGTTTGGCAATATGGTGGCGATCGACTTCATGGCCCGCATCTTTGCTGCCGACAGCCCCGAAACGGCTCAAAAAGCCTGCTTCGTTGCCTCAGCGGGCACCCTGGCGATCGGTATTCCCTTTTCGATTATTGCCCTGGGGGCCAACGGCATTCTCAGTCAGGCAGGTATTACGCCCGATGGCCCGGTGCTGTACGCCATGCTTAAGGGTGTCGTGCCGCCGCTGCTGGGGCTGCTGGTGTTGGCGGCAATTTTGTCGGCCTCACTATCGACAGCAGACGGCGCTATTTTAGGAACTTCGTCGGTGCTGGCCCACAACGTTTTGGGCATTCGCCACGCCACAGCTCACGGAGCTGGGGGCGACAAGCTGCTGCTGATCACTCGTCTGATGGCTGTGGTGATTACGGTATTGGGGGTAGTGCTCGGTCTTAAAGTGCCTCAGACCGGGGTGCTGCTGCTGCTGGCCTTTGATATGAGCTTTGCGGGGCTGGTGGTGCCGCTGATTGGGGGGCTGTTTTGGGCCAAGGCGACCCGCCAGGGGGCGCTGGCCTGCATCGCGGTGGGGTCACTGTCGCGGCTGCTGATGTTTTCGCTGATGCCGACGATGTTTG
This sequence comes from Leptolyngbya sp. FACHB-60, assembly GCF_014695775.1. Lineage (GTDB taxonomy): Bacteria > Cyanobacteriota > Cyanobacteriia > Phormidesmidales > Phormidesmidaceae > Nodosilinea. The sequence goes on along the minus strand of NZ_JACJOX010000050.1, from coordinate 145,174 downwards.
GGGTCGACAACACGCTGCTGTACTTCCCCAACGGCCTATTTACCGCCGATTTTGACGGCTTCCCTACGATGATTAGCCCGCTGTTGGGTCTGGTGGCCTTTGTGGCGGTGTCGCTACTCACCCACAAGCCGCTCACTGCTGAGCGCCAGCGGGATAAGGTCTTGGATGAGGTGCGATCGCTGTAGGATTACCTGCGATCGCCTATCAAACCTCGTCTTGGCCATCCTCTAAACCTATCCGGCAAGACCCCTACACGGCCACCGCCTCTGCCTGGGTACGCACGCGATCGATCAAATCCTTCAGGCCGTAGGGGTTGACCCGGTAGCTCAGCGGGTGGGCAATCAGTCGGGCAGTGCTGTGGTAAAGCACCTCTAGCTCCATCAGGTTGTTTTCCTTCAGAGTTTTGCCCGTCGAAACCAGATCGACGATCGCTTCCGACATCCCCGTAATCGGCCCTAGCTCCACCGAGCCGTAGAGAGGCACAATTTCCACCGGCAAATCGAGGCTCTGGAAGTAGTCGCGGGCGCAGTTGACGTACTTAGACGCCACCCGGCTGTGGGCGGGCAGATCTAAAGCCGAGCGATAGGAACTAGTGGTTTTGACGGCCACCGACAGGCGGCAGCCGCCAAAACCCAGGTCGGCCAAGTGAGCCACGGCGGGCTTTTTCTCGCGCAGCACATCGTAACCAACCATGCCGAGCTGGGCCTGGCCATACTCCACATACACCGGCACGTCTTGGGCACGCACCAGTAACCCCGTGGCCTGGCCTGAGGCGTCGGTGATTTGTAGCTGTCGGTTGGCGCTGTCGAGAAACAGGCTAAAGTCGAGGCCAACGGCTTTGAGCAGCTGAATGCTGTCTTTGAGCATGCCGCCCTTGGGCAGAGCGATGGTGAGCATGGTCGAGCTTCCTTAAAGTTGCAGATGAGGAATGCAAATAGCAGAACTAAACAACACGACATTCACCCTCAATCATCAGTGGGGTCAACCGGTGTAGACAACACCAACTGATAGAAGGCCAGATCTAGCCATCGGCCAAACTTGAAGCCAGCTTGTCGAATAGTGCCGCAGTGAATAAAGCCTAGACTCTCGTGCAGGTGGATACTCACTGAGTTGGTAGTGTCGATACCTGCTACGAGAATATGATAGTTTTGCTCTTGCGCGGCAGCAATTAGTTCTTGCAGCAAGCGCTTCCCGATGCCCTGGCCCCGAAAACGGGCATCGACATAAACTGAGTGCTCGACCGAATACTTGTAAGCTGGCCACGCCCTGAAGGTGCCGTAACTTCCGAAACCCATCAGGTCGCTTGACTCATTCTCGATCCCGATCACAGGAAAATTTCCTTGGATCTTGGCGTTAAACCACTCAGTCATCACCTTAGGGGTTCGAGGCTTGTAATCATAGAGCGCCGTAGAGTTGAGAATGGCATCATTCAAGAGCTCTAGAATCTTTTCTCCATGGCGTTCTGGCTCACATCGGACAATTCGCATTATCTTGCAGCAGTAGATGGCAACAGACAACGGCGTAGGTTTGGCATAAGCTTCGCACTCAATGTCTCTGGAAAAGACACTCCAACAGCGACGGGCTTGGTTGGGTGCCGCTAGCGGTTTACTAACCTACAGATTCAAGCATGGCAGACCACTTCCGTATCTAGCCAGACTCTGCTGTGGCTCCCTTAGGCCCGAGCTGAGTGGGTGTCTATCCGCGAAACTTTTCGGTGACGCGGCGCATGGCTTCGTTCACGTTGTCGCGGCTGTTGAAGGCCGAAATGCGGAAGTAGCCTTCGCCTGCGGCCCCGAAGCCCGAGCCTGGGGTGCCGACCACATGGCAGGTGTGCAGCAGCTTATCGAAAAAATCCCAGCTGGTCAGGTCGTTGGGGGTTTTGACCCACACGTAGGGGGCGTTGACGCCGCCGTAGACGGCAATGCCGGCGGCGGTGAGCTGCTCGCGAATGATGCGGGCGTTCTCCATATAAAAGTCGATTAGGGCTTTGGTTTGGGCTTGCCCCTCGGGGGAATAGACCGCCTCTGCCCCACGCTGCACGATGTAGGAGACGCCGTTGAACTTGGTGGATTGGCGGCGATTCCACAGGCCGTGGAGGGCAACTTCGGTGCCATCGGCGGCTTTGCCGATGAGGGTTTTGGGAACTACCGTCAGGGCGCAGCGGGTACCGGTGAAGCCGGCATTCTTAGAAAAGGAGCGGAACTCGATGGCGCACTCCCGCGCTCCCTGAATTTCATAGATGGAGTGGGGAATGGTGGGGTCGGTGATGAACGCTTCATAGGCCGCATCAAACAAAATGATCGAGCCGTGAGCGCGGGCGTAGTTGACCCAGGCTTGTAGGTGCTCTTTGCTGGCTACTGCCCCAGTGGGGTTGTTGGGAAAACAGAGGTAGATCAGGTCTACTTTTTCGTGGGGGATGCTGGCGGTGAAGGCATTGGCGGCGCTGATCGGCAGGTAGGTGAGGCCGCCGTACTCGCCATTTTCGTTGGCGGGGTCGGTGTGCCCTGCCATCACATTAGTGTCGACATAAACGGGGTATACCGGGTCTGTGACGGCAATGGAGTTGTTGCTGCCAAAAATATCGAGAATGTTGCCGCAGTCGCACTTTGAGCCGTCGGAGATAAAGATTTCGCTGGCGTCAATGTCGCAGCCCCGGCTTTGAAAGTCGTGCTGGGCAATTTTTTCGCGCAGCCAGAGGTAGCCCTGCTCGGGGCCGTAGCCGTGGAAGGAGGTGCGATCGCCCATATCTTCCACCGCTTTGACCATGGCGGTGCGGCAGGCTTCGGGCAGGGGCTCAGTCACATCGCCAATGCCCAGCTTAATAATTGGCGCGTCGGGGTTGGCCTCGGCAAAGGCGCTAACCCGGCGAGCAATTTCGGGGAACAGATAGCCCGCTTTAAGCTTGAGATAGTTGTCGTTGATGGTGGCCATGGAGCGTTGCGCGAGGGTAACAGTTACTTAACTAAGGGTACAGCGCGACGGGGAACCCAAGGGTGTCCCCTGAGCAAACCAAGGATGAACTAAGGGCGCTACTATGGGATGTCCTCGATACCGCCCCACGACCATGGCCTCTGGTGATACTTCCGACGAAAACCCTTCTGGCGAAAACCCCTTCGGCGAAAAACTCTACGAAGGCAAGGCCAAAATTATCTACGCCACCGACGACCCAGCGGTGTTGCTGACCTACTTTAAAGACGACGCCACCGCTTTTAATGCCCAAAAGAAGGGCCAGATAGTCGGCAAGGGGCAGATCAACTGCGCCATCTCCACCTATTTGTTTAAGCAGCTTGAGGCAGCGGGCATTGTCACCCACTGGTTAGAAACGACCGGCGATCGCACCATGCGGGTCAAAGCCCTCCAGATCATCCCTCTTGAAGTGGTGGTGCGCAATCTGGCGGCGGGCAGCCTGTGCAAGCAGACCGGCCTGCCCCTGGGCCAGCGCCTCGATCCGCCGCTGGTGGAGTTCTATTATAAAAACGACGAATTGGGTGACCCGCTGCTGACGGGCGATCGCATTCGCGCCATGGCGATCGCTAGTGAGGAACAGATCGCCACTCTGCGCCGTCTTGCCCTCAGCATCAATCAAATCCTGACGGATTTCTTCATGGGCTGCTCTATCACCCTGGTTGACTTCAAGCTAGAGTTTGGCCTCGATCCTCAACAGCAGATTTTGCTGGGCGACGAAATCAGCCCTGACACCTGCCGTCTATGGGATCAAACCACTGACGACGAAACTCAACGGGTGCTCGACAAAGATCGCTTTCGGCAAGATCTGGGCCAGATCGAAGCGGCTTACCAGCGTGTGCTAGAAAAGGTAGCGGCACAATCGGCCAAGAATTAGCACCATCAATGAGGTAGAATTTTTCCGATTGTGGGAGCAGCGGCCCGCCCAGGGCAGTTTTCCCTGGCTCTCAGCCCGGGAGAGGGTCCTTTGATTGGTGTGTGGACGTGTTTAGCAGGTGTGTTTAGATGCGGGTTTCTCCTAATTATTTATTGGCCGTGTTGGCCACCTCTGGGTTGGTGGGGCTGATTGCAACCCCGGCCCAGGCCGATCCAGCCGCCCCAGAATCGGTCGTGCAGGCAGCTTCCTCCGAAGCTGAACCCTCGGAGACCCTTGAACCAGGCTATAGCCAAAGTGCTGATGCCCTGGCTGAGCCTGTTATAGGCACCTCCGATCCCGCCAATACCATCGACTTTGACCAGATTCAGCCTGACCTAGGCCCTAGCCCCGTAGCTGAAAACCTCCAGGGCGCGATCGATGGCTACCGCTCCGTTGAGGGTGAGGCCGCCGCCGATGCTACCACGGCCCTCTCGCCCGCCCCTGGCTCAGAATTTAGTCTTGAACAGAGTGCTCAGCTGGCTCAAACCCCCAGCACCCAGCGCGAAATCACCCGCGAAGAGGCCCAGCGCATTTTAGATGGAGCTGTGCAGCGCCGTAGCCAGCCCCAGCCAGCTCCTACGCAAGAGCAAATAGAGACTCCTGAAGCCGCGCCCGCCGACGAAGCAGCCGATGAGCCCGACGAGGCAGCCGATGAGCCCGACGAAGCAACCCCCGAAGAACCAGCCGCCGAGGCCGAAGAACCCCGAGTTCTAGTTGCCGAAATTCAGGTTCGGCCCAGTGGGGGCGAACTCGATCCGGCCCTTGAGAATTTGATCTACAGCGTAATCGAAACCCAAGCCGGGCGCACGACTACCCGTACTCAGCTTCAGCAAGACATCAACAGCATTTTTGCCACCGGTTACTTCGCCGATGTCGATGCCCAGCCCGAAGACACCGATCTGGGGGTGCGAGTCACCTTCCTCGTGCAACCCAACCCAGTGCTCACCGACGTGCGATTAGAGGGCAACGAAGTCCTGGCCCAAACCATCGTCGACGACATCTTTGACGAACAAAAGGGTGAGATCATCAACCTGATTGACTTTCAAGAAGGCATTCTAGAGCTCAACCAGTGGTACCAAGATCAGGGCTACGTGCTGGCCCAGGTGGTAGCAGCTCCTCAGGTTTCGCCCGATGGGGTTGTCACCTTAGAGGTGGCAGAAGGGGTAATTGAAAGCATCGAGGTGCGTTACATCAACGACCAGGGCCAGTCCGTTGACGACGAGGGCAACCCAGTACGGGGACGAACTCGGCCTTTTATCATCACCCGCGAGTTTGAGACCGAGCCCGGCGAAGTGTTTAACCAGGCTCGCATTGAACAAGACTTTCAGCGGGTGTTTGGCCTGGGAATTTTTGAGGATGTAGTGCCAGGTCTAGAACCCGCAGAAGACGACCCGCGCAAAGTTAAGCTGATCGTTAACGTATCTGAGCGCAACACCGGTTCTGTAGCTGCTGGTCTAGGCTTTAACTTTACCGGCGATCTCTTTGGTACAGTCAGCTTCCGCCAAGACAACTTTGGCGGCAATAACCAGAAACTAAGCGCTGAGGCCCAGCTCAGCACCCGGGATATTCTGTTTGACGTGTCCTTTACGGATCCTTGGATTGCGGGTGATCCCTACCGGACTTCCTACACGGTTAACGCCTTTGCTCGCTCAGCCAACAACCTCAATTTTGAGGACGGCCCTAACCCTATCAACCTAGCTAACGGCGATCAGGTGCGCATTCGCCGCCTGGGTACCGGCATTACCTTTAGTCGTCCCTTTGACAATGGTTGGACGGTGGCGGTAGGCACTTTGATTCAAAACGTGTCGGCTCGCGATGCTGATGGTAGGGTCAACGCTGTAGACGCCGCTGGCAATCCCTTGACAGCAAGCAGTCGCGGGGTTGATGACCTCTGGACATTCCCCGTCAGTGCTACTCTCGATCGCCGCAACGATGCCTTTAACCCCACCAGCGGCAGCGTTCTGCGGGTCAATACCGAGCAGTCGGTGCCCCTAGGGCGGGGCAGCATCTTTATGAATCGGCTGCGGGGGAGCTACAGCTACTACATTCCCCTCAGCCTCCTGAACTTTGCCGAAGGCCCCCAGGCGTTGGCCCTCAACTTTCAAGCGGGCACCATTGTCGGCGAGCTACCCCCCTATGAAGCGTTCTCTCTAGGTGGCACCAACTCAATTCGCGGCTACGACGAAGGTGAAGTGGGGAGTGGACGCAGCTATGCTCAGTTCACCGCCGAATATCGCTTTCCGCTGTTTTCGTTTTTGGGCGGTGCTTTATTCTTAGATGTCGGCAGTGACTTGGGCAGCGGCAATTCCGTACCCGGTGCTCCTGGGCCGTCGCGAGGTAAGCCTGGTAGCGGCATTGGCTATGGAGCTGGGGTGCGAGTTTCAACTCCCCTGGGTCCCCTGCGGGTTGACTATGGCTTTAACAATCAGGGCGAGGGCCGCATCCACTTTGGGTTTGGGGAGCGCTTTTAATGGTGCAACTAGGGCTTGACTCCAATCGATTGACCCAGGCAAGCTGGGGCATAGCCGCTGGGCAAACTACCTTGGCCACTGTGGTAGACCGGCAGGGCGTAGGACTTCATTCGGGCGTGGTGACTACGGTTACGCTGAGGCCAGCGGCTCCAGGCCAAGGGCGTTTCTTCGTCCGCACCGATCTGCCGGGCCAGCCCTCTGTAGCGGCTAGCCTTGCCGCGGTAAATCCAACGGTGCTATCGACGGAGCTTTGCCAAGGCGAAGCTGCTGTACGTACTGTCGAGCACCTGCTGGCGGCCCTAGTGGGGTTGGGCATTGACAACGTTCGCATTGACATTACTGGCCCAGAGGTGCCCTTGCTAGATGGGTCGGCCCTGGGCTGGGTAGAGGCAATTCGCCAGGCGGGGCGGCAAGAGCTGGATGCCCCTCGTGCCGTAGCGCATCTAGAACAGCCAGTGACAATTCACCAGGGGGATGCCTTTGTCGCCGCCTTTCCGGCTGCGGTGGCACGGTTTACCTACGGCGTTGACTTTGAGGTGGCAGCTATTGGCAATCAGTGGTTTAGCTGGTCGCCCAGTGCCGACCCCTTCGGCCTGGAGGGGTTTGCCACCACCGTTGCCCCGGCCCGCACCTTTGGTCTGGCCCATCAGATCGAGCAGCTACGCGCCAGCGGTTTGATTCAGGGGGGAAGCCTTGACAACGCTCTGGTGTGCGGTGAGGAGGGCTGGCTAAATCCACCCCTGCGGTTTGAGAACGAGCCCGCTCGCCACAAAATGCTGGATCTGATTGGCGATCTGAGCCTGTTGGGCAGCCTGCCCACGGCCCATATTGTGGCCTACAAGGCGAGTCACCGTCTCCACGGTGAGTTAGCGGCGGCGCTGGTGCCAGCCCTCGTCTATGGCACCCTCTAGTGGCAAAATCAATCTAGGCATATTTGCCTGCTGCACCTTACCGTATTGACTCACCTATTGTGATTGACGCAACTGCATCGAGCCCCCTGACCACAGCCTTAGACGGCGTTGAAGCCGCTTCAGCGGCGGAACCGATGACGGTTCCCAAGACTAGCTATAGCGCTGAAGAGATCCATGCCCTGCTGCCTCACCGCTATCCCTTTGCCCTAGTCGATCGCATCATCGACTATGTTCCAGCCAAGCATGCCATTGGCATCAAAAATGTCACGTTCAACGAGCCTCACTTTCAGGGACATTTCCCGGGGCACCCGATTATGCCGGGGGTGTTGATTGTCGAGGCCATGGCCCAAGTGGGGGGCATCGTGCTGATGCAGATTCCAGGAGTGCAGGGGTTGTGCGTGTTCGCCGGCATCGACAAGGTGCGCTTTCGTCGCCCTGTGGTGCCTGGGGATCAGCTGATAATGACCGTAGAACTGTTGGCCCTGAAGCGGCAGCGGTTTGGCAAAATGCGGGGTCGCGCTGAGGTCGATGGGCAGCTGGCCTGCGAAGGTGAGTTAATGTTTTCTGTGGTGGAGCCGGCAACAACTCCCCAGAGGAAATAGGAAAAACATGTGTCTATGTTGCAATCTCTGGGTTTTGGAGGCAGGCCGTTGACTACCCTGATTCATCCCACAGCAGTGGTTCACGAGGGTGCCCAGGTGCACCCCAGCGTCAAGATCGGCCCCTATGCGGTGATTGGTGAGCAGGTGAGCATTGGCCCTGGCACCGAAATTGGCGCTCACGCAGTGATTGACGGCCAAACGACGATTGGGTCCCAAAATCGAATTTTTCCGGGGGCGGCTATTGGTCTGGAGTCGCAAGATCTCAAGTACGACGGCTCGATGAGTCGGGTAGTAGTTGGCGACAACAACCTGATTCGGGAGTATGTCACCATTAACCGAGCCACCGATGCCGGGGCGGTGACTTTAGTGGGCAGTAACTGCCTGCTGATGGCCTACTCCCACGTGGCCCACAACTGCGTGGTTGAGGATCACGTCATTCTCGCTAACTCAGTGGCGCTGGCGGGCCATGTGTATGTGGAGTCGGGTGCGCGGATTAGCGGCATGGTAGGCGTTCACCAGTTTGTGCGCGTTGGGCGGCTGGTGATGATTGGCGGGCTCAGCCGCATCGATCGCGACGTGCCCCCCTTTACCTTGGTCAACGGCAATCCGGCCGAAGTGCGGGGGCTCAATCAAATCGGCTTGCAGCGAGCGGGCCTTACCGCTGATCCCCAGGCCTATCGCGAACTGAAGCAGGCCTATCGGTTGGTCTATCGCTCGGGCATGTCGCTCAGTGAGTCGGTGAGCAAGCTCAATCAGGATGAGTCTAATGACTTAGTGCGGCACTTTAGCGAATTTTTGCGGGCGGCCCAGCAGCCCGATCGCCGCGGATTGACCCCCGGCCGCCGCCGGAGCAAGCACAGCGATGATGAGTAGTTTGGGAGCTGCGTAGGGCATGGCTGATCCCACTAGACGGCGGATTTTTATTAGCACTGGCGAGGTGTCGGGCGACTTGCAGGGGGCGTTCTTAATTGAGGCGCTGATGCAACAGGCGCGCGATCGCCACCTCACCCTAGACATCACGGCCCTGGGCGGCCCTCGCATGGCCAAGGCAGGGGCTACCCTGGTGGGCGAAACCACGAGCATTGGCTCGGTGGGTATTTTTGAGGCGTTGCCCTACCTCATGCCCACCCTGCGCCTTCAGCGGGTTGCTAAGACGGCGCTCGATGCCCAGCCGCCCGATATTGCCGTGCTGATCGACTACATGAACCCCAACCTGGTGATGGGTAACTACATCAAAACTCACCATCCCCAGGTGCCGGTGATTTACTACATCGCCCCGCAGCAGTGGGTATGGGCCTTTTCTGAAAAAGACACCCGCAATCTGGTGCAGTGCAGCGATCGCATGCTGGCCATCTTTAAAGCCGAAGCCGATTACTACCAGGGCTTTGGGGCCGCGACCACCTGGGTCGGCCATCCCCTAGTCGATCGCTATCCTGGCCCTGCCGACCAGGCAGCAGCCCGCCAGCAGTTGGACTTACCCTTGGATACCCCGGTGGTGACGCTGCTGCCCGCCTCCCGGCAGCAAGAGGTGAAGTACCTGATGCCGGTGTTGCTCAAAGCGGCGCAGATCATCCAGGCCCAGTGCCCCGAGGTTACGTTCTTGCTGCCGGTGTCGATTCCGGCGTTGCAGGCTAGTTTTGAGCAGGGGTTGGCTGCCCACGGGTTAAATGGTCGAGTGATTGGTGAGGGCAGTCAGGGGGCGATCGCCGCTGCCGATGTCGCCATCACCAAGTCGGGCACCGCCAACCTTGAAATTGCCCTGATGGATGTGCCTCAGGTGGTGGCCTACCGCATTCACCCGCTCAGCGCCCGCATTGCCCACTACCTGCTGAAGTTTGATGTGCCCTACGTGTCGCCGGTCAATCTAGTGGTGAACCAGCCCATCGTGCCCGAGTTTTTGCAGTGGCAGGCTACCCCCGAGGCGATCGCCGCTGCGGCCCTAGAGCTGCTGCATAGCGAAACCGCTCGCCAGACCATGCGGGTGGGCTACGCCAAAATGCGCGAAGCGCTGGGGCCACCCGGCGTTTGTCAGCGCACCGCAGATTTGATCTTAGATGCCCTACCTGAGATGTCGTGACGGGACGCCTCCAATAGAATCAACCTGAAACTGTTGAAGCGTCCCCAAAGTCACTACAATTGTTATGCTTTGCCGGAGAGAGGTTGCTCTGTCTTTTTTGACAGCCCGGCCCGGTGGTGACAGGAGGATCTTTAGTGAACATACCTGAGCTATTTGCCCGTGGCGGTCCTGCCATGTGGCCGCTGCTCCTACTTTCAATCTTGGCTGTGGGCACCATTTTGGAGCGCATCTGGTTTTGGTCGCGCATCTTGACCCGCGAACGCGAGGTGTCTGGGCGTGTGCTAGAGGCCGCCCGTCGCGATTGGGCGGCCGCTGCCGATATTGCCTATCGCTCTGCGACACTGCCCATGGGGCGGTTTTTGTCGGCTCCCCTCAGGCTGCAATCCCCCGATCCAGAGGTGTTTCGCCTGGCCCTAGAAACCTCGGCCAACGAAGAACTGCTGAGTATGAGCCGGGGCGAAAAAATTCTTGAGGCCGTTGCTACCCTGTCCCCTTTGCTGGGTCTGTTGGGTACTGTGCTGGGCCTGATCAACTCCCTCGGTTCTATTCAAATTAGCGACCTGGGTAGTGGAGATGCCACCGCGGGCACCTCTTTGGGCATCAGCGAGGCGCTGATTAGCACGGCTGCTGGCCTAATTATTGCTATTGCCGCCCTGGCCTTTTATCGGTTGTTTCAGGGGTTTGTGTTTGGCCAGGCCAAAATGTTTCGCCAAGCGGGTAGCGAGCTAGAGCTGCTTTACCGGCAGAGTTGGGCCCAGCTTCACGGGGTGTCGCCTATGCCGGTGCCGGTACCGATGCCCGCTGATGCCCTCCTTGATCCAAATGCTGCTGTGCTCGATGCGACGCCCTCTGCGGAGAACCCCTTGCTATGAAAGTAGATCTACTCGATAACCCCTCCAGGGATGTGCACTTGGAGATTGTGCCGCTGATCGACGTGATTTTCTGCATTTTGACGTTTTTTATCTTGGCGGCAGTGGGTCTGACTCGGCAGCAGGCCATCGACCTCGACCTGCCTACGGCCCAAACGGGGCAACCCCTGCCTGGGCAGGTAGGGCAGGGGGCCGATCGCCTCTACGTCAGCATCGATGGCTTCGGCCAGGTATATCTCGACCAGCAGCCCGTGCCCATCGAGTTGCTCAGAGATGTGCTGGGTCAGTTTAGCCAGGTCAACCCCGGCGGGCTAATTGTGCTCTATGCTGCTCGCGATGCTCGCTACGAAGATGTGGTCGTGGTGCTTGACGAGTTGCGGGCGGTAGGTGGCGATCGCGTTGCCCTCGCCACGCTGCCCGCCGATACTACCTTGGGACCAGAGGAGACCGCTCCCGGTGGTGATCCAACTCAGCTCCCGGAAGGATTTCCTCAAGAGACTCCTGAGGGTCAGCTACCGCCTGGTTTTGGTGAACCCGGCAGCCAACCCCAATCGCCGTCCTCGCCACTGTTTCCCAGTGAACCGGCCTCGCCGCTTCAGCCTGCGCCCACACCCAGTCCAGCGCGGCCGTAGCCATGCTTTAAAGATCTTCCCCTAGGTAGAGGCTGGGCTGTCAGCATTCCAGTTTTATGAGGAAACCTGGGTTAGCCATTGTCAAACTCTAAGCCTCGGCTTTGGATCAGTAAAATAGTTGGTTGGTAGCCCGGGAATTGTTCGATCTCCGGGCTTTAATTTTGCGTGAATACCGGTTCCCCTTTCTGAGGCGCAGTCGAGTGCGTTTCAGCAGATTTTTATTGGCGTTGGTTGCGATCGCCACCACCATATTAGTTGGTGCCCATGTCTGGTCGCAGCAGCCGGTCACCATCTCCTTTCTGCTGCGAGCGGTGGAAGCCGACCAAATGCAGGGCTTGGCCGAGCAGTTTATGGCCGAAAACCCCGATATTCGCATTCAAATGGTGCGCGGCCCCAACGCCGCTGATGCCGTCGAAAACCTTTACACCACGTCCTTTTTGTTGGGCGACTCCCCCTACGACATTCTCTTCTCGGATGTCGTTTGGATTCCTAAATTTGCTGCTGCCGGGTGGCTAATAGATCTGTCCGATCGCGTTGGTGAAGCCGACCTATCCGACTTTTTGTCGGCCGACGTGGCCGCTGGCCTTTATCAAGGAGGCCTCTACCGCATGCCGTTTCGCTCCGACATGGGCATGCTTTACTACCGCACCGATCTGCTCGACCAGGTCGGGCTAGAACCCCCCGAGACTTTTGACGATTTGACTACCGCCGCTAAGGCCATCCAAGCGCAGACCGACGTGGACTGGGGCTTTACGTGGCAGGGCTTGCAGTACGAGGGCCTGGTCACCAACTTTGTCGAAATCATCGCCGGCTACGGCGGTTTTTGGATCGACCCGACCACCCTAGAAGTGGGCTTAGATCAGCCCGCTGGGGTTCAGGCCGTTGAGTTTATGAAGGGTTTGATTGACCAACGTATTTCTCCCCCTGGTGTGACCAACTACGTCGAGGAAGACTCTCTCCGCCAGTTCCAAAACGGCAATGTGGCCTTTCTGCGAAACTGGCCCTATGCCTGGGCCGAGGCCAACCGCGAAGGCACTCCGGTCGCCGGAAAAATTGCCCTCAAGCCCATGGTGCATGCCCCAGGCCAGCAGCCCGCGGCTTGCTTAGGGGGCTGGGGCTTTGGAATTTCGTCGACTACTCCCCACCCCGAGGAAGCCTGGCGGGTGGTGGAATTTTTCACCAGTCCTGGGCCGATGAAGGATTTCATCACCGAATTTGCCTATGTGCCCAGCCGGCGCGCTTTGTTCACCGATCCAGACGTGCTGGCGTCGTTTCCTCACTATGAGCAGCTGTTAGAGGTGGCAGAAACGGCGGTGCCTCGCCCTCCCGTGGGTCAATACGCCCAGGTTTCAGACATTCTGCAACGCTACTTGAGCGCGGCTATCAGTGACCAAATGACGGCTGAAGCCGCTATGCGGGCCGCTGCGGGTGAGAGTCGGCGGGTGTTGGGGGTAGAGGGTTAAGAGATGTGGATGGGTGGGTAGAGGGTGGATGGGTGAATGAGTATGGAGAGGGACTGTGAGTAAGGACTATATTCGGCAGCGGGAACAGCGGACGGGGTGGCTGTTGATATTGCCAGCGCTGCTGGTGTTGCTGCTGGTGTATGCCTTTCCGATTTTGCGGGCCTTTTGGCTGAGCTTTTTTACCGAAAACCTCAGCACCAATCTAGAGCCGGTGTTTAGCGGCCTAGACAACTATGGGTTGATGGTGGGAGATGGTCGTTTCTGGCAGAGCATGCGGAATACGGCTGTGTTCACCCTGTTTACGCTGGTCTTTGAGCTGGGGTTGGGGTTGATCATTGCCCTGGCCCTTGATCAAGCCTTTCGCGGTCGGGGCCTGGCGCGGACGATCGCCATTCTCCCCTGGGCGTTGCCCACCGCCTTAATTGCCCTGGCCTGGCGCTGGATTTTTAATACCGAGTTCGGCGTTTGGAATGACATGCTGATGCGATCGCATCTGATCGACAACCCGGTGAACTGGCTAGGAGAACCCTTTTGGGCCATGGTGGCGGTGATCGCCGCCGATGTCTGGAAGACGACATCTTTTGTGGCGATTTTACTGTTGGCGGGGCTTCAGTCGATTTCTCAAGATCTATACGAGGCTCACGCTCTGGATGGAGCTAGCCCTTGGCAGAGCTTTCGGCAAATTACGCTGCCGCTGATTGCGCCGCAGATTGTGATTGCCATGCTTTTTCGCTTTGCCCAGTCCTTTGGCATTTTTGACCTGATTCAGGTGATGACCGGCGGCGGCCCCGGCGGTGCCACAGAGACAGTATCGATCTATATCTACGCCGCCGTGATGCGCTATTTAGACTTTGGCTATGGAGCCGCCCTCGTGACCGTGACATTTTTGGTGCTGGTGGCGGTGGTGGCTCTGAGCTGGCTATATATCTCTCGCCTGCGGGCCAAAACCGAGTAACTTTGGTCGACTTCCCCTAGGAGTAGATACGTTGGTCTGCCCTACCCATCCACCCCCTACCCATCCACCCCCTACCCATCCCCCTACTCATGACTACTGTCCCTCAAACTACCGCCCCTCCCCAGACCCCCGATCGCGGTATTCCCTGGGGGCGGGTGCTGCTAGGGCTAGCGATCGCATTTACCGTCATCTTTAGCCTTGCCCCGGTGCTATGGCAGGTGCTGACATCGTTCAAGACCAATGCGGCCATCACCCAGACCCCGGTGGTCTACTTGCCGGGGTTTAACCAGCTCACCTTGACCCACTATCTGGACTTGTTTCGGCTCAACCAGTTCCACATCTATATGTTCAACAGCGCTCTGGTGGCGATCGTCTCCACGGTGCTGTGTCTGGCGCTGGGGTCTCCGGCGGCCTACGCCCTGGCCCGTCTGCGGATTCCGGGTGAGCAGGTGATTTTAGCGATCGTGCTGGTGGTGACTCTGTTTCCCTACATTCTGCTGTTCCTGGGCCTACTCGAACTCGTGCGGGCCTTTGGCCTGGCCAACAACTATCTAGCGCTGATTATTCCCTACACTGCCATCAACCTGCCCCTGACGATTTTGGTCATGCGCAGCTTTTTTCAGCAGCTGCCCAAAGACCTGGAAGACTCGGCCCGCGTGGATGGCTACAACACGGTGCAAATGCTCTGGCGCATCGTGCTGCCCATGACCCTGCCCGCCCTAGTCACCACCGGCATTTTGGCCTTTATCTTTGCCTGGAATGAGTACCTGTTTGCCCTCACCTTTATGACCCGTGAGAGCATGAAAACCATCCCCGTCGCCGCTGCCCAGCTTGGTGGCACCACGCTGTTTGAAGTGCCCTACGGCCCCTTGGCCGCCGCCACCGTAGTCGGCACCCTGCCCCTGGTGCTGCTGGTGCTGTTCTTCCAGCGCCGCATTGTGCAAGGCCTCACCTCTGGCTCTGTGAAAGGGTAGGGAAAAGTTTTGAGTTTTAAGTTTTGAATGAGCCATAAAAGTTTCCCAACTCAAAGCTCAAAACTGAGCACTCAAAACTCCCCTACCCCCCCACTCCCCCACCCACCTACCTCCCCAAAGACCATGGCTAAACTTGAACTCCAAAACCTTGCCAAAGCCTACAGCCGCGACATTGTGCCGGTAAAGCAGCTCAATCTGGTGGTGGAAGACAACGAGTTTCTAACCCTGGTAGGGCCATCGGGCTGTGGTAAATCGACCATTCTTAGGCTAATTGCGGGGTTAGATCAGCCCACGGAGGGGCAGGTGATGATCGGCGATCGCGATGTTAGCCCTCTGCCGCCGGGCGATCGCAACATCGCCATGGTCTTTCAGAGCTACGCTCTCTATCCCCACATGACGGTGCGCGACAACGTGGCTTCGGGGCTGAAGTTGCGCCATCTGCCGGCCGGCGATATTCAAAAGCGGGTGCAGGAAGTCTCTGGGGTGCTGGGCCTCGATCCGCTGCTCGATCGCAAACCCGCTAAGCTCTCGGGCGGTCAGCGCCAGCGGGTGGCTTTGGCCCGCGCCCTGGTGCGCAACCCCGACGTGTTTTTGCTCGACGAACCCCTGAGTAACCTCGATGCTCTGCTGCGCGAGCAGGTGCGGGCCGACCTCAAGCAGATTTTCGCCGACCAAAAATCACCCATTGTCTACGTCACCCACGACCAGACCGAGGCCATGACCCTTTCGACCAAGGTGGCGGTGCTCAACAATGGCTATTTGCAGCAGCTGGGCCATCCCCACGACATCTACAAAACCCCAGCCAATCGATTTGTCGCCAGCTTTATCGGCAGCCCTCAGATGAACCTGATTACCCTCAGCCGCACCGGAAACACTGTGGTTCTGGGCGATTTCAGCATACCGCTGCCCATTGGCGTCCAGGCTGCCTCCGTGGTGCTGGGCATTCGCCCTGAGCATCTGCGGCTGCCCCGCGAGGGCGATGCCCACACCGTCAGCGGACAGGTGTTTTTAGTAGAAAATCTGGGCATGCATGATCTGGTGAGCCTGCGGGTGCAGGGCGACCCCACCCTGACTCTGCGGGCGCTGCTACCCGCCGATGCCGCCTGGAGCAGGGAAAATTTGAAACTGGCGTTGCCACCCGAGTCGATTCACTGGTTCGACGGCGATACCGAGCAGCGCCTGACAACTTAAAGCTGCTACGAGCTTAGAATCTAAGGTAAGCACATTGCCACAACAAGAAGGCTAGCCATGAGCCCATCATTACAGCGAGTGATGAGTGAGCTAACCCAGCTCAGTTCAGAAGAACAGTGGACTTTGCTCAGCTATTTGGTGAGTCAGCTTCATGCGCGTACAAGCTCGCTTAAAAATTCAGCAGAGGCTCAAGACTTAGCGGATTCCTCAGAAATTAATAAATTGTTGGACGAAACTAGAGGGAGCTGGGGGCAATCAAGTGTTGAAGAAATTGATGCAGAGATAGAACGACAAAGAAAATTAAGCTGGGGTGATTAGGTATTGATCTGGTGCAGCTAATTTTTGATACCAATATTTTTATTTATCACTTCAACAACCAGCTCAATGAATCTGGCGAGAATCTCCTGAGACTAGGCCTGATAGGACAAGGCGCTTACTCAGTTATTTCTAGAATCGAAGTGTTAGGCTTTCAGCAATCTGAGCTGGAAGAGGCTCGGGCAAAACAGCTTTTGTCGGGCTTGGTCGAGCTACCTCTAACATCAGAGATTGCTGAGCGAACTATTCAGTTGCGGAAGCATTTTAAGATCAAAGTACCTGATGCTATTATCGCTGCAACTGCTCTGGAATATTCTTTAGAGCTAATTACCCGTAACACAGCAGACTTCTCAAAAATTGAAGCCCTAAGGCTAGCGAATCCTTTTGAGGATTAAGCCGTTTTTTGCAAGATTATCCTATGCCGTCTACTCTGCAAAATGCCTATCAGTACGCGCTGGATAACAGCGATCGCATCCTCACCGCCCTGCAACAGCACCTGCTGCTGGTAGCGGTGCCTCTGGCGATCGGGCTACTGGTGGGGCTGCCGCTGGGGTTGTGGAGTGCGCGATCGCGACTCATCTCCACGGTCATGCTCAACAGCTTCAATGCCCTGCGGGTGATTCCTAGCCTGGCGGTGCTGTTTTTGGCAGTGCCCGTGCTGGGGCTGAGCTTTTGGTCGGCGGTGCTGGCTCTGACGCTGCTGGTGATGCCGCCCATTCTCATCAGCACTGACGTGGCCTTTCGCACCATTAGCCCCGCCATTCGTGAGGCGGCGACGGGTATGGGAATGCCCCCTGTCGACATTCTCAAAACGGTCGAGATTCCTCTAGCGCTGCCGGTGGTGATTGCGGGCATCAAAACCGCCACGGTGGAGGTGATCGCTAGCGCTACGCTGGCGGCGTTTGTGGGAGCGGGTGGGTTGGGCGCGTTTATTGTGCTCGGCTTTGCCGCCTACGACCCGGCGATTTTGCTGGTGGGGGCGGTGCCGGTGGCGCTGCTGGCGCTGCTGGCGGAGGTGGGGTTGAGCGCAGTGCAGCGCGCCGCGCAGCCGCCGGGGGTGCGATCGGCTTAGGGTTAACTTAGTGTTCTGAATTCAGTAGCCCTAGGCAAGTTCTGCTTAGATAACTTTATTTGGTCACACAACTAGACCCGCAGCGAATGCATAAGTTTGTGGTCAGCGGCTGCTAATAACTTTTACCACACCACCACCGGCTTGCAACAGTCCGCTGCACCACAGTTGTTAGACGCAGATCGCTTAACTAAGCGTTGTACAAAATTTTTCTACTTATTAACATTTAAACCCAATTGCACCCGAAAACTCTCGTCGTAAACAGCTTCTTCCCATTTTTGTGCTGACTGTATCTGTTCCACAGTCAAACCTTTGGCTTTGCTAAAATTAGCTCTACTAATTTTAGCTCCTCTTAAATTGCATTTTCTTAAGTCCGCCTCACTAAAAGTTGTCTCTATTAGATCAGCTTGACTTAGATCGGCTCCAAACAACTTTGCACGTGTGAGATTTGCCTGCCAAAAGTTAGCTTTCTCCAAATTTGCTTTGTAAAAGTTAATCCCGTTGAGATTTGAGCGATAGAAAACAGCGTTTCTAAAGTCTCCTTCTTCAAAAGAAACCCAGCGAAGCTCTATATAGGTCAGGTCTAGATTATTGACTTTTGGATCTTGACTTAAATCGCGCCTTCCTAAAACAATCACAGCAGCTTGCACATCTTTAAAGGCATCGTTTTTTTGTGAAACCTCATCACCGTTTCGTAGAGGGCATCTATCTTGAATAAAAAATGATAATACTTCCATCACTGTCCAATGATCTCTAATGGAATCTTTAGCAATTCTCTCTAAAGAATAAATTGCTCCTACTCGAACAGCTAATTGATCACTTCCTAGTTGCTCTACTGCTTTGGAAAATCTATCCGTAATGATTTGTTCTTGAGTGATGACCATTTGCTGCTGGGTTGCTGCCACCTGCCTACGAGCTATAACAATATTTCCAAAAATGGCTATGCCGCCTATTGTGGTGACTATTGTTTGTAGCAATGTAATTCCAGCTTGTGCCCTTGCTTTGGCTTCAATATCATTCCAATGTTTAAAAATATCCCATGCAGTTGGAATGCCAATTGTCATGATTAAGATTACTGCCATAAAAACTGTGCTTGGGGCAACTAATCTCAATACCCATTTTTGAAAACCGCTCCGATATTTTGCGGAATCTACATTTCGATCCATAAATAATTCTTTGAAAAGTTGAATCTACTGTTTTCCTATTACAACAGTATTTCTCTGGTTTCCGTTAATTTCTTCGTTTTTAGGATGTTTCGTCATGATTTCATATGTTTGCTTGAAGTGTGCGTATAAAACTTATTAGCCGACAGTTTCCGTATAATTGCCTTTTCAGGGTGGATTATACGGATAGTAACTAAGCCGTAACTGCTGTCTTACTCATGTTTCAACCGTCGTTGGGGTTGGGTGTAGTGCTCTAGGGCCAGCAGCAGCCCGTTGATCACCAGCGCTAGGGCTGCCACTGCGATCGCACCCGCCACAATTTTGTCATAGCGATTGGTTTGGATGCCATCGAACAACAGCTTGCCCAGTCCGCCCGCGTTAAATTTGGCTCCAATGGTGGCGATCGCAATGGCCACAATCGCCGCAATTCTTACCCCAGCCAAAAATACCGGCAGCACCAACGGCACTTGCACCCGCCACCAGCGCTGAGCCACGCTCATACCCATACCCCGCGCCGCCTCTAGCACCGCCGGGTTAATGCCCGCCAGCCCCACCGTCAGGTTGCGCACCAAAATCACCTGGGTATAGAGCACCATCGCCACAATGACCGACGTGGCATTGAGGCCAAACAGCGGCACCAAAAAGATAATCAGCGCCAGGCTGGGAATGGTATAGAGCACCCCTAGCCCGCCGAGCACAGGCACCGCCAGCCAGCGCAGGCGCGAGACCAGCAGAGCAAGGGGAACGGCGAGGGCGATCGCAATCCCCAGCGCAATCCCCGTCATCCGCAGGTGTTGCAGCAGCAGGGTCAGCACGTCGCCGGGGTTGCTCAGCAGGTAGCTCATCGCCCGTTCACCGCCGACTCGCGAATGTGGTCGAGGGTGAGCAGACCCACCGGGTTGCCCTCTTTTAGCACGGTGAGAGCTGGTGCCCCGGTCTTGAGAATCAGCGACAGCGCATCCCGCAGGCTATCTAGGTGGGAAAGGGTGGGGTTGTGGCCGTTGCTGTAGTTGGGCGGCAGCGCCATCATGGCCGAACTTACCCGCAGTAGACCCAGCTGGCGCACCATGTCGTCGGCCCCCAGCAGGGTGTGTACAAACTCATCGGCGGGCCGAGTCAACAGGTTAAAGGGGGTGTCAAACTGCACCACTTCGCCTAGGCGCATGATTAGAATGCGATCGGCCAGGCGCAGAGCCTCTTCCACATCGTGGGAGACAAACAGAATCGTCTTTTTGAGCTGGCCCTGAAGGCGCAAAATCTCGTCCTGCAAAGCCGTGCGCGTGATCGCGTCGATCGCCCCAAATGGTTCATCCATTAGCATAATGGCGGGGTTGCCGGCCAGGGCTCGGGCAATGCCCACCCGCTGTTGCTGCCCGCCAGAAAGCTGAGCGGGGTAGCGATCGCGAAATTCCCCTGGCGATAGCTTCACCAGGTCAAGCAGCTCGTCAATGCGGGCCTGAATCTGGGGTTTGGGCCAGCCCAGCAGTTTGGGCACCACCGCCACATTGTCGGCCACCGTCATGTGGGGAAACAGACCCGACTGCTGAATCACGTAGCCGATCTGCTGCCGCAGCTTAGTCGCCTTGAGCTGGCGAATATTCACCCCATCCAGAAAGATGTTGCCTGCGGTGGGTTCATAGAGGCGGTTAACCATCTTGAGCAGCGTGGTTTTGCCGCAGCCTGACGGCCCCAAAATCACCACAATTTCGCCCGAGTTGACCTGGCAAGTCACCCGGTTCACCGCCGGGCGGGCACCCCCAGCAAACCGTAGCGAAACATCGTCAAACTGGAGGTTGCTCATGGGGCGTTAGGTATGAGGTGTAAGGGGCAAGGGGGCAAGTACAAGATGCGACGGGGCAAGTACGAGGCAGAACCGTGAACCTTATACCGTGAACCCGAAACCCCATACCCCACGCCATTATTCTGCAACTAGGCCCGCATCGACCAGAAATTCTCGCGCTACATCTGCTGGTTCGCGCTGGTTGCCGCTCACCTCGTAGTTGAGCTGACGCATGACCTCATCGTTGAGCAGGGGCGAAACCTGGTTGAGGGCCTCGGCGATCGCGGGGTTGGCATCCAGCGCCGCCTGGCTGACAATGGGTGCCACCTGGTAGGGCGGAAACAGCCCCTCGTCATCTTCGAGCACCACCAGGTTAAAGGCGCTGATTTCGCCATCGGTGCCAAAGGCCACGGCCACGTCGGCCTCGCCATCCACCAGACCCTTGTAGCGCAGGCCCGCATCAACGGCTTTGTATTCTTTGACAGAAAAATTGCCGTAGGCCGCTTGTAGGCCAGGTAGACCGTCTTCGCGCACCTCAAACTCGGGTGGCCCAATCAGCGTTAGGTTGCTGGCCTGGGCGGCGAAGTCAGAGATTGTGCGAATGCCCAGGGCATCGGCCTGCTCCTCGGTCATAGCCAGGGCCTGGGTGTTGTTCATGGGTGAGGGGTCGAGCCACACCAGGTTAAATTGCTCCTGGTAGGCCTGCTTGACGGTGTCGAAGACAGCCTGCTGGTCGCTGCTGACCGGCTGTTTGAGCACGGTGAGCAGCGCAGTGCCGGTATATTCGGGATAGAGGTCGATTTCGCCGCTTTCAATGGCAGCTTGAGCCACTGGAGTGCCCCCCAAGTTGAGCTTGCGCTCGACGGTTAGGCTGTTTTCTTCGAGCACCAGGGCATACATTTCGCCGATGATCAGCTGCTCGGTAAAGTCTTTTGAGCCAACGCTGACCACGTCACCGCCGCCACCGCCACCGCCGCAGGCCGCTGTCACCAGCGCTGTCGCCACCCCCAGGCAGGCCTGGCTAAACCACCGTCGAGTTAACGTCATAGGGTTAAAAAGGCTGAAAACTAGACAATTCTGGCATCGCGCCACTGTCCCCTGAGAATATCACAGGACTTTTAGGCGCGGTTTTTTGCAGGGCAATTCTTCCCTAGCGGGCAGAGATGAACGGCCCTGTTGTGCATAGCCCCGTCTAGGGCAAAGCCCAGAGCAATCGGGCGCAAAGGTTGGCGATCGCTGCGCAATGTGTAAGCCTGCTGCATCTCAGTAACGGCAACCGACTGGCAACAAATATCTGTACGGAAATTGCAGCTTGCGCATCTAGCACAATCACTTCAGGCCTTCCCAATCATCTTCTGTGACAATGGCGATACCAACATCGCCCAAGGTTCTAGCCTTTCCTGCGATCGCAGGAAAGGCCACACGCTGAGTAGGGTTAGCCGTAATGTCTTCCAAAATGGTGGCAATAACTCGCGCAGAGCTAATCTGAGGCTGTTCTGAGCGCCACTTCAATTGTCCGCCTTTGTAGATGGCTTCATAGCTTCGCAGCATAGTGCTTATCTTTTAGTCAGATCCGTCAAGAGAGGCCGCTTCAATAAAGATGCGGGTCACGTCTTGATGGGTGGTGCGAATGCTCTGCTCGATACGGCGTACCGCCGCTTCGATCTCATCGGCAGAGAGATGATCGCCAAATTCGATATTCATCGCCAGCATGATATCCCTAGGGCCTAGGTGCAGGGTAATCGGTGGCCCCATGTCAGAGACGGCATGGTCAGCCTTGACGAGGGTTTTGATGCTGTCTCGCACCGTTACAGAAGCGCTTTCCCCCATCAGTAAACTCTTAGTTTCGATGACCAACAGACTGGCGACTACGATGAGCAATAGCCCAATCAGGATGGAAGCAAGGCCGTCATAGACAGCGTTGTCGAACATTTGGGTGAGCATAATTCCGCCAAAGGCAATGGAAAGGCCGACCAGCGCAGCGGCATCTTCCACAATGACAATGAATGAGCTGGGATCTTTACTGTCGCGAATGGCCTGCCACAAACTAATCTCAACTTTGCGGGGATAGCTTTTGTTAAACTGCCGGATAGACACGGCTAGGGCTAAGCCCTCAAACACAGCAGCGGCGGCCAACACGATATAGCTGACCAAGGCATGGTCGCCGACCTCAGGGTGTTGAAAGCTATGCCACCCCTCATACATCGACACGCCACCCCCCAGGGCAAAAATCAGCACCGCAACCATCAGCGACCAAAAATACAGTTCTTGCCCACGACCCAGGGGAAATTCCTCGCTTGGCGGAGCTTCGCTTTGCTTGAGGCCATAGAGTAGCAGCAGCTCATTGACGGAATCGACCACGGAGTGGATGCCCTCTGACAGCATGGCCGAGCTGCCGCTGATTGCAGCACCGATAAACTTGGCAATGCCAATGGCGATATTGGCTCCTAATGCGGCATAGATTGAAACTTTGGATTCACCACCAGCCATGCTCGCCTTCTCATACACTTTCAACTCATTGTAGGGGCGTGCCCAGCTCAGCCAGAGGCTGTGGTGAATTTTGATGGGGATGACCTTGACCAAAAAGTAATCGTTTTAGAACTGAGGACTATACTGCTCCGCAGCAAAGATGAACTCTACGATGCTGCATCGGTTTTCGTTGAGGTAGGCCAAAATAAGAGGCAACCTGCCCCCGCTGCCGCTCCATGACACTAACCCCGCCCCAATGCTCTAACGCTCCCTTGAATGAGAACACTCGTAGGGTATATTCGCAACCAAAGCTCTATTTTGCGTAGGTGCAATTCCCCCTCTGGACAACGCACCACGAACCCGTGGCGATCGCTCAATACCGTCAGCGACCCCTTCAGCGTAGTGTCACCGGGCAAGTCTCTTATTCACAATGGCGATGCATCTTACCGCAGGGCTAATGCGATCGGTGGCTTTGTTAATGCGGTGCGTGACAACGCTTGTGCAACGGCATGACATTCGATTGCAAGGCCATGATTCGTTAATGCGGGAGCGTGATTCGTTAATGCATCGCCCTGCAACGTCAATGTATTGCCCCGCAATGCTAATACACACCTTCGCAAGGTTAATGCACAGCCTCGCAACGCTAATGCACCGGCTTGATATTTGATGTCGTCAATCGACAACGCCATTGTCATAAAGCGATTCGATATGTTGCACTCTCAAACCATCAATGCAGGGTTCAACAGGTTATGTTGCTTGTGGTTTCTTGAATGCGAGGTAATTCATCGTGAATTCTGGTACATAGATCGCACCATCGAAGCATGCCTGTGGCTACCCTAGGATAGCTTTGCCCACCGAGAAACCCTGCTATGAAACGCGCCCTTGCCGTTGCTCTGGCTCCCCTTTGCCTAGGACTTGCAACCACCCTGCCGCTGCCGACGTTAAATGGCTGCTCAATGCTGGCCTGGGCGCAAGAAACCCGTACCTACGGCAGCGATGGCAGCGATGGCCGCAGCGGGCGATCGGGGCGCGATGGCACCGCTGGGCCAAGCCAAACCACTGTGGCCGACGTCACCTCCGCCAGCTTTACCCTCACCGGCAGCGACGGCGAAGACGGTGAGAATGGCGAAAACGGTTATCACCCCCGCTGTGGTCGCCAGCCCCGCAACGTCGGTTACAATCTGCGCGCCCCCGACGGTGGCTCTGGTGGCGATGGGGGTAGCGGTGGTAGCGGTGGTAGCGGTGGCAATCTGACGGTTTACTATGGCGATCGCGCGGCCCTACAACGGCTATCGGTAGACGCTCGCGGCGGGCGCTTTGGGCGCGGCGGACGCGGCGGCAGCGGCACCATCGGCTGTCGCTGTGATCAGCGCGATTGGGAGATTCAGACCTGCACCGGCACCCCTGGCCAGGCTGACCATCAATGCCAAGCGAACCGTTACCGCTGCTACGATGGCCGCAGCGGCAGCAACGGTTCCTTTGGCCGCGACGGGGCAGCCGGTGCCGACGGCCAGCTGTGGATTGTCAACCAGCTAGAGCCGCTGCTGAGCGAAACCCCGGCCATGTCGGTAGGGCTGCAAACCTTGGCCAGCCAACCGGTGCGTCTTTCTCGAAATCTGTGGGCTGAGAAATCTGGAGCCAACGCCCTGCTAGCCCCTGGGTCGCGAGTCAACGACATCTACCGCGAATATACCGGACGTGTGGAAGGCGATGTCAGCCTCAACTGGCAGGCCCCCCGACCCCTGGGCAGCTTTGCGGGTGGCGATGTGCGTACCGAAATTCAACCCGACGGAGCGCTGACAGCCACTTTCCCCGACAGCCTCTGGGCCGACTACACCACCAGCCGCCAAGCCGGCCAGCTCACCATTACCGTCACCAATGCGGTGCGGGCCAGCGACGTTACTCGTCTGGCCTCGGGAGGGGTGCAGGGCAGCGGTGCCAACCTCAAGGCTGTGGTGCTCGATCTGGCCGGTGAGTCGACCTACCTGGCTACCCAGTTTCGCCTGACGCTGAGAACCACAGACGGCGACCCCAGGGACGATCGCCGCCTGCGCTACGTCACCGTTTACGACGATGTGGTGCCGGCGGAATTGGTGAGTCTGGCGGGCAACCGCTTTGAGCTGGCGTTAGGTCGCCTACCCATCGATCGCGGCCCTCTGACCCGTGGCAAGTACGCCCAGATGGAGATTACGGCGGTGCGATCGCTGGGAACCAACCGCGCTGAGCAGTCGCTTTCTTGGCAGGGACAGTTTTAGGGGAAGGTGGATGGGTAAAGGGATAGGGGGTGGATGGGTAAAGAGTGGGGGTGGCTGGCTGAGTTCAAAGGATTCGAAGAAATCTCTGTAAAGCTTTGCAGTAGAGGATGTAATCGCCCTTTAGGTAGCAGTTTGACCCGCCGCAGGTTGGCTATAGTAGCGGCGAGTGAACATCCTCGCTGGCAAAACACGGGTGAATAACGTATGACTATTTCCTTGGGGCGTCACTTGTGCGGTAACGCGGCGATCGCTACCCAGCAGGAATGGCTGGTCACCAACGGTGTCGGTGGCTATGGCAGCGGCACGGTGGCTGGGGTGCTTACCCGTCACTACCACGGGCTGCTGGTGGCGGCGCTCAAGCCGCCGCTGGAGCGCACCCTGCTGGTGACTAAAGTGGATGAAACCGCGACTTATTTAGGCCAGTCTCACGCGCTGTACTGCGATCGCTGGACCGATGGCACGCTGCAACCTGAGGGCTATTTATACCTGGAATCGTTTCGGTTGGAGGGCACCATCCCGATCTGGGTCTATGCGATCGCCGATGCTCGCCTCGAAAAGCGCGTCTGGATGGAGCCCGGAGCTAACACCACCTACGTGCGCTACACCGTCAGCCGCGCCAGCGCTCCTGTAGAACTCGCGCTGAAAGTCTTGGTTAACCACCGCCACCACCACCACAGCACCCAGGGCGAGGGTTGGCAAATGGCGATCGCAGACTGCCCCCAGGGCCTATGCATCCAGGCCAAAGGGAATGTGCAGCCCTTCTATTTGCTCAGCGAAACCGCCCCAGCTATACCCGCCCACACCTGGCACAAGGGCTACAGCCTCGCCGTCGAAACCTACCGGGGCATTCACCCCTACGACGACCACCTGCACGCGGCCACCTTTGCTCCTACCCTGGGCCAGGGCCAGTCATTTACCCTAGTGGCCACCACCGAGGCCGAAGCCGATCGCTCGGGGCAAAGTGCCCTGCTCCGCCGCTTGGCCCACGAGCAACATTTGACGACCCAGGGCAAGACGGCTCAACCCGACGACTCCCCGCCCGCCTGGGTAAGCCAGTTAGTCTTGGCTGCCGATCAGTTTATTGTCAGCCGTCCCATTACAGCACTTGAAGCTAACGACTCCACTGGGGCGAGGGATCTCGAAGGCACCCCCACCCCCCTCACATTGGGGGACTTTGCGCCTGTCGCCAGTCCGCAGGATGAGGTGAACCAGGAGATCCCCACTGCTTCCCAACCAGCAGATGAGGTGGCAGAAGGGGCTGACCTCACCCCTGCCAGCCCAGGCAAAACCGTAATTGCGGGCTACCCCTGGTTTGGCGACTGGGGCCGCGACACCATGATTGCCCTGCCAGGGCTAACCCTAACCACCGGACGTCCGGCCCTGGCTCGGCTGATTTTGCAGACCTTTGCCCGCTATCTCGATCAGGGCATGCTGCCCAACGCCTTTCCTGAGAATGGCCAAGTGCCTCACTACAACACTGTAGATGCCACCCTCTGGTACTTTGAGGCTCTGCGCGCTTACCATCAGGCCACCGCCGACACAGCGTTAATCGAAGACCTCTTTCCCCAGTTACAGGAGGTGATTACCTGGCACTGCAAAGGTACCCGCCACGGCATTCAGGTCGACGCCACCGATGGGCTGCTCTCCGCTGGGGAGCCTGGAGTGCAGCTCACCTGGATGGATGCCAAGGTGGGCGACTGGGTCGTCACCCCCCGCATAGGCAAGCCGGTGGAAGTCAACGCCCTGTGGTACAACGCTCTGCTGGTGATGGCCGATTTTGCGGGAATTTTGGGTCAGCCCGTCGGCCTGTTTCAAGAATTGGCCTCCCAAAGCCGTCAGGGGTTTCAGCGATTTTGGAGCGACGATTTGGGCTATTGCTACGACCTGCTGGACGGCCCCGACGGTGCTGATGCGGCCCTGCGGCCCAACCAAATTTTCGCCGTTTCCCTGCCCGATGCCGCTCTGGGAGAACCCTGCCTGAGCGCCGAGCAGCAGCGAGCGGTGGTGAATGTGGTGGCCCAGCGACTGCTGACCTCCCACGGGCTGCGATCGCTCGATCCGGCTCACCCTGACTATCGCGGCCACTACGGCGGCGACCTGGTGCAGCGCGACGGAGCCTACCACCAGGGCACCGTTTGGAGCTGGCTGATCGGGCCTTTTGTGCAGGCCCACTGGCAGGTCTACCAAGACGCAGACCTGGCCCACAGCTTTCTCGACCCGCTGATTCACCACCTGCACGGCGGCGGCTGCCTGGGCACCATCAGCGAAATTTTTGATGGTGACGCTCCGATGGCACCGCGCGGCACATTTGCCCAAGCTTGGTCGGTGGCCGAGGTGTTGCGGGTGAGCGCATTGCTCAGACCGTTGATGAAGGAGTAGGAGCAGGGTTTAGGGTTCAAGGTGTAGGGTACAAGGTCTTTCCTTAAACCCTGTACCTTGTACCTTTTCCCACCCTAAAGCGGGGCGTTGGCGCGATCGCAACTGCCCCCCAGCGCTTCGACCACCACGCAGGTATTCACTACCAGTACGTCCTGCATGGTTTCGGCAGCACTGCCGGGGCCGCCTGGTCCTTCCACAAAGAGAGGTTGTTCCGCTACGGTAACGCCCGCATCCTTGGCGACGGTTTCAATCAGCTGAGGGTTTGTGGTGGTTTCGGCAAAAATGGCGGGCACCTGGGCGGCCTTGACCTGCTCCACCAGTGCTGTAAGCGTACCGGGCGTCGGCTTTTCGTCGGTGCTGAGGCCGCTGAGCGCCCCCTTGACCTCAAAGCCGTAGGCATTGGCAAAGTAGCCAAAGGAATTGTGGGTTGTCACGAGCTGGCGCTGGTCGGCGGGTACGGTGGCCACCTGGGTCTGAATCCAGCGATCAATCCCTTCGAATTGGGTACCTAGACGGCTGGCATTCTCGGCATAGAGGTCGGCGTGGACGGGGTTAGTTTCAGCCAGGCGATCGGCAATCACCGAGATCATGGCGGCGTTGTGGGTAGCGCTATGCCAAATGTGCGGATCGGGCACTGAGTCGGCATCAGCGGTGGCGCTGTGGTCGTGGTCAAGGTTGTGCTCATCGCCTTCTGCATGAACGGCCTCATCGCTGTGGTCGTGGTCGTGGGCCTCGCCCATCAGCGGAGTTGGCACTGCCTGCTCGTAAACAGCTACCCGCGTTGCCTCAGTGGCGCTCTCTTCCACCATCTCGATTAGGGTCGGGGCAGAGCCGTAGCCGTCGTAGAGAATCAGGTCGGCCTGCTCTAGGGCCTGGCGATCGGAAGGTTTGACCTGGTAGGTGTGAGGATCGGTGCCGGGGTCGAGTAGGCAGGTGAGGGCGACGGTGGTTTCAGCGATTTGCTGGGTGAGATCGCAGAGCACGCTGGTCGTGGCGACGACCACCGGACTGTCCGCCTGGGCCACCGGGGCTTCAGCTTCGGATTCTGCAACTGGGCCACCGTTGCCGCTGCACCCGACTAGCCCTACTGCTAAGGCGATCGCAGCGCATCGCTGTCTTGCCCACAGCGACGCTGGCTGGGCCGTTCGGTGTAAAAACATTGCCTACTGTCTCCCAGAAATGGATAACTGTTTTAGTATGATAGTGATAATGGTTATCATTTCATGGGTGCCATGCTAGAGGTTCAAAACCTGTCTGTCAACTACCGGGGAATGCCGGCCCTAGAGAACATTTCTCTGTCCCTGGGGGCGGGAGAACTGGTGGGGTTGATTGGCCCCAACGGCGCGGGCAAAAGCACCCTAATTCAAGCGATGCTGGGGCTGGTGCCCTGTCGAGGGCAGGTGCTATTTCAGGGCGCGCCGCTGCGGCGACGGCGGCAGTCGGTGGCCTATGTGCCCCAGCGATCGCGCATCGACTGGGACTACCCGATCACCGCCGGGCAGGTGGCGATGATGGCGCAGTCGGCTCTAGCGGGCTGGTTTCGGCGGCCCAATCAGCGAGCACGGCAGCGGGTTACTGTGGCTCTAGAACGGGTGGATATGCTGCATTTGTGCGATCGCCCCATCGGTCAACTCTCTGGCGGCCAGCAGCAGCGCGTGTTCCTCGCCCGCGCCCTGGCTCAAAATGCCGACTTGCTGTTGCTGGATGAACCGTTTACCGGCATCGATAAAAAGACCGAAGCCCTGATGCTGGCGATCTTTGCCGAACTCCAGGCTGAGGGTAAAACCCTAGTGGTGTGCAGTCACGAGTGGGGCGATGCCCTGCACCGCTACGATCGCCTGTTGCTGCTCAATCGGCAGTTGCTGGCTGACGACACCCCCCAAGCCGTAATGACCTTCGACAACATTCAGCGGGCCTACGGTCAGGGGCCAGAACCCAGTGGGGCGATCGCCTCCTACGCCGATTTCTTCTGCTGATGCAGCAGGGGGGTTAAGCGTCATTGATACCCCGATAGATTATGAACGGAATGGGCAAATGTTGACCCGGTCAAACCTAGCGGTAGAGCAGCACCGGAATTTGGCTGCTGCGGAGCAGCTGCACCGTAGTGCTACCGATCACCAGGTGGCGAATGCGGCGATGGCCGTAGGCTCCCAGTATCAGCAGACTGATGTCGTGGTCGTCGATGTAGCGGGCGATCGCCTTCTCGGTCTCCCCGACCTGCAAACTGGCCTCGGGTTTAAGTCCCGACGCTTGCAGTATTGTCCTGGCCTCAGCCAGACACCGGGTTTTTTCCGCGTCGGACTCTGACCCTGCCACTGTCAGCAGGTGAATCTCTAGCTCTCGCAAACCTGGAGTATCCAGCAAAAACCGCAGCAGCTTCTGCCCGGTGGGGCTGCCGTCGTAGGCCACCAGCAGCCGCTCCATCGGCACCACGGTTTTGGGGGTGATCAGACAGGGTTTGTGGCCGCTGCGCACAATGCGATCGACGTTGGCCCCCAGGTGGCCCGAGGCAAAGTCGGCGGCTTCCCCTCGTTTGCCCATCACAACGAGGTCTACGTCAGCTTCGAGATCTTCCAAACAGTCCACCAAAAAGCCGGTTTTGTGGATCAGCTTGACGGTGGTGGCCCCGTGGGCGGCGATCGCCGCTTCAGCGTCAGCCAAAATCAGCTTGGCTTTTTGGTGGTTGAGCTTGGCTCGCTCGTGCTCTACCTCCACCAGCTGTTTTAGCAGGCTTTCGGCGGCCCCTAGACCAATGCTGCCGCTGAGATTACTGGCCTCGGCGGTGGCCTGGCCCCGCGAGTCGGTGACGTAGAGCACGTCAACATTGGCTCCTATGCCTTGGGCAAACCAGGCCGCGTAGGGGTAGCTGCTCTGGGCAAAGGTGGAGCCGTCAGTGCAGAGTAAAATTCGTTTCATGGGGTGACTAGTCCTGTAGGGCAGATGGCTGACTGTGGATGGCCAACTTGTTCACCAAGGTGGCGCTGGCTGCGTTGAGGCCCACCACCTCTACCTCGGCCCCGGCGCGGCGAAACTTGTTAACCACCTTGTCGAGGGCGGCGACGGCTCCTTGATCCCACAGGTGAGCATGGGTGAGGTCGATGGTGATGCGATCGACAAATTCTTCGAAGTCAAAGGCGTCGAGAAATTCTTCAATTGAGACAAAGAAAATTTGCCCTGACACGCTGTAGACGCGGTGCCTGTCGTCGTCGCGCAGCACCTTGTCCACAAACACTAGCTGAGCAATCTTTCGGCTAAAAAATACCGTGCTCATGACGATGCCCGTGGCCACCCCCAGAGCAAAGTTGCGAGTGAAGATGGTCACCAGCATGGTGGTCAGCATCACCGCCGTCTCGGTGCGGGGAATTTTGGCGATGTCGCGAAATGACGCCCAGCGGAAGGTGCCGATGGAGACCATGATCATGACCGCTACCAAAGCCGCCATGGGCATTTGCTGCACCCAGCGACTGAGCACCAAAATGGCAAACAGCAGAAACATGCCAGCACACAGGGTCGAGAGTCGGCCCCGCCCGCCCGACTGCACATTGATCACCGACTGGCCAATCATGCCGCAGCCGGCCATGCCGCCAAAGAAGCTGGTAATGATATTGGCGATGCCCTGGCCCTTGGCTTCGCGGTTTTTGTCGCTGGGGGTGTCGGTTAGCTCATCCACTAGCGAAGCGGTAAGAAATGAGGCCAGCAGCCCGACCACGGCCATGGTCAACGACGTCGGCAGCACAATCCGTAGGGTTTCGAGACTCCAGGGCACCTGGGGTAGGGCAAAGATAGGCAGCGTGGTGGGCAGCTCACCCATGTCACCGACGGTGGGCACGTCAATGCCCAGAAAAATTGCCGCCACCGTCATCACAAACAACGCCACCAGGGGCGAAGGCAACGCCTTAGTAAAGCGCGGCAGAATGTAGATGATCGCTAGAGACAGCGCCGTCATCACGTACACAGCAAAGGGTACATTCGTCAGCTGGGGCAGCTGCGCTAAGAAAATCAGCACCGCTAGGGCGTTGATATAGCCCACCATCACGGCGCGGGGTACGTAGCGCATCTGGCGGGCCAGCCGCAGCAACCCAAAGATCACTTGGAATACGCCGCACAGCAAGGTGGCCACGAGCAGGTACTCCAACCCGTAGTCGCGTACCAGGTCGATCATCAACAGGGCCATGGCCCCAGTGGCGGCGGAGATCGAGCCGGGTCTGCCGCCCAAAAACGCCGTGACCACAGCAATGATGAAGGAGGCATAGAGACCCACCTTGGGGTCAACTCCGGCAATGATCGAGAAGGCGATCGCCTCTGGAATTAGTGCCAGTCCTACCACCGCCCCAGCTAGCAGGTCAGCCCTGGGGTTAGACCACCAATCTCGTTTCAGAGCGCGCAAATTTAGCGATCGAAGATTGAAATTAGAATTGTTCAAGGAGTCTCCTAAAGCCTAGAAAAATAAACCTGGTTGGGCTAGGCAGAAAACTGGTTGCCTAACTCTCTTAGCCCTAAGCCTGATCGCTGTGGATGAGATCACAGGCCGATTGGGGTTAGGGTTGCTGGCAAAGTTGCGATGGGGAGATGGGCCGCGCGATGGTCAAAGACCGGTCCTCGGGGACCATCGCAGCCTGCTATCTCAATTTTTGAATGAATCTACTCTTGGGCTGGCAAGCTCCAACAGTCGCCTTCGGTCATGAAAGGCTGTTGAGGTGCTCAAGACGGCAGGTTCCCCAATCTATGGGGGACTGCCTGCTTGTCGATTGCCTTGGGGCTGACCGAGAAAGAGCGACATAGCTCGTGAGTAGATCTGCTTAATAGTTCTTTACTTAAGCCTATATAACGGCAAATCGGCGGCCCTGTCTAGGGGTAAATCAAAAAGAAATGGAGAAGATGATCGCTGCTCTCTGAATTGCTCGGATTCGAGAACAACTTATCGATCGCTTTATCGTTCGCCACGAGAGCGCCCGGCCACCTAAACCCTGGATATCGAATGCAAGTTAGCACTTTACCTATCTCGGGTGGCTACCACAGGGTAATGTCAGACCCACCGCGATCGCCCACATTAGCGCTCACCGATTGCAGGCCGGCGGTGTGCCACACATAGTCAACCCGCTGAAGGGGCCAGGATAGTTCTAGGAAGACGAATCGCGGTAGCTTGAAGAGGCCGCTTGTGGCACTGACATTTACCTGCTAACTGAGATGACACAATATACGCTTTACGGGCCAGCCCTCAGCACCTATGTGCGCACTGTCCGCATGATTTTGGCGGAGACCAACACGCCCTACGATCTTAAAGCGGTCGATATCTTCAGTGATCGCGACCCTGAGTACCTGGCTAAGCACCCCTTTGGCAAGGTGCCAACCCTGGAGGTAGATGGGGAAACACTCTACGAAACCTGCGCCATTGTGGAATATCTCGATACGGTGGTGGGCAATCGCGCCTTCACCCCCGCCGACCCCATGGGCCAGGCCCACATGCGCCAAATCATGGCGATCGTCGATAGCTACCTCTACGCCCCGGCCATCGGCGTGATCACCATTCAGCGGCTGATTGTACCCAGCCAGGGTGGGCAAGCCGACGAGGCCGCCGTGGCCGATGCGACACCCAAGGTCAAAACTGCCCTGGAAGCGATTGAGGCGATCGCCTCTAGCCCCTACCTGCTCGGCCCTACCATTACCCTGGCCGACTTCTATCTCATGCCGGTGATGCTCTATCTGTCGAAGACGCCAGAATTTGCCGCCGTCACCAGCGAAATTCCTCAGCTCAACGCCTGGTGGGCTTCAGTCAGTCATCGCCCCAGCTTCTTAGAGGTGATTTCCTAGGGCGGCATTCCTTTAGAAAAGTCAGGTAGGGGCGCAGCATGCCGCTCCCCTACAGAATTTCTTTGGGCTTACCCCCGAAACTCTGAGGCCACAATCATCGAGCCAATACCCAGATCGCTGAAAATCTCCAGCAGCAGGGCGTGGGGCACGCGACCATCGAGAATGTGGGCGGCACCGACCCCCTGGGCGAGCGATCGCACGCAGCAATTCACCTTTGGAATCATCCCCCCAGACACCACCCCGGTTTCAATCAGCTGCCGCGCCTGCTGAATATCGAGCTTAGGCAGCAGGGTGGAAGGGTCGTGGTAGTCCTCTAAAATGCCCTTGGTGTCGGTGAGCAAGATCAGCTTTTCGGCCCCCAGGGCGGCGGCAATTTCCCCTGCTACGGTGTCGGCGTTGATGTTATAGGCCTGGCCCGTTTCGTCGCTGGCCACGCTCGACACAATCGGAATGTAGCCCGCCTCTGCCAGCGTTTTAATAATCCCCGAATTAATGCCGCTTACCTCGCCCACAAAGCCCACATCGGCCGCGCCCTGGGGCCGAGCGGTGATCAGGTTGCCGTCTTTGCCGCAGAGGCCCACGGCCTTGCCCCCCTCCTGGTTAATCAACGACACCAGCTCCTTGTTGACCCGGCCCACCAGCACCATTTCCACCACATCCATAGTGGGGGCATCGGTCACCCGCAGACCGTCTTTGAACTGGGGCTCAATACCCAGCTTGCCGAGCCAAATATTGATTTCGGGGCCGCCGCCGTGCACCACCACCGGACGAATGCCCACGCAGGACATAAACACAATGTCGCGGATCACGCCCGCTTTCAGGCTGCCGTCTTTCATTGCCGCGCCGCCGTACTTCACCACCACCGTGCGGCCCCGAAACTGCTGAATGTAGGGCAATGCCTCGCTGAGAATGCGAACTCGCGCGGCCTCGGCCTCGTGGACGCTGTCCGTTTGAGAAGGAGACTGAACCATGGCGCTACCGATAGGGTTGGCAGAAATCAAGCTGCCAGTAGTGTATCAATTGAGTACGGCAGAATCAGTCTTAGCGCTATCAGTCTTCTCGCTAATTCTTTCGGCCACTAAGTCGAGGATGCGGGCGGCGATCGCCCCCACCGCGTCGCCAGTGCCCACGGTCACCCGCACATCCGCCTGGGCGTAGAGGGGCTGCCGCTGCTCTAAAAGGTTAGTCAGCTTAGTTTCCCAATCTTGCCCCTGCAACAGCGGCCGGCCCGCCTCCCCCGCCAATCGCCCTTGCAGCACTGTCAGCGGCACATCCAGCCACACCACAATGCCGTGGTGCAGGTAGCTCCAGTTTTGCTGCTGGGTGACAATGCCGCCGCCAGTGGCGATTACCAGACGACGGTAGGCCGATAGTTCTGCCAGCACCTCAGTTTCGAGCTGACGAAAGGCGGGTTCTCCCTGGCTGGCAAAAAGGTCGGGAATGGACTGCCCCGCTGCGGCTTCTACCACGGCATCGGTATCAAAAAACTGGTAGCCGAGCATCTGGGCTAGGGCTGCGCCCGTGCTGCTTTTGCCAGCGCCCATCATGCCGATGAGGTAGAGGTTAATGCCGTTGAGGCGATCGGTCAGAGTCATGAAAGAAAGGGGTGAGGGAGTGGGGGGTAAGGGGGGGGTGAGGGTGAGGGGTTGAGGAAGGTGGGGGTTTAGGGTGTTAGGGCGTCGTCGGCGTCGTCCCATTCGTCACCGGGTGGGCGATCTGGGGTCGGTTCACGGTGATCGGTCCAGGTTTCGACGGCGGCAGCTTCGGCGGCAGCGGTGTAGGGAGGCACAATCACCCGATAGTCGGCATCGACGACACCATCTTCAGCGATTTCGGGTTCACCGAGGTCGTCATCCTCCCCCTCATCTCTGTTGTAGGCACTGTTGTCAGCCGCATAGACTGAGCCTCTGACGTAGTCGGTGTCAGCATACCGGGGGTCTGGGTCATTGCCGTAGATGACGTCATCAGGGGGGGCGTAGATGTTGTCAACCTGGCTGCTCTGGGGGGCCGGGTCGCCTTCATCGCGGTAGCTGTAGGAGTACAGCGAACCGTCGCGATATACGCGGCGCGGGGCCTGGGAGGCTTCAAAATCACGGTTGGGGTCGCGGTTGGGATCACCGGCCTGTTCCCAGCCCTGGGTGATGTCATCCAGGTGATCGTCTACTGGGCTAACTCCAGGGGCGCGGTAGGGACGATTTTCTAGCCCATCCCAGTCGGTGTCGAGTTCTTGTAGCGATTCGTTGACCCGCTGCTGCTGCTTGGCCTGCTGCTTGCTGCTGCTAAACCAGGTGGTGACGCTATCGACTATCCCCGATGCTGAGGAGGATGACGGGGTGTTTTCAGGTTTAGGGGCCTGGCTAAGCGATTCCCAGTCGCTCCACTGGGCGGGCGATTTCAAATTTGTCCAGGCTCGCCAGCTGGGGTCGTCGTCAGTAGGATTATCGCTGCTGGTGCCGGGAGTGGCGGGCGATCGCCCCGCTCCGCCACTCCTCGATCCGGGTGTGGTGTAGGGTGGTGGCGCGTTGCGTCCGGTCTGGCTAGCTGTCGAGGCCGTCCCAGAAGATGAACCGGTGGGTTCATAGAAGGATTGAGGCCGATATTTATAGGCCGTGGAGCGATTGCCGCTGCTGGGGCCAGCAGACCCTAGCAGGGCGGTCAACACCAGGGTTGTCAACGCCCCTAGGCCCACGGCCCCCGTCAGCCAAATGCCGAGCGGCAAAGCCCGGGTTGTGCCGCCAAAAAAGACCAGGGGTAGAGCCGGGGCCAAGTTTTGCACCCCCAGCAGCAGCACTGCCCCCAAAACCAGCAAGACCACAATTAGACGTACGGTAGCCATGGTTAGCCCTATAGCGTCATCCTGCCCATCCTATCGTGCCTCGTGGAGGTTAGACGTTAGACAAGTGCCCCTGCCAGCGGTTGAGGGGTACACAGTCGATGTCGAGCTGATCGAGGGCGCGGGCCACCACAAAATCCACCAGGTCGTCGATGGTCTGGGGCTGGTGGTACCAGGCCGGAATGGCAGGGACAATGCGCGCGCCAGCCTCAGCTAGGGTAGTCAGGTTGCGCAGGTGAATTAGGCTAAAAGGAGTTTCGCGCGGCACCACCACCAACTTGCGGCCTTCCTTGAGCTGGACGTCGGCGGCTCGCTCTAGCAGGTCAGAACTTAGGCCCGCCGCCAATCGCCCCACGGTGCTCATGCTGCACGGTATCACTACCATTCCCGCTGTGCGGTACGAGCCGCTGGCAATAGTGGCCCCCACATCCCCCCAGGGATGGCAGCGCAGCTTGCCTGCGGTGGGCACCCCCGCCTGGTCGCGCCAGAATTGCTCCTGCTTCTCAGGATCAAGGGGCATATGGATGTCTGATTCGGCCTGCCACACCATTTGCGAGGCCTTAGATGCGACCAAATCAACCACGCCGTCTGCGTTGAGTACGTGTCGCAGCGTACGTACGGCGTAAATCAAACCCGATGCGCCAGTAACTCCCACAATGAGAGGACGGATGGAGAGGGGAGTTTCGACGGTTGGCATTGTGTATGGGGGTGGGGAGTATGGGGGCGGGCGAGTGAGGCACTTGACCAGTGCAGATATTCGGGGTCACCCGCTGATCTGTCCTAATCCTAACGAGCTTAAGTTTCTAAGGCTAACGCCATTGAACTAACCCGCTATCTCAGGCACTCCCTCACTCACTAGCCCACTCACTTACTCACTCTCATCCCGCCCATCATCCCGCCCATCATCCCGCCCATCGTCTTGGCCGTCATCTTGGCTATTGATGAGTTCGTCGTTGTCGTCTTCGCTGTAGTTGTTGTCTTCGTCTTCGGGGGCCTGGCTGCCGCCGCCGACGGCAACGAGATCGATCTGCTGGCGGTAGTAGTCGACGCTCTTGACCTGCACGTCAACTTTGTCGCCGAGACGGTATTGCTGACGGTTTTTGCGGCCGACGAGCTTTTGCTGGCGGGCGCGATATTCGTACCAGTCGTCCTTGAGCGAGCTGACGTGGACGAGCCCTTCTACCAGCAATTCTTCGATTTCGACGAAGAAGCCGTAGGACTGCACGCCGGTAATCAGGCCGTGGAAGACCTCGCCGGTGTGCGATCGCATAAACTCCGCTTTCTTCAGCCCCTCCAGGTCTGATTCGGCCTCCTGGGCCAGGCGCTCGCGCTCGGTGAGGTGGATGGCGATGCGGGGGATGTCGTCCTCTAGCTCGTGCTGAATCTCGGGGGGCAGCACATTCCAGTTGACCTGGCCGTGGCAAGAGCTGTGGCGCAGGTTGGCCGGGTCTTTGGATCGGGTGGAGCGGCGATCGCGGCCCGACTCAAACACCGCATGGAGAATGCGGTGGATCAGCAGATCGGCGTAGCGGCGGGAGGGCGAGGTGAAATGGGTGTAGCCCTCGGTGAGAGCCAGCCCAAAGTGCAGGTCGGCATGGGTGCTGTAAAAAGCGGGCTGAATGGTCTCTAGCAGCAGGTAGGTGAGAATTTTCTCGGCCCCGGAGGCGGCAAACTGCTCCACAAACCGCTGGTAGTCTTTGGGTTGGGGGGCCGCTTCGTCATTTAGGGTGAGCTGAATCTCCATGTTTTCGGCCAGCTTGACCAGCTCTTGCACGTCGCTGGCGTCGGGGGCGCGGTGCAGGCGGTAGATGGCGGGCACCCCCAGAGCCTTGAGCTGCTGCGCAATCAGCTGATTGCCTAGCAGCATGCACTCCGTCACAATCTGGCGGGAGGGTAGGCTGGTGGCCGTCACCATCACCCCCAGCAGTCCTTCGTCGTCGTACTGAAACTTGGGCGATCGGTAGTGGGCGAGGGGCTCACCCGCATCGGCGGGAAAGTCGTATTCGGGCAAATTTAGCTCAAAAGAACCACGGTGGAGGCGCTGCCGCTTGATCGCCTGGCTCAGGTAAAGCAGGTTATCCATCAGGTCGTAGACCGGCTCTAGGGCCTTGAGCGCCTTCGGTTTGATGCCTAGACTCTTCAGAACATCGGAGTTATCGCGCTCCAATATCCCTTGGGCTTCCTGGTAGGAAATTTGGTGGTCTACGGCCACCACCGTGGGCTGCACCTCGTACTCCTTGACGGCACCCGTGTCGTCGAGGGTGACCAGCACCGAAATCGCCAGCCGGTCTTTGCCTGCCAGCAGCGATCCTAGTGGGCCCGACAGGGGGGGCGGCAGCATGGGGATAACCTCATCGCCTAGATAGACCGAGGTGCCGCGCTTGCAGGCCTCCTGGTCAATGGCAGAATGAGCCGGGACGTAGTGGGAAATATCGGCAATGTGAATCCCCAATCGCCACTGGCCAGCGGCGGTGCGCTCCAGGCTGATGGCGTCGTCAATCACCTGAGCGTTGGGGCCGTCAATGGCTACCGTGAGGGTCTCGCGCAGGTCAAGGCGGTCTTTAATGTCGGCTTTGAGCACGCGGGTGGGCAGGGCCTGAGCGGCGGTGAGCACCGCGTCAGAAAACTTGCGGGGCAGATCGTGCTTGCAGTAAACGATGTCGATGTCGGCGGCGGCCTCGGCGTCGCTGCCAAGAATTTGGGCTACCCGGCCCTGGGGCGGGTGCTGCCCCAGGGGATAGCGCACAATCTCGACATGGGCCAGCTGGTCAACGGCGTCGGCCAGGTCGCCGCCGTTGGCGACTAGGGCCAGCTCAAACAGCAGGCGATCGTCGAGGGGTACGGCACGGTAGTCGTCAGATTCTTGCTTGACGCGGGCCAGCACTGAGGCATTGGCCCGCTCTAGAATGAGCTGCACTTCGCCTTCGGGGCTGCGGCGGCGGCTGCCCTCCTTGGTGACTTTGACCAGCACGCGATCGCCGTTCCAGGCCGTGTTGAGCTGGCTCTCGCGCACGTAGATATCGTCGGCACCCTCTTCGTCCTGAATGGCAAAGCAAAAGCCCTTGCTCGAGCAGCGCAACTTGCCCTCGATCACATTCTCCCCCAGCTCGCGGCGGTACTTGCCCCGCTCTTTGACTAG
Source organism: Leptolyngbya sp. FACHB-60 (assembly GCF_014695775.1). Taxonomy (GTDB): domain Bacteria; phylum Cyanobacteriota; class Cyanobacteriia; order Phormidesmidales; family Phormidesmidaceae; genus Nodosilinea. The sequence continues at coordinate 105,936 of NZ_JACJOX010000050.1, read as the reverse complement.
CACGCCAATCCGCTCTAGGGCATCGACGGCAATCTGCAAGTCGCGCTGGCTAGTATCGTCGTTGCAGTGCAGCTTTTTTTCTAGGCCCTTGAGGGTGTGGGTTTTATCTTTGGCAAAGCTTGCCAGTAAGGCCGCGATCGAGAGTTCCATGTAGCGACTGATTCCTAAAACTATTCATGACTGGGGTGCCCCGGGCTACGACAGGTCATCAACCCGTGTGAGCCCCAGGGATGCGGTCTCAGTACGCTGCCTGTGGCAACGAGGCGACGCCGAAACCAGTGCTGGGGGTGAGCCGTAGCGGCAACCAACCTCGATTCGTCTTCCTCAAGGCAAGGTTGCAGACAAGCGCTCTGGCTCCCTCCTCTAGCTATGGCCGAGAGGACAACCGACAGACTGGGGTAGCCAACGCCCAAGTGTAACTGCTACAGCCGTGGATGAACCCGGCAGGGGAAAGTAACCCTCACCTCAGGCCCAGCCTCTCAGGGAGGCTAAACCCCTCGAACGATGGGGAGCCGGTTACACCCTACAGTTTCTCAGGAAATGGACCGCTGTCAAATCTTTTTGTCAATGGAAGGCAACGTTTTGTAAAGGGGTGGCAGGTTCAGGGTGCAAGGTACAAGGCTGTCCCTAGACCTTAAACCGTATGCCCTCTCTCACTTCCGCTCGCCCGTGACGATGTAGGCTACTCGCTTGCCAATGTTGGTGGCATGGTCAGCAATCCGCTCCATATAGCGAATGGCCAGCACCAGCAGTACTGTCGGTTCGACCGAGCCGGTCAGGTTGGTCTGGTGGGCTAGCAGGGCATACAGCTCTTCGTAGTCGGCGTCGATGGCGTCGTCTTTTTGCTTAATCTCCAGGCCGCTCTTGGCGTCGAGGTCAGAGAGGGCCAGCAGGCACATCGCGACCATCGATCGGCAGCGATCGAGCATAGTCTGCACCCGCCCCATCAGAGGGTGTGCGGGGTAAGGGAAGAGTTTCAGCGCTACTTCCCCCAGATCTTCGGCGTAGTCGCCGATGCGTTCTAGGTCGCGCACCAGCTGCATAAAGGCCCCAATGCGCCGCAGGTCTTTGGCCTCTGGCTGCGCCTGGAGCGTGAACAGGTGCATGCAGTCCATCTCGATCTGGCGGTAGAACTTGTCGATCTGCTTATCGTGATGGTGGAGCCGCTGGGCGGCATCGAGATTGCGATCGCACAGGGCTTCCCGAGCCAGCACGCAGGAGTTTTCAACCAGCGCCCCCATGCGCAACAGATCGCGCTGCACCCGCAGCAGCTGCCGATCAAAGTCACCACGCACGGGTTGAGTTGTATCCATATCAAGCATCGCGAAGCACACTGAGTAAAAGGAAAACCGCAGCGATCGTGGCTATTTAGCCTAGCAGCCCCCTAAGGGCTAACGCCAACCAGAACCCCTAGCGCTGCCTAGGGGTTCCCATTAAGCTCTGTAACAGTTAGGCTGACCGGCCTCGCGAAAGCTCCCATCTTAGTTAACAATCGGTCTAGACCCAGCGTCTTTGCTTAAGCGTTATTCACTCAGCTTGAGGAGTATTCTTTATGCCCCTTTCAGACACCCAAATCTTTATTGCCCTAGCCGTAGCTCTATTGCCTGGTATTCTGGCATTCCGCCTGTCCACTGAGCTTTATAAATAGGTTAAGTCGGGGCATTTTCTAACGTCCCAAAGGCATAGTTCACGATAATAAAAGGCTCCGGCATCTACATGCCGGAGCCTTTTATTATGACCAACTGACAATAGGGCTGGCCAAAACGCGCTAAAAGCTCATGGCAGGCTCATTTTTAACTGGCCCTAAGGCCCCAGAGTAGATCAGCCCCCGCCGGGTATCGAGGGTGAGAATGCTGCCGTCACGGATGATTTCGGTGGCGTTCTTAACCCCGACGATCACCGGCACCCCCAACCGCAGGCCAATCACCGCTGCGTGGCTGGTGGGGCTGTCATCTTCTGTGACAATGCCGCCCGCCCGGCGAATGGCCTCGACAAAGTCGGCGCTGGTGCGGGGCACCACCAAAATTTCGCCGTCATTAAAGTTGTTGACATCCAGGCTGCTGTGGGCAACTCGGGCCCGCCCACTCACCGAGGCTTCGCCAATGCCCACGCCGCGTCCCAGCACCGCTGTCACCACGTCTACCTTGATCAAATCGGTAGAACCCGATATTCCTTGCAGGGTACCAGCGGTTAGCACTACCAGGTCGCCGTCATTGAGCAGGGCCTTTTCTTGGGCAACGCTCATAGCCGCCTGAAAGGTCTGGGTGCTAGAGGGCAAATCCAGCACCAGCAGCGGCCGCACTCCCCACACCAACTGGAGCTGCCGCGCCACATGGACATGGGGGGTCACCGCCAGAATTGGCGTCTGGGGACGGTATTTTGAGACGTTGCGGGCGGTAGCCCCAGATTTGGTCAGGGTCATGATGGCCGCCGCATTGAGCTGCGTCGCAATGCGGCCCACCGCCTGGCTGATGGCGTTGGGAATCGAGCGGGCCCCGCCACCGTCATTGCGATCGCCCAGAGATAGCCCTTCCTGCTCGGTGCTCACAGCCACCTTCGCCATGGTCGCCACCGCCTCGACCGGGAACTTGCCCACAGCGGTTTCGTTAGAGAGCATGACCGCATCGGTGCCGTCGAGAATGGCGTTGGCAATGTCAGATACCTCAGCTCGGGTAGGGCGAGGGTTCGACACCATGCTATCGAGCATCTGGGTAGCAGTAATCACCGGAATGCCCAAGGCATTAGACATGGCAATCAGCCGCTTTTGCAAAATCGGCACCTTCTCGGCGGGTAGCTCTACCCCCAGATCGCCCCGAGCCACCATCACCCCGTCTGAGAGGGAGAGAATGGCCTCCATCTGCTCGATCGCCTCGTGCTTCTCAATCTTGACGATCACCGGCACATTTTTGCCAGCGGCGCTAATAATCTCTTTGATTTCCAGCACGTCCTGGGGGTTGCGCACAAAGCTGAGGGCTACCCAGTCAACCCCCTGGTTGAGACCAAACAGCAAATCTTCGCGGTCTTTGTCGGTGAGCGCCTTGACCGAGAGGTAAACCCCAGGAAAGTTGACCCCCTTGTTGTTTGACAGAGTGCCCCCTACCACTACCCGACAGTGAAGCTCCTGGGCCACCAGATCGACCGACTCCACCTGCATTTCGACTTTGCCGTCGTCCAGCAAAATCGTGGAGCCGGGGGGCACTTCCTGGGCTAGCTTGTCGTAGGTGACGCAGGCCCGCTCCTGGGTGCCTGGAATAATCTCGCTGGTGAGCACAAAGGGGTCGCCCTTGGCCAGCTGAATAAAGCCATTCTCAAATTTGCCCAGGCGAATTTTGGGTCCCTGGAGGTCTTGCAGAATGCCCACCGGCTGATTGAGCTCGAAGGAGATTTGCCGGATGAGGCGAATGCTGCGCTGGTGGTCGTCGTGGCTGCCATGGGAGAAGTTGAGCCGCAGGGTGGTGGCCCCAGCCTCGATCAGCTCCCGCAGCACGTCGGCATTTTGGGTGGCAGGGCCGATAGTGGCAACAATTTTGGTGCGGCGGACAGAGTTGCGCAGGGGCATAAACGACCTCTACTGAGAGTAAAACGCTACCGCATCGGACCTTTGTCAAGCCCATAGACTAGCAGCTATAAAGCACAGGGATAGTAGCACGAATGCCGATGGGCTTTATGCTTCACCTCCAAACCAGCAAAAAATTCAGCGGTTTTACTGACGGTGAGCAATGGACGAGGGGCTAAGGCGAGTTGGCGCGCATCTGGCACCTCCTGGGCCGCGCTATCAACAGCGAGCAGCCTGGGCAGCTCCTACCTTTAGGCTATGTCACAAAAGTTTATTAATAAAGCATCGTAACGTATACTACCGAAGACACTGGTGTAGGAGCGATGCGTCATGTCGGTGGCAGTTGAAGCCCTGACGATTCGAAAAACGGTTCCCCCTGAGTTACTCAAAACCGAAGGCGGGTTGAGCCTCAACTCTCTCATGTTTATAACTTCCGTCGGGCTGATTAGTCTGTCTACGGTGGGCTATTTTTGCTGGCATTGGGCCAGCTGGTGTGTGTTTCTAATGAACGTTCTGTCCCTGCACCTGGCGGGGACAGTGATTCATGATGCTAGCCACAACTCGGCTCACCGCAACCGCGTGGTGAATGCTCTGCTGGGCCACGGCAGTGCCCTAATCCTGGGGTTCTCGTTCCCGGTGTTTACGCGGGTGCACCTGCAGCACCACGCCCACGTCAACGATCCTGAAAACGACCCCGATCATTTTGTGTCGACGGGTGGGCCGCTGTGGCTAATTGCGGCGCGCTTTTTCTACCACGAGATTTACTTTTTTAAGCGTCGCCTCTGGCGCAATTGGGAGCTGCTGGAGTGGTTTTTGGGGCGCTTTGCGGTGGGGCTGCTGGTGTTCATCGCCTGTCGGTTCGACTTTGTGGGCTACCTCTTTAACTACTGGTTTTCGCCTGCTCTAGTGGTGGGCATTGCCCTAGGCTTGTTTTTTGACTATTTGCCCCACCGACCGTTTGAAGATCGCGATCGCTGGAAGAATGCCCGGGTCTACCCGAGCCCGATTCTCAATCTGCTGATCATGGGTCAGAACTATCACCTGGTACACCACCTGTGGCCCTCGGTGCCCTGGTATAAGTACAAACCCACCTACGAGGTGATGCAGCCGCTGCTCGATGAGAAAGGGTCGCCCCAATCCCTTGGGCTGCTGAAAATGAAAGACTTCTTTGGCTTTCTGTATGACCTATTTCTAGGCATTCGGCTGAAGCGGCATTAGTCATGACATGCTGCGGCAGAGGCAGCTGAATAGAAACGACCCCAGATTTTGGTACACAAAGCCAAAATCTGGGGTCGTTTTTACAGTCTAGAATCCGTCAGTATTTGCCTTCTAGCCCGTAACTACCAAGTCGGGGCGCAGGTCGCGGGCACCGCGCAGGTAGACGTGCTGAATTTTGCCGTGGGGGACGGGGAGCTGCACGTGCATCAAAATGCGGATGCAGCAGGGCAGGCTGCCTTCGACATGCATATGCTGCACGTCGAGCAGGGCAACGTTATCCCATTGAGGTCGCTGGCGGGCGATCGCTGCAGGAAATACCGCATCTAAGTCGCGGGTGACAGAGAAGGTGGCGCTAATAATGCAGGCCGGGTCGAGGTGGTTGCTCTCTTCGAGGGCATCCATCAGCTCTGTGACGGCCTCCCGAATTGCCCCCTCCGTATTTTCTGGTACCGTTACCGCTCCCCGAATTGCCCACACTCGCCAGTCCACGCGTTAGCCTCCAAAGGTCATTCTTCAAAGCCCCAATGGCACCAACGGCTACAATTGGGGCAGAGAATTGACTGCATTTTACTGCTTTAATCCTACCAGGGCACTGATCTGTGCTGGCCCTTAAGGACGATAGAGCCACAGGGGCATACCGCTGGTGGAGCGTTCGAACTCTAGCCACTCTAGGGTTGCATTGAGGGCCGGTACCGCCAGGGTGGGGTAGGCCAGACCAGCGACAGCGACATTGCTATTGCCGGGCACCAGCCGTTGCAGGAAAGGCTTTTTCTCATCAAAGGTGATGCACTCGGCCTTGTCAGGGTCGAGACCGGCCAGTTCGGCGGCCCAGCGGCGGGCGTCTTCCTCGCTGCCGAGTCGATCGACAACACCGAGCTGGAGTGCCTGTTCGCCAGTAAAAATGCGTCCGTCGGCAAAGCTGCGCACGGCCTCTTCGCTCAGATGGCGACCCTCGGCGACGGTTTTGACAAACTGGCTATAGCTAACATCGATCAGCTCTTGCAGAATGCCCTTTTCAGGGTCGGTGAGTTCGCGATCGAAGGCGAGAATGTCTTTGTAGGGGCCAGACTTAATTACCTTGAACGACACGCCCACTTTATCGAGTAGGCGCTCCAGGTTATTGCCCCGCAAAATGACGCCGATGCTGCCGGTGATAGTGCCGGGGTTGGCCACAATGTGGTTGGCCCCCATGCCGATGTAGACCCCACCCGAGGCAGAGATATTGCCAAAGCTGGCCACAATTTTGAGTTTGTCTTTGAGCCGTTTGAGGGCGGTATGGATTTCTTGGGAGTCGCCCACGGTGCCGCCAGGGCTATCAATGCGCAGCAGCAGAGCCGGAAAGCGCTTTTCTTCAATTTCTTTGAGAGCCTCTAGCATCCGCTTACGGGTGGCGGCCCCGATCACGCCGGTCACTTCAATGCGGGCAATAGATTTGCGAGAACGGCGAGAAAACGGCCAAATCATAGGGGTATCAACAACTTTAGGCGGACAAGGATGAACAGTAGATAGCCCCGGCACTGAACGTGCTAGGGCCAGGGTCTATTGTAGCCAAAACGACACTGTGGCGGGGTCTAGCGCCGTAGCCTGTTAGGGATTGGGCGATCTTGGGCAGGGCAGCACCCTACCCCGAACTGCGTTAACATTCCTTAAAGAAAGCCTTTTTGGCCGCTGCGCTCGCCCTTGGGCGGGTTTTTAACCATCGCCCTCGGGGCCGATGCTTAACTATCGCTTTTCATTTCTCCACTATGGATTCAGTCTCCGCTCCTCAATCGGCCACGCGCAACCTCATTGTGCTGATTGCGCCCTTCTTTTTGTGGGGTACAGCCATGGTGGCGATGAAGGGAGCCATGCCCCACACCACGCCGTTCTTTATGGCGGGCATTCGGCTGCTGCCTGCGGGCCTGATCGTGCTGCTGGCGGGGTTGTTTTTAGGCCGTCCCCAGGGCATTAGCCGCCAGGGCTGGCTGTGGATAGCGCTTTTTGCCCTAGTGGATGGCACGCTGTTTCAAGGATTTTTGGCGGCGGGCCTGCAGCGCACCGGGGCAGGCCTCGGCTCGGTGATGATTGACTCTCAACCCTTGGCGGTGGCGGTGATGGCGCGGGGACTGTTTGGCGAATACATTGGCACCCTGGGCTGGATTGGCCTGCTGTGGGGCATTGCGGGTATTAGCCTGCTGGGCCTGCCCGACGAGTGGATTTTTTCGCTCTTCCACGGCGACACGGCCTGGCTGACCGAGGGCACGGCCCTCACCACCCTCTTGCAAGGAGGCGAATGGCTGATGCTGTTGGCGGCCCTGTCGATGGCCACCGGCACAATTCTGATTCGCTACGTCTGCCGCCATGTGGATCCGGTTGTAGCTACGGGCTGGCACATGGTGCTGGGAGGCGTTCCCCTCTTTGTCCTTTCGGCCCTGGGGGAAGGGCAACCCTGGCAAGGGTTGACAGGCCTGGACTGGGGTGCGATCGCCTACTCGACCATCTTTGGCAGTGCCCTGGCCTACGGTATTTTCTTCTTCTTAGCGGCCCAGGGCAACCTCACTAGCCTTAGCGCCCTGACCTTTTTAACGCCGGTATTTGCCCTGCTGTTTGGTAACCTGTTTTTGGCCGAAACCTTGAGTTCGTTGCAGTGGTTGGGCGTTAGTTTTACCCTGGTCAGCATTTACCTGATTAACCAGCGCGATGCTCTAACTCAGAGGCTACGCCAGTTGACCCTGGCCTACGAGACCGCAACTTCTGCCAAGCGTACCCCGGTAGAGCCGGACTAGGCGAGGGAGTAGGGGGTGGATGGGTGAGACAGTGTCCGAGCTGGTCGTTGTCTCTACCCCTTTACTTCCTACCCTCCCTAGATCACGCCGCCCTTGGCAAGTTAAGTTACCTTAGGGGCATCTACACTGGGCAAGCGTCGCCGCCAGCTATGGGCTGATATGAGACTTAAAATGCTAACGCCAGGGAGAGGGCCGGGCTGCCGCAGTGCCTCTAGAGCAGGTGCTCTTTTAACCTTGGCTGTGGGGTTATCGATGACAGGTTTGCTGGGGTTAGAGGCTGCGATCGCCAAAGTAACTACCGCCCCAGAGTCTGCCCAGTCAGATACCCGGCACGCCCAGACAGCGATCCCTGCTCCTAACTCCGTGCTGCTGCAACCGGGAGCCGAAGGCGATGATGTCATCATGCTCCAGCGGCAGATGCGGCTGCTAGGTCTCTATCAGGGGCCTGTGGATGGTCGCTATGGGGGGCCGACTCAGGAGGCGATCGCCTCCTTTCAGTCAAAAGCTGGGTTACCCGCTAGTGGCACGCTCGACCAGGTCACCTGGCAGCACATGAGCACGCCCCAACTGCTGACCGAGAATACCCCTGCTGAACCAGAGATACCGGTGCTGTTTCCGACTGCTGAGGAGCCAGCACCATCGGCAGCAACGCCTGTGGTGGCGACGGCTAATGCATCGGTTACTCCTGTATCGGCTGAGTCGCCTGATGCCGAGACCGCTGCACCGGTTGAGTCCCCTGCGGGCGAAGGCCAGGAATTAGCTGAACCTGCTGCGGTTGAAAACGGCGCATCGGTTGAGACCGCTGAGTCTAGTCGCCGCTGGATATGGCTAGGGCTGGGGGGGCTGGCGCTGGTCGGCTGTTTGGGGGGCTGGTGGTTCTTGGGGCAGGGGCGATCGGCGAAGCGTTCTACAACTAACTCAGAACGATTACCCAGTGCGGAATCACAGGCTAGAAGCAGTGCTGAGCCTTCCCCAGATGATTCCACTATGGCGGGGCATATAGGAACGTTGTCCCCTGCCCTCGGTCTGGCTACCCCGGCTGCTGCGGCCAACGACCTGACTCTGGACCCCACCACCCGTCTCACCTCTGGGGATATTGTGAATTCGTTGATCCATGAGCTAGATAACCACGATGGTGCGGTGCGTCGCCACGCCATTTGGGAGCTGGGTCAGCGCGGCCATTCTGAAGCTATTCAACCTCTGATCAATGGTTTACTCGATGCTGATTCCCAAGAAAAAAGCTTGATTCTGGCTGCCCTGGCTGAGATTAGCAGCCGTAGCCTCAAGCCCATGCATCGAGCTTTGGCCCTAGGTCTGCAAGACCCCAGCCCCGAGGTGCGCAAGAACGCCATTCGTGACCTGAGCCGAATTTACGATACGGTGGTGCAGCTCAGCCACATGTTGGCCCAGGCGACCCAAGACCCCGATGTTGGCGTGCAGGAAACCGCTCAGTGGGCGCTTAGCCAGCTCAACCGCATCCCTGCGGCGACCTACTCAGGGGCGCTGCCCCCTGAGACTAACTCCCTCGACTCACCCTACGACAGCGAGGGCCAAAGACTGACTCCGGAGGGCCATCGTCTCCCTCCCGCTAACTAGCGTCCATTCCCCTTTCCCTGTTCCCTGATCTTTCCATCTCTCCCTCTATGTCTCTCTCCCGTCGCCTGTTGTTTGTCTCAACTCCTGTCGGGCCGCTGGGGTCTGGCCTGGGGGGCGGGGTAGAGCTCACCTTGCTCAACCTGGCTCAGGGAATGCGCGATCGCGGGCATCAGGTTACCGTGCTGGCACCCGAGGGGTCGAGCCTAGGCGATGCTGCCATCGTGACGGTGCCGGGACAGTTGCAGCCCACAGCCCACACCCAAGGACGCAGCGCGCCGGTCGTGCTCCCCGCAGACAGTGCGTTGGGCGCTATGTGGCGCTACGCTCGGCAGCACCAGGCCGAGTTTGATCTAATCGTCAACCTGGCCTACGACTGGTTGCCCTTTTACCTAACGGAGTTTTTCGTTACTCCGGTAGCCCACTTTGTCACCATGGGCTCCCTCAGCGATGCTATGGATGAAGCCGTCTGCCAGGTAGCTCAGCAGTTTCCCCGACGCTTGGGGGCCTACACGCGCACCCAGGCTGAAACGTTTGGGGTGGCCAATGCCTTTGAGCTGCTCAGCAGCGCCATTGATCTGGACTTATACGAATTTTGCTCAACCCCCGGCGATGCCCTGGCCTGGCTGGGGCGCATCTCCCCCGAAAAGGGACTAGAGGATGCCCTAGAGGCGGCCGAGATTGCTCAGGCTCCCCTCAAAATTTTGGGCAAGCTGGAAGACGCCGACTACTGGCAAGCCCTTTGCGATCGCTTTCCCCGAGCCGCTGACTGCTATTTGGGGTTCTTGCCCACCCACGAGCTACAGCAGGTGCTGCGCCAGTGCCGCGCCCTGGTAATGACCCCACGCTGGGTCGAAGCCTTTGGCAATGTAGCGATCGAAGCTCTGGCCTGTGGCGTGCCGGTGATTGCCTATGCCCGCGGTGGCCCGGCTGAAATTGTGCAGCCGGGTAAAACTGGCTGGCTGGTGCCGCCGGATGATGTGCAAGGGTTGGTGGATGCGATCGCAACTATCGATCAGCTCGATCGCCACGCCTGCCGTCGCCAGGCCGAAACCGAATATTCCCTCAGTGCTCTAGCCGTCCGCTTTGAGCGATGGTTCGAGACCCTAATTGCGAACCAGTAGAAAGCCTCAAGGCAAGTGGCGGCTACTGTGCCTGGGGTACAGGGGCTTGGCGCAGCTGCTCTAGACGCTGAAAGTCGTGGTGCAGAGCCTGGCGCAGAGAGCGGTTTTGGGGATCGACGCGGCGGGCCTTTTTCAGGCAGGCTTCGGCTTTTTTGAGGTTGCCATGGTTGAGCAAGTCGTGCCCCCAGCGGTAATAGGTGATGGCATGCCACTGGCGAATCTCTGGGTCTTCCGGGAAGCGCTGAACCAGCCCTTCTACCAGGGCCACTGCTCGGGGGAAACGCTGCCCCTTAAATAGCTCTCGCAGCTGCTTAAAGCTGTTTACCTTAAGCTGCTGATCGGCCTCTGACCCCCCAGGAGTTGGGCTAACCGTGAGTTCGACCTCTTTGGCAGGCGGAGAGACGGCGGGTACTGAGGGTCGGGCGGCGGCGATTGGAGTTGTTTGAGCAGGCGCTTTGGTAGCCGGGCTGGGAGTGGCTTTGCGCTGAGCCGCTATGGCTTCCACGGGCAGCTCGTTCACCAGAGCCTGATAGGCCTGGGTGACCTGAATGAATTTTTCTTTTGCTAAATGATCGCCGGGATTGATGTCGGGGTGATACAGCCGGGCCAGATTGCGATAGGCCAGCTTGACATCGCCAAAGCTGGCCCCGGTTCTAAGCCCCAGTATGCGGTAGTAATGCGCCAGCGCCATAGTTCGCTAACTCAAGAGAATGAGGTACGTGTGCTGGCCCTATTCTGCCAACTGTCGGCAAAAATGGCGCAGCCAATTACACCGCAGCGGTGGCAGGAGAGACGATTTCCTGAGCGCGGTCTTCAATCACTCGGTCGATTAGGCCGTAGGCAACAGCTTCTTCTGCCGACATGAAGTAGTCGCGATCGGTATCCTTTTGAATTTGCTCAATCGAGCGACCGGTGTGGCGGGCCATCATTTCGTTGAGTTCTTGACGAACTCGCAGAATTTCTTTGGCCTCAATGGCAATGTCGCTGGCCTGGAGACGCTGCCGCCCGGTGCCGCCCATGGGCTGGTGAATCATGATTCGTGAGTGGGGCAGAGCAACCCGCTTGCCGTTGCTGCCCGCCGCCAGCAAAAATGCCCCCATGGAAGCAGCCAGACCCAGACAGATAGTGACCACGTCAGACTTGATGTACTGCATGGTGTCGTAGATGGCCATGCCTGCCGTCACCGACCCGCCGGGGGAGTTGATGTAGAGGTAGATGGGCTTGGTGTTGTCGTCGGAGTCGAGGTACAGCATGGCTGCCACGATGGAGTTGGCCAGAGTGTCGGTGACCTCTTGACCTAGAAAAATAATCCGCTCTTGGTTTAGGCGGGTGTAGATGTCGACCCACTGGGAGTACTGGCTACCGGGCAGACGATAGGGGACTTTGGGAGTGCCGATGGGCATAGTGCTCTTTCAACCTAAAAATAAAACAACGGACGTGGGATGGTTAAAGACCGGCTTTAAGGGGCGATCGCCCCTTAAACCTGATACCTAGGCCTAAAGCCCTGCCCCGGCGGGCACCGGTAGCTCTTTGCGGCTAGACAGCACCCGGTCAATGATGCCGTATTCCTTGGCTTCTTCTGGGTTCATGTAGAACATGCGGTCAGAATCGCGCAGCACCTGATCTAAGGTTTTGCCAGTGCTCTTAGCCAGAATGCTCATCATGGAGCGCTTGTTGTCGAGCACTTCCTTAGCCCGAATTTCGATGTCAGTGGCCTGGCCCTGGGCACCGCTGCGAGGCTGGTTGAGCACAATGCGGGCGTGGGGCAGACTAGCCCGATAGCCCTTGGTGCCCGCCGCCAGAATCACCGCCGCCGACCCCATGGCCTGACCAATGCAGATAGTGTGCACTGGGGGCTTGATGTAGTTCATGGTGTCGCAGATGGCAAAGGCTTCGGTGTCGTAGCCAATCATGTTGCCGTCATGCCAGGAGGTGCCGGTAGAGTTGATATAGAAGAAGATCGGCTTATCAGGGTCATCAAACTGCAAGAAGAGCAGCTGAGCAATAATCAGCTCGGTAACGTCAATGCCTACCTGCTGTTTAATGTCGTCCCCTGAGAACAGGGGCAGGCCCAGATATACAATCCGCTCCTTAAGCAGCAAGGAGGGCAGATCTGGGGGCGGCGTACGGTACGTCGCATCGCCATACGGTGCCTGCACGGCTTTAATCTCTAAACTCATAGACCGAAGACGCCCAAATACGCGTTTTTAACAGTGTAACGCGGGATTGTGCTGGGTTCTATGCCACCCCGAAGACGGATATCCCCACCTGAGTCTCCGTCGAAATGTAGAGCCCGGTTGCTCCTTTCTGGGGATGTATACCATTGGGCTTAGCTCTAAAGTAGGGGAAGATTTTCATTCAAGGAATTAACCCTATGTCTATTGAAGATCGTGTTAAAGCCACCGCTCAAAATATTGAGGGCAAAGTGCAGGCTGCTGCGGGTGAAATTACTGGCGACACCAAGAGCGTAGCCGAGGGTGAGACCAAGCAGGCCCAGGCCCAAGCCACCCACGCTAAAGAAGATGTGAAGGATGCGCTGAAAAAAGCCATCGACTAAGCGCTACAGCCTACCGTTTAAACCCTATTAGTGACCCGTTGGGGCAGCCACTGGCTGCCCCTTTTTATTTGATATTCGTCGGACGGCAATAACGAGGGGGTAAAGATATTTCAGAACTGTGGCTGGCTATGTAGTTGCTGAGTAAATTTCAGTTTGGGAGCCAAAATGGGTTCTCTAAACCAGAGAGGAGTTCCTGTCTACCGTTGGGATGTGCTGCGCCTATGTTCTCAATTTTTATACTGACCCACAATGAGGAGCGGGATATTGCCGCTTGTATAGAGTCGGCCCGGCTGTCCGACGATGTCATTGTGGTGGACTCGTGCAGCAGCGATCGCACCCAAGCCATTGCCACTCAGTACCCCGTACGCTTCATCGAGCATCCCTTCGCCAGTCACGGTCAGCAGCGTACCTGGATGCTGGAGCATGTGCCCTACCGCTACGACTGGGCCTATATTCTCGAAGCCGACGAGCGCATGACGCCAGAGCTATTTGCCGAATGTTTGGCGGCGATCGCCCAACTTGATAGTGACACCGTGGGCTACTACGTGGCCGAGCGGGTCATGTTTATAGGCAGCTGGATTCGCCGCAGCACCCAGTTTCCGCGCTACCAGCTGCGGCTGCTGCAGCGGGGCAAGGTGTGGTTCGACGACTACGGTCATACCGAGCGCGAGATCGTAGAGGGCCCCACCGGATTTTTGCAGGAGACCTACCCCCACTACACCTGTAGCAAGGGGCTCAGCCGCTGGATCGACAAGCACAACCGCTATTCCACCGACGAGGCCACTGAAACCCTGCGACAGCTGAAGGACGGCCACGTTGACTGGCGGGCTATGGTTTGGGGCAAATCTGAAGTCGAGCGTCGCCGGGCGTTGAAGGATCTCTCGCTGCGACTGCCCCTGCGACCCCTGACCCGGTGGCTCTATATGATGTTTATCCTCGGTGGCTGGCGCGACGGCCGGGCCGGGCTAGCTTGGTGTACCCTCCAGGCGTTTTATGAGTATTTAATCGTCCTCAAGGTTCGCGAGCTCAATCACCCCGAATATTTGACCGGCGTACAACCGGAGCAGACAAGCACTGCGTCAAACAGCTCCCAACCTATAGAAGAGCATGGCCCAGTTTCATCCAGTGTCGCTGCCCCGCCGATGCAATAACCCCTCATCCCCTATCTTCCCCACTCCCTTATTTTCCTCATCTCCCTACCTTCCCCACCCCTTATCCCCCTACTCACTCACCCTGCCTAGCCGAGACGCTATCGTAGAAAAATGAGTGAATATCGGGTAAAACGGATTTCGGCCCCCAAGAAAAAGGCTTCATGGCGCAATCTGGGCGAATCGCTGGGAATGTATCGCTACGGGCAGCGGGCGATTCAGCTGGTGTGGCAGACCGACTGGCGGCTGACGGTGATGTTAGGGTTGCTAACCCTGGTGGCAGGCTTGGTGCCGGCGGCGATCGCTTACGTCGGCAAGCTAATTGTCGATGGCGTGGTCAAGGCTGCCCAGTCAGGATTGGCGATCGATCGCCAGGCCGCGCTGATGTACCTAGCTTTGGAAGCGCTATTGGTGGCAGGCTTGGCGGGGGCGCGGCAGGGCTTAACCTTGTGCCAATCGCTGCTGCGGGTGCTGCTGGGGCAGCGGGTCAACGTGATGATCTTAGAAAAGGCCCAGACCCTGCCGCTGACCTACTTTGAAGATTCTGAGTTCTACGACAAAATGACCCAGGCCCGGCGCGAGGCCTCGTCGCGGCCTCTGAGCATGGTGAACCGCACCTTTGGGGTGGTTCAAGACGTGCTGTCGCTGCTCACCTTTGGCGGATTGCTGCTGCAATTCTCGGGCTGGGCGGTGGCGCTGCTGGCTGTGGCCACCCTGCCCGCTTTCATCGCTGAAACCCAGTTTGCCGGGGAAGCCTTTCGCCTGTTTAAGTGGCGATCGCCCGAAACCCGCCAGCAGATTTATCTAGAGGCGCTGCTGGCGCGGGAGGATTTTGCCAAAGAGGTGAAGCTGTTTGGCCTGGGGCCACTGCTGCTAGATCGCTACCAGGATATTTTTCAGCGCCTCTATAAAGAAGACCGCAGCCTGACGGTGCGCCGCAGCGGCTGGAGCTACGGGCTGGGACTGCTGAGCACCGTATCGTTTTACCTGGCCTACTGCTGGATTGTGCTAGAGGCGATCGCAGGCCGCATTTCCCTGGGTGAGCTGACCATGTACCTGACGGTGTTTCGCCAGGGGCAGACCACCTTCGCCAGTACCCTCACCGCCATTGGTGGCATGTATGAAGACGGGTTGTATTTGGCCAACCTCTACGAATTTTTAGAACAGCCAGTGCCTGAGGATAGGGGAACCGCCGATCGCGGCCTTGACCCCAGCGATGGGCTGCGGTTTGAGCAGGTGTCCTTTAGCTATCCAGGCAGCGATCGCCTGGCGTTAGAAGGGGTCTCCTTCCACCTGAAACCGGGGGAAAAGATGGCGATCGTGGGCGAAAACGGCTCCGGCAAAACCACCCTGATCAAGCTGCTGACCCGGCTCTACACCCCCAGTCAGGGCCGCATTCTGCTAGACGGCCGCGACCTGCAAGAGTGGGATGCTGACGTAGTTCAACAGCGCATCGGCGTGATTTTTCAAGACTTTGTGCGCTACCAGTTTAAGGTGGGCGAAAACATTGGCGTTGGGGATGTGACCGATTTTGAGGATGCTCAGCGATGGCAGGTTGCCGCCGCTAAAGGCACCGCTACAGAATTTATTGAGGACCTGCCGGAGGGCTTCAACACCCAGCTAGGGAAGTGGTTCTTTGGCGGGCAGGAGCTTTCTGGCGGCCAGTGGCAAAAGATTGCTCTCTCCCGTGCCTTTATGCGCACCGAGGCCGATATTCTGGTGCTGGATGAGCCGACATCGGCGATGGATGCGGAGGCTGAAACCCGTCTGTTTGAGCAGTTTCGTGCCGCCACCCAGGATCAGATGGCGATTCTGATTTCGCACCGATTTTCGACGGTGCGGCGGGCCGACAATATCATTGTGCTGGCCAATGGCAAGCTAATCGAGCAGGGCAGCCACGAGGAGCTGCTGCAGCAGGATGGCCGCTACGCCCGCCTATTTACAATGCAGGCGGCTGGGTATTTGTAAATCTGGCAGATTTCCCCCGCACTGCTAACAACTACGATGGGCATACTGCCCGTGGAGTGAGCTAGCCGTCGACTGTGAAATACGTTCGATTTTGGTTAGATAAATTAAATCTGCGCCGCAGCTTTCGCAGCCGTTTGGGCGCGGCGATCGCCACCACAATTCTGGTGTTCTCGCTGCTGCTAGCCTCGATTGTGGGCGTCATTAGCCAACGCCAGGCCCAGGCTGATCGGGGTGAACTGCTGTCCCAGCTGGCTTTTCAACTGGCGGGTGCGCTCGATCGCGACATGTACATCTACTACCAAGAAATTCAGACCCTGGCTTCTCTAGAAGACATTCGCTCGCCGACGCGCTCCCTCGCCCAAAAACGGCATTTACTCGAACAGCTCCAGCAGCTCTACAGCAACTTCGCCTGGATTGGCCTCACCGATACCGAAGGTACCGTGCTAGCCAGTACCCAAGGCATATTAGAAGGCAAAGATGTCTCTGAACGGCTGTGGTTTGTGGAGGGGCGCACTCAGCCCAATGTGCAGAATGTGCACTCAGCTAAGCTGCTCGCCGACCTGGTGCCCAACCCGAATCCTAGCCAAGATCCCCTGCGCCTAGTGGATGTAGCTGCCCCTGTGTTAGGTGCAGACGGTCATCTCGTGGGCGTCTTAGGCGGCCATCTCTACTGGCAGTGGGCCACTACCCTGCGCGACAGCCTGCTGATGCCTTTCCGGCACTACCGCCACGTAGATATCGAAATTTTGGCCAACACTGGGCAGGTGCTGCTGGCGGCCAAGCAAAACCACGACTATGCCGAGGCCGACACAGACTTGCGGTTTCAATCGCTAGAGAGCTTTAAGGCGGCTGCTCAAGGAGGAACCGGCTTTCTCCTTGAGCCTGGGTTTGACAACAACACCTATGTCACGGGCTATGCTGCCACCCAGGGCTATCGCACCTATCACGGCCTCGGGTGGATTGTCTTAGTGCGCCAGGCTACTGACGAAGCCTTTGCCGCTGCCCGCGCCCTCCAGACCAGCATTCTGCTCTGGGGCACGGTGTTAGGCCTGATGAGCGGCGCCCTCACCTGGTGGATTGCGGGGCAAATGGTCAAGCCGGTGCTGGTCATTGCCGCCACCGCCGAACGCATTCGCACAGGGGATACCTACATTTCCATGCCCATTTTTCCTGGCCGAGACGAGATTGCTCAGCTGTCGCGATCGGTCGCCCAGCTGTTTGCCAATCTAGAGCAGCAAACCAGTCTGCTCCAGCAGTTCAACGCTGACCTCGAAGCTCAGGTGGCGGCCCGCACCGCTACGCTCAAGCAGCTCAACCAACAGCTCCAGACCGAAATTGACGTACGCAGGCAGGCTGAGCTGGCCCTCCAAAGCGCCAACCAAGAGCTACAGCGGCTCACGTTAGTAGACAGCCTCACTGCCATTGCCAACCGCCGCCACTTTGACCAATATCTGGAGCAAGAATGGCGACGCGCTGTCCGCGAACACCAGCCTTTCTCTCTCATTTTGCTGGATATCGACTACTTCAAGCTCTACAACGACCACTATGGCCACCAGGCGGGGGATGCCTGCCTGCGCTTGGTGGCCCAGACAATTGTCCAAACTATCCACCGCGCCACCGACCTTGCGGCCCGCTACGGCGGCGAAGAGTTTGCGGTCGTTTTGCCCAACACCGATGCCCACGGCGCTGTTTACCTGGCTGAAACCCTGCGTCAAGCGGTGAAGGCGTTGCATATGTCCCATGCAAGATCCACCGTTAGCCCCTGGATTACCCTCAGCCTGGGCATTGCCACCTGTCAGCCCTCGGTCACCCTCAATTCCATTAATCTGATTACCGCCGCCGATACTCGGCTCTATCAAGCCAAGCAGCAGGGCCGCGATCGCATCCAAGCTGATCATTGACCGTCGTGCTATCGGGCCAAAGCTTCGCCCCCACTCACATTGAAGAAACCAGCTGAGCCTAGTAATGGCCAATTCGGCATGGCAACCTGAAAGTGCTATAGGCTAATGACTGTAGTAGCAACTGCCGGGGCAGAGGGGAATACAGACCATGCTAACTGACTTGCAACAGCGCAAATTGACTAAGTTGTTTAGCATGTACGACTCTGACTACACCGGGGTGTTGGTCAAAAAAGACTTCGAGCTGATGTTTAAGAAGCTGTCTACCCTGCGCAATTGGTCACTGCGATCGCCCCGCTGCCTGGTGCTGCAAGACAAGCTCATGCGCAAATGGCAGGGGCTAGAAAAAAAAGCTGACACCGCCCACAACAAGCAGGTCTGCCGAGCCGAATGGCTGGCCTACTACGATGACGGTCTATCCGACACCGAGCCTCACGCGGATGACATTGTCAGCCTGATGGAGATCATCTTCGATGTCTTTGACCAGGATGAAGACGGCAAAATTAACCAAGCTGAATGGGGGCAACTGCTGGCTGTCTTTAATGAGTCGCCGGTCTATGCGCCGCTGGTGTTTCCACCGCTTGATGCTGACCAGGATGGCTGGCTCACCAAAGCCGAGTTTTTGCAGCACTTTAGCGCGTTTTGCTGTAGCGATGAGGCCGATAACCCGGCCAACGGCATGTTTGGGCCTTACTAGACATAGGCTGTGCCTCATTCAGGTGAACATATCGATCACCGTGAATAGCGTTGCAGGTTGACGCCATCGTAGAACAAGCTGGCGCATTGGCAATGCAGGCGATCGCATTGCCATTACCACCACCTGCATTGCCATGACCACCCCTTGCATTGGCAAAACCATAGCGTGATATTGATGATCATGGTGTGGTTATAGCGTTGCCGCTGCCTGCATTGGCATAACCAGCGGTGGTTTTAAGATATCCACTGGGCGCATTGGGATTAGAAGGGGGGAGGGTGCGATCGCTGCCCCAAACCCCTTT
Organism: Leptolyngbya sp. FACHB-60; assembly: GCF_014695775.1. Taxonomy (GTDB): domain Bacteria; phylum Cyanobacteriota; class Cyanobacteriia; order Phormidesmidales; family Phormidesmidaceae; genus Nodosilinea. The sequence goes on along the minus strand of NZ_JACJOX010000050.1, from coordinate 87,111 downwards.
GCAAGCTCACACCCACTCTTTGCGCTGCACCGTACCAAAGCCCTGCGATCGAGCATTCTCCCCACCGCCGCGACCGAGTTTCTTCTCTACGCTACTGAAGGTCAACGTCGTTGACTTAGAAACCTGGCTTCTAGCTTCTTCGCTTTGGGCACTTTAAAGACTTATCAAGGCTTCATCAAGAAAGCTTTTCCCTTCAGAAATAGAGTGATATAAACAAAAGTAATAGATCCAATCATCGGCATTCCGACCGGAAAACCGTAGATTGCGTTTGTAGTCCTTTCCATCGCAGTGCTTTGCTCTTGACATCAGCCCTGCCTCCATTCCAGCAAGGGAATCGCTAGGGACAATACCGTTACTCTCAGCCCTCGCTCTCAACGACCGCTCATGACAACTCTCACCCCCCTCCACGGCCCGGACGATCGCTTCTACTACTTTGCCTACGGCTCTTGCATGTGCCCCGTAGACCTCAAACGCTCCTTAGGCGAGAGCACCCATGCCTACGTGGTTGGGCCAGCGACGCTCGCCGGGTATCGGCTGGGGTTTTTTCGGCGATCGCGCCTGCGCAACTGCGGTGTGTTGGATGTTGTCCCCGACTCCGCCGCCAAGGTGCAGGGCGTGCTCTACCACCTGCCTTGGAGACTCAGCCCCGCCCTTGACCTGCGCGAAGAGGGCTACTGCCACGAAATGGTCACGGTCACCGCTAACGGGCGAGCCTACGCCGAAACCCGCACCTATTCTGTAATTAGCAAGACCCACGAAGAAATTGCCCCCAACGAGTGGTACTCCAGCGTGGTGATGCGGGGTGCGGCCACTTGTGGTCTGCCAGAGGAATATTGCTGGAACCTGTTCCATCACATTCACTCTTTGCAACGGCGGCAGGCGGCTCCGCTACAACGCACGGCCTAACCCGCTAGCAACGGGTCAGGGCATTCCTTATAATGAGGGCTACCTAATAACCCTTCACCCCGCCGCCACCGTGACCCAAACGCCGCTCTCGCCTCGCCCTGCCGTCACCGATGCCCGCCCCGATGCCCTGGGCCGCTTTGGCCAGTTTGGCGGTAAGTACGTGCCCGAAACCCTCATGCCTGCTCTCTTTGAGCTAGAGCAGGCGTTTTACCAATACCGCGACGAGGCCGACTTTCAGGCCGAGCTGAATGGTCTGCTCAAGGATTACGTCGGCCGAGCCACGCCCCTTTACTTCGCTGAGCGACTTACCGCCCACTACCGCCGTCCCGACGGCAACGGTCCCGATATTTATCTCAAGCGCGAAGACCTCAACCATACGGGGGCGCACAAGATTAACAATGCTCTGGGGCAGGTACTGCTGGCTAAGCGCATGGGCAAGCAGCGCATCATCGCCGAAACTGGGGCTGGGCAGCACGGGGTTGCCACCGCAACAGTGTGCGCTCGCTTTGGCCTCCAGTGCGTCATCTATATGGGCGTGCAAGACATGGAGCGCCAGTCGCTGAATGTATTTCGCATGCGGCTAATGGGGGCCGAGGTACGCGGCGTCACAGCGGGCACCGGCACCCTCAAAGACGCTACCTCTGAAGCGATTCGCGATTGGGTGACGAATGTTGAAAATACCCATTACATCCTGGGTTCTGTGGCGGGGCCACACCCCTACCCGATGATGGTGCGCGATTTCCACGCCATTATTGGCGAAGAAACTCGCGCCCAGTGCCAAGAGAAGTTTGGTGGCCTGCCCGATATCCTAATGGCCTGCGTGGGCGGTGGTTCCAACGCCATGGGCCTGTTCCATGAGTTTGTCAATGAGCCCACGGTGCGGATGATTGGCATTGAGGCGGCGGGCAGCGGTGTGGCCAGCGGCAAGCACGCCGCCACCCTAACGGAGGGCCGAGTCGGTGTGCTCCACGGAGCGATGAGCTACCTTCTGCAAGACAGTGAAGGCCAAGTGATCGAGGCCCACTCCATCAGCGCTGGTCTGGACTATCCCGGTGTTGGCCCCGAGCACAGCTTTCTAAAGGATGCCGGCCGAGCCGAATACTACAGCGTCACTGACCAAGAGGCGCTAGACGCGTTCCAGCGGGTGTCGCGTCTGGAGGGGATTATTCCCGCGCTGGAGACAGCCCATGCCTTTGCCTATCTCGAAACGCTGTGTCCACAGCTGACGGGCAACCCCCGCATTGTGATCAACTCCTCGGGCCGAGGCGATAAGGATGTGAATACCGTGGCCAAAGCCCTGGGCGGGCTGGAGTAGGACTGGCCTCCGCTGGATTGACCAACTCGTAAATTCAATCAGAGGAGGAGTTGCAGATGAGCAGCGAAGCCAATGTTGAGTCAACGTCTTTGTACGACGCGGATTATCAGCTCTGGATAGACGATACGGTTGCTTATCTGCAATCCCGCAACTTTGATGCCTCGATTTAGAGAACCTGATTGAGGAAATTGAGAGCTTGGGTCGAAGTGATAAGCGATCGTTGAAGAGTTGTCTCATGCGACTTTGTGAGCACTTCTTCAAGCTTTGCTATTGGGAAGCTGAGCGCGATCGCTGCTTTCGTGGGTGGAGCCTTGAAATTACTAATTTCCGTTCCCGAACAACCCTGGTTTACCCTTGAGCAGGCTCTAAACTACGACTGGTTGCCCTGGCAGCCTGGCCCATCCGACAACAATTAGGAACCCCTATGGCCGACGGTTTTGAAATCTGCGATCGCGACCTCACCCCCGACCTGCTGACTCGCTATAAACAGGCCAGCGCGATCGCCTGCGACACCGAGACCATGGGGCTGCTGCCCCAGCGCGATCGCCTTTGCTTAGTGCAGCTCTCTGACGCCGACGGCTATGTGTCAGTAGTGCGCATTGAGCTAGGTCAAACAGAAGCGCCCTTGCTCAAAGAACTGTTCGAAGACTCAAATATTCTCAAACTGTTCCACTTTGCTCGTTTTGACCTGGCCACTCTCAAGCACAACCTGGGCATTACCGTCGCTCCCGTGTTTTGCAGCAAAATTGCCAGCAAACTGAGTCGTACCTATAGCCCTCGCCACGGCCTCAAAGAGTTGGTCAGAGAGCTAGAGGGCATTGAACTCGACAAAACCGCCCAAAGCTCTGACTGGGGCAACGCCATGCACCTGTCTGATGAGCAGCTTCGCTACGCTGCCAACGACGTGCGCTATCTGCACAGCATTCATCAAGCCCTGACCGCTATGCTCAAGCGCGAGGGCCGGTGGGAGTTAGCGCAGGATTGTTTTAACTGTTTGCCCACCTTCGTCGCCCTAGACTTACTTCAGTACACAGGGGTGTTTGAGCACTGATTAATTATCCCCTTTCCCCTTGGGAGGCTGCGCCAATGGCTCTGCTTAGGGAACGACTGCTGCGATCGGGAGGCAGGTAAGATAGGCCTATCCACCTTGAAGATGATCTAAGAGGAGAACGACCATGAGTGTCGACAGCAAAGACTTTCAAGATGAGCTGCAAAAGGCGATCGACTATGCCCATCAAATCACCGCCGAAAAGGGCGAAACCTCTGCCGAAGCCGCTGCCGCATGGGACGTAGTAGAAGAGATGCGGGCCGAGGTTTCGCACCAGCACCAAACTCCTAAAAAAACCGGCTTCGATCAGTATCTAGAAGACAATCCCGAAGCGCCCGAAGGCTTGATGTACGACACTTAGGGGCAACTCCTGGAAGCTGCCTTAACCCCTCCCATGGGTAGATTTAGAGTGTTAAAATCGCCTTAGTTAGTTTTCGGTAGATTTCGCTTGTTTCATTTCATTTTGATTTCCGATACAGCTTTGTCTCCGTTTACTCACTGCACGTTGTACAGTACAGAGACAATCCTATGTCACTCTATGTTGGTAACTTGTCCTACGATGTCACTCGCGAAGATCTAGAGCAAGTGTTTGCAGAATACGGCGATGTGAAGCGGGTTAGCCTGCCCACCGATCGCGAAACCGGTCGTCCTCGAGGCTTTGCCTTTGTCGATATGGCTGCTGAATCCCAAGAAGACAGCATCATCGAATCTTTGGATGGGGCTGAGTGGATGGGCCGTGAAATGCGGGTAAACAAAGCTCGCCCCCGCGATGATGCCCGTAGCGGTGTTAGCGCAGGTAGCAGCAACGGTGGCAACTACCGTCGCACCGGCTTCTAGGCTCTTCCAAGGAGCTAAATCGAGCCAGATATTGAGTGGGGTAGGTCGCATTGACTTACCCTTTTTTGTGGGGAATCTGCTCCTAAAACTGCTCGCGCTCGGCGACGACCGGAGATCGATCGACCGTAGGCTGGGGTCTGCCGCTAGTATCGAGATAGCCCAGATCCTGCAAAAAGGCGTAGAGAGCGGTGGGAAAATCGGCATAGGCTCGGGTGGCCTCGCCGTCGTCGGTGTAGGTGTTGAGGCCCGTGTCGTCGGTGGGATCGTAGTGGGATAGCATGAAGAGCCAGGCTTCTCGGTAGCGTCCGAGGCGAATATTTTGGGCTACATAGCCCGCTAACACGCCGTTTTTGTCGCTGCGATCGGCAAACTCTGGGTCTTCTACCGTAAATCGCATCCCGGCCGCAGTGTCTTCTAAATAGTTGGTGAACTGGGTTGTAGTCTCGCGGTACTCGCCATTTTCGTAGGTGAGAATGACGCTGGGTGGGTATGACCCAGCGTAGGAGCTAAAACTGTAGAGAAAGGCATTGTCGAAGGTGACAAACTCCATCAGCCCATCGTCGTTGAGATCTTTGAAATCGCCGCCGCCGCCATCGAGATAGCCAAAATAAACTGGGTTAAACTGCTGATCTTGCCAGGTGTAGGTGGTGGTGGCCAGGCAGCAGTGGGCACCGCCGGTATAGGTTTGAACCACCACCTCTGCGGTGCCGTCGCTGTCAAGATCCATCAGCTCAATGCCAGCAAACATGGCGGCGGTATCGGTGGTAGATAGCTTCAGTTCGTCGTTATAAAACAGCTGAATAGTCAAATTGTTGCCAATCTCTTCAGCCTCGTAATCGAGCGGGGTGTAGCTGGCAACAACGCGAATGGGGCCTTGGGCGATCGCTCGATCGCTAAGCGCTTCAGTGTCGGAATCGATCGCGATGCGTGGGTTTGACCCTAGGGCGGGCAGGCCTAGGGTCATCAGGCTACCGACAATCAGGCTTGTGAGGATGGCTTTCATCAACGATTCTGGGTCTCAATGATATTACTTACATGGTGTGCTCAGCTTGCCCCGGTTGATTCTGCCGCTACCAGCGTCGCCAGTGGCGTTTGCCCACCACAAAGATGCCCAGCAGTACCCCGACCAGCAGGGGGTAAGACATGGCAACCAGCGCGGTAGGAATGGGCAAAAACCCTTTGACAAACAGCACCAGGGCAATGCAGGGCACCAACGCCCACAGCACACCGGTATCGATATGCACCTGGCCAAACCGCCGTTCTAGAATGGTGAGGCCCAGTGCGCCAATGCCAAAGCCAGCGGCAATGGGCAGCGCCATAAACAGCAGCTGCATCAGGGGCAACAGGCCGCTGCCGACGTTGCCCAGCAGTAGGGCTAACCCCTGAGCCAAAAGCAGGTCGGCGATGGTGGCGATCGCCACCGCCGCTAGAGCCACCTGGAGCAAAATCGCCCAGGGCAAAGACTTGAGCCGCCAAAAGGGATTACGCATAGCCGCAGCAATAGGAAGTCAAGCTCATTATTGCGCCGAATTCTCAATCTGGTTGCTGAAACGGCATCTAGATCGAGGGTCAGAGCAGCCCGTCTGACCCTCAAGAAGTAGAGATGATTGCTGTGATAAGTAAATCTTTGCGGTGCTAAGACCTTGGATATGGGATAACAATAGATGCGGGTTCAGGCGATCGCCTGACTCTGGTGTGCCCTCATTTCCTCTGGAATCTATGGAAAAGCTGCTGCAAGGTCTGCGTGAGTTTCAGGAAAACTATATTCCCGACCACCAGGAGCTGATTCAGAAGTTGGCCAAGGGGCAGCACCCGAGGGTGTTGTTTATTGGCTGCTCCGACTCGCGGGTAGACCCCACCATCATTACCCAGGCGGATATTGGCGATCTGTTCATCATCCGCAATGCGGGTAACATTATTCCTCCCTACGAGGCCACCAACGGCGGTGAAGGAGCCACCATTGAGTACGCCATGGAGGCCCTCGATATTCGCCAGGTGATTGTCTGCGGCCACACCCAGTGCGGAGCCATGAAGGGGCTGTTGCAGATCGGCGAACTAGAAGAAAAAATGCCCCTGGTCTATCACTGGCTGCGCCACACCGAAGCCACTCGCAAGCTGGTCGAAGACCACTACAGTGACTTGCCTAAGCAAGAAAAACTCGATTTGCTGGTGGCCCAAAACGTCCTCACACAGATTGATAACTTGCAAACTTACCCTTCGGTGCGCTCAAAGCTGCACGCGGGCACCCTGGCCATTCACGGCTGGATCTACAAGCTCGATACCGCCGAGCTTCTCGCCTACGATGAGGATTCTAAAGCCTTCATACCGCCCCACAGCAAAATTTACGCCGACCTAGAACATGCTAAGTCGGTTAAGCCCGGCGGGCTTTCCCTAGAGTTTAACGACACGGTGCGGCCCGGTGCTGGTGCCCCCTCTGTGGCCCTCCCCACCTTTTCTGAGCCGGTGCAGCCCTACTGGCCGGGGGCTAACCGCCTCAGTCCTGAACAGGCCGCTCGCATTTACCGAGGCTCTGGGGTGTAGGGCTATCCTAAAGATAGGAAGACTCACCTTTAAAGGGTTCATGCCCATGACTCAGGTGCAACAGCAGGTGTCTCTATACGACGGTGATTTTGCACTTTGGCTAGAGGATGTGGCAGCCAAGCTGCGATCGCGGGACTTTGACCGCCTTGATATTGATCATCTGGTAGAGGAGATTGAGTCTTTGGGGCGCTCAGACAAGAGAGAGCTAAAAAGCCGCCTAGTTACTCTATTTGCCCACTTGCTAAAGCGGCTCTACATCGACAGCACCTACGACAATCGAGGCTGGGAAATCACCATTCGGGAGCAGCGCAAAGAACTTCTGCTGCTGCTCGAACAGTCTCCTAGCCTGAGTGGGTATTTCGCCGAGGTGTTTGATGGGGTCTATGCGATCGCCCTCGCAGAAGTGCAAGAAGACTATGCCAAAGTCACCTTTCCCGATCGCTGGCCCCTGAGCCAATCGGTGGACGACCTGCTGAGCAATGCCTATTGGGCTGATTAGCTGGAGCGCTTATCTGTAAGCCTGGTTCCATGGTGGGCAGTGCCCACCCTACGGTGACTACTCCCTACTCCTTGCCCATCCACCCCTTTACCGATCAAAGCTCGCAATTCGCCGCGCTGCCCCAATACTCTGCTCGCCGGGGCCAAAGGTGACCTCTAGCGCCTGCTGGTCGGCAAAGGCGCTAGAGGCTTCGCGGTAGACAGTGCGGGTAGTGGGCAGAGTGCGCCGCTGGCCGTTGTAGTCAAAGGTGATGGCGTATTTAACATCCTTGAGCAGCATCGGGTCGGTACGCTGCTCGATGGCTTCGCCCTTGCGGGCTTCTAGCTCATCGGCGGTGGGACGCGGGGGCAGGGCGGGCCAGTAGAGACCATTGTCGTCAGGACCAGTGGCGGCACCTTCAGGGCGCACGCCGTTGCGGTTGACGAGGGAGTTGGACTGGAAGGTTTCTTGGTGAATGGTTTGACGGCGGTCAAAGCTACGGGCGTAGTCGACCTGCCAGGTTTGGGTAACGGTGGCGGTAGCCTCGTAGGTGCCGGTGGTGACGGTGTTGCCTGTAGCAGGGTAGTTTTCGCAGCCCGCAACCAGGCCCAGGGTTAGCCCTAGCGCACTGGCCTGGAGCCAGCGAGGTACAGAAAACGTAGAGGACAGCGTAGGCATAGCAACGGTCGGTTATTGTTGACGGATTGTCTGTATATAGACGCTACCAGCGCTTTGTATGGACCGCATATGTAACGCGGCAGCGGATGAAAGTGGCACAAGAGGATGGTTAACCGGGTGAGCTGTTCCCCACTGTGGCAGCACTTGTCTCAGGGTACGAATTTATGGCCTGGGGATTAGAAGGTAAAAAGTTGGCCACTTTAACCCGACGTTATCTTGTCGAGACCACCCCACCGTTTACGATGGGGCAGGCTACGAAAGGTCGTCAAACGTCGCCGAACTTAAATTACGTTGTGTATCGATTTAGTGCATCTGCCTATTGCTCACTGGGCGTATTGATTAAACCTGGTGAATACTACGCTCCTGCTTTGGCACATTAAAGTTGCCCGGCTGCCCCCACCGTGCGTCCATATCTTCTGTTATGACCCAAACCTCGCTCTCGATTCAACAAACCTTTCAGTCTCTGGAGCCTTTTGATCGGCTGCCTGTCGAGGCGTTACAGCAGCTTTTGCAAACGGCCCAGCCCCTCAAGTACCGCGTTGGTCAGCCGCTGCTGCGGCGGGAGGTGTTGACCCAGCAGGTGATTGTGCTGCTAGAGGGGCAGGCTCGGCTGCTGGGTTATGACCCGCGCACGCAGCAGCCGGTGACCCTAGGGCGCTTTGGTCGGGGTGAAATGCTGGGGGTGATCAGCTTGATTCGTGGGGTGCCCTGCGAAACGGTAATTGCCTCAAGCGAGGTGCTGGCTCTTACTCTGCCGTCGTACACCTTCTTGAGTTTTCTCAACGAGTACCCAGAGTTTGGGGGAGAGGTGCGCGATCGCGTCTATGCGATCGAGGCCTTTGACCTGGTGGCTGAGCATGCCAAAACCCATGCCCTCGATGTGGGCGATCTCAGGGCCAAGGCCCAGACTGTCTGTGACGAATCGGCGATCGTCACCCTGCCCACCGGTTCCAATAATCTGGCCCAGCTCGATCGCGCCCTTATCTGGGTGCTCAGCGGTGGCACGGTGCTCAACCTGCCCGTGGGCTCAACCCTGGCCCTCGATCGCCCCGTAGAGATACTCAGCCCCCAGGGAGCGCGGGTGCTGGGCATGACCCCGGTGGTGCTGGCCGAAACCCTGCCCGAACCCTCTGATCTAGAGCCAGAGGCCGTTGCTCGATCTGTAGAGGTGCTGGATGTTAACAACATTCCCTACGCCACCGAGGCCGATTTGGTGCCCCGCGCCCAGGCGTCTTCAGCTGTAGAGAAGTCGTCGGGCCGCAGCTACCCCTTCGCGCGGGGTAGGGGCGAGGTTGATGGGGCGCTGGCCTGCTTCGACATGCTCAGCCAGCAGTTCTCCATGCCCTTTCGCAAGGACGTGATTCGCCGCATTTTGGCCGGCCAGCACGAGCGCATGGGCCAGCTATCGCTGCCGATCTGCGGCTCTGTGAGCGAGATGATGGGCCTTAAAACCCAGCTGGTGCGCGTGCCCGTAGGAGCCTTTGGCCGCCTCAACACCCCCTGCCTGATCCGCTGGCAGGAGAGCTTTGCGGTGCTCTACGAAACCAGCGAAAAAGCCTATATTTTGGGCGACCCTGAGGTGGGCGTGATTCGCCGTACCCCCGAGAGTTTTGCCGAAGCCTGGGGTGACAGCGGCGAGGTTCTTTTACTAGAGCCCACCCGCGAAACCCCCCAGCAAAAATTTGGCCTCCAGTGGTTTTGGCCCTCAATTCAAAAGTACCGCTGGGTGCTGATTGAAGTGTTTGTGGCCTCATTCTTTGTGCAGCTGTTTGGCCTGGCCAACCCGCTGATGGTGCAGATCATCATCGACCGGGTGATCGTGCAAAACAGCGTCGATACCCTGCAAGTGCTGGGCGTTTTCTTAGTGGTGGTGGCCATCTTTGAGGCTCTGCTCACCAGTTTGCGCACCTATCTGTTTGTCGATACTACCAACCGCATCGACATGGCCCTGGGGTCGGAGATCATCGACCACCTGTTTCGCCTGCCCCTGCGCTACTTTGACAAACGCCCCGTGGGTGAGCTCTCCAGCCGCATCAACGAGCTAGAGAACATTCGCCAGTTCCTCACCGGTACGGCGCTGACGGTGGTACTCGACGCCGTGTTCTCGGTGCTCTACATCGTGGTCATGTTCATCTACAGCTGGGTGTTGACCCTGGTAGCCCTGGCGACCATTCCGCTGTTTGTATTGGTGACGGTGCTAACTGCCCCTATTGTGCGCAAGCAACTGCGCATCAAGGCTGAGCGCAATGCCTCAACTCAGTCACTGCTGGTGGAGTCGCTGTCGGGCATTCAGACCGTCAAGGCGCAGAATATTGAGCTGCGCACCCGCTGGAAGTGGCAGGAGCGCTATGCCGAATACGTCAGCGCCGGGTTTAACACCGTACTCACTTCCACCACCGCTAACTCGGCCAGCAACTTTCTCAACAAGCTCTCGGCCCTGCTGGTGCTGTGGGTAGGGGCTTACCTGGTGCTGGAGGGGCAGCTCACTCTGGGCCAGCTGATCGCTTTTCGGATTATCTCGGGCTACGTGACTGCGCCGATTTTGCGTCTGGCCCAGCTGTGGCAAAACTTTCAGGAAACGGCTCTGTCTCTGGAGCGGCTGTCTGACATCATCGACCACCCCCAGGAAACCGAGGCCGACGAGGCCAACCAGATCCCAATGCCTGAGATTACTGGGCAGGTCACCTTCGAGAATGTGGCCTTTCGCTTTGCGCCCTCGGGACCGCTGCAATTGGCCAGTGTTAGCCTGGAGTTTCCGGCGGGAATTTTCATTGGTGTAGTGGGTCAGAGTGGCTCGGGTAAGAGCACCCTGATGAAGCTGCTGCCGCGCCTCTATGAGTTAGAGTCGGGCCGCATTCTGATCGATAACTACGACATCAGCAAGGTCGAGCTGCATTCGCTGCGGCGACAGATCGGCATTGTGCCGCAGGATAGCCTGCTGTTTGAGGGCACCATTCAGGAGAATATTTCGCTTACCAACCCCGACGCCGAGCCCAGCGTGATTATTGAAGCGGCAAAAATTGCCTGCTGCCACGACTTCATTATGGATTTGCCCCTAGGTTACAACACCCGCGTTGGCGAGCGGGGTTCGACCCTGTCGGGGGGGCAGCGACAAAGAATTGCGATCGCCCGCACCATTTTGCAAAATCCACGTCTGCTGATCTTGGATGAAGCTACTAGCGCCCTTGACTACGACACCGAGCACCAGGTCTCGATGAACCTCAAGGGCTGGGCCGAGGGCCGCACGGTGTTCTTCATTACTCACCGCCTCAACACCATTCAGCAGGCCGACCAGATTTTGGTGATGGAGCAAGGCTCAGCGGTCGAGCTGGGCACCCACGCCGAGCTGATGGAGCTTCAGGGCCGCTATTCCACCCTCTACCAGCAGCAACTCAGCGGCGTTTAGGCTAGTAGCAAATAAGTTTTGAGTTTTGAGTTTGATTCTCCAATTCAAAATTCAAAACTCAGCATTCAAAATTCTCCATCATTCCCCTACCCCCTTACTTCCCTCATCCCCCAACCATGGTTCGCATCAACAGCATTCCCCCCGCTCAACCGCAGACCCCTGACCCAAACGGCGACGCCGTGCTCGCCAACCAGCCCTCGCGGCAAAAGGTTCAGTTCGACAAGCCGGTGATTCTGCGTCAGTCGCCCCGGTGGTCGCGGGCGGTGGTGTGGAGTCTGGTGGGGGTGACGACCTTTACTTTGGCCTGGGCCTGTCTGGCCAAGTTTGAGGAGGCCATACCGGCCCAGGGCAAGCTGGAGCCCAAGGGCATGGTGCAGCCGGTGCAGGCTCCGGTAGGCGGCGTGGTGCAGGAGGTATTGGTCAGCGAAGGGCAAGCTGTGGAGGCGGGCGACGCGCTGCTGCGGTTTGACCCCGAAACCACCCAGGCCCAGCTCACCTCGCTGGAGACTATTCGCACTAAGGTGCGGGAAGAAAATGCCTACTATAAGTCGCAGCTAGCCGACAACGTTGAGGCCAGCGCCCCGGTGGATATCGCCCCCGGTTTGATTCAGCTGACTAGCAATCGCGCCGCCTTGGTAGCTGAAAACGCCCTCTACCGTGCCCAGCTAGCGGGAGACGTGACTGGGGAAAGCTTGCCTGTCGCCCAGCGCGATCGCCTGCGAGCTTCTAATGCCGAACTCAACTCACGCCTCAGCATTGCCAACCTGGAGGTCGACCAGCTGCGCCGCCAGCTCACCCAGACCGAAGCCCAGCTGACCAACGCCCGCGATGCCCTGCGGGTCAATCAAAATATTCTCGATCGCATTCGGCCGCTGTACGAGGCCGGGGGCATTGGCGAAATTCAATATCTCCAGCAGGAGCAGGAGGTGAACAACCGCCAGACCGAGGTCAATCGCCTGGTGGAAGAGGGGCAGCGACTAGAGCTGGCGATTGAGCAGGCCCAAGAGCAGTTTCGCAACACCTCGATCGCCTCCCAAGACGACTTGCAGCAGCGTATTGCCGCCAACGATAACCAGCTCGCCACCATCGACAGCCAGCTGACCAAAACTATTCTCGAAAACGACAACCGCCTGCAAGAGCTCGACAGCCAGATTGCCCAGCTTCAGCAGACCCTCACCTATCAAGAGCTGCACGCCCCGGTGAGCGGCACGGTGTTTAACCTCAAGGCCAACCAGGCGGGCTACGTGGCCAACTCTACCGAGCCGATTCTTGAAATTGTGCCCAGCGATTCCCTGGTGGCGCGGGTGTTTATTACCAACCGCGACATTGGCTTTGTGCGCGAGGGCATGGAGGTCGATGTGCGCATCGACTCATTCCCCTACAGTGAGTTTGGGGATGTGAAGGGCACCCTGACCCGGATTGGCTCTGACGCTCTGCCCCCCGACCAGATCAATCCCACCTTTCGCTTTCCGGCAGAGATCACCCTGGGCGATCAGGTAATTGCGATCGATGGACAGCCGGTGAAGCTGCAATCGGGCATGTCGCTGAGCGCCAATATCAAGACCCGGCCCCGGCGAGTGATCACCATCTTCTCTGATCTGTTTGTGCGCAAAATCGACACGATTAAGACGGGCGGCTAGCAACTCAGACAGCTCTCAAAGCTATTACAAATGCAGGTTTAAGGTATGAGGTGCAGGGTTTAAGGCCGCCCCTTATGCCCTAAATCTTGTACCTCAAACCCCTTTTTCAGCCTGTCTCCCCCCAGGCCAATTCTTTTTGTGGCGATTCATTCATAGAAAAAGCAGACTAAGTCATCCCGATTTGATAGAATAGCGTCTATGTAAAAAGCGCCGTTGCTTGATTGGGGAGGTAGTTCGTTGATTCATGCCACGCTGCACCAGCTTAAGGTTTTTGAAGCAACTGCCCGCCACGGCAGCTTTACCCGGGCTGCCGAAGAGCTTTACCTGACCCAGCCCACGGTGTCGATTCAGGTGAAGCAGCTGACCAAGGCGGTGGGGTTACCTCTGTTTGAACAGATTGGCAAGCGACTCTACCTCACCCAGGCAGGGCAAAAGCTGCTAGAAACCTGCCAAGAAATTTTTGATGGCCTCGATCAGTTTGAGATGTCAGTGTCAGACCTCAAGGGCCTCAAGCAGGGCCAGCTGCGCCTAGCGGTGATCACCACGGCCAAATATTTTGTGCCCCGGCTGCTGGGGCCATTTTGTCAGCGGTTCCCCGGCATTGATATTTCGCTGAAGGTGACGAACCACCAGCAGATTCAAGAGCGCATGGCCAACAATGATGACGATCTCTACATCATCAGCACGCCGCCCGAGCAGCCCGACCTGAAGATTTACCCCTTTCTTGAAAATCCCCTGGTGGTGTTAGGCCCACAGGATCACCCGCTGGTGGGCAAGGCGCGATCGCCCATTAGCGCCCTCGACGGCGAACAGTTCATCATGCGCGAGCCGGGCTCGGGCACTCGCCACGCGGTGCAAAAGCTGTTTGCCGAGCACGACGTGAATGTGAAGGTGCGGCTGGAACTGGGCAGCAATGAGGCGATCAAACAGGCGATTGCGGGTGGTCTGGGCATCTCGGTGCTGTCGCTTCACACCATTATTTCTGAAGGCACCAGGGGTGAGTTTGCCATTCTCGATGTTGACCACTTCCCCATCGATCGCCACTGGTATGTGGCCCACCTAGCGGGCAAGCAGCTCTCGGTGGTCTCCCAAGCATTCTTAGACTATCTGTTAGAAGAAAGCCACACCCTAGTGGAAAATCTGCTGCCGGGAATTAACCGGGCACCAGCTGCGATCGGCCCCAAGGGCGCGGAACTGCTAACCAAGGTCTAGCCAGAATAGGTGAGACAACCTAAACCCCCTTTTCAAAAAGAGATCTCGATTTTGGCTAACCAACAGACCCACTAACCCCTCTTTTTGGATCTCCACCTTTCTGCATTTCACCCCGAGTAGGGCTGAAATGTCTAGTTGGCTAGTTGGCGCTCTACGGGCCACAGATATCCTGCTGAATCAGCGTTACAAAAACTTTGGATGGTCATGCGAGATTGCGCTAGGTTGTGAAAAACCCAGGAGTAAGCAATGACAGGCAAGACTTCTCCCAAGAGGGGGCGTTGTAGATGCGGGCAGGTTCAATTTGAAATAAATTCAGAACCTCTGATCACCATGGCTTGTCACTGTACTGGCTGCCAGCAAATGACGTCTAGCGCCTTTTCGCTGAGCGCTCTTTACCCCAGCGAAAGCTTCAACATTACATCGGGTAGCCCGGTGATTGGTGGTCTGCACGGTGCGACTCGCCATTATTTCTGTGGCCACTGCATGACCTGGCTTTTCACCCGGCCCGAAGGTCTAGATGACTTTGTTAATATCCGTACTAGCTCAATGGACGATGCTCAATCGTTCAGCCCGTTCATCGAAACCTATACTGACGAAAAGCTGCCTTGGGCAACAACACCTGCCACCTATAGCTTCGGTAAATTTCCGCCACCAGAACAGTTTCCAACGTTACTTGCAGAGTTCGCCAAATAATGGGGGTTCGCAAAAGCGAACCTTTGCTATCTCTACTCAGGTATAAATGGGCTGCCCTCCGTTCTGCCCCACTTATGCTTGCTTCAGTTTTGTTGGGTTTTGCTAGCGCGTTACTCGACCCATGGTTTTCTAAGCAGAGGTTAGGTCGGTAAGCGTAGGGCTACAGTGTAGGATGGGCGCTGGGACTTTTCTCGCTGGGTTTTGACGAGCCGAAAATCTTGGTCGATATAGAGGTGGTCGAGCCGAGGTCGGGCTTGGGCGATTTGCTCGTATTGCTTTGTTGTAACGCGATTCTTGCCCTGCGCGGGCCTAGCGGTTTGTTGCTGAGATGCAGGATTTTTTTGATAATTGGCTACAGTTTGATTGAACCAAGCTTGAGCTGCTTCAGCGCTAAAGGCAGGCGAACCAAAGCGCAAAACCTGCCGGATGCAGACGTTTTGAATCTCCCAATAGTCTTGCCCTATTTGCCCTGGGGCTGAGGGGTGATCGACTTCGGCCAGCGCCTGAATTCCGTAGCTCTGCATGATCATAAAATCGTAGCTGAGTAGCCAGCGAGAAACCCAGCTCAAGATTGGGGTTTTACGGCCTGGTTTGTAGCGGGCTAAATTGGCGTAAAAACCATTGTTGTCAAAGATTTGATAAGACTCATGATGCACTCGGCCGGGGATGATGTCTTGAAACGGAATAGTAGACCAAATAGGAATCCAAATTCCTTTTAGCAAGGGGATTTGTTGATTTAGATCGGGAGTAGGGTTACGGCGTTCTAACTCGTTGAAGAGTGGCAGTAAGGTCTCGTTGGCCAAACGCACTTTTTTGGCCATGGGCTCGGACTCCCGCTCGTCTACCTGCTTCAGCAGGCTAGCTTTTAAGGTGGAGGTGTCGGCCGCTGCCAGGGCAGCGGGTTCAAAGGGAGGGGCTAATAAACCAGAGTCCATACCTAGATTTGCCTCGTGCAATAAGCTTATAGGCCGCGATCGCCTCCAAAGATTCCTCTGCTAAGCAAAGGCCGAATCGCCCAGAGATGGGGGCACATCCTGCCACCGTCCGTTGCCCACCGCCCGCACGGCTTCTTTGAGGCTCACATCGCCTGTGTAGAGGGCGCGGCCCACAATGACGCCGGTTACTCCCTGGCTCTCTAGGGCCAACAGACTGAGCAGATCACGTAGGGCACCCACGCCACCGGAGGCAATCACCGGCATCGACACGGCCTCGGCCATCGCTCGCATGGCCGGGATGTTGGGGCCTTGCAGGGTGCCATCGCGCTGGATATCGGTATAGATCACCGCCGCTGCGCCGCGCTGCTCCATTTGCTGGGCGAGGGCGATCGCATCCACCTCCGACGTCTCAAGCCAACCGCGCGTCGCCACCTTGCCGTCGCGGGCATCAATGCCGACGATGATCTGGCCAGGGAATTCGCCGGATAGATCGCTGACCAGCTCAGGGTTTTCGATCGCAGCGGTGCCGAGGATGGCGTACTGCACGCCGAGGGAGAAGAGATCAGTGACGCGGGCGCGATCGCGCAGCCCACCCCCCACTTCGATGGGAATCTCTACGGCTTTTGCAATGGCTGCGATCGCCTGCCAGTTCTCAGGCTTACCCGATTTGGCTCCGTCGAGATCCACCAGGTGCAGCCGAGTTGCCCCCTGGTCTACCCACTGCCGCGCCACCTCTACCGGGTTGTCGTTAAACACCTCGGTCTGGGCATAGTCGCCCTGGTACAGTCGCACACAGCGACCGTCGATCAAATCAATAGCGGGAATGACTTCCATGGGCAGCGGAGATGTAAACGTTCAGCAGAATAGCCTATTCATTCTATCGGGCTATACCCTATTCACCGGGCCCACATTCCCGTAAACTCCTAAATGCGAATCACCACCGAGAGCCATGCTAGACCTAACTGGTAAAAACGCCCTGGTAACGGGCATTGCCAATAATAAGTCCATTGCCTGGGGCATCGCCCAGCAGCTCCACGCGGCTGGGGCCAACCTAGGTATTACCTACCTGCCCGACGAAAGAGGCAGAATGGAAGGCAAGGTCAAAGACCTGGTTGACCCCCTCAATCCCAGTCTGTTTTTGCCCTGCAATGTGCAGGATGAAGCCCAGGTCGAGCAGGTCTTCAGCACCATTAGCGAGAGGTGGGGCAAGCTCGATATCCTGATTCACTGCCTGGCCTTTGCCAATCGCGATGACCTGACGGGCGACTTCAGCAATACGTCTAAAGCAGGCTTTCAGCTAGCGCTGGATGTTAGCGCCTACTCGTTAATTACCCTGGCTCGTGGGGCTAAGCCGTTGATGACCGACGGCGGCAGCATTGTTACCCTTACCTACCTGGGCGGCGCGCGGGTGGTGCCCAACTACAACGTCATGGGTATCGCCAAGGCGGCGCTAGAAATGAACGTTCGCTACTTGGCCTCTGAGCTTGGCCCCAACAATATTCGCGTCAACGGCATTTCTGCTGGCCCCATTCGCACCCTGGCTTCCTCAGCGGTGGGCGGCATTCTCGATATGATCCACCACGTTGAAGAAATTGCTCCCCTGCGCCGCACCGTGACCCAGACCGAGGTGGGCAATACGGCGGCATTTCTGTGTAGTGACCTCTCGACGGGCATGACCGGGCAGATTCTCTACGTCGATTCTGGCTACTGCATCATGGGCATGTAGGGTCGGTGTAGCTCCTCGGGGGCTGGGCCAACAGATCGGCCTAGGGCACAGTGAAGAAGAGTCCTGGGATCTGGCTGCTGAAGATGGCTGAGTCGGGCTAGCTAGAATAGAGCCTGGAATTGCAGGGAAGACCTCGACGACAGTATGACGAGAGCATTCCTTCGGCCTCGGCTGTGGACAGTTGTAGGGCTGGTGGCCGTGGGTGGGCTGCTGCGGGTTTCGGTCGATTGGCGGTTACTGGGGCGATCGCTCACCTACCCCGATACCCCCATCACCTCAGCGGACTGGTATCAGCCTCAGCAACTTGTCCCCGGTGTTGGCCCCCAAGCGCCACCGCTGGCTAAGGCTGAAACAAGCGAGATTGCTCCCGAAGCGCTGCAAAAGGCAGTGGACTTCGCCGAGGAGCAGAATTCGGTGGCGCTGCTGGTGATGCACCGCGATCGCTTGGTGCTAGAGCAATACTGGCAGGGTCACCAGGCCAGTGACCCCGTCAACTCAATGTCGATGGTCAAAACCCTGCTGGCGCTGCTGATCGGCATCGCGATCGACGAGGGGCACATTGGCTCAATCCAAGATCCTATCAGCATTTACGTTTCAGAATGGGCCAACGATCCCAGAGGCAACATCACTCTGGCCGATCTGCTCTATATGCAGTCGGGCCTGCGCAACGACAACCGGATCGATACCCTGCGGTCTGACCTGGTGCAGCTCTACGGCGGTTCAAATACCCAGAAACTTGTTCTGGATATTCCTTTAGAACGCAATCCTGGCGAGGCGTTTGACTACAGCAACTTTAACTCACAACTGCTCAGCCTGGTGCTAGAGCGAGCTACAGGAGAATCCTTTGGTGACTACCTGAGCAGTCGCCTATGGCAGCCGCTGGGTTCGCAGGATGGCTTTCTCTGGCTTGATCGCCCCAAAGGTAACGCCAAGCCTTTTTGCTGCTTTTTTGCCACTGCTCCAGACTGGGTGCGGCTGGGGCAAATGCTGTTGCACGGGGGCAAAGTGGGCGATCGCCAGATCATTCCCGAAAGCTGGCTAGAGCAAATGTTGGTAGCGTCGCCACTGGAACCAACCTTTGGCCTGCACATCTGGCTCAAGGCCCGCACCGCCGACTACCCCCAGGTCAACCGGGCCTCGTCGGCTGCTTTTGCCGCTGCCGACACGTTCTATCTCGATGGTCGCCACCACCAGCGGGTGTACGTGATTCCGTCAGAGGAGCTGGTGATTGTGCGCCTGGGAGAAGAGCCCCCCGCCTGGAACGATGCGGTAATCGTGAATGCGATTGTGGAAGGGCTGCGATCGCAGCAAGAACGCGATCGTGCTGGGTCAGTACCGTAGCTTGGATGCTTCCATGAAAATTCAGGCTAACTCTCCTGGTGATGGTTGTAGTTCAGACCTGCCGCCTAGGAAGGCTAAGCTTTGATTTTCCTTAAGGCTAACTTTCTAAAAGGCCGAATGTGGTTTACTAGCGTTTTCCTGCCGCAGGGTTAAGCGTTCCTAATGCTACGGCCTTCTGATCTAGATTTGCCGTTACCCCCCCGTGTCCAGCGATTGGTGCAGCGGGTTGCTGTTGTTGTTGTCATAGCCTGTTTGCTGGGGTTGCTAGCGACCAAAACAGGAGGCGCAGCACCGCCACCTCGCGAGCTGCTGGCCACCAACTTCCTCTCTCAGGCCCTAGATACTGAGGCTGTGTCCAACGATGTCGTGACCAACTACGATCGCGCCCTCACCCTTCCCGCCAACCGAGTTGAAACTTTCCCCCCAAAGCCCCTGCCTACCGCTCCCTTTCTGCGCTCCAACGGGTTGTGGAACGGTAGGCTCATTCTCCCCAGTGAGGCCGAATACGCTGCTGCCCCCGGCGACTGGGTGTGGATGGATCTGTGGTATAGCTCCCCCGATTTTCTTGAGCTGGCAGGCCAAAGGGTGAAACTCACCTGGAAACCTAACGCCCAGTCCCAGGCCTACATGAAAGCCGTTACTCGCGATGTTGCCTTTAATGTCCAGGCCGAGCGGTCTTTGGCCACCGGCAACATATTGCCCACCCGGCTGAATGGTCGTAAGGCAGTTGGGCCGCTGCAATCTCTAGCGGGGGCACGACCCAACGATGACGTTACCGTCCGGCTAGCAGAGGTGGAGGTGGTCACAGAAGGCGATCGCCCTATGCTGCGGGTTGGCCTTGAGCCGATTCAAATTACCGGGAGAGAATACGGCCTGGTAAAGCTCATAGGGCCTGACGAGACTGTTAGCGCCCCGCTACCCATCGCTTGCCCTGGCGAGCCGCCTTGCCCAACCGAATATTTTCGGGTTCAGCTTTATAACGCTGCGTCGGGTAACTTTAGCGGGCCAGTTGGCACTGTGCGTATTCCGCAGCAGCCGGCGATGAGGGGCGATCGCTTCATGTCTAACCTGCGAGACCTGGCCGAGTCGCCCGCCGGCAGCGCTGGCTGGTATATCTACGGCAGCCGTGCCGAGGATGGTCTGTTCACTGTGCAGGCCCTTAAGCCCAGGGCGCTGGTTCAACTTCAGACTGACGATGTGGTGCTGGGGTTGGCCCCAGGCCGCCGCTACCTCGATCGCGACAACTGGCAAGGCACGCCTCAGCGTCAGGGCACCCTTCAGCGCCTGCTAGTGAGCGCCACCGCAGACAGCGCCGACACCGCCCAGGCCCAGTGGCAAGAGGGTGACTATGGCCTTGTGATTCATCTTTTCGGCGGCATCGGCGGTGAGAAAGCAGAATTTGCTCCAGTCGGCACCATAGCGGGCCACTTTGCCTACGGGCTGGCAAAGGTGGTGCGCGAACCCATCACTAACGAGCTGCAGTTTGATATTCAGTACCAGCAGATCTACGCCCACAACCCCAACGGCATTGTGTCTGGTGCCCACGACTGGGCCGACTACATGGGCGACATGCAGCGGGGCTGGCTTGGCATTCGCCCGGTATCGGATGTGGTGGTCAAGCTTGACGCCTTCATCGCTCCGTTTCAGTTTGGCGACATGCGCATTTCATTGTTTCGCGAGCTGTTGTTGCAGCTCCAGGTAATTGCGGCTCGCTACCGCGTTGGCGACGGCACGGGTGTGGCTCCGGTCACCCCCGCTACGTCCTGTGTGCAAGACTCCAACCAGGCCTTGTTTATCGCGATTCAGCAGATTCGCCGCCAGATCGATAGCCAGCCTGAGATTGCTGCCTGGGTGCAGCAAAACCCTGACAGCCCAGAGGTTGAGCGATCCAGACGTTTTGCCGCTCTGGGCAATGACCTCGAAGCTATGCTGGTGCCCTATGGTGTGGTGCGTCCCGACTGGCAAGCCAATGCTAAATCGCTGGCTGGGGTCACCTCAACCGGCGGTTTTACCAGCAGCCGCAGGTTGTTGAGCGGCATACTCACTTGGCACAGCATGATGCCTCGCTGGGCCCACGACCGGGTAGCCCGCATTTTTTTGGAGCATGGTGGTCAGCTATGGTTTTTGCGTACCAACATGGTGGGCGGCTTTGACCCGATGGTGCAGCCAGTTCCCCCGACGACTTTTTTTGGGGGTGTTCCCATTCTGGGACGGGTCACCCAGCGGCTGGCCGATGCCTTTGCCACCGGCTTGAGCTGGCCCATGGGGTTGCTGGGGCTGGTCATGCTGTCGCTCTACGGTCTGGTGGCGCTGCCCTTTGGGCTGAGAAAACGATTTTTGGTGCGGCAGCAGGCGGTGTTTAGCCCAGCGGGGTTTGCTCTAGACGCCCTGCGCCGCTTCGTTGCCCCTGCCCTGCTCGAAGAAACGATCTTTCGCGTCATGCTGCTGCCCCACCCAGTAGAAGGGGTGCCCGGCGATCGCTGGCTGCTGTGGGGCATCGTTAGCTTTGTGGCGTTTATTCTGTATCACGTTGTGCTGGATAAAACCCTGTACAGAGGGGCTGGGGCTGGCCTCTCTGACCCTCGCTTTTTGGTGCTAGCGGGCTGCTTGGGGCTGGTACTGAGCGGCGCGTACTGGATTACGGGATCACTTTGGTTGGTAGTGCTGATGCACTGGTTGGTAGTGCTGGTGTGGGTTAATCGCTTTGGCGGCTGGGCGCGGCTGAGCAGGGTGGGGGCGGCTCGGGGCAGAGCGCGCAAGCCGATCGAGCCGTTTCGGTAATGCCGGGCCTGTGGTAATTAAGACCAGGGGAATAGGCAGGAATGACGTTGCGATCGCCCGAAAATTTACCTAGGCACTCTTAAATTCTTGTGGCACAATACCCAGCGGAGCATTGCAAACCAGTGGGTGGCGCTGAGCCACCTGCGACAGGTCATCTGTCGTTGATGTTTATCTAAAGGAAAGCAAGGGTGTTCCCTATGTCTTTGACTGATACTGATTTGTCGCCTAACCAAGATTTTTTCAACGAAGAAGAAGCCGTCGTTGAATTTACCCCTAACGAATCCTTCTTCAGCAGCAACAGTGTGTTGACCCTGCTGGCCGCTTTCGATTCCAGCTTTGCTGAACTGGTGGCCGATTTTGCCAGCGCCCTGCCCGATGCTACTGGCCAAATTTCTGTAGAGGATGGCCTGTTTGATGCCAACCTGCGGCTGGCCGATGGCACGACCCTAACAGGCACCTTTGATGCCCCTACAACTCTGCGGGGTTTTGCCGATCTGGCCGCTGTCTCAAATGGCACTGTCACTCTCAACGGGGGAATGATGGAGGCGGCGATCGCAACCGACGGGCAAACGGCTGTCTTGCCTAGGTTTGACCTGACTGCCGCTGTTAGCACCCTAGTGCTAGACACCATCAACGCCATTGATGACACCGTGCCATTTGCCAATGGCGCGTTTACCCTAGACCTGGCCACAGCTCTAGGCCCCATTGGTGGCACTGTGGATCTAGCTGGGGGCGACCTCAACCTCGATCTGGCAACGCCCTTTGGCCAATTGGTGGCCGACATCGACTTTCAAGATGACGCGGTATTCCCTTTCTCGGCGTCGCTGCCGCTAGTGGGCGACATCAACGGTGTCGTGGACTTTAACAGCGGCAATATTGTTGCACCCCTGGGCGTCTTTGGCGATCTATCGATTCCCCTCTCGGCGGTAACTGGGTCGCTGACCCTGGCCGACGGTTTGGCTAGTCTCGATGCTTCATTGCCTATCGGCTCTGGTCTGAGCTTGCCGGTCGCGACTGCTGATCTAGCCATTGGGCCGTTGGCCAGTGAATATGTGGCTGAGTTTGTCCAAGATCTAGATGGCACCGGCACGCTCACCGACGGCGTGCTCGACGCTGCGATCGAAAGTTCTCTAGGGCTGTTTGAGACCACCTTTGATGTGGTGGCCTTTACCAACCAGGGAGCCGACTTCTTTGCCGGTATCGATGGCGTGATTGATGTCAGTGGTGGCATTGCTACCGCTTCGTTGACCACGCCCCTCGGCGCTATTGACGATAGCTTTGATCTGGCGACCGTGGCACCAGCGCTAGAAGCGCCCGTCACTGGGTCAATTTAGGCGATCGCAAATCCTCTCAGACAGGACTAGAGGAGGGTGCATAATCCTTTAGGGGCCGCTGCACTCTCCTTTTTTTGTCTCTCAGAATAGCCCAGCTTATACCTCGGGCAATCATTACTGCGTTATGCGCCTGCATCACCCTGAAAGTCCAACCCTAGGCTCCCTGGGGCGTTTCTTGCCAGAGCTGGGTGGTCTGGCGCAGGCTGCGGAAGTCGCCATTGCCAATAATTAAATGATCGAGCACCGGCACGGCGAGAATCTGCGCCCC
This sequence comes from Leptolyngbya sp. FACHB-60, assembly GCF_014695775.1. Lineage (GTDB taxonomy): Bacteria > Cyanobacteriota > Cyanobacteriia > Phormidesmidales > Phormidesmidaceae > Nodosilinea. The sequence goes on along the minus strand of NZ_JACJOX010000050.1, from coordinate 63,972 downwards.
CTGAAGTAGCTGACGGGTGAGCGAGAGGTCGTCAGGGGAAGGCTCGAGATTTCCTGAAGGATGGTTGTGCGCCACAATGCAGCGCACGGCACCGTGGCGAATCACAGTTTTGAAAATTTCTCTCGGGTGAGCCAGGGTTTCGGTGGCGGTGCCGATGGTAATCACCTTAGAGCCCATCAGCCGGTGGCGCACGTCGAGCAGCACTACGGCAAAGCGCTCCTGAGCTTGCCACATCAATTCGTGACTGAGAGCGGCGGCGGCAATGGCGGGGTCATCTACGACAGTGTTTTCCGGTGGAATCGCTTGCAGCACCCGTTTCCCCAGCTCAATGGCGGCTAATATGGTGGTGGCTTTAGCCGGGCCAACGCCTGAGATTTGCTCTAGATCGTGGGCCGATACATCTCTCAAAGAGGTGAGCGGATCGCGCTGGTTTTGCCCCATTTCTTGCAGAATGAGCTGGCCTAGGCCCACTGCCGACAGTTTACCTGGCCCCTGGCCAGTGCCCAGCAAAATGGCCAGTAGCTCTGCGGCCGAGAGGCTTTTAGCCCCGTAAGATAGCAGCCGTTCTCGCGGGCGATCGCTCGACGGCATGTCCAACATGCGGACATGGTAGGTCATGGTGGCACCTCTGGTAGCTGGGCCAGAGGCCCACTGCTAGTAAGCCCAAACCGCTTTGGGATAATTCACCCCCAAAACAGACAACGGAGAACTCCCTATGACCACCTCACCTTTTCCTGCCGCCGCTGTGATCGCCGCCATTCGCCAGCGGCTGGGCCAGTTTAGCTGCCTCACCACGCCACCTACCCTCAGCGATGCCGAAGCCGCTCAGGTGCGGGCTGACCTGGGCGACTTTAACGATTGGTCTGATTACCAAACCCTGGGTATTTGCGCCGATGGCCTGGCTGAGGGGAAACAGGCGCTAGAGTCGTTTTTGAAAGCCTTGGGGGTTTCGGCTAGCCTAGACTTGCCCGCCCGTGAGGGAGCGGTTTATCTCAAGTTCAACACCCTTAAAGGTGCGTGGTATTTGGATGACTACAGCGGCCAATCGCGCGGGGTGCTGATCACCTTTCACACCTCTGACCCTGAGGTAACTGAATTGTCGGGCACCTATGGCCCGTTTCCGTTCGACCTGTTCCCAGCGCAGCCCTAGTCGATTGGGGTTGAGGGTGCAGCAGAAAGGCTTCAGGTAGGAATATATTCCTACCTGAAGCCTTTCTGCTGACATGTTCTGCTTGGTTAGGGCTGGTCTACCAGCCGCCGCTACCCCACTCGCGGCTCGTTTCTGGGGCGGCAGCAATGGGGATGGCGCGGGGAATATCTTGAATCACCTGCACCTGAATGACCTGGTTTGGCTCAATGACAACGTACTGGGGAGAGGTGCCCACCACGGTTGTAGCCCCGACCAGAGCGCCTCCGAGCAGACCGATGCCGCTAAAGCCAGTCAACAGCAACAGGGCTAGGGCACCTAACCCCGTTCCAGCGGCCAAGCGAGGACTACTGACCTCGGTGTTGCCCACCATATATTCGGTAGTGCTGGCGAAATCCACTTGCTGCCCGTTGGGGGCAATCAGCATTTTGCTCACCCAGCGCTGGCCTTCAGGGGTGGGTTCAAATTGACCAATCAGCTGACTGCCCGCTGGGGCGACGATGCCGTTGGTGATCGGGTCACGAATGTCGTGGGCCAGCAGCAGCACCTGGTTTTGGCTAGAGCTGGCATTTAGGCCAAGGGGCTCATCGCCGACGTAGCGCAGTTCTAGCACCGTGCCCGCTGCCACCAGCGTATCGGGGGAAAGGGGGCGATCGCTAGAAGCCGGGTTAATAGCGCTAGGTAGAGCTGCCTGGTCGCCATTGCCGGGCAGTGGGCTACCAAATAGAACGGTTTCTCTAGCTGCGGCCAACATCACCGGGCTCGATGATGGGGGAATTACAGTACCCTGGCTGGTGGTGGTTGGGGCAGTGGGTACAGTCAGAAGATTGGGGTCGGTGCCGGCTAACTCAACGGGAACCGTGGCCACCGGAGGGGGCTCTTGGCTGATTGCGTCGGGCTGAACGGCGATCGCCCCAGCAGGCTGGGTTTCAACCATTGCCGTCTCTGCGGGCAATTCTGGCAGGGCTGGTGGGTCGGAGGCAATGACCGGAGTGAGGTTGCTAGCTTCAACCGCAGGGGCAGTGGTTGGAGCAGCTGTGGTCGTCTCTGCGGGCAATTCTGGTAAGGCTGGCGGGTCGGCAGCAATGACCGGAGTCGGGTTGCTGGCTTCGACAGGAGTAGCAGGGGTTGGAGCAGCCGCGATCGCCTCAGCCTCTACTGCTGGTTGCCCAGGGGTTGGCAGCTCAGGCGGGGTGACCGCAATCGGCACACCGCTGGTCTCGGTATCGATCGCGGGCGCGGCAGGAGAGGTGGGGGGACTGGCTGGCTGGGTTGCCACTGCTTCGGGACTAGAGGTAGGAGCTGCGGCAACCGATGGCTGGGCAGCCCTGGGGACAGCACCCTCGGCCAGCGACGGTGGCTCAAAGGTCAGCACCGAGCCGGTGCTGGCGGGAGGCTGTACGGCAGGCAGTGGGGCGATCGCCCCAGCCTGGGGTGCTCCAGCGATCGGCGGTTCAGTCGAGGCTGAGCTTGGCCCCTGTGGCGCGGTAGCCACCGGGCCGATCACCGCGTCGAGTTCCGCCAAACTGGGCACCGATATCTGCTCTCCGGGTTGCCCAAGGTTGAAGGGGTCTACGGGCAGGGTTTCAGGCAGGTTCGTCAGGCTGGCAATATCGCTGGGCAGCATCAGGTTGGCGGCCGAGGTGCTGAGTCGTCCGGTGCCCGCCTCCGGAAAGCCCAGCCGTGGATCATTTCCTGGAATTACCGGCAGTTCCACAATCATGGAGCTACTGCCCGGTGCGGGGGTGCTACTGGGCGTAGACACCATCGGGGCAGCGGCTGAGGCGGTGAGCACCCAGCGGGTTTGATCACCTGCGGCAATGGAGATCAGTCTGACTTCCTCTGCGGCCAACACGGTATCGGCGACTAAGTCGAGTACCACCACGGTGGCATCGTTCACCTGACTGAGGCTCACCTGACTGACGGCACCGCTGTAGGTTTGCTGGGTGGCTACCGTTCCCAGCTGGGTTTGAGGCAAGGTCACCACAATTTGGGAGGCGTTCGCTGCAACGGTGTACTGCGGAGTGATGCCGCTGGGCAGGGTAAAGGTTAGCTGCTGGGTAGCCGGGTCAAACTGCCAGGCGGCCAGGGTTTCGGCTTGGGCGGCGGGGCTGATGATCAGCAGGGTAGACACCATTAAACCAGCGCCCGCCCAGCCACCTAGACGGTAGCCGGTACGCGATGCAGCAGAATGGTGGATTGGGTGTTCCATGGGTTATGTCTCCCTCTGGGGCGGTGTGAGTGTGGAGTGAACGCAGATACCAATGATTTTTTCGACAAACGCTAGATGCAGCGTCTAGCCTGGGTTTGCCTAGCCTAAATACAGCGTGAGCCCAAAGCCTAACTAAGGATACGCACAATCTTGAGAATTGCAAGGGGTAGAAGAAAGTTTAAGAAGGTAAGGATCAGGAAGATGATGCGATAGGGAGCGAGGGGAACTTGTGGGGGAGCGATCGCGTCGCGCACTATGGGGAATGTTTTTGGGGTTGAGCAACCTTACGAGCTGGTCTGTATTTCAGCCGCTGGGGCACCCTGAGCAAAGATGTACTCACGCACGCCAAATTGACTTCTGGAGGCAGCACACCATGGTTCGTTCTACGACTGGCACGTTCACTAAAGTACTTATGGGTGGGCTAGCCACCGCCCTACTGACCGGGCCGTTTGGGGCCGTAGGCCAAGCCCAAACTCCAGAAAGCACCCCTGAAAGGACTCCCGAAACTACTTCGGCAGAGCCTGCTGAGGCAGACACCGCGCCGCGCTTCACCTGTCAGATGCAGGACGGGCAATACACGGTGATGTATTCCCCTACCAGTCAGCCGGGTCAGGCCTACCCCTGGGCGGTGCCCCAAGACATGGGCAGTGCCTGGCCTGCCGAGCGGCGCTGTGCCACTATCAGTGCTCGGTTAGAAGAGTACCGTCCTGACGGTCTGATGGCTCTTGAAACTTCGGTAGAAAACGGTTACAACACCGTCTGCGTGACTACTGAGTCAACACCCACCTGCCGCATCGTATTCACCGTACCGCCGGGGCAAGATGCCATGGCAACCCGTGATCTTGTGTTTGACAACCTGGCGATCGCCGACCGCGGCGACCAAACCGACGGGGTGACCACCTTTGCGGGCGGCAACAACGACGTGCTAGGGCAAATTGGCAATATTTTGGGGCTGCCCAGTTCTAGCAGCAGTTCGCGCAGCAGCGGCATTAACCTCAAGCCCTTTCTCGACCCCACCGATGGCGGCACCGGCGCTCGCCTGAGCGGCGGCAGCCCTACCGGTCGCTCCCTTGACCCCGATGCGTTTCGCTAGAAGCGCTAGGCCGATCTAGTCCACCATGTGCTGATTAAGAAGATAGCCCACAAATAAAAATCGCAGAGCGATAAATAAGCTGGCGGCAAACCCTGCCCAGTAGACGCTGGTGTAGAGTTGCCCCCACCGCTGCAACGCCGGCGCTAGCCCAGAATCCTGGGCCAGCGCTGTCTTTATCCGCTGCCAAAACCAAATCATGCCGGTAAAGTGAATTGTCAGCAGGGCTGTCCGTACGATCGCGGCAGCTAGTTTAACAGTGCTGATGGAGCCGTAGCCCGAGGAGCTATAGGCCACCGTGTAGCCAGGAAACCCCAACGCCAGAAAAAGCACGGCGGCGATCGCCACCCACCTCACCGTATGTCCTGGCTGTGCCGGGGCATGACTCCACTGCCTGAGTACCCAGGTCAGACTCACCGCCAACAGTACCGCTAGGGCAAAGCTAGTCCATAGCCAAGTGGTCTCAGGTACCCACTGTAGCCAGGGCACCAGCGTACCGGCATTGGCACTGTTGACATCAAAGCTAGGGTCTCGCAGGGGTGACGCCCGATGAATAAGCACGGCCAACCCCGCCGAGACCAGCACTAACCCCCCAAAGCTCACCAGAGAAAGCCGCTGAACGCGTTGCTCCATGGCCATTAACTCCCAAAGCTCGTTAGAAATTGCTATGGATTAAGACGGTGGGCTGGGGCAATGGTTGCCGCGATTCCCACAGGAGGCTGCGCCAACGCGCTTCAGAACTCACGCCGTTAGAATGGCCCCGCTAATGGCCATCCTGTCTCGGCCAGTGGGCAAGGGGCAAGGCTTCGTGGTAATCAGAAGGCAGTAACGGCGTGGTTCTATGTTTATCCCTCCCGGTTTTATCCAGCGATCGGTGGCCTTGAGTTTGGGCACCGTATCCTACATCGAAGCTGACCCCGACTTTTGGCCTGGGCCTCCAGCTCCAGCTGTGCCGCTGTTATTTGTCCACGGCTTTGGCGGTGGGTCGTCGAGCTATGAGTGGTCTAAGGTATATCCGGCCTTTGCCGCCGAACATCCGGTGCTAGCTCCCGATCTGATCGGTTGGGGTAGCTCCGACCATCCCGATCGCCCCTTGACCACCGCCGACTACCTGAGCCTGCTGAGCGAATTGATCGAACTCTGCCCGACTCCACCCGTAGTAGTGTCCTCATCCCTCAGTGGGGCCATGCTGGTGCGGGTTGCCATCGACCACCCCGATCGCCTGCGAGGACTATTTCTGGTAGCCCCAGCGGGGCTAGCCGACTTTGGCCAAGACCCGAGCCGCTCACCAATCAACCAGATCGTGAAGCTGCCGGTGATTGATCAGGTACTCTACCGGGGGGCGATCGCCACCACCGAGGGCATCAATCTATTCTTGGCCCAGCGCCAGTTTGCCGACGCCAGCAAAATTTCTGACGACATCGTAGCGGCCTACCTGATGTCGGCTCAGCAGCCCAATGCCGATGTCGCCGCCCTAGCCTTTGTGCGGGGCGACCTGAGCTTTGATCTGGCCACCCACCTGCCCCAGCTCACCACCCCTACCGCCCTGCTCTGGGGTGAAGTAGCCCAGCTCACTGACGTGTTCATAGGTCGCCGGTTCGCGGCCCTTAACTCGGCCGCCATCCGTCGCTTTGAGGTGCTGCCGGGGGTAGGGTTGACCCCCCAGTTAGAGCAGCCTGGGGTCACTATTGGGTTAATTGAGCAATTTTTGGCCGATTTGGCCCAGTAGGGTTACTCCAGATCTTTGAAGCCAACCCCAGTGAGAACCTTGCCCTCAGTGTCGATAAAGCCCCAGCGGTTGTCGATTTGCACCCGCGCTCGCCCTTCCGAAAACCGACCGGCGTTAGTGTACTGAGGTTCTACGACCCAGGCTCCCTTGGGGGCAATATAGCCATAGAGCCCATCTTTCTGAACGGCGGCCAATCCTTCGGAAAAGTCGGCGGCGTAGGCGAAGCTAGGGGCAATGGCGACCTTGCCGGTGCGGTCGATGTAGCCCCACTGGCCCTCGATCAGCACGGCCGCCAGCCCCTCCGAAAAGTCTGAGGCAAAGGGTAGGGTCGTTTCAACCACTACGGCCCCAGCGGCATCAATAAAGCCAAAGTTGCGGCCCTGGCGCACCCGGGCCAGGCCATCAGAAAAGCTAAAGGCCCCATCGTAGGTGGGGGCGATCGCCATCGTGCCGCTGGGGTCAATGTAGCCATAGAGCTGATCTACCCGCGCCACCGCCAGCGATTCAGAAAAGCTCCAGGCATCCCTCAGCTCTAGGGGAATAGCGGTGCGGCCTTCGGGGTCGACATAGCCATAGGTCTCCCCGAGCTTCACCAGGGCGCGATCGCCCACAAACTTTTCCGCTAGGTCAAACTGGGGCTCAATCACCCACTCACCCTGGAGATTGATGTAGCCATACTTGGTGCCCCCCTGCACCGCCGCCAGCCCCTCGGAAAACGACTTGGCCTTGCGAAATTGCACCGGTATGGCCCACTCACCGTGGCGATCGAGGTAGCCAAAGTAGGCTCCCGCTTGGGCCACCGCCAACCCTTCGGCGTAGTCAGTGGCCACAGTAATGTTGTCGTCGTCGACCCTGATGGTCAGGTTGCCCTCGCGATCGATATAGCCCAAGCTGGTTTTGAGGCGCACCAAGGCGACCCCTTCGGCAAAGTCTGAGACGGTATCGAACAGCAGAGGGCTAGTCATCGCACTCGCCAGGGCAATGGGTTGAGGGTTTATGAACTCTAGCATCGTGATGGTCTGCTGCGGCATGCCGTCAAAGGCAGCTAGGGGCGGCCCACAGGCCACCAGGGTCGGTAGCGCCAGGGCTACTCCACCCCAGGTCCACGTCCGCTGTCGTCTGTGCGATCGCGCCATAAGATTCCCCTGACCTCAGCTTCCCCTGACCTGCATTAGCAGCTTCCCTACCCCTGTAACCATGACGAATTTTGCGCCGGCTGTGGGAAAACCTTCAGAAAAATCCAGGTTTAGGACGCATGGAGAGCAAGCGCCGGTGACGCCCTTTAACCTCCCGCCTCGCCCAGGTTTAAGGGCAGTTGCTCTGGGTAGAGCTCGCGGTAAAGGATTTCCAGATCGCCCCGGCGATACATGTGGCGGTTGCCGCGCCGTGAGGTGCGGCGTTCACAGCCTCGGGCATCGAGCTGCCGCTGCAGATCGACTCGGGAGCAGTCAAACACCTTGACAGCATCTCGCAGGGGCACCCACTGCTCGGCAAACTGCTGCCGCAGGGCATCGTCTGAGGTGTTGGCCAAGCGCTCTAGCAGCAGGTTGGCCAGTAGCCAGCAGGCCTGGGTATCGGCTAGGGCGCGGTGCGATCGCCCCACGTCAAAGCCAAAGTGTCGCACCAGCTGCGGCAAACTGCGGGAGGGCAAATCGGCTAGCAGCAGCCGCGACAAAATTACAGTGCAAAACTGCTGAGCCAGGGGGCGCTTAAAGCCCTGGCCCAGCCGCTGGTACTCCGCCTGAATAAAACTGTAGTCAAAGGCCAGGTTGTGGCCGGTGAGCACTCCCTGGTCTAGGGGCGATCGCAGCGCCTGCCACACCACATCGACGGCGGTGCCCTGCTCGACCATGGCGGTGGTGATGCCCGTCAGCCGGGTAATGGTATGCGGTACGCGCACCTTGGCATTGACTACAAAGGATGCCTCGTGAGTAATCCCCTGGTCTAGCGAACCCTGCACCACCGCAATTTCAATCACCCTGGCCTCGTCTGGGCGAGACCCGGTCGTTTCTACATCGACTACGGTCAGCAGCCCCTCAGACAGCTGGCGGTAATAGGCCAACAACTGGTCTGTTAAGAGCGCAGACTGAGCAATGCCACCTACCGACACAGGAACCATAGTGCAGCGACCACGGGGAACCCTCCTAAGGTGCCATATTTTGCCCAATGCCACCGCTTTCGACCCTAAAAACTTACCCAGGCAACCTAAGGGCCACCTGGGTAAGTTTTTAGAGTAACCCTATTCAAGTGAGGCTACTGAGACTATCCAGCCTTGCGAGATGCGGTTCCATCCACAGTAGGTTTGCGCCAGAGCCGGGCGAAGCGCTCCTTGATGACTAACCACAGGAAGGGGAAATCATCCACCAGGTAACGCTTCCACAAACGCCCCGGCTCGGTGCTCAGGCGGTAGAGCCACTCCAGACCCAGCTTGCTCAACAATTCTGGAGCGCGAGGCTTGTTGCCTGCTTCAAAGTCGATGGCGGCCCCCACGGCTAGGAAAATATCAATATTGGGCAGCTGCTCGCGGTACTTGGCGATCCACTTTTCTTGCTTGGGCGCGCCAACGCCCACGACCAGCACGTTGGCAGGCGACTGGCGAATCATCTCTAGAATGCGATCGCATTCGGCCTCATTCTTTTCAAAGCCAAAAGAGGGTGAGTGGGCCTGCACAATAATCTGCCGACCAATGCGAGCATTGATGCGCTCCATCGCCTGAGCCGCAATGCCGTCAGCTCCCCCCATCAAAAAGATTTTAATGGCTTCATTATTGCGGTGGTGCTCACAAAACATTGGGAACAAATCCGACCCCGAGATCTTAGCCTTGAGGGGGGTGCCCAAAAACTTTGACGCAAACATTAGCACCTGACTATCGCAGACGCGATAGTCGGCCTTGCTGTAGGCCTTGACAAAGTCCATATCCTTTTGGAGCTTCATCAGGTGATCGACGTTGGGGGTAAACACCACGCCCTTTTTAAGCTGGGTCAAAAAGTCATTGACCGAAATGTTGTCGATCGGGATACTGAGAATTTCGACCTGGGTTTGAATGCGCTCGTACTGCTGTTTGCGCAGCTCGCGGGCGGTGGATTCTAGGGCGGCCTTACGAAACTGCCGATACAGCTGTTTGACATTTTCCGCTGGCACCGGTTGCCCATCTTGAACCGCCGCTAGGGAAGCACCTTCTGGGTCAACCAATGACAAATCACTGGGCTCTAAGCCCTGCTCCACAACTGGATTAATAACGGCTTCGTTGATAACAGCGGCGTCAATAGCTGATGTAACAACCTGTCCAGTAGACTGTGACTCCATAGGATTATCCAACTTCAAGAACCAGAGAGATATCGATTAACTACAGCGCTTAGGTAACTGTTGGCCTACGCCAGACTATCCCTATCGCTTGCTCAACCCTCGATGGCCCGTTGGGCAAATGCGACCGCTGCTACAAACTAGCTTAGTGTTATGGAAATAACTAGCCATCTCAGTATAATCACGGCCTTTTATCGGGGTGCTTGCTGGTTGGGTAGTGGGAAGGGGTGACCCAACTCAACCCAGTGCGCAGAGCTTCGCTTGCTGTCTCAGGAGACTCACCCAGTCTAGGGTAGGGTGCGAGAAAGCACGGACAGCATTGACACAGTTCATAAAAGCTGAATACCTCTGTGAAGCTGGCTTTGACTTCACCACAATCTCAGGACGCAGAAACCTGAGGCGGTAGCGGCTCGGGCTGCTGTTCCCTCCATCCTTTAGAATTGCAGCAGTCTGATCTGATGCTTTGGCGGCTCTGTACGGACTCTCACCGAGTACAGACTACCACCAGGGCGCTTGAAAACTGCCGTTACCTATCGCCCATGACCTCTCCTCCTCGCGATGTTCAGCTTTTTGCTATGGCCGCAGGCACCACGGTGCTGCGCTGCCGCAGTTGGAACCGCCTTCGGTTTGAGATTGAGTACGGGTTAGAGCGCGGCACTACGGCAAACAGCTATCTAATTCAGGCCGATCGCACCGCTCTCATCGATCCCCCTGGTGAATCATTCAGCGACATATTTCTGGCTGCTCTAGAGGGCCATATCGACCTCGCTCAGCTGAATTACATCGTTTTGGGACACATTAACCCCAACCGAGCTGAGACTTTAAAGATTCTGCTGAAGCGGTTGCCCGATGTCACTGTGGTGTGCTCAAACCCTGCCGCTCTGGCCCTCAAAGACCTGCTGCCTGAAGCCTCGCCTCACCTCCGAGTGATTCGCAGCGGCGACGATCGCCTCGATTTGGGCCAGGGCCATCACCTTCAGTTTGAGCTGATTCCTACTCCGCGCTATCCCGGTGGGCTGGCTACCTTTGACCCTTACTCTCAGGTGCTATATTCCGACAAGTTCTTTGGGGCTCACCGCTGCGACGATGCGGTCTTTGACCTCAGCTGGCAAGACCTGCTCGAAGACCGACGCTACTACTTCGATTGTCTGTTTGCTGCCAGTGCTCGCCAGGTGTTGGCTGCTCTAGGTCGTGTGACAACCCTGCCCTTTCAAATCTTGGCCCCTGGCCACGGGCCGGTGGTGCGCTACAGCCCTCGAGAACTAGTGCAGAGCTACCGCGACTGGGGACAAGCCCAAACTAGCCAAGACCTCTCGGTAGCGCTGATCTATGCTTCGGCCTATGGCAATACGGCCACCATTGCCCAGGCGCTAGCCCGAGGCATCACCAAGGCTGGGGTGTCGGTGGAGTCGATCAACGCTGAGCAGGCCAGCCCTGACGAAATCAAATCGGCCGTCGAAGGCTCGGCTGGGTTTTTAATGGGCTCGCCTACCCTGGGTGGCCATACCCCTACCCCTATGCAGACGGCCCTGGGTATTGTGCTGTCGACCGCTTCTAAGACCCAACCTGCTGGAGTGTTTGGTTCCTTTGGCTGGAGCGGGGAGGCCATCGATCTGTTGGAGAGCAAGCTGAAGGACGGCGGCTATAGCCTGGCTTTTGAGCCCATCCGCGTTAAGTTTAAGCCCACCGATGTCACCCTCAAGTATTGCGAAGAGGTCGGCACCGACTTTGCTCAGGGGCTAAAGAAAGCGACTCGGGTGAAGCAGCCCCGCACCCCGGCCTCATCGGTGGAGCAGGCCGTGGGCCGGATTGTAGGGTCGCTGTGCATCGTGACGGCCCGCCACAGGGAGGTGTCGAGCGCTATGCTGGCCTCCTGGGTGTCCCAAGCTTCCTTTGCGCCGCCGGGGTTCACAGTGGCGGTGGCCAAAGATCGGGCGATCGAGTCGCTGCTGTACCCCGGCTATGGGTTTGTGCTGAATATTTTGGCGGAGGGGCGGCATCTAGGGCCAATGAAGCATTTTCTCAAACCCTTTGCCCCTGGCGAAGACCGCTTCGCCGAAATTGAGACTGAGGTAGCCGAGAATGGCGCGCCGATTTTAGCAGAGGCGATCGCCTACCTAGAGTGCACCGTCGAGCAGCGCATGGAGTGCGGTGATCACTGGCTGGTATATGCCACGGTGCAGGCGGGCCGGCTGTTAGATGGCAATGGTAAAACCGCCATTCACCACCGCAAGACCGGCACCCACTATTAAGCTGCGTGAACGACTGGCCCCGAAGTGGTTACGCCATAACCGAATATGCTACCAGTAGGGATACTGCCCAAGGGGCTGAGCGGCTTAACTGGAGCCTGTTTCAGCTCGCCATGAAACCTAGATCGTAGGTTCAGCGGGCGGGGCAATATTGGGTCAGGGTGCCGGGGTTTGGGTTCAGTGGGCCTAGACAACCGGGGCGGTTGGGCATTCTATAGCCAACACCGCCGACCGTGACGAGGTTAACCGCTCATACAGTAAACCGCTTTAAAATCCCAAGGTTTATGCCCGTTGTTTCTCACTGCTCCGATCGCGACCAGACGTTGCAGTCGGCCTACCGGTTTTTAGATCGTCGGCTGGGTCAGGCGCGGCAGAGTCATCAGCCCCAGCTGGTGAGCCTCAGTTTTGATATTCTCCCGGTTGACCCACTGGTGGTGCTAGCCCGGCTGGCCCCGAGTGGCGATCGCCACCTGTATCTGGAAACCCCTGCAGCCCAGCGATCGGTGGTGGGATTTGGGGCCGCGCTGGTTTATGAAACTGCCGGAGCGCGCCGGTTTGCTCAAGCCCGCCGATTTATTGAGCAGTGGCGCGGCAAAACTCACCGCTACAGCGAAGCAGGGCCAGCTGCGGCCCTCAGTGGGGCCGATGGACCCCGATTTTTTTGCGCATTCACCTTTTTTGCCGACTCTCAGGATGGCGAGGCGACCTTTCCGGCGGCGACGGTGGTGCTACCCCAGTGGCAGCTGGTGCGCCAGGGGGATCAGGGCGTACTGACGCTGAATCACCTGGTGACGGCGACCTCCGACGTGGACACTATCATTGACGACCTGGCTAACCAGCTGCGAGCAGTAGAGCGCCTGGGCACAGCTCCCTGGCGCGATCCGCTGCATCCGGCTCGGCTGCCGGTACAGCCTATGCCCGAGGCTGGCCAGCAGTTCAGGACGGCCGTAGACCGCGCCCTGAGCTATATGACCCGGCATCCGGTGCAGAAAATTGTGCTGGCCCACGCCCTAGACTGGGTCAGCACCGAGCCAATACAGCCTCTAGCGGCCTTGGGGCGTCTGCGGCAGCGCTACCCAGACTGCCACGTGTTTTCGGTGGGCCAAGGCAACGGCAAAACCTTTATGGGGGCCAGTCCCGAACGGCTGCTCAGCCTCACCCAGGGCCAACTGATCACCGATGCCTTGGCCGGGTCGGCCCCGCGCGGGGCTGCGCCCTTTCAGGATGACTATCTCGCTCAGGGGCTATTGCACAATCCTAAAGAACGGGGCGAGCACCGGCTGGTGGTGGAGTTTTTGGCCCGCCAGCTTCGGGGGGTTGGGCTATGGCCCCAGTACCAGCCTCGGCCTAAGGTACGGCGGCTGTCCAACATTCAGCATTTGCACACGCCAATGCGGGCTCGTGTGCCTCGCCATATTCACCCGCTGCACATTGTCGAAGCTCTGCACCCAACCCCTGCTGTGGCCGGGGTGCCGACCCGCGAAGCCTGCGACCAAATTCTGCGCTTTGAAGATTTTGATCGGGGGCTCTACGCGGCGCCCCTGGGGTGGGTGGGTGTGAATGGTGACAGCGAGTTTATTGTGGGCATTCGCTCGGCTCTGGTGGGGGATACCTGGGTGCGGCTGTACGCCGGGGCTGGTATTGTGGCAGGGTCTAACCCCGATCGCGAGTGGGCAGAAATTAAGCTCAAGCTGCGCGCCCTGGGCGAGTCGCTGGTGTAGGCCCCTGCTGTTGATTCATGACCTTTGATTTTCGCAATACTAACGCCCTCTGGGCCTCGGTGCTGGTGGCCACACTGGCTCGGCTGGGGCTCAAAACTGCGGTGATTTCGCCCGGCTCACGCTCAACGCCGCTGACGATCGCCCTGGTCAGCCATCCTGAGATCGAGGCGGTGCCGGTGCTCGATGAGCGATCGGCGGCATTTTTTGCCCTGGGCCTGGCTCGGCGAACCGGGCAGCCAGTGGCTTTGGCCTGCACCTCCGGCACCGCCGGGGCCAACTACTACCCCGCCGTCATTGAGGCGCGCGAAAGCCGCATCCCATTGCTGGTGCTGACGGCCGATCGCCCCCCCGAGCTGCGCGACTGTGCCTCGGGCCAAACCATCGATCAGCAAAGGCTGTTTGGCACGTTCCCGAATTGGTATGCAGAGTTGGCGGTGCCCGTGGCCGAGGCGGGCATGCTGCGCTATCTGCGACAGATTTTAGGGCAGGCCTGGGGGCGATCGCTCTATCCGGTAGCGGGGCCAGTGCACCTCAACTGTCCCTTCCGTGACCCCTTAGCCCCCATCGCCGATGGCTCGGTAACACACTTAAAAGACGAGATCAGCGACGACTTTCTAGCGGCGGTTGGAGTGCCAATGCCTGAGGAATTCTCGACGTCAAGGATAGATTTGCCCTGGCTGGAGACTTGGCGGAAATGCGATCGCGGCTTAATTATTGCTGGACCGGCCCAGCCCGTTGACCCGCTGGGCTATTGCAAGGCCGTTGCTGCCCTAGCTCACTACCTGGGCTGGCCAGTGCTGGCCGAGGGGCTATCGCCGCTGCGCAATGCTGCTGCGCTGAATACTTCTCTGGTCACCACCTACGACATGGCATTGAGACAGTCTCCCTGGGCGAAAGATCTGGTGCCTGAGCAGGTGATTCAGCTTGGCCCGCTGCCCACCAGTAAACGGTTGCGCCAGTGGCTACAGGATTCCCAGCCCCGCCGCTGGGTGGTTGACCCTGGAAACACCAACCTCGACCCCCTCCATGGCCCGGTGACGCCTTTGTCCCTCAGCGTTACTGCCCTGGCCCAGGTCTTGCCCCCAGTCTTAGAAGTGCGTTTGCCTGGTCGCTACCACGACCAATGGCTGGTTCTAGAGGTGGGATTGCGCCAACAGCTCGATCGCGCCTTGGCCGAGCTGGATCAACCCTTTGAAGGCAAAGTACCCTGGCTGCTGGCTCGCTGTTTGCCGAAAGGGACTGCGGTAGTGATCGCTAACAGTATGCCAATCCGCGATGTGGAATGGTTTTGGCCACCGGGCGATCGCGCCTTGCGTCCCTACTGCAACCGGGGGGCTAACGGTATCGACGGCACGCTCTCGACGGCCCTAGGAATCGCCCATGGCGGCCCCCCTGCGGTGCTACTTACGGGCGATCTGGCGCTGCTGCATGACACCAATGGCTGGCTCAGCGTGCCGCGCCTGCGGGGCCATCTCACTGTGGTAGTCGTGAATAACCAGGGGGGCGGCATCTTTGATCAACTACCCGTCGCCACCCTGCCCGCCCCTGGCGATCGCTGGTTCGAAGACTTCTTTACCACCCCTCAAACCGTTGATTTCAATCGTCTCTGCGCCGCCTACGGGGTGAACTACGAGCGGGTTGAAACCTGGAGCCAGCTAACGGCCAGCGTCAGCTGGCTACCCACCACCGGAGTGAGGTTGCTGGAGGTACAGTGCGATCGCACCCAGTCTCACTCCCTCCGCCAGCAGCTCCTCACTCCTCCAGAAAATCTATCGAACCTTTTGAACCAAAACCTCTAGACTACAAAGTCCAAACTCAGCAGTGGACAACTCCCAACTCCTCATTTGGCCATACTCCCCTTCGCCTGGGGAAGCCAAAACGTAAACTCACTGCCTTGGCCCAAGGTGCTTTTAACCTCAATTTTGCCCCCTTGTACCTCGACCAAGCGGCGGCAGATGGTTAGGCCTAGACCCGTGCCTCCAGAATTGCGGTTGCGGGAGCGATCGGCCCGCCAAAATCGCTCAAACACGTAGGGTAGGTCTGCCTCAGCAATCCCAATGCCTGTGTCAGTCACGCTGACGTAGACTCGGCCGCTCCGGGCCCAGGCATTGACTGTAACTGCACCCTTCTCGGTGTAGCGCAGAGCATTGCCCAGCAAATTGATCACGATTTGCTCAATGCGGCTGGGGTCGGCGTGCACCAGGGGCAAGTCGGGCGGACACTGCAATGTAATCGCGACGCGATCGGTGCTGACAAACTGGTCAGCGAAAGGTCGCACCAGCGCGGTCAGTAGTGGGCACAGCGCCACTACCTGGGCCTGAATGGGTAGATAGCCGGCCTCTAGCTTAGAGAGCTCTTGCAGGTCATTAACCAGGCGCTGGAGACGCGTTGTTTCCCCCGCCAACCGCTGATAAAGTTCGGGCTCTGGAGCAACGGTGCCATCGGCTAACCCCTCCAGATAGCCGTGGATGATTGTCAGCGGGGTGCGCAGCTCATGGGTGAGATCGCCAATCAGCTCGCGGCGGTGCTCTTCAACGCCCTCTAGGTCTGCCGCCATGCGGTTAAAACTGCTGGCCAACCGCTGAATTTCCAAAATTTCCGAGGGCGGCACACGGGCGTTCAATCGGCCAGCGGCAAACGATCGCGTCACCTCCGTCATCTGATCGAGCGGGCGAATAATGCGTCGCGATACCAAATAGCTCAGCCCCCCGGCGGTGCCGCCGCCCACTAAAATAGCCCACAGCATGCCCCGGCTCCAGGCCGCCTCAAACCCCTTGACTAGCTGGGTACGGCGCTGCACGCTCAGCACCCCATTCTCGTAGCGCTCCAGAGAGATCACAAAGAGACGAGGCGTGTAAAGCCTGCCAAAGATGGCCAAGGCCAAAATGCCAATTCCCATCACCGCCAGGTGAGAGATGAAGAGACGACTACGCAGGCTGATTTTGGCCATAGTTACAGGACAACCTTGAAGTTTGGCCCAGAGAGAAAATTCAGAACCCTAGGCTAGACCAAATTAGGTCGGAGTGTTTTGCAAGTCGGGCTGTTCTTCGGGCAGAATAGCGCCTTCCACTGGGCACACCTGGAGGCAAATACCGCAGTCAATGCAGGTGGAAAAGTCAATCCAGTACCAGTCAGTGCCCTTAGTATTTTTGCCGGGCCCCTCGCTGATGCAGGCTACCGGGCAGGCGTCAACGCAGTCGGCGACGCCCTCACAAACGTTAGTCACAATGGTATGGGCCATAATCTCTCCTCACGGGCACAAAATAACAGCAGGGACTTGAAAATTCCCCTCGCAAACCGATTGGCTACCCTAACCCCGTGACTCTTTTCCAGTAAGGAATTGAGCCAGGGCAGAGGCCATCCTCCACGCTAGTTCAGCGCTTCGATATCTGGCAACCCATCAGGGCCGATCCAGGCGATGCGGCTAATGCGGCGCTGCCGGGCTAGGTCGCGGGTGGTGGCGGGCGACTCGCCGTCGGCCAGGTGAACCTCAGCCCTCACCAGGCTGGCTGAGGCCCGCAGAGTTTGAGCGTAGGTAAAGGCTGCTGCCGCCGCCTGGGGCGCAGTAGGTACCACCAACCAATCGCTAGGGGGCGTCTCCTGGGGCAGATAGCCCATGGGCAACAGCGTCTGGTGCAGGGCCTCAATATTTAGCACAAAGCCAATGCCTGGAAATCCCTGGCCCTGCCCCTGAAAGACGCCCAGTAGGTGGTCATAGCGGCCCCCCTGCCCGAGCACTTGGCAGCCCTGCTCAGGGCCAGTAACTACCTCAAATACTAGCCCGGTGTAGTAGTCAAAAGGCTGAATCAGGCTGAGATCGAGCGTCAGGGCGGGGCGTTGGCTCCCTTGGGTCAGCCGCTGACTATCGCCTCCCGTGTTGATGACGTCTCGCACTAGGGCAACCAGCGATTTTAGACGCTCCACCGCTGTCTGGGCCTCAGGCTCTAGGGCAAGCTGCCCCAAAGCCTGGAGCACGTCTTCAGGATGACCACGTAGGTCGAGTAGATGCAGGGCATGGTGATGCAGCTCTGGGGATAGGCCCATGCCATCAAGGGCTACCCGATCGAGGGTAGCAAGGGCCTGGCGCACCGCCTGACGCTGGTCAGGAGCAAAGGGAGTGAGCAACGCCTGGGTGAGCTGGGCGTCGCCCAAGATCAAGCACCAGGAGCCGAGGGAGAGGTTGTGCAGACAGTCCACTAGCAGCAGCACGATCTCGGCATCGGCCACTGTTGCCCCGGCCCCTAGCAGCTCAACCCCGGCCTGGTAAAACTCCTGCTGGCCCCCGTGACTACCCTGGGTGGCCTGGCGAAACACGTTGGCGTTGTAGTAAAGCCGCTGGGGATAGGTGACTCGGGCCAGACGGGTAACAGCGGTGCGGGCGATCGAGGCGGTCAGCTCAGGCCGCAACCCCAAACGCTTACCCGCGACGGGCTGAAGCTCTATCACCGCTTCCTGATCGATGGCCCCCCCCGCCATCAGGGTATCCATCTGTTCCATCGTGGAAGTGATGATGCGATGATACCCCCAGCGCTGGAATACCTGTTCTAGGCGATTCTCAATCCAGTATTTTTGAGCAACGTCGAGGGGCAGTAAGTCGCGCGCGCCGGCAGGGGGTTGGTAGGTCATCACTTTTTCTTGCCTCCAAACAGGCCAAAGAAACCGCCGCTCTGATTGGCAGATTTGGGGTTAGAGGCTTTGGCATTACTCCCCTTTGATTTGGCAGTCTGGGCCGACCCAGTAGTAGACCCGCCACTAGTTTTATCTACCCGAGCCTGAACGGATTGCGCCCTTTCGTCATTGGGGTCGATCTCGAGGGCGCGTTTAGCGTGAATGCGGGCCATGGTGCTCTGACCGGCTTTGAGATAAATCACCGATAGGTAACTATGGCACTGAACATTGTTGGGATAGGCTTTGACGGCCTCCCGCAGCTCTAAAATGGCTCGGCTATAGTCGCGGTTTTGATCGTACTCTTGGGCTCGGTTAACGTAGCTCTCTAGAATAGCCGCCTGGTTTTGTCTAGGCGTTGGCACTGTCGGCGTGGGGGCGGTAGGGGCAGCATTGGGGCGCGATTTAGCGGCGCTAGCCGGGGCGCCAACCGACGGGCCATCGTTAGCACTGCTGCGGTACAGATAAACTAAGTTGAGCTCACTCAGTTCGCCGATGACCTCAGTCACATTCTCCAGGTTGTCAAATTGGTTTTCGGCTAAGCTGCTGACGGCTTTGCGGTAGGCCGCGTCGGCATGGGGAGCTTTGAGCAGGGTCTGAGCTTCTGTAGAGCTAACTGTGGGTGCTGTGCCGACTTGGCGCAGGGACTGCCCTTTGAGCTTGAGCATGATGCCATGCTCAGTGCTTGATTTTTCTTGAGTCAGGGCCTCGTAGGCGGGGTTGACCAGCTTAGAGAGAACGTCGCTGGCCCGTTGGGCATCAATAGTGGTGGACCCAGACAAACTGTCGGGATGCAGCATGCGAGCGATCGCCAGGTAGCGCTTGCGCACGGCCTTGGCATCGGCCGTTACTGGCACTCCCAGCACAGCGTGATGATCATCAAAGTCAAGTTGAAACAGCCCTTGATCTGGTTTCATGGTCACTTACCCGAGGGACGACTCAGGGAGCAATAAGACACAAATTAGATTCTCTTCACTCTACCCAGTCAACCTCAGTTTAACCATCCCCTGGTTTTTTTAGCGGTTTGAGGCTAACTAGAACCGAAGATCGAGTTGCGAACTGGCTAGATGAGGGAGGGGAGCACTAGCGGCTGAACTTTCCCAAGGGTCTGGCTCATGGCCCCATGAATCTGGCCGTTGGTGGCCAACAGCCGCCCCGACATCACATCCAGGGGTGAGCCATCGTAGGCGGTCACCTGGCCCCCGGCTTCTTGCACGATCGCAATTCCAGCGGCAATATCCCAAGGCGACAGCCCTCGTTCCCAATAGCCATCCAGGCGGCCACAGGCGACATAGGCGAGGTCAATGGCGGCGGACCCCCCGCGGCGCACCCCCTGGGTGAGGTCGGTGAGGTGGCAGAATTCGGCGTAGTTGTTGTCGGGAGTTTCGCGGCGATCGTAGGCAAATCCGGTTACTAGCAGGCTCTGGGCCAGCTGATTCGTGGTCGAGACTCGGATCGGACTGCGGTTGAGGGTGGCCCCTAAACCCTTGGCGGCACGAAATAGATCGTGGTGGATCGGGTCGTAGATCACCCCGAGCACCGGCTCTCCCTCGGCTAGCAGCCCAATGGACACCGCACAGAACGGGTACTGGTGGGTGTAATTGGTGGTGCCGTCGAGGGGGTCTATTGCCCATAGAAGGCCGGTCCCTCGGTCTCTAATTACCCCGGACTCTTCAGCTAAAATGCCGTGATCAGCGGGGAGGTGTCGCTCAAGTACGGCCATAACGGCCGCCTCTGCGCCGCGATCGGCTTCGGTGACCAAATCGCCAGACCGACCTTTTTCATCAATGGTGGTGAGGTTGCCCCAGTGGTGTTGGAGCACCGCTCCGGCGGCTAGGGCGGCCTCGGTGGCGCTGTCTAACCAGCGCTGTAAATCGGATTCGGCAGGAAGAGGCATGGAATTAGCGTTGGGGTTAATCGTTGAAACGGCTCAAGGTAATGGGGACGAGGCTGATTAGTCTTCGTCTAGGGGTAGCCTCCGGCGTACTTTGCCTTTGCCAAAGTAGCGGCCAAACTGAAGCTCATAAACCTCGTCTTCATCCTGGGTTTCGGCTTGAATGTTGCTTCGAGGGTAGCTGACACACAGCAACGCGTAGCCCCGAGCGCGCAGATCGGGGGAGAGCCCCATGGCCTCGGGTTGCTCGACTTCGCCCTCTAGCAGGCGTACCGCGCAGGTGGTGCAGGCACCATTGCGGCAGGCAAAGGGCAGCTCTACCCCCTGGCTCTCGGCGGCTTGAAGAATATAACGGTCTTCGGGCACTTCTACGGTGTATATGCGCCCGGTTTGGCGGTGGTGGACAGTAACGGTGTGTGTGCGGGCCATGGGGTAGGTCGGTGTTGGCGGAGTAACGGTGGGGAGAAAATAAATTGAGAAATCGGGGTCGAGGGGGCGATCGCAGGCCAGTGCCCCAATCGTCAATCACCCCTGTTATGCTCTCACGAAACAATTCCGCTGGGGCAGACGAGCCTAATTCTGCGATAGAAACTAGCTTGACCTCTGTTCTCTGGCTCCATAGTTTGCTACGATAGCCTCTCAGCGGTGATGAACCGCCCCCTGGAGAGATGGCCGAGCGGTTGAAGGCGCAGCACTGGAAATGCTGTTTAGGGGTGACCTTAACGAGGGTTCGAATCCCTCTCTCTCCGTTTTAATCTGGCTCAGTGCTAATTCCCTGGCAATTTCAGGATTTAGCTAGTGCTTTGCTCAGCTGTTTGAGCTGTAGCAAAAGAACAAAAAAAACGAAAAAATGACCGATAGGCTTAAAGCCTGAGGCTCTGGGCTGTTCTGACCCAGACTTTACCAGCCATAGGCTAGGCATTAAACCTAACGTGGTTCTCTTCGTTGAAGGGGCAGATTTGATCCTCTCAATCTGCCAACCCGCAAGCAAGTATTTCCGCCGCTGAATTCTGCCTCGCCTGAATGGGAGGTGAGCTATGGCCACTGCCCTGTGTTGGGAGGGATAGCACTGCGTCGTTTGGCTTGGCGTCGCTGGCTGGCGAGGCGCTCTAGGCTGAGGGAGATCACGCCCAGAGTGACTAAAATCACCCCCATCCACTGAATAAATAGCAGGGCTGACTTTTCGCCGGGGGTAATCAAGTAGGCCAAAATAGCGGTCACTACCGGCCCGCTAGCCGCCACAATTGAGGCCTGGGATGCCCCAAGTAGCTTGACACCGTAGTTGTTAAAAAGATAGCCCAGCAGCGTTAGCAGCCCTAGCAGCCCGGCTCCGAGATAGAGGCCGAGAGGACGAGTGGGTTCACCAGGGTCGAGGCCAAAGAAAGACCCCACAATCAAAATCAAACTGGTGAGAATAAAGATAGTCGAAAACTGAAGCAGGCTGACCGAGACCGGGTGCAGCCGCTTAAAGCACAGCTGCATGGCCACCAAAAATAGCGAAAAGGCAACGCTAGCCAGCAGAGCAGCCCCTACCCCCCACAGCGATACGCCATTGCCGCTGAGGTCGGTGTAGATTCGGGGCAGGGCAGTGAATACGATTCCCATGGTGATAGCAAACATCACCACCAGGCGCAGGGGGGTAGGGCGATCGCCAAACAAAAACCAGGCCAGCGGTACCGTGATGAGCGGATACATAAACAGCAGCGTCACCGCTACGCCGGGGCCGACGTCGGCGATCGCTTTATAGATCAGCACCTGCGACAAAAATAAGAAGAAGCCACTGGCGATCACTTGTACCAGAGGACGCCTTTGATCGCGGTGGAAGATCTGGCGCAAATCGTTGCCAACGTTGGGATAGAGACGGGGGGCGACTAGCGCCAGCAGCGGTACGACGACCACCATGCGCAACCACAGCAGCAGCAGCGAGTTAGGAATCGTTAAGGACAAGACCTCCGCCACCGGAATGCGCCCTAGCAGCTGTCCACCGTAGCCGATCACACCCACGATGACGTTATGCATCGACAGGGCCAACGTCGAGAGCACCACCATCAGCAGCCCTAGCTGGAGATCGGTGGGGGAGGAGCGGCGACTGGTCTCCGGGAGCGCAGTTGCTGCGGGGTTGGGCTGCGATCGCTGCCGAGACGCTGGTGGGTGCTGGGCGATGGCTTGCGGTAGTGGGGCGTGGCCAGGAGCCATAGATTCTGACCCTGGATAACCTGAGTTCAACTGAGGCCCTCGGTAGGGGCTAGGAGGTAATGCAGGTTCTGCCAGGGTTCCGGGCTTAGCGGGCAGGGTGCTGTGGCCGTTCCAGTTGGAAGCTGCTGCCCCTGGGGGTTGTACCATTTGGCTTTGCAGCTGTTGGCTGAGCCGGGCGACTAGGGCTTCTAAGATGGCCTCTCCCTGCTGCTCAACACTCTGCATGCGGTTGAGTTGTTGAGAGATGTTGCTCTGATAGCTAGTCAGATCGTGTTCTAGTGAGGCCAGGGTGCTTTGAAGCGTCGCGTCGAGGGCGGCTAGGCGCTGGCTGGTGTTAGCCAAAGGCGGAATCACGGCCTCGTAGGGAGCAGCCTGAAGGGCATTGGGGTGGACGTTGGTCAGGGCGGTTTCGAGCCGTCCTTGCAGGTGGGTGGCCAGGGCGATCGCCAGGCGCTTAGCCCAGGCCTGCTGCTGGGCAATTTGCTGCTGGCTCAGCCCTTCGGCGTAGGTGGTTTGCAGCTGCTGGTGCTGGGCCTGAAGGGTTTCAAAATCTCCCTCTAAAGCCTCAATATCGGCCATCAGCCGCTGCCTTTTGGCTTGCAGATGGGCGATGTCCTCGGATAGATAGCCTGAGACCTGGTGACGCAGGGTCTCAAGGTCGTGGCCCAAAACCCGCAAAATAGCCTCAGCCGACTGAGGTTCAGGCTGGGCAGTGGCGAAATCGGGTAGATGGTCAGAGGGCCCCATGGGTATGTCTCTCAGGGTGCGGTCATCAACTGCGCTCGGCGGGCAAATCTAAAGGCCTCCCCGGCGCGAATGCTAGTATTGTGCTCAAAAAATCCAAAAAGATCTCTAGTAACGTCAGATTTAGAATGGCCCGGCCTCGCCCAACGCTGCAATCCCTCGGTGATTTTTTGACGGCCAGGCTATCCAAACGTATTGCCTATTGGGTGTTTGTCAGCATTGTCGTGATTGAGGGCGTGATTTTAGTGCCCTCAGTGATGCGGCGGGAGCGGGAGCTGCTGAACTACATGCGTTCCCTATCTACCGCCCAGGCCCTCGGGCGGCTAGATGAAGCTACCCTGGCTACTCTCAATGACGACAAGCTAATCGACTACCTACAAGCCATTCAAACCAACCAGGTGATTCTCGGCGGGGCGATCTACGACCTCGATGGTACTCAGGTGGGCGGTTTTGGTGAGATGCCCCAGCTTACCCTAGCCGAGGGCGAACAGGGTAGACTGTCTGATCGTTACTTTCGCCACCAGCAGCGCTACGATGCCCCTTGGGATATGCCGCCCCTGCGCGATCGCTACATACTGATTGTGCGCCACGATGCCCGCTGGGTGCAGCGAGAATTTTTTGCGTTTATTGGTCGCATCATCGGACTGGTGGTAATTATCTCAGTCTTTGTGACCGGGGCCACCTTAATCGTGCTGCGCCGACTGGTGATTAAACCGATCATGCTGCTGCGTCAGGATCTAATGACCGCAGGCCAGGCCATCGGTGACGACAGCGATACCCAAACCCTGGCTTTTGAATCGTGGCCTTATGCCCGCGCCGACGAATTGGGAGACGTGATTGCCACCTTTAGGCAAATGTTTGAGCAGATTACCGCTGCCGTAGCCACCCGCAAGCAGAGTGAAATGCGGTTTCGTACCCTAGTTGAGCAGGCGGCGGACGCGTTTTTTGTAATCGATGCGGTGGGGCAAATTATTGATATCAACCAAAACGCCTGCGACAGTTTGGGCTACAGTCGCGATCAGCTGCTCCAGCTATCGGTGACCGATATTCAAACCACCTATAACCAAGCCGACTTTGAGGCTTTCTGGCAGCAGCTGAGGCCGGGGGTGCCCCAAACCCTGGAAGGCTGGCACCAGCGCCAAGACGGCAGCGGCTTTCCGGTGGAAGTGCGGCTGGGGCTGCTGGTTCTGGCTGACGAACGCTATGGGCTGGCCCTGGCCCGAGACATCAGCGATCGCAGAGCTTCCGAGGCGGCCCAGGCCCGCCTGGCTGAAATTGGCGAGCTGGCCACCATGATTGTCCATGAGGTGCGCAACCCCCTCAACACGGTGCTGCTAGGGTTAAATTCCTTTCGCTCTCTAGAGCTGCCCGAGCGCTTCCAAACCCGTCTCGACCTAGCCCTAGAAGAGTCGGAGCGGCTACAAAAGCTGCTTAACGGCATTTTGATGTATTCTCGAGAGCCTACCCTAAGGGTAGAACCCTTGGAAATCAATGGTCTGATCGAGCACCTAGCCACCGTCATCGAGCATGAGCTGGGCAATAGGCAGCCGTTGCTACGAGTGACTACTTTGCCTTATCCCGTGGTTGTTAGCGGCGATCGCGACCAGCTTAAGCAGGTTTTTATCAATCTCATCTCTAATGCCCAAGAGGCCGACCCCACCGGCGTTGTCACCTGGGTGGTGCAGCCTCCGATCGCAGGCCAGGTCACCGTTAGCATTCACAACGGCGGCGCATCGATCGCGCCAGAACTGTTGCCTAAGCTAACCCAGCCCTTTTTCACCACCAAGGCCTCAGGCAATGGCTTAGGCTTGGCAATTACCAAGCGCATTATAGACGCCCATCAGGGGCAGCTAACCATCCATTCCGCCGCCGCTGGCACTGAGGTGATGGTTACCCTGCCCCAGGTTGGCACAGGCTCAGCAACTTAACGAATCGCGATCGCGTTAATGACTTGGCTAAACCCCCTAAAATGCGTCTAGATCCAAAGCTTTAGAGCCGCCTTCTTCAATCAGCACCAAAATCTTGCCCAGCTGTGACCAGATCAGCAGCCCACAGAGCAGGGTCATAGGCACCCCCATGGCGTAGGCGGCTTTAGCCGAAAAGCCAAACAGCTGAATGCCTGAAGCCAAAAATACGCAAACTCCAGCACAGATGCCAAAAAAGGGAATTTGCAGCTGAGGGCCACGCATTGTGGCCAAAATGCGCGTAGAGCGTTTGCTATTCCATTCGTTAACCGACTGCTGCAGGGCGGTGCTAAAGGCAAAGCCCGAAGTTACAGCGGCCAGAAAACCAGCAAAAAACAAAATGTAGGGCGGTTGTGGGTACACGGGTTTAGAAAAACGAAACAATAGTTCACTTTCCCAGATTATAGGGGAGAGCCGGCCCTACCCCTCACCGTACCCGTCCGCCCAGACTATGACCTAGCTGAGCTTGCCCAATGGCTAAGATCGCAGCACCTGGCGCAAGTCGCCAACGACCGGTACCAGCTGCTCCGCCCGCTCCAAAGAATAGCTGGCTAACGCTCCCCAAGCTACCCCCAGCACGCGGTCAAGGGTAATATCGTTCTTCACCAACGACCATAGCCGCTGCACCTCCTGGGTGTGCAGCCGATCGTCCTCGGTCAGAGCCAGCACAATCATCTGGCGCAGGCGCGCCCCTTCCTCAGACATCAGGTAGCCGATGCCCATTCCCGCCGTGGGCAGCAGGTCAAAGCCGGTGTCTCCCTGGGCGATCGCCAGCATGTTTTCTAGCCGCTCCCACTGCAGCTGGCCATCCTGAAACAGCACTTCCAGCAGCCGCTGGCGCAGGGCCGGGGTTTCACCCACCAGCAGGCGACGGGCCACGTAGGGATAGGCTACATTGATAATTTTGAAGTTGGGGTTGAGGCTCAAAGCCAACCCCTCCTGAGTGACCAGTGAGCGAATGATCAGGGCAAACTTAGCCGGCACCCGGAATGGATATTCGTACATCAGCTCTGAAAACTGATCGGTGACGGTCTTGAAGTTAAAGTCGCTCACTTTGGAGCCCAGGGCGCTGCCCAACACCCGCTGGAGGGCGGGAATAATCGGACCCAGATCGGTTTCAGGCGTAAGAAAGCCCAGCTTGACAAAGTCTCGTCCCAGGTTGACAAAGTCTTGGTTAATTAGGTGAACGACCGCATCCACCAGGGTTTCTTTCGTGAGCTGATCAAGCTGATCCATCATGCCGAAGTCAATATAGGCCATCCGCCCATCGGCTAGGGCAAACAGGTTGCCGGGGTGAGGGTCTGCGTGGAAAAACCCAAACTCTAATAGCTGGCGCAGCCCCGCCGTCACGCCAATCTCAATCAGGCGATCGGGGTCAAGGTTGTCTTCCTTGAGCGAGTCCGTATCGGTGAGCTTACAGCCCTCGATCCACTCGAGGGTGAGCACCCGCTGACTACAGTAGGGCCAGTAGATAACAGGCACCTTAACCGTGGGATCATCTTTGAAATTGGCGGCAAATCGCTCGGCGTTGCGACCTTCGTTGAGGTAGTCGATTTCCTCAAACAGCTTGGTGCCGAACTCATCCACAATCAGAGTCAGGTCGTGCCCCAGATTGAGGGGCAAAAAGTTGCCTAGCCAGCGCGCGGCCCAGCGCATCAAATAGAGGTCGCGGCACAGCACTGGCCGTAGGTAGGGGCGCTGCACTTTGACGGCAACCTCCTCCCCCGTAAATAGCCGGCCCCGATATACCTGTCCCAGGCTAGCTGCGGCTACCGGTAAGGCCGATAGATTGCTAAAAATTTCTTCGGGGCTGTAGTTGAGTTCTGCCTCTACGATCGCCATCGCCTTGGCGGTCGGAAAGGGCGGTAGCTGGTCTTGCAGCTTAGTGAGCTCATCGAGAAAGTCTTGCCGCACCAGGTCGGGCCGCGTGGAGAGCGCCTGACCTACCTTAATAAACGTCGGTCCTAGGTTAGTCAACACCTGACGCAACTGAATCGCTCGGCGGGGGCGATTTTGCTCCTCTTTACCGAACCACTGATCCATCTGCAGGCCCAGCACAAAGGTGCCTAGCCACCACAAAATTTGTAAAACTCTCCAGGCCAGGGTGCCCAGTCGCCAGCGAAAGTAGCGGGCGATCGCCGCTGCATCGTAGGTGCCCATCAAAGCCAGATCTGTCGTTGCCACTATGCCACCTGCCCCTTACATTACTGTGCGGTGCTGCCCTAGCGGGTGGGGCTATCGCTGGTTCAGGGATGCCGTCAACGGGCAAAAGCGCGTTGAGACATAGCGGCGATCAAGAACCCCTAAGCTGGGTTAATCTACCTTAAATATAGTATATAAAACTACAAACAAATTCGACTAAGCCCAGTGAGAGATTCAGGGCTTGTCGGAATTTTGACCTTAGGTTGGGGCGACAGGCTTAGCAATACTGGGCGGCCTTGAGTCCTACCTCGGTCAACACAGATTTTAAAGTTTGCACTACCTGTTCCTGAGCCGCTGCTCCTAGTTCGGGGAACATAGGCAGCGACAGCACCTGCTGAGCCGCAGTTTCTGCTTGGGGAAGATCGCCCGGTTGATAGCCCAGGTCGCGATAAACGGGCTGTAGGTGCAGAGGCAGTGGATAGTACACCATGCAGATCACTCCGGCCTCTCGCATCAGCTGTTGCACCTGGTTGCGCTCTTGGCCCTCAGCGGTAGCCTGAGGTAGACGCAGGGTGTACTGGTTCCATACCGAGCGACCAAAGGTCACGGGTAGGGGTTGTACGACTTCGGTGACTGGGGCTAGCAAGTCGTGGTAACGATCGGCTACCTGCGATCGCTGCTGGTTCCAGCGATCGAGGTGGCGTAGTTTAATGGCCAAAATAGCTGCCTGCACTGAGTCGAGACGGCTGTTAACGCCAATAGCCTCGTGGTGATACTTCACCCGACTGCCATGCTCACTCAGCATGCGGGCCGTAGCGGCTAGACTGTCGTCGTTAGTGGTCAGGGCACCACCGTCGCCGCAGCCCCCCAAGTTTTTTGTGGGGAAAAAGCTAAAGCAGCCCACCTGCCCAATCCGACCGACCTGCTGGTCCATCCACTCCGCGCCAGTGGCTTGGGCACAGTCTTCGATCACCATCAGGTTGTAGCGGGCCGATAAATCCATGATTGGCCCCATATCTACGGGCCGACCAAACAGATGTACGGGCATGATAGCTCGGGTGCGATCGCTGACAGCGGCCTCAATTTTGGCCACATCTATATTGAAGGTGTCGAGGTCAATATCAACGAACACGGGCGTTGCCCCCACGGCACTAATCGCTTCCGCCGTGGCAATAAACGTAAAGGGCGAAGTGATTACCTCGTCGCCGGGGCCAATGTTCAATGCCCGCAAAGCCAGGTAGAGGGCGTCTGTGCCAGAGTTGCACCCAATACAGTGCTTAGTGCCTACATAGTCTCCAAAGGCCTGGGTAAAGGTTTCGACGATGGGTCCATTGATGTATTGTCCAGAGGCTAGCACCTCGGCCACGGCAGCATTCACATCCGATTGAATTGCTCGAAACTGCTCCGTAAGATCAACAGGAGGAATTACACTCACTCGCTCACACTCACCTAGTGGATAGGCCTAGTTTACCCTACCCCACGGCCCCGTCGAGTGCGTTATGTGCTGTCCAAAGGGCGATCGCTGCCCCTGCCCAATCTATCCATGGCCCTGTGGTCTAGGAGTTTCCCGTGCTCAATTCATCCCTTACTTCTACTGGCTCGTCTATCCCCGGGGACGAGCACACTCGCTGGATGCAGCGCTGTCTAGAGCTGGCTCGTCTCGCGGTCGGCCAAACAGCCCCCAATCCAATGGTGGGGTGCGCAGTGTTGCAGCAGGGTTTAGTGGTTGGAGAAGGCTTTCATCCAAAGGCTGGGCAACCCCACGCCGAGGTGTTTGCCCTAGCCCAAGCCGGAGCCCGTGCCCAAGACGCCACCCTCTATGTCAACCTAGAACCCTGTAATCACACCGGGCGCACTCCTCCCTGCACAGAAGCGGTGATCCGAGCGGGTATTAGTCGGGTGGTGGTGGGTATGGTTGACCCCGATCCCAGAGTCTCCGGCACAGGCATCGAGCGACTTCGCCAGGCCGGTCTTGAGGTCATAGTTGGAGTCGAAGAAGACGCCTGCCGACAGCTCAATGAAGCCTTTGTGCAGCGAATAACCCGCCAGCGCCCCCTAGGTCTGCTGAAGTATGCCATGACCCTAGACGGCAAAATTGCCGCTGTCAGCGGCCATAGTGCTTGGGTCACTGGGCCCACAGCTCGCGCCGCCGTGCATCAGCTACGTGCCACCTGCGATGCGGTAGTCGTTGGTGGCAACACTGTTCGCCACGACAATCCCCGATTGACCAGCCATGGTCATAGCTCCCACAACCCTCTGCGTGTCGTTATGAGCCGCCGCCTCGAACTTCCCCCTACGGCTAATCTATGGCACACAGAAACCGCACCAACCACGGTCTTTACTGAACCTGAGGCCGACCCAGCCCGTCACCAAGCGTTAGCCGCTGAAGGCGTTGATGTCGTTGTGCTACCGGCACTCACCCCTCGGACAGTCACCGAGCAGCTTTACCAGCGCGGCTGTGCAACGGTGCTGTGGGAATGCGGAGGCTTCTTGGCGGCTCAGGCTATTCAGGATGGCGTCATCGACAAGCTTTGGGCCTTTGTGGCCCCTAAGCTGATAGGCGGCGTGGCTGCTCCAAGCCCCATCGGCGACCTAGGCCTGCAAAATATGGGCCAAGCCTTAACCTTGAGTCGCACTACCTGGCGTCTTCTAGGAGATGACCTGCTGTTAGAAGGCTATTTAGACTTGCCCTCTGACGCTTAGCATAGCCAACATTGAAGCAGACTGCTACAGCTGTATGGGGCTACTGCCTAGGCATTGAGAGCTAGGGATAAATGCGTACAAGCCGAGGGATGTCATACATCAACTCTCGGTTGCGCATAGAGGCCTCAAGCACCAGCCGTAGATCGTCTTTGCCGCGAAATGAATCTACTCGCTGACGCACCTCACCCTGCTCAAATATTAGCAGCGTTGGCAGGTTTGAGAGGCGGTAGGTGTTGGCCAAACGTAGGTTTTCATCGGCATTGATATCGACCAGCTTGACGTGGCCCTCCCACTCGGCCTGAAAGCTTTGCAGAACTGGGATAATGAGCTTGCAGAGCCCGCACCAAGGCGCCCAAAAATGAACTAGTACGGGGAGTTGTGACTCGAGCACAGCTGTTCTAAACGTGGCTTCGCCAACAGACATCGGCATCTATAAGTTAATAAAGGAATTTAACTAACTCTCCAGGCCAATTCCTGAGCAGAACCGCTGGACAAATATGAGCTTGTTGAAGTTGGGGGGAGAAATATGCGGTTGCTATCGGGATCATTGTAGACCAGTTGAGAATGGAAGTTAATAGGTCAGAATAAGGATTGTGCCAAAGCCTAACATAGGGCTTTGGCAATGGAAGCTACCGCTGATTTACATCATGGAGCGCTCATAAGTAGCCGCGCTGTTCAAGATACTGGACGTAGTTTTACCCTCAGTTCGAAGATCTAGCACCCGAGGGGCTGGTGCTGCCGGAGTAAGTTCAAAGCCTCAGCAGCCGGTAAAGGTTTGGCAAAAAAGTAGCCTTGACCATAGTCACATCCCTCCTGCTGTAGCATGGCAACCTGGGTAGCAGTCTCTACCCCCTCAGCCACCACTTCCATGCCAAGTTTTTGCCCAAGAGCCAAAATAGTGTTGATGATGGCTCGATCTTCGTTGCTTTTCTCCAAGCGTCCTACAAAAGATTTATCCACCTTCAGAGTATCCATAGGAAATCGGTGCAGGTAGCTAAGGGACGAATAGCCGGTCCCAAAGTCATCAATGGCCAGCTTCAGGTCTAAAGACTTGAGCTTGAGCATCAGATCGATCGCAGCATCCACATCGCCCATCACCATGCTCTCGGTAATTTCAAGCCGAATGCAGTGGCCGTCAACCTGGGTTTCTTTCAAAGCGACTTCGATTTGACTGATCAAATCGGTTTGACCAAACTGACGATTAGAGAGATTGATACTCATAGTCAGGTGGCGATAGTGAGGCAGCAAGGTGTGCCATTGGTGCAGTTGCTGACAGGCCTCGCGGAAAATCCACTGCCCTAGGGTCATAATTAGCCCGGTCTCTTCTGCCGCTGGAATGAAGGCACTGGGCAGAACAAAGCCGCGATCTTTCTGATGCCATCGCACCAGAGCCTCAAACCCAGCCAGTGCTCCCGTTTTGAGATTGATGATTGGCTGGTAGTAGAGCAAAAACTCGTGGTTGTCAATGGCACTAATTAAGTCGCTTTCGAGCTGAAGGCGGTTGACTGCTTCGGTCAGCATGCCAGCAGCAAATACCTCAAATCGCGACTTGCCTAGGGCCTTGGCTCGGTACATGGCGGTGTGGGCGTCGCGCAGCAAATCTGCTGGTTTGTGCTCTAACCCTGGCTGGCTAATAGCCACCCCAATGCTGAGGGTGCTGGGCAATTTTTGGCCATGCAGGGTGAGAGGTTCTGAAAGGACGTACTGAAGTTTATCCATCAGTTCTCCGGCAGCGGTGCTAGAGAGCTGGGTGAGTAGGAGGGCAAACTCATCGCCGCCAACCCGGGCTACTTGAGCCTCGGGGGGTATGTGCTGCCCCAGCCGTTTAGCCATCATTTGCAGCACCTCGTCACCCACTTGGTGACCGAGACTTTCGTTGATTACCTTAAAGCGATCGACGCCCATAAATGCCACTATCACAGGCTGTTCGGGACTTTGTCGGTAGTGGAGGGCCTGCTGAATAGTATTGATAAAGGCTTCACGGTTGGGCAAACCGGTGAGGGAGTCATGGGTGGTGCGGTAGAGCAGCTTGTAAGCTAAAACCACTGCTGCTGTGGTTGTCATGCCCAGGGTCGGTTCGGCTAGGGGAAGCCACACTAAGCCATTGACCCCTAGCCAGCCAATTCCGCCTAAGGTTCCTAGGAGCAGGCCGCAGGATAGCAGTAGCCCGCTAGGGCGCTTAACGATCCAAACTAGGGTGCCGACGGCTAAACACCAGCTCCAAAGCCATAGCCCTTCGGCCCAGGGGGGCAGGAATCGGTAGCTAGCAGGCTGTCCGGTAACAACATCCAGCAGCTGGCGCACCATCTGCCCGTGGATGACTACCCCAGGCATGGTTAACTCACTGTCTTGATTGAAGCTGAAGGGGGTGTAGAAGCGGTCTTTGAGGCTGGCGGCGGTGGTGCCGATGAGGACAATGTTGTCGTCAATCCAGGCTGGATCAAACTGCTGGCTAAGCACTTGACTAATAGAGAGGTGACGGGCCGGCATTTGGTCGGTGTGATAGCGCAGCAAAATTTGATAGCCGCTGCTGTCTACATCTTGATAACCGCCATCTCGGCCCGAAAGCACCGGAATCGCCCGATCGCCCAGATAGAGGTGATTGGCCCCAGCCTTTAGAGCGTCAGTTGCATAGCCCTCATAGGCCATAACCACCCGCAGGGCGAAGGAATAGTAGCCGCCGTCGCGGCTGCCCACAAAAACCAAGTTGCGGCGGATAATGCCGTCAGAATCGGTAGGAAAGTCGTTGAAGCCGATCCGCTCTGGCTCAACGGTAGGTGGGGGCGGCACTTCGCCCTGACCCTGGGTGCTGCCCACATTCATAATGGCTATCAAGTTGGGCGCAGCTAGGGCTTCAACCAAATCAGCCGACCCTGGTGGACGCAGCGTGCTGCGGTAGAGGTCTAGCCCTATAACCCTTGGGGTATGAACTTGAAGGGTTTGAATGACGTCGGCTAATATGTCGTCGTTGAGGGGCCAGCCGTACTGGCGAATGTCTGCCTCAGTAATGCCCACAATCGTCATACGGGGTTCAAGGTCTTGGCTAGGGCGCAACCGCACCAGATGGTCGAAGAGAAAGAATTCAGCTGGTTCTAAAACAGTCAATACTTTGGCGCTGGTCACTAGGGCGCTGGCCACCAAACTGGCCAACAGCACAATTTTGCCTCCGGTGGTCAGGGGGGTTGCTCCCCACCAGTGGAGCACCTGGGGAACCACCCGGCGCCACAGCCGGTGGTTTATTCTGTTGAGCGTCGCTTTCACAATCGCTGGGCCTTTGAAGACAGAAACTAAATAACGAAGAATGTCTCAGGTAGCACACCCAGTCCCCTAACCTTGTTGAAACGTTGACCGAGGCAAAGGACATTTGTTAAGCATGCCCAGATGGAGTTGTGCAACTCTCTCCAGGTAGTTGCTAGCCTCGTGTGCATCTGTCCCTGTAGCCTAACAGCTGAGGCTGGCAACGATGCTGGCTTTGGCTTTCGTAATACAAGCTAAAGGCGGCTGCTCCTAGCTTTGGAACTGCCGCCTTGGGTTGACATTTAGGTTTCGATATCTCTACTGATAGTGCACCGCTGCCGCTGCTGAGGACGGCATGGGGCAATTGTTCTGTACTAGTGGCTACTAGGTTGAAGGGGAGTTACCCAGTGAGTGCCACCGCCCTGGCGTCGGCCAGGGAATTCGTCTCGGCTGTTGGCGCTCGCCACTGACCCTGTGCCAAAGGCCTGCAAAATGATCAATATAGCTAGCGATAGTATTCCAATAGTAAGAACCGGAGGGTGAGAACGAACCGTGTACTTTAGCGAAGTTTGCATAACAGTTATCGTTGTGTCCTCAAGTAAATAAATTTGACCTGAGGGTAGACGCTCCCTAAACAACATTTGCGACCCAGGCCTACTCTACAAAGTAGCGAAGCCTAAATCTATTAAGGCTGAAGCTAGTGATGACCATCGACGGAGGACCCACGGAACTTAGGATTACGAAAATTTACGGAACTTTTCTAAACCCAAGGCAAAGGTTTGTGAGGATTGTATAAAATTTCCTAAAACTTTCCGGATTCCGGTAAATTCCAGTGGGAGAGCTAGTGTCTTGAGCTAGTGGCCCCAACAAAAGTTTGAACCAGTCATCTGTAAACCTACGGAATTCGAGTCGCGATCGCCTTCACTAGTTCATTTGTGCCACTGCTAGACCCAGTAAAAGTCCAATCAGGGCGCCGATAGTCGTGTTCATGCCATTGACGACCTCGTTGGTTAGCCACGGTATGCGGGTTTGCAGCGTGGCTCCAATGAGGCTTTCTAAAGTGGTTGCCACAAAGGCCGCCACCAGACAAATGACGATGCCCCAGAGGTTAATGAGCCCGACGGCCCAGCCTGCTAGGGCCATCACCACCGACCCTGCTACTCCAGCCAAGGTGCCCTCTAGGCTAACGGCCCCTTCGGTCCCAGCTGGGACGGGCTTGAGCGAGGTGATCAGAAAGGTGTGTCGGCCGTAGGCTTTGCCCACCTCACTGGCGGTGGTGTCGGAGAGTTTGGTGCTGAGGCTGCTGACGTAGGCCAGCGCCAGCAATGGCAGCCAGAGGGCTTGGCTGGTGGGGCTAGTGGTTGCTCGAAGGATAGCGATCGCTCCGGCACAGACTGCTGCTGCTAGGGCAGAGCCCCAGACATTCTCTGGCCCCCTGACCCCCGATCGCCCTTCGGCAATTCCGGCTGCTTCCTTACGGCCTTTACCCAAGCGGGTAACCGCTGTTCCAGCCAGAAAGTAAGCCATCATCACGGCATAGCCACGCCAACCTAGACAGCCCCAAACAATCACCCCCAGTGCCCAAGCATGGCCGTAGCCGGCTGGAGTTAGCAGCTTTTTGGGCAGTTTCCAGGCGATCGCCAGCAGTAGGGTATTTACCAGCCCGCCTATGAGCCAGTCAGTTAGCTGCCCAGAGCCTTGAATAGATGGAGTTAGCGCCGAGAAAACCGCAGATAAAGCCATAGCGTCACTTTAGAGGCATTCTTGCTCTATAGGGCAAAGGTCTTGTGCAGGTGCAGGCAGTTCCCCTGGTCGGGGGCTGGTTCATAGGTGAGGCGATCGGCAACGAGGTACATGATTTTTAGTCCCCGTCCTCCCTCTGAGTCAGGGTTGTTGACGCTAATTTTGTGCCTCAGCATTGAGGCTAGATCAAAGCCAGGGCCGCGATCCCAAATGCGAATGTCGATGGTGCGATCGCTCACCGATACTTCGATGCCAACAGGAGTTTCTAAGGGCAGCCCGGCATGGGCATGGCGTACCGCATTGGTGAACCCTTCAATCAGAGCAAGCTGACACTGAAGCCAAATGTTGTGGGGAATAGGCGTTGTCTGAAACTGGTCAAACCACGCTAAGACCGACTTTAGCGCCGTTGGGTCGGTTTGGGTTTCAATCTGGCTAGTGTGCTGGTAAGTCAAAACAGGCAACGGCTAGATAGCTCACCTTTGCATCATAGGCCTAACCCCACCCTGGCAAAAGCCTTAAGGGCAAGAGTTTTACATCGCCTATCGCCCCATCACCGTTAGGGGATTGAGCCAGGTCAGCAGATGGTGGCGTAGGTGAGTGAGGTCTCGATAAAACTCCTGGCGCATAAATTGCCCCAAAGCATCAAGGGGGCTGAAGGCTGCTCCTGGCTGCCAGCCCAACTCTTGGGCAATAGGTGTGGTGTGAGAACCCTGCAAAATTTGAACGGTAGTGGACTCGGGAAACCGCCGCACCAGCACCTCCGACAGGGGGCGGGTTTGATCGATGGTATCGCTGCGGAATTTAATGAGTAGATTGTGGGATACGGGATAGCGATCGCGCACCAACCCCAGAGTAGCCTCAGGGTCGGGGGTAAATTCCACATTGAAGGCCGGGTTAAACTGCACCACCTGCTCTAAAAAGGGAATCGATCGCCGGGCTGGGTAGTTATTAAAACTCATATAGATATTGCCAGCCCGCTCCACCTGCCACAGGCTATTGATTAGCAGATGAACTTTGCAGCCCATGCTGTGCCCTAAGCCGTAAATAGGCATTCGGTAGTTAGCCAGCCCTCGCTTGTCGAGATACCGCAGCGCTTGATCGAAGGTGACCAGCACTTCCTGGGCGATGGCCGCATGGTCAAAGGTATTGATAAATGGCGTTGCTACCACCAGATAACCCTGTCGAGCCAGATTTTCTAGCAGCCATTGGTAAGTGACGCTGGGGGCAGCTGCCACAAATGCTCCCCCCAAAAAATGCACGATCGCCGTGGGGTTAGGCGGCACTAAAATCCAGTTGCCAGAGACCTCTTGCCAGTTCATTGTGCTTTGTAGTGCCTTTGCCCAAAATTACAGTAGAGGAGGATCCCCCCTATTGATTACTGTAGCCAGTTTGGGGCAGTGACGGTACCACCACAGTTAAGCTGGGGAGATTGGACTGGCTAAGTTACCGCTGTTGCGTTCCCATTCCGTGGAGCGGTAAGCTCGGTGGGCTGGGTTAAGGAAAGGCTATGAGTCAAGATGCTGCGATCGCAGAGCGCACGGTGTCGGTCAACGGGTTGACCTGGTTTTACCGTGACCTTCAGCCCCTGGGCGACTCCTCTCGGCTGCCGGTGCTGCTGCTCCACGGTCTGGTATCGCAAAGCTATAGCTGGCGACAGGTCATGCCTACCCTGGCCCAGCGAGGATTTCGAGCGATCGCCCCCGACTGGCTTGGCCATGGTTTCTCCGATAAGCCCGATCGCCGCGACTTTGACTACACCCCCGCTGCCTTGGCCGCGGCCCTGGGTAGTTTTATCGACGCCCTAGAGCTACCCCAGGTGCATCTGGTGGCCCAAGGATTTCTTGGTTCCGTTGGCATTCAGTACGCTCTTCAGCATCCTGAGCGGGTCGATCGCCTGGTGATGATCAACGCTCCCATTGGCCCTGGTGCCAAACTCCCCTGGAAGATTCGCCAGATGGGTTTGCCCCTGGCCGGAGATATGATCACCCAAGACCCGCTTCTGGTCGATCGCACCCTGGAAGGCGGTGGCCCCTACCAAATCGACGACGCCGACCTAGACGTATATCGCCGCCCATTTCTAAAAAGTTCTGATGTGGGGCGGGCACTGATGACCACGGTGCGCCGCATGGATATTGAAGCCAGCAGCCAGGCGATCGCCGCTGCCCTGCCTACCTGGGATCACCCCACTCTAGTGTTGTGGGGTCAAAAGGATCCCTGGCTGCCAGTTAGTCTGGCAGAGACCGCTGTTCAAACCCTTCCCAGCGGTGAACTCCAAACCTTAGAAGAAGTGGGTCACTATGCTCAAGAAGACTGGGCCGAGAAAGTCGCCGCCGCCCTCGATACCTTCCTGCGTCAGATGGCCGTGTAGCCGAGTTTGAACGGCCCAGCTAATGTTACCCATCCTTCCCCGCAGCCCAGCTCAGTCGATAACGGCTTAGAACAATAAAATAATGCCTAAAGCAGTAGCTTATCCCAAACAAATGGGCAATGCTGTTGCTTAGGCCATAGGGGTTTACCAAAGGAGTACGCGATGGCGGTCAAACAGCAATTTCAGAGCTTTGAAGACCTACTGGCCGGATCTTCAGGCCCAGTGCTAGTTGATTTCTATGCCACCTGGTGTGGTCCCTGTCAGATGATGGCAGGCATTCTAACCACCGTCAGCAGCCAGCTTAAAGGACAGCTCAAAATCGTCAAAATCGACACCGATAAGTATCCGCAAATTGCCTCTCAGCACCGTATTGCGGCCCTTCCTACACTGGTGTTATTTAAAGCCGGGCAGCCTATAGATCGCATCGAAGGCGTACTGCCAGCCGACCAGCTAGTGGCACGGCTTCAGCCTCATCTGGGCTAGGGCATGACTGTTGTACCCTGTGCGATCGCCCTAGGCAGCAACGTGGGCAACTCCCGAAAAACTTTGCAGCAGGCGTTAACGACCCTAGCTCACTGTCCTGATATAGAAGTGATAGCGCAGTCAAGCCTCTACAAAACCGTCGCTATTGGCCCCCCTCAGCCTGACGTTCTAAATGCCTGCGCCCTACTCGAGACTCCCCTATCAGCCCAAGACCTACTCAATCAGCTACTAGCCATAGAACAGCACTTCGGTCGAGTGCGTCACGAGCGATGGGGCCCACGCACCCTTGACCTCGATTTGCTGTTCTATGGCCAGTCGATCATCACAGAACCATCCCTGCATGTTCCCCACCCCCGTCTGCGGGAGCGCGCCTTTGTGCTCATCCCCCTAGCCGAAATTGCCCCCAACTGGCGCGATCCTGTCAGTGGTCAATCGATACGCTCCCTATGTCAGGCTGTTGACCCTACTGGAGTTCAGCCACTTGGCCCAATTAGCGCCTCGGCCTAATCCACTCACTCTCAGCCGGCTACAATGGGTTGACCGCCAGCGCCCTTTCTTATCCGTCATCTATGCCTTTGGGTCAAGAGCCTCCTCAACTGCTCAAGCAGCGCTTATTTTACGAGGGCCGCAAGTTCAATTTCGAGGTCAACCGCCTACGCCTGCCAAACCGAGCAGAAGGCGACTGGGAATGCATCCGCCATCCAGGTGGGGCCTTAGCTGTACCTGTAACTGCCAATGGTGAGTTAATCATGGTGCGCCAATATCGCTTTGCTGTGCTTGGACGGCTGCTAGAGTTTCCAGCCGGCACAATCGAGGCTGACGAATCCCCTGCCGACACCATTCGTCGAGAAATTCAAGAGGAAATTGGCCACAGCGCTCAAACCTGGCTACCCATTGGCAACTTTCCTTTGGCCCCTGGCTATTCAGACGAAATTATCTATGCCTTTCTAGCCACTGACCTAGATGCCATCGAAGTGCCTCCCGACGCCGATGCCGATGAAGATATCGAAGTCGTACGGTTTACCCCTGCCCAGTTTGAGAAAGCCATTTTGGCCGGGGAAGCGGTAGACGCTAAGTCTATCGCCAGCTTCTACCTGGCAAAACCCTACTTGGAGAAGCTGGCAGCTCTATAAGTTAGCCTAAAACACCGCTAGTCGTAGTATCCCACTACAGTTTCAGTGGCGTAGCGTACCTTGGGTAGGGCGGCATACTTATCATCGTCGGCACGATAACCTACTGCGCATAGCACCACGGCTGAATAACCCTGCTCAGGTAGTTGCAGCAACTTATTAAACTTGTCCTGCTCAAAGCCCTCCATTGGGCAAGTATCAACCCCTAGCATGGCCGCAGAGTACATTAAAAACCCTAAAGCAACATAGACCTGTCGAGTTGCCCAATTGTCCATCGTAATCGGGTAAGGAGGCTCTGCCAAAAATCCCTTGACCATGTTGCTATATCCATCGAGCGTTTCGGTAGGCACCTGGCGCACCGTTGTCATGCGCTCTACGAACTGGTCAACTTCCGTAGTACCCACATCTTTTTTGATGGCCAGCACCACCAGGTGAGAGGCATCAGTGACTTGGGCCTGGCCCCAAGCATGTTCTCTCAGCTGCTGCCGCAGAGCAGGGTTTCTCACCACAAAAAACTTCCAGGGTTGCAGCCCAAAAGAGGATGGAGACAGCACAAGACTCTGCTCCAGAACCGCCCACGTAGCATCAGAGATTTTGCGGCCTGGGTCGAACTGCTTGGTAGCATAGCGCCAGTTCAGCTGCTGAATAACTTGATCAGGGGTAGTAAGTGAATGGGGCATAGCGGTTGTGGAAGTGCAGTAACAGCAGACTCAAGGTAAGAACGATAGGGCTTTGTGGATAACGTTCCTGTATGGCATGCTAAGCCACGCAGCTACCCACTGCGTTAACGCTTGTCTAAGCTGAAACCCGTTCAGATCTGCCAGGTCCAGATTCGTAGTAGGGTTTGAGCCAGTCTAGGCTCAGCTCGTAGAGATGATCGATCGCCCATGTAGCTCGACGGTGAATCATCTGGTAGGGGTAGACATGGGCCACGCCCAGTACGGGCACTCCTGCCCGTTTAGCAGCCTCAATACCAGCGAAGGAATCTTCTATGGCTAAGCAATCTGTCGGCTGTAGAGCTAGGTCGGTGAACTGCTGATTGAGGCGCTCAATGGCAAGTAAATAGCTATCTGGGGCGGGCTTACTGACCCCGATAGTCAGATCATCTGACGAAATAATCAGCTCCACATAATTGCCCCAGGCCGTCTGTGCTAGTACAGCTTCAATTTCCTCGCGTCGTGCTCCAGATACAATCGCCAGTTTGAGCTGTGCTGCCCTGATTTGGTAAACCAAATCGTCAAGACCTGGATATAGCGGCAGTTGATCCAATGTGGTCAGCACTTCTCGATAGCGGGTAGCTTTACGGTCAAGCAGTTTTTCTAAGTACCCCTCAGGTATTACTCGTCCTTGACGAGTAAGTAGCTCACTGAGACAAGCAGCATCAGAGCGACCCAGGCAATATTCCGCCAAGTCCTGGGGGTTAGGTCGAAGATTTTCTTCTAGGAGCAACTCCTCAATCAACCGCCCGTGGATGGCTTCATCGTTAATCACGACACCGTTAAAGTCGAGTAAAACTGCCTTAAGAGCCATTGATCTAGTCGGAAGGATATTAAGAGATGTAATGCCTAAGATGCAGCCTTTAGCTTAGCCCGGTTTTGGCCTCTAAAGAACGCTCTTCCGGCCTTCTAGATCAATGAGTTTGGGGTTTTGCGGGTCAGTTCAGTTCGGTAGGATAACCAAACATCATCTCTAGATTAGAGGCGTTTAGCAGCGCTTCAGACGACAGACCCTTGTCCCGTAAAACTACGTAGATAAGCGCTTACCCTCCGCTAGAGTACCGTGGATCAACTATGGTGAATATCGGTGTC
The DNA here is from genome assembly GCF_014695775.1 of Leptolyngbya sp. FACHB-60. Classification (GTDB taxonomy): domain Bacteria; phylum Cyanobacteriota; class Cyanobacteriia; order Phormidesmidales; family Phormidesmidaceae; genus Nodosilinea. The sequence goes on along the minus strand of NZ_JACJOX010000050.1, from coordinate 23,444 downwards.
AATCCCGAGAATAAGGACAGTTCTCAGCGAACCCGCTCTCGTAAGGACACCCGCAGATATGGCTACTCAAACTTCGACAATTCGCTCTCGTGGCATGGAACTGCTGATGCAGTACAAGCAGTCTCCCTCTGTACAACTGCGTAACAAGCTGGTGCAACTCAATGCTGGACTAGTGCGCAAAATTGCTCACCGCGTCAGCCATCAGTGTTCTGAGCCCTACGAAGATCTTGAGCAGATTGGCTACATCGGCTTGATTCGTGCCATTGAGCGGTTTAACCCTGGTCAGGGCTGCGCCTTTAGCTCCTTTGCTGTACCTTATATTCGCGGTGAGATGCTGCACTTCCTGCGCGATCGCGGTACTACAGTTAAGATTCCCCGCCGCTGGCAAGATCTACAAAAAGAGTCTCAAAAACTTCAAATGGAGCTGATGCGCTCCTTAGGCCGCAACCCCAGTGATAGCGAAATGGCTGAAGCGCTGGGTGTACCGGTCAAGGAATGGCGCGAAGTTAAGATGGCTCACAAAAATCGCCTTCCCCTTAGCCTTGACGCTACTGTCTGCCAGCAGGTTGACTCGAACATCACCCTTGGTGAAACCCTGCCTGACTCTCACTATCAACTCATGCAGGCTTTGGAAGAAGATCGTCAACAGATTCAGCGGGCGTTGAACCAGCTTGAGTCCAAAACCCGCACTGCTATTGAGTTTGTGTTCTTCAAAGGCCTGTCCCGTAAAGAAGTAGCTGAGAAAATTGGTGTCAGCCCCATGACCGTTACCCGTCGCATTCAGCGCGGTGTAGACGAAATGATTGCTTACCTGCAACCTCAGGAGCTTGGCGTAGATCCCTAGTTTAGAGCTGTTACGAGAGCGATCGCCGCAGGTAGTCTATTCAAGACTGTCTGCGGTTTTTCCGTTTAGGGTGTATGGCTTAAGTCCATTTTTTTGCCTCCTACACAATCCCCAAACTTCTGCACTGTATAGTTCTCAGCTTTGCACAAAAAAGTATCTACGCCTAATTGGAGCCCGCCGGGCTCTAAAGAGTCTGGATGCGGTTCCCTGGCAAAGCCTTAGTCACCATAAATAGCTCTAAGGGCGATCGCATGGTTTCGGCAGGTGTTGCCTCCGGTCTCTCTGTTGCTTTGAGGTTGCCGGAAACCACACGATGCGTTGCTAATGCTCATGAAAACTCTGCACGACTTGTTCGCTGGCCTCTTGGGCGGTGTGGGTGTCTCTCGGGGGGTACAAGACCATGGCCCCTAATGCTGGAACAGCTTCTTGCCAAAATGAGAATTGCTGGGGTTTCGAGTCTCCTAACTAAATCAACTGCTGCAATAGCTCAAATTATCGGAAGCATTTTATAAAAAACACTTATCCTTTTGGCGCGATGACCACCCTTCAACCAGCAAATCTAGCTATAGACTTAAAGGTATCGTTCAGAATCGAAGCATAGACTTCTATCTTCTGTTGGATATGTATATCCAGGTTTGAGCGACCCAGTCTCTCCTTGAGAGACTCTCTATTCACAGGTGAATTTCTAACAGGTGTTTTCGTAGCGGCGGGCACTGGCCCGCCACCGCCACACACACTCAATCAGCATGGAGCGGACACCATGAACAAGTTTGACTCAACTAAACTGCGAACCAAATTTGACAACACCAGCGAAGGCTGGCTAGTGCAGGTATATAGCGGCGATCGCCGCCTGCTCTGCGTGCTCGATTCGTCTCACGCCTGGACTTTTTTGTTGGGCTGTGGGTGCGGTCTCCTACTGGCGGTGGGGTGGTTCAACCTCGCCAGTACTAATCCGTCCACACCTTATGGGCCAGCAACAACTCCCCCCGAAATGTGGGTTGATTAGCAGCAACTCTTCGAGTTCGCCTAGGTTTGTCAGTGGTGCAATATCCGTGACCAGATTGTTGCTTAACGGGAGCGATCGCAGCTCGGTTAACGGTTGCAGCGGTGCGGCATCAACAATCTTATTGCCCTCAATCTTTATAAACGACGTGGAGCATTGAGAAAAGTCTGGGATCGCGATTTGCATTAGCCAGGGATATGCTGGGGCGCACTAAGTAAAAGGAAAACTTATGACATGGATTTGACATTGCGTTTCAAATTCAGTTTGGGGGAGCACAAAAATCTGCGCGTTTCAGGATAGAGTTAAACACATAGAGATTTAGGTCTTGATAGATAAGGGTCTATTCAGGGCGGTGCGGGACAGCCACACCTTCCACCCCTATCTAGAGAGCGGCTATCTCTAAACATCCTGTTGGCAGGTCTCCCGTAACACCTGTGCTGTAGGGGTGAAGCGATTCACCCTTTCTTTTCTAAAGCTCACTTATCACAACAATCACTCCTCGTTGAGGAGGTGGAAGGAGGTTTTGATGGATTTCATGTCCGAGTTCTTAGCGAATTTTGGGGCGCAGTTGCAGTCCCCGACCCTTGGCTTTCTGATTGGCGGGATCGTCATTGCCGCTCTCGGTAGCGAACTGCAAATTCCCGATGCGATCTATAAGTTCATCGTCTTCATGCTGCTCATCAAAGTCGGCCTAACCGGCGGTATGGCGATCCGAAATGCTAGTCTGGCGGAGATGCTGCTGCCCGCGCTGTTCGCCGTGGTAACGGGGATCGTAATCGTGCTCATCGCGCGCTACACGTTCGCTAAGCTGCCGGGCATCAAGGTTGTGGATGCCGTTGCGACTGGGGGCTTGTTCGGTGCCGTGAGTGGTTCTACCATGGTCGCTGGCATCACGGTACTGGAAGGGCAAGGCATCGAATACGAGGCTTGGGCTGGCGCACTCTATCCCTTCATGGATATCCCAGCGCTCGTGACTGCGATCGTAATAGCTAGCATCTACACCAATAAGCAGAAGCGCGATAAGTATCTCAAAAATGAGAAGTATCTCAAAAATGAGGAGTATATCGGCATGCAGCCGGTTGCTGTAGGCGGGGCTCCCATCGACCAGCCCGTTCCCGTAGGCGGTTATCCCACCAGCGATCAACGTAGTTCTGCAGACGGATATCCCAGCGAGTCTGGCGGTTCCTCAGGCGGGTACTCCAGCGGGTCGGGCGGCACCCCAAGCAGCCGAGTCAAGATCTGGCCCATCGTGAGGGAAAGCATCCAGGGATCTGCTCTATCGGCACTGCTGCTTGGTCTTGCCCTAGGCATCCTCACTCGACCGGAAAGTGTTTACGAAAGCTTCTACGATCCTCTCTTCCGCGGCCTGCTTTCGATTCTGATGCTGATTATGGGTATGGAGGCTTGGGCAAGACTCAACGAACTGCGCCAGGTGGCCCAGTGGTACGCCCTATATGCCTTTGTGTCGCCCTTCTTGCATGGGTTTATCGCCTTCGGTCTCGGCATGATTGCCCACTATGTAACGGGATTCAGCGCTGGCGGCGTCGCGCTCCTGGCCGTCATTGCCGCCTCCAGTTCAGACATCTCAGGACCGCCCACGTTACGAGCTGGTATTCCGTCGGCCAACCCCTCCGCCTACATCGGCGCGTCCACAGCCATCGGCACCCCGGTTGCGATCGCATTGTGCATACCGCTCTTCGTCGGGCTTGCCCAGGCTATGACGGGTGGCTAATTCCAAACGGTTCCGGTCTGTCGGTGCTCCCCTGACCCGCAGACCAGTGGTTCAATCAATATATATGTAAGGAGGTAACCTACATGGCTAAGCAAGCCAAAAAGCTCGTCATCGTCACAGAAAAAGTGTTGTTGAAGCAGGTCGCTAAGATCATCGACGAAGCCGGCGCAACTGGTTATACGGTAGTGGAGACTGGTGGTAAAGGTAGTCGCAGCGTGCGCTCGTCGGGACAGCCCAGCGTTTCTGACACAACCTCGAATATAAAGTTTGAGGTGCTTACCGAAAATCAGGATATGGCCCTGAAGATTTCGGATCGGGTCGCATTGGAGTTTTTCGACAATTATGCGGGCATCGCTTATATCTGTGACGCGGAGGTACTGTACGCGCACAAGTTCTGCGGCCCAGACGGCTGTTGAAGTGAGACGACGCAGACTCAAAAAGCCGGGGTCATGCCCCGGCTTTTTAGTAATCATATTCCTGACCTACAGGACGTTGACGACGACGAAGTCGGTCTCAAAATTGCCCATAGGCTTCATACCCCAATTGCCACTGACCGACCTTTTCGCTGTGCAAAATGGTTTCGGGATTATCCAAAAGCAACAAACACCGTTGTGATCGCAGATACTCCATCACCTTCGACAACTTTCCGTCCACCGTTGAAGGGATGACAGGATCGTTTCCTTGAAGCGGCATCAAAAATTTTAGCAGGCTAGTTAGCAGATCATCGAGGAAGGGGCGTTGGCAAGCGATCGCCACACGATCACATCAAATTCAGACTGCATTTGCAGGGCTGCTTTGACCGCGATCGTACTTTTACCAATGCCCCCAATTCCGAATAGCCCAACCACACGGCAGCGGTCTACCACCATCCACTGCCACAGTTGCGCTAGCTCGGTTTCACGACCATAAAACACGGAAGCATCGACAGCATTGTCCCAGTTCTGCTGAGGATTGGCTAGCTGGCTAGACAACGTTTCCACCGATGCGATCGGAGAAACATGATCGGTCTTTAATAATTCCAGTTCAAAAGATTGGAAGAGAATCTCTAACGATTGGCGATCGTCCCCCAGTTCACGCTTCAGAATCCGGGCCAGGGTGTTGAGAGATAGCCCAGTGCGTTCATTCAAATCTTCCTGGGTAAGCCGCTTACCCCAGTTTTCCTCCGGCTCTACTTGCTGCTTTGTCGCTTGAAACCGTTGCCATCCATGGGGTGATAGAACGACTCCCCTCATGCGTGCAGAGGACGTTCTACCGCGTCTGGATTGTTGAGTATTGTCAGCCATGGGTTAGCCAGCAAGGGTTAGAAGGAATCAACCTCCTGAGAAGAGTGAGATTGTACGGGGAAGCACCAGATTTCTGAAATCCAAAATCCAACCTGTATCCCAAGATGGTTTTACTCAAAGGTCTACCTTTGCGTATAGAAAACCCATCTCAACTTATCTCGGTGCTTAACGCACAGAACTTGAGTGTTCTGAATTAGGTTCTCGTTGAACAATGAAACCCATAGACGGGCACTAAGTCCTCTTTCCATTCCCTTCCACAAACAATCGTGAGAAACCAGTTATGACACAGTCAACCAGCACAGACCGCCTCATCCTAGTCACCGGCGCTACAGGCAATCAGGGCAGCGCGATCGCCCATCATCTTTTACAACGCGGCAATTTCAAGGTTCGTGCCTTGGTGCGTGACCCAAACAAGCCTGCTGCTCAAGCCCTCCAACAGGCAGGCGCAGAACTCGCTGTTGGAGACCTCAACGATCGCGCTTCCCTCGATCGCGCTTTGCAAGGTGCCTACGGCGTTTTTTCGCTACAGATCTTTCAAGATGGATTAGACACCGAAGGCCGTCAGGGCAAAACGGTTGCAGACGCGGCGAAAGCGGCGGGCATCCAGCACTTCGTCTACAGTTCGGTGGGTAGCGCCGAACGCAACACGGGTGTTCCCCACTTCGACAGCAAGTTTCAAGTCGAAGAATACATCCGAGCCAGCGAGTTGCCCTATACAATCCTGCGGCCCGTATTCTTCTTCTACAACTACAACCTGCTGCGCCCGATGCTTGAGACCGGAAAGCTCTTTCAGCCATTGAGTCCTGAGACGAAGTTGCAGCAGCTTTCTGAAGAAGATTATGGGGAGATGGTCGCTGACGTATTCGATCGCCCCGCAGACTTCATGAAGGGCGAAGTTGAACTTGCCAGTGTGGACATGACCATGCCGGAAATTGCTGCTGCGTTCAGCCGCGTTTTAGGCAAGCCCGTCGAATACCAACAAATTCCGTTTGAAGCGTTTGGGCAGCAAATCGGAGAGGAGTTGACCATCATGTATCGCTGGTTTGAGAACGTTGGCTACGGGGCAGATCTAGCCCAGTTGAAGCGTGATTTTTCTGCACAGACTGACTTTGAATCTTATTTGCGCGATCACGATTGGCAGAACCAGCCAGAAGCGCAGCCGGTGTCGGGTCAATGATTCTTTGAAACTACTCAATATCAGAGACAGCCACTGAATCAGGGACTTTTTTCTGAAGAACACCACGCTTCACCATAAGTTGCAGGTTGACTCAATGAACTTGCGTGGGCTAAATGGAATGTTTGTTGAAGAATGAGAATAACGAGGTAAATGTCGAGTCAGCGATTTCGTTCCTTTGAATAATGCGGTGAAGGCGGCTTCCTCGTTCTCAATGTACTTTGAAACTATTGCTTTTTAAGGAGATCGGAACAGTGATTTTGGCTACAACAGCTACGATTGAAGGCGAAAAAATTGTTGATTACTACGGGATAGTCAGTAGCGAAACTATCTTGGGTGCAAATATTCTCAAAGACTTTCTTGCAGCCATGCGTGACATGGTAGGCGGGCGCTCAGCGAGTTATGAGAAATCCCTTAGAGCAGCTAAAGAGACTGCCCTAAAAGAGCTGACTGATCAAGCAGAAACTTTAGGTGCAAATGCTGTGGTTGGCATCGCCTTGGACTACGAAACAATCGATTCTGGCGGTGGCAGCAGTATGTTGATGGTTGCCGTGAGTGGAACGGCTGTACGCTATCAGGAGCCTCAAACCGTTTAGAAGCCGACTTTTCAAGGGAAGTCGAGCACACCAAGTGATATGGGAAGGGAGAGGGATGGGGGAAAACTCACTCCCTCGCCTTCCCGGCCAAAAGATGTCGTAAGAAGTAAATTATTCCCTCTTCTGTTGCCTCAGGAAAAAATAAATGCCTTATCTCTTCGTGGCATGGCAACTAGGAAAAACATTTCACGAGTGCAATTCAAGCATTACAGATTTTATCTAGAGATAGTGGCAAAAGAGGAATAAGTTGCGGCTTAACTCAAAGAAATTGCGTGGGCTAAATGGAGTGTCTGTTGAAGAATGAGAACAACGAAGTAAATGTCGAGTTAGCGCCTTCGTTCGCACTAAACCCAACCCATATTATTTGAGGAAAAATCCCATGAGCACAATCACAACGCAAGATGGCACACAGATTTATTACAAAGATTGGGGTGCGGGAAAACCCGTTATCTTCAGCCACGGATGGCCCCTAAATTCTGATAGCTGGGAAGCTCAAATGCTGTTTCTAGCAGACCACGGGTTTCGGGCGATCGCTCACGATCGTCGCGGCCATGGACGCTCAAGTCAGCCCTGGAACGGCAACGAGATGAATACCTACGCCGACGACCTGGCGACGCTGATTGAAACGCTAGGCCTCACCGATGCCACACTGATTGGCTTTTCGACCGGCGGCGGCGAAGTGGCCCGCTACATTGGTCGCCACGGCACCAGCCGAGTCGCCAAAGCGGCACTGATCTCAGCGGTACCCCCGCTCATGGTGAAAACAGAGGCCAATCCCGATGGCTTGCCCATCGAGGTGTTTGATGGTCTGCGGGCGGGCTCCATCGCCGATCGCTCGCAGCTCTATCGCGACCTGGCTAGCGGCCCCTTCTTTGGATTTAATCGTCCAGGTGCCAAAGTTTCTCAGGGCATGATCGACTGGTTCTGGCTCCAGGGCATGCAGGCGGGACACAAGAACGCTTTCGACAGTATCAAGGCCTTTTCTGAAACCGATTTCACCGAAGATCTGAAAAAGTTCGACGTGCCCACACTTATCCTCCACGGTGACGATGACCAGATTGTGCCGATTGGTGCCGCTGCGATCGCTGCCGCCAATCTGGTGAAGCATTCCACCCTAAAAATTTATCCCGGCGCACCCCACGGTCTGACCGACACGCACAAAGAACAACTCAACAACGATCTTCTATCGTTCCTCAAGGGCTGATACCAGACGTTGCGGTGAGACATCTTTCTCAAAGAAATGAACCCCAGTGTAAGTATGGGCAATTATTCGCCGCAAGCATTGGGGACTGGATTCAAAAAGATTCAACTTTAGGAGTAGAACCCATGAAATTAAAGCCGATCAATCAGCAAGTAGTCGCCATCGTTGGCGCTTCTAGTGGAATTGGCAGAGAGACCGCCCTGCGGTTTGCCAAAAAAGGAGCAAAGGTTGTTGTTGCTGCTCGTAGCGAGTTTGGGTTGGCAACGTTAGTGAATCAGATTAAAGAGTTGGGCGGAGACGCGATCGCCGTCATTGCCGATGTTAGCGAATTTGAACAGGTGAAAGCGATCGCCGATCAGGCCATTGCCACTTACGGACGACTTGATACCTGGGTACATGTTTCTGGAACCAGCGTTGTTGCACCGTTTGACCAAGTCACACCGGAAGAATTTAGAAGAGTCATTGATGTCAACCTGAATGGGCAAGCCTATGGCGCGATGGTGGCTTTACCACACCTCAAACAAGGCGGCGGCGCGCTCATTCATGTTTCTTCGTTAGCGGCGAGAGTGCCGTTTCCCCTGCAAAGTCCCTATGCGGCTTCCAAGCATGGCATAGCAGGCTTTTTAGACTCTCTGCGAATTGAATTGCAGCACCAAAAACAGCCGATCAGCGTCACGAATGTGATGCCCGCCATCACGAATACCCCCATTTTCAACAAAATTCGGACAAAGATGGGCGTGGAGCCGGCTGGATTACCGCCTTACAACAAACCCAGCACCGTTGCCGATGCCATTCTATATGTGGCTGAGCATCCTACCCGTGACTTTGTTGTAGGTGATATGGGGCGAGTATTAGAGATGCTGCAACGCATTGCCCCGGCAATTGTCGATCGCTTATTTCTTCAGGTTGGCTTTACTGCTCAACTGACCGGTGAGCCAAAATCACCAGATGCACCCGACAACCTATATGCCCCACTCTCTGGTTACGACGTTGTAGAGGGCGACTTTAGCAAGTTGAGCGTACCCAGCTTTACGGATTGGCTCGATCGCAATCCACCTATCAAATGGAGCGCGATCACAGTAGTTGCGGCCAGCGGATTGATTGCCATGCTGGGGGGCATTTCGGGATAAAGACTGTGTTGTTATGGTGTCGCAACCAAGCATGGCGTGACGGTTGATTCCACGTTAGTCCATGCAGTTGCGATTGCCTAACTTAATCCAATGGCACGTTTTAAATTTCTCTTACTTTCAACTCGACGCACACAGTATTTTGGAGAGAACAATTGTGAAAAATTACAGATCGATGGGGCTTGAAGGCATACTTCAAGAAGCCTACACAGTTAAGATTGGCGAGTATATTGGCAGCGGCTGGAATATATTCAAGAAAAATCCTGTTGAGTTTGCTGGCTTTACACTTGTGTTTTTCTTGGTTAATGTTGCGATCGCCAAAGCTAGCCAGTCTGTTACTCTGGAGGGGTTCATCAGCCTCTTCATTTCTGCTCCCTTAAATGCAGGATTTTTAATCGTAGCATTTAAGCTTTTGAAAAATCGCGCTACAACGTTTGGCGATTTCTTCAGGGGGTTCAATAACTACCTGCCCCTTCTCCTGGTCAGCCTCGTTTCTAGCCTAGCAGTTGGTATTGGGTTGTTACTGCTTCTCGTTCCTGGTATTTACCTCGCAGTCGCCTATATCTTTGCACTACCTTTAGTACTCGAAAGGAAGATGAATTTCTGGGTTGGAATGGAGTTTAGCCGCAAGCTGATTTCTAAGAATTGGTTCTCTTTTCTTGGTTTTGCTTTTGTGTTGGTACTACTAAATCTAGCGGGTGTTTTGCTACTAGGTGTGGGCCTGCTCGTGACGATTCCGGTCAGTGCTTGTGCGATCGCTGCCGCCTATGCAGATATCGTGGGTTTAACACCTAGCAGTTCTGCTTTTGAAGATGGGGTTACTGCATAAGTGTCTTGGCTAAGCAAATCTGCTTAAAGAAGGCGATTGGTCAAAACATTCGCCTTCTTTATCTACACCACTCGATGGCAAGTTTCAATTTTCTTTGACTGTAACTCAATGCTGACAACAGTAGAACAAGCTATGAACGTTAACTTACACACTAATGTTTTTGATGTCATCATCATTGGTGGTGGCCCAGCCGGTTTGACTGCGGCCTTGATGCTCGGACGAGCCTGCAAGCGGGTCTTGCTCTGTGATGCTGGAAAGCCACGTAATCAAGTTGCTCATGCTGCCCATGGTTTCTTTTCTAGAGATGGAATTTCACCTACAGAACTGCTGCAAATTGGACGAGAGCAATTGAGTCTTTACGATGGTGTTGAAATTCAGGTGGGTGAAGTGGTTGATGCTCAAAAATTGGGCGATCGCTTTCAAGTGACCCTAAGCGATGGCAATCAATTTGTCGGTCGCAAACTATTGCTAGCCACGGGCATGAAAGATTCACTTCCAGCAATTGATGGATTTGCAGAACTTTGGGGTGGCAGCATTTTCCACTGTCCTTACTGCCATGGTTGGGAAGTGCGAGATCAACCTTTAGCCATTTATGGCAAAGGCGAGGTAGGACTTGAAATGACATTCATGCTGACCAGCTGCGCGATTTGGTGCTCTGTTCAGATGGTCCTGCCGAATTAACCCATGAGCAACGACAGCAGTTATCAAATTGGGGAGTTCAGCTACGCGAAGAAAAAATTGCTCGACTCGAATATCAAGATGACAAACTAACAGGGATCGTCTTTACCAACAATGAAGTGCTGCCCCGTCGTGGTATATTGCTGCGCCCTCCATCGTATCAGCACAGCCATCTAGCCACAAAGTTAGGGTGTAAATTTGGCAGCAATGACATCGTACAAGTAGATGAGAGTAAGCAAACCTCGATTCCTGGACTTTATGCAGTGGGCGATGTGTCTAGCCCTTACTCACAGATTGCCGTAGCAGTCGCGATTGGGACGCTTGCTGCTGTGGCCATCAATCACACTTTGACTGAGGAAAATCTGGTTCAGCTTAGGTGAATCAGCAATAAGGAGCTATGAGCCTAAGCAGGTAGTGCTGTAAACAATCGCTTCACTGTGAAATTGCTCCTAATGCTCTTAATGTCGTTTTTTGAGCATTCGTCAGCCCTGTTGCGCCTTGAATATTCATGCCTTCATAGAGGCGATCGCCTTTCACCGTTTTAATACAATGTCCTGTAGCGACATCCCACAGTTTTAGGGTGCGATCGAAGCTTCCACTCAATAGAATTTGACCGTCGGGGCTGAAGACAACGGATGCAATCCAACTGGTGTGTCCATCCATCACATGAAGGCATTCTCCCGTCTTCAAATTCCAGAGGCGAACGGTTTGGTCATCACTGCCGCTGGCCAGCGTTTGACCATCAGGGCTGATAGCGAGGGTAAACGCGATGCCGGTATGCCCCTGTAATATTCTTAAACAGGATCCACTTTGCACATCCCATAACCGGATGGTTTGATCAAAGCTGCCACTCGCCAGAATCGGCTCAGTTGGATGAAAGGCTAGCGTGTAAACTCCGCCCTTGTGTCCTTCTATCACCCGCAGACACTCCCCGGTTTGCGCGTCCCATAGCCGAATGGTTTGGTCATAGCTGCCACTGGCCAACATTTGGCCTTGAGGATCAAAGGCGATCATCCGCATGCTGCTTTGATGCCCCTCCAGCACGTGTAAGCATTGGTGAGTTTGTACATTCCACAGACGCACTGTGCGGTCACGGCTGCTGCTTGCCAGGGTTTGCCCAACGGGGTTAAACAGCACCGCTAATACAGGAGCATTGTGAGCAATCCAGCGATCGCCTTGTCCTGTTTGCACATCCCATACAAAAATGGAGCCATCCTGCCCGTTGGTGGCAATGGTTTGACCATCCGGGCTAAAGCTCAAATTTGAAATCAGGCTGTTTTCTCGGTAGATAGTTTTCCAGGGAGTCGAACTGAGTAGCTCGCCATCAACCTGCCACTGCCATAAGTGAATCGCTCCCGCTTGACTACTACTAGTAGCCAGCAGTTGATGCGGCAACCCAGTTCCCGCTGAGGCAGAATCATTTTGGTTTTGAGCTGCCGTAACTGTGACAGGACTAAAACTTAAGGCGTGTTCTCCATAGGTATAGCTGCTTAGCGTTTTGAGGCTTTGCCCACTTGGCATCTGCCACAACCGCACGGTTCGCTCCTGGTTGGCACTGATCAAGGTCTGACCATCGGTACTGATAGCGAGCGCCATCAGTACCGATACCGTTTGCTCGCCCAGAATATTCGTACAGTATCCGTCTTGAACATTCCAAAACCGAAGGGTACCATCATCACTGCCGCTGATTAAGGTGTCACCCTCTGGACTAAATACAATGTTCCGAACCCAGTTAGTATGCCCCCGCAGCGATAATTCAGGATTAAATGAATAAGTTTTAGAATTAGGTGGATGACTCCATAGTTGAATGCAACCATCAAGGTCGCTACTTGCTAACCGTTGACCATCCGGGCTATAGCGCACGCAGCGAACACCGGAAGCATGTCCTTGCAACACATTTAGACATTTTCCAGTCTCAACATCCCAAATCCGAATCGAGGTATCCTTACTGCCGCTGGCTAAAATTGGATGGTTTGGTGAGAAATGAACAGAATAAACGTTTTTGGTGTGCCCTTCCAAAACGTGTAAGCAGTCACCCTGTAAATTCCACACTCTCACGGTTTGATCATCACTACCACTGGCTAACCATTGATGATTAGCACTAAAACTTAAAGACCAAATTCGGCCCGTGTGCCCTGCCAAAACCCTCAAGCAATCACCACTTTGCACATTCCACAATCGTACCGTTGCATCATTGCCAGCACTCGCCAGTGTTGTGCCATCGGGACTAAAGGCAACTGCCCAAACCCCGCCTTCATGCCCTTCAAAAGTCGCAATGAGTTGATGGGATGCAATATTCCACAAATACACAAAACCATTAATATCGCCCACAGCAAAAACTTGGCTATCTGGGCTAATGTCAACCGATGTTGGTACCCCCAAAGTCTCTGAAAAAAGGGATGTTGCTAAATCAGAATTTTGAAAATTGACCCCTACCAAATTAATCTGCCGCAGGTCGGCTTGCCGCACTACAAGTTTAGAAAAATCGGAACCCTGCAAATCTACTTTGAGCTGCACCAGCAGGTTGATTAAATTGCCTGCCGCATATCCTGCTTCGTATTCTGACCGTTGTTGTGCGAGAAGTAGCCTTGCTCTGTTTTCAACTTCCGACAGGTTTCGGTATGCCGATAAAAGCCATTCCATCACAGGCTGCAAAATTAATCGCAGTTGCATTTCTCGGATATAGTCTTTCGCCTGTACCCGCATTAATGGGTGACTTTGCCATAGATCAAGCTGTCGGTTTGCAAATTCTGTACAAACCTGTTGTATCAACCGTTCCGTGACATACTCCATCACCACGGGCTGCAAGAAAAATAATCCATCTGTTTTTTCGAGTAGCGATCGCCGGAGCAGTGAATTTACTTGTTGGGGAACGGTCTGCCCAGAAGCTACACCGATAACGTTTTCACGAATCTCTGCGATCGCAACCGGTTCTCGGTGAATAGCAAACCAGTAGAGAATTTTCTGTTCCTCTATCGATAGGCGATTGAATTGGCGAGCGAGCAAATCACGGATGTCTTCAAAGACAAAAACGCCCTGCTCAAGATAGGTTAGAACCTCTGCAACACTGCCGTCGAACAAATCTTGTGTGGCAGAGGCAACCAGCTTCAGCGCCAGAGGATTGCCGCCATAATGATTGACCAGGGTTTGCCACTCGGCTTGTGAACCCGTAAACGCTCCTTTTTGCTGAAAAATGGCGCGTCCATCATCGGACGTGAGTCCACTGAGAGAAAGCGATCGCACTACGCTCTGTTCGCCCTCCAACAGGGCGATTTCGCGGGGTTTTTCACGGCTGGTCAGCAGGCAACAGCTTTGATGGGGTGTTTCTCCCAGTGTTCTTAAAAATTGCCCGTAAGCTTCATACCCCGATTGCCACTGACCCACCTGCTCACTGTGCAGAATGGTTTCAGCATTATCCAAAATCAACAGACACCGCTGCGATCGCAAGTACTGCATCAATAAGACAAGCTTCTCATCGAGCGTAGCCGGGATAATCGGATCATCTCCCTGAATCGGCATCAGAAATTTCAGTAGGCTGGTCAGGAGCCCATCAAACGAGGGTGCGTTGGCAAGCGATCGCCACACCACAATCTCAAACTCAGACCGCATCTGTAGCGCTGCTTTGACGGCAATCGTACTTTTGCCAATCCCACCGAGCCCCAGTAGCCCAACTACGCGGCAGCGTTCAGTTACTACCCACTGCCACAGTTGCGCCAATTCGGTTTCACGACCATAAAACACTGAGGCATCAACTGCACTATCCCAGTCTTGTTGCGGATCTTCTCGCTGCGACTCTAACATTTTAGAGGCTGCGGCAGGAGGCGTATAATCAGCCTTTGTGAGTTCCAGCCCAAATGCCTGAAACAGGATCTCGAGCGACTGCCGATCGACACCAAGTTCGCGATTGAGGATTCGGGATAGGGTATTGGAGGAAAGTTCTGTGCGCTCGATGAGATCTTCCTGCGTGAACCGCTTACCCCAGGTTTCCTCCGATTCTGCTTGCTGTTTGGCCACTTGAAATCGCTGCCATCCATGCGGTGACAGAATCACTCCTCTCACTCGTGTAGAGGCAACTCTACTGCGTTTGGATTTCTTGCCATTGGTATCCATAAGCAAATTGCTGGATTAAAGGGCTAAGCAAGTCTTTTTACTCTTTTATGAGGGGCTGCATTCTTTTGTACGAATTGTACGAATGGCGAACCACCAAATCAGGGCTTTTTTCCCGAAGAATACCACGCTTCACGATAAGTTGCGGCTTAACTGGAGGAACTTGCGTGGTCTCAATGGAATATCTGTTGAAGAATGATGACAACGAAATAAATAATGTCGAGTTAGCACCTCCGATCGCATTGAATTTAACCTATGACATTCATTCAAAAGGTGTAATCATGAAACTCTACTATCGCGGTGTTAGCTACGAATACGATCCCTTTAAGCTTGAAAGCCAGACCAGAAGACAGCCCTCTCAGCCAATTCGTGGCGCTGGTCACGCTTATAAGTTGGTTTACCGTGGAGTTCCCTATCGTATCGAGCCGAATGCAAAGCAGAGTGAAGGTTCTGTGCAACCAGCAACTCATAAATTGATGTATCGAGGAAATCCCTACCTTGTGAATAACGCTGTACAGAAAGAAATTAGCATAGTTACTCAGGCTACAAACGCTTCAAAACTTATCAGAGCTTTCTGATTCTTGAGTTTATTCTGCAATTCCTCATTACTAGTTACACTTGCCGACGGCTTTGCGATCGCACTGGCTAACCTTTAGAAAAGGGCTCAAAGAGGTAATTGCTTTGACTAACAAGAAAACGAACACAAAGGATACCAAGACATGAAAATGCCTGCTTTTAGAAACGGCACCCGCTTGTTTTTGACCGCTGCGCTCTTTTTAGGAACTACTCTAATCACTTCATTAGGACCTGTCATGAACACCACAAACGCACAAGACATCAAACCCACTATCGTTCTCGTTCACGGTGCATTCGCTGAGTCGTCTAGCTGGAATGGCGTCTTGACCCAACTGCACGAGAAAGGTTACTCAACGGTTGCCGTAGCCAATCCTCTACGGGGAGTGAAAAGCGACGCGGACTATGTTGCCAACGTTCTCAAAAGCATTGAGGGGCCTACAGTGTTAGTCGGCCACTCCTATGGCGGTGCAGTGATCACCAATGCGGTCAATGACAACGACAACGTGAAGGCACTCGTCTATGTTGCGGCTTTCGCTCCCGATACAGGCGAGACTGCCGTCGAACTCTCAGGACGTTATCCTGGCAGCACGCTTGGGCCAGCGCTCGCACCACCAGTTGCCACACCTGATGGCGGCAAAGATCTTTATATTCAGCAAGACAAGTTCCACGCTCAGTTTGCGGCTGATGTGCCGGACGCCGCTGCACAGCTAATGGCTAGCACCCAGCGACCGATTACAGAGGCTGCTCTTAACGAAGCCTCGAGTACACCTGCCTGGCAGTCCATCCCGTCCTGGTTCATCTATGGCGATCGCGACTTAAATATTCCCGAGGCAGCCCTCTCGTTCATGGCGGAGCGCGCCAACTCGAAGGAAACGGTGGTCGTCAGTGGCGCATCCCATGTCGTGATGGTTTCTCATCCAGATGCCGTCGCTAGCCTCATAGAGCACGCTGCAACCGCAGAGTAGAGCAAGTAATCGGTCGATGGCTAAGGTGAAAAGCCTTAACCATTGACCTGCTTCGCAGTCCACCCCAAATAGGTACCACGATGAATGTTTTAGTAATCGGAGCGGCGGGCAAGACGGGAAGGCAGGTGGTAGACCAAGCCGTTGCCGCTGGCCACAACGTGACAGCCTTTGTCCGCGATAGTGCCCGATACAACTCCCCACCCAACGTTCGCGTCCTTACTGGGGATGCAGCCGATCAAGCAGCAATATCCCACGCAACAGCCGGCCAGGACGCTGTGATCGATACCGTCGGCGGCAAAACGCCGTGGCGGAAGACAGATATCGAACAACAGGTTGCCCGCGCCGTCGTCGCAGCCGCAAAGCAGCACGGCACAAGCCGAATCATTGCAATCTCAGCTCTAGGTGTGGGAGACAGCAAGGCGCAGGCGTCACTACCGTTCAGGCTTTTGTTGCTACCCACCTTTCTGCGTGGCTCTACCGCAGATAAGACTGCCATGGAGCAGGCGATCGCCCAGGCGGGAACTCCCTATGTGCTGGTTCGCCCTGCCGTATTGAACGACCAGCCAGCCGTCGGCTCCGTGCGCGTGCTCGCAGGCGTAGAGAAGGGCCGACAGATAACCCGCGCTGATCTGGCTACGTTCGTCGTCGAGCAGTTAGCCACAGACACCTATGTGAATCGGGCCGTCACGATCGCTAACAAATAAGTAACGTGCGCATGCGCGACGATGTAGACACGTTGAGGTGTACTGCAAACAGTTTGACGGCGATCGCTCGTAGCGTAGGTAAAAGGAAGGGATGAATCAAGACCCAGACTCTAGCGTCGCTAGCGCTGACTCACAATCAGTAAAAACGACAGAAAAAAGGGGAAGTCTACGGCTTCGACGGTGGCAAGAAGATTAAGGGTTGCAAACGCCATATCGTCGTCGATTCCCAAGGATTTGTCCTCGGAGTGCTAGTGACTAAGGCCAATATGTCCAGAACGCTTAGGGGCCGTCGTGGGCTTTGATGCTATCCGTGACCGACTCTCAATGTTGGAGGTGGTCATGTAGACCAGGGCTACTCCGGAGAGAACTTTATAGTGGTATTAGCACTGTGAGATGCCCCTGAAGATGAACAACTACACCCGTAAAACGCAATTATTGTTTTATCTCTCTGGAGTTTTCTTGCTGATCTGGAGTGCGATCGCAGGGTATAACCGGCTCAGCCCCCAGCCAAACACAGGTGCTATAGCGTCTACGCCGAATGCTGTATCCTCTCCAGCAACCTCTGTTGTACCAGCTGCACCGAGCACTCCGGGTGTGCAGCAGTGGAGGTCGATCCTAAAGGGTGAATCTGCGCAAGGGCTGACCTTTAGCCAGGAAGGACAACTACTTTATCAGGAGAAATTGCTGCTCAATGAGATTCCAGTGAGCTATACGAGTGATGGCACTGTCACCTATGCTCAGCGGCTGTTCGTTTCAGAGCCATCCCCATCGGGCAGATTTAACGTCTTCAAAGCCTGCGAAGGTTTGACCGATGAAACCGGTTTGTGTTGGGCTGTGTTTCTTGTTGACCGTGAAGCTGGAAAAGTGCAGCAAATCTCTATCGCTAAGTACGGTGGACAAAATTGGGTCCAGTGGTCACCAGATGAACGTTACGCCGTGTTTGCCGAATCAATGGAAGGGGTTACCTGGTTCATCGCGTTGGATCTCCAGACCGGAGAATCTAAGATGTTTGACTACACAGTTGCCCCTGCTGATTTGAGTAGCTTTACCTGGGTAAGCGATCGCACCTTTAAGGCAAACTTTCTTTGTGATGCTGAGTGTGCAGAGCCACCGTTTCAGGGAGATATTACTAAACTATTTGCCGAATAAGCGACTCCCCCCTGCCTTGACGGCCTAGGATATAGCAGCTTTGCCATTTGGGGCCTAGTACTGACAGGGTTGCCCGTTTTGGGGTGAGACGCATGTTTGCTCATTTTTTACCGTCCTCCACGCGTGAGATCCAAGATGGGGCCGCTATCGCCCTGCTGCAATGCATTCAGCGTCGTGTTGTTCAAGTGCCGGTGAGGGAAAGTACAACGGCGATCGCAACCGCCTATGCCCATTACAGTCCTGATTCATCAACTCCTGTACCTGGCACAATCCCTATTCTGCTGCTGCACGGATTTGATA
Organism: Leptolyngbya sp. FACHB-60; assembly: GCF_014695775.1. Taxonomy (GTDB): domain Bacteria; phylum Cyanobacteriota; class Cyanobacteriia; order Phormidesmidales; family Phormidesmidaceae; genus Nodosilinea. The sequence goes on along the minus strand of NZ_JACJOX010000050.1, from coordinate 5,176 downwards.
GTTCCCTGCTGGAATTTCGGCGGTTATTGCCCTTGCTGGCGCATCGTCACGAAACTTGGGCGATTGACTTGTTGGGTTCAGGATTTACCGAATACATAGCCACGCTGGCGGTCAATCCCCAGACCATCCGGCAACATCTGCTTAGCGTTGTAAAAGCCTGGATTGGGCGACCTGTCATTTTGGTGGGAGCCTCTTTGGGAGGAGCCGTAGCGATTGACTTTGCTTTGCATTATCCGAGCTGGGTGATATCGCTCGTTCTAATGGACAGCGTCGGCTTTTCTGGCAGCTTTCCCGTAGGGCAGTTTCTCCCAAGTCCACTAATCGAACTGGGCGCAAATTGGCTGTATTTTCGCAAACATGCTGCTCTGGCTGCTGCCTCAGCCTTACCGATATTGGATGTGAGCCTGCTTGACGCCTTGCGCTGCTCATTGCTGCATCAGGAGATGCCGGGCTGGAAGGATGCGATCGCATCTTTTACGCGAAGTGGGGGTTACGCGAACTTGAGCGATCGCATCACCCAAGTCACGCATCCCACCCTCATTTTGTGGGGAAAATCAGACGATGTCTTCGGAACAGCAGATGCCACCCGGTTTGAGCAAGCAATTGCGGGTAGTCAGCTGGTCTGGGTTGAGGGAGCCGGGCATGTTCCCCACTTTGATCAACCCCAGGTCGTTGCGGATCACCTGCTGTCCTTTGCCCAGCAAATTGAGAGATAGGAGAGCTAGAGGCAGCAGGAAGTCTACCAACCGACAGTACCCTGCCCCAATCCTAATCGCCTCCAATAGAGGGAGTCGTAATTCCGTAATGCCTGTGGAAACTTCCATTCAGATTGCTCCCAATCTAGCGTCAGTGCTCTTGATGCTGCTGGGGGGAGCAGCACTGCTCTTTCCCAAAACAATGGCTGCCTTTGTGGGTCTTGGTCCCATCGCTCCGGTCGGGGTTTCTGAAATTCGCTCAACCCTGGGTAGTTTCTTTCTGGGTCTGGGAGCCACTTGTTTGTGGTTGCAGTCTACAGATGCCTTTACCGTCCTAGGGGTGGCTTCTTTAGTGGCTGCGGCCGTGCGATTGATATCTAGCATCGTTGACCGCAGCGTCACCCTCAAAAATATTGGCGGTGTGGTGGCGGAAGCCTGCTTGGGGGCTCTGTTTTTGCTGAGTTGGATGTGGCAGGCTTGAGCCGGAACCAGCTCATTGGCACTATGGCAAGGAAACCCAAGTGCCATGAAAGCCATAGGGGACCCGCTGCGGCATTTGAATGCGGGCAACGGGTTCATCTGTCATCGCTTGCGTGCTGACGATGACTAACTCAGACATGTTTTGGGCTTCATCATGCACAAAGGTCATCAACCAGCCATCATCCTCGACGGTTGCGTTTGGCCGCGGTACGAAGACCCCTTCGCCACCATAGCGTCCGGTTCCAAACGAATGAGCCTGCACGCTCCTATTGTCTAGGTCAAACTTTAGTAATCCATCAAACTTCGGCATCGTGGCAGGCGCACTCTTGCCAGCGTAGCCATAATGGGACTGCCTACCCAAATACTGCTCATTGATACGAGGAAACTCGCAGGCGCGATCGTCGAGAGCCTGTTCTTGCACAGCTCCTGTCTTCAGGTTAAACCGCCACTGGTAGAGCAAAGGCACGTCATTGCCAACCTGGCGATTGTCTCCCTCGTGGGCATCAGGAGACGCCCCCAAAACGTTGGTGCTACCTGTGCGACAAGCGATTAAAACAATGTCATCCCCAGCCTCATAGGCATTTAGGGTATGGAAGACATAGCAACTGGGTGCTTCAAACCAGCGAATCGTCCCGTTATCGCCATGGCGAGGCAGAATTCCAAATCGACTGGGGCGATCGCGCTCAAAGGCAAAGGCAGATTCTCCCCGTTGGAGTCGCTCCAAGCGGAAGGTGAGGGGCAAATCCATGAAAAGGGTGTAGTGCTCTGTGATGGCAAAGTCATGCATCATCACCCCTACCGGCAGATCGATCGGGACTGTTCGCAACAGTTCTCCCTTAGCCGACACCACACTGTATTTGACGTAGGGCGGTTGGGCTAGCGAATACCCAAAGAACATCATTTCCCCGGTAACCGGATCCACTTTAGGATGGGCAGTCACGGGAGAGGCCAGCTTGCCGTTGAAGGTGTGGGCACCAATTGTCTCTAGCCCGGGCACATCAATCGCGTGTGGTTCCCCCCCTTCCCAAAGCGCCAACAGGCGATCGCGATGCCATACAAGCGCTGTATTGGCCACGTTTTTGAAGCCTGCCTGAGACGGTTGGAGCAATCCACCAAACACGGCCTGCCCTGCTTGTCGCTCCTGTTCAAATCCCTGCGTCCGAATATAGCGATTGCGGTAGCTCGCTTTGCCGTCTTGGATGTGAACGCCGTGCAGCATGCCATCCCCATCGAACCAGTGGTAAAGCCCCAAGGGTGAAAACTGAGGATTGGGACCGTTGCGAACAAACATGCCAGCCAGTTCGGCTGGTAACTCGCCAACGACAGGCAGCTGATCGACCGTTAACTCTGTCTCGACAGGGGCAAAGTTACCAGTGAGGTAGGGGTTGAGGGTGGTTGTCATAAGACCAGTCTGTTAAGTACTGCCAAAATGCGCCGAAATGTACTTTAGTACGCCAGAACTTAAAAAGCCGGAATCACTGCTTAACAGCGATTCCGGCTTTTAACTCAATCGGAGCGGCGGGATTTGAACCCACGACCCCCACTACCCCAAAGTGGTGCGCTACCAAGCTGCGCTACGCCCCGGTCTTTTAATCGTGCTTACCTAGAATAACACAGGGCGGTACACAGCCAGATGAAATCCGAGAATTTTGCAACCGGTTCTAGAAAATCCTTAAAACACCGTGAGATGGAAGATGGCCTGTAGCATTTGCTGGGTCGCCTCCACGTCCCACTCACCTTCGCATTGACGGCCTGACTTGAGAATGAACCGTATGCCGTAGGCTCCTGGAAAGCCCTCTGCTTCTATCCATAGGTGATCGGCTTCTGCTTCACAGGTAACGCGTTCATCGTCCATAAGCTCGCTGGCGATCGCCTGCATAGTTTCACTTATTTCCATCGCTAACCGCCGAAAGGCACGAAACTCGGTCTTGGTTAACTCTATGGCCCAATTAGAGCCAGCTAACAGTCCACAGTATTTGGGGGCGGTGGCGTCCCAGCCGAGCCGCCACCCATTACCTTCCTTTGTAAACCGCTCACCCATGAACGCGGCCAGCCTTGACGCTACTACTCGCCAATAATTTCAGGCTGAGTCAACTCATCAGACATCTCGATGATGGCTCGCAGCACAGGCTTCATCTTAGGGTCTTCGTAGTTTTCAAAATCTTCGAAGCGTCTCCGCTGAGCTCGATTGGCTACTTGCACCGTGATGCGGTAGCGGTTTGAAGCAGCCCGAATCAGGTCTTCGGTGCGTCGCATAACCTGTGTACTATCGAAAGGAGAGCGCTTAGCCATAACAACCTGAATAAATAACTCAAGCCCTCATCCTATCAAAAATTTTCGGTATCACCGCCTCCGGTTGAGCGTAATTGCCTAGCGTTAGGTTTTAGACAACCATGAGGATATTCAGACTTGACTTTGTAGCCGCTGCTTAATGCGAGCCGGATTGCCTTCGTCTAATACTCGCCCCGACTCCAGCAGGAAGGCGCGATCGCAGTAGTCGAGTTCCACCAGTCTGTGGGTTACCCATAGAGCCGTCAGCCCCCGCTCTTTAACCAGATTTCTTACCCGTTTCACCAAATCAATTTGGCTATCGGGATCGAGTAGGGCAGTAGGCTCATCCAGCAATAGCACCTGGCAATGTCGGGCAATGGCTCCAGCAATTGCTACCCGCTGCTTTTGCCCGCCGCTGAGCGCATAGATGGGTCGACGTTTTAGCTCCAACAGATTGATGGCAGACAGTGCATCGTCAACCCGATTGCGAATCTCTGCTAAGGGAAGGTGCTCATCCACTAGACCAAACGCCACATCAGCCCCCACAGTAGGCATCACCAACTGGTGGTCGGGGTTCTGAAAGACAAAGCCCAACGGCTTTTCAACCGACCACTCTCCCGCTTGGGGTTGCAGCAGCCCGCCAAGGATTTTTAGCAAAGTTGATTTGCCACTACCATTGTTGCCCAGCAGCATGCAAAACTCACCGGGCTGCACCGTGAGCGAGCAATCTTGCAGCACTGACAGCCCTGATGGCCACTGGAACTGCAAACGACTGACCCAAATGGCACTAGGCTCTTGAGCTGAAGCAATGTTACCAGGCACTGATTTTGACTCCTTGAGTAGCGATCGCTTATTGATCGCTACTTAGGGCGAAAAACCCTGGTGGGCGACCCGATGCCGTAGCGGTACCGCTTTTCTCAAAGATTTGGACGGCTGCAATTTCGCTACCCAAAATGCTGATGCGTTTGTGAGGCTGTTGGTCGCAGGTGATTTCGATTAGGTGACCATTGTTGTTGCGTAGGCTCTCTGTAATCGAGCCAAAAAGAGCCTGTGCCTCACTTGGTTCTTTCTTTTGCACAGAGAGGGGCATTGGCGTGTGTTTCAGCGTTAACTCGATCGTGAACATGGTTGACTACTACTCAGTAAATAGAATATTTAGAGACGTAGGCAGCTTGAACTAAGCTCGCCTATCTATATATAGAGTGTAAGGGTTCCTACTCGACAACTACAGTCTTGATCAGAGTAAGGAGATCTCGCTGCTCCCTTCCGATACTCAGGCTAAGCCACAATTAAGAGCAGCCTGAACTAGACAAGCCAAAATTTTCCCCTTGAGGGATAAGCAAAAATACTCACCAAAACCGCTGAAATTCAAAGACAATCTGGGTTCCAAGACTAGCCCTCCTAAAAATAACCCTTATAATGATACGTACGGTAAAGAATAGTAAACACTACTCATAATTGGTAGGGAGTTGACTGATCTAGTCAGTTGGCTGTCTTCGATTTAGAAGTAGCGGCATCATCTTCCGTGTATATACCTTGTTGTTAGATAGTTAGGGAGATTAGCGTATGACCATAGCAATGGGACGCGCGCAAGCCGAGCGAGGATGGTTCGACGTTCTTGACGACTGGCTAAAGCGCGATCGCTTTGTGTTTATTGGGTGGTCGGGCATCCTGCTGTTCCCCTGCGCCTTCATGGCCGTAGGCGGCTGGCTGACCGGCACCACCTTCGT
>NZ_JACJOX010000005.1 GCF_014695775.1 Leptolyngbya sp. FACHB-60 | reverse complement strand
GGCGCTGTGGTCCCACTCTGACCCATCCCGAACTCAGTCGTGAAACGCAGCTGCGGCGAAGATAGTGAGGGGGTTGCCCCTTGTCAAAATAGCTCGATGCCAGGTCTCTACTTGAAAAGCCTCACTCCTTTACCAGAGTGAGGCTTTTTGTTGTGATAGCCCCGACCGGAGCCGCGAACTGGCGTATGGCCTTCGCCGATAGGCTGGCGATGACAACGTCCTATCCCCGGCACGGCTACAGTAGCTGTTGCCACGGTCTTGGAAAGTGAATGCTCGTTTGCTTGAGCAGATGTCTGTTAGCGTCCAGAGTGACGAAGGGGAGGGCAAAATTATATTCAGTGAATTTTGTGAACTAGGTTCACGTCTTTAAAACCTTGGGCTAACGTTTAGACAGCTCCATTGATATCACTGATGTACTCAAATTAATGCCATGGTAACTGCCCTGTCATCCACTAACACAATCGCCGACTGGCTCGGCCCCGAGGCTGAGTCGCTGCTCGGCTATGAAGCTAAGGTGCCGAAGTCTACGCTGCACTTACCAGGGTCGGATTGGGTTGATCGCATATTTACCCAAAGCGATCGCAATCCCCAAGTCCTCCGCAGCCTGCAACAGCTCTACAGCACAGGCCGCCTAGCAAATACCGGCTACCTCTCCATCCTGCCGGTGGATCAAGGGATTGAGCACTCGGCTGGGGCCTCCTTTGCGCCCAACCCTATGTACTTTGACCCGCAAAATATTGTGGAATTAGCGATCGCGGGGGGCTGCAACGCTGTCGCCACCACCCTTGGAGTCCTTGGTAGTGTGTCGCGCCGCTACGCTCACAAAATTCCCTTCATTCTCAAACTCAATCACAACGAGCTGCTCACGGCTCCTAACCGTTTTGACCAGGTGATGTTTGCCGATGTTGAGCAGGCCTGGAATTTGGGCGCTGTCGCTGTCGGGGCCACTATCTACTTCGGTTCCGATGAATCAACTCGACAGATTCAAGAAGTCAGCGCTGCCTTCCAGCGGGCCCACGAGCTGGGTATGGCCACCATTCTCTGGTGCTACCTGCGCAGCAGCTCTTTTAAGCAGGATAAAGACTACCACCTCGCCGCCGATTTGACCGGCCAGGCCAACCACCTAGGCGTCACCATTGAGGCCGACATTATCAAGCAAAAACTGCCAGAGATTAACAACGGCTACGGGGCCGTGGCCAAAGCCCTGGGGCAAACCTACGGCAAAACCATCAGCCGCGTTTACAGCGATCTCACCACCGACCATCCCATTGACCTCACCCGATACCAGGTGCTCAACTGCTACGCCGGGCGTATGGGGCTGATCAACTCCGGCGGCGGTTCCGGCGACAACGATTTTGCTGAAGCCGTTCGCACTGCCGTGATCAACAAGCGGGCCGGGGGGATGGGGCTGATTTCAGGCCGCAAAACTTTCCAGCGCGATTTCAAAGAAGGGGTAAAATTGTTTCACTTAATTCAGGACGTGTATCTGTCGGATGCAGTTACCATTGCCTGAGGTGGTGTAGAAGGGGTACCCCGCACTGCGCGGAACATGCCAAACCGGCACAGCCCAGAGCCAAAGGCCAGCCGCATTAACAGCAGGGTAGGTACTTCCCGCACCGACTTGACAATCCCTGCTGGCCCAAAGCGCACCATGCCCTGAGGCCGAATGACCCCCTGCCAAATGGAGTCGAGCCAGGAGGGCAGAGTCTCCTTGGACCAGTCGGCGGTGGTGACTTGCCCTGCCACCATCCCGGTGGCTTTGAGCTGTTCGGCAAAGCCTTCAATGCTGGCAAAAGCTGGGTGCGACCACTGATCTAACAGCTGGCGCATGACAGGTTTCTCCCAGACATTGAGGGGAATGGCGCGGTCATCTCGCTGGTTCCAGTCAGCGACCACTAGTACACCGCCGGGCTTTAGCACCCGCAGCAACTCGCGGGCAAACACTTCCTTGTCGGGCATGTGGGGGCCAGCTTCCACCGACCACACCACATCAAAGCTACCGTCGGGGAACGATAGCGCCATAGCGTCATCCACCTGGAACTGAGCGGGAACTCCTGGTGGGGTAAGCTGCTGGGCACGCCGCACCTGGTTGGGGCTAATGGTGACCCCGGTAACCACAAAACCATAGTCGCGAGCGAGGATGCGGCTGCTGCCCCCAATGCCGCAGCCTACATCTAATACCGTTGTACCCGTTGTCAACCGGTCTAGGCCGCCCCAGCACACCATTTCATGAACAAAATCGGCCTTAGCCGCGAGAAAATCTTTGCGGCGGGGCGGTGCCCCATAGTGGCCTAGGTGAATGTGCTCTCCCCAGTAGAACTCCAAAATGCCATCTTCGGTCCACTGATCGTAGGAGTTGGCTACGGAGTTAGAAGACTCGTAGCGGCGGGGAGTGAGCAAGTAAAATGCTGCGCCCCCGGTCAGAAGAGCCAGAAACAGGCCAAGACCAGTGATTACATTCATTGAAGCAAGAAGCCGCTGCGTTAAGGTTCGTATCGTAATTGTCTTTGTATTGTGACAAGATAGTGCCTTTGGAGCAATGGTGCGATCAAATCCTCCTGTGGTCCGTATCGCTAAAGCCGCTGTTTTAGCATGATGAGGCGGCTCGCTGCAGCCGCCATGAAACCATTGAACAATAGCCAGAATTGGTTTAAACCCGACCTGAGTCCAGAAGTGAACTTTCACCAATAGGCTAGATACAGCTCAAGATCTATATCTAGCCTATTGGTGAACCAGGTGATTGAAACAGATGACTTGGTTGCGCCCGCCTTTTTTGGCGTCGTAGAGAGCGAGATCAACTGCGTGGAGCAGCTCGTCATCCTGGGTACCGTGATCTGGAAATATAGCGACACCACCGGATACCGTGGTTTTTACCTCAGAATTTCTCCAGGACACCGCAGCTGCTTCAAAACTTTGACGAATAATCTCAGCCCATTGAAATCCTGCATCTAAAGTCATGCCTGGTAAAATTACTAAAAATTCTTCTCCACCTAATCGGCAAGGAACATCTCCAGCGCTTATTTGCTGAAAAAGAATTCGGCTGAACGTCTGAATGACCAGATCCCCAGTCCGATGCCCGAAAGTATCATTTACCCGCTTGAAGTGATCGATATCTAGCATGACAAAGGCAATTGGGTAATGCTCTATCCCTGCCTGCTCTAAGGCTTGGGGTAAGATCTCATTGAGATAATGACGGTTAAATAAGCCGGTTAACTGATCCTGTCTGGCCTGGGTCTCAAGCTTGGTCTGGAGAAACTCAATTTCCTGAAGTTGGCTTTGAAGGCGGTTGTTGGCTTGACGTAGCTCTACTTCCGCTTGATATCGCTGGGTAATATCATGGAAGACCAGCAGTCGCCCGTGGTTTCTGCCCTGGCCATCTTGTAAAGGCGAAATTTGAACGGTGACATAATAAGACTTTTTAGTACCCAGCCAAAGATCAAAGGGTATTTCAATTCCTCGGTCATAGTTGCGGAGGAGGTCTGGTAGGTCAGCTAAGACGCTGTGGAGCGATCGCCCCATGCAGGAACTCTTTAAGCCTGTGAGCGATCGCCCTTGGGGGTTAATATCCACGATGTGATGCTGCAAGTCAACGACCATGACGCCATCCTGCAGATGTTCGATTAACATTTCCCGGGCAACCGGGATGGCATCAAAAGCACCCATGCGAAAGAGTGCCCAAAAGGACAAGATTCCTGTACCCATAAACGACATTGGCGCTAAGTTGAGGCCGGCTGGGGCGAGATTGAGGGAGTAGAGGGCGCTGCCCAGGTAGGGAAACAACGCTCCCAGTAGTAGGAACAGCGATTGCCGTCGCCGTAGGGGGCTGCCCCTGAAGGTAGATTGAGCTAACAGCTGAATACTCCGCAGCCCATACAAATATAGACAAGCAAGAATCCAGAAGTAGCCAACCCCATGCTCGTAAATGGCAACATAGTTGGGGGGTAGACCTGGAGTAATGTCAACCCAGATCCAGTGATGCCAACTATTGGTAGCGACCAAAATGATATTGAGCAGTGGCCAAATACTGAGCCTCAGCAGGTGCCTAGGATTAAATTGCGATTGCTCGTAGACAAATGCTTCAGAAAATAGCAAAAAGAAGACAATAACTCCGCCAGTTCCAACGTATTCGAGCGTAGACCAAAATATTTTGTCAGATACTGCTGTAGACCCTGCTTCCATCGCCGCTACTGCTGTGTAAAATGTGGCGGCTACCATCATGAGAGAAAAATATCTACAGGCCAGGGTTGAGCCCCGCCGCTGCCATGCCATGTTGGCGACCAATATATTGATCACCGCCGCAAAGGCAAGCACCCCAAAATGGTGGTTAATGTGAAAGGACATAGAGGTTAACCGATGTCCTGGTCTGACAATAGATGCAAGAGACACACCCTGACGACGGTTATGGAGCGTTCCCTTTCTCAAAGATGCCCTTTCGGTTAGCCTGCCTTACAGCGCCTATAGGTAAAATCTCTGAGGACAATGAAGTGGAGATCGATCTAGCTTTCAAAAGCCTTTGCTTAAGCCCAAACTTGCCGTTGAGGGCATTTTATCGTCATTCAGGCTATTAAGGGCTAGCAGCCCCATGATCGATGTATCAGGCTGCTGGCATCATTACAAACAAAAACCCCCGGCAAAAGCCGGGGGAAACCCCATCAGGAGACGCCTATCTGACGTTTAAGCTAAATTTAAGCCGCCCTTTTAGCGCTTGTAATAAGCCTATCGAACTCAGCGGTAGATGAGGAGAGCGCCACCGCGAATTTACGGAAACAACACGACCGACTTTAAGAATTTCTTACAAAATCGGAATAGTTTTGCGGGAACCTACTGGCTCCACGCAAAATTCTGTGAGGGCTATTTGGACTGGCGATCGCCGCGTCACAACCTGAGTAGCCACGCAAGATTCTCATGGCTGCTGTTAAAGGGTTGGGGCTACGGCTCGGAGCGAGTGGTGAGAACGAGGACGGCGATCGCTACCAAAAACCCCACATACCCGCTTACAAACAGCCACTCCTGCCAGCTACCTTCCATTACTGACCATCTCCAAGCCCAATGGAGCGATCGCTCCATTGGGCTATCCACTGCTCCATCTCAGTGGGCAGCGAACTGAGACGACGACTAGCCACCTCAATGCAGACATGGCGGGTTACGGCCTGGGCCACTGCCGCATCCTCAAGCGTGAGCTGATATTGGATTTCAAAGCTGCTGTCGTCTAAACGGGTGGGGGTGAGGTTAATAGTGACGCGATCGCTGCACCGCAGCGGACGTCGGTAATCCATGCTGGTGTGGACAATAGGGTAGGCCAATGTTTCGGCTCGAAAAAATGCGGCCACATCTAGCCCCGCCGCCGTTAGAGATGCCTCATAGGCGGTATGGCACATTACTAATTCATTGGCGAAATAGACCACCCCGGCCCCGTCGGTTTCGTGAAACCGCACCTGATGCTCAAAGACGTAGCCCATAGCAGCTATCTCAACATCTCACCGTAACCCAGCCGGTAGTCCCAAGCTAGCTGGCATTGGGCTGGGCTGGGCGGAAGGGATACTCGGTGGGCAGACTCTCTTCGGTTTCTGCTGCCTTCGCGGCCCCTTGGCCCAGGGCCAGCATCGGGTTGTCAATGATCTCTAGTAAGTTGGCTACGCCGTACTCCAGCACCTCAACTGGGTCTACTGCGACCCACCCTTCGCCGGTCAACTGACGCAGCTCAAAGTGCAGGTGAGGACCAGTGGAAGTTCCAGTGCTGCCTACCAGGCCGATAACCTCGCCCTGTTCCACCCATTCCCCAGCCTCTACGGCGAGCTGGGACAGGTGGGCGTAGCGAGACTCAAGCTTGTCGTCGTCGTGGCGCATGATGACCGTCAGGCCATAGCCGCCCAAAAAGTCTGACACCGAGACGCGCCCAGCCCGAGTCGCCAGCACCGGCGTACCCATGGGAGCCGCCAGGTCAGTTCCTGAGTGGAAACGCCAGCTCTGGGCGACGGGGTGCATCCGCCAGCCAAACAGCGACGAAATCGACGCGGGCACCGATAGCGGAAATACGTATTCTTCAGTGCCGCGCCGCAGCACATTGAGGGGGCGCAGCTTTTCGTTGAGGGCTTCGCGGCTGACGATAGTGGTGCTACCCAGTCGCACTCCTTGGGAACTCACGGCAATGGGGCCAACCCGAATTTCACCCCGACCCTGGCTAGCGCTGGGAGCCCCAGCGCCCTGGGAAGCTGATGCTGAAGCGGTAGAGGCACCGCACGCCGCGCTGGGGCTGCTTTGCCCAGCGGCGACAGTAATTTGGCAGCCGCTAGAGCGTTCGGCAAAGACTACGTTGGGAGAGCCGCCGGGTCGAGCCGCTGGAGCCTGAGTGGCCCCTAGGCTGTAATCAGTGGGGTCAATAAAAACACTGTTGTAGCCCGCAGGCACCGATTCATCAGCGGCGATGGCTTCGGGAACTACGGTGGCAGGGGCTTCTGTCGGAACCGGCTCGGGGGTAATAGCGGCAGCGGGAACCTCAGTTGCTGCTGCTTCGCCCGGTGTGGAGGCGATTGCGGGCTTCAGCAAGCTCTCTGCCATGGTAGGAGCTGTAGGTGTGGCCGGAACAGTAACGGTGATAGCCGCTGGGGGCGGCGGGGGAACCGGAGAGAACATCGGCGAACTCGCTGAAGGGGGTGATGTCACAACGGCTGAGGTAGACGGGCGCTGAGGCGTAAACTCAGGCTGTGCTACGGAGGGTGAAGGCAAACTTAGCGTCGCTTGAGGGCTAGCTCTGTGAGCGTTGCCATTCGTCGGCACGAGATAGTCAGCTGAGGTTACAACTGGCACTTCTTGCTCAGACGAATCAGGGGTGTCGGTAGTTCCGGCGACGGCCAATCCGTTATGGGTTAGCCCCATGCCCCCAACCAGCAACGCTATCTGTAGCCAGGCTACTGAAGGATAAACTCCAGAGAGTTTATGCGCTTGAATAGGCTCTGCGTTATTTCTTTTCACCATATAATCAGCCGCTACGCATTGTAGCCCAAAGTTACTTTACCTGGTTCAATTTCCAGCGTCTTGACCGCTGGTGTGTCATTATGCGTGGGCTTGAGCCGCACCTGTAGGTTCCCCGATGGGGCCACGCCAATGACTTCTGCTGCCTGACCTTCTACTGTTAGGCCCTGGCCTAGATTGGCCAGGCGAGTTTGGTAGTCAAGTAGAAAGGCGTCGTCACCCTGGTTTTGCCAGTGAAGATAGCCCTGCATAAGGCCGTAGAGGGCGATCGCAGCCAGATCCTCCAAGGTATTCAAGGGGCCGGGGGGCAATTCCGGTTGAATTAGCGCTTGAATCGAGGTGCCAGTTTCGGGAACTGGGTTAAACCCATTTAGCCCCAGACCAATCACCACGGTTTGTACCCGAGCGCTTTCGAGTTGGGTTTCGGCCAGTATGCCACCCAGCTTTTTGCCCCCAGCCACCAAATCGTTAGGCCATTTGACCTGCACTGGCAGGCCCAGGTTGGCTAGACTGGTGGCCACACCCCAGGCGCTGGCCAGGGTGAGGTATGGGCTGCGGGAAGCGGGCAGATCGGGATTGAGCCCCAGTGACAGGTACAGTCCGCCGCGGGGAGACTGCCACTGCCGCCCCCACTGTCCCCGCCCGGCCCGCTGAGTGCCGGCCATCAGCACTGTGCCCGCCGGAGCGCCAGCGGCCATCATCGCTGCTAGCGCTCGGTTGGTGGAGTCAATGTGCTCGGCCCAGTGGAGATAAAAACGAGGGCGCAATGCCTGATAGTCGGGCATTATTCCCAAGTTTTTGGATGGCTGTAGGAGAGCCTGGCGAAGTCGATCTAGGTTCACCCGCTAATCATCCTAGAATTTTATATAGAAATTTAGGATAGGTCTTTGACTAATACTGATCACCCTACCACCTCAAAAAATCTACGGAGACAGTTGGGGGCACCGAAAAATAGAACTTGATAAAACGGCGCTACAGCTTAACGATTTCTCTATATAGCGGCTTCTACATTGCCGGATAGAGTTGCGATCGCTATGGCAGCGCACAGGCATTACAACCACCACAGGGGGCGACATGGCAAATTGGCATTGGCAGACCTGGCAAGGGCAAGTGTTTCTCACCTGTGATCTCCTGCAAGACTGGCCCCACGGCTTTTTTACCCGACAGTTTTGGCCCCAAACCCCAGAGGTGCTGACGGCAGCCCTCGACGCGACGGCAGCGGTGCAGCGGGTTAAACAGGTTCATGGTAACCGGGTGTTAGTCCCCGCTGACCTGCCGGGGCCCGATTTGGAGAAGATGGCTGAGGCCGATGGTCTGTTGAGCGATCGCCCTGGTCAAGCCCTCTGGGTTTGCTCAGCAGACTGTAGCCCGGTGCTGGTTGGCGATCGCGCCACCGGGCAGGTCTCAGCCATCCACGCGGGCTGGCGGGGTACGGCCCAGTCGATCGTAGCGGTGGCGGTGGATCAGATGCAAGCCCAGGGCAGTCGGTTGGAGGATTTGGTGGTGGCCATCGGCCCGGCGATCGCGGGGGAGATCTATCAGGTGTCTGTGGAGGTGGCCGCAGCGGTGGGGCGCACAATTACTCCCCAAACCTCTAGCAACGACGAAGCAGTGGTGGCAGAACTGCAACAGCGCGAAAATTCTCCTGTGCTTGGGGATGACGTCCCTAGCAAGGCGCGGCTGGATGTGCGGCTGGCGAATCGATGGCAGCTCGAACAACTGGGGCTGAGTCGGGAGCAGGTGGCGATCGCTCCCCACTGCACCTTTCAAGAGCCCGACCGTTTTTTCTCTTATCGTCGCACGGGGGAAAAGCAGGTGCAGTGGTCGGGTATTGTCAGTCAGGGGCCAGGGTCATTCCGTTAACCGCCTAGGGCAACCAGGTGGCTTGGAGGCCGCTAAAGGGAAACTCCTCTGGATCGGTGACGGTGGGCATGGCGATCGCGGCATCCCTAGCTGAGGCATCGCTGGAATCATTCTCGGCTGCACCTGAGGTGATGTCAGAACCTTCGGCGGATGCAGCGACATCAAGAGCGTTTGCTGGATAAACCAGAGGTAAATTCCAGATGACGGGTGCACCAGTTTCGCCCTCGGGGGTGGTTTGCCCGGCCAGGTCGAGCAGTAGCGATCGCCCGTCGGGAGCCACGCTCATGTGAATGCGCTGCTGTTGGGGTAAGCGCAACAGTGGGCTGGCCTTACCGTCAGCTAGGGTAATGGCTAGCAGCAGCGGTTGCTCAGCGTAGGCATTTTCTGATTGCAAGGTGTCAAGCTCAGGTGGGGCCTCGACTAGTTCACTGGCCAATACATAGAGCACCTGACGAGTAGGGTCAAACTGGGCATCGACGATGGCCCCGCTCACCTGCAACAGTTCCTCTTCTCGGCCCTGGTTGGTGACTAAAAACAGCGATTCGGTAAAGCGCTTCTCGGGGTCGTCCTGGTTGAAGTTGACCATGGCAGCGGCCGAGCCATTGGCGGATAGATCGAGCACTCGCCCATAGTTGGGCAAAAAGTCGAGGGGCTGACTGGGGCCGCGAGTTTTCTCGGAACCCAAATCAATGATGGCGGTGCCCTGGCCCTGGAGCAGCAGCAGCGACTGGCTGTCAGGGGCAATTAAAAAGTCGCCGCCCGGTTCGGTTTCGATCGGCTGAGGATCTGAACCCTGGCGCACAATCCAGGGGCCAAAATCGGCGGGGTTCTGCTGGTTGACTCGCTGCACCACAATGGTCTGCCCGTCGGCTGAGAGGTCAAACTTGAGGTTTTGGTAGGTGCGGTTGTCGAGCACCAGGGTGGTTTCTCCTGATGGAGCGACTTCTTTCTGAGGCCAAAGCTGCTGCCACAGAGGCGGGCGCTGGACGGCAAAGTCGATGGGCGGGCGCGGGGTGAGGCCCGTGGTGACGGTATAAATCTGCTGGTTGAGCAGGCTACCGGCCTGACTGGTGTCACTGGCTGAAAACAGCACCTTGTCGCCCAGCGAATAGGGCTTAAAGGCCATTACCGAGAGGTTTTTGGGCGTTAGAATGGTGCGCTTTTGGCTGCTCAGATCGGCCAGCACCAGACGGTTGGCTTCGTCGCCTTCGGCCCCGATATATAAAAAAGCGCGGGGGCGGGTTTCAAACTGGCTTTGGAAGGGCTCAAATCGGCTAGAGCTATCGGTGGTGGCGGCGTAGCGATCGCGCGCGCTCTTTAGGCTCACGCTAAACGATTCCCCGTAGGGCAGCGGTTCGGTCAGGGTGTAGGCCATCCGTCGCCCCGCCCAGCTCACCTTGCCCGGCAGAGGCGGGTCGAGGGTGAGGTTTTGCTCCACGCTGGCCACATCCATAGGACGGCTAAAGGTGAGCAAAAAGGCCTGGTCTTCGGCTCCTACCTGACGGTCTTGCCAGGTAAAATCACGCACTCGCGCCGTGGCGTGGTCGCCCGAGAGTATCAGCAACCCCAGGGCCAGCGAGAGACCGGCGATGATCATCGTGGCTAGGCGATCAAGGGGTTGAGAGCGAGAACGGTGAGAGCGACGACGGGCCATGGTTAATATTCGTAGGGGGTACGGGGTTCAGGGATTTCGGTCAGGGTGGGGTCGCCAATGGTGAGCTGACGTTTGCCGTCGAGGGTGCTGGTTTGCACTGCGCCCTCAATTTCAAGCCAGGTGTCGGGGGCGGGCCGGGCGGTGCCTGGGGGCAGCTCCACCGGCAGGCCGACGGGGTAGGCATCGGCGGCGCAGCAGGTGAGTACAAACCGCGAAATCATCACAAACTCATCAGGCCAGCCGGGAATATGGGTGACAAACCCGCTCACTTTGGCAATTTGGCCAGCGTAGGCGTCGGGCTCGGGGTAGACATTGAGAGTGCGCACCCAGTCGACAATGGTGCGCTCCTCAGAATCGCCACTGAGGGAAAACCGCTGAGGCCGCGATCGCGTCTGACCCAGCACATCGGTAATACCCCGCTGAAAGGCAGTCTCGCTGGCAAAGGGGCGCGGCGTGTAAATTAGCCCAAACACCGCAATGGCAATCAGCAGGCCCACGCTAAACTGCCGGGGCAGCAGTGCCATATGCTCCTGACTGCGAATGGTCTGACGGGATCCCTGGCGGTAGCTCAGCCCCACCTGCACCAGACGGCTCACCCCCATACCCAGCAGCAGCACCATGGCCAAGTGGGACAGCCACATGTAGTCGGGGTGTAGCAGCAGATAGAGCTTACCCGTCACCGTAAAGCGCAGCAGCATCAGCCCCCACAGCAGCAGCATGGCGGCATCCACCAGGGCCTGCCAGGGTAGCGATCGCCCACCCGAGGCGCGAGAACCGTTAACACGAGACGTTGAAGTCATGGGCGCTGAATCAGAGACATTCGTAAGTTATTCGAGGAAACTATCAAAGACCGGCCATTCACGACCTGTTTAACCCCCAGCCAGGGTCAAATCGCAATGGGCAAAGCTGCCGCTTAGCCGGTGTAGAGATTCATCACCAGGGTCAGCAAAAAGACCAGCTGCGCCGCCAGCACAAATAAATAGAGAATCGCTCGGCCCTTAAACACCGTCAGCAGCAGGCTGATGTTTTTCAGGTCAATCATCGGGCCAAACACCAGAAAGGCCAGCAGGGAACCGCTGGTAAAGGTGGAAGCAAAGGACAGAGCAAAAAACGAATCAACCGTCGAGCAGATCGACACCACCCAGGCTAGGGCCATCATCGCCACAATCGAGGTGACTGGTCCCTGGCCCAGGCTGAGAATGACCTCGCGGGGGATAGCGACTTGAACGAAGGCGGCGATCGCACTGCCGATTACCAGCACCGCACCCAACTCCCGCAGCTCCAGCACCATGTTGTCAACCATCATCCGCAGCCGGGTAGCCATGGGCGGCGCGGCAACAGCGACCTGGGCCAACACCTGAGCAGGCGGGGCATCAAGCTGTAGCACCTGCCCCGGCGACTGCATCAGAAAGGTGCCCGATTTCAGCAGCGGTGAAATCTCTGCCGCCGCTGGGACTGGTATGGCGGGCTCAGGCTCCCCCATCATGCGGGTGAGGCTGTCTTGCAAAAAGGGGCGCACATCGGCCTGGGCGCTAAAGATCAGAGCGATGGTGACCGCCACCACCAGGGTAAAACCCACCCGCAGAAATACAATTTCGGGCTGGTCGCGAAAGGCAATCCAGGTAGCCCAAAACACCACTGGGTTGACCGTGGGGGCAGCCAGCAAAAACCCGATCGCCACCGCTGTTGGTGCGCCCTTAGTCAACAGCCGCCGCGCCACCGGAATGTTGCCACACTCGCAAACCGGAAACAGAAAGCCAATTAAGCTGCCCGCCAGCGCCGCCAGCACCACGTTTTTAGGAATCAGCGTCAGCAGCTTTTGCTCATCGACAAACAGCAGCAGCACGCTGGAAAATATTACCCCCAGCAGCAGAAAGGGCATGGCCTCGACCAGCAAGCTAAAAAATAGCGTAATGCCGTTGTTGAGTTGGGTCATAGAACCAGCCATAGGCAGAAAAAGTGTTCTGGCAGGTAGTCAACCCCCAGGCAGAAGCACATTTTAGCGGATCTTGTTGCCCCCTGCCTGGACATGGGGATCATGATCCAACGCCACTATAATGCCCTAATCAGCCTGCGTACCGCACCCCTGGACTGTCCACAGCACCGCAATTGGGGCACCGTAACGACAACGGTTGGCGCTATGCGCTATGTCTCAGCGCTAGGGATAAGCGCCAGAAGTCCGTAGCCATGTTCTGGTGGACGATTGCCCTGCTTCCTCAAAAGGGCGGGTTTGCAACCAGCCAAAGAAGGCCCCTGCCCCCACTAAAATCAGCGTAGTGCCGACTACAATTTGCAGCATGATACTGTAGCGCATAGGTCTTTACTTAGGCCAGGTTAAAGTGCTCCATGTGGACGTGGGTAACGGGCACGTCCAGGTCAAATAGGGCCGACTCTACAGCGTCCATCATTACCGGAGCGGCGCAGATAAAATACTGGCGACTGCCCCGATGGTGGGGAATATACTGCTTCAGAAGATCTTGATCCACATAGCCTGTCGCGCCCTCCCAGCCGTCGTGTCCCTTTCGTAGGACGTAGACGATGGTTAGATCCAGCTTGTCTTGCATCGCCTCCAGTTCTTCCCTGTAGGTTACGTCATCCCACGATGCGGCGGCATAGAGCAGCTGGAAGGAGCGGTTGTCTTTGCGGGCGATCGCCGTTTGCAACATGCTGTACATGGGCGTAATGCCGATGCCCCCGGCAATCAGCACAAAACCTGAGCTGTCCCTATAGCGCTCGGTGGTAAAAACGCCGTAGGGGCCGTCTAAGTAGGCTTTTGTGCCTGGCTTAATGTCCTTGATGCGGCGGGTGAAGTCGCCCAAGGCCTTAATGCCAAACTCAATGCGATCGCTCTGATCGGCACAGGACGACATCGAAAACGGGTGCTCCCGCATATGCACTGGGTGCACGCCCAAAGTGAGCCAGGCAAACTGCCCCGGCTCAAAGGTAAACCCATCGTGCCCCTGGGGGCGCAGTGCCAGGGTATACACATTCCCTCGCTGGGGAAGTACTTCCTCCACCAGGTAGGGTTTCTTCGTCATCATCCAGGGCTTCACCAGCCGCACGTAGACGATCAGCCACAGCGCCGCCAGCACCAGCCCCGACCACAGCACCACCTTCCAAAACAGGCTCAGGTAGTTGCCCACCAGCAACCCATGGCCAAAGCCAAAGCCCACCGCTACCACCGCTAAAACGCTGTGCAGCAACCGCCACGGCTCGTAGGGAATCTTCAGCGGTTTTCGCCAAATGGTTGTCACCACCATAACCAAAAAGGCCAGGGTGCCAATGGTGGCCAGCTGCGCTCGTAGGGGAGCCTCGAAAAAATTCAGCAGCGATCGGGTGTCGGGCTCCACCACAAACAACAGGAGCGGGTGAGCCACCACGATAAAAAACGCTGCCAGGGAGGTAAAACGGTGAAACTGGATCAGAATGTCGATGCCGTAGGATGTTTCAATGCGGTTGACTCGGGCAGTGAGCACAAACTGAAGCACCATCATCGCCAGGCCGATAAAGCCCAAGGCCACCGAAAACTCGACCCAAAAATTCCGGTTCACAGGGGCAGGGTGTAGTAGCGCCACCGCTAGGGGAAATAGGCAGATCAGCACGTAGGCCACAATCCACAGGGTCGCCACCGCGATCGGGTTGCGCATCAGCAGTCTTTGCATAGCTCACCTTGAAGATGGCTGAGGCTTGCTCGCGCCCCATTCGGCAGAACTATGCCGACGGTCAGATATTACCAGCGCTTTCTAGGAAAACTCTCTGCCTATCGAGACGTTTTGCGACAGTTTACAGAAACGCTACTGCCATACGCACGGTGGTTTCTAAAGTCTGCAGTTTACAGAAACGCTACTGCCATACGCACGGTGGTTTCTAAAGTCTGCTGCGGCTCAATAATCAGTAGATTTTCCCCCGTGTTGAGAGAATTGCGGGGAGCGGTCCAGGGCTCTAGGCAGTAATAGTCTTTGCCCTTCACCGTCCAAAACACTAGCTTGCTGTAATCGGCACTCCAGGACAGGGTGAGTCGTCGCCCCAGGTAGTGGTCAGTGACGGTCGCCGCCGGAGCTGTGAGATTTTGGAAGGCCAGATCAATCTCGGCCTGGCCAAAGTCAAAGTTGCCCCCAAAGCTCTCAACTTCGCCTGTGAGGTGGTTGCGGAACTCCGTGGAGGGTATTTCAAACTCCAGCTGAGATTTATCTTCGACCAAAAAATAAGGATGCAGCCCGGTACAAAAGGGCATGGGCTGGTCTGCAAGGTTGGTGAACCGCTGCTGCAACTCTAGAATATGACCCCGCAGCTTAAACGTGAAGGCCAGCTTGAACGCAAAAGGATATTGTGCCAGGGTGGCTTCACTGCTAGTCAGCCCTAGGGTGAGGCTAGCGGATTCAGTCACATCCTGCTGGGTGACCTGCCACGGCAAGTCGCGGGCAAAGCCGTGCTGCTTTAGGCCGTAGGTTTGACCATCTATCTCGTACTGGTTATCCGGCAGGTTGCCGCAGATGGGGAACAGAATGGGAATGCCGCCCCGTACCGATAGCTCAGGGTTGGCGAAGCGATCGCCATCAAAGTAAAATATATCCTGCCCCTCCACCTGCCAGCGGGTGGCAATGCCGCCGCGATCGGGCACCACCTCTAGCCGAGTGTCGGTATCAGTATCCGACAGCACGTAGGTGGGGTAGGGGTCTGCTTTTTGGGCAACGGCAAACACGGGGCACCTCAGCGGCACAATGCCTAGACGTTACCACAGCTCTTTGCCGTTGGGGCTACTCACCTGGGCTAGGTATGGGGGTCTCGGGTATGGTATCGGCCCAGGTTTCGGCCTCAGCGTCATCCGCTAAAGCGGCGGGCTGGGGCGCAACCAGCGGTACTGTTGCCACTGGCTCGACCTTGATCTGAACTGGAGCAGGCAACGGCACAGGAACTTCACTGGGGCTATTCCCGGAGGGAGATTGGGATTGAACCGGCTCACGAGTACTTTGCGAAGTGCCACCACTGCGTTCGGGTGGCACGGGCTTAAACTCCTGCTGCTCTGGTGAGACCTTAGGTCCCCACTCCTCTAAGTCGCCATCAAACTCGACCTCCATCTCTAGCGGTTCCGGTGCGGCAGGAGAGGGCTGCTCTGCCCCCGGAATCGCCGCAGGCTCATCTACAGAGCCGGTGGGCTCACTACTGTCCTCAACAGCCTCAGGGGTATTCGAGCCAGGCGTAGGAATTGCCGAATCTTCTAAGGTGTCTTCGGACTCGGTTTCCTCCTCCAGTCTATCTTTTGACTCAGGCGTCGGTTCGGCCTCCAGATCTACCGGCAGAATGTCCTCGGCATCGGGCGATACGAAGGGGCTGCTGGGGTCGCTGACCGTTTCTGGCGGTGCTTCTTGGGCTTTAAGGTCAAGCACAACGGGTGACTTGAGCGGTTTGTCAAACTGCGACGATGCCTGTTCAATGCGCTGGAGCACCTGCTGACTGTCGTTGCCGCTGAGGGTTTTGGGATGAGAGTCTTGCACTCGCACCGGCACCAGTTCAACCCGCATCTGGTCGTCTTTGAGCGCGACCTTGAGCACCGCTGAATCCTGGTTTTCGACGGGTTCGTCAGGTCGAAACACAAAGTCGCCCAGGGAGTAGGCAATGGGCCGCCCCTTATAGATTTCTCCCCCCTGAATCACGGTGGGATGGTAACCCACCACCACATCGGCACCCTGGTCAATGGCCAGGCGGGCTAAGTTGGTCTGCATAAAGTTGGGCTGCTCGCTGAGGTGGTCAACCCAGCGAAAGTTCACTACAATCCAGTCCACTTCGTCCCGCAGGGCCTGAATGTCGGCAACGATTTCGGGCATGTTTTGCGCGTTGAACCCGGCCCTGTCTTTGAAGGCCGTGGCGGCTTTAAAGGTCTCGACTTCTTTGGCGATCGCCTTGTCGCTGGCCCCAGCGCGCTCTTTGAGCACGTCGGTATCGTGGGCCGCGTTGTTACCCCCCATGGCGTAGCTCAGGTAGGCAATGCGCTTACCCTTGACATCGAGCACCTCTGGGCGGCGGGCTTCGAGAGCGTTGCGTCCGGCCCCAATGCGGTAAAGCCCCTTGCTATCCAGAGTGGTGAGAGTTTCGTTGAGGCCTTCGGCACCGTAGTCCATCAGGCTGCTGTGGGTGAGGTTGACAACGTCTACGCCGCTGTTCACCAGCAAATCGACGGCATCGGTGCGGGTCTGATGTCGGAGCCCCTCTTGAAGGTTGGTGGCTGCTGTGGCTAGGGGAGTGGCCAAATTCACCAGGGCTAAATCAGCCTGGTCATACTCGGCAACGTCAGCAAAAAACCCGCCAGGAGCCGTAAGACTGTCTGGAGCAATGTCATCTAAAGAGATATCGCCGCCGAACAGTAGGGTGACGTCATCGGTCGGAGCAGGCGTGACAGCTTGATGGGTAATCACACCCACGGGCTCAAGGGCAGTATCGACTACCGTAGGCCGATTGCCATTGGCACCAGCTGAATTTCTTCCTGGAGCAGAGACGGGCCTCGCCTCGCCGGAATCCCTGAGGGCGACGGGTGCTACCGGAGCAGCGCCTTGATCTAACTCTGTCTCAGTCAGCACCTCGCTCTGGGCCGAAAACTGAGGCAACGATGGTGACGGTGCAGAAATAATCACTTCGAGCAGACAGCCCATAACGAAGGCGGCGACTGCCGACCCCGACAGCACAAAGGCGCGTAGGGTTTGTAAACGCTGTCGCGACAGCGTTTTGGCCGGACGCGGCGGCCGAATTTTGGGTGGCATCGCCAAGGCAGCCTGGCGCTGGGCCTGAACCTTGAGCCTGCTTTGGCGGCGCTTCAGGGCTGGGGTGACGATCCTGACGCGCTGCTGCCAAAGCACGCGGCGGTGCCCTAAGGGGCGAGCAATCACCCAAATCCCTTCGATCAGTTCTGAGTTGAGCAGCCACACGCGGTGACACAAAAACCGCAGCAGGCGGTCTTTAACCGGCGGCTGCCGAAATTCCACCACTAGCTGTAGACAGCCGGGGCGATCGGCCTGCACCTGCACAAAAATGCCGTGAGGGGTTAAGGGTTGGTTGAGCCACAGGGCAATGTCGCGAAAGTAACCTGCTGCCGCCCGTTCTTTCACTGAGGGCGGCTGAAGCAAGGGCCCCTGGGGCAACACCTGTGGCTGAGGAGGGATAACCGCGCTAATCATAATTGTGCAGGGGTAACAAGGTGGCAAATGAAAAGCGATAGATCGTTCCCTAAAACCCTGCGGCTAAAGGGCGAAACTACCACAGCAAATGCGATGCCCCAATGATAGTGCAGACTTAAAGGGGCGACACATTTGCACTGAGATAGCCTTGGCGACTCCGCCCCGGTGGCGATCTTTTGCCCCTGCCGATACAGACCAGAAAGAGGCTTCCCCATAATCTGCTAGTGTCTTATTTTTACGAATGCTTGCCCATGTCCACACCACCCCTGAGCGGGCGCGACCTGCTAAGCCTGAGCGATTTAAGTGTCGATGAGCTGCTAGAACTTTTGACTTTTGCCACTGAGCTGAAGGTTGGTAAACACCATCCTCAATTTCCTCAGAAGGTGCTAGGTCTCCTGTTTCGCAAAGCGTCGACCCGCACCCGTGTCAGCTTTTCGGTGGCCATGTATCAGCTGGGTGGACAGGTGCTCGATCTACATTCTGGGGTGACCCAGGTGAGCCGGGGTGAACCCACCAGTGATACAGCCCGAGTGCTCGATCGCTACCTAGATGTCGTGGCTATTCGCACCTTTGACCAAGCTGAAATTCAAGAATTTGCCGACTACGCCTCGATTCCGGTGATCAACGCCCTGACCGATCTAGAACATCCCTGCCAGATTTTGGCTGACCTGCTGACGATTCAAGAAGAGTTTGGCAGTCTGAAGGGTCTAACCCTGACTTACCTGGGTGACGGCAACAACGTCGCCCATTCGCTACTGTTAGGCTGCGCCATGGTGGGGATGAACGTGCACATCGCCGGGCCGGAGGGCTATGCCCCAGACCCGACCATTGTGGAGCAGGCCAACCAGCTTATGCAGGGGAATGGCCAGGTGCTCGTCACCACTGACCCCGAGGTCGCCGTCAAAGATGCCCAGGTGCTCTACACCGATGTCTGGGCCAGCATGGGGCAGGAGTCTGAGGCGGGCCAGCGCCTGCCAATTTTTCAGCCTTACCAGGTCAATGATGCGCTGCTGGAAAAAGCTAGCCCCGAGGCGATCGTGCTGCACTGCCTGCCGGCCCACCGGGGAGAAGAAATTACCCACGAGGTGATGGAAGGTGCCGCCTCTCGGGTTTGGGATCAGGCGGAGAACCGGATGCACGCCCAAAAAGCGCTGCTGGCCAGTGTCCTTGGGTAGTTCTAGGGTGAAAAAGAGTGGTTTGAGGCAGCAGTAAGGTGAGAGAAATGATTAGGAGAGGGAGATGGGGAAGTTTTAGATGCTCCTATTCCCTATCTTCGTCTCTCCCTTAGTGGTGCCTAGATTAGATTCAAGAAGTGCAGCACGCCTTGGCCGCTCAGTGCCTCAATCACAATGGCTAAGATAAAGCCCAGCATGGCCATCCGTCCGTTAAGGCTTTCGGCAGCAGAGGTAAAGCCCCACTCGCGGGTTTCAGATGGATTAGGGGGTTTGGCCATAGATTTCTTTTGTAACACTTTATTAAGCATTATAGCGAGTTAGTTATGGAGTGCCGGGGTGAGTCAAGGGATGTCCGCGGGTGATGGGTTGAGGGCATGGCGCTATCCGCCGCCGCTAAAGCCAGGCGATCGCCTGCGGGTAATTGCCCCCAGTGGTGCCCTGCGAGAGTTAGAGAGCTTTAACCAGGGAGTAGAGATCTGGCGCAGCTGGGGATTTGGGGTAGATGTTAGTCCTGGCGCCAGGGAGCAGTGGGGGTACTTGGCTGGGACAGATGATAACCGCCGCCACCAGTTGGGCCATGCCCTGGCCGACCCAACCTATAAAGGCATTCTTTGCGCTCGGGGGGGCTATGGGGGCACTCGGCTGCTAGAGGGTTGGCAGTGGCCAGAGGCGATGCCGCCCAAGTGGTTGATTGGCTTTTCTGACATCACCAGCCTGCTGTGGAGCCTGGGCAAGCAAGGGATAGTCGGCGTGCACGGGCCGCTGCTAACCACCCTGGCGGCGGAGCCCGAGTGGTCGCAGCAGCGGCTCAAAAATTTGGTGATGGGCCATGGGTTGCCCGCGCTGCATGGCGAAGGATGGAGCCAGGGCATTGCAGAGGGACGGTTGTGGCCCGCTAACCTGACAGTGGCGACCCATCTGCTGGGCACGGCTCACGAGCCCGATCTCACTGGCGCAATTTTGGCTTTTGAAGATGTCACCGAGGCGCCCTACCGCATCGATCGCATGCTGACCCACTGGCGTCTGGCGGGCAAGCTTTTCCAGGTTAAAGGCGTCGCGCTAGGGCGGTTTAGCCGCTGCGAGCCGCCCGATGGCGTGCCCAGTTTTGCGGTGGCCGAGGTGCTGCGCGATCGCCTCGGCGATCTGGGCATTCCGGTGGTGGCTAATTTGCCCTTTGGCCACGACGGCGACAATGCCGCTCTGCCAGTGGGCGCAATGGCTCGCCTAGACGGCGGCGCAGGCCGCCTCGAAATTCTGCCAACGGTTTAGGTGTTTACCGTCTGGGCGTCTTTAGAATGAAGTCACGTTTTAGGTACAGCCGTGGTTCCTCTTCGTGATGACAACCCCACCAGCATTACTCCCGTAGTTACCTACGGATTGATCGGAATCAATATTGCCGTATTTGTGTTTCAGCTCAGTCTGTCGCAGGAGGGTATCGACGGCTTCTTTGACGCCTGGGCACTGGTGCCGGCCCAGCTGACTGAAAGTTTTCAAGGGGCGCTCCAGGCACCAATTTATGAGTGGATTACCCTAATCTCCTCTCAGTTTCTCCACGGGGGCTTTTTTCACATTGGGGGCAACCTGCTCTATTTATGGGTGTTTGGCAACAATATTGAAGACCGTCTGGGCCATGTCAAATTCTTAATTTTTTATCTGGGTTGTGGGGCGTTGGCGGGGCTGGCCCAGTGGATTTTTGATCCCTCCTCGGCGGTGCCAACTATTGGGGCTAGTGGGGCGATCGCCGGGGTGATGGGGGCCTACATTTTGCGGTTTCCCCAAGCCCGAATTGTTACCCTAATTCCGCTCATCATCTTTTTCACTACCGTTCGGATTCCGGCGGTTTTTTTCTTGGGATTTTGGTTTGTGCAGCAAGCGCTGCTTAGCATCGCCAGCCTCGGCAGTGACATGAGCTCGGGTGGCGGTGTGGCCTACTGGGCTCACTCCGGGGGGTTTGTGTTTGGGCTGATTTTGGGCCCACTGCTGGGCCTGATGGGCGGCAAGGCGCGATCGCCGCGTCGATAGCCGTGATTTCACTGATGCCCAACGACTCAAACTGTGGCGGCGGGCTGCTGGGGTGGTAACTTCACAAAGTTCTCGAGTAAGCTAGGGAATTATTTGTGAGTTTATTACTGATGCCGCACAGCGGGCTTGAAAAGCACTAAAAGGGCATTGGGCACCACGGCTGGTGAACTTGCCCTTCGAGGGTTCCTGACCATTATCCTGATTAGCCAACTTTATAGAAAGGTACGACTATGGCGGAAGCCAAGATCCTCGTTGTCGATGACGACCCCGCAATTCGCAACCTGATTCATCGGTTCCTGGCCAAGCAGGACTATGAAATGGAGTCGGCAGAGGACGGTAAGAAGGCTCTGGCGGTGTTTGAGCAGTTTACCCCTGACCTGGTCATTCTTGACCTCAACCTGCCCGACACCAACGGCTACGACCTGTGTAAAGAGATGCAGTCGCGGACCGGAGTGTTTGTGCTCATGCTCACGAGCCGCACCGACGAGTCGGATAAAATTCGAGGATTTAACGAAGGGGCCGATGACTATCTGACTAAGCCCTTTAGCCTCGGCGAGCTAGAGGTGCGAGTAGGCGCTATTCTCAAGCGCCAGCGCCCGGTCACGGCGGCAGAACAGCAGTGTCTAACCTTCAACAGTCTGGCCATTGACCCCGTGCGGCGAGAGGTGATGCTCAACGACGAAATGGTACCGCTGACGGCGCTGGAGTTTGACCTGCTACACTTTTTGGCCAGTCATCCCGGACGCGTGTGGCGGCGGGCAGAGCTGATTCAAAAGGTTTGGGACTATGACTACGTCGGCGATCAGCGGGTGGTGGATGTGCATGTCGGCCAGATTCGCAAAAAAATTGAGAAAGACACGACCCAACCGGCGCTGATTCAAACGGTGCGGGGTGTGGGCTACAAATTTGAGCCGCCGGGCATGGGGGAAGAGGCGATCGCAGGCTAGCCCGCCTCCGCCCCTCGCACCTGGTTGCGAAAGGTCCAGGCCAGCTTGAGCACCTTGGTCCAGTTGCGCTGCACTTTTTTCGGCGTCCAGCCCAGGGTGTGGGCGATCGCCTCATCCGTCAGGGCGGCGTTGCCGATCTGCTGCTGTTTGAGGTCGAGAAACCGGCAGTAGTCGGAGGGTAAGGTAGTCAAAAAGTTGCCCCACTCTGTCGGCGTCATCCCTAACCGCGCCTCGAGGTTGGCCCCGAGCCACTGGTGCACCAGCTGCCACTCGTGCTGCTGAGAAAATTTCTCAACGTGGTACTTAAAGCGCTGCTGGAGATAGTCCCGCTCCCGGGTCGAAAGACCTAAAATATCGTCGATTTCGGCGGCGGAGCAGTCCTTCAGCTTGAGCACCAGGTAGTCGACGCAGGCGGTCTGATTTTGGTCTTTGAGATACTGCATCAGGGCATTGATGACGCGATCGCGCATGACTCCGTCGCCGGGGTCATCGACCTCGGCCATCATTTTTTCGCGCACCTGCTGCACCACCGAACTGCGGGCGTGGCTTTCGGCAGCTTCAGTCTTGGCTCCCTCGCTGACTAGAGCCATGTCTACCGAGGTTTCGGCGGGCTGACGACGGCTAAAGGCTTGGGCGCGCAGCACAATCAGCTGCTGGCTGCCCCCCCGCAGATTGATGCGCCGTTTGGCATACTGCTCGCTAAACGCCATATACTCCGCCAACTCCAACCGGGTGCGGGGAGTATAGGTCGCCGGCAGCTCATGCTCGCGCCGAAAGGCGTTGAGCACTTCAATATAGAAAATCTGCATGAAATCTTCGAGCAGGGCATAGCGCCCCTTAAATCCCAGATTACTGCCGTGGGGAGCCACATGGCGGTAGACAATGGCGCTGAGACTGCTGTGCAGCTCTACCCGGCCCCGATGAGAGCCCATGTCGTAGTAAGCCAGGCATTTGCTCACTCGATGGCGCACTAGGGCCATCTGCCAGTGGCTGACATCTCCTGAGGACTGAATGCGATCGCTCATGGCGCAGATGCGCTCAATCTCTGCTGTGAGCCGCTGCATTACCCCGTCTATGCCCCCCAGCCGGCGCTGGAGGTGAGTCATAAACAGCTCTTCTACCAGGGTGGCAATGGGGGCCGTGTCATTAGCATCGAACTGGGGCAACGGTTCTGGAGGCTGTGGCGTAGTCCCAGGGGACAATGGGGGCATGGCTAAGCAAGTAGATGCGGTCTTCATAGTTACCCAATCCTAACAACGACACTGAAATCGGGAAGGGCCAGCCGGGACACTCAGTAAACTGGTGAATTCCGGGTGGGCTGTTATGTACCTCCGCTTCAGTCGCTGGGATTTCCCAAGGCATGTGCCAGCACTCAAAGCTGCCCGCCTTTGCCGTAGGCCAGTCGCCGTAGGTTTGCCCAGCCGACTATTCCAGGGAAATACCCTGCCTGCTATGAATTATCGTTGCTGAAAAGTCTTGTTCTGAAGTAGTCTCAGCATCCGTCGTAGCCATTCAGACCGTCGATTGCAAGTCTCATGAAAGCAAGCGATCGCGATCAAAGCTGTGTGCCTAGGATTTGCCGATCGACGTGCCAGTTGCCCAGTTGCCCCCATTGGTGGTGACCCAGTCAGCGGCAATTACACCGGCTGAGCCCCCCACTCTAAAGCGGTCTCCCACCCCAGACCCTTGCGAATCATCAGGGGATTCTCCCCCTCCACATCCAGAATGGTCGAGACTTCGTAGGCCAGGGGGCGATCGTCGTCGATCACGATGTCCACCAATTTCTCGAGGGTGTCAAACATCGTCATTTTGTCCAGGGGAAGTCCTTTGGTCGCCTCTGGCAGCAGTGTCAGAGCTGAAGTCGAAATAATTGGATTTTGCAGCGTTTCTACCAAAGCCAGGCAAATGGCATGGTCGGGCACCCGAATGCCCGTAGTGCGCCGCTTGGGGTTCATCACTAGGCGGGGCACCTGGCGAGTGGCGGGCAGCAAAAACGTAAACGGCCCCGGAATCAATCGCTTAATCAGGCGGTAGGCACCATCGCTAACGATCGCATAATCGGCAATATTCGATAGCGAGGCGCAGAGAAAGGTGAGGGGTTTGTCGTTGGCCAACTGCTTGATCTGGCGCACCCGCTGCACCGCCCCGCGATGGTTGAGGTCACAGCCAATGGCGTAAACTGTGTCGGTGGGGTAAAGGGCTACTGCCCCCTGCCGCAGCGCCGAGACAATAGCTTCTACTTTGCGGCTCTGCGGGTTGTCAGGATGTAGTTTATAGGTTGTTGCCATTGCCCCTGTCCCCGCTGCGGTTGCTCTGTTGAAAACCCTAGCTTACCTCGATTGCCCCTCGGGCATTGCTGGCGATATGTGCCTGGCCGCCTTGCTAGACGCTGGCGTGCCGCTGTCGTACTTACATACCCAGCTAGCTACTCTGGGTCTGAGCCACGAATTTACCCTCACCGTGACGCCAACCCATCGTCAGGGGTTGCGGGCGCTCCACGCTGAGGTCGCGCTGACCTTACCCCCAGGGCAGCATTGCCACGGAGACCATCCCCACCACGCGGTGGCTACCGAGCACGACCAGAGTTCTGGAGCGGCGATCGCAGCCTCAACTGCCACTCGCAATCTGCCTGCGATCGAACAGCTCATCACCCAAGCCGCCCTGCCCGATCGCGCCCAGCGCTGGAGCCTAGCCGTGTTTCGTCGCCTGGCCGAGGCCGAAGCAGCCGTCCACGGCATTGCCGTAGACCAGGTGCATTTCCATGAAGTCGGCGCGACCGATGCCATCGTGGATATTGTCGGCACTTGCCTGGGCCTCGACTACCTGGGAGTTGAGCAGCTGTTCTGTTCGCCCCTGCCCACCGGGCGGGGACGGGTGCGAGCCGCCCACGGCTGGCTGCCCGTCCCTGCCCCCGCCGTCCTCAAGCTGCTAGAACAGCGCCAGGTGCCGATTTACAGCAACGGCCTGGATGGGGAACTGGTGACCCCGACCGGAGCAGCGATCGTCACTGCCCTGGCTGAATCCTTCGGCGACCCCCCGACTATGACCCTACGCAGCACCGGGCTAGGGGCCGGGAAAAAAGATCTGCCCGTTGCCAACGTGCTGCGCCTGTGGATTGGGGAGGCGGCTGACTGTACCACCGCTGCTACTGGGGTGGTACAGTCAGCCCCAGCCGGGGTTCCCTACGATTCCGACACTGTTACCCTGCTTGAAACCCAGGTCGACGATCTAGTGCCCCAGGCCGTAGGCTACCTCTACGATCGCCTCTTAGCAGCCGGTGCCCTAGATCTATTCACCCAACCCGTAGCGATGAAAAAATCTCGGCCTGGGCTACTCATTACGGTGCTTTGCCGCCCTGAGGACGAACCTCACTGCACAGACATTTTGTTTGCCGAAACCTCTACCCTGGGCATTCGCCGTCAAACTCAGCAGCGGTGGGTGCTGCCCCGCTACACAGAAACCCTTGAGACTACCTACGGCCCAGTGGCTCTAAAACTGGCTTACCATCCCCACACCCAAGCAGTGCTCAATGTCCATCCAGAGTACGAAGACTGTGCTGCCCTGGCCCACCGTCACAACGTTCCTTGGCGGACGGTCCATCAGACAGCACTCAGCTTATGGTACCAACAGGCTGATAAGGGGCGCTAATCCAGGGGCCTAAGTCTGCTTATCAGGGTTTAGCGCGTCTATTTCCTCTTCACTAAAGTGGTCTTCCTTCCCCGCCGCCAGGTCAGCACTTGCCAATACACCAGGATGCACTTGATTCAGCTTTTGGGAAAAAATTCTGAAGGCGTCTAGCCCCTGACGTTCAGCGAGAAACAGGGCTTCTGGCCTTGGGTCACGCTGGGTCACCTTTACCAAGTTGTACTCTGTGTTATCGCCATAGATGGCAAACGTAATTTGGAACACCTCCAAAAAATTAATTACCCACTGACATTCGCTCCGGGGGAACTGCTCGTAGTAGCGAATCAAACTGGCAATTCTTGTTTCCATATAGGGGAGAGTCTGACGCGAAACCAGCACCAGCTTAAGCAAAATAATCGCTAGGGTGAGGGCATTGCCCTGGGATAATATCATCGAAAATAATGGCGACGGCTGTTCTTGATCCTCCGTCATTAAATAGTCAACGACCCGATTGCTCGTGCGCAGCACTAACGACGCGTCCCAGGGCTCATAGTTAGACTCCCTATAGAGTTTGTCTAGCCGTATATCTAGCTGCTCCTGAATCTGCTTAGAGATCGGGTTACCGCTGACGGTATAGAGCAAATAGCGAGTCAGACTTTTCTTAAAATCACCGTAGCTACTCTCTTTAATTTGTTCTAAAAACAAGCGCGCTAAGTTTTTATAGCTAAAGTCACCCCGCCTAGCCACAATTGCCTTGACCAGGCGCAGGGCGCTGTCTCCCAACGCTGTGGGGTTGGTGACTGGGCGATCGCGAATTTGTCCCGACTGGCTATGGGCTGTATACATAGCCAGGTCAAACTTAAACTTGTCTTTCAATCGGCGAGAGAGGGCACGAGCGGCCTGGCGCTGCTCGATAGGATTATTTTCGTTGACGTACTGGGGTACCAGCAGGTACGGAGTATAGCGAGCGGTCCAATCATCGGGGCGGTTTAAGGTGCGCTCCTCAGTGTAGCGAGCCGCAAACAGCCTGAGCCCCTCAAAATCCTCGCTCTCAAGAAACCGGATAAGCCAGTGTCGCAGCCGCTTAAGGGTCGGCGATAGGGTGCGACGCTGGATTAGCGGATCAGAGAACAGGTCAACTAGATCCTGAATTGCGTCAAACTGACGAGCAACTTCCCAGTTGTTGACGAGAATGTAGCAGCAGCGCTTAATGGTGTTGCGAAACTCTAGTTCGTTATTGGCAAACAATATGACGTGCAGCGCTGGCAGCGTTTGAGAGCTAACCGAATCAGTGTGATGGACGAAAAGATGACGGAACTCCTCTAAAACGTCTTGAGGATGCCAAATTTTTACGATTTCTAACAGGAAATCGTAAATGACCTGCTGTGCTTGAGCCAGCGATAACCCAGGTCGAGCCCCATACTCGTTTGACTCCATTGAGGGATATCTAGACACGGCTTCCCGAGACATTGGTTGGTAGATTCGACCCATGATTACCGGAAGTAGTTTGGCAAGCGACCGGAGTCAGCTGTTTGCAGAACAGCAAACAGCGCTTACTAGAGTGCTACCGTTAAACTCTCTAGACTCTGATAGTCAAAGCACTGGCTAAACCTACCTCTTGGCAGGTCTAGCTACAGACTAAATGCTTAAACAATCCAAATCCGATGAATTCCAGACCAAATGAACCCGATGGTAGATGCATGTCTTGGTGTTGTGCCTTCAACGTCAGCTAGCCCTCTACAGGAGAACATAGCTATTCGCGTAGCAATTAAGATACCTAGAGATCTTAAGTAACACCCACAGATCATTTGTGTAAAGTAACACAGCACAATACTGTCTTTAGTCTAACCAGCTATTGTGCCTAGTTGTAACCAGAACATATTCCGCTGACCTTTAAACGGAGAGCTGGCAAACAATTTGAAGTCTTCAACCTATGCCGGGCAAGTAACGCCATAACTTTTTAGGATAGCTACTCGGCTTGGTGATAGTGGAACGGGATTCCACAGGGAAACTTTAGAAGAATATTACAAGCATTATGGCCCGTTGGATCATAGTCCAACTGGCGAGCACATTGGCTCCTAGCTTAAGTAAAGCTTTGCTTCGCTACTAAAATATGGTATGGGGGCGGAGGGGCTCGAACCCTCACGACCGTTTAAGGTCAACGGATTTTCATTCTCCCGCAGCTTTCGCTGCTGCCTGGCGTAGGTAAACCCGAACCAGGTTTTGAGAATTGGACCCTCCCTTTACCCTCGACTAAACGTTAGGGTAGCTCCCGTCGGGCCTCTGCACCTTCCGGCGGATTGCGCCGGCTTGGCTCAGGATTGCCATGTCTAGCATCGGAACAAGGCTAAAGCCGTTACCCGAATCTAAAGTTAGGTTTCCCTGAGTTTGAGAGCTTCCACTTAGCAGATTTCTCCGCTAAGGCTCAGTTTTCTAAGTCCGTAGCGTCTACCATTCCGCCACGCCCCCAGAATTGTCCTAGCTGAGTGCAGGACAATGCAGACTCTATTGCACCACCAACTGCACGGGATTGCAACTCCCCTATCTCTCCAAGGGCTCAACCAGTTATTTTCCGCTCGCTTTTATTTAGGGATGTGTGCTAATGTAACGGCTAGCTAAGGCAACAACTTAGCAACATATTTAAGTAACATTTACCTGGACTAATACATCATGACCACGACTCTACAGCGGCGCGAGAGCGCCTCCCTGTGGGAGCAGTTTTGCCAGTGGGTGACCAGCACCGAGAACCGCCTGTATGTGGGCTGGTTCGGCGTACTGATGATCCCCACCCTGCTTGCTGCCACCGCTTGCTTC
>NZ_JACJOX010000049.1 GCF_014695775.1 Leptolyngbya sp. FACHB-60 | reverse complement strand
GGTTGGTTAAAGAGCCGGATTCGCAAACACCTCCCTCATGCTGACGGCTTACGAGCCGCTATCGAAGTCGTGCTCAAGCAAGCCGCGTCCTAACCCAAATGACCACAGCTATAACAGGCTTAATAGGTCTTAGTCTATGGAGTTTTTTTGATAGCACTTTGTCAATTGATCAATAGAATAAATATTAATGTAAATTATCGATTATCGGTTGAGTCTTTTGGAGTCAATTTGCTGGATTTTTTGAACACAATCTCGAATTGACAAATACTTCATCTCTATCCAATTCTGTACTGAAAAACACTGTCTATAAACTTAACCACCCAAAAACCTGCTCAGCAGTCAGTGAAAGTGGAATCTCACTGAGGATAGGCAAGAGCCGATCGCCGTTTAAAATCTGCACCCGTTGACCAGCCGCCACTGTCAAAATGCTATCCACCTCTGGGTCAATCAACCAACCGATTTCAGTGCCGTGCTCAGAGCAGTAGAGCAGCTTTTCTAGCACCTTCGTTTGACTCTGCTCGGGCGACAAAATTTCGATCGCCCAGTCAGGGTGCAGCTCAAACCGATTTGCCACCCGCCCCGATGGCTGCCGGGGAATGCGCCCCCACCGAAACACCGTCACATCGGGCACGATCGCATTGCCGCCAAACACACAGCGCAGCTCTGGAAAGGCATAGGCAATCTGTTGAGATTTGGCGATCTGATTAATGCGATCACATAGCTCGCCCTGTAAGGTACTGTGCTCACCTTGCGGCATAGGCTTTTGAACCACCTCTCCCTGAAAAAATTCTGAAGCTGGTTTAGTTTCTGGACGCTGCAAGAACTGCTCCAGCGTTAAGGATTTAGTCAGTACCATGGGCCACATTCTCCCGTCGTATTGCCATCACACGCCTTAGTCTGCTATCACCGCTTTGCTGTGGCTACCGCCATGGAGGTACCTCGTTGAGAACCCAGCAGTTTCTCTAATTCTGCCAGTTCCGTCGTCATCATATGCTCTAGCTTTAGCAGGCGATCCATCGTCACCTGGCGCAGCAAAGGAGAAAACCAAGAGCAGTAGTCACTCCTTACAAGCCGCCCTCACCTGCTCGTTACCGACGAAGACGTTGATCGGCAGCTGCCTGAGTTTGGCCGCAGCCAGAAGAGCTTGCTCAATGCCTACGTTGAGAGCCTGCGCCAGGTCGATCAGCGCCAGCAAGAGCTAGAAGAAAGCGTCGGCAATGCGATCGCCCTCAGCGATCCCCTCGATGCTATTTTAGATGCCGCCCGTAGCTGCTACCGGCGGCTGACCGAAAAAGTTCAGGCGCTATTTACTCGGCCGCTCGAACCCAGCGGTTAGCCCCCAGCGGGCGTCTAACCAACACAGAAGTCTTCAAGCGGTTTCTGGCCCCCGACTCAGCGAGAAAGGGCAGCCGCCTGACCTATCTTCCGCGCAAATTGACTTCTGAAAGCGTTAATTTGAGTGCTTTTGATGAGCCTGAGGTCACAATCAACCACCCTGGACAGGGGAGGTTGAAGAAAATCCTAATGAGCACTATCAGCGCTGGCTGTAAGAAATGAGCGAGTTGAAAGGTAAGACCATAGCCTTCTATGGCTTTCTAGACGACAAGAGTGTGTCACCAGTAGCTTGACGACACAAATGTGTCCCGATGACAGCAATATGACTTTGACGGCATCATTGTGTCTCTGGTGACAAACAATGTGTCTGTTGCGCGACATTTTATATGTCTGCCTGTCATTTTATTTGTCAATCTGCATTGACGCCTGAAACCCTTTTGTGACATAGGTTTCAGGCGCTCAATGCTTTTTGGGACTACAGATTGCCTCAGCGACATTTTATGCGTCGATTCTCGATGATGTCGACAATTTGAATGTCATTTCTCGATAAGCTGGAATGCCCCAATTCTTCTGACTTCTAGGAGAGATGGCAGGCAAGATAAACGACAAATTAGATGACCTGAATTAAGAAAATAGAGTTAAGATTAGTTCAAGTGAACTATATCCTTCGTGCTATGTCTTCTCAGGACTTGCATAAAACTGATACTAACCAGCTCTTTGATGGCTTGAATGACAGTGAGTTCGAAAATGACACGGGCTTTGGCTTACTTGCTGAGACAAGCCATACTCAGGAGTCAGAGGAAGACGAGGCGGTAGAGTTTATTGACCAGCGTTATGCGGAAGATGATGACTACAGGTTGTCAGGCAATGAGCGGCTTAAACTGGAGATATTTCGAGACTTGCGGAAACCCTGCAATAAGCGCGAATACAGTCAGAAACTGAAGGACGCCTCAACACGCTTAGGTAAATCTGTTAGGCAGGTCAGGAGAGACTTTGAAAAGTGGAAACTACATGGCCCAGCTTCTCTAATACCTGCACCTAGAGCTGACAAGGGACATCCCCGCAAGAATAAAAAATATTGGCATGAACGAACGGTCAAAATATACAAGGCTGGCAATAAAGGCAAGAACTCCTTACCACGACACAAAGTTGTTGAAAGGATAGAGACTAGAGCATATGAACTTTCCAAGCTAGAGCTAAAACCAGAAATTTCAGAACTTGAGAAAAAAGGGTTGGTAGGAGAAGATTTAGACAAAGAGATTGGTGCTTTAATTCAGAGCCGAGAGAAAGGAGAGGGGTTTCGCCATTGGAAGGAATATGGCAAACCTCCTAGCAGACGTACTATAGAACGGTGGCTCAAACCTTTGGAAGAAGAGAAATATATTGCCAAGACAAGCCGTAGTCCCGGATGGCATAGTTCAAAACTTGTGCTTAGACCAAAAAGTGGTAGAGAACTTGAAATTCAATATAGCAATCAAGTTTGGCAAGTTGATCATACAAAAGCAGATATACTACTCGTTGATAAAGAAGGCGTTGAAATTAGCAGACCATTTTTAACAACGGTAATAGATACGCATTCCAGGTGTATAGTCGGTTTTCGACTAGGATTTAGTGCTCCGAGTGCACAAGTTGTTGCTCTAGCTCTTCGAGATGCATTTCTTCCTAAAAGCTATGGACCCGAGTACCAACTGAGAAGTAGATGGCCATGCTACGGTGTCCCTGCTTACCTGTTTACAGACAACGGAAGTGACTTCAAATCCAATCACGTTACTGAGTGGATTGCTGACCAAGTAGGTTTTGAAACGGAATTCAGGTCGAGGCCGTCTGAGGGGGGTATTGTCGAAAGACCGTTTAGAACGATGAGTCAGCTTCTCTCAGATGTTGAGGGTTTTGTTGGGGCTAATGTTCTAGAGAGACCGAAAAATGCAGAAGCGCGAGCTTGTCTTACTCTCTCAGAACTGGAATGGCTTTTGGTAGGATATATCGTAGATAACTATAACCAGAAACCAGATTCTAGAACTCAGTCAAATCCTTTCGTGGCTACTCAAAGCCGTGTTGAGCGATGGCAGAAGGATTTAATATCTCCTCCTGTACTCATAAAAGAACGTGAGTTAGATATTTGCTTAATGAAAGCTGAGGAAAGGGTAGTCAAAGACAATGGTTACTTGCGTTTTGCCAATCTTATGTATAAAGGGGAAAACCTAGGTGCCTATAGTGGTCATACAGTCATTTTACGATTTGATCCGAGAGACATCACTATGGTTATGGTCTATGACCGAAATAACAACCGCGAGAAGTTTCTCGGTCGAGCTTATGCAATGGGATTGGAGGCAGAAAAACTTTCCTTAGAAGATGTCAAGAAGGCTAGCGATGATTCTAAGAAACGTGGTAAAGGTATCAACAATGTTACCGTTTTAGAAGAGGCCGTTCGAAGAAGAGAATTCTTAAATAGCAAAGCAAAGAAAACTAAGTCAGAAAGAAGAAAGCTAGAACAAGAAAAATTTGATACTTTACCTAGCTGGCATGAGGAAGAAAAGCCTAGTGTGGTTGAGTCTCTACCTTTGGAGGAAAAAGGCTCAGAAGAACCCGTTGAAAAAATTGACTATGATTTAATGCGTCAGGAGCTTGGGATATAAATGCTTTCTGAAGAAAAGCTACAAGCTGAGATCAAACGTCTGAGAAACCCTGAGATCTTGAAACTTAAGCAGGTTGGAGACTACTGTACTTGGCTCGACCGTAGACGCAAGCTACGTAAGCCAGGAAGAGTAGTAGGAGATACAGGGCTAGGTAAAACCTCTGCATCTATTTTTTATGCTTTTCAAAATAGATCACAAAAAAGACCCAATAGCCACCCTAAAATTCCTGTTCTTTACATCGAGCTGACCGGCAGTTCATGCAGCTCTTCTGTCCTTTTTGATCGAATCGCTACAAGCTTGAAACCTAAAGTCATTAGCGGCAGTGTAAATCAGCAGAGGAAAATTGTTTGGAACTACCTCCAACAGTCTCAGGTTGAAATGCTCATTATAGATGAGGCTCATAGACTTCAGTTTCAAACTTTAGACGATATTCGGGATTTAGAGAAAAATGCTGGAGTCTTACCCATACTTGTGGGAACAAGCAGCCGACTAGATACATTAATAAGTAAGAATGAGCAGGTTATCAGCAGATTTGCTTGTCATTTTAACTTCGAACGCTTAGAAGGTGGGAATTTCAATAAAGCCGTTAGAACGTGGGAAAATGACATACTAAAACTTCCCGAACCTTCTAACCTAGACAAAGATCAACAAGTCATAACCCTACTTCAAGAAAAGACTCGTGGACAAATTCGACTGCTAGATCAAATACTTCGAGATGCTGCAGTTTATGCTTTGGAAAGCGGAAAGTCTAAAGTAGATTTAGGAACTCTTAAAGAAATTGAGGGAGATTACTATCTGGTAGGTGCTTAGGGGCATAGCGATGAATGAGGATTCAGGCCTATATGATTTCGACCCTTGGTGTATCGCTCTTGAACCCTTTGAGGGAGAAAGCATTAGCCATTATCTTGGCAGAGTGGAAAGGGCTAACGAATGGACTTCCTATCTAGTAGGTAAAGCCGCCGGGATTGGTTCAGTCATAGCACGTTGGAAACGTTTTCATCTAAATCCTTTTCCAACTCAAGTTCAGCTAGAAGCTTTAGCTCATATTCTAGAAATTTCCCCAGATAGGTTGAGTGAGATGCTGCCTAAGCTTGGAGAATCCATGAAGCCTAAGCCGATTAGGCTTTGTGGAGCTTGTTTTGCAGAAGTGCCATGTCACAAAATTGAGTGGCAGTATCAATCCGTCTGGAAGTGTGATCGTCATAATCTCAAACTCCTCTCGAAGTGTCCTAACTGCGAGGCAATGTTCAAAATCCCGGCCCTTTGGGAGCATGGAAGATGCAGTCGATGCCATATGCTATTTAAGCAGATGCAGGACTTTCAGAAGGCGGGATAAATCATCAATGACTAATAAGGACTAACTGTGGCACTGAGAGTAAGTTATGACCAGATAAGTAGTCTCTATTATTTTATAAAGATCTAATGAATCCCTTTGTAGAAAATCCATTCCCTTGTCTAGTAAAACTCTGCATGCTGCTCCAGATTTGTAGGTGATTTCAAGCTCTCGGCGATGGGGAAAGGGAGGAGAGTGGCGTCGGGTATAAGGCTGCATCTTCAATTGGCAATTGCTTAAATAGTTCTTAAAAGCAGCTTCAACACCTGCACGACGGGTTTTGTCTCTATCGCTATGCTCGTTATAAGTTTCCTGAATGTGCACTTTTATTTGGAAATCACCTGATACCCCCGATGTCAGAAGTTGAGCTAGCACCGATGCCCCTGTTTTATCCAGATATCGATCGCTATACTGAGCACTGCTGATTTCGCCTTTAGCCAGGATTGCCTTAAACCCTAATCGATTTTGGAGTTCTGCCAAATCCAACTGACCCCAGTTAGTTTCGGGGAAAATAACTTCGGTCTGTGGGTCATCTAGATCTGCAGCAGAGACCTTAGAAGCCTTCTGCTGTAACTCTTTCAAGTTCTGTAAAACGGTTTCTACGCCTCTCTGGCTGCGGGCCTGGAACCATTCAATCGGTTCGCCCGTTTCAGATAAACGCATCTGGAGGGCAACGCGGTTAGATGACTGGCTGCTAATACAAAGCGTAGGCTGCATACTAGAGTCCTTTTGGCTCAGCACTACTAAGCTCTGGTCAATCCACTGGGATAGCCGCTTTCGTAAAACTCTGACCTCATCAGCGGGCATTTTCCCTGGTTCTTGTCTCAAGTCTTGTTCAGGGACTTTGCCTACCACTAGATTGAGTTGACTGTTCTGTTTCGCTAGAGATCGCACAAATTGGGTCAGCAGTCCGAGGGTAAATGGATTTGCAATTTCAGGTAGATACAGAATGGTTTCGGCACGGGCGTTGTCACAGTAGCCGGGTAAACGCTCGGCTATAGCTGCTAGAGGCATTCGATTCGCATCTGGGGCAAAGGCTTGAAGATCAGGGTCAGGGTTGACCTGTTCTACCAAGAAACGTAAAAACTCAGCAACTGGGCGACGATCCAACTCGTGGTGAAAAGCCTGATTAGTATAGGTGCGAAGGCAGTCATAGCAGCTGCTACTGCATCCGCAAGATTCCACTAGCTGATAGGCCCGTTGGAGAATCTCTTCAAACTGAGCAGCAATTCTCTGGCTGTAGCCAGCTCCCCCTGGTACGTTGTCGTAGATAACGATTTCAGCCACGCCCAAACCCTCGTTATCCGGCGGTCTGAATAATCCGTCCAACTCTGCCCTGGGTACATCGATGACCTGGGCGGCGGCGGCTAACAGGGCGTAGGTAAGCGACCGCCAGAACCCCGCACCACCTGATGGGGACGTGACGACGGATTCATCGATGTCTGACTGGATCCTGTTTCCAGAATTGAGGTGAATCACATCTTCAAACAAGGGAGGCGGATTGGTTCTGCGAGTAAATCGGATCTTGAGTAAGTCACTGGAGAACTCATGCCCCAGGTGAACTCGCTGGTACCAGCCCGCACAGATTTTGCCGGTGACGGGATGGGTGTGCTCCCTCTGTCCCTTACGACGATTAACGTGGGTTTTGGGCAAGCCGTCACTCAAATCTCTGCCACAACGCTCACAAAGGGCAAATCCTAAGTTTCTAAAGCCCCGACCCCCTTGGTTTGCCAGGAAGAACTCACCTCCACGGCTCAATTTCAGTTCGTACAGCTCATGGGGAACGATGTCGATCTGTTCCCCCGCCTGGGCCAGAAAGACCTGGGACGTAGGCTGTCGTAGGGGCTTAAGGTAGGGGGTAACCATTGGCGTCACGCTCCAATCAGTCGTAAATGACTTGGGTACTTTGTAAAATCGGCTGCTCTGTTCCATGCCTTTGACGGGCTTATGGCAGGTAGGGCAGGCGTCATGCTGAAACTCTTGCGCCCTAGACTCAAAGAAGTTGCAGTGGGGGCAAACCCAGTAATACCGACTGTCGAGGTTATCGGGCCGCAGAATGCCAACGCTGGTGTGTACTCGGTCATCCACCACAATGTCTTGGCCAGGGGCGTATTCTGCCAAGGCCATGCGCCGATCCCGTTGGAGACG
This sequence comes from Leptolyngbya sp. FACHB-60, assembly GCF_014695775.1. Classification (GTDB taxonomy): domain Bacteria; phylum Cyanobacteriota; class Cyanobacteriia; order Phormidesmidales; family Phormidesmidaceae; genus Nodosilinea. The sequence goes on along the minus strand of NZ_JACJOX010000049.1, from coordinate 284,275 downwards.
ATGTTTTCCTTGGGTAGAGTAAGATTGTCCCCGGCTGTCTTGAGTCAGCAGTTGAACGACATCGATAGGAAAGCCATAAATGGGGAGAATGCTGGCTTTGGCCAATTCTTCATGCAGTTGTCGCTTTTGAATTTTGCGAAGTTCATCTTCGATGCGATCGCGCTTCACCTCTAATGCCCGACGCACTTTAGAATTGGTTTCCCCAAGAATATCGGTTTTAAGGGTAGTGAGCAGCTCCGCCAGCCCATTCCAGTCTTTGAGCTGCTCCACTTGAAAGTCATCAAGCTCCCTACGGAAATCATCCAAAGTCCCTTCAACCGTTTGCGGGCTATCCAACAGTTGTAGCCAACCTGCCAAGAGTTGTCGGGCAGGTTGGCTGCTTAACCACTCCTGGAACTGGACATTAAGAGCACTGCTTGATAGCGCAGTGATGGGTTGAAAGGCATTGTTGCTTTCTTCATCAGGTAGATCTAGGAAGGCACCGATTTTGACATGTTCGGCCCCCGTTTGGCATTCAGATCTTAGAAACTTAGCCAAAAGCTCTGCTCGCAGATGGCGCTGCTGAATTTGAAAATTACCCGTATCTAGCCGAGGCACTTGATTACGGCCATTGATCAACTCAGCAGGTTGGTCAAAATAATAACGATCATGGGGGCGACGCTGACCGTACATGAGGCTAATGGCCACCCCATCGGTGCGGCGACCTGCCCGCCCGGCCCGTTGTTGGTAGTTGCTCACATGGGGCGGGAAGTTACGCATTGCCACGGCCTGCAATTCTCCAATGTCAACCCCCATTTCAAGTGTGGTTGAACAACTTAGGAGATTAATTTTGCCTTGTCGAAAGCGGCTTTCCCGATGGGCCAGTTCCCCAGTGCCCAGTTGGGCAGTATGCTCCTGGGCGCGGAGGGGAATAATCTCTCGGTTTTGAATGATGTGGCGGTAGTGATGTTCCTCAAAGGTCGACGCCTTCGTTGAAGCGGTACCCCAGGGTTGTAGCTGCCCTCCACAGCGGGACGCCAGGCAGTGATCTAACGCTAGATCAGAAAATTGTCGAACCTCAGTCAGGCCTGGTACATGAAAGGTCTGTTGGCAGGAATCGCACTGATACCAGTCTGTCTGGGTCTGGTACAAAGAAAACAGTTCCCAATTCAGCTGCCGACCATCTCCAAACCCCTTGAGATAGCCTTGGCGTTTTAGCTCATCAAATAACCACAGCAAGTTTTCCTCAGCGGGAAAATTGCCTTTGAAAAAATTGAAGTAGAACGAAACAATCTGATTTTGAACTTTGGTTGGCTGCCCCTGCTTAGTTTTTCGCCAGAGAAAGCCAAGGGCATCAGGTGAGTCATTTGGATCGCGTCTGAGTTTTATGTATCGTTTCGAACGACCCTGGGGACTCAGTCGAGCGGGTTGGCCACCTTCAACCCCTCCCGTCTCAGGGAAGTAACGAGATGCCCCTTCCAGATCAGTGGCCCCTAGCAACCGGATAATGTTGGTCAGACCAGTTAGGAAAATTTTGGCTTCAGCCTCGTCTATCCCAAACTTTTGTGCGGTTTCCGCCACCAGGGTTAGATCGTCGTCCCAATCGATATAGCAGGCTAGCAATCCTAGAGCCTCGATAGAAAACCGCTTGGCGGAGGGCAACCCAAACTCACGAAGCATAAGTTCTTTGGCCCGACTACGAGCTCGATTTTCGCAATCCCGTTTATTTTGGGTTTCCTCATTGACAGGATCTTTGGCTACATAACTACGATGGTGAAAGTCTGCTAGGCGGTCAGGATGGGGAATAGAGATTGCTAAAAAACAACGAACTAATTCTTCCTGAACTTCAGTGACTGAGGCGCTGCCATCTTGCTGGACTTCGTCAAAAGCCTGCCAAACCACCTGTCGGTAAAGGGTCTCGGTGTGAGTTCGTTGAAAATCCGATGCAAAGAAAGAGGCATCTTGACGACCATCTGAGAAGGTTAAGAGCTTACGCTGGCTGAAGGTACCATTAGCTTCCCCAGGTTCTGGCAATAGCTCAAATAGACTGTCGAGCATCACCTCCAGCGGAGCATCGGTATAGGAAATAAACCGCCCAATGGCTGACATTTGCGATCGCCCCGCACTACAAGCAGGGCATTTAGTTAAATAACCTCCCTCTAGGTTCTTAGCTTTGGGGGGTATGTGCCAGTGCAATCTATATGTGTTTTCAGCCTGGGAGGATGCCTCCGGGGTACTGTTGCTAGCACCACCAAGCCACCCATCGGTGTGGTTGCCCTGAATCAAGAAACTGCCGATCAGAGCATTTTCAGAATTTTCGCTGTCCTCTGTGACCTCTTCGCCCTCATCGTCAGTAACGCTGTCTAGTGCTCCTGAGGTCAAAACATAGATGCGATCACTATTTTCAGCCGCTTCTAACGCACGAGGAACCGGCAGTAGTTCTTTTTGGTAACCTTGAAAGGCCAGCGCATAACCTTGCCCACATTTACGACAGCTAGAGAGTTCCAGCACGGGAGCATGGCACGCATCACACTCAGTCTTGCTGCTGAGGAATAACTTGCCGTAGCGGTGAGGGCGATCCTTAAACCGCTCATCGGTTATGGCCCCAGGACAATCTGGATTAATGCAGGCGTGCAACCCTTCTACACTGCGAAACAGCAGATGAAGCCTAACAGGCAAGAGCGGTAAATCTTCTGGATCCAAACGGGCCAAGGTGCCCAATTGCACTAAGTGGGCCAGAGCCTGTTCCACCCTGGTTTCCTCTTGAGCATCTAGACTGCCATCCAAATGAGTGGGAAGCAGCCAAAGGTGGGGCGATCGTGCCAGCCAGTTCCAAGGCTTTGGCCCCTGACTGAGTAAATTGATCAAGCGGTGGACTATCGGATGACCTTTCAGGGCAAACCAAAGGAACTGATGGGCATCACCCTCAGCATTCTGCTCAGCCTGTTGTAAGACATCGTAGGGCGCTAAGTAGCTCAGACAGTCTTTCCAGTTTTCTAGGGAGTCTTCAAGGGCCGGTAACTCCAGATCGCATAGGAGTTCGTACAGATCTTCTTCGGCGAGCCCTTCTGGTAAGGCGTAGGCATCGCCCAGCCGTTCTGCAACGGTGACCCGGTCTCCCCAAATGACTTGCCCAAAGGGCTCGCCAAAGAGTTCTTCGGCAAAGCCAGTGATTTGGTCAAAGGCTGCTGCGTCATTGCGATCTCCTAAGGTGGCACTGGTGGCGATGCAGCGGATTTGCCCCTTTGCCTTCAATCCTATAGCGGCTTTAAACCGCTTGAGCAGCATGGAAACTTCAGCACCAGTGGATCCGCTATAGGTGTGAGCTTCGTCAACCACCAGCATTTTGAAGTTGGGCGATCGCTCAAAAATTTGCTCGCGCTCCACCGGGCGAATCAGCATGTGCTCCAACATGGAATAGTTGGTCACCAGAATCTGGGGTGGATTTTCCCAAATTTCCCTGCGAGAGATGGCTTGAATACGCTGGACTCGTTCGACTACGGCTGCGATCAGATCATCCAAACGACAGCGCTTCATCGCCTCTCGCTGGCCCTCTGGCAGCAATTTCAGCAGTTCTTCTCGCTCGGTGGCCTGCAATTCTTCTTTCAGGGCAGATAATGCCTGGGCTGGCTCAGTTTGTGTGCGGCTGGTGTAAAACCCAAAGCGGATTAGTTCCTGGTCATCGCTCTGTTGGGAAAGCAGCTGCCGCAGGCGTTTTACCTGGTCGTTAACTAGCGCATTCATAGGGTACAAAATGAGAGCTTGTACCCCTGGGGCATGTTCTTTCAAAAGGCGATCCAACATAGGAATCAGGAAACACTCTGTTTTCCCGGAACCCGTGCCGGTGGCGACCACAATGTTTTGGTGTTCTCCTACCACCTTCTCAATGGCTTGCTCCTGGTGCTGGTAGAGGAATCGAGTAGGGTTAAACAGTTTTGTTAGTTCGGGGTGCAGTAACCCATCGTCCACCAGGGTCTTGATGGAACAGGTGGACCTATAAGGCTGTGCCCCTTCTAGGTAAGGCTGCTGATAAATATTGCCGGGTGCTTCAAGCAGCTTCCTAAACCCAAGACGAAGATGAGGATCGCGCAATGGGTAGGCTGTCAGCAGGTAGCGAATTAGATCCTCACGGGGGGTTTGTGCCGCCTCTACTGGATTCAGATACATGACTTTACTTCCTTGTTAACTAAACCAGTACACAGCCCAACCGTTCGAGGGCAGCTTTTACCCGTGGTTGGTTTTGAGCGTCAACGTAACGAATTCGATTGTGATCAGGACTGGGTTTTGACAAGCGCCAAATTAGCTGGGCATATGCCTTCGGGAAAAACGTGTCCCGCAAATCTAAGAGGCCAGGCTTTTCATCCAGGGCGATTTGAAGAGGCTGGTTGATCTGCAGATCTAACTCGAACATAGCTAGGTAAGCAGTATCTGGGGTAATCCCGAAGAATTGCCCATCTTGAAACCAAAGGAACTCGCCCTCAGGAGTTTTTAGCAGGCGCAGAGACGCAATGCTACCTAAGTGCTCTAAGCCGATAATTGGCTGCCAGCGATCGCACTGCCTGCCTGGTTCTGGACGATAGCCCAGAATGCTCTCAAAGCCTTGATAAGTGAAAAAAGGATTGTCTGACCGATGCTGCTCTCTCAACTGCCAATTAGCGGGTAACTGTGGCGTCGGTAGTTGAGAGACAAGTTGATCGGGGGTATGGCATCCAATATTGCTGGCTCCAAGTTGAGTTTGAATCCACTCCAATCGCTTATTTTTGGGTCTTAGCAGGGTTTGAGTTACCGGTTGTCCAGTTTGCAAGGCTTGATGGGCTAACCGCAGATAGGCGCGATCGCCTAAAAACTGTATGCCCGTAACCGACTCTTCGTCGCTCGTATAAACTGTGGGTTGAGCCATACAGACTCGTTTGCCAACTCCCAGCAGCACTTCTCCTTGTGCTTCTAAATTGTGCAAAGCTTGATCTAGCCGGGAAGGGGACAGAGCATTGGCTAAAGCCGATGGGGGCACCGTAGCCCGTAACAATCCCAATAGTTGGTAACAGGTCAATGCCTGAGGCAAATGAAGCCGTCCCGGCACTCGGTGATGGCTAAGCAGTTGAATGATGTCTTGGTTTTGCATATCTGATGGGATTTTTAAGAGGTGCGGTGATGTATCCGCACTATATTGGATGCGGAAACGCTGCGTTGACTACTGACTGAAGGGTTATGCGGTTTTCGAGAATTGGTTTTGGAATTATTTTGTTTAAGTATCAGTTGAACTGATTGGTTTAGCTGTCGTCCAATCTTGATGCAAATATCATCCAAAATGGGCTTATAGCTTTGATCTTCTAACCTAACTTGAACGTACTCCTTAAGAGATGGATCCACCGAAAATGAGACGAATTCTGATATCGATTCTTGTTTAATATCTTTGTCAATTAATTGGAGAAATCGCTTAACTTTGCGTTTGTCTAACTGAATCCAATAGGTCGCCCCCAAAGGTTCAGGTGAAGGCTTAGTCTTTGGTATTGGTGGGGAATCGCCTGGCTGAGGGGGATCGCTGGCTGCTTCTGTCTCAGGGAAATTCCAGGAAATCAAGCTCTGCCTCTGACTGTAGTCAAGCCGGTGGAGAGCATAACGATCAGTCTCAGGTAGAACATCTCGTAAAGCTGCAAGGGCCAACAATGCTGCACCTGAATGACTAGCTGAGCGGGCAATCCGGTGTGTCTCTTGGCCGTTTGTGAGTTCAAAAGTGGCCGTTTCTAAGGGCCAGAGACCTTTTAGGGTCAACTCCTCTAACCAGAAATCGGCTGCTGTTAAGCACTTCATGGGCAGCGTTTGTACAAAAATTTGCTGACGATTCAGCAGGTCTAAATCTTGCTGAGGAGGCGGTGCAGTGAGTTGAAATTGGTTCTGAACGGTAAAGAGGGCTGACCATTGGCTTGTGGTTGTCCACAGACGCACAGAATACGTGCCGGGTTGCGCAATCCAGGGACTTAAGTCCACTGCCTGCCAATCGTTTTGGGGGGGCAGCGAGGTCTGTTGATTAGGCTCCGTCAGGGTTTGGCGCTGATCCATGTCTTCAACCAGCAGGTTTAGGGTTTTACCAATGGGCAGAGGAGGGTACCAAAGAGCAGGAGTAGCTAGGAATGTAGGTTGCCTACCCTTGAGCCTGACACCTTGAAGTTGCGGCTGCTGGGAAGCCATTTGCCAGGACAAGGTTTGTTCCTGGTGGCCTTGATTCAGTCGTATCGACGCATTAGCTCCGGTGCGCTGTAACCAGTGACCTCGCCATCCTGACAAGCTGCACGGCACAAAACTATCGATAATTTCAAGACCATCACTGTACTGACGCTGGACGGTCTCCGGAGTAAAGAGGATAATTTCGGGGGATAAGGCCAACTGTTGGGGAGATCGCAACTCTCCCGTGTCAGCATCAAAAATTAAGCAAAGTTGTTCTGGTTGAATGCCAGGATGATGCCATTCGAGCAAGACCGTATCATTGTGAGACCGTAACTGCCAGGCCCATTGCTCAGCAGATTCAGTAAGGGTCTGCCGTAGTTCAGGGATTTTAACAACCCCAGATCCTATATTGATTACCCCTTCCCAATTTCCTTCAGGGATCGTGCAGTATTCTGCCTGTAGCTGTTTCCACTCTTTTCGATAAACTTCTTGCTCTGGAAGCACAAGTTGAATATCGAAAGAATCAGTAATATCCAGAAGGAGAGACAAAGGTTTTCTGCGTTGGCTTATGATGGATGAACTGGAGCCTTTTTTGCTGCGAGGGGTTAGTACATTAATCAGACTATCCCAGCTGCGGAGAAAGAAGGTATTGGGAAGTGAATAGTTCTGAAGGACTCGTGTTCGCTGGACTTCATCTCGAAGAATCTCTGGGGATTCGCCCCGCCGCTCAAGTTCATGGGCAACGGTGGCCAAGCCTTGTAACAAGGTGCCAGAAATTGGGTCAGTTTCTTCCTCATGGTCTTCAGGACAGCTGCTTCTTAGAAAAGTTAGCAAACGACCCCTGTAAGGAAACTTATGCTGACATACATCACAAAGCAGTTGAGCTAAGTCAACCGGGTCTGCGTGGGCTATATCCCACCAGTCATAATCCAAGACTTGAAGTAAGTCTGCGAAGTGTCCTAAGTTCTGGCAGGGAATACCACTTTGTAGCCAGAGGCTAGATACATAACGATTAGCTTTACTAGATTTAACTAAACCCAGCTCTTTAATGCCTTGCCAGACAACTTGTTGCAAAGCTTGAGTAGTGCCTTGGCTATAATAAATATCTAGCCGATCGCAAAGTCCCTGCCAATAACCATGATTCCCGTCATCGTAGTAAGCATACTCTGAGAGAGCAAAGGTCAAAAATTTTATCCAGTTGGTCTCATGCTCACCGAAATAGCGGCGGAGTTGAGTTGATGTTACAGACTCTAATCTGCCGAGATTTTCTCCAACGATGTCTAAGATCTCTTCTGTAGATTCTCTTTCAATTCCAACACTGCCAAGAAAACGTTGCCCTGACGGCAAATGTTGGTGACCCCAGTGGTTTTGAATTCTCTCCCAAAAGCGCTTAGCATTGGCCCTATTCGAGAGATTGATGAAAGGTCTTGCTGCGACAGACGTAGAAAGAGTCATGGTGGCACTCAAAAAATGCTGGCCGACGACTCTGTAGCAAAAATCAGGGTTCCATCGGTTGCTTCATCTTATTGAAGAGTGCCCGGTAGCTCCAAAGAAATCACAAGATTGAGATCTTCATGTTGAAAATATCCCAAGGTCTTATTAATCAAGGCTTTCTGAAGCTTTAGTCAACTTTCCGGTCAATACTTTCTTTTGGCTGGCTAGAGTGAGCGTACAAATCTACTTGCTGTTGAACGGCCTGCCGGTGTTGCTCAACCAGGGTGTCTGGCGATCGCACCTGGGCCTGCCCCATAAATCGATAGACCCAAAAGCTAAATTCTCTCAATGACCGGGGCGGCAGCTTCACTACGTAGTCCACATACTCAGTTTTGCGATTGAGGTGGCCGGGGGGATGGGGCTCAATTTGCTGGCTGGGGTGCCGTAGGGGGCCTTCAGCGATAAACCCCATCACCTTTGGGAAAAATCGCACCCTGACTTCAACCAGTTCCAGTTGACCTAAGATTTCTTGCTGTTGCGCCTCAGGATCGCCGAGAAATAGCCCCCACCCGCTTTCTAGCAGCTCGTGGGCTAGCTTTAGGTTCCGACGCTGGGTGGTCAGACTACGGCCTCGGGGGTCAAGGATGGTGCAGCGGTCTTCTAACCGGTCGATACGCGAAATTGCCAGGTGGCCATTGTCACAGGTCTGATGAATGAGGTACCAAGCGATGTCATAGTAGAGCAACTGTAGGGGCCAGACATCAAAGGACTCAGCCCTGTTCTCGAACCAGGGGCTAGGCTTACGGTGTAGCCGGATCTTCTGTCCTTCGGTGATGGCAGATTCAACGGTATCCAAACAATCGAAGAGGTTGCGATCGCCAAAGGCCTCGGCAATCTTAACTGGGTCAGTTTCTACAATGGAGCGGTTGAGCTGTGCTCGCACCGGGTAAAACAACTGTTCTTTGGACTCAATTCCTTTCAGGCGGCGGATGAGGCGGTTATAGAGTTCCTGGGTTTGCACGTCTCGCTGGTACTCGGCCTGAGAGTGGATGGCGTTGAGGGCCGCTGTTAGCTCTTGTTCTCCCATAACCCCAGTGCCCAGGAAATAGCCCCAGCGGTACATCTGTTTTCCCAAAATGCCTATGGAACGCAGAAATGCCAGGTCTTTGTGAATGCTGTGGGTGGAACATTTAATCGTGACGCCCTCTTCCTGGGCAACCGCTAGCAGATAGGCTTGTACCTCTTCAAGGGCGTTGTGATGCTTCTCTGGGTGTTCAGGCTTCTCTAGGTGCCCTACACCGGGATGTCGCAGCAGCGTAGCGATCAAGAGTAATAACCGCGTAAAGGCACCGTCATTGAAATACTTAGACTGCGGCGACTGCGACTGTTTTGTGGGCATTCTGTTGGCGGTTGCTCTAAAGCCAGTATTTGAACTTTAACGTGAGCAGTCTCTGAAACAGCTACAGGTTAAGATTTATGGGTGCGCGAAGGGGACATATCTACAATGCCAGCAACAGTTTTCAACATTGCCAATAAGAGGGTATTGAGGGCAAACCTCTTGCTCAAAGAAACCCCATATCAACCAAAAGTTCCTCAAACAGGGGGTCTCCCCAAAGCAGTAGTCGTAGAGATGGTGTTTCTTCAAAGACCTTTGGCTGGAAAGTTACCCGGTAGGTTTGCCCCCCACAGCCCAGTTGCCACACGCCTTGATCGGCCTGGGTAAAGTGAATTCCTTCTGCATTAAGGAGGGTTGACTGGGTGAACGTTGCCTCTACAACCTCCGGAGTAATGGCGGTAGGAGGCAGCGGTCGCTGAATTTCTTGCAGGTCGGCTTCCACATCGCGCTTCACCATGTCATCGAGGGCTGGCCGCTGGGGCGGAGCCGATAGAACGGTGTCAAACTCAGAGAGCAGCACGTCTTCTTCTTCGGCATCGACGCTCATGGTGGCTCGCTCAATGAAAGTGGGTACCTGGGCCAGGATGGGTTGAAGGTTACCGACTACAGATTCAAAAGCCCCAATGCGATCGCGCAATTTCTTATACACCTTCGCTTCCACCGTACCGTCGTAGTAGAAGTTGTGGATGGTGACAGTCGGATAGCGCTGGCCAATCCGGTCAATGCGGCCAATGCGCTGCTCCACTCGCATGGGATTCCAGGGCAGGTCGTAGTTAAACAGCACGCCGCAGGTTTGCAGGTTGAGACCCTCACTTGCGGATTCGGTACAGAGCAGGATTTTGATTTCGCCATCGCGGAACCGGGTTTTGATCAGCTCCTTGGGCACCACCGCCCACTGGCCCTCGCGCCACAGTTCGCCGCCGCGTCCCGAGTAGCAGGCCACCTGGTTGCCGTAGAGTTCCCGCAATTGCTCGCGCAGAAAGTCCATGGTGTCGGTGTACTGGGTAAAGGCGATCGCACTTTCCCGGTTCACCAGCTCCTGCCGTAGGGTGGCGATGAAGTGGGCCAGCTTGGTGTCTTCTCCGGTGTTCTCAAACTGCCGCAGCAGGGCTTCTAGGTGCTCGATCTCTCGGGGGTCTACGGGCTCCATGTAGCCCTCTAGCCCTTCGATTACCGCATCGTCGGCATCGTCGAGGTCGGCCAGGTCATCGGCGGTGAGGCCGCTGCCCTGCTGGGTGAGCAGGGAATCGAGCCGTCGCTGGAGCGATTGCTGGATGGCATAGAAGGAGCTGGTCAACCGCTTGCGATACAGGGTCATCAAAAAGCCCAGGGCTTTGCGCTGTTCCTTTTGGGCCAGGCGGTAGAAGTGGCGCACGTAGTCGCTCACCTGGCGGTAGAGGTCGGCTTCGCGGGTCGGCTCTAGGGTGATGGCGTTGTCGCACACTTCGCGGCGGGGGACGTCTTTTTCTAACAGGCCGAGGCGGTAGTACTCCCGCAAGGTATCCCGCGTGTGGCGGAACATCATGTCTTTGAGCGGAGTGTTTGTGGAGAGAAATTGCAGGGAGGCGGCGATAAAAGCTTCGTCTTGCAGGTAGGTGCGCTCGTGGATGATTTTGATGCGGCCTCGCCACAGATCTTCGACGGTGCTGGCCAGCATCCGGTCTTGCTGGTGGAGATGCTGCTGGAGCCGGGGGCAGGGCTGGCCGCCACGGGCAAAGTAGTCCGCAGACATCGTTTGCCAGAAGTTCAGCAGGTGGCGATCGGGCTTGCTATCCAGCGACGAGAAGTAGTCGCAGAAGGTATCGCCGTAGGCCCAGTGGCCCTCTAGCCCCAGCACATGCAGTAAATCGAAGACCTCGATGGGGTCGATCTGCATTGGCGTGGCCGAGAGCAAAATCAGCGCTTTGGTTCTCTCACGCAGTTGCTCTAGCAGTTGCAGCAGGCGGTTGGGGGTATCTTTGCGGGCCTGGGGCGATTTGCGGCGGGCGTGGTGGGCCTCGTCGAGAATGACTAGATCCCAGGGTTCGGCGTCGAGCAGTTCTTGCATCCGCTCTTTTCGGCGCACCAGGTGGCTGGAAGCGAGGATCAGGTTTTGAGTATTCCAGGGGTTGCCGGTGGGCTGGGTGGTTTGACCGTAGGGATCTTTGAACTCGCCTTGGGTGTAGCTCCAGAAGTGGAGGTTGAACTTTTCGCGCAGTTCTTCGTGCCACTGGGGCTGCACGCTGGCGGGGGCCAGCACCAGGACGCGCTTGACCTTCTGGGACACCAGCAGATAGCGGAGAATCAGCCCGGTCTCGATGGTTTTGCCCAGGCCCACTTCATCGGCGATTAAGAAGCTGCGGGGGAACTCGGCGGCGGCGCGTTTGAGAATTTTGATCTGGTGAGGCCAGGGCTGGATGGGGATGGAGCTGAGGCAGGCGCTGAGGCAGCCGGGGTCTTGGTGGATGTTGGCGATCGCCCGAAACATCTCCTGTTCCCTCGCCAGGTTGGCTTCATCAATTTGAACCTCTGGCTTCTCCTCCTGAACGGGCTCCGGGTCAGGAATGGCTAGCTGTTCTCGCTCCTGGTGGGTGAGGGGGCGATGGTTAAATTCGTCATCGGTGTTCCAGGCCGGCTTTTGGGGTGGGGCATAGCGGATCAGCTTGCGCTTGACGGCTTCGGGCACCTCAAACACCCGCACGCTGGAGATTTGGTTATGCCAGTGCTGCTCGAACCGCAGTGTTTCTTCTTGTACGCGGGCCAGGTCGCGATCGCCCTCCCAGGAGCAGAAGACGTGGAAGGATTCGACATTGAAGTTCCAGCCGCCGCTGGACTCGTTGTTGGAGCCGGTGGTCGCGATCTGGTTGCCGTCAGCGTCGGTGAAGAGGCAGACTTTCTCGTGATAGATGTAGTGGGTGTTGATGGCCTCGTCGGGGTCGAGGGGTTGCCCGTCGTGGCGAAGGGGAATGGCGATGCGGATGTCGAGGCGATCGCTCTGAATCAGCCAGCTGAGGATTTCGAGGCGTTTGAGCTGGGCGAAGTTGGTGGGTGGGGTGAGGTTGGCATCAAGGCGGGCAGCGACGGCATCGCGGAGAGTGTAGCCCTGCTGGATGGCCTGGAGGTCGGTTTTGCTGAGGTGGCAGCTCATGATTAGCCGGATGCGGCCCTCGTTTTGGAGGAAGGCCCCCAGCCCCCCGGCGACCTGGCTGAGGATGGCGCTGTTGAAAAAGCCGGATTTGCGATCGTACTGGGTGGAGCGTTCGAGGGCGGGGATGTAGAAGTCGGCGACGGGGTTGCTGGTGTCGCTGGCATAGCTGATTTTCCAGTTGTAGGTCTTCAGGGGCTGCGGCATGGTTTAACTGAAGTTGGAATACTCAAGACTTCAAGAACTTTGGGACTCCATCTGAATGCCCAGGTGTTTACAAATCGCCGCTGTCGGATCTGAATTCGTCTCTACCAAATCCACTAACTGTTGAAAAGCTTCCAGCTTTGATTGTTTCTTTTCTTCAAAGCCCTGAGTGATCTCCCTAATTTCATCCTCACTTGGTTGCTTGGGATACTCGTAGAAAATCACCTTTTCAGGAGCACTGGTTAATCTAAGCTGACGTTGAGTGAAAGCTTCATAGAGTTTGTCTATAACCGAAGGTAGTGACTGTCCTAATTTGTGAGTGATGAGAAGCACCTGCTCTGTCCTGGATGCTTGCTTGAATTTATTGAATTCAGGAAGATCAGCATCTTGATAGGGCGTAAAGCAGGCAATTCTACGCATCCCTTTAACTAATACCTTGAGGAATCCTCGTTCAACTAGCTCGTAGAAAATCATCGGGAGAGATGATTTTTCAGGAAAATCCAGCAATGGAGAAAGTGAACTGATGGGTTTTTCACCCTGAATTGCTAGTGGCGATGAGAGGCAAGCATTCTGAACCTCTTCGAAGTTTGGGAAGCTAGATTTGAGCATATCTTGGCGGACACTGATATTTCTTTCTGAGTACAATAGGTGCCCAAAAGAGGCATCTCCGTCTCGCCCCGCGCGACCTACCTCTTGGTAGTATTGCTCGATAGACTCAGGAATTAGATAGTGGATGACACCTCGAATATCGGGAATATCTATACCCATGCCGAAGGCATTAGTCGCAAAGATGATGTCGATTTTCCCTGTCTCGAAACCTCTTAAAACTTCATCTTTTCGGTTGTCAGGCAAATCAGAATCGAAGTGATCACAGCTCCACCCCTCATCCTGATATTCCTTAGAGAAGGCTCTCGTGCCATATTTACCTGATTTGCGGTGAGTATAAACGATAATTTTATTAGGCTTTCCCTCCTGATTTATCCTGAACTCGTGTAGAAGTTCCTTTAGTCGGATTTTCTTGGCAGCTTCATCTGCAAGCGTTTCAACAGTGAGTTTTAGGTTATCGCGAAGCAAGGATGAACTTTCAACAATATCCTCAGGAGCAATACGGAAGTCTCTACAAACTTCCTCTCGGTCTTGAGGGTTGAGAGTCGCAGTCAAAGCCAGAACTTTGGGCCAGTTAAATGACCCAAAGGTACGATCTAAGAAGTGAGGCACTACCTTATACGCAGGACGGAAGCTATGTCCCCACTGAGAAACACAATGAGCTTCGTCTAAAACTATTAGGCCAATATGATCGCGATTTTGCTTCAGCAAATATTCGATATATCCATCAAATGCAGCCTTCTCTGGCGACATAAAAATAAATTTACCGCCTTCTATAAATGAAAAGTCTCGCAAGAGATTATAAAAATCTTGACTACCAAGACCACTCAGACATATTGCTCCAATTCCCTGCTCCTTGAGCCTCATTGTCTGCTGTTCCATTAATGCAATCAGTGGAGACACGACAATGGTGACTTTATCTAGCACTAGCCCAGCCACCTGAAAAATAAGCGACTTACCGCCTCCTGTTGGCATAAGGCATAGAGTACTCTGACTAGAGATTACTTTGTCGATCGCCGAGGCCTGAACATCTCTAAATTCGTAACCAGGGAAGTATTGTTCAAGGACTGTTTGTTTATTACGCATTAGATGTGACTCGTAGCGTACTTCGGATTACTACTTTTCGTCAGGGTTTGTATATCTTCTTTGCGACAATGAGCAATTCCTTCGAGAAATGTGTTGACGTACACGTATCGGTAATGAGGGTCAAGAGGGACACCGTGCTTTTCACAGTATTCGGAAATTTTCCTGTATAGCTTCATGGCGTATGCCGAGAATAAGCCATAGGGATACCAATAGTTCTGGTCAATCTTATAAACCCCTTCATTACTATGAGTCTTATCATTAACCATAATAAATTCCGATGTCTTAGTTGGCAGATTAAGGAATGATCTATCAGTCAAGAAATAAAGTCCAAATAGATCCATCTTTCCTCTCTTCGGAAAAATATTGGGATGCAGGTAATAAGTCACAAAGGACTTGATACCCATTCCAATGACTCCTACGATTCCAAAATTTTCATCTTCTATCTGATCAAAATTGAATTCCTCTGATTCAGAATATTGTAAATAATCTGCCTCCACATAAGAATTGGCATACTCATTTGCGAATTGGACAAGATTACTAAAAATTCCTAGAAGATCACTGGAAGCCGTTTTAGCATATGAAATTTGCCATTCTCTCAGTTCCTCCGACCTAGCATGAAAAGAATGCATAATAACGGGACATTCTTTTGTCAAGAAGCCCTTGAATGCATTCTCATCAAACATGAATTCGTCAAGCGCTTCCTCGTCAAAAGTTGAGCGATACTTCTCCGCCTCTTTCTCATAGTCTTCAATTTTCTGGGCAAATAGAAGTCTAATGCACTTACTTTTATCTATGCTAGTGGGCTTGGAGTTCCATGCAGCAGCCAAATCTTGAGCACTTTTCGAATCTTTTGCCATCTCTAGAATTTTTTCAAAGCAATTAACAAAGTTCTTGTCAATTAGTTCTTCGACTTTGGTGACGTGGTTATGTTTTTGGATCAGGTCAAATTCACGAGCTCTGTCAATTGCTTCAGATCGCAACATTCTAATGTTCCTTATGCCATTCGGCATCGAGTAGTTTTGAAAGATTTTTCCGGTTAGAGATGAGCTTTGTACCAGGCTGAATTGCTTCTAGCGCTAACTTTATGCTTACATCATCGCATCCCTCTACAAAAAGGTGGAGTTCATCTCTAGCCCTTGAGCAACCCACATACAGCCTTTGTGAAAAGTTTGGTTCAGCGAACTCTGCCAAGGCGAAATCAACAATAAAGATGACTCGCGCTTCCAAGCCCTTGAATTTGCGGACAGTTGTAAAGCAGATTTTGCCTTTTTCAAAGGATTCAACTAGGGGAATGGAGTGGATGAAGTGCAGATTCGCGAGCAGGGAGTTTTCTACGGTGCTCATTGTAAGAATGGCAATATCCTCTGGCTGTACCGCATCTTGGTTCAATAATTCCCCGACGATGCGCTTGATGCGCTTACCAATGCCTGCTGAACTGCCACAGTCATGAAGCTTAGTAGGGAAGCCGGCAACTAGTTCGCCAGGTTTACCAGGAAAAAGGTTGGCAAAGCGATAGGCCGTTCTTGAAATTTGAAGGGTATTCCGACAGTTTTTAGTCAGTACTAGGCGACAATCGGCATTCACAACCCAGTTAGGCAATGTATCCCTAAAGATGAGCTGCTTCTTGTCATAAAAGATGTATTTACAGCCGTCCGTGCGCTCCGTCAGCCATTCTAGCCACTCATCTGAAAAGTCTTGCCCTTCATCGATGATGACATGCTGGTATGGCCAAAATTCTGTGGGGTTAGAAAGATGCTCTAGAAACTTTTCTGCCATCAGGTCGAAAGTTGGGGCATCTCCGACCAACTTCCTGGCGACACTATGGAAGGTGTGGAAGTCTACACCAGGTAGGTGGTGCTCCTGCTTGAGAAAATTGCGGAGGGCGCTGTTATAGCAGAGGAATAGAATGCTTTCACCAAACTCTGAAAGTCTGCGAGCTTTTTCTAGCGCCACAACGGTTTTACCAGTGCCAGCAGTACCGCTAATGACGGCAACTTCTTGCTCGTCCAAGAAATCAATGATGCTGGCCTGCTGGCGAGTCATTTGAATAAACTGCTGAGCACGTTTGGCAAAACCGGCTTTTAGAGAGGGAATGACCTTGAAGGTAGGAGCCAAAATGCTGATAACCCTCTCCTGCCCTCTCTGAGACAGATGATGGCCAAATTTTTGTCCCCAGTAATCAAAGGCTGCTGAGATAGCCGCCTTCGGGGAGTTGAGCGACTCCTCATCTAGAACAATATCTGAATGTAGGTTGAGCGGTAGGGGCTGTTTGGGAAAGGTTCCTGACGGAAACCACACCGCAGTACCAATTAGGCAATTTTCAGCAGGTGGAAGTGAGTTTTTGAAGAGCGGCAGGAACTCAAATTTCGTACTAGAGGCCTGTTGCTCTGGGTCTTTCATGAGCTTTTCGACCCCTGTTGCCCGATTAGTCTGATACCAGCTACCAGCCTCAAAGCGGATTAGTCCAGACTTGACCTCAATAATGAGCAGCCCACGCTGGGGGTCAAAGATCGCAAAATCGGCTTCTCCTTGGGGCTTCTTGCGACCATACTTGGGATTACCGAGCCACCTTAGGGAATGGAAGACGTAGCATCTGTCATCTAGCCCCCTGAGGGCATTAAAAACGTCTAGCTCACCCTGGCTGTTGTTGAAATCAGCAGGGGCTTCTGGAACCATTACAGCCATAGGAAATATGCTCGCATACCCTGTATCACCTTATAAATGCCCCAAACCATTGATATACCAACATTTTCTCGTTATGGGACAGCAATCATATTTCTTGAGAACTTAAAAATCTAGATTTAGCGATTGTTGCCCCCCTTCAAGCTCCAGCTCTGGCTGCACGTAGAGCACCTTGGCCTGAATTTCATCCATTGCTAGCCATAGGTCGGCCAGAGCCTTCTCTTCCACCATGCGCTTGCGCTCGTCGCCGATGTGGGGGATCGCCTTGAGAGCCACTTCCCAGGCGCGCATGAAGAGGTCGTTGCTGAGCAGCCCCGTGGTTTTGAGGAAGCGGCGGACGGGGTCGATGCTTTGTTCTTCGAGGTAGAGGGCAATGATGGCGTGGAGGCCATCGACCAGGGCGGCGGCGGTAAACTCGTCGGGATTAGTGGAGAAGGCTCGTTTTTTGAGGCGCTGCTGTGGGGTGAGCAGTTTACAGGTGCCGCTGGCGGAGTCGAGCAGCTTGTGGGTTTTATCTAAGTCTCGGACGTTGAAGCCGCCGACGGCGAGGGCGAGCTGCCGCGCTTCATCAAAGGGGAACTCGCGGGCGCGGAAGGCATCCCAGGCGAGGATGTACCACTGGGTGAGGGGGTCGAACCCAGCGGTGTCGGCTTCGAGTAGTTTGCGGAAGCGGTAGTTGGCGATCGCCTTACGAGCTTCCCCAAAGGCGACTTCGGGGCGCATTTCGACGCCGGAGCTGTCGAGCACGGGCCAGGCGCGGCTAAAGACGTTGAGGGCAGGGCCAAAGGCGCTGAGGTAGAGGTCAATGCCGCCGATGTCGTTAGCTTCAAATTCGGGGGCGCGTTGCTCGACGAGGTTGGCGAGTTCGGGGCGCAGGTCATCCCACCAGGCGGAACCGGCGTTGGGGTCGCGCTTGCGGCAGACGAGGAGGACGGTGCTGGAGACGGAGTTTTTCTGGGCCTGGTGCAGGTTTTGCGGATTCTCGGTGCTGACGGCCCAACTGGCGGTGATTTCAAAGCCCGCATCGATGAGGGATTTGGCAAGCACGTCCCAGGCACCGGAGTCTTTGTGGTTGAACTGGACGGTCATGACGCCGTCGTCGCGAAGGACGCGGAAGTATTCGGCAAAGGCGAGGGCCATTTTGGCTTCATAGTCGCGGTTGGCAAGTTCTTCAGGGCTTTCGCCCATGTTCCGGAAGCGCCCTGGATTAGCTATCGCCTCATTATCTTTATCCGTTAAATCATTTAAAAATAAATTAGGTAAAATCTTTAGTAAATTTACGCGCAGCCAGACATAAAAGAAATCCGATATTTCTCCATAACGAACTGAATCATAGTACGGAGGATCTGTCACGATTACATCAACAGATCCTTTGGACAAATGCGTTAGATTGTCAGCCGATGCCACATTGATACTAATGATCCCTAAATTATCTTCTTTGGTCTCATCAAAAACTAATCCTTGAGAGTTTTTGCCCAAATAGTCTTTCGTCAGTTCCATATACTCTGAGGAGACCGTTTTTGAGCACCACTCCCATAATTTGCGTGGAGTCGTTTCTGGATAATTCCACATCAAATTAAGTGAATGCGAAGATGAAACGCCAGCGGGAACAGGTGGATTACCTCTCCACCTAGATAGCCTAGAGTTCATGTCAGCGCATCTATCAATAATCAGCGACAAGTAAGTGATTATTGCTTCTAGTTCATTAGGCAACTCTTCTTCTATCTTTTTCCTAGCATCATCAATCACTTCAGAGAACGTAGCAAGAGTTAAAAGCTGTCTTTGATTGAAGGTTTCTACCCATCGATTAATTCCATAAAGAAATAGGTCAGGGCCACGTTGAGTATTAGAAGGTATTGATTGATTGGGAATATAATTCTCTATTTCCAAAAAAGACTGTCTTTCCAAATAGTGCTCTATAGAGCATTTGTAGGCTTTAAGGTCAGATTCGTCAGGTATTCTAAAACCCAGCGATTTATCATGCCTTCTGAAGACAACTGCGTATAACTGACTTCCTAGGCCATAAGACTGGGCAAATGATTTAATGAGTTCTTCTTCAACAACCTCTCCACAATTGAGGCACTTTGCCACTCCCCTGCTTATAGTCGACAAAATATCAGGATCATAATCTCCTTCGCCAGATTTAACGGTTTTTCCATGTCCCTTCCCCCCTGCAACTAGCTGAAAATCAATTTTCTTGTTCAAGACATTTTTGATAGGCTTAACAGCACACCAGTATCGATAATTAGATTCACCTAAACGCCTATAAAGCCACCAATTTGGACTCAAAGGCATAACTGATTCGCAATTGGGACATTTGACAGTGTGTGCCCATAAATAATTAATTGTTGTCTCCCCTTCCTGCGACGGAAAAAACTCCGCTAACCGCTTTTCCGCCTCATCGCCAACCCACTTCACCCACTTGTCAATCTCATGCTGCAAATCTGGCCCAAACTTTAGCGGGTATTCCATCGCCGCCTTCATCGTCACCACCGCCACCGGGTTCAGGTCGCTGGCCAGCACATTCAACCCATACCGCACCGCCTCAAACGGAATGCTGCCACCCCCCGCAAACGCATCCAGCACCGTCGGCATGCGCGTGCCCCAAGTCTGCTCACACAGGTCATGCACCTGCTTAATCCGCTCCGGGCTCGGCGGCGTCTTATATAGCTTCGTCGTGCTATCCGAGTGCCCCGCCACCCGCCGGTTTAGCCCCAGCAGATACTCAAACTCCTCCATCGTCACCGTATCCGGCAGCAGCGAGCCCAACACACTCGCCCGGCTAAACGACAGCGGCTTACGCGAATACCACCGATGCAGCCCCTTAAATGGGTTGCCCCCATGCTCGTAATACACCTGCTTATTCAGCAGCGTCACCGGAAAAATCTTCTCAATAAAGACAGCAGGGCGGGTGGGGGTAGTCATACTGACGAATCTAGGTGCGGGAGTACTGGCAGGTGAGTGGTAATAGCTTTTCAGTATAGTTACACCTTCATCCGCAAGATGCCCATTTAGCAAGGACTACAGACCCTTCACAAAGCAAGTCAATGAAACTCAACGCTTGCTTGCCATGATAGTTCGTCTGTACTATATTGAGAGGCGTCCTTGAAAAACCCCCTTACGATCTCTCGGCAGAAGTTGTCAAAGTGTCCCAGTTTGTGGTGTAGACCCTCAAAAGCTGGAATAGTTACCATGCGCATAGCTCAAGGCGTTTTTGCTTCAGTTTTTTTTTGAAGTAATTCTTAGCGCTTTGAGTTAAACAACTCAAAACTGGGGTTAACCATGGTTGACAATTGGAAGCCGGTTCTAGGTCAGGAGGGAACAGTTCAAAGTCTTGCTCGCAAGGCTTTAGCTCTCTTGAAGTTAGTGGAACAACAGTTAACTATGCAAGATCCCAACCTTACCCCTCAAGCAGCGCAAGCGACAGAAACTGTTGAGGAATTAGTTTCATCTCTTGAAGATATTCAAAAGCTTGCCATAACCAACTATGAGGAAGAACTCATCAAACTTGAGGAAGACGTTCAAAATACAGATTGGAGCAAGTATCAAAATCCTTCCTACTGAGGCTCTAGTTAGGTAGGGCTATGACGCTCCTAAATGATCGATAAGAATGTTGAGATATCGTCTTACAACATTTTCTTGGCGCTCATCAGAGAAACCAAATTTACCGATTTTTGTGTCCCGGATATTGCTTAAAGTATCCAAGTACAATTTCCGATCTAGGCTTGCCTGGACAATACGATTCTCCGGCATTGGAAAATCGCACTCTATACTTTTCTTTAGCCAGCCCATTAAGTACTTGTAAATGTCGCCATAAAATGAACTGCGATCTTTTAGTTCATTAAGGCTTAAACTTTTCAGCCTGTCTTCAGTTAATCGACTCAGGACTTCATTGGAAGATTCTACAGCAATAGATTTAAGTGTTTCTTTGTTCCCTTCAAGATGAGCAACAATGCTTCTGAGGAAATCTACTTGGGTAGTAATTCGATAGGCTTCGCTAAGCAATACATCAGCTTTATCCGCCAGAATAGGCGGAATCATATTCCTAATTTCCTCACTCCCAAAGTTAGAGGCAAGTAAATGATCACGAGGCCCCAGTTGGTTTTGTTCTCTTAAAATAAATTCTTGGCTGTTGAGGGTTTGAATAAGATTATTTTGAATGATTTGTATGCCAAGCTCATTTTGCTTTTTTTCACTCTGCTCTAGAGCCGATTGTTTTATTTCATAAGCACTAAAGCCTAATGGCACTAATAGACTTAAGCCACTTATAAAAAGGCTAATCCCTTCTAAGAGTTGCCCTTGCGTACTTAAGAAGTTTAAATATGGAAGCGAAAAACCAACAAAGCCCACAGTACCGACGACGATCAATAGCAGAGTAATATTGACCGAAGGCTTGGAGAGCACCCTGATTCTGTCCATATGCCGTTATGGAATTACTATAATTTATCTACTGCCTTAGCAATGACCCTCAACAACCTGCGTTCTTGAAGTTCAACCTCTCGTAGGCGCTTGAGCATCTGGGCCGCAGTATTCTTGCTTACCCCTATCTCACACGCCAATTTTCTCGAACTAATGCTACCTGAAGACGCCTGAACAAGCAAAATCGTTCTAAACCATTTCTGTAAATCTACATGAGTTTGATGGAACAGCGTCCCAACTGTAACGCTATATGACGTAAAACAGGCGTTACAGTGGTGTCGCAGCCCTTTTTCTATAGGCGAAGCCCGCCTAGAGCCGCAGTACGGGCACTGTGGCTCTCCTCCCCATCTGATTTGCTCTAGCAACTCGATGCACTCCCGACGGCTCAGTTCCATGGAGTAAAGCCGGTTAACCCTGAGCCTTACTGTCAAACAGGAAGTGCGTTAATGCCACAAGCTTGTAGGCCTATAGGGTGGATATCGTCTCTGCTCCACCTTTCAGACCGGTCATGACTTAATCCGTATGATTGCTAAGCGTCCTCTTCCGAGAAGTGTGGTGATCCCTTAAACCGGGAAGCAACGGTCTACCCTTCATAAGTGGGCCTTGTCTGTCACAGATCTTCACTCTCAAGCTTGGAAATGATTTGTTCAGAAATTTCACATTAACTCGATAGGCGCTTATGCAAAATTCATTGCCTATGTGCTTTAAGAAGTAAGGCCGATCCAGCAGTAATCCTCATCGCTCAGAGATGTCTTGATTTATGGTTGCCTACCCTCGCCTCTGCCGTAGCTGTAGCCAGCCAATTCTGATATCTGAAATGTCGCCCGGCAATTGGCAGCCATGGGATTTTGAAGGAGGCAGGCATCATTGCGGTAGTCGCCAAACTAGTAGCAATGCCAATGTCCAGATCGATTTATCCAAAGCTGAGACCTACCTAACGCGCTGCCAGTGGTGCCGCGATCACGTTTACTATCACACAAACGGTAACGGAGACTGCGTGTACTTCGATAGCCTAGGCTACCCCTGGCAGGTACACGGATGCTGGCAGCGCTACTGGCAAGACGCCAAGCAACGCCGCCAAGCATTGGCACTGTTCCGCAGCCGTAGTAAGCAAGATCAGCAAAAGCTAGTGGTTCTATTGGGTATCTTGCGTAGTCTCAGTAAAACTGAGAGTGAGGGCCTACTATTCGATATATCAGAAGCACGTGTTGCAAGAGCCATGGGAATTACTAAGGCAATCCTGAAGCGCGATTACGGGCACCTTTACTCACTGACAATCTATGGCTGCATCAACATCACAGCCAATCTGCCTCAGCCTAACAGGCTTGGAGGTGACGCCGACAAAGCAGGCTCTCGAACTGTAGCCTGTCAATTTTGCGAAAAACATGTCTTAAGTTGCAGTTTCGTTTCTCACCTCGAACGTTATCATCATCAGGAAGTGACTCGCCTCGCAAAGCAGTTTGCGCGGGATTCGGGTGTTTCACAGAAGTCTAGTAAGTCAGGGGGAAAGCGTGTTTGCCCCTCTTGTGGCAAGGTAGTGGGGGCTAAAAATCTC
The DNA here is from genome assembly GCF_014695775.1 of Leptolyngbya sp. FACHB-60. Lineage (GTDB taxonomy): Bacteria > Cyanobacteriota > Cyanobacteriia > Phormidesmidales > Phormidesmidaceae > Nodosilinea. The sequence continues at coordinate 261,625 of NZ_JACJOX010000049.1, read as the reverse complement.
AGCACCCACATGAAACGATTCTCCTGTATGACTTCACAATTAACTTCATAGCCATGACAGGCTCTCTCATCCTGGGAACTGGTCTGCTAGCAGATGATAGTCAGCTACAGCCTTGCCTAGTAAGCACTTTTGAGATTGCAGGATTAATTGACTATAACTATTGTGCAGCACTGATTATAGAGATTCATCACCTGTTAAGAGACCAGTGCCAGAAACACTCATCCTGTGATGATGACTGCGTAGCTATTCCTCCGTATCTTGCTTTGCAGTGCTTTTATTGACAGCTTGGCCAAAAAAATATCCTAAAATTACGAGGAAGCTGTTATTTAAGATTTCCGTCGTTTCTACATTAGGATGCATTGCAATCAGTTGAGCGATTGTTATTACAATCAATAAGATTGCTCCGACTATTGATGCGACTGACTCTCTAGCCAAAAAAGAAAGCCATACTTTTGAGCGTTCTTTAAGTCTTGTGATTTCACGCTCAAATTCTTCTCTTTTTCGTATCGCCTCTATTTCAGCTTCTCTAACTTGCTTATCAATTTCATCTTTCTCCTTATTTTGCTTCTGGAATTCAGATATTATTTGTTCAAGAGATGAGGAGACTTTTGGCTGAAACTCCTTAGGTATCTCAGAAATCAGATCTTTTAGATTATCAATCTGTTTGCCTTGAGTCAGAATTCTAATACGATCAGTAATGAGTTTTTTTCTTTCTAAGAGTATCGGCAAGGCTCCAAATTCAGCAGTGGATTTTGCTGAAGATGCTATCAGACCCATCTCAGCACTAATACTGAACTTGGCAAATTGATCTATATTTTTAATGCAATCATCTACTCTTTGAAGTGCATCGCGCAATTCTTCAACAGATACATAAGCTTCAATTTGCTCCTTAGAAAGCCCAAGAAGTTTTAATCTTTGATCGAAAAAGTCTTCTGCTTGCTGCCAAGGATTATTAATCTTTCTGCCCTCAGGATTAAACCCCATAACACTTCTATTAACCTTGTTTAAAATATACGTACTTATTCTCCTAACAAGACTCGCATGGCCTTTAGAGCTGGTCGCTTCTTGCCATTGCTAACCTTGCCAAACCAGTAATGTGCCTCCTCATTGCTCATCGCTGCAATACCCTCCGTCACATTGGCAATTCGTTCTGGCTTCGACAACGGCTGCAACGCCTGAAACAGCAGCGCCAGATTCACCCCCGAGGCCTCACTGAGCACATAGGGAGTCTGCCGCTTATAGCCCAGCGTCTTAGGGTCATAGTTATTCGTCTTCAGCGCCTGGTAAATCGCCTGCCGAGCCTGCACCAGCGGCTTGCCCTTCAGCCGTCCCACTCGCTTAGCCGCTGGGCGCTTCTTTTCTCCTGCCTTTTTGTAGGCACACTGGTACAGCTCCAGGGCAAAGTCATTGTTGCTCAGGGGTACAACGCGAAGCTGAAACTCTTGCATAGCCCTAGCTAATCCCAAAACGAGAGAGCGTCACCGGTCTAATATTCTACTCGCACATGGAGATTCAGACGTTCGACCGGGTTTCGGGACAGCGCCTGCTGAAGAGCTTTGAGTTCTGGGCTATTAGGCGCGATCGCTGGATCAAACCTGAACTTGATCTTGAGATTGAGCATTGCTTGAGCATTCTGTTGGTTCAGCAAACCGTTGATGGTGCTGAAGAAACTCTGAAAGCCTTTCACATCTCCCTGATACTCCAGCCGCACGAACTGTTGCCCCGTTTGGATAGTGATGAACTGCTCAACCTCTAATTGGTAACGTACTAGCAGCGGCAGAGTCGTCCCAAATTTGCGGTAGTCCACTATATCCGCCACGGTCAGCGTCATATCTGTGATGGCACTGACTTGCTTATCTCTTGTCCAATCGTTCAGGTCGTTGAAAACCTTATTGAGACTACCATCGAGCTCATGCTCCGTGGGCCTCAGCAGCAGCGGGGGATATATTCCTTTGCCATCGTTACCATTGTCCGGTTTTGGATCACCGCCACGGGGATAGATGACCGCACTACAGCTTGCCTCTGCTGTTTCTTCAGAGCCATAATCTGCCACTAGTCGGTACTGAGTTGTGCGGGCAACCTGGCATTCGTAAGAATCAGACGGCAAGAACTCTTGCTGGAGAATCTCACCATCCTGGTACAGGCTGACCTTCAACGCCTCCTTGGCCCGCCAGCGCACCTGTACCGTCCGCTCGTCGTCACCTCCGGCCAACAGCTGGGCACTCAGCTCCACCACCCTCGGCTCGGGGGGCTTCAGCAGTCCCCGCCGGTAAAGCTCCGCCCGCTCAGAAAACTCGATGGTGGTGGGCGTCCCCACCGCCGCCCCATCAGTTTTGATGTAGAGCTGCTCGCCCACCTTGAGATCCCACTGGCCTTCGGTTAAGCCCTTGCGGATGGTATCCCGCAGCTTGGCCACCTCCGCATCTAGCAACATGTTCAGAGCTAAATCCTTAGCAAACTGCTCCCGCAGGCTTTTGGTCGTCCAGTGGTCGAGCCCCGTGGGCCACACCTTTTGCAACAGGTAGGCAGGGGCGTAGGGGGCCGCATCTTCGCCGCGCACCTTGCCGCAGTCCTTCAGCGCCTTCAGCACCACATCCTGCTGGTTGCCCTTGACGGTGCTAGCATCTTGGGCGGGCAAAGGATAGTGCATCAACCCCTTGGGTGCTTTCACCGGGTCATTAGCCGGGTAAAACAGGTGGCGGTAGGCGTTAGTCAAGGCAATACGCACATCCAAATCCATGCTCCCTTCTTTCCCTTTCAGTTGCTGTTGCTGGTTTTCCGAGAGGTCATCCATGCGGTTTTGGCTGCGCAGGATCGCCCGCACCGCCTTAAACTCCCGCGTGATGTCGATCGCCCGGTCTAGTTCCTGGTCGTTAGCCAGCAAAAACAGCAGCCGATTACGAAAGGTGCGAAACTTACCCGACTCGCCTGTGTTGTTAAAAATTTGCTCAATCAGCGCTGGCGGGCCGTCGGTGGAGCTGCCGATCTTCGCCTCGTTAAAGTCGATGATGCATAGGGCAATGGTGTTGGGGTCATCGTCCACATCATGGGCACCCTCAGGGCCAGTCACCAGCTGAAAGAACTTGGTGGCAAAGATGGTATCGCGCCGGGTGCGGAGTTCTTCTTTAGCCTCGGTGACACCAACCTGCTCTTTCTCCTCAGCAATGATTTTGTTAATCGAGGGTTCTTCTTTGAACCGGGCCACGGAGGTGATGGGGTCTACATCGAGATACCAGGCCACACCGCTCAGCCGTTCTAGGGCACGGTCTACGAAGCTAATGTCTACTCCTGGAGTCAGCAGCGACAGGTTCAGCTCAGTGCGGCGAATGCCTGATGAGATTCCCTGGGTGAGAGAGTGGAGAAAAATTGTGCGGCCTACCCAGGTGGAGAATGGCGGCTTGCCGGCACTGATCCATTCCTGGTCTTGCAGTTGGGCATGGGCTTCGCGACCCGTGGGGTTGTAAATATCAGCTCCAATCGGCATGCGCATCAGGGGCCGCTGGAGGCGTGAGGTTAGGTCGCTAGTGATTTCTTCCTCTAGCCCCACGGGCAGGTGGTGAGGGTGAATCATCAGCATGCGACTATCTTGGTGCTGCCATAGGTAACGCACCAGCCGGGCGAACAGGCGCAGGGCTCCCCGTGTGCGCTGAAACTCGGGGATGGAGGCAATCTTTTTGGTCAGCAGGTTAAACAGCTCGGGGTGAAAGGGGTAGCTGTTGGCGATCGCCCTAGCGTAGGTCGCATCTTTACAGCCATCGGGCAGGTTTACCCGGCTAGCCCGAAAGGCTTGCAGATATTCCTCAGCGGCTTTCTCCGCCGCCTCAGCGCTGATGCTGGCAAACAGCCGCTGCCGCACAATGTTGTAAACCTCGATGTCAGTACTGGGGCTCAGCACCCGCTCCTGTCGGGCCGAAGCCCGAATCAGCTCCTGCTGAATCTCCGCCGTTTCTTTAGCAAAGGTGTCGGACTCCGAGGCCAGGGAATAGACGAAGACCAGGTTGTTGCAGGAGGCCGCCTGATCCATCAGCGAGAACAAAAAGGCCACCACCTGCTCGGCCAGGGTGCTCTGCCCCACCGTTTTGGCCTTGGCCGCCCGCAGGTGGCGCGCAATCTCATCTAAGATAATTAGCGTCGGTTCTTGGCCAATTAGGCGATCAATCACCGATGTGCCAGGGCTGATGCGATTTTCGTCCGCGCCCCGCAGCAGTTGGTAGCCGTCAATGCCGCCGATCTGATAGGCAATTTCGCCCCAGAGGGTATAAGTGGTGATGCCCGTTTCAGGGTGGTATACCCCCGCCTCTGGGTCTAAATCCCGTCCATCCACCGCCGCTACCTGGATCGGGCGATCTGGAATCAGCGAAATATCGTCCACAAAGCGGTTGAGCCCATCGATCCGCCGCCCCTGCTTGGCCATGTGCCACAGAGCAATCTCGTCGTGGGTTTTGCCGCCCCCAAAGCTAGTCTCTAGCCGAATGACTGGGGAGCCGATCAACCTCCCGGTCAGCCGCCCAAAGACCTCGGTAATCAGGGTTTTCAGACCATCGGTTGGAAAGGTATTGGCCAGAAAAACCGCAGGCTGCTGGTAAATCTGAGGAGCCTTCCCCTCCACCACGGGTCGGAGCTTGGCTGCGAACAGGTCAAGAGAAAGGTCACCGGCACGAATCTCGTCTCTCGGGACACAGGTATCGAAGACGGATGACAGCATAGAACGTTCTCTTTAGGCGTTATACAAATTAGAGGTTTAAGTTAGAGATGCGGGGTTAGGGTGAAACCCTACTCATTACTTCTAAGGATTGCTTATGAAATCAGTCAGATGACCTGCGGGTAGAAAATTAAGTAGCATCTTCATTAAGTACTTGCACAAAGGCATCCGCATCCAGCTCCAACAGTTCAATCGTGCGGTTTCGGACTCCTAAACCGTATTCAATTAACAAGTCAATTAGTTTTTCTCCATTAATCAAAGTGATGGGAGGAGCACCCGGCTCAAACGCCACCTGCACTGTACCCTTCGAAAAATTTCCAGTCGTGATAATGGTGCCTCGTACCGCTTGGAACCGATACAACGACCCTCGCAGAGCATCCAGTACTGGACGCTGAACATTGGTTTTCTGGCGCTTCGCCTGCACAACCTCTCGTACAGAAGTAATGCCCAACTCAATATCAGCCACCACATCGACCCCTTTATCATTTGAGGGTGAGGTGACCATCACCTTCTGATAGTTCATTGCCTCTAAGAGCTGCTTGATTAGATGCTCAAAAGCATAGGGATCCATCATTTCTAAGACCTCCTGCATACTGGCTCGGACTCCAGCCTTTTGCCGCTTCACCAGTTCCAAAATTTCTTGGACTTCTCCAACGATACCTGTGTCTTCTGCCCCTCCGGTTTTGCCCAAATAGCCCAAACCTTCATCGGTGATGCTGTATGTAGTTCCAGCCTTGTCCAGCAACCCTCTCTCCAAAATATTCTGCAAGCGACGGGTCAGCGTATCTCTAATGGTGCTATCTGTCCCAAACCGAGAATAGCGATTGAGATAGTCGGCCCACTCTGGCACAAAGTCTCCCCTTCGTCCTGTGCCCTTCTCAGCTGCAATAGTCAGAATCTTGAGAATTCCTTCCTGTTCGTCAATAGACGTAACCGTATCGCCTAGTAGGCAGTCAATAAAGTCTTGGCCAACATCAGTTAACAGCATCCGGCCATCATCAGCCTCAGTCAGCAAGCTATAGGTACATGCCAACAACCAGTGTCCATATACATGGCGTGGATTCACACACTTATTAGTTTTCCGCCAAATTGCCTCAGCCAGTTCACGGTCTTGCGCCTGCAACCGCTCCGGAATCCAGACATCAGGATTTGTCCAGTTTACAGGGGATTGAGGACTACCCCACAGGGAAGAAATGGTGGAGCGGAGGCCGGTGATTTGCGATCGCAACCGCCCGTGCCAGATCGGCAGCACCAACCTAACTTCGGAATAGAGTGGAAAGTGAGGAACCCTAACCCGTCGATCATCTTCAGACGCTAAAACATCGCCAATCTGCCCATTAATGCCCGTCAGGCCCCATTCTCTAAGACCAAAGACGCCAGGCTTCACCCGAGCAAATCGGCTGGTCTGGCCCTTTTGCTTAATATCTACTGCCAAAATGGCATTCAACGTCGCTTCAGGAGTTTTGCCATCAGTCCGAATTAGCCCCTGAGTCAGGGCTCGCTGAGTGATCTCCCTATAATGCAGCGGCTTGCCCTCTGCAGTCAGTACTGCAACGGTCGCATCAGCAAATGACAGGCTAGGACTTAGCATATTGGTTAGAATGCCCAATATTATTCTCCTCAGAGGCAATAAGGGCAGATTTAGCTTGCTGGTAGTTTAAATATTCCCCTAATCTAACTGCGCCATCCCAAAAATAGGAATCTAGCTCAGATCGCCTTAAGCCTCCTTGCGAAGCTAAGAATAAAAAGACGTAGCCCTGCTGATCTGGGGGAAAAGAAAACCCGGCAGGCTCTACCGGGTTTAAACAGTCTTTATAAAACGCTCTCAACCTGATCTGAGGGCGTCACTCGCTTAGTCAAGATTCGCATCACCTCACCAGGCATAGCCCCCGGCAACAGCCTTGACCACTCCTCCGGGCGAGCATAGCCCAGCCGGAACAGCGACATCACACAGGAGTTCACCACATCAGGGTTGCCAATGGCCAGCAACCGGAGATGATCGGACGGGGTGCGATTGGGCAGCCCAGCTAGCGGCGGGTTCGAGGATTCTGAAGACATACTTACTTCCTCCCCACTTCAGTGCTGACCAGCAGCAGTGCTGAGGGAATAGCAATTTCGTCGCCCTGCTGCTCCAACTCTTTAGGATGCGGGTGTGGCTCTGAGAGACTCCGAGCATTTCGGGTAAAGAAGGCGATCATTTCAGCCAGCCTCGACTCCAGCCGTTCAGCATCAAAGCTGTCTGCCCAGTAAACCGAGTACAGCGCCTCAACAGCTTCGCCAGCACAGGCTTTCGCCGTCCGGTAAGCCGTTTGGTAACGGGTATTGTCTGTCATCATGGTTTTGGCTTCATGTAAGGGGTCAGCCACCGCTCTTGTCGACCAAGCTGATGCGGTGGCTTTCAACTCTATTATTCTCATTTTTTAGACATAGGTGCAATATGGGAATGCTGGCAATATGATGAGATGGGAGCAAAGAACCTCATCAAAGGCCTAATTGACCAGCAAGGCATCACCCGGTATCGCTTTTGGCAAGACACCGGGCTCAGTCGAGCAACCGCCTATCGGCTGTGCGATGACCCTGGCTACATCCCCACTGGCGATGTGATCGAAAAAATTTGCCGGGCCTACGGCTGGCAACCGGGAGAATTCATCATCTACGAGCCAGATGAGTCTTAGCTCTCCTTCCGTTGCTCCCTGGCAATCAGGTAAGCATAGCGGGTTACTTCAATGGCTAAGCAGGGCTTGAACTAGCGGGCAGCAAATGATACATTTGCACTATCCGTAGCAGCGAAAGCTCATGGCTCAAAAAACAATTCAATGCCGCCTTGTCGCTTCACCCACAACCCGGCAATACCTGTGGATGCTGGCCGCAGAGAAAAACACTCCCTTAATCAACGCTCTCATTCAAGCTGTCGTCACTCATGAGGATTTTGAAATCTGGCGACTTAAAGGCAGACACCCCGCCGATGTCGTCACCCAGCTTTGTAAAAGCCTGAAGACTGAGACTCCCTTCTCCGGCCAGCCTGCTCGGTTTTACGCCTCTGCTGAAAAAGCCGTCAACTATATCTTCAAGTCCTGGTTTACCCTCCAGAGTCGCCTCCAGCACCAAATATCTGGCAAGCAGATGTGGCTCACCATCCTCAAAAGTGATGAGGAGCTAACCGAGATGTGCGGCCAAGATTTAGGCGCTGTCCAGAAAAAAGCCGCTCAAATTCTGGCTCAGATTGAAAAAGCTGTTGAGATGGATAAGGCCGAGAGTAGCCAAGGCAAATCAAAAAAAGATTTGATCAGGGCGCAACTCTTCAAGAAGCACGATGGTGCCAAACAAGCCCTAATCCGCTGTGCCACTGCCTATTTACTCAAAAACGGTGGCCAACTTCTTGATAAGCCTGAAGATCTCGAAAAATTTGCCCATCGCCGTCGCAAAGCCGAAATTCAGGTGCAACGCCTCCAAAATCAACTCGAAGCCCGCATCCCCAAAGGTCGCGACCTGAGCGGGCAAGCCTGGCTCTCGACCCTGCTCACCGCCACTACCACCGTGCCCAGGGACAACCGCGAGCACAAGCAGTGGCAAGACAAGCTGCTGGCCCAGCCTCGCACCATCCCTTTCCCCATCCTGTTTGAAACCAACGAAGACCTGGTCTGGTCTCAAAACCAAGCCGGTCGTCTCTGTGTGCGCTTTAACGGGCTCAGCGAGCACACCTTCCAGATTTACTGTGACCAGCGGCAGCTTCCTTGGTTTCAGCGCTTTCTAGAAGATCAAACAACCAAACGAGCCAGCAAAAACCAGCATTCCAGCGCCCTCTTTGCCCTGCGTTCAGCCCGCATCTCCTGGCAAGAAAGTGATCGCAAGGGCCAACCCTGGGATACCCACTACCTCACCCTCTCCTGCACTGTTGATGTCCGCCTCTGGAGCGCTGAGGGCACCGAGGAAGTGCGCCAGGAGAAAGCCGCAGAGACCGCCAAGGTGCTCACCCGGCTGAGCGAGAAGAGCACCTTATCGGATACCCAGCAAAGCTACGCCAAGCGGCTCACCTCTACCCTAGAGCGACTAAACAGCCCCTTTGACCGACTCAGCCAACCACGATCTCCAGGCCAATCCCACATTATTGCTGGCCTCAGCCTGGGCTGGGATCATCCCCTAACTCTTGTCATCTGGAATGCAAGCACCCAGGAAGTGCTGGTGTACCGAAACCTCCGGCAGCTACTGGGGAAAGACTATGCCCTCTTTCTTCGGCAACGGCGAGAACAAGGTAAACAATCCCATAGTCGCCACAAAACCCAGCGTCATGGCAAAAACAATCAATTTGGCACTTCTAAGCTCGGGGAGCATGTAGACCGACTCCTAGCGAAGGCTGTGATAGCGACAGCACAGCAATACGGGGCGGGCAGCATAGCAATTCCTAAGCTCGATAACATTCGAGAGATTCTACAGGCCGAAATTCAGACCAAGGCCGAGCAAAAGGCTCCGGGCTGCGTAGAAGGTCAGAAACGCTATGCCAAGCAGTATAAAAGCAGCATCCACAAGTGGAGCTACGGCAGACTGCTCGCTCAAATTGCGAGCAAAGCCGCCCAGAACGGGTTGGCCATAGAGGCTGTTAAACAGCCCTGGCAGCAGAATGCCAGTGAGATGGCGAAGGCAGTTGCGATCGCAGCCTATGAATCCAGACAGGCAGTAGTATCTTAGAACTAAAGTCTGCACTACAATAGGCCAAAAGCTTTGAACCTGGAAAATTGAATATCTCAATAGCGCCGCGACTCATGCTTTGGCCTCTGAGTCGTGTGAAATAAGGGTTAGTTTGGCTGTCGGATGACAGCCGTGCTTTCTGGCCCTGGTAGCTACTCGCCCTGATGCTGTCGGACGAGAGGCTTAGGCTTCTCCGAAGAGATTAAGTCATAGTTGATGTGCTAGTAACTTCAATTATGGCGTAGGTGCGCTCCCAGCAATAGGGGTGCGGATGTACTGCTGTAGCGGCTACCAAATCACCCCCGAGCAAGGGGGAACTCGCTCCAATACTGGGTTTGAGGGTCTTTTTCAGGGTGGAATTATCCTGAGCGATTCGCGCAAAGTCTGAAATGCCCGCTTGACAGGTATTTCAGACTTTTGTAAAGGTCAAAAGACCTACGACTTAACCAGTAAAGTCGGGATGATGTGCCGATCCGCGCAAATGACTTCTGAAAGCCTTAATCTAAGAGCCTTTGAGGAGCCTGCGGTCACAATCAACCACCCTGGCTAGGGGAGGTTGAAAGACCCTGCTCGACTACTCAGGGTTCACGCTGCGATCGCACGTCACAATCAACCACCCTAGCTAGGGGAGGTTGAAAGCAGTCGATGACTAGCCGGTAGTGGTCGATGTGGCGTCACAATCAACCACCCTGGCTAGGGGAGGTTGAAAGCCACTGATTCCAGGGTAGCGGCTGCGCAGCCAGGCCGTCATAATCAACCACCCTGGCTAGGGGAGATTGAAAGTTTTTCCAAGCCTCGGCCTGTCAAGGCTGTAACACTGTCACAATCAACCACATTAGCCAATGGAAGTTGAAGGAAATCCTAATAAGCGCTACCAGCGCTGACTGTAAGGTATAAGCGAGTTGAAAGGTAAAACCTTAGCCTTCTACAGGCTTCTTAGAAGATAATAATGTGTTACCAGTGGGTTGACGACACAGTTGTGTCCCGATGACAGAAACATAGCTCTGGCGACATCATTGTGTCACTGCTGACAAATAATGTGCACTGCACAGATCTTCTGTAACCTGCGCTAAGGAAAGGTTACAGAAGATCGGAGAGACATTCAAATTGACGCTGTGACAGCCAAGTTGCCGCTACGGACAAATAAACTGTCGCTCAACAGTACAAAGCGGGTGGGGGGAATCGAACCCCCATCATTAGCTTGGAAGGCTAAGGTTTTACCACTAAACTACACCCGCAAACCAATTTTTACTCTACCACAATGGGCCTAGGAGTTGAGCTACCTGGGCCGCTCAAGTATCAAGGTGACTAACCCTCACCCCTTTTGATGGATACGATACCAGATGCTCTGAACTAGATCTTTATAATGAGGAGCCAGCACTACCTGTTACAAGACAGCAAGATTTACCCTCTGTAGTGTGCTAGCCCAGGTGTTGAGCGGTGTGTGGATGATTTGCTGCTGTTGTCTAGAGAGTTAGAGTTTGCCTGTGTCTGCATCTGCATCGACAGCTTATCTACTGGTGTCTCACGGTAGCCGTGACCCTCGACCCGCCCAGGGCATGGAGCGGTTAGCCAGCTTCGTGCGATCGCACGAAACTGGCTGGAGAGGGAACCACCCCAGCCCCCCAAACCGTTCCGATAGTCGTTCGGAGCCTGTCGAACGGGCAACAACAGGGCGATCGGCGGCTAGCCAGGCGGCATCATTTCTGCGACGGGCCCCAGCGTTAGACTGGCTGCGACCCAGCATGACTGGCCTCATTGAGGAAGAAGCCGGCATTTTTCGCAGTCGAGTCTCTCAGGCTGAGAAGGTGAGTGGCCCACTGGTGGGTACCGCTTGCCTCGAAGTTGGAGCCGTGCCGCTACATCAGCAAATTGTCGCCTTTAGCCAGCGGGCCCAGGCCGCAGGGGTGCACCGAGTGCGGGTGATCCCTTTGTTTCTGCTGGCTGGCGTCCACGTAATGGAAGACATTCCAGCGGAGGTTGAGCTGGCCTGCCAAGCATTGCCGGGTTTAAGCCTAGAGGTTTGCCCGCACTTAGGAAGTCATCCCGGTCTGATCAATCTCTTGCGCCACAAGCTGCGCACCACCGCCACCGAAGCCCTGATTGTGCTGAGCCACGGCAGCCGCCGCCCGGGGGGTAATGCTCCCATTTGCGACCTGGCCCAGGGGCTAGGGGGCACCGCTGCCTTTTGGGCTGTGGCCCCCAGCTTAGACACTCAGGTGATTCACTACATACAGAGTGGGGTGCAGCGGGTGGCGATTTTGCCCTACTTCTTGTTTGCGGGCAGCACCACCGATGCTATTACCCACCATACCGAAGAGTTGGCCGAGCGCTTTCCGCAGATGGGGTTTCACCTGCTGCCGCCGTTGGGGCCGTCGCCTGAGCTGGCCCGCCTAGTGATTGACCTCGCCCTCGATCGCACACCGACCAAGCCCCCGCAGGCGCTGGTACCGATGCAACGGGTGGCCTTTCGCCACGCGGTTCATCCGTCGTCGCTAGTGTCCTAGGTAGGGCCACTAGCGACGACGGGTCGGCAACGGTCTACCCTAGGGGATGGCAAGTTTCCTGAGCTAGCCTTTTTGTTTTTTGTTTGGATTGGATCACGCCTATGGTGTCGGCAGCATCTCAGCCTATAGCCTTTCCGCCCCATGGGGGTCAGTCCTACGGCATGGTTTACCTGGTCGGCGCTGGGCCGGGCGATCCGGGCCTGTTTACGCTGCGGGGCAAGGGGCTGCTAGAGTGCGCCGACGTGGTCATCCACGACGCCTTAGTGAGCGCTCCTATTCTGGCCATGATCAACCCCCAGGCCACGGTGATCAACGCGGGCAAGCGGCGCGGTCGACATTCTTTGGGGCAAGAGGAAATCAATCAGTTGATCATCGATCAGGCCAGGGTTCACGCTGTGGTAGTGCGTCTCAAAGGAGGCGACCCCTTTGTGTTTGGGCGCGGCGGCGAAGAAATGGCGGCCATGGTAGAAGCAGGCATCGCGGTAGAGGTAGTGCCGGGCATCACCGCTGGAGTAGCGGTACCGGCCTATGCGGGCATTCCGGTGACCCATCGCAGCCAGAGTTCGTCGGTGACCTTTGTGACTGGTCATGAGTCGGCAGGAAAGTATCGCCCGAGGGTGAACTGGCGCGCCCTAGCCCAAGGGTCTGAGACCATTGTGGTGTACATGGGTATTCACAATTTGGGGACAATTACCGCCGAGCTGCTGGCTGCCGACCTCAGCGCCGACACCCCTGTGGCACTGATTCGCTGGGGCACTTACCCGCAGCAAGAAACGCTGATTGGCACCCTGACCACCATCGTGGCTCAGGTGGCAGAGACAGGCTTTGAAGCTCCGGCGATCGCCGTCATCGGCTCAGTGGTGAATTGGCATGAGGTTTTTGGCCACTGTCGCCCCACCGGCACCCTTTGGCCCTAACCCTACGGCAGAAATCTATAGGGCACCCCAGATCGATACACTTGCGGTAAGTTCTAACGTTTTCCGTGAGGTAATTGCTATGGCCGGGGTGCCCACGCCAGGTCTAGACCTGATCAAAACCTTTGAGGGCTTGAGTCTGCAAGCCTACCCAGACCCCAAGACCGGGAATTTGCCGATCACCATTGGTTGGGGTTCAACCCGCAATAAGAATGGCCAGCCCTTCAAACTGGGCGATCGCATCACCCGAGAAGAGGCCGACGAGTTGCTGATGATGCAGGTCGCCAACACCTACCTGCCGCCTCAGCAGCGCATTCCCGCCTGGTCAACCATGAATGACAACCAGCGGGGGGCAATTCTCAGCTTTGCCTACAACCTGGGGGCCAACTTCTTCGGGGCCAGCGGCTTTGAAACCCTTTCGCGGGTGCTGCGCAACCAGGAGTGGCGAAACCTGGAAGCGGCACTCATTCTCTACCGCAACCCCGGCACCAATGTGGAAGAAGGGCTGCTGCGCCGTCGCCTGTCGGAAGCCAATGTGTTTTTGGCGGGCACGCCGGGGGTAGCCCTCAGCACCGCTGGGCAGCGGTATTTGGCGGGTGGCCGTACCCCTAGCGGTAACCGCTACCTCAGTCAAGAGGCCCAGGCCTATCTGGCCAATCGGCCCACGGTGTCGAGCGGCGGCGGGGTGCCAACCGCCCCAGAGGCGCGGCTGCTATCGCTCACCAACCCCTACACCAACGGTCAGGATGTGCAGCAGGTGCAACAGGCGCTAGTGCGCTGGGGGGCAAATGTAGTGGCCGATGGCTACTTTGGCCCGGCGACGGCGATCGCGGTCGAGCAGTTTCAGCGATCGCAGGGCCTCCCTGCCGATGGCGTCGTTGGCCCCCAAACCTGGGCGAGGCTGCAACAGTCGCCCCCGGCCCAGCCCCCGGCCCAAAACCGACTGCTGCGGCTTACCAACCCGCTCACTTCAGGCAGCGATGTGCTGACACTACAACAGGCCCTCAGCCGCCAGGGCATCGCCGTCACCGCCGACGGCATCTTTGGCCCCGGCACCGATCGCGCCGTGCGCCAGTTCCAGGCCAGCCGAGCCCTAACCGCCGATGGCGTCGTTGGCCCCGAAACCTGGACGAGGCTACAACAGCAGACCCCCAGCACCCCGCCGCCCCCAACGTCACCCTCCTTTATCCGAGTGCTGCGGTTGGCCAACCCCTACACACGAGGCGACGATGTGCGGGCCGTGCAGCAGGCGATCGCCCGCGCCGGTATTCCGGTAGTAGCCGACGGCGTGTTTGGCCCCGGCACCGATCGCGCCGTGCGCCAGTATCAGGCCAGCCGAGCCCTAACCGCCGATGGCGTTGTCGGCTCCCGCACCCGCACCAGCCTGGGGGTTTGAAGCTATTTATTCCAGCCCTGAATGGCAATGACGGCTTGTAGCTGTTTGTGGCTGCTTTAGGTGGTGGCCAGTGCCCGCCCTAGAGTGCTTCCCGCTAGAAATTTGGGCAGACGTAGACCCAGGGTGGGCAAGGTGTGCAGCAGGTCGAGCCGGGGTTGCGAGAGCATCCCAAGGCTTACCTGGGTCATTCTTTAGGCCGTGGAAGATGTCGTGTTGCAGGGCAACCACCATGTGATTGCCACCATTAGGGCTACGATAGTCGGCGTTGTGCTGCTGCTGGTGGAGCCACCCTGCCGGCGGTTTACTACATTCCTTCGGCCTACCGTCTGCTGAGCGATCGCCGCCCTGCACCAACTGCTCAAACTTCCGCAGCACCCGCTTTTTCCAAACCGTAGTTTGCAAGCCAAAACAGCGTAGAACAAATTATCGACCCTAGCCAAAATCTCGCAAAAAACTCACCCGTTGCCGTTTACAAGTCGCGAGATCGTGGCTGACCAAACACTGTTTTTAGAACCTTAAAAAATTGAATTGCCTGAGCTGATGCCTACCGAAAAGTTCATGCTTGTTGTCCCCAACTGCACCTAAGAGATTTCCACAATCCTCCGTTTGGAGTAAATTGGCACTACACGATAGCTTTCAGGTGGGCTTAAAGCACCTGTTCTGTGAGGATTCCGAGAAAATTGGGCCGCTGCGGAACATACATTGCCCTTTTGGCCTCTAAAGTAAGGGGTTAGAATAGGGCGCAGCTCAGCACTGATGGACTAACTAGGCTTTTTAATGTAATTTGAGGGCCGTTGAGGTGAATGGGCAGCGATCGCCTACAATCGATCTGCTAATTTGCCCAGTGATCTGTAGGACTTGAGCGTGGCCGAATTTATGTACAGCAGTTACCAATACAGAAAGAAAGCATCGCGTCGCCGTTTACGGTTGGCGATGTTTCTTCTACTGCTAATTGGCATTCCTGTTGGCATTGAGCTGCTAACCCGGTTGGTGGCCCACGCCACAGGTACCAGCGATCGCTTCACCGCCAATCCGGCCTCTGATGTGATCAATTCCTACCACCTGCGCTTTGTCAGCCGGGATGGCCAACCTTATGCGGGTCTGCCCGACGACGGCGAGTTGAGCGCGCTGCGCGACCCCCTGCTGGGCTATCGGCTGGTGGGCAATCAACAGAGCAATTTTTGGCAGATCAACGACAGCGGCTTTCGAGACGAAGAAGCCGTCCCCAGCGCTAAGGCGGCGGGGGAGATTAGAATCTTTGTGCTCGGCGGTTCGACGGCTTTTGGCCAGCTCAGCTCCAACAACCAGACCACCTTTGCCAACAAGCTAGAAGCCCGCCTCAACGATCAAGTCGCTCAGCAGCGGGCTAACCCTGGTCAGTTTCAGCCCAGCGCGCTGCCCTTTCGGGCCGACCAGGTGCAAAAAGCCCTGGCGCTGCCACCGCGCATTCGCGATGGGCAATACCGAGTGGTGAATGCGGCGGTACCCGGCTACGCATCGGGCAATGCGCTGGCCATGTTGACCCAGCGGGTCGCCGCCTACAACCCAGACTTCGTGGTGGTGATGGGGGGCTACGCCGACCTGATGTTGCCCAGCGCTGACCGGGGCAGCGATGTGCCGGGACTAGAGCAATATTTGACCGGCGAAAGCCAGTCGCTTGGTGCTCAGCTGAGTGAGCAGACGCAGACTTGGTTCGACCAGCTCTATGTAGTGCAGGGCATTAAACGCTACGGGCTGCAACGGCAGCAAGCAGAGCCACGCCTGACAGCACCGCTCAATCTCTACTCGCCCACTCTGGATGCCACCCTGAGCGATCGCATGCCCGCCGACCAGGGCGAACTCGAACAGCGCATCGATCGCTATGGTCGCCACATGCGACAGATGGTGAACTGGGCGGCGGCCAACAAAAAGCGCCTCATCATTGGCATTGAGCCAGAAATCTCTAGCCGCAAGCCAGAGTCCCTGACTCCTGAAGAATCGGCAATTTTAGGCGAGCTAGACAATGCCTACCTGGAGCAAATGCGTACCGGGTTTGCTGGCCTAGCCGCCGTCGCCAACCAAGCCAGTACACAGTCGGCCAATGCTCAGGTGTTAAATTTCTACCCACTCTATGAAAACTTCGCTGGACAGGCGTTTCAAAGCCCAGCGGGTCTAACCGATGAGGCCTATACGCTCATATCAGACCGGCTTTATGAGGCGATCGCCAGCCAGGTGGCGCTTCAACCCGAGCCCTATGGGCTTTAAAGCATTGTTTCTCATGCAGAGAAAGCCTTTGCTCGGAGCCAGCTTTTCGCGGGAAAATAACATTGGCTGATCAGTAGTATATACCTTGAGCAGTTCACGTTTTGAGGTGCCTTCTGACATAACGATACAATAAAAGCTGGCTGCCTTGGAGGTGAACGTGGTTCAGGCGACAGACTACCTTTATGTGGTGCGGGATGACGAGATTCTCGGCGGAGAACCCATTATCCGAGGTACCCGTACACCGATTAGGGCAATTGTCGAAACCTGGCGCATGGGCGTTGCACCGGAGGAAATTTTTCAAGGGATGCCCCACTTGACTCTGGGGCAGGTTTTTGGTGCATTAACCTACTACAGCGATCATCAAGACGAGATCAACCAATACATTGAGAAAAATTATATTTCTGATGATTTAATCGATCCATTGGTTCGAGGTTTGTGAACAATTTATTTATTCGCCTATACCTAGATGAAGATGTAAATGTCTTGGTAGCAGATTTGCTACGAGCGCGGGGTTTTGATGCAATCACTGTACGAGATGCGGGGCAGCTTCGGGCGACGGATGCAGAGCAACTCATCTATGCTGTCAGCCAACAAAGAACTCTAGTGACGCACAATAGAGCCGACTTTGAAGCGCTGGTGCAGAGTTATTTTAGTTCCGGGCAGATTCATTATGGGATAGTTCTTGCGGTTCGGCGATCGCCTCAGGATATTGCCCTGCGACTACTGGCTATTCTTAATCATGTGACTGCTGAAGAGATACGAAATCAAGTTCGATACATTTAACAGTAGGGTGTGTTATTGCGCAGCGTGAAGCACAGTTGAGCGATCGCCCTATGGGAAGAATGGTGCGCTAACGCAACCTACGCTTGCCGATCGCTCCCTATTTAAGAAAGACCTATTGTAACTGCGTTGGTACGCTCGACTTGATGAATAAAATCAAGCATGATCGACGTAAATTTTTCGGGATACCAGAGCCCCCATTCGTGCCAACCTTCCTCTACGGTAACTAGTCTGGAATCCGGAATTGTTGCAATCATTTCGCGCGCGATACTTATTGGTTCAGTCAGATCTTTTTCTGACCATAACAACAAGCAAGGAGCTTTAATTTTTGGCAATAGATGTTTCAGATCTACCCGTAATGAAAGCAATAATGCTTGAATAATATTTCCCGTATTGAACAAAAGGTTATAGGAGAAGACCAGAGGAATATCAACCAATTTTAGTCTTTGCCTTGGGAGAAGTAATTGGGCTATCATTTCAATTGCCCTTCTTGGTATTAGCTCTGGGATAGATACAGTCGGGATGCCGGTACTATCTACTAGAACTACGCTTTTCACTCTATCTGGAGCAAGAGCAGATAAAGCAATCGCAATTCCTCCTCCTAGGGAGTGCCCTACTAGGTGTACTTGTTGAAGATTTAAGGCGTCCAGAAACGAAAGCAGAAATTTAGCGTAGCCATCGTAGTCTGGAATGAGGTTAGGGTAGGGCGAGCGGGCAAAACTGGGCAAATCAGGAGCAATTACAGAATGGTGCTGTGCTAATAGGTTCAAAACTTCGTGATAAGGCACAGCAGAGATTCCCCAACCGTGCAGAAGCACGATAGGGGCTGAATCTGACTTCAGCCCACCCTGAGTATAAAAAATCCTGCAATCCCCCAGATCAACAGAATGCTCACTCAATTGGGATTGCGAGGTAGAAGCTTGGTTGAAAAACATGCGCTTGCCATTCTCACCATTTCTGTGACTGTAACAAGCCTTAATATTCCATGGGACTCTCTCAAGAGAGATGCTACTCCTAATTACAAATTGTTTTTGTAGTCCTTTCTGTCTAGCGATCGCCGTCAGCAACGACTACACTCTCACATTTATGCCAACAATCGCTGCTTGTTAGTTACATGGCACTTCTAGGCGATCGCCCTATGAGTAGAATGGTGCGTTGTGATCAGAAGGAAAGCTAAAGATTGCAACATCCCTGAAGCTGCAACGCATCCTGCGCTTTCTGAGACACGCGTGTCTGCTTACCAAGACGTATGCTCAAATAGATTCATCTCCAATAGGCTAATCACCAAATTTTGGCCAACTGCATCACAGCAGAGTTACAGCCTTGTCTAGGTCAAGGCATCTTGCAGTCAAACCATCTTGCCTGTACTGTGTTCTAACTAATCTCTAGATTTTTTTTGATAGTGAATTATCCTGTTTAATCACCTCTGTTTCAAACGGCATAGCAATGCTTTCAGTCAATCAGAGTACCGTTTAATTGGGGATACCTACTTGTCAGAAGCTATTACAACTACCAAATTATGCTGAATAAAAAAACAAGCTTCTTGCTCTCGATCGCATTAACAGCTCTGAGCTTACCCCTACTATTAGTACAGCTTAGCAAAGCTCAACAGCCCGCCATAGGTACTGTTCAAGGCTTAAATATGGGCGATCGCGCCTGTTATGTCGAAGTAGTAAACAATCAGGGAGAACAGTTTACAGAATTTGCGGACTTTGATATTTGTGAGCAAAATCTAGTCGGCAAGCGTGTTCAGTTCACCTATGAATTGGACAACATTCAAGCGGTTTCGTGCCAGGGCAACCCTGAGTGCCCTGACACAGAAAGGGTGATGCTGATTACCCAAGCCCAAGTTATATCAGAACCTAACCCAGCACCACGGCCTGCCCTCAGCCGAGTGCAAGATTTGCCAGACGGTACCTACCGCTACTGGAACGGTACCCCTAGCAGCAGTGTTATCTCCGATGCTGCACTACTTGCAAACGGCGGCGTCACCTTTACCTTTAGCAAGCGGGGCAGCGCTATTACAGGGGTCTTTGGCTATGTTGATGGGGAAGCGATTTGTATACAAGGCCAGGTGAGTGGCAATACGGTATCGGGCTTTGCGGTTCAAAATTTGCAGGGGGCTAAAGTCCTCAGCACTGGAGAAACATTTCAAAGTTTTGGCCCCAGCGGCTATTTGCAAGTGCGTCGAGGGCGCCAAGCCAGCTCCAGCGTAGTGCGCTATGGCAGCGCCTTACTAAACCTCAACAACCTTAACCGCATTAATGCGGGTAGCCGAGTACCGCCGAGAGGCTGTTAAAGGCGTCGGCTAACTCGCCCGGCTGATGGCAGCGTTTTTGTACTAAAGACATTGATCTACGGTTGAGGGGCGCGATCGCCCCCCAACCAGTGGATGGTGATCATGATCAAAACCCTGCTCATAGAGTGAGTTTCCCTCAGGGAGCTAATGCAGCAGCAGGGCGATCGCGTCGAGCAGATCGCTGAGGTCATAGGGCTTGAGCAAAAAGGTGCTGGCACCAGCGGCCAGCGCCTCTTCCTGGTAAGTGGGCAGACCGCTGGTGGCGATAATCTTGACGCTGGGCTCCATCGCCCTGAGCCGCCGAATCAGGGTGAGGCCATCCATACCCGGCATCATCATATCGACCACCACCAGAGGGGCCGGCTGCTGAACAAAGCAGTCCAGCGCCTCAAAGCCATTGTTGGCCATCACAATGCGGTAGTTGTAGTTGCTCAGCAGCGATCGCACCGATTGCTGCACCGAGGCATCGTCCTCCACCACTAGCAGCCGTTCTCCCTGCCCCTGCTGGGGGGTATCGGGCCAGTCAACCTCGGGGGCATCGCTGGCCGAGGGCTGGGTAAGGGCGGGCAAATAAACTTGCATTTGGGTGCCCTGGCCCATCTCGCTGACCACGTGCACAAAGCCATCGCTGGCCTTGACAATGCCCAACACTGTGGCCAGCCCCAGTCCGGTGCCCTGGCCCGGCGCCTTGGTAGTAAAGAAAGGGTCAAAGATGCGATCGCGCAGCCCAGGGTCAATGCCCGTGCCCGTGTCGGCCACCGTCAGCCGCACATATTGACCCGCCTGGGCATCGAGGTGGGCCTGGGCCTGGGCTGCATCCACCGTCACCAGCTCCGCCGTCAGGGTCAATCTGCCGCCTTCCAGCATGGCGTCGCGGGCGTTGACGCACAGGTTCATCAGCACCTGGTGCAGGTGGGTCGGGTCAACATTGACCCGCAGCTCCTGGCCCTTGGCCGTGGCTAACTCCGGCAGGTGCAGGTCAATGTGTTTGGGCAAACTCTGCCGCAAAATGTGCCCCAGATCTTGCAGCAGCGGCCCCAGGTTAACCTCCGTGCGCGTGCCGCTGCTGCTGCGAGTAATCGACAAAATTTGCTGCACCATGCTGGCCCCGCGCTTGGCGCTCTCTTCAAGCAGCCGCAGATGATCCTGAGCTTTGTCGCTCAGCTGGCGCTGGGTGAGGCGCAGCAGTTGGGCAATGGTGACAATCGGGGTAAACACGTTGTTGAGGTCGTGGGCAATGCCGCTGGCCAGTCGCCCCAGGCTCTCGACCCGCTGGACCTGGTAAAACTGTGCCTCTAGAGCCTTTTTGGCGGTAATGTCGGTCTCGACTGTGAGAATAAACTTGGGCTGCCCGGCCTCGTCGCGCACCAGCGTCCAACGGGCGGCGACGGTGACCGCCTGGTCGGTTTTGGTCAATCGGTCGAGTTCGCCGCGCCACTCGCCGCGCTCTATCAGGGTGGGCATCATCTCGTTGTGCTGGACAGTTTCGCTGCGCAGCAGGTCGTAGGCGACCTGGCCCACCACCTCCTCCGCGGTAAAGCCGTAGAGGCGCTCAGCCCCCCGGTTCCAGTAGAGCAGGTGGTGGTTGAGGTCGCGCACGGTGATGGCGTCGGAGGCGATGTCGAGCAGGGCCGCCTGTTCGCGAATCTTGCGCTCGGCGGCTTTGCGCCCGGTGATGTCGCGCCCCTCGGGCACCAGCATAATCACCTGACCCTGCTCATCTAAGACTGGCTTAATGGAGAAGTCGACCCAGGCGGTAGAGCCATCGGCCCAAATGTGCTGGTTTTCCATGCGGATGGTGTCGCCCAGGGCGGCGCGGCCGATCGCCTGCCGCAGGCGCTCCCGCTGCTCAGGAAAGTGATCCCACCAGGGGGTGAGCCAGAAGGGCTGGCCAATCACTGACTCGGGGGTGGCCGCAATCACGCTCAAGGCGGTGCGGTTGACGTCGAGCACGGTGCCGTCGGTTTTGAGCAGGCCAATAAACTCAAAGGTGCTGTCAAAGATCGCCCGCAGCTTGTGCTCGCTCTCTTTGAGGGCCGCTTCGGCGGCACGCCGCTCGGTGACATCGCGAAACAAAATCGCCACTTGGTGCTGCTCGGGGCGGCTAAAGCGAAAGGCGAAGACGTCAAACCAGCGATGCATGCCCTCGGCGTGGTTTTCAAACCGCACGGGTTCGCCGGTCAGAGCCACGCTGCCATAGATTTCAACCCAGTAGGGTTCGAGGTTGGGCACTAGCTCGCGGGCGCGTTTACCCTGAGCATCGACTAGGCCGGTCTGCTGGGCAAAGGTAGGGTTAATGTCGAGAAAGCGATAGTCGATGGGGCGATCGCGCTCATCAAACAGCATCTCGATGACGCAAAACCCCTCGTCCATCGAGTTGAACAGCAGGCGATACTTTTCTTCTGAGTCGCGCAGGGCCGCCTCAGAGCGTTTGCGGTCGGTAATGTCGATCGCTCCGCCGTAGACCCGATTGTCGTCAGGGTAGAGGCGCGCCTTCCACAGCAGCCAGCGGTAGGAGCCGTCTTTGTGGCGGTAGCGGTTCTCAAAGGCAAAGGTGTCGTGCCCTTCGAAGATCGCAGTAGTTTCGTTAAGGGAGGCCGCCAAATCATCGGGATGAACAAAGTCACTCCAGGGAATGGCAGTCATTTCGGCTGCGGTCCAGCCCAGGGCTTGTTCAAAGGTGGGGCTGACCCAGTGGAAGTAGCCGTTGCGATCGCTAATCGTGCGCAGGTCAGACCCTACCGCCAGAAACCGATCGCGATCGCGCTCTAGCTGCTTGCGCTCGGTGATGTCGTAGTTGACGGAGGTCACCACCCAGCAGCCCTCGGCAATTTCGCGCGAGGCAAAGTCACTGCGAAACCAGCGCATCGTGCCATCCTGATGGCGAAATTGGTACTCAGCGGTGGTTTGGTCGCCGGCAAAAAAGTTGCTAAACAGAGGCATAATCACCCGATCGCGATCGTCGGGGTGCACCTGGGCCAGCCAAAACTGTTTGTCGTCGTAGACGCTGCGGGGGTAGCCAAACAGCTGTTCGCACCCGGCAGACCAATATACATGCTCAAAGCTGCCGTCGGCGTAGACTTGAAAGCTGGCAATCGCGGCGATCGCGCTGTCTAAAATACCGCTGAGCTTCGCCTCCGACGCCTTGAGGGAAAGCTCTAGCCGTTTGCGATCGGTGACATCGCTAAAGGTAACACTGAGCCTGCCGCTGCCCTTTTCGCCCATCGGCTTAAACGATGTGGCAAACCAGCGATCGATCGGCGCAGCGTAGTCCTCTAGGTGCAAGGCCTCGCCCCCAAACCCCACCCGCCCCACGGCGTCAAACCACACCTCCGACAGCCCCGGCAGCACCTCTCGGGCGCGGCGACCGAGCACATCCTGGCGGGCCAGGCCCGTCGCCCGCTCAAAGGCCGGGTTCACCTCGATATATAACAAGTCGAAGGTGCCGTCATCGAGACGCAGGGTCTCGCCCACCAAAAACGCCTCGTCAATAGTGGAAAACAGCAGGCGATACTTTTCCTCCGACTCGCGCAGGGTAGCTTCGGCCTGGCGGCGTTCGGCTTCGCCGTGCACGCGATCGCTGATATCCAGCACCGAACCAATGTAGCCCTCAAACTCGCCCCCCACCCCCAGCCAGGGGCAGGCTGCATCGATTACCCAGCGATATTCGCCGTCGCGGCGGCGCAGGCGATACTCCACCCGAAACTCTTCCTGCCGTTTGGTGGTGGTGAGAAAGACTGACTGAGCGGTGGCGCGATCGTCGGGATGCACCGCCCCCAACCAGCCCAGCCCCAGCCCCGTGGCCTCGCACTGCCCGGTAAACTCATACCAGCTCTGGCTCAGGTAGGTACAGCTACCCCCGGCGTCGCTCACCCACACCATGACTGGCGCGTGGTCGGCTATATTGCGAAAGCGTTCTTCGCGGCGGCTCAGCTCGGCCACGGGGCTAATTACAGCGGTGGGCTTGCCGACCAGAGCACCCACCCGAGCGACGAGATCCACCGCCTCAACGGGTTTGCCCAAGGTGGCCGTAGCCCACGGCGGAGTGTCTAGGGCCTCACTCATCAACAGCAGTATGGGGCTGTGGGGCAATTGGGCACGCAGCTCTGGCCCCATCTGTCCCAAAGCCCCATCAAGAATAATTAAGTCATAGGGGCCTTTGACGATGAGGCTGGCGATGTCGCCACTGGTGACGCGGGCATCGACACAGGCTACCTCAACCGTGCAGGCTACGCTGCCCAGCAGCAGCTTCAGCGCCTGGGCGACCAGCGGTTCGGGTTCTATGACCAGCAGTTTCATTGGGCATTCCAGCGGCAAACGATCCAACCCAGATCCTAAGGAAATCAAAGGGGGTGTAGGGAAAATAAGCCCGTTTCGCAACGAAATCCGGTTCCTTCACAAAGAAACATTGAGGTTTTTCGTTCTAGCAATAATTTAACGATCTGAGCACAGGAGGGTTAAGTTGGGCAGGCTGGCGTCAGCCTCCGTCAAAGGTCGTTAAGAAAGTGTCATCGCTGATTGTTTTACTACTGATTTGCGCTGGGGTGGGAGTTGGAGCGATCGCCATCCTCAGCCGCCAGACTAATTCCACCTCGTCTAAGCTGACCCAAAACAGGGCTGATGCAGCTCAGGCTTACCATTACAGCTGTCAAAAATGCCTGTTCACTCAGGCGGAGACCACGTTTTATCACGCCTTGCAGAAGGCTACCCAAAGTCAGTATCTAGTCTTTGGCAAAGTGCGCGTCGCCGATGTGCTCAAACCCCAAACTGACAACCGAGGCGACTGGCAGCGGGCCTTCAACAAGATCTCGGCCAAGCACTTCGACTTTGTGCTCTGTGACCCAGCTAGCCTCAAAGTTTTAGCCGCCGTCGAACTCGACGACAGCAGCCACCAGCGTGTAGACCGGGTCAAACGCGACGACTTCCTCAACCAGGCCGTCAAGAGTGCTGGGCTACCCCTAATTCGCTTTCCGGTGCAGACCGCCTACGATCGCGAAGACATGCAGCACCACATTGCCCAAACGCTGGGACGGCCTCAGTCCGAGACCAAGCCAGAGATCAAGCCAAAGGCCAAGCTAGTTGAGCCCAGCGCCAAACCAAAGCCAAAGCCCAAATCCAAAGTGCCTCCCACCAAACCCTAGGCGACAGTGCCTTCCGCTGCGGCCCGATTCCTCCAGGTGTGCTTCATGCATTTTCTGTTAGGGTTGGCAATGGTGTTGAGTTTTCAACATTGGGGTTGAATCCTCACCGATAGCATTGAATCCGCAACGATGAAGCTACTCTGCATTAGTAACGGCCACGGTGAAGACGGCATTGCGGTTCGCATTCTCAAGCAGCTGCGCCAGCTGCCCGGTGCGCCGAGCCTGGCCGCGCTGCCGATTGTGGGTGAGGGTCGCGCCTACGAAAAAGCGGGTATTGCCATCCAGGGGCCGACCCAGACCATGCCCTCCGGCGGCTTTATCTATATGGATCGCTATCAGCTGTGGCGCGATTTGCAGGGGGGGCTGGTGGGGCTGACCCTGGCCCAGCTCAAAACCGCCCGCCAGTGGGCCAAGAGCGGCGGCAAAATTTTGGCGGTGGGGGATATCGTGCCCCTGGCGATCGCCTGGCAGAGCGGTGCTGAGTATTTCTTCACTGGCACCGCCAAGTCAGAATACTATCTGCGTAACGAAACGGAGCGATTGCCCGGCCGCCCCCCGCTGGAAGGCTGGTCGGGCTCGGTCTATGTGCCCTGGGAGCGATGGCTGATGGCTCGCCCCCGCTGCCAGGGGGCCTTTGTGCGCGACCAGCTCACCGCTGACCTGCTGCAAAAGCACGGCGTACCGGCTCTCTACCCCGGCAACCCGATGATGGATGACCTGAACACCGGCGCCGACAAGCTAGCCCAGCTTACGGCCACCTTTGCTACGGCTGCCGCTCAACTCACCCTGGCTCTGCTGCCCGGCTCCCGCGCGCCCGAGGCCTTTGACAATTGGCAGCGGATGGTGAGCGCGATCGCATCGGTAATGCAAACCTTCGGCGATCGCCAAGTGCGTCTGCTCGCTGCCCTTGCCCCCTCCCTCAACCTGGCTGCATTTAAAGATGTCTTGCTAGACGCTGGGTGGCAGCCTGTGGCTGGAAAATACCCCACGTTTCAGCGAAACAATGGTGTGCTGGTGCTGACCACCAATGCCTTTGCCGAATGCCTGCACTTGGCTGATGCGGCAATTGCTACCGCTGGCACCGCCACCGAGCAAGCCGTCGGCCTGGGCAAGCCCGTCTTCACCTTCCCTGGACCGGGGCCGCAGTTCACTTACGCCTTTGCCGAGTCTCAGTCAAGGTTGCTGGGGCAATCCATAATTTTGCTTAGCCAGCCCAGTGAAACGGGAGCGGCGCTGCAAGCCTGCCTCGCCGATGGCTCCCGGCTGCAGCGCATTGCCGAGAACGGTCGCCGCCGCATGGGCCTGCCGGGGGCGGCTCGGGCGATCGCCAAAACCCTGCACCAGCACTACGCCAAGCCCTACTCCGACGCTACCTTCTCGGCCAACTGATTGCGGCTAGGGTCGCCATAGCGAAACGGCCCCGTCTGCATAACCACCTTCGCCCTCAGCTCGGCGGGCGCTGCCGCCGCACCCCAGTGGGCCTGAATCGCCTGCAACAGCTGGTCTTGCTGCACCCTCAGATCAGGGATATCCCACCCCTTATTGATAATCGCAAACCACACTGGTCCCTTTTCGGCGGTGGGCACCATCCCCGCCAGGGCGCTGACCTCCGCTAGGCTACCGGTCTTAACGGCCGCTGTGGGGGGAATGCGGCGATCGATGAGGGTGCCCATGTCTTCTCCCGACACCGGCAATACGTCGGCCACCGAAAAGCCCTGGGCACTCAGTTCCTGTTGAATCGCCGTTGTCATGGCCACCGCCACCCGCGCCGACATCTGGTTGTCTACCCCCAGCCCCGACCCGTTGACCAGGCTGAGTTCACCCGGCGGTAATTCTGCTGCTGCTGTCGCCTTAGTCATCACCGGCCCCGGCCCGCCCGCCAAGTCAGCGACCAGTTCAGACATCACGTTGTTGCTGTAGATGTTCATGGCCTTGAGAATGGCCACCAGCGGCAGCGACTGGTGCTGCACCACCCACTCCACGTCGCTGGTCTCTAGCTCTGCCGCTGGTACTCGGCGGGCCGTACCGTCAATTTGTAGGCTGGGTTGCGGCGTTCCCGGCGGCAGGCTGGCGTAGGCTTGGCGCGCCGCCCAGTTCCAGGTTGAGGCCGACATTGCCTGCTGCAAATCCGCCAGAGAATCTGCCGGCTCCTCCTCAAAATTCATGGTGAAGGAGCCGCTCACCAGAATCTCCCCCGTCACCCGCCGAATGCCCAGCTCTTGCAGGCGGTTGGCCAGCACAATGCCCTCTTCCCACACAAACAGCGGGTCGCCGCTGCCTTGAATCACCAGGTCGCCGTTGAGCACGCCGTCGGGCTGGAGGGTGCCGCGCATGCCCACCCGAGTCTCGAAATGGTGATCGAGGGGCCAGGTTTTAAGAGCAGCCAGGGTGGTCGCCAGCTTAGTTAGCGAGGCAGCGGGCATCAGCACGTCGCCCCGGTGCTCAGCGATCGCGCTCCGGCCCACCTGAATCCAAACGCCCTGGTCGGGCACCGACCAGCCCTGCCGCTGCAGCCTCGCCACATAGTCGGCCACGATCGCATCTACCACCGGGTCGCGGGCCAGCTCCACAATCCACGGCGACTGCCACTCAATGTGCAAAGCGGCGGGGTTGAACCCAGACGGCTGTAGGGGATTGGGTTCTCCCGTACCTAAAAGGATTGAGAACAGGCCCAGGGGCAGGGCCATTAGCGATAGGGAAGCCACCGATTGCGAATCCTCCACGCAGTGTAGCCCAATCTCGGGCGATACCCGACTAAGATACACCAGGTTAGCAGTGGGTGGAGAGATGGGCAGGGGGCGAGGGGAATACCAAGGGCGAACTCACCTCTAATTCAAGACGGCAACTCCGAGGTCCGTTTCCGAGTCGTCCCCCGACCTTTACCCTGTACCTTGAACCCTATACCCTCCTCAATTCACGTTTGCCCCAACCGGTAAGACCTCAGAGTTTAATCTACTGACCAAAACCACCGCCAACCTGCTGAGCCAGTGGGCTGAGTAGGGCGCAGGCTGCGCGTTATGCCTAGTCTTCTAGGGTGATATCTTTTGACTCCAGATTTGGGAGCAAAATTTCTGCTACCTCTGGGAAATGTCGTTTCATACAGTGGTCACAGACCCCATGGGTAAACCCAACATCCGAATATTGCTGAATAAACGACTCCACGGTTGACCAGTAGCCCTGATCATTTCGGATACCCTTGCAATAGGAGCAAATGGGCACCAATCCAGCCATCAGCTCCATTTTTTCTAGCGCCTCAGCTAACTGCGAAGACACCCGCCGTAGCTCTAGCTGCGTCACCACCTGGCGCGACAGAGCTTCTAGAGCCTTAATTTGACGAACGTCTAGAGTCCTAGGTTTTTTGTCAATCACACACAGCGTTCCTAGTGCCTGACTACCAGGAGAAATTAGAGGAACCCCAGCGTAGAACCGAATGCCTAGCTCGCCAGTCACCAGCGGATTGCTGGCAAACCGTTCATCACCAGCAGCATCATTCACAACCATGATCGCTGGGCTTAAAATGGCATGGGCGCAGAATGAGACATCTCGGCTAGTCTCTTGCGCCACAAGACCCACCTTAGATTTAAACCACTGCCGCTCTGCGTCAACCAGGCTAATTAGCGCAATGGGTACATCGCAAATAAAGGCGGCAAGCGAGGTGATGTCGTCGTAGGAACGCTCGGCGGGCGTATCTAAAACCTTGTATTGCCTGAGCGCCTCAAGCCGATCAGCTTCTTGGGTAGGTGTGTTGGCTTGCATCAGATTGCTGCGATGGCCTTAATCGATTGCATAAATCATTCTAAAAAGCTGACCAAAGAGCATGTAACTTACGGGCGAAGACTTGACAGTGCTTAACGTGTGTCTTTTAGAAAAATTTGGCGCTACGGAGCTATACGCCTAGAGAGCCGGACACGGAGTGACGCCGATCGAGTCGAACGCCTTGAATGGGAAACGATAATCAATCTGACTACCACGCAAGGCAGAGATATCCACAAAACCTTTAACAAAGTGTTACATTGTTAAACATGAAGTCACATTAGAAGAGACATCATCATGAATATTCGTCAAGAGTTACCCCTTGAGCAGCAGTTCGAGCTTCGGGTGTTTGAAGAGCAAGTTCAATCGCTTTCCCCAGAAGACGCTCAAACTCTACTCGTGCAGCTCAAAGAAGCAATGCTGTACCAGACCACCACGTTTCGGGAAATTTTGAAGAACACTTGGGACATTGGTAAAGGCCCCGACTCCCTGCGCGAAGCACTAGCAGAAGGATAATTTCCTCTGCCAGAAACGCCAATGACCTTAAGACAGTTCATGCTTAGCGCTCAGACAAACAATTAGCCCGGCTTTTTCCAAACGTTCAACCAGGAAAAGCCGGGCTAACGTTTTGGCGAACATTCACAGTCTTTAGCGCTAGTTCACATTGGCATCAGTAGTTCCGCAGCGGCAATTGGAAGAGGTGGTTGTCGAAATGCCCGCATGAACTTGGACTAGCTCAATAACTTAGGAATTACCTACGATCGCTGCAAAGCAAGTACCTGGTCAGAGGTCATGGGTTCGGCGGTCATGGTGTAGAGCACACCCTCCCGCACCGAGACCAGATTTAAGTAGTAATCGGGTTCACCAGGCTTGCTGACGGCATACACCCGCACTCCAGAGTCGCTCGACAAGACTTCGCCAGTGATATTGCTCACCGTGTAGCCCTGAGATTCTAATCGCGATTGCAAATCGCTTGCAGCACTGCGCCAGCTGCTGCTTACGGGGCTGCGCCAGCAGTCGGCCAGCCCTTCGCAGGCGGCTTGAGCCCCATCTAAATGGGGAAAGTTGGCGTAAAGCGCGGGAGGGGCTAGCGATTCTGGTACAGGCTCGGGGGGAGGAGTTACGGTTGGTTCGGGAGTCTCCGCTACGGGCTGAGGCAAGGGTTGGGGCTGAGCAGCGGGAATTGGCGCTGTTGGAGCCTGGGGCGCGGCCGGAGGAGGTGCAGTGGTGGTAGTTGGCACAGGCTCTGCTGGGGCTACCGGTGAAGGTGCTTCTACGGTAGGCGGCAACACGGTTAGGGTTACATCATCTAGCGGTGGAGGCGTCTCCGCTAAATCTTCTGCCAACGGGGGAGCCGGGTTTGAGTCGGGAATGACCAGGGCCAGCAAGACACCGTGGGCGGCGAGGGAGGCGATCGCACACCCCATCCCTAGCCACGACCGCGATCGCCCCTGGGGCTTTGATGCAGAACGGCGCAGGGAGAACGGCGGGGTAGTGAGTCTAGGAGCCATTGTCGAAAGGTTGCGATCGCAGATGCGGTTAAGCTAACAGGATTTATTTCTCATTGGCCATTCTAAAGCTATTCTTCTCTGGCCTCAAGCCCTTATGGCTAGGGCACTGGCTCTTTAGCAGAGACATTGACTCAGCGCAACAGTATTGCAACCATCTGCCATAGGGCTCAGCTTTAATGCGGCATTATCAAGAGGTGGTCGCAATAAGCGATACAATGCAACCTGACATCTCAATGATCTGGGGCTATCCGGCTGGAGTTGCCTAGAGACCTAGTTGAGGTTTAACTTTTTGGAGGTAAAAACCCTATGAAATTAGGAAGACGCGCATTTTTGGGGGCCAGTGCCGCCGCCGCCGCTGTAGCCACAGGCTACGTACGTCAGCGCCCCGCCAACGCCCAGTTTGGCCTTCGCCGTGGCCGGGTGATTAATCTCTATTCTGCTCGCCACTACGACACCGATGACCAGCTCTACGACGGTTTTCGGCGAGCCACGGGCATTCGCGTCAACTTGGTTGAGGCCGAGGCCGACCAGCTGATCGAGCGCATCAAGAGCGAAGGCCAAAACAGCCCCGCCGACATTCTCATGACTGTGGATGCCGGTCGCCTGTGGCGCGCTGAGCAAGAAGACATGTTCCAGCCGGTCACCTCTTCGGTGCTGAACGAGGCGATTCCTGAAAATCTGCGCCACCCCGACGGGCTGTGGTTTGGCCTGACCCAGCGGGCGCGGGTGCTGGTCTATAACAAAGACACCGTTGACCCCTCTGAACTCTCGACCTACGAAGACTTGGCTGACCCCAAGTGGCGCGGGCGGATTCTCGTTCGCAGCTCGACCAACATCTACAACCAGTCGCTGGTGGGGTCGATGATTGCGGCCCACGGGGTCGAAGAAACTGAAACATGGGCGCGGGGCCTGGTGGCCAACCTGGCCCGCGACCCAGAAGGGGGCGATACCGATCAGATCAAGGCCGTTGCGGCTGGGCTGGGTGATATTGCCATCTCGAACACCTATTACCTTGCTCGCTTGGCCAAATCTGACAAGCCTGAGGAGCAGGCGATCGCTGAAAAGATGGGCGTGTTTTTCCCCAACCAGGGCGATGGCCCCAACGGGCGCGGCACCCACGTCAACATCAGCGGTGGTGGGGTAGTTAAGACTGCGCCCAATGCTGCGGCGGCTGTGCGGTTCCTGGAGTATTTGGCTAGCCCTGAGGCTCAGCGCATTTTTGCCGAGGGCAACAACGAGTACCCTGTGGTGGAAGGTGTAGCGGTTGACTCTGTGGTGGAAGGCTTCGGCGAATTTAAGGCCGACCCTCTCAGCGCCGCCGTGTTTGGCAGCAACAACCCTGAAGCCCTGCGCATCACCGATCGCGCTGGTTGGAAGTAGGGCTAGAGTAGCCAGCCCCATTTGCTGACTGACGAATGCCCTCTCAATGTTTGAGAGGGCATTTATCGTTTAAAGGGTTTGAGGATTGCTAATGGAGACTGGAGAGCTTGACCGCCAAGCTCAGAGACTCCAGCTTGGCTCTATGCAGGTTTCAACCTCCTAAGAATTTTGCAAACTTCTGAGATAAGCAAAAAGCTCCTCAATGCCTCCCGAGTAGGCGCTTTGCAAAATAGGATCAAGAGGGTTGCGATAAAGGTCAAGCCCTGTAAGATTGGTGAGCTGAGCGATCGCCTTGGGTATCTCGGTGATTTGATTCTCAGAAAGGTCAAGTGCTATAAGATTGGTGAGCTGGGCGATCGCTTCGGGTATCGCCGTGATTTGATTGTTGCGAAGATAAAGCCCTGTCAGATTGGTGAGCTGGGCGATGGCCTCAGGTATCGCTGTGATTTGATTACCCCCAAGGGAAAGTTCTGTGAGATTAGTGAGATTAGCAATCGTCTTGGGTATCTCGGTAATTTGATTGTCCCAAAGGTAAAGCTCGTTGAGACTGGTGAGATTGGCGATCGCCTCGGGTATCGCCATGAGTTGATTACCCTTAAGGTCAAGTCTTGTCAGACTAGTAAGCTGGGCGATCGCCTCGGGTATATCAGTAATTTGATTGAAGGAAAGGTCAAGCTCTGTAAGCTTGGTAAGTTGGGCGAGCGCTTCGGGTACCTCGGCGATTTGATTGAAAGAAAGGTTGAGCTTTGTAAGCTTGGTAAGCCGGGTGAGCGCCTCGGGAATCACCGTAATTTGATTCTCAGAAAGGTCAAGCATTGGGAAGTTGATGAGATTGGCAATCGCTTCAGGAATCGCTGTAATTTGATTGCTCTTAAGGCAAAGCCCTGTGAGGTTAGTGAGATGGGCAATCGCCTCGGATATCGTCGTAATTTGATTGAAGGATAGGTCAAGCCGTGTGAGATTGGTAAGTTGGGCGATCGCCTCGGGTATCTCGGTGATTTGATTCTCAGAAAGGGAAATTTGTGTGAGATTAGTGAGATTAGCGATCGCCTCGGGAATTGCCGTGATTCGATTTCCGCAAAGGTCAAGCATTGTAAGCTTGGTAAGCTGGGCGATGGCCTCAGGTATCATCGTGATTTGATTGCCCCCAAGGGAAAGTTCTGTGAGATTAGTGAGATTAGCGATCGCCTCGGGAATTGCCGTGATTCGATTGAAGGCAAGGTAAAGCCATGTGAGCTTGGTAAGCTGGGCAATCGTCTCAGGTATCATCGTGATTTGATTGCCGCCAAGGTAAAGGGTTTTGAGATTAGTGAGTTGAGCGATCGCCTCAGGAATTGCCGTAATTTGATTGCCGCCAAGGTAAAGGGTTTTGAGATTAGTAAGATTGGCGATTGTCTTGGGTATCGCCGTTATTTGATTGTCGTTAAGGTGAAGCTCTGTGAGATTGGTAAGTTGAGCGAGCGTCTCGGGTATCGCCGTGATTTGGTTGAAGGATAGGTCAAGCTCTGTGAGATTGGTAAGTTGGGCGAGCGTCTCGGAAATCTCCGTCATTCGATTGAAGGCAAGGTTAAGTTTTGTGAGATTGGTGAGTTGGGCGATCGCCTCGGAAATCTCCGTGATTGGATTTCCGGAAAGGTCAAGCATTGTAAGCTTGGTAAGCTGGATAATCGCCTTGGAAATCTTAGTGATTTGATTGCTGGGAAGGTTAAGCGTAGTGAGATTAGTCAGTCTCAAGATCGCCTCGGGAATCGCCGTGAGTTGATTGCCCCCAAGGTTAATCGTAGTGAGCTTGCTAAGCTGAACGATCGCCTCGGGAATCGCCGTGATTTGGTTAATACAAAGGTGAAGCTCTGTGAGATTGGTGAGCTGGGCGATCGCCTCGGGAAATTCAGTGATTTGATTGGCACAAAGGTCAAACATTCTGAGATTGGTGAGCTGAGCGATCGCTTGGGGAATTGCCGTGAGTTGATTCTCGTAAAGTTCAAGCCTTGTCAGATGGATGAGCTGAGTTACCACCTCAGGAATTACCGTGAGTTGATTACCCCCCAGATCAAGCTCTGTGAGATTGGTGAGCTGGGCGATCGCATCGGGAATCACCGTGAGTTGATTGTGGGAAAGGTCAAGCGTTGTGAGATTCAACAGATTTACGACGCTATCAGGTACCCCAGTCAGCCCCAATTCACTCAAATCCAGCTCAGTGGTCCCTTCCTTCAGCGCAGCTGCAATCCGCTCTTCCGCTATCCGGTATGCCTCATCCTGTGCCATCGGCTTGCCCTTACATTGCAAAACCCACCTACCGCCTGAGTTATAGCCTGCCCATTCCGCTTTCGGGCCATCCCGGCTCGCTACCGCAACAAAACTCCCGTCAGCACTGCGATCAACCCATCCAGCGTATGCGCCGAAATCTACGCCTAAACCGATCTCGGCCCTATATGCCATCATGATCTCAGCTCTCCAGGCATAGCCAGAGACCCCCATGACCCAGACCGCCCTCACCACCCTCAGCTTTGAGCAATACCTGCACTACAGCGATCGCACCGACACCCGCTACGAACTCGTGCGAGGATACCTCTTTATAAATGGTCTCTTACAGTTACCAAACTTTTGCCATCCTTAGCCTGAACCCTGGCATTTCGGGTTCGCAACTAACCAACTCAGGATTATCTAAAATCTCCGGCGCTTGCTCGGGCCGATAGACATGAACTTGACGCTGCTTGCGATCGATTAACACTCCCAACCGCACCCTATTGGCGATATATTCAGCCATCTTGTCTTGCAAACTCGCCAACGTATCACTACTCGACCGTAGCTCTACAACAAAATCAGGCGCGATCGGTGCAAACGATGCCTGCTGCTCAGGTTCCAGCCTGTTCCAGCGATCAGACAAAATCCAGGCGGCATCAGGGGAGCGCATGGCACCATTTAGCAGCGTAAAGCCCGAGCTAGAGTCAAAGACCTCCCCAGTGCCATCGGCTTCTGCCCAGACATAAAGCTGTCCAAAAACCCTGCCATTCCGGTTTCCAGTATCAGCAAAGGCTGGCGGCATCACCACAATTTCTCCGTTTGCATTCCGCTCAATCCGCAAGTCAGGATTCGTTCGGCAAAAATCATAAAACTGCTCATCACTCATCTGCGGCACAGCGAGGAGCGATGAAAGATTGATCGGCAACAGTGTCTGAACGGATTTAACCAGCAGGCTAGACATGAGTTAACCTGGCCCCATTCACGGATATGCCTGATATCTTAGCGAACTGCCCTGTAGCTTAGGCTTTACCCTCGTTGGCGATCTGCTTGCTCAACCACAGCACCGGCAGCAACCCCACCAAAATGATCGCCAGCGCCGGGGCCGAAGCCTCAATCAGCCGCTCATCGGCGGCATATTGATAAACCCGCACCGCCAGCGTGTCAAAATTAAACGGGCGAATAATCAGCGTGGCGGGCAGCTCCTTCATCACATCCACAAACACCAGCATGGTGGCGGTGAGCAAACTGCTGCCCAGTAGCGGACGATGAATTTTCATCAGCGTTTGGTTGGGGGTTTGGCCCAGGCTGCGGGCCGCATCATCCAGCGAAGGCTTAATTTTGCCCAACCCCGCCTCGATCGCCCCAAAGCTCACCGCCAAAAACCGCACCAGGTAGGCAAACAGCAGCGCAATAATCGTGCCGCTCAGCAGCAGCCCAGTCGAAAAGCCAAACGTCTGTCGCATCCAGGCATCGATCGCATTGTCAAACTGCGCCAAGGGAATCAGCGTGCCCACCGCAATCACCGCCCCCGGCACCGCGTAGCCTAGATTGGCCCCCTGCACCGAGAGCTTGAGAAACGGCGTGCGGTTGAGCCGCAGGCCATAGGCCATTACCAGCGCCAGCAGCACTGCCAGTAGAGCCGCCAGCACTGCCAATATCAGGCTGTTGATGCTTAGCAGTACAAAGTCGCCATCAAGGGTGTCTTCGGCGTTGCGAATCGTCATCCCCAGCAGCAGCCCAGTGGGGATGATTAGCCCCAGCAGCACGGGCGCAGCGCAGACCAGCCAGGCCCCCACCGCCCGCAGCCCACCCAGCTCGTAGCGCGACTGCGAAATCGTGCGGGCCATGCCCTGGTAGTAGCGAGCCCGACGGCGCGATCGCTGCTCTAGCACCACCAGCGCAAAGATAAACAGCAGCAGCACCGCCGACAACTGCACCGCCGCCGGGCGATCGCCCATGCCAAACCAGGTGCGATAGATGCCTGTAGTAAACGTCGAAACGCTGAAGTAGGCCACAGTGCCAAAGTCGTTCAGGGTTTCCATTAGGGCCAGGGCGGTGCCAGCGGCGATCGCCGGACGAGCCAGGGGCAGCGCCACCGTGCGAAAGCTGCGCCAGGGGCCACAGCCCAAACAGCGACTCGCCTCCAGCGTCGCGGTTGACTGTTCTAAAAACGCCACCCGCGCCAGCAGATACACATAGGGGTAGAGCGTCAGGCTAAACAGCAGAATCGCCCCCTCAATCGAGCGAATATTGGGGAACCAGTAGTCGGTGGCTTGCTGCCAGCCAAACAGGCCGCGCAGCGCCGTCTGCACCGGGCCAAAATACTCCAGCGTGTCGGTATAGACGTAGGCGAGGATGTAGGTGGGCGCAGCCAGGGGCAGCAGCAGCAACCACTCA
Organism: Leptolyngbya sp. FACHB-60; assembly: GCF_014695775.1. Taxonomy (GTDB): domain Bacteria; phylum Cyanobacteriota; class Cyanobacteriia; order Phormidesmidales; family Phormidesmidaceae; genus Nodosilinea. The sequence continues at coordinate 225,671 of NZ_JACJOX010000049.1, read as the reverse complement.
AACCAGCGGCGGCCCCAAAACTGGCAGGTGCTCACCAGCCAGGCGGTGCTCACCCCGATCGCCAGCACCCCCAGCCCCACCCCCACCATCAGCACCAGCGAGTTGCGAACATACTCGGGCAGCACCGTCGCCGCCAGGTGCCCCCAAGCATCGCTGGAGTTAGTAAACAGGCTGGCGAGAATGATTGCCACCGGTAACAGCATCACCAGGGCGATTAGTCCCACGCCCAGCGTCCAGCCGTCGGGCCGTGGCAGTGAGGCTTTCCAGGGGGCACCGAGGGATTTCATAACCGGCAATTATTGCTACCCATTCCTTTTAGCACAGAACGAAACCCCGCCCACCCACCACGTCACGATTAAAAAGTCTTCTATAGCCAAAGAACGACTTTGGGGCTGATTGGGGCCGCACATAGCCCGAGTTTTCGTTACTGAAGTATGCTTTGCAGAGAGTTCCTGCGGGGCCAGGTTAGCCCCCGCCAAGCCACCCCAGACCAAGGGGCGAATTTCGCTTCTTGCCCTACAGCGCCCACCTGCCCGTTGCCGATCTGACTATGGATATTCTCAATCTATTAACTCGTCTGCTGCTGTGGCTTGGCATCGGCTACTTTCTGTGGTGGGTGCTCAAAAAATTCATTCCCGCCAACTTTTTGACCTGGTTTGGCGGAGCCATGATCTTGGCGCTGATTGCGGCAGCGTTTTTGTTCCCCGACGACAGCACCGTTGGGGTGTTTTGGCAGTTTTTGGTGTTTCCGCTCACCCCCCTGGGCGGAGCGATTACGCTACTGGCCTTGTCCCTCAGCAACGGCATGAACAAGGTGAATGGGCGCATGGTGACCGTGGCGCTGCTGATTTTATTTTTTGCCAGCATGCCGCTGATTGCGCGGGCCTTAGTCAACCATTCTGAACAGTCAGTGCAGCGGGCCTACGCCAGCCAGCAGCGGCTGTGTAGCGACATCTGCCCCACGATCGACCAGGTGCCGGTAGACCGGGCCGTATCGATTGTGGTGATTGGCGAGAACGCTGATGCTTACCGCCTGACCAACGCCCTCAACAGCCGCATTGACGCCGACAACCCCCTCGACCCGGCGCTGGTGGCCCAGCTCAACAGCGCCGCCAACGTCTACAGCCGCATTAGTGCGGCCCGCCCCTACGTCACCGTCACCGCCGGGCCTCGGTTTGGCACGGGCGAGGAGCAAGAACCCCTCAGGCAGGCGATTCGTCAGCAGCTGGTGGGTCGGGGCGTGCCCTCAGAGAGCATTCGGGTTGAGGCCACGGGCACCGACGTTCGCAACACAGTGGTTGACCAAAAGAACTTTTTAACCGAGCAGGGATTGTTTACTGCGCCTGCTCGCTCGGGCCGATTTGAAACGGCCCGCAACAACCGCAACGCCAACCGAGTGGTGCTGGTGGCCCCCGCTTTAACCATGCGCCGCGCCGCCCTGGCCTTTGAAAATGAGGGCATTCAGGTGGTGGCGGCCCCCACCGAGCTGTATAGCACCCCCAACCAAGAAAACCGCGATACCCTGGCCAGCCTGGCCGACCTGGCCCCCAACGTCAACGCCCTGGCGCTGACCACGCGCTACTGGGGCGAGCTGCTGAGCGCCATCTACTACTACCTGCGGGGCTGGCTGCCTCCCTTCAGCATGCAGTGGGATGAGGTGGTTGAGACGATCTAGTGGAAGCAGTTTTGACAGTTAGGAATCGGCTCGCCAGATCCTTCAACAGTTAGGGTCAGGGGTATAGGGTACAGGGTTCAAGGTGTAGGGTCCAGGGCTTTGCCTTAGACCTTAAACCCTATACCCTATACCTCTCTGGCGTTGTAGCCCGTGATATGCCTCCAATGCGTCCCCCAAAATTCGTCTAGGATAGGGGGGCAATTAGGGCGGATGTTATGGCGCGATCGCAGCTACAAAAACTGGGTACCTACCTCAAACCCCACTGGCGACAGACTGCCCTGGGGGTTGTTGCACTATTTATTGTGAATTTGGTCGGCGTATGGATACCGCTGCTGATTCGCAACGGCATCGACGAGCTTCAGGTCACCTTCAGTTTTGACCGGATCATGTACTACGCGCTGCTAGTGCTGGTGCTGGCCTCGGTGATGTGGGTGATTCGCATGGTGTCGCGCATTACCCTGTTTGGAGTGGGTCGCCAGGTGGAGTTTGACCTCAAGCAGCGCATCTTTCAGCACCTGCTGGGCATGGAGCCTGCCTACTTTGGCCGCAACACCGCCGGAGAGCTGATCAGTCGCGCCACCAGCGATGTGGACAACATTCGCCGCCTGCTGGGTTTTGCGATTTTGAGCTTGGCCAACACCCTGTTTGCCTACGCACTAACGGTGCCGGTGATGCTGTCGATCAACGTGCGGCTGACGCTGATTTCGCTGATTGTCTATCCGCTGATGCTGGTGCTGGTGCAGACCTTTAGCGATCGTCTGCGCAACGAGCAGCTCCATGTGCAAGAGCGCATTTCCGACCTCAGCGACCTGATTCAAGAAGACATGAGCGGCATTGCGCTGATCAAAATCTACGCCCAAGAAGAGAATGAGCGCCGCGCCTTTAACCACCGCAACACCAGCCTGCTCAATGCCAACCTGAAGCTGGCCCGCACCCGCAACATGCTGTTTCCGCTGCTGGGGGGGCTGGCCAGTGTGAGCCTGCTGGTGATTTTGGCCACGGGGGCGGGGGCGATCGCCGAGGGAGTGATCACCGTGGGCGACTTTGTGGCGCTGCTGCTCTATGTAGAGCGGCTGGTGTTTCCCACCGCGCTGCTGGGGTTCACCATCACCGCCTACCAGCGCGGTGAGGTCAGCATCAACCGCATTGAAGAAATCCTCGATGCCGAACCTGAGGTGCAGACAGCCGCCACCGCCATCCCCCTGCCCCTGGAACAGGTCAAGGGCAGCCTAGAGGCCCGTCACCTCAACTACGCCTACCCCGACAGCAAAGTTCCGGCGCTGGATGAGGTGAACTTTAAGATTGCGCCAGGGGAACAAATTGCGATCGTCGGCCCGATTGGCTCGGGCAAATCGACCCTGGCCAACGCCCTGCCCCGCCTGCTCGACATCGGCCCCGGCCAGCTCTATCTGGATGGCTACGACGTAACTGAGTTGCCGCTGGCCGATTTGAGACGAGCGATCGCCTACGTGCCCCAAGACAGCTTTCTGTTTAGCACCAGCATCAACAACAACATCCGCTACGGCGAACCCATGATGGAGTTCCCAGAGGTGCAATACGCCGCCAAGCAAGCCCAGATGGATGAAGAAATTCAGAACTTTCCCCACCACTACGACACCGTCGTGGGTGAGCGCGGCATCACCCTCTCTGGGGGGCAGCGGCAGCGCACCGCCCTGGCCCGCGCCCTGGTGGTTGATGCCCCCATTCTGGTACTCGACGACGCCCTCTCTAGCGTGGACAATCGCACCGCCACCGCCATTCTCAACGCCCTCTCGGAAGGCACTCAGCAAAAGACAGTGCTGTTTATCTCGCACCAGATGTCTGCTGCTGCCACCGCCGATCGCATTTTTGTGATGGACAAGGGGCGCATTGTGCAGCAGGGCCGCCACCGCGACCTGGTGCAGCAGCCCGGCCTCTACCGCAACCTCTGGGAACAGCACCAGCTAGAGTCTGTGTTGCAGTAGCGTCAGGCTGTTGGCCCCCGGCAGCCATGAGTTTCTATCCGCTTGCGAGAATAGAGACTCATTGCATCGGTGCGCGGCTTGTAGTAGCCCACAGGAGGACTCACTATGACCATTCAGCTTGACCACACAATCGTGTCGGCCCACAACAGAGATGAATCAGCGCGGCTACTCGCCGATCTGCTGGGCGTTCCCTGCGGTGCGGCACCGGAAGGGCCATTTTTTGCGGTATATATCAACGATGGCTTAACCTTTGATTTTATTGAAACCGATCAGCCATTTCCCGTTGAGCACTACTGCTTTCGTGTCGAGGAAGCGGAGTTCGATCGCATTTTGGCAAGAATTGAAGCCGCTGGAATTGACTATCGCAGCACGGTTCGCGGGGCTACCGATGGGCAAATTAACACCGACCACGGTGGCAGACTGATCTACTGGAACGAACCCGAAGGGCATCAGTGGGAAGTGTTGACGGTCAGCTATGCCCGCCAGCCTGTAGTTGATGCGCCACATGGGCAATGATGCGTCCATGCGGCTAACGAAATGGCCAGCGCAGAGTGTCAGCGCAGCGAAAAGCTAGCCGCCAAGTTACGAGAGTTGGGCGTTGATCTCAATGCTATCGAAGCTTGACCTTAAGCTAAATATTTTTATTTTGCTAAGTTAATTAGCGCATCCTACACCCTCTAGAGCTACCTATCTAGCAACCTAGCAGACAGAACGAAAGCGTTAGCTCGGCTAGTTTTAGTTGAATATGCTGTACCGAGGAGTTAACACATGGCTTCGATGGCAGGCAAAGTTGCGATCGTGACTGGGGCAAGTTCTGGCATTGGTCGAGCCACCGCGATCGCCTTTGGCCAAGCGGGCGCAACCGTTGTGGTGGTCGCTCGCCGCCCCGACAAAGGCGAGGAAACCGTCCAACAGATCAAAGCGACCCAGGGAGAGGCGATGTTTATCCAGGCTGATGTCACCCAGGCGTCCGCCCTCGAAGCGATGGTCAACCAAACCGTCGAAACCTACGGTCGCCTCGACTACGCCTTTAACAACGCCGGTTCGGGCACCTCGGGCAAGCTTGCCGACCTCTCCGAAGCCGACTGGGATTTTGAGATCAACGCCAATCTCAAATCGGTTTGGCTGTCGATGAAGTATGAAATTCCTGCCATGCAGCAGTCAGGCGGTGGGGCGATCGTGAATACCTCTTCCCAAGGCGCACTGCTGGGGGTGGCTGGGTATGGTGCCTACGGAGCCGCCAAGGCGGGAGTCATTGCCCTGTCGCGCGCCGCAGCGGCAGAATATTCTAGCGATCGCATTCGTATCAACACCGTTAGCCCCGGCGCCATCAAAACCGATCTGTGGGCCGAAGCCCCGCCTGAAATGCTCGATCAGGTCGCCGCTGGCATTCCGCTACAGCGCATTGGCAGGCCAGAAGATATTGCCGAAGCCGTCGTCTGGCTGTGTTCTGAAGGGGCCGGGTTTGTGACTGGGCACAACCTCGTCATAGATGGGGGATTCACCGCCGTGCAAAAGTAGACAATCCAGGTATGGGGAGTTCAGCCGCTGGCATCGTCTAATCTGGCTTGGGCGGCTCATTGGGGCACTTGGGGTTTAGCGCCTTGCGGGTCAGGTTGGTGGCGTACCACCCAGCAGAAAGTGCCAGCACCGCTCCACCGCCTTGCAGCGCCAGTTTTCTAGCGGTGAGGCCCTCTTGAAACAGGGCAACGCCAAAGGAGCCCAAATAGACGTAGAGCGTGATCACCGGCAGCATACCCACCCAGGAGAAAAAGCAGTATTGCCAAAAATTTACTTTGGTGCAGCTAAAGCCATAGTTGAGCAGGTTGGATGGCACCAAGGGTGAAAGCCGCGTCAGCAGCAAGATTTTCCAGCCCTTTTGGCCGACGGCGTGATCGAGGCGAGCAAAGCTGGGGTTTTTGGTCATCCAGCGCTTGATGCGATCGCGGGCCAGGGTACGCCCTACCCAAAAACAGGCGATCGCCCCCAGGGTGTCGGCCACCGAAGCTACCACAATGCCCTGCACTAAACCAAAGACCGCCCCGGCCACCAAAATCAACACAATGTTAGGTAGACCTAACACGGTCGCCAGCAAATACACCACCACAAAGACCGGAGCTGCCACCCAACCCAGCGAGTTAAGCCAGCTTTCAGTGCTCACAAACCAGTCTTGCAGCGGCAGTTGACTGCTCAGCAGCGCCACAACTACGCCGCAGCAGGCAAACAGCCAAAACCTTCGGCTCCGCAAAATTGTCAATTTCATACCTGTCAGATCCCATGCCAACAGGGACAGGCTGGGGGAATAGTTAACTTTAATCAGCGATCGGAACTTTCGCCGTCTACCTTGAGAAGCGTAAGCGTTGCAGCTCGGACATCCAAAGACTGACACCATCCAAGTGAAGATGCCTGACACTCCTCCCTTGGAAGATGTGAGCCTATTGCTTTGCTGTCAAACTTGGACAACTTAACTTATGGAAGGAGTCGACATGCAACTCGATGGCGTCATTTTAGATATTGATGGAACGCTGGTTTTGAGCAATGATGCCCACACCCAGTCTTGGGTTGAGTCCTTTGCTAGCCACGGCTATGAGGTGCCCTACGACCAGGTGCGCCCGCTGATGGGCATGGGGGGCGATCAGCTTATGCCCAAGCTGATTCCCGAACTCAACGATGAAGAAGAACCCGGTAAGACGATCGCCAGCGGCCACAAAGAGCTGGTCTTAACCAAATACCGGCCGCAGCTAAAACCAACCAACGGCGCGCGGGCTCTGGTGGAAAAACTGTTTGCAGACGGGCTGCACGTCGTCGTTGCCACCTCTGCCAGCGAGCGAGAGCTGGCGGTCATGCTCGAAGTGGCTGATGTAAAAGATTTGCTGCACGAAACGACAACGTCAGCCGATGCCGAAAACTCTAAGCCAGCCCCCGACATTGTTGAGGCCGCCCTGCGCAAAGCCCAACTCGACCCCGATCGCGTGGTTATGCTAGCCGACACCCCCTACGACATTGAGGCGGCGGGTAAAGCTGGAGTGAAAGTGATTGCCGTGCGCTCCGGCGGCTTTAGCGATGAAGAGTTGGAGGGTGCGATCGCCATTTACGACGACCCCGCCGACCTGCTTCACCACTACGATCGCTCTCCCCTGGGGCAAGCCGCAGCGGGTTAACCCCTATCGAGGAAGGCCTTCGAGGAGGTTGTTACACTCAAGCTATAGCTGTATCGAGCAGTCTTTTATGAAACTGGGCCAGAGTCTGCTAATTGTGGGGGTTGTAGTAATCGGAGTGGGGGCGCTGCTCTTTTGGGCCTACAGTGCAGCCTCGGCACCGCTGCCCGCAGGCTTTCCGCCACCAACGGCGGATGGGGAAATCGAAATCAAGCAGTATCCCGACTATAGGGCCGCTACGGTGCAGGTGATGGGAAATTTAGCTAACGCGCCCTCCCAGGGCTTCTCGCCGCTCTTTCGCCACATCAGCAGCAACGATATTGCAATGACGGCTCCGGTAGAAACGCGCTACCCGACCGCGACCCTTGAGGCTGGTGCGGTGGTCGAAGGGGACGCATCGGTTTCGTTTTTGTACCGCAGTTTGGATATCGTGCCCCAGGAAATCGCCCAAAACGTGCAAGTAGAAGACATTCCGCCCATGACAGTGGTGAGTGTTGGCGTTAGGGGCGGCTATGGCTACGAGGTCTACACCAGCGGCATTCAACAGCTGAAAGCTTGGTTGGCAGCGCATCCTGAGTATGCAGTGGCAGGGCCACCCCGCCGTTTTTTTTACGATGGCCCCTATGTGCCCGATGCCCTAAAGCGGAGCGATATTCAAATTCCAGTTCGGCAGAACTGATAGCACCATTTCTGCTCATCTAGCTCTGGCAGCGGCGATTCCTCTGTTAGCTATGAAAGCTGAATGATGTCGCTGCTCAAGGTCAGGTTGCCACTTTTTCGCTCAGATACAGGTTGGTGACATACTTCAGCGTCACCGTACCGTCGACCGCAGCCCAGGCCTTATGCCAAGCGGCAATGGTGTCTAGAAACTGTAGGTGGGCACGCCCTTCCTTAGGGATGTAGGACGAGCTGAGCGATCGCCCCACCACATCAGGCAGCGTCAGCGTCTGACCGTAGGCAAAGCTCAGGTGCCGCACCCGCGAAAACCCAATTTGCTGCTCGATGGCTTTAAGCGCCTGGGTATGGTCGCGGTGGTCAATGGCGCGCGTCGCTACGGCGTGGATGATCTGATAGTAGGCCGCCGTGCCCGAGTCCTCTAGATCCCAATCGTTCCAAAGCAGGGCCAAGTGTCCTCCCAGCTGCAAAACGCGGCTGAACTCCGCCAGCGCCAGCGGTGCGTTAAACCAGTGAAACGACTGGCAGCAGGTCACAATGTGAACAGACTCATCCGCCAGCCCCGTTTGCTCGCCAGTACCGAGGTGAAAAACCACCTGGGGATGCGGCTCGGCCGCTTCGCGCATGGCGTCATTGGGTTCAACCGCGATTATCTGAGGGCCGCGATCGCCCAGCAGCCGACTCGAAATGCCCGTGCCTGCGCCAACATCAGCTACCACCAGCGATCGCGGGTCACCCAGGTTGGCCAAAATGGCGGCGATCGCCCCCTCGGGATAGCCAGGCCGATAGCGAGCGTAGTCTTGGGCGCGGTCAGAAAAGCGCCCCAGCGGGTTTAGCGTATGAAGCGGTAAGACATTGGGGCCATAGAGCGATCGCCACACTGCTACGCCGCTATCCTAACCCAGCAGCGCAGCAGTCAGGCCACGCCCTACCAGCGCACCTGCCAATCCAGTACAGTAAGCCTAAACCCTCCCCACTGTGTCCATGACTACGACCAAACTCAAACCCGACTGGGCCGGCGATGACCTGCTCTCTCGCCTCGTCAACCGCGCCATTCAAACCCCGGCCCTCTATAGTTTAATGAAACGCCAAGCCCGCCAGGTGCTAATCAAAACTGCCGAGAAAAATGGCGTGCCCTGGCGGCAGACCTGCCTCGATCTCGACACCCCCGAGATGCGCCAGCGGTTGACCGAGCTAACCAATCCGGCGGTGGTCTACCCCGACTATTATCAGGTGCCCTTCCACGCCTACAGCGAGGGCAACCTCTGCTGGCAGGCTGCCTTTGAGGCCGCCCCCGCCACCTACGCCATGGCCCTACGCGTTTGGCCTCAAGAAGAGATCTCCTGGCAAGAAGCCCAAGTTCGCCTGCGCCAGAGCTTTCTAGAGGTGCTCGACCAGCATGGCCCAGCCGAGGTGACCGACATTCTAGATGTGGGCTGCTCCGTGGGCATTTCCACCCTCAGCCTGCACCGCCACTACGCTCAGAGAAATCCGGTACGCACCGTGGGCCTCGATCTGTCGCCCTATATGCTGGCGGTGGCTCAATTCCAGGATGCCAACCGTGAAATTGCCCAGTGGGTGCATGGGGCGGCAGAAGCTACCGGCTTCCCTGATGCGTCTTTTGATGTGGTGACCATGCAGTTTGTTGCCCACGAACTGCCCCGCACCGCTACCCAGGCCATCTTTGCCGAAGCTCGGCGAGTGCTGCGGCCCGGCGGAGTTCTGGCCATTGTCGACAACAACCCCAAATCGTCAGTGATTCAAGCGCTTCCTCCAGTGCTTTTCACCCTGATGAAAAGCACTGAACCCTGGAGCGACGACTACTACACCTTTGATTTAGAAGTAGCCCTGGTTGAGGCAGGCTTTGAACCACCGGTGGTAGTGCCCAGCGACCCCCGCCACCGCACGTTGGTGGCGCGCCAGGGTGGGTAAGTGAGGGTAGGGGTGCAAGTATTGCACCCGGTGCAGCTCATCTAGCACCGACAACACAGTTGAGATAAAGTGCGCCCGTAGAAATGCGGGTAGAATAAGCTCAGTGCTGGCGTAGAATACCGCATTGGCACTGAGTTTGCGATCGCACCTGTCTTTTGCAATGGCCTTCGCAAGCGCCAGCGGCACAGCCTTAATTAGCGGCAGGGGTAAACCATGGGTGAGTGGCTCGATCACAGCGTAGCGATAGATGTCGATGTGCCAGTAGAAACGTCCTGGAATCTGTGGTCTGACCTGGAGCAGATGCCCCGCTGGATGAAGTGGATCGACTCGGTCAAAGTATCCGATGCCGACCCCGAAATTTCAGAGTGGAAGCTGGCCTCCCGCGGGTTTGAGTTCACCTGGCGCTCAAAGATCACTAACCTGGTCACCCACCAAATCATTCAGTGGGAAGCGATCGACGGGCTGCCCAACCGGGGAGCGATTCGCTTTTACGGCAAAGACGGCCAGTCCACGGTTAAGCTCACTGTGTCTTACTCGGTGCCCGGCGTCATTAAGTGGATGGATGGGTTGTTTCTGGGCCGGCTGGTCGAAGCCACGCTGCAAGACGACCTCAACCGCTTTCGCGACTACGCTATAACGAACAAACAGCCCCCTGCGGCCTAGGCACTATGGGCCTTACGGTAGAGCAATTCCCCACTCCAGCCCTAGCAGCAGGCTTTCACCACAGCTGGCAGGCGCTGACTAGCGTCCTGGAAACTCTGCCTGGCGATCAACGCCTGCCCTACGCCACGCTGCTGCTCACCCGCTTAATTGCCGTGGCGGCGCTGCAACAGCGGGGCTACCTGAGCGGTGACGAGTGGTATTTGCACAACCAGTTTGGCCAGAGCCAGAAGCTCGCGTTGGATGGGTTTTTCTCACAAGTGCTGCAACCTCTCTGCCAGCAGGGATTTACCCTACCCGTCGAGGAACGCCCCTCAGCTTTGCACCAGCGGTTTGGGCCGCTGCCCTTTTTGCCCACGGGTCCGTTTCGGTTCACCGAGCTAGATCAGCGCTGGGGCCATATTCCCCTGCCCGATGCCGCCTTTGAGCCGGCCCTGCACTGGCTGGCCGACCTGGCGGCGGCTCCCACTGGGCTAGACACGGGCTTGGGCATGCTGCTAGAGCAGGCGGTCAATGGTCATGACGGGGCCGCGATGGCAACGCCAGAGCCGCTGTTGAAGGCGCTGTGCGATCGCACCATCCACGCCACGCTGCTCGATCGAGCCGAGGCGCTGATCGGGCGTCGCCACCGCTCCACCGAGCAGCTTTTAAAGGAGCTTTCCCCTGACGAAGCCGGAGCGCTGTTGGCGGAGCTGGGGCAGCTCACCCTGCTCGACCCCGCCTGTGGTTCAGGGCGCTTTCTCGTGGCGGCGCTCAATCAGCTGGTGGAATTGGCCCTGGGATTGCGGGCGATCGCCACCCAAAATTCTGCCAAAACTATTCCCACTTGGGCCAAACCGTCTCCCAACAACCCCACTCTAGGCCTCTACCAACACCTGACCACCCATGTCCTCTACGGCCTTGACCTGTGGCCCCCGGCGGTAGAGCTAGCTCGGCTGCAGCTGTGGCTCCAGGGCATGCAGCACACCAGCCAACCGGCAGAACTCACTGCATTGCCTGACCTGACCCTGACCGTGCTCCAGGGCAATGCTCTGATCGGTCTAGTGCGCGTCGATGACGAACGATTCGACCAGGTGCAGCCCCGGCGCGGCGCCAAAGACCCAGAACAAACCGCCCCGCTCCAGGGAAATCTACTCCAACCCCTGATCGCCGACAGCTATCAGTCTGTGCTAGTTGATCGCCAGGTGCGGCTAGAGCACTACCGCAGCCAGACCCAGCTGTTAGCCGAGGTGGGCAGTGTGCCCGCCTACGCCCAGACCGACTTTTTGCGCGATCGCCTCGACGAACTCAACGGCATTGCCCAAAGCAAGCTCACCCACTTGCTGTGGAGCGAAGGCAGCCAGCAGTTGGGCCTGCGGGTGCCCGATCCAGCGGGCGATCGCCCCACTCGCCCCCTTAGCCAGACCGACGTCGATGCCGCCCAGCCCTTCCATTGGGGGTTCTATTTTCACCAGCAGCTGCGCGACCAGGGCGGCTTCGACATTGTGCTCAGCCACTTCCCTCGTGGGGCTGTAGAGGCAACCCAGGCAGGCTTTGTGGAACGCTATGCCACTTTGTTTGAGCAAAAAAACGTGGCTCCCTCTACTTTTCAGCACAACCGCCAGCCGGTGCTCACCATTGACCCCGACCTCACCCAAGCTTGGGCCGAGTACCGGGGCCAGTTCACCTGGCTGAACAACTACCTACGCCGCTCTGACCAATATCCCCACAGCAGCTCGGGGCCTGAGGGGCTGAGCCAGGGTCGACTCTCTTGGTCGCGGTTATTTTTAGAACGCAGCCTGCAACTCCTGCGGCCCGGTGGTCGCTGTGGGGCTTTGCTTGACCCTTTTTGGGCGCAGAGCAACAGTGCTCCCTTGCGCCACTGGTTACAGCGCCAAACCAATCTAGCTACCGTGCTCGACCTATCAAATCACCAAAAGCTCTGGCCCGATGTGCCCTCTCGCACAACGCTCTGTGCGCTGTGGCTGCGGCATCAGGGGCCAACCCAGGGCAGCCCCTACGCCGTCTATGCCAAGCCCGATACGGCTCTAACGCCGGAAGCCCTCGGGGGCGTGCTGCAACGCCTCATCCACCTGGCGGAATAGGGCAGGCAGGTCGGTGGCGTTGTCAATCACCACATCAGCTAGGGCTACCTTGTCTGCCAGGGGCATCTGACTTTGAATGCGAGCGGTGGCCTGCTCAGCAGTCAAACCATTGCGTTCCATCAGGCGCTGACGCTGACGCTCAAGGGGACAGGTCACCACCCAAATTTCGCTCACCTGATCGGCCAGGTTGGCCTCAAACAAAAGCGGAATGACTTGCACCACGACAGGAGCCTCGCTCAGTTCAGCCATTGCCGCCCCAAAGCACTGGCGCACTACCGGGTGAATCTGCTGCTCTAGCCAGACTTTTTCAGCGGGCTGGCTGAAGACAATTTCCCCCAGCTTGCCCCGGTTCAGGGTGCCGTCGGGGTGAAACAGAGATGCTCCGTAGCGGGCGGCGATCGCCCCCAACACCGCCGATCCCGGCTCCACGGCCTGGCGAGCGTAGATGTCGGCATCCAGCACAGGCAGATGGTGTACTCGCGCTAGGTAATCCGACACGGTTGATTTGCCGGTAGCAATGCCCCCAGTTAGCCCGATAATGCGCTGGCCCATGCGGCGATCGCCTCCGTCAGTCCATCTAAGGTATATTCCGCTGGCTCAATATCGACTCGGCCCAGAATCTCTCGGCAGCTGTCTGAGGTTTTGGGGCCAATGGAGGCGATCGCCACCCCCTTTAGCACCTCTAGCCAGCCTGCGCCCAAGCCCTGTTCTAAAAGCTGAGCCGTATGCACCACGGTTTTTGAGCTGGCAAAGGTGATCACATCCACCCTGCCATTTTTCAGCGCCGCCAGGGCGTCGGGGTCGGGAGATTCTGGACAGCCCGACTCGTAGGCCGCCACCTCCACCACCTCGGCCCCGGCAGCGGTGAACTCCTGCACCAGCACTTCCCGACCGCCGCTTTCCACTCGGGGGAACAGCAGTCGCTGCCCCACCACCGCGTCAGGAAAATGATCCACCAGGGAGTCAGCCACAAAGTCGGGCGGGATGAAGTCGGGCACTAGCCCCCGCTTTCTCAGCACCGCCGCTGTTTTGCGGCCCACCACGGCGATTTTGAGAGCACTCAGGGCGCGCAGATCCTTCCCCTGCTCCAGCAGCCGATCCACAAAGAAATTCACCGCATTGGCCGAGGAGAGAATTAGCCAAGAGAATGTGGGGAGAGCGGCGATCGCCCCATCCAGCCCGGCCCAGTTCAACGGCGGCCGCATCTCTAAGGCAGGGAGATCGACCACCGTGGCCCCCTGGGCGGTGAGCAGGTCGGCAAAAGCGCTGGATTGTTCGGTCGCGCGGGTGATGAGAATGGTCTTTTGAGAGAGGGGGAGTGAGGAGGTGAGGGGGTGGGGGGGTGGGAGGGTGAGGGGTGGAGGGTTTTGAGTTTTGAGTTTTGTTCGCGTAGCGTCTCCGGAGGAGAAATTTTGAGTTGGCTCTGCCATAGCTAGATACCGACGCAGGCGGACGACTTCGCCGAAGACAATCACACAGGGGGAAAGGGTTTCGCCGCGCGTCACCTGGCAAATGGTGAGCAGGGTGCCTTCCCACACCTGCTGCTGGGGGTGACCGCCCCAGCGGATGATGGCGACGGGCATGTCGCCTCGGCAGCCGTTTTGGCGCAAGCGGTGAACGATTTCTTCGAGGTGGCGGCTGCCCATGAGCAGCACTAGGGTGCGCAGGCGGGCCAGGGTGGGCCAATCGAGCAAGTCAAGATCGTGGGCGGTAAAGACGCCAAAGCCGTGGCTCCACACCGGGTCGGTGAGGGGAATACCCGCCAGTAGCGGGGCCGCCAAAGCCGAAGAAATACCGGGCACGACTTCGACAGGGCAGCCGGCCTCGCGCAGCGCCTGCACTTCGGCGGCGGTGCGGCCAAAGATAAAGGGGTCGCCGCTTTTGAGGCGCACCACCTGACGCCCTTCTAAAGCCAGCCTGACCAAGAGTTGATTGATGTCGGCTTGGGCGGTGCTGGGCTGACCGCCGCGCTTGCCAACATTGATGCGATCGCACCCCTTCGGCAGCAGCTCCAGCAGCGCCTCATCTACCAGCGCGTCGTACACCAGACATTCCGCTCGCCGCAGTAGGTTTCGCCCTCGCACGGTGAGGAAGTCGATCGCCCCTGGCCCGGCCCCAACAACATAGACAGTCCCTAGCTCAGTCATGGCGCATTATGCAGCGTTAGTTAAACCGGCGAGGGCAGCGATCAGGGCGCGGTTTTGCTCCTCTGTACCCACCGAAATTCGCAGCTTATCGTCTAACCGGGGTTGTTTGAAGTAGCGTACCAAAATGCCCTGCTCTTTTAGGGCCAAATACAGGTACTCTGCGTTGCCCTGGGGTGGCATGGCCAACACAAAGTTGCCGTGAGAATCGAGCACGGTAAACCCTAGCTCTCGCAAATCTCGTGTCAATGCCGTCCGCGAGGCTTTGATCTTGGCTACGCAGGTATTTTTGTAGGCTTGATCGCGCATGGCCGCTGTGCCCAAGGCGATCGCAAGGGCATCCACGTTATAGCTATCTTTGACCTTAAATAGCTCAGCTAAAAGTGCCGGATTAGCCACACCAAACCCTAGCCGCAGCCCCGCCAGCCCATAGCCCTTCGATAGGGTGCGCAGCACCACCACGTTGTCGAATTCCTGCACCAGCGATAGCGCCGAACTCTCGGCAAAATCCACATAGGCTTCATCCACCACGACCAGGCCTGAAGCCTGCTGGGCTAAGTCTCGCAGGTCGGTCAGCGCCACGACGTGACCCGAGGGGCTGTTTGGAGATGCGATGAACGTAATCGCCCCCTGGACGGCCACCAACTCTTTGAGCGGAAACCGAAAGTCGTCGGGATAGGGAACCTCAACCACGGTGGCAGGTTGCAGCGCCGCCAGGGTGCGATACAGCACGTAGGTTGGGGTGGGGTAGACAATTGGCCGGGCCGCATCGTTTGCACAGGCACGCACTAACAGATTCAGCAGATCATCGCTCCCGTTGCCCACAATCACCCAGTCCGCCGGTATGCCAAGAACCTCGGCGATCGCCTGGCAAAAGTTGTGGGCAAAAGGGTCAGGATACCGCCTGAGCAGCTCATCCTCAAAATGCCGCAGCACCTCAATCACCTGGGGCGACGGCGGGTAGGGGTTTTCGTTAGAGTTGAGCTTGATGATGCTTGTGCCGGGGCGAGGCTGTTCTCCCGGCACGTAGGCGGCCATCGCAGCAATGTTGGGGCGAACGTAACTCATTGCAGATAAATCATGGGGATCAGAGTGCTTCCTGTGAAATGCTGGATCACAGAAATTCAGCCTATTGAGGCAAGGTTTGATCATGCTGACCTTTTACCATACCCCGCTGTCGGTTAACTCCCGCCGAGTCTGGGTGGCGCTGCTAGAGAAGAATTTGCCCTTTGAAGCGATTGTGATGGACCTGGGGGGCGACCAGTTCAAGCCCGAGTTTCTAGGCCTCAACCCCTTCCACCACATTCCTGTGCTGGTTGATGACGGCTTCACCGTAATCGAATCCTTCGCCATTTTGGATTATTTGGAAGCGAAATACCCAACTTCCTCGCTGCTAGCAACAACTCCAGAGGGCATAGCTACCATGCGCATGGTCGAAATGGTGACGGTGAATGAGTTGGTGCCCGCCATCAATCCGCTGATCAAACAGATGATGGGCTTTGGCCAAGAGTCTAAGGATGCGATCGCCCAGGCCAAGCAAAAGGCCGAGGTGGTGCTCAGGTTCTATGCCGACAAGCTGGGGAATGGCCCCTTTTTCTGCGGCGAGCAGCTCACTCTGGCGGATGTGGTGGCGGGCACCTTTGCCCCCTGGTTTGAGCAGCTGGGGCTGCCCATGGCCCACTACCCCACCCTGCAAGCCTGGACCGACCTCCTAATGGAGCGCCCCGCTTGGGCCACGACCCAGCCTACCCCTAGCGAGCTGGCGGCGTTTCGCGATCGCATGCAGCAGCGCATGGCCGCCCAAGGGCAGTAGTGATTCGTCGGGTGCCTCTCTGGAGTTGGATGCTGGGGTTGGGGGCGATCGCCCTTAGCCTGCGCCTGGCTGGCCTGGGCCGCATCCATGGGCTAGTCTTCGACGAGGTCTACTACGTCCCCTTCGCCCTCAACTATTTGCAGGGAACGCCGAGCTTCGATGCCCACCCGCCCCTAGCCAAATACCTCATCGCCCTGGGCATTTGGCTCGTTCAGTGGCCCACCGCCTGGCTGGGTTGGCCCACGGTGGAGGTAGAGGGTGCTCTGGTCAGTCCCCTCGCCTTTCGCTGGCTGAATGCGATCGTGGGCGCGACGATTCCGATACTTTTGGCCGCCCTGGCCTTTGCGCTCAGCCGGGGATATCTGCCTCAACGTCGGCGCAGCTTCGCCCTTCTGGCCGGACTGCTGATGGCCATGGAAGGGCTGACGCTGGTGGAGTCGCGCCTGGCGTTGATCAACATCTACGGGCTGGCGCTGGGGCTACTGGGGCAGTGGGCCTGGGTCAGCGCGGGGCAGGCTGAGCATCCCTCGCGCTGGCGCTGGGCAGCAGGCATTGCCCTAGGAGCCGCCATCAACGTGAAGTGGAACTGGGCGGGGCTGTGGCTGGGCCTGCTGCTGTGGGAAGTTCTCACAATCTACGGTGAACACCGCAGTCGTAGCCCTCTCCCTAAATCCCTCTCCCTAGGGGAGAGGGACTTTAACGTTTCCTCTGGCTCCCCTTCTCCCTGGAGAAGGGGCTGGGGGATGAGGGCCAACCCCTGGCCCAGGCAGGTGGCCTACCTGGGCGTAATTCCCCTGGCGACCTATATGCTGCTGTGGCTGCCCCATCTGGCGCTGACGGGTGAATCATTGTTGAGCGTTCACCGACAGCTTTGGTCTACCCACCAGTCGATCGGGGCGGGGGCAGGCCACGATTACTGCTCGCCGTGGCACAGCTGGCCGCTGATGGTGCGCCCAGTGGCCTACTTCTACGAACGCGCTGGCCAAGGATCAACGGCTACAGCAACGACCATTCACGCTATGGGGAACCCGGTGCTGTGGTGGCTAGGAACAGCGGCGGTTTTAGCCCTGGGGCTAGGCTGGCTGAGTCGGCGAGTTACGGGTGAAAATCGCTGGGCTGGGTCGCCAAACAGTGCCGTGGTGCCGTTTATTCTGCTTAACTACCTGACGAACTGGCTGCCCTGGGCGCTGGTGAGCCGCTGCACGTTTCTGTACCACGCCATGGGGATGGCGGCGGTTAGCACCCTGGGGTTAGCCTGGCTGATAGCGCAGTGGTGGCAGAACCCTCGCGATCGCCCGCTGGCTCTAGTGTTGCTGGGCGCGATCGCCCTCAGTTTTCTTTTCTGGCTTCCCCTTTACCTCGGCATGCCCCTCTCGCTAGAATCGCTCCACCGCCGCTGGCTATTGCCAGGGTGGATCTAGTCACTTCAGCCCTTGATAGTGATCACGTTAAAGCCTTCTTCCGGTGCAGGCGGCACAAAATAGCTAGTGAACTGGTCAAAATCAGCTTCAGTGGGCGCAAATTCGTGATCGCCACTTTCGTTGCGCTGGCGCAGCCGCTGCTTGCACTCGGCGTCTGGCACGTTCAGGTAATACAAAACATGGGCAACCTCAGCTCGCTCAACAATGGCCTTCATCCACTGGCGGCTTTTCACCGTGTTGGCAGGAAAGTCGAGAACAACAGAGAGACCCGCCCTCAGCAATGCCTCGATATGGGTTCCCATCACAGCATTGAGGCGCGTGCTACATCGAATATAGTCGGCCAGCGTGTTCAGTTCGTCAGGGTAGAGGCTGGACAGCCACTCGTCTTGACTGATTAAAACCGTACCCGGTTGGCTGGCCAGCCTGTGTGCCTGGGTAGACTTTCCCGCCGCAATCTTGCCGCAGAGTAGGTAAAGGGTAGCGCCAATTATTGCCGTCACTTAGCCTGTGCTGATCCCAACTTTTTCTCTGACTTTAGTAGCACAAACCGCCTCGAAACGCCTTGAATCGGCCGATCGCCTCAGTAGCCGTGTTCCGTCAAAAACTCTAGCGACAGCCCATCTCCCCCCGCCGCAGAGTCCCCCGGAGCCGTAAACTTCTCTACATACTTGCCCAGCACGTCGCCCTCCAGGTTCACCGCCTGGCCAGGGCGCAGGTGTTGCAGCGTGGTCTCGCGGTAGGTCACGGGGATTACCGCCACGGCGAACCAGTTGCCGCTGGGGCTACAGTCAGCCACCGTCAGGCTAATGCCATTTACCGCAATGCTACCCTTGGGCACGATGTAGCGGGCAATTCTGCGATCGCCCACGGTAAAGCTGAGCTTCCAGGCGTTGTCGGTTTCGATCGCCGCTTCTAGATGGCCCTGCCCGTCGATATGGCCGGTGACAAAGTGGCCACCAATTTTGCTGCCCACCCGCAGCGACGACTCCAGGTTGACCCGGCTGCCGTCGGGGAGACTGCCTAGAGAGGTGCGATCGAGGGTTTCCGGCGAAACCGCTGCCACAAAACCATCGGGCAAAATGGTTTCTACCGTCAGGCAAATGCCGTCTACGGCAATGCTATCGCCCAGTTCGACATCAGTGAGGGCGTGAGGCAAGGGCGCAGTCTCCCAGCGTATATAGGTTTGGGTATCGCCCTTGTGAAAGAGGGTTCCCGTCGCTTGAATCAATCCAGTAAACATGGCTGCGACCTTAAAAAAATTCTCAGGGAAACTGCGACCCACCCAGGGCCCGATCAGGGCATACTTAAATCAATAATTTTTTTCTTTAGAGTATCCCGTATTCCATCTGCTGATAGATAAGCTTAGGTAGACTAAAGGGGCAAACCCCGCCCACAGTCGCTTTAGAATCGCCACATTTTGCAACCCCTGGCCTGCCATCCAAGCGAATCGCCCGGTACGCAAACCGCCCAGTACACTGGTAGTAGTATCGGTTCCAGGCTGACGAACAACCCTAGAGCACGCCAATCAACGGATCCAAGAGGCCAAACCAATGATTGAAATGAGAGTCGCCGGGATTGCCCTAGATGCGATGTCGCGAACTCCGGTAATTTTGCTGCGAGACACCACCGATCGCCGTCAGGTTCCAATCTACATCAGCCGCGAGCAGGCCAATTCCATCATCGCGGTGCTTGAAAACCAGCCCGCCCCCCGTCCCCTCACCCATGACCTGTTCGTCAACCTGCTCGACGAGTGGGATATGACCCTGGAGCGCGTGGTCATCCACTCCCTGCAAGACAACACCTACTTTGCCCTGCTCACCCTCTCCAAGGGCGAAATTCGCCGTGAGCTAGACTCGCGCCCCAGCGATGCGATCGCGATCGCCCTGCGCCTCGACGCCCCCATTTGGGTGATGGAAGAAGTCGTTGCCGAGGCCTCTATCCCCGTCGACACCGATGCCGATGAGGCTGAGAAGAAGGCATTCCAGGCTTTTTTGGCCAACATCAACCCCTCCGACTTCACCCACCGGGGCAAGTCCTCCACCAGCAACGACACGCTGGAAAGCTCTGACTCGTAGGGCATGGGGTTTAGGGTATAAGGTACAAGGTTCAGGGTTTATGGCCACCCCTTAAACCCTATACCCTGCACCCTTAACCCTTCCCATCCATGGACTATCGGCGGTTCGGTCGCACCAACCTTAAGCTTTCAGTGCTGTCCCTCGGCACCATGCGCGCTCTGGCGTCTGAGGCCGTGTTTCGCGACACCCTGACCGCTGGGCTGGCGCTGGGCATCAACCACATCGAAACTGCCCAGGCCTATGGCACTAGCGAGCGCTGGTTAGGGGCCTTTCTCAAAACGGCGGCGGTGCCAGACAACTTGGTAATCACCACCAAAGTTACGCCCCAGCCCGATGCCGCCACGATGACTCAGCGCCTTGAGGAATCCCTAGAACGGTTGGGGCTGACCCAGATTCACTGTCTCGCCATCCACGGTCTCAACACGCCTGAGCACCTGGCCTGGGTGAGCGATCCCCAGGGCTGCATGGCGGCGGTGCGGCGCTTTCAGGCCGAGGGCCGCATTGGCCACGTGGGGTTTTCGACCCACGGCAGTCAGGAGGTGATCGAGGGGGCGATCGCCACTGACCAGTTTGATTTCGTCAACCTGCACTACTACTATTTCTTTAAGCGCCACGCCTCTGTCCTCGACCTCGCTACTGAGCGAGATATGGGCATCTTCATCATCTCCCCCGGCGACAAGGGCGGCATGCTCTACACCCCGCCCGCCCAGCTTGAGGAACTCTGCGCGCCGTTTACCCCACTGGAGCTGACCTATCGCTGGCTGCTGGCCGACCCGCGCATCACCACCCTCAGCACCGGCCCCGCCATCCCTGCCGAACTCGCCGCTTTAGAAAGCTTGGGCGATCGCACCCATCCCCTCACCACCGCAGAACTTACCGCTCTCGAACGACTTTCGGCGCAGGAATCTGCTGCCTTGGGGAGCGATCGCTGCGCTCAGTGCTACGACTGCCTCCCCTGCCCCGAAGCCATTAATATTCCAGAAGTGCTGCGACTCAGGAATTTGGCAGTGGCCTACGACATGCAGGCCTTTGGCACCTACCGCTACCGCATGTTTGAGAACGCGGGCCACTGGTTCCCCGGTCGCAAGGCCAACCGCTGCACCGACTGCGGCGACTGCCTGCCCCGCTGCCCCGAAAAGCTGGATATTCCTACCCTGCTGCGCGACACCCACGATCGCCTCCAAGGCCCCACCCGCCGCCGCCTCTGGGGCGACTAGGGGTCATAGTTCCAGGAGACTTCCGGTAAGTTTTTCACTATTTCGCCTAGGGGCTGGCCCGACAGTTCTGCCAACCGCCGAAACGCGCGGCCTGACACGTAGCATTCAACTGCTGGAAAGCTGTGGGCACAGCGCCGATAAAACCGTTGAGCGCTAGGGTTATTGACGGCTCCACCGGTAATATATTCACCGCCTCGCTGCTGAACCTGAGCCGCGATCGCAATCATCAGCTGCGCCGCCACCCCCCGGCCGCGGTGCCCCCGATCGACAAACAAATCGATGATCACGCCACCCTTTATGCTGTGGTGCAGGTCATAGTGAGAGCCCCAGGCGGCAAATGCGATCGGCGTTAGCGATTCTGTCTCCGCCACCATTAGCTCAAACTCAGCCCCAAACCCGTCCTAAGCAAGCCTTTGAGGAGTGCCACCCCAAGGGCGCTGAAAGGTCTCCTGCATGTACAGTTCTAGCAGGGCGGTAAGACTGGGCAGATCATCTAAGGTTGCAGGGCGCACCTGGTAAGGCATAAGCCAACCATCCTCGCTGTCCAAGAAATAGGCTTTAGTGAGCACCATTGTGCAATGCAGAGCGCACCACCGCCATAACCCGCGAGGGTAACGATGAATAACCCATCGCTATAACAGGGATTCAACGTCATCGAGCAGGGTAAGCATCGACCTGCCTCTGGTCAAAAAATAGCCTGCATTAAGATGCGCAAGCACTTAGCAAACCATGAGCAGTAGAACGTCGGTTGCTATACTAACAAGATGGCATTTTTGGCATCATCACCCAGGGAATTACTGCTGGGAAAGAGCGGTCAGTTTAGACCCTCAATGTTCCTATCGCCGAGAAAATGCCTACTCTATAGCTAAGGCACTCACCCCCCAGCCATTCACCCAGAGCCAAAGATACCGTGGAAGAACAAAAGCAACCCTCCGAAGTCATTACTCTCCTTTCTAGCCGCGAGCTAGAAAAAATGCGCAAAGCCTGCCAGCTCGCCGCTCAGCTGCTCGACTACCTGACTCCCCACGTTAAGCCCGGCGTTAGCACCCAAGAACTCAACGACTTGGCCGAAACCTGGACCCAAAAGCACGGCGCGAAAAGCGCTCCCTTGGGCTATGCCGGTACGGTGATGCCCTTCCCTCGTTCGATCTGCACCAGCATCAACGAAGTTATTTGCCACGGCATTCCCAACGGCGAAGATGTGCTGCGCGACGGCGACATTATCAATATCGACGTCACCCCCATTCTGGACGGCTACCACGGCGACACCTCTCGCACCTTTTTTGTGGGTGAGCCTTCCCCCACTGCCCGCCGTCTGGTTGAAGTCACCGAAGAAGCCATGTGGCGCGGCATTCGCGCGGTCAAGCCCGGTGCTCGGGTGGGTGACATTGGTGCTGCCATTCAAGAATACGCTGAGGCCGAAGGCTTCTCAGTAGTGCGCGACTTTGTGGGCCACGGCGTCCACCGCATTTTCCACGCCGCACCGCAGATTCCCCACTACGGCGAAAAGGGCAAGGGCAAAAAGCTGCGCCCCGGCATGGTCTTTACCATCGAACCGATGATCAATATTGGCAGCTACGAGGCTGAAGTGCTCGTTGACGGCTGGACGGCAATCACCGTCGATCGCTCCCTCTCGGCCCAGTTTGAGCACACCGTCGCAGTGACCAAAGATGGGGTAGATGTGCTGACGCTTTCGCCCGCCAAGGTGCTGGCTTAGCAAATTAAATTTGCCGGTTTTAGGGCAACGTCATGGTTGTATCAAGTCATTCTTTTGCAATGACCGTAGAGGCTTACCTGACCTGGGAGCCCTCCCAAGATCGGCGCTACGAATACGTCAACGGCGAAGTTGTAGCGATGACGGGGGGGGCTCTGCCCCATAACGACATCGCTCTCAACCTCTATACCCTGTTTAGACCGCACCTGAAACAACGGGGCTGTCGAGGCAATGTCGCTGACGCCAAGGTCAAAATTACGGCCAATATCTACCGTTACCCTGACTTAGTGGTGAGCTGCGATCGCCGCGATATTCAAGCTGTAGATGCGATTCAATATCCGAGCTTAGTTGTAGAGGTATTATCTCCTGGCACAGAGGCGTTGGATCGGGGCAAAAAGTTTGAGGAATATCGCACGCTACCCAGTCTGCAAGAGTATGGGTTGATTGACTCTGCAGCAATGACAGTAGAGATCTATCGCCGCGGTGAGGGGCGGCTGTGGTTATATTACCCCTATCAAGCTGGAGACCGTATTTCCTTCGATAGCATTGGGGTTGCTTGCCCTATCGAGCATATTTACGAGGGCGTAGTGCTGCCCTTTGTTTAACTGTCAGTTAGCTTTGTTGGTTTCTGCTAGCGCTTACCCCAACCTACAAATCAAAGCTTGACGAAGGCCCAGTCAACACTCGCCAATGGACTTTAGGGTTTGCCTTCAACCGTTAGTTGAACAATAGAGTTGAGGGCGGCTTCGATGCGCTGCCAGCCATCGGGCGAGCTAAAGTCGATACCCATAAACGTGCTGCTAGATTTAGTGCGCAGCATTAAATAAACTACCCCGGCCACCAAAACAGCACTGATGGCCGGAATATCTTTGTCTGAGGGAAACGAGCCTTTAGCCTCAAGAAATTTCAGGCTGTCTAGGGCAAATCGGTCGCGCACATTGGCGAGTTCGCGGGTTAGCTCATTGCCTTCTAGCAGCTCCCACCGCAGAATTTCTTGGGTCATGGGGCGCTCTTGCAAATTGTCTGTAAATCTTGACAGTAGATAAGCCATCCAATCGGCTAGGGTTTCAGCGTTTACCGCAGACTCATCCCCAACTAGCTCATTCACCGTAGGCCAATATTCTCCCTCCTGGGCAAAACACTGGAGCAAGCGCGGTAGCCCTTCAAAATAGCGATAAATCAAGACTTTATCGACTCCAGCCTCGCGGGCGATCGCATTTACCCCTAAGCTCTTAAAGCCCGATTCGGCCAAGAGCTTGCCGACGGCGGTTAGAATGCGGGCCTTAGTTTCTTCTTTGTCGCGCGCCATAAAGTCCTCTCGTCAGCTTGTCACCACTCGGTGACCATGATACCGTGTCACTGGGCGGTGACTTAGGTCGATCATTTTCTGGCTGAGCGCAAACTATGCACAAACTTCTGTTTGATCTTGAGGTTTATACCTATCAAATTGACTTCGCTGGCCATGTGAATAACTCTGTCTATATTCACTGGATGGAAATTGGTCGCCTCAAGCTACTAGAAGCCATTGGCATGCCGATCCATGAGGTGCTCAAACAGGGAATTGCGCCCGTTTTAACTCAAACCAACATTATTTATAAATTGCCGCTGTATTTGGGCGATCGCGTTCAGGCTCAGATGTGGCTGTCTGAGCTGCGCAATGCCTCAGCGGTCATGCAGTTTCGGTTTTACAACGGTGACCAGGTGCTGGCCGCTGAGGGCATGCAAAAGGGCTTATTTGTAGACGTCAAAACCATGCGTCCCAAACGCCTTTCATCGGAAGAAAGAGCTTTGTTTTCTGCCTATTTAACTGTGGCGGCGGAAGTCTAAGTCTTGGCACATCAATTTAGCTTCCCTATCTCACTCGGGGCTACGGCACCCTTAGTGCGGGCTGACCCATCCATGACCGGGGTGTTTTTGAGCAGTTTGCCGACGCCGGCCAGCATTCTGGCATGGGGGTTTGCGCTCTCAAATCATATTGTTAGTCAGCAACCCCTGAGGGAAAACCAAATTCCTCGGCAGGCGCACGCTATGCGCCCCTACTCAGATTCTGGGGGCCAGGCGGCGTCAATGTCACTGAGAACGGTGTCTAAATCCTGGCCATCGACATAGTCAACAATGCCCGACCAAAATGCGCCCGTACCGATCGCGCCCGGCATCAAATCAGCACCGTCGAAGCGCAGCACATCGGCATCGCGCAAAATCTCGGCCTGTTTGCGGGTGAGGTCATCGGGGTAAGCGTCGAGGCTCACCTGCTGGTGCGGCGAGATGTAGCTGCCCAGCCCGGCCCAGATCGCGTGGGGTTCGGGAGTGGCTAGATAGGCCATCAGGGCGCGCACCGCTGGCGTGTCGTTAAATACGCCAAAGACAATGCCGCCCAAAATCACCGCATCGCCCTGGGCTGGGTCCATTGGCGGCAGCGGAAATACGCTGAGGTTGACGCCGGGTTCGATGGTTTCGGGCAAAAATTCGACAATAAAGCTGGCCTGGTGATGCAGGTAGCAGCCTGGTGGGTTGGCAAATAGGGGCAGTGGGGCCTCCCCAAAGGGGGTGCTGAGAATGCCGGTGGTGCCGCCCAGCACCGCATCGGGGTTGAGGGCGATCGCCCCAAAGCCTTCAAACGCTGCCTTTACCTGCGGGTCAGCAAAGGGAATCTCATGGCTGACCCACTGGTCATACACCGCTGGCCCCGCCTGGCGCAGCAAAATATCTTCAACCCAGTCGGTGCCAACCCAACCGGTGGCCTGGCCGCTTTCCATACCCATGCACCAGGGTTTGCTGCCGTCAGCGCTCATGCGATCGCTCAGCGCTTCCATCTCCGCCCAAGTCTCTGGCACGATGTAGCCTTTGGCCTCAAAGGCTTGCGGGTTGTACCACACCAGGCTTTTCACGTCGGCCCGCATCCACAGGCCGTAGACATCGTTCTCTAAGCTGACCAGGTTCAGCAGATACTCGTCGTAGGCGTCGCTCAGGGTAGGGCGATCGATAAAGTCGGTCAGGGGCACCATCTGCCCGGCCTCAGCAAAATCCATCATCAGCCCCGGCTGGGGGAACAGGGCCATATCTGGCGGATTGCCCGAGTCGACTCGCACCGACACCAGAGTAGTAAAGGCGTCGCTGCCCTCGTAGATGATTTCAATCCCGGTGGCGGCGGTAAAGGGAGCCATAGCGGCCCGCAGCTTGTCTTCGCCCACGCCGGTCAGGGTGCCTAGAATGGTGATCGTATCGCCGGAGCGAACTTCGGTAGTTTGGGGGGCGTTTGACTGCGACCTGCAACCCAACATCAAAACGCTAACGGTGAGAGTAAGCCCGACAAACTGGGGAAGTTTTTTCATGGTGCTGGCCTGAGATCAGTTGGCATGAATGGCCCTGCCCTTACCCCAGAGCCAAAGCCTAAATAGGGCGGGAAAGAGTTCTGTGGACTTGTCTTAGACCACAGCAATTCTAGAAAACCAGGTTACTCTACTGTGCCAGCCTTGCGAAAAGAATACTTTATTCCCCACAGACTACGCGGTTGCGTCCGGTTTGCTTGGCTTGGTAGAGCGCCTGGTCAGCACTGTCGATCAGACGTTGGGGCGACGTGCCGACGGCAGGAATCTGGCAGGCCACTCCGACGCTGACGGTGACATAGACCGTCTCGGTTGCCGTTTCAAAATTCACGATGTTGAGAGCGCAGATGCTGTGGCGAAGGGTTTCGGCAATGGTGAGCGCCCCCGCCAGGTCGGTATGGGGCAAGACGACGGCAAACTCCTCACCTCCGTAGCGAGCGACTAAATCGGTAGGGCGATTGACCACCTGCTGGCTGGTTTGGGCGACGGTGGTCAGGCAGATATCCCCAGCTGGGTGCCCATGGTGATCATTGAATTGCTTGAAATGGTCAACGTCAAACATGATTAGTGAAAGGGGTAACTGGCTGCGGCTCATGCGCTTCCACTCCTGCCGGAGAACAGCATCAAAATGGCGACGGTTGGCGATTTTAGTCAGGGCATCTTGGCGACTCAGTTCATTGAGGCGTTGGTTAGCCCGCTCTAAGGCATGGTTAGTCTCGGCCAGTCGTTCAGCTTGGCACTGCAATGACGCCAATAGGTTGGCCTGCTGCACGGCGATCGCCAGCTGATCGGCCACCTGCTCCAGCAGCTCGACTTCTCCCGTACTCCACTGGCGATAGTCGTTGCACGTCTGAGCGATCAAAAAACCCCAGAGACGGTTTTCTCCTTCGTCTTGCGCCTGTAGCACCGGGGCAATAATGGCCGACTTGGCCGCGATCGCCCGCATCCAGGGGCTGAGACAGAGATCGGCATCCTGGCAGGCTAGGTCGGCGACGGTGCTCACGGTGCCCTGACTGTAGTATTGATAGCAGGTTGACCGTAGCCCTTGCTCCTGCCACTGGTGGGTATCGACGGCCATAGGGCAGTCGGCTTGAGCCGTGACCTGAATTACCTCGCCGCCATCACCTGAGATGAACTGAAAAATCAGGGTGCGATCGACGTGCAGATAACGCTGCACCTCCTCAGTGGCAGTGGCCAAGATCTCTTGCAGGTCAAGGGTTTGGCGAACGCGTTGGGTAATTTGCCAGAGCGTGTGATCTTGCTCGACTTTGCGCTGAAGGGCGAGTTCTGCCTCCTTGCGAGCGCTCAGGTCTTGCACCAGCGCAAAGTAGCCTTTCACCGCACCCTCAATATCGTAGTCAGGCACCAAAGTACCCTGCACGTGGCGCTTCCCTGCCAGAGCATAGTGCAGGGTGGCTTCATAGATCACCTTTTCGCCCGCCAAAACCCGATCAATATTGGGCTTGGCCTTTTCGTAGGCGGCAGTGCCAATAATGGTCTCCACAGAGCGGCCATAGAGATCCTCTGACTTGATGCCAAACCATTCTTGATACGTGGCATTGACGTATTGATAGCAGAGATTTTTGTCTACGTAAGAAACGCAGGCGGGCATCGAATCCACTATCTGCTGCAGCAAATGCAGCTGGGCATAAACTTGAATCTGCCTATTCACGGTCTCCTCATGCCGCCACGCCGTCGGGGAGAGGTGCAACTCCGATGACTCTGGAGTAATCTCGTTCCAAAAGCGGGGAGACTGTCCTTTACCTCTAGGCACCTTTGCCATAGAGAAAATCCTCTGGTGGTGGAGTGAGCAGAACAGGTGCCAGAGTCGAATTATTCCCTGCTCAGCGTTGTTCTTAGTTAAGGTAACAAAAGCCGTACCTAAACATGCCCATCCAAGGGGTTAACTTATCGCCTCTCCAGTGTAGGGATTGAACAGGTGTAGGACGGTGGTGTTCACAGCGAGTTCAACCCTGTCGCCCAGGGCTAGAGTTGAGCGCCGATCGACCCTGGCCGCACAGCTCTGTCCGTCGCCTAAAGTGAGATAGACAATCACCTCATGGCCCATGCTTTCTGTGTGGGTAATCGTGCCTTTGAGGGGAGCGGTGACCATGCCAGGGGGCAGGTAGCGGGCATCGTGAATATCTTCGGGGCGAAGGCCGCAGGTCACTCGCTGGCCGACGTAGCGCTGGCAATGGGCCGGGATTGTCGGTGGTAGAGGCAAACTCAGCGCATCGGATTTGAACCAAAGCTGATCGACCATTTGCACCAGTGCGCCGTCGAAAAAATTCATCGCGGGGCTGCCGATAAAACCGGCCACAAACTTGTTTTTGGGCGTGCTGTAGATTGCCTGAGGGGTGTCGATCTGCTGCAAGACGCCCTGGTTCAAAATGGCGATGCGGGTGCCCATGGTCATAGCCTCGACCTGGTCATGGGTGACATAGATGAATGTGCTCTCTAGCTCGCGGTGCAGGCGGCTGATCTCGGTGCGGGCCTGCACTCGCAGTTGGGCATCGAGGTTAGAGAGGGGTTCATCCATTAAAAACACCGCCGGGTTGCGGACGATCGCCCGACACACCGCCACTCGCTGCCGCTGCCCCCCTGAGAGTTCCTTAGGCTTGCGGTGGAGCAAATCTTCCAGCCCCATCTGCTGGGCCGCCCGCTGCACTCGCTGCTGAATGTCGCCCTTGCCCAAACCCTGAAGCTCCAGGCTAAAGGCCATATTGTCGTACACCGTCATGTGGGGGTACAGCGCGTAGGACTGAAACACCATGGCAATGTCGCGATCGCGGCTAGCCAGCTCATTCACCCGGCGATCGCCAATGTAGATATCCCCCGCAGTCACGCTGTCTAACCCCGCCAGCAGCCGCAGGGTAGTGGTTTTGCCGCAGCCCGAGGGGCCGACAAAGACGAGAAACTCGCGATCGCCAATCTTAATATCCAGCTCGCGCAGGGCCACAAACTCGCCGTAGCGCTTAGTAACAGACTTGAAAGTGACCGAGGCCATAGGGTGGGGGAGTGGATGGGTGGATGAGTGGGAGGGTGGATGGGTAGGAGGGTGGATGGGTGAGGGAAAAGAGTAAGGGGGTGAAGTTTTTAGGCTCATCTACTCGCCTACCTGCTTACCCTCCCACCCATCCACCCATCTACCCCTTCACCGACCCCGCCAGCAGCCCCCGCACAAAGTATCTCTGGAGGGCAAAAAACACCAGCAGCGGCACCGTCATGGTGACAAACGCTCCGGCAGTGAGCAGGTGCCAGTCTTGCCCCCGCGAGCCGACTAGGTTCGTCAGAGTAATCGTCAGGGGTGCGACGGTGGGCGTGCCACCCAAAAATACCAGCGCCACCAGCAGATCATTCCAGACCCAGAGAAACTGGAACACCGCAAAGGAGGCGATTGCAGGCATCGACAGCGGCACAATCAGCCGCGTAAAAATTGCCCAGTGGGTTGCCCCATCCACCGCCGCCGCTTCAACTAAATCCCTCGGCAACGCCTGAATATAGTTGCCCAACAGATAAATGCCCAGGGGCAGACTGTAGCCCGTGTGGGCCAGCCACACCCCGGCAAAGGTGCCCGTCAGTCCCAAATCGCCATAGGTCCGCAGCAGTGGAATAAACGTCATCTGCAAGGGCACCACCAGCAGCGCCACGATCGCCAAAAACAGCCACTGGCGACCGGGAAACTCTATCCAGGCCAGGGCATAGGCGGCAAAAGTGGCGATCGCGATCGGCATCACCGTCGCCGGAATCGCAATGGTAAAGCTGTTCAGCAACGCCTGCCCCATCCCTGCTGCGCCCAGCACCGCGCGGTAGTTTTCCAGGCTGTACTGAGTGAACTCGAAGGGATGTTGAAACACCGTCCACCAGCCGCTGGAGATCACGTCAGACGGGGGCCGCAGGGAGCTGATCAGCAGACCCAGGCTAGGGAGAGTCCACAGGAGGGAGAGGGTGACTAGAGCGAGGTGGACGGGGGTGCGGGTGAGCCAGGAGGTGAGGCGGACCATGAGATAGGGGAGATGGGGAAGGTGAGGGAGGGGGGATGGCTAGCGGGTGGGGTTTGGGTGGTGGAATTCGCGGATGTTGACAACCATGATGGGGATGACAGCGAACAGCAGTATGACGGCGATCGCGCTGCCCCGGCCGTAGTGGCGAAAGCTAAACATCTCCTTAAACATGCGGCTGGCGAGCACCTCGGTGCCCTGATTGCCCGCCGTCATCACATACACAATGTCGAATACCTTGAGCACCAGCAGCACGGTGGTAGTTGAGACCACCAGAATGGTGGAGCGAATCATGGGTACAACAATGCGCCAAAAAATCTGCACTTCATTGGCCCCATCGATGCGGGCGGCTTCAATCATCTCCTGGGGAATGCCTTTCACCGCCGCCGAGAGCAGCACCATACAAAAGCCCGTTTGCAGCCAAATCATAATGGCGATCAGAGCGAAGTTATTGAGCGATCGCTCCACCAGCCAGCCCACCGGCTCAAAGCCCAGGCTGGTGATCACCCCGTTGAGCAGGCCAATCTGGGCAGTTCCTGCTGGGCGAAAGGCGTAGATAAATTTCCAAATCACGCTAGCCCCAACAAAGGAGATCGCCATGGGCAAAAAGATCAGCGTTTTGGGCAATGGCTCGTAGCGCACCCGATCGGCCAGCACCGCGATCAGCAGCCCCAGGCTGACGCTGACCCCTGTTACCCCCACCAGCCAAAAAATGTTGTTGCGAAAGGCCTCGCCCATACCCTGGTCGGTCAAGAGGGAGAGGTAATTACTGAGACCGACGAAGGACTGCGATCGCGCGTCTAGCAGACTGACGTACACTGTCAAAACCGTCGGGATGACCAGGTAAGCCAGCAGTAGCAGCAGCGCCGGGGCTAAATAAACCCAAGGCAGAATGCGACCTTTGAGCCGTCTTGGGACAAAGCGCTCCACCAGCGCGTTCGCTCCATAAAACAGAGCCACTACCCCACCGCTACCGACCAAAATAGCCAGCACCGCCATTCCTATTTTCGAGAAAACGACCATAGACGTGCGGTTAGCTGTCAGCCAGTCTTGACGTTGCCTTGCCCTAGGCCCAGACATTCCCAGTTCGTAGCCCAGGGTCAATGCCCCATTCTGAAACACCTTCAGCGCTCTTAATGGTTAAGGGCAGGCATCCCAGAAATGCTCCGGGCCACCATCGGGGTGCAATGCCCGACACCACCCAGGAATAACGCTATGCTGGGGCTGATTTTACCTCAGGCAGGGCAATGGCGCGGCAGCGAGCATTTTCGGGCACCCCGTGGGAAGAGCAGGTTGGCTACTGCCGAGCGCTGCGGGTAGGCCAGCAGATTTTTGTCTCGGGCACCGCCCCCAGCGATGGACAAGGGGGCACCTTTGCCCCCAACGACGCCTACGCCCAAACCAAGCGCTGCTTTGAGATCATTCAGCAGGCCCTAGCAGAACTGGATGCCGACCTCCGCGATGTGGTGCGCACCCGCATCTACATCACCGATATGAGCCGCTGGGAAGACGTCGCCCAGGCCCACTACGAGCTGTTCGCCGACCACCCGCCGGTCAACACCACCGTCGAAATTCCGGCCCTCATGCACCCCGACATGCTGGTCGAGATCGAGGTCGAGGCCCTGTGCGAAGCAGCCCCACCCCAGCGGCTACCGCTCAGGCGACCCCAGAGCATGATTTTGGGTCGCCCGATTCAACCCTCTGGCCTGCCGCCAATCAACGGGTCAGATCTAGATGAAGGCTGCCTCGACTAGACCCTTAATCTTCGTAGTCAACGGGAATCTGTCCCCGTTTGGCGGCGGCCACCAGGCGATCGTAGTCACGCTCAGTTTGGTCGGCGTAGGCTTCGGCAAAGAGAACCAGGGTATCAGCTAGCGCGTCGCCTTTGCCGATGTAGCCAGCCAGCATGGCGGCATCACCCGACTTGGCATGGGCCAGGGCCAACGCCCAACCGCAGAGAGTGCAGTAGTCAGGCAGTCTCGACACCTGAAACTTGTCGGGTTCGAGCTTAAATCCGCCTTTCATGTCGCGCAGTTGGCGGATGTAGTAATGGGTGTCGTTAAAGCTGCCCCAACCCAGAAAAATATCGGGAGACCCCTGAATCAACTTCTGACCAATTACCACCCGTCGCCCCTGATGGTGGTCGGGCAATCGATGGTCACACCGCACCGAGGAGTAGGGAGCCAGCACTGAAGGCGGGGCCTCTTTGACCTGCAAGAACAGCGGGTCGCTGGCGTCCTTGCCCTCTAAATAAAGCACCCAGCAACGGGTGCCCACACTGCCCACGCCTACTACCTTACGAGCCACATCCAGCAGCCGGTAGCGCGACAGCAAAAAGCGGCGATCGCCGCTCAGAGACGCCAAATAGTCTTGAAGCAGCGACTTCACGGCAGATATTACCGTAGGGCCATCGCTCAGGGTCTCGGCTCGCACCACCAGCGGCGGCGACTCGATGATGTGGTGGCGATCGTCCACCAGGTTGGTCATTTCGTCGAGCACTTGTAGGTGGTTGCGATCGCGCGCCTTATCCAAAACTCGCAGGGCATACTTTTCGGCGCTGTCGGGCAGTTTTTCGAGCAGCTCGGCTTCAGTAATGTTGTCGTACCACAGCTCAAGGTAAGGCAGGTCGGCGTAGATGGCCAAGTGCTGACGGTAGGATTCGATCGCCGCTCGCACCGAGTTATGGCAAAGGGAGCGATCGCCCCCTAAATACCGCCCCGCTACCACAATGCTGGCCACCAAGCGCTTCAGATCCCACTCCCAGGGACCGGGGTAGGTTTCGTCAAAATCGTTGATGGCAAACACCAGGTTGCGCTCAGCCGAGGCGAACACTCCAAAATTAGACACATGCATGTCGCCACAGGCCTGCACCTCAATGCCGGTGGTCGGCGCTGGGGCAATATCGGCCATCATCACCGCCGCCGAACCCCGCAAAAAGGCAAAAGGCGACGCCAGCATCCGCCCATAGCGCAGCGGCACCAGCGATTGCAGGCGCGTTGTCGCCTGGGCCTGCAGCAAGTCTACCGGGTCAGGGCGATTGGTAGGGGGGTGATATTCGCCCAGGTCAGAGCGCTTTACCCGCTGCCGCAAGACCTTGCCCGCCGCCATGCGATCGGCCACCGACTGAGGTATATCGGTGTCAGCGACTGAGGACACTGGTTCGTTAACGGCGACCATAGCAATAAGACCAGAGACAGCAGCGTAGCTAAGCTTGACCAACAGGCACATCGACAGTGGTTTGAAAGGCATCCCAGGTGAGAATGTCTTGCAACAGCGCCCGGTAACCGGCCACGTTGGGGTGCAGGCCATCCACAGAAATCAGCGGTTGCCACCAGGCTTCGCCCCGGCCCATCCACAGGTTGAGCACATCCAGGTAGGGAATATTGTGGCTAGTGCAGGCCAAGCGGGTGGCTTCGCGATAGCGCCACTGGTCGCTATGGGTGTAATACAACACCTCTGAGAAGGGCATGGCCTGCTCGTTGACCGGCGTCATGCCGACAAACAGCACCGGGCACAGCCGTCGCGCCTGGTCCAGCAGCGCCTCCATATGCTCCTGAAACTCGTCAAAGTCGGTGCGGTTGCGGCCCAGGGTATTGCTTACCCGCGCCGAGTCGTTGAGCCCCACCGACAACACCAGCAAGTCGGGCACTCGGTTACGCAGCTCTCCCCGGTTGCGAAACTCATGGTCAAGGCGCTGTCTCACCTGGCTGACCCCATCCCCCCGCACCCCAAGGTTGTAGAACACAGCCCCCTCACGGCCTGGGGCCATGGTCAAGCGACGCAGGCGCTCAACCCAACCGCCGCCTTCGGGGTCGCCAAAGCCATACACCAGACTATCGCCCAGCACCAGCACCTTTTGGGGATGGGGCTGCTTGAGAAGAATGCCTGAGGTCGGGACGGGATGGGAAGCCAGCATAAGTAATCAACGTAGGGAATAAGCTGAACCAATCAAACTGGACTATGGAGGGATTTGTTTTAAATTGTTTACATATTACCCTTTGAGGTGCCTAGTGCTAGAGGCAGACCTTTATCTGACTGGCAAAAAAGCGCGATCGCCCAAGCTTGAAACCCGCTGCTTTGACTTAGGCTGTAGATGGCCACAACGGCCGCGCCCCGATAGACCCTGGCCCACATGAGCAGACGTATGGAGTACGGTGCAGCACATGGTAATGAACCGATCGCCAAAAGCTGGCTAGCTCTCTGGTGGGAAGGGCTAAGCCCCATGGCGCAGTCAGCGCTAGTGCTGCTGGCCACTCCGCTGCTTGTCCTCAACGTCTGGGCGGTGGCGGTTATCTTTGGCTATTTCCGCTCGATTTTAGTCACGGTGCTGATTGCGGGTCTGCTGGCGTTTTTGCTCAGCTACCCCATGGGTCGCCTTGAGACCCTCGGCCTCAAGCGTGGCTTAGCCTCAACCCTGGTGCTGGTGCTGGCCCTGGTGGGGTTTTCGGGCTTGGCCATTGTGGTGCTGCCCTTTGTCATCGACCAGGGCCAACAGCTAGTGGTGCGCTTGCCCGACTGGTTTGACTCGGGCAAAACCCAGCTCATGGTGCTCGATGGCAAGATGGCCGAGTGGGGTTGGCCGATTAACCTCGATGTGCTGATTACCCAAACCAGCGATCGCCTTAAGCGCGAGATCCAGTCCATCGCTGGGGAAGCCCTCAACCTTACCATCAACGTAGCGGTCTTTACCGCCAACAAGCTGCTCGACGTCGTGCTCACCGTAGTGCTCACCTTCTACCTGCTTCAGCATGGCGAAGAGGTGTGGGAAGGGGTGGTAGGGCTGCTACCGACCCGTCTGCAACAGCCCTTCTCAGAGACCCTGCGGCAGAGCTTTCGCAACTACTTTTTAGGACAGTTCATTGTCGCTAGCTGCTTTGGCACCGCCCTGACAATTATTTTTGGCTTGCTAAACGTGCCCTTCGGCTCACTGTTTGGCCTCACCGTGGGTCTGCTGGCGCTTGTGCCCTTCGGCGGCACCGTCGGGGTAATCATCGTCACCCTGCTGGTGGCTCTGCGGGATATCAAAATTGCCATCCCCATGCTGATTTCTGCCGTGATTGTGCAGCAGCTGGTCGAAAACGGCATTGCCCCCCGGGTGTTGGGCAGCGTCACTGGGTTAAACCCTTTCTGGGTCTTTATCGCCATTTTGTCGGGGGCGAGGGTAGGGGGCCTGCTGGGAGTAATTGTGGCTGTCCCCGCGGCCGTGATTATTAAAGAGGCTTTAGTGGCGCTGCGCAACTCCCGTGAGATCGCTCCGGAGGCCGAAGCCGCCGTCACCCCAGGCGCAGGCTCACCCCAGGCCCAGGCGGCAGCGCTGCCCTAAAGGACGCCCCGGCGGCCGTTAGGCATCACCGTAGACCAGTTGGTGCGAGCCGACGCCAGCTGGTCGGCAGAAACTAGCGCTCCCGTCAGGTCAGCTCCGCAGAGGTTAGCCCCCCGCAGGTTAGCGTTCGACAGACAGGCATTGACTAG
This sequence comes from Leptolyngbya sp. FACHB-60, assembly GCF_014695775.1. Lineage (GTDB taxonomy): Bacteria > Cyanobacteriota > Cyanobacteriia > Phormidesmidales > Phormidesmidaceae > Nodosilinea. The sequence continues at coordinate 190,340 of NZ_JACJOX010000049.1, read as the reverse complement.
GTTGGCCCCCCGCAGATCGGCCCCCTCCAGGTTGGCATAGTGGAAGTAGGCCTTGATCAACTTGGCGTTGCGCAAAGTTGCTTTGGACAGGTTGGCGCGGCCAAAGTTGGCGTTACTGAGATCAGAGCCCTGAAAGTTGGCGTTGGGCAGCTTTGATTGATTAAAGTTAGCTTCGACCAGCAGGGTGCGCTGCAAATCAAGGTCCTTGAAGGTTTGCAGCGAAAAGTCGCGCCGCCCTTTGGTGTACTTTTGCTTAACATCTTCAGAAGACAGCGCAGCAGCGGCGGGGGTGGCTTTCCGCGGCGTGGGCGAGCCGTTTTGAGTCGGCACCAGGGGAGCCATGCTCTTGGCCCCTGAATACGATCGCTCCCGCCGTGCCCGAATCGCGGCCGCCATACGAGAAGACGGGGACCCTCCCCCTGAGTTGCTGATCGCGGGATGAGGTAAAGCACTACTCACTGACCCGTGGCCATTGCTATATCCACTGGTAGCCGGCCCCAGTGAGGTTGGAAATGCCATGTTTTGAGCCAGGCTTTCCATGTAGGGTTCGAGGTCTAGGTCGCGATGGACGGCCTCCACACTCTGATAACGATGCTTGACCGAAATCTCCAGCATCTTTTCCAGCACGCCAGAAAAGTGGTCACTAATGTGCACGTGCTCGCGCCACAGCAGTTCTCCGTTGTTGGGGTCGTAATTGAGATCCTTAGGTGCCTTGGCCGATAGCAAATAAATGCAGGTCACCCCCAGGGCGTAGATGTCGCTGGCATAGACGGGGCGCATGGCCATCTGCTCGGGGGGCGCGTAGCCAGGGGTGCCAATGGCGTAGGCAGTGAGGGCGGTTTGGTCAGAGCTAGCCGCCTGAGCCGGATTCACCTTGTCTTTTACGGCTCCAAAGTCGATCAGCACCAGTTTTTTATCCTGGTCGCGGCGAATGATATTGGCGGGTTTGATGTCGCGGTGAATGACGTGGTTGTCGTGAACGTACTGCACCATCGCCAAAATTTCGCTGAGGAACTGCTTCACCCCAGCTTCGGTGAAGGGGCCACCGCGCTTGACCTCCTGCTGTAGGGTGAGGCCATTAATATATTCCTGCACCAGGAAAAACTCCTGCTCGCTCTCAAAGTAGTCGAGCAAGCGGGGTAGCTGGGGATGGTTGCCGATCATCCCTAGGATCTTGGCTTCTCGTTTAAATAGATCGCGTGCCATCTCGAGCACCTGGGGCGCTTCGGCGGAGGGACGCAGCTGCTTGATGACGCAGGGAGGCTTGCCGGGCAGCAGCTCATCGCGAGCCAGAAACGTTGCCCCAAAGCCACCGCGGCCCAGGGCCCGAATCATCCGGTAGCGGCCCCGCAGCATTAGCTCTGCCCCGCACGTTTGACATTCGTCAACCGTGGGGGGGTTCTTAGGCTTAGAACAATCAGGGTTGATGCAGTAGCTCATGCGGCCCAGAATGGTGGATATCTAGACGAGGCCCGAAGGCCACGGTAAGCGGTAGTTAACCAGCAGCGGGGCAGTGACCGGGCAGCCCCCAGGCCGCGATCGCGACAGTTGTGAGGGCTGACCCCTTTCGGTAATGCCACATTACCCCAATTGTTCCCTGTTTCAGAGGGGGGTTATAGCATTCACCCAAAGGGATATATACTTTCGCCCCAAATCTAAGGGAAATGTAAAAAGTCGATGAACTCCTGACCTCTACTCTCAGTAATGAGCCAGGGTTGCAGTGGAGCGGTTAGGCCACCCTTGGGTAGATGCAATGCCCACAGGGTAGAATGTTTGGGCAATAAACCACAGCATTCTAGATTTTCTAACGGTCAAGACAGCCCCACCATGCGCATATCTCTGAACTGGCTCAATGAATACGTCAATGTCCAGCTTTCCGCCGAAGAGCTAGCCGATGCCCTGACCATGGCCGGGTTTGAGGTCGAAGACATTGAAGATAGACGCACTTGGGCCGATGGCGTGGTGGTTGGCCGAGTGGTAGAGCGTACCCCGCACCCCGATGCTGACAAGCTCAGCGTCTGCCGGGTCGATATTGGCCAGGCCGATGCTTCAACTATAGTGTGCGGTGCCGCCAACGTGCGAGCTGACATCTACGTGGCGGTGGCTACTGTTGACACCTATCTGCCGGTGGTAGATTTGACCATCAAGCCCCGCAAGCTGCGCGGTGTGCCCTCGGCGGGCATGATCTGCTCCCTGGCAGAGTTGGGGCTGGCGAAGGATTCTGAGGGCATCCATATTTTTGCGGCTGAGAGCCTGGAGCTGGGACAGGACGTGCGCCCCCTGCTCGGCTTAGACGATGTGATTCTCGATGTCACCTCGACCGCCAACCGGGCCGATGCCCTGAGTATGGTGGGCATCGCCCGCGAAGTGGCGGCGATTACGGGGGCCGAGCTGCATCTGCCGGTTACCCAAGCACCTGCAATAGCGAAGAGCATCGCAGCTCCGGCGATCGCCCTACCGGACGAAAAGGCCTGCCCGATCTACATCGGCACGGTGTTGGAGAACATTGCCCTCGGCCCCTCGCCCCAGTGGTTGCAGCAGCGGCTAGTGGCGGCGGGCACTCGCCCCATTAATAATGTGGTGGATGTCACGAATTACGTGCTGCTGGAGTGGGGTCAGCCACTGCATGCCTTTGACCGCGATCGCCTACTGACCACTGGGGACGCCCTCAACCTCGGCGTTCGCTATGCCCAGCCCGGAGAAACCCTGGTAACCCTGGATAGCCAAAAGCGCCAGCTTCAGCCCGAGACTCTATTAATTACTGCCAATGACCAGCCCGTGGCTCTGGCGGGGGTGATGGGCAGTGAAGCTACTGAGGTGCACGACGGCACCCGAGCGGTCATGCTAGAGGCCGCCTTTTTTGACGCGGCGGCGATTCGCAAGTCGGCCCGCAGCCAGGGGTTGCGCACCGAGGCTTCGGCCCGCTACGAGCGCGGTGTGAACCCGGCGGAGCTGGGGCTGGCCTGCGATCGCGCCCTCCAACTGCTGCAAGAACTGGCTGGAGCCACCGTCGTTGCCCAAGCAACCGGCACCACTTCCCTTGGGGCGGCCATCCCCGAGCGGGTGATTACCCTGCGGCTGAGCCGGGTGACTCAACTGCTGGGTCAAGTCACCAATCTGGGCGATCAGCCCCAGGATCTGCCGCCTGAAACCATTCAAAAGCTGCTGGAAACCCTGGGCTGCCAAGTAGCCCCGACCGATGAGGCAGGCGTGTGGGCCGTGACGGTGCCCCCCTACCGCTACCGTGACCTGGAGCGCGAGGTGGACTTGATTGAAGAAGTGGCACGCCTCTACGGCTACAACCACTTTGCCGATACCCTGCCCCAAAAGGCGATCGGCGGCTTTTTATCGGTCGAGGCGGCCCTGCGTCGCAGGCTGCGGGAGACGTTTCGTGCCGCTGGGCTGACGGAGCTGCTGCACTACTCGCTGACTAAGCCGATTAGCGATCGCCAGGTCACCCTCGCCAACCCGCTTTTTCCTGAATATTCAGCCCTGCGACAGGATTTGGTGGACGGGCTGATCGATGCCTACGAATTCAACCTTAACCAGGGCAACGGCCCTCTCAACGGCTTTGAGATCGGCCATATCTTTTGGCAAGATGATGCAGGCATTCACGAGGCTGAGGCCGTGGGCGGCATTGTCGGCGGCGACGGGCGATCGAGCCAGTGGGTGACCAGTGGTCAAGAGCGGCCCCTCACCTGGTACGAAGCCAAGGGCATTCTCGACGGCGTCTTTAGCCGTCTGGGTCTAGCGGTTGACTACCGCGCCGACAGCACCGATCCGCGTTTTCACCCCGGTCGTACCGCATCGCTGTGGGTGCGGGGGCGGTTAGAGCTGGGCCGCTTTGGCCAGCTCCATCCCCAGCTGCGCCAGCAGCGGCAGCTACCCGCCGAGGTGTATGTGTTTCAGCTCAACTGGTCGGCGCTGGCGACCTGCCTGGTGCCAGTGCTGCAAAAGTCGGTGAAGTTTGCGGCGTACTCGACGTTTCCGGCCAGCGATCGCGACCTGGCTTTTTACGCTCCGCTAGAGCTCACTGTCGCCGACCTAACGACAACCATGACCAAAGCCGGGGGTAAATTGCTGGAGTCGGTTGCCCTATTCGACGAATACCGCGGCGAAAGCGTCCCTCAGGGGCAGCGCAGCCTGGCCTTTCGTCTGGTCTACCGCTCCCCTGACCAGACCCTCACCGATGAAACTGTAGACCCAGTTCACAAAAAGGTGCGCGCCGCCCTAGAAAAACAGTTTGGGGTGACCTTGCGGAGTTAGCCTCAGCCTGGGTATGGCCGTTACGGGTGTTGCGATCGCAGCACTCGCCACAAAATTTGAGGCTGAAACAAGCTGGTAGGAGGTGCCATCATATTCATCACCTTGAGAAAGGCCGCCCCGATCAAGGGATCACGGTGGGAGGCCCGATTGACGCAGGTGATATAGGCGTTAATCAACGTTGTGCCTGGGGATTTTTTACCCTGGGTTTCTGGATAGCGAAAGTCTTCGGCTACGGCGGTTTGCCACGGAATGTCAATCAGCTCAGCAGCACGCCTAAAGAATTTACGCGCAATGTCCTGTAATGGGTCGCCCGGGTGGTGCAGTAGCTCATCTAGCGCCTCTGCCTGTAGCGCCGCCGTGGTCATGCCCTGTCCATAGAGCGGGTTGAAGCAGCAAACTGCATCGCCCAGCACCAGATACCCCGCCGGAAAGCGTTTTAGCTGCTCATAGTGGTGGCGCAAGCTCGCGGCAAAGTTGTAGTTATAGACTGCCGAAAGCGGCTCACAGTGGCTGGCAATAACGGCAATATCTGGGGCTGGCAAGCCTTGAGAAAAGGAGAGAAAGCCCGCTGTATCGGTGGGGGCGGGAGCACCCTGGCGACCGCTGAGGGTAACAATCCAACGCCCGTCTTCGATGGGGAGTGCAACGCCGCCTCGCTTTTCTTGAGGCCCAGTGGGGGTAATAAAAATCCAGTCACTGGGTTGGCCGTCGGTGGCTCGGCGGTAAACCTGGGTGGCGTAGCTGGTGTGGCAGACCACCTTGCTTTCGGGCGGGGGACTATAGCCGAGTTCTGTTAGCCACTGGGGCGATCGCGACCCGCGCCCGGTAGCATCCACAGTTAGATCAGCGTACCGGGTTTCAGACTGAGCATCGGTGCCTGAACGAGTAAACTGCACCCCTGCAATTTGCTGCCCCTCCTCGCTCGTCAGCAGCCGATGGACGCGACAGCTATCGAGCACAGTGACATTGGGCAAAGCCACCACCTGCTGGCGAACCTGCCACTCTAAAAATGGTCGGCTAGCGATGACGCAGTCTTGGCCGAATTCAAAGGGCAGGCGATAGCCGCCGTCGCAATACCAGCGCATGGTGCGCCCCATATCGGTAACCGTCGCCCCACCGCTGCGAAGAGCATCCACTAGAGTCGGGAAATAGCTAACCATGCTCTGTAAGCCACGGCCCAACAAACCATGGAGATGATTGGCTTGGGGCTGCCCAAAGCGGGCTTCGGGCTGGTCTCTCAGCCGATCGCGCTCAAAGAGAGTGACCTGAGCAAAGTGATCGCTGAGCACCCGAGCCGTCAGCAACCCTGCCATGCTGCCGCCAATGACAATTGCGTTTTGCCCAGTTTGATCTGTCACAGCATTGGTCCAGAAGCGATCACAGTTTTAGCAGACATCTCCCAACTGCCACAGACCTAGCAGCGGTCAGAACCCCTGCCCTTAGCTTAGCTATTCTCAGCTTCAGCGTCGGGTTGGGTGGTGCGATGGTGCCACAGCCGATAGCCGCCGTAGCCTGTCGCCGCAATTAGCACCCAATAGGGGCTAAAGGCCAGCAGCCACAGGCCTAGTTTTAGCCCACTAACGGTGAATGCTTTTACCGACTGAGTTGCCGATTCCCAGGTGTTGTCTAGGGTCTCACCAACCGGTCGCAGCGGGGTGACTTGGGTTACTGGGCTTTGTAGGGTTAGGTAGATCTGTGAAAAGGCCACTTGCCGTTTGAGGTTTTGCTGCTGAGCCGTCATGCGCTCGATCGACTCGCGCACGGTGCTGAGTTCTCGCGCCACTTCTAACACGTGAGAGATTTCGCCCGATCGCTCCATGATTTTCAGCAGGGCGGCTTCAGACTGGCGCAGATTCTTCAGCCGAGCATCGAGATCTACCAGCTGGCTCGACACATCCTCAGCCGTCAGCGACTGCTGCTGCACAGTTCCCAGGGGACGAAGGGCGTTCATTACTGAATCTAATTCGGCCTGGGGTACCCGCAGGGTCAAGATCACCTGCTGAGCCGTTCCCTCAGGAGAGCGGTGATCTTGCAGACTCAGCATATCTCCCTGAGTCCGTTGAAGGATGGCTTGCACCTGGTCTACGGCAGCGTCAACATCGGCCAGCACCAGCACCAGGCTGGCCTGCTTCACCAGCTGAGGCGCAGGCTGTCCAATATCGCTTGGGGCAGGCTCGATTTCGCCAGTCTTGGCCATGCCAGAGGCCGCAGATTGTGCCACCGGAGAGGCCTGGTTGGCAGCCGGCGCAGCATCGCCTGCCACCGCGCCAATTTCGGCAGACAGAGTTTCTTGCTGCTCAACGTCGGACGCTTGGGCGCAGCCACCTATCAAGGCAGCCCCCAGGGCGATCGCTAAAAACTGAGCACGATGGACACGGAGGAATGCAGAACGGGTCATCGGGTCGCCTAAGCCAAACTCGGATGGCTTAACTATGGCCTGAACGAGCGCGGCAATTGTCCAAGTTACCGATACTGAAACCGGTAAAGCGATCAAGGGCGATCGCACCGTAATTCTTGATAGGATCGCACGGTTGACGCAGAGGAGCGTTGGCGCAGCCTCTTCAAAGGAGAATCGCCCCCAGTGCCAGAACCCATCACCATCACCGTTAAACTGTTTGCTATTTATCAGGAAGCCTACGGCAAGCCAGAGATACAGTGGCAGTTTTCAGAGGGGGCCACGGTGGGGGCGGTGCGCGATCGCGCCCTGACCGAGCATCCCAAGCTGGAGGCTTGGCGCGATCGCACCCGCCTGGGCCTCAACCTTCAGTTTGTAGCTGACAATACCCCCTTACACGACGGCGACGAGGTGGTGCTGATTCCTCCCGTGAGTGGCGGCTAGATATAGTGCAGGCGAACTAGCGAAACCTTACCGCTTTGCCAAGAAAACTTCAAATAACGTTAGAGTTGCCACATTCGAGGCAGGGTGAGCGATCCCCATTTTTTTGTTTTTTAGGGGATCGCAAAAGTTCTAGAAATGTTCATCGCACCCCAGATATTTCCATACCTATAGCGTAGAGTTGATCTTGTTAACTCCATATCTAGCGTTTGTGTAGGAGCGCCCGCTATGGACTGGTTTTCTCGCCGCCATGCCGTTGTCTTAGCCCGCAGCAGCCCCGGTCGACTCGCTTATCTCGAAAAAACAGGAATTATTGTACCCCAGCGGTCTGGGGGTTCTTCCCGACTGGAGGTGTTCTACTCCTGGGAGCAGATTCTTGAAATTCGCGCTATCAGTCGGCTGCGCCAGCACCTGTCGTTTCAGACTATCCGCAAAATTTTACAGTACTTTGACGACCACGGCGTCAGCCGCACCCTACGTGACAAGCACCTGGTCATCAACCGCCACGGGGTCAGTTGGGTACAGCCCAGTACAACTATCTCCCCCCAGGTGATTCATTTGGTTAGCCATGGGTGCAGCTGCATAGGTCAGTTTGTGCTGGCCCTCGTCGAGGCGGACGCGCCAGATTTCGGATTTTCTAGTGTTACGGCGACATCTACCGCTCCTAAAGTGGTAGATCTTGAGCACTTTAGGCAAAAGGTGCGCCTCAGCTAGCACCGATTGAGGGCTGAGAAACCACTTCTTTGCGACCCATGGGTACGTCAGGGAAGTCATCCTATTGACTGGTCAAGCTATAGAAAAGCCTGAACTGACTAGGGGTATGCGATCGCGCCCTTACCGATGGGTTACCGCTGCGGTTGGCCTATTGTTTATTGCTCTAGCTGCCGCCATCCTGTTCACCACCGACAGCTATCACAACCTGGAAGCCGCGCTAACCGCGTTCATCGTCGGAGGTCTCGGTGGCGACGCTCTAGTGAGCCCCACTCGCAACCGCCGACCGCTCCTGTCGTGCATTGGCCATCTACCTTGAGACATTCAGGCCAATTTAGATTGATGACTCTAGGCTAATGAATGAAAAAGCCGCTGGATCGTTTGATCCAGCGGCTTTGGGTTAGCTGACCATTTCGCCGGTCTCTTGCAGCACGTGCAGGCGGTGGTAAATGCCACCGTGGGCCAGCAACTCCTCGTGGTTGCCCACTTCGGTAATGCGGCCCTCCTCTAGCACCACGATCTTGTCAGCCTCCCGCACGGTGCTCAGGCGGTGGGCAATGATGATCGTGGTGCGCGTACCCAGAATCGATCGCATCGCCAGCTGAATCGATCGCTCCGACTCATAGTCGAGGCTAGAGGTGGCTTCGTCAAACACCAGCACGTCGGGGTTGACCAGTAGGGCACGGGCAATGCCCAACCGCTGCCGCTGCCCACCCGAGAGCCGCACGCCCCGCTCGCCCACCACGGTGTAGTATCCCTTAGGCAAACGGTAAATGAACTCGTCAACCCGAGCGATGCGGCAGGCTTCGTTCACCTGTTCCATCGTGGCGGTGGGGTTGCCGTACCGGAGGTTGTCGAGCAGGGTGCCGTTAAACACATCCACTTCCTGGTGCACGATCGCCAGCCGCTTCCGATACCCCGTCACATCCAGCTGGCGAATGTCTCCCCCGTCGATCAGAATGCGGCCACTGTGGGGGTCAAAGTAGCGAAACAGCAGCTTCACCAAAGTCGATTTACCCGAACCCGATCGCCCCACCAGGGCCACCGTTTGGTAGGGCTCGATTAGCAGATCGATGGCTTGCAGCACCGGCCTCTCGGCGTCGTAGCCAAAGCTCACCTGGTCAAAATGCACCTTGCCGGTGAACTGGTAGGTGGGCAGGCTCTCAGGGGCATCGGTCAGATTCACCGCGTCGGTGCCTAGAGGCTCTTCCATAAACTCGTGGAAGTGCAGCATTGAGGCGTAGCGGCGGGCAAAGACTTCGCCCATGTCGCTAATCGGCTCTAGCTCCGAGTAGGCCATGCTCGAAACCGTCAGGGTGGTGACAAAGTGTCCCAGCGAGATGTGACCCTGTAGAGTAGCCAGTAGGGTCATCACCAGCAGCCCAAACACACAGCTCTGAATGATTAGATCCTGCCAAGTGCCCAGAATGACGTAGCCCCTGTGAATGACGCGAATCACCACAGCAAACTCGCGCTGCAAGCGCTGGCTCTGCCGCCGCAGTTCGTCACTCTCCGCCGCAAAGGCCTTCACCGTTTTGATGTTGGTGATGATCTCCGAGGTGCGGCTTTCAGTGTTCTCCATATAAGTGTCGAGGGCCTGCTCCTTTTTGTTCAGGCGAATCAAATCCTTCAGGCTGAAGCTGAGAATACAAATGAAGGACACTAAAAAAATCAGTGCGATGCGCCAGTCAATCCACCAGATGATGATAAAAATGCCGGCAATGCGCACCAACTTAGGAATTAGCTGCCCGGCGATGTCGGGGTAGGTCCAGGTGTGGTTAGACAGACCCCGCGCTACCCGACCCGAAATGCGGCCGGGGTTGTGCAGATCGTAGAAACCTAGGGGCAGGGTCAGCAGCTTGCGAATCACCGAGTGGGTATGGTCGCGCCGGGTGCGCAGGGCAATATCCCAGTGGAACCAGTCGGCCAGCCAGGGCTGAATCGGGGCGCGTACTACGGTGACCAAAAAGATAATGGCCAGAAAGAGGGCGATCGCCAACCCCGGCCCCACTGGATAACCCACCGTAGCCGCCACTCGATCGACCATCCCCTGACTAAGTGGGTCAATGGGCTGGTCTGAGAGAACGTTGAGCAGCTGGCCGATGCTGTAGGGCACCGCCAAATCCATCACCTGAAACAGGCTGCTGGCGGTAATACTCCAGATCGCGGCCCAGCGGTAGCGACTGTAGTATCGAAGAACATGCTGAAAGGAGGCCATGACGGTAACCGTGCTGCGATCGAGTACTTTGTAGTATAAATACTACAACACAGGTTCTTGGATTCCGCAAGGGGTTTTGTCAGGGAAGCCGTGCGGTTAGCCGAGTTGCCGTATGGGTTCAACGCTGCCCGAAGGAATACCTTCCTGAAAATGTCGGTGTCGTTCCGCTAGCGCAATAGGCGACATGTCTGATTCAAAAAAACTCGGTTTTTTTGAATCAGACATGTCGTTTTGAGGTTCATCTACCAATGCCTACACTTACCAAATCAAAATAGCTATGTAGCATTTTTATACCGAACGATCGCTCAAATTCGACAATCGCCGCAGTGAAAATCGTCGGGAAACAGCTGACGCAGGCCACGAGCAATCTCTACGGCACGGGCAAAATGATCGAGCAGGCCAAATTGGTTGACATCCTCCGGCCCAAAAATTGACGGCAATGCCCCACCGTTCAGCAGCAGACTACTTGCTGGCTAACCTATAAGCGTTCTGCCTAAAACCAGCCAGGTTATCCAAGCCAGGTAGTGAATTACAACGATCGCCCAAAACTCAGTTTGGTAAGACTGTTTCTGGCTCTTGTGGCGCAATACTTGCTGAGCCACAAACCCGCCAGGCCAACCGCCAATCAACTCATAGAAATGCAGGGTTTGTTCAGAGGTTCGCCACCCTTTCTGCTTAGCCCGCTTCTTGTCGTTGGCATACACAAAATAAGTAACGACACTCATCACAGGGTAAAGCACCAACGGCAGTGGGTTACCCGTCAGCCAGGTAAAATGAGCTGCACCCGCCAAAGGAAAAGCCAACAGCAGCAATAGCTCAGCAGTTGGCATTCGGGAGTACGACTTTTTGTCAATGCGGTTGCCCCTTGAAGCCTCTAGTGAAGACTCCGATCGCTGCCTGGCACCAGCAATAAAAGCTCCAACGGCGCGGGTTTTGCCGTCTGGGTTAACCAGGCAATAGTAGTAAATCGTGTCATTCTCCCGAGGGCGACGGGTTGCGTTCTTCAGCTCAGACACGTGGAGAAAAACATCTTTACCTCCGTCAGCCGGTTGAATAAAGCCAAACCCACGATCGTCATTCCATTTTGTGAGTTTGCCGCTGCGAAGGTCAGATTTCATAGGTGAATTCTAACTTCAGTGCCGTTCCTTCGGCTACACCGGGCGACGTTGCACTAGGGCTGCGATCGCCTCCACCAGCTGGGCCGACTCCATCGGTTTTGGCAAATGCTTTTGAAAACCAGCGGCTAACACTTTTTGCTGATCGACGGCGCTGGCGTAGGAGGTCAGGGCAATGGCAGGAATAGGCTGATTGGCAGTCACCGCTCGAATTTGCTCCATGAGCATGTAGCCGTCCATGCCGGGCATGCCAATATCGCTGACTAAAATGTCGGGTTTCATCTGGGAGAGGGCCTTAATTGCAGCGGCGGCTGAGGAAAACGCCGTTACCCTAGCCCCAAATTGCTGAAGCGTCGTGATGATTAGATCGCGGCTGTCGGCATCATCCTCAATAATCAAAACGTGAATATTTTGTAAGTTGCCCTGAATCTCAAGGGGGATTACATCTGCTGGAGTTTCTGCCGCATCAAACATGATCGGCAACCGCACCGTAAAGGTGGCTCCCTGATTTTCGCCGGGGCTTTCGGCGTCAATAGTGCCGTGGTGCAGCTCAACAATCTGGTGGGCGATCGCCAACCCGGACCAGCAATTATGGCCTGATCCTCCGCAAATGTGCGCGCCATCCAGAGGTCGGGGGTAATCTCGGCCAGGGTGTAGCCGGTCAACGCCTCACAGCCCACGGAACGATAGTCAAGGATGTAGGTGCGATCGGCAAAAAAGCGGCAGCGGGCGATCGAGGCTGGGGCGGTGTTGAGCAGGCTATGGAGCTCTTCTTGGGAGGTTTGCAGAGCCTGCTCTAGGTTTTTGCGCTCTGTGATGTCAACCCGCAGCAGTGACACGCCATTGTTCAAGGGATACACCCGATTTTCAAGCCAACGCCCCTCAGTGGCAGAAAACAGCTCAAAACTGGTAACGGTTTGAGCCTCAACGGCCCGGTGTAACTGCTCATAAAAGGGAGTGGCGATCGCTTCCGGAAACACTGCCCAAATCGACTGCCCCAGCAAATCTTGGCGAGATCTTTGCAGAGCGCCTACAGCGCGATCGTTCACGTAGGTAAAGCACCAGTTTGAGTCCAACATCATGAGCTCATCGCTAATGCTAGTTATGAGATTTTCCAAATTTTCGGCAGCCGCTTGAGCTGCATTTCGCAAAGCTCGCTCGCGCCGCTCTCCCAAAATTTTTTGAGTGGTCTCATTGACGGCAATAAAAATACCACCCACCTGGCCCGGCTCATCCCAAATTGGCGTGTAGGAAAACGTGAAATACCCCTCTTCAGCTTGGCCGTTGCGGTTGAGAATCATGAGCTGATCCTCAGACCAGGTGGCCTCTCCCGTCGCCCTAACCTGCGCCAGAAGCACCCCCGAGAAATCCCATACTTCCTGCCAACATTCCTCCGCTCGTTGGCCGATACCAGCAGGATGCTTGTTCCCCGCGATGGGAATATAGGCATCGTTGTAAAATTGAATATAGTCTGGCCCCCATAAAATCTGCATGGGAAACCGAGACGAAAGCAGAATTTGCAGCGCAATGCGCAAGCTTTGCGGCCAAGCTTCCATTGGTCCTAAAGACGTATCTGACCAATTAAGGGCGCGAATTAGAGATCCTGTCTCTCCTCCGTTGCTTAAAAAGGCCGGCCCACTAGATAATGCCATTCTTTACTGCACACGCCTAATCAGCAAACTAATCATATTGGGAACCAAATGCTGCACCCTGTTAAGCGGTGATTCAGCCCTAAACCCATGGGCAAAACACTCCTTCACCAAACATTAGATAAAGCCCATTACCATCGTCTCACTAGGTTTACAAGGCTAATACAGGGCTTAATTACACCGCCTAAATTTTAAGAATTGCTCTTTAGATCACTGACCGGGGAAAAACGACCCAAAGGTAAGGTGTGACAGGGCGATTGGCCCAGCTCTATCCTAGAGCTTTAACCCCAGGTAATAAAACCTTTCACAAATTGTTAAGCCTAGGTCTTAACCTCTACTCAAAGTATTTATTTATACAACGTTTTCTCTGGGTAACTAGCCATTTTCTAAGGCTCATGGCCATTGCGTAGTTGTTCAACTAGGCGATAGCCATCGTCGCTAAGCGGGAAAATTTAAGTATCAGTAAGCTATCGCAGTACTGTAGGTTCAATCGCTCAGCCTGCCTAGGCAAAATGCCTCTCCACTGCTTTGACATCAATGGCGGCACCACCCCAGCCCAAGGGCACCTATGTGAAATAGAAAGTGCCAGCCCAGAGCATCACCCCTCGCGGACAGCGCTGATTAACTCGCTGACATCCACACGCTGATCGTCTGCCTCTGCGTTCTTGCCCAGTCCTGCGCTGTTAAGCCCGCTGTCTTTGAGCAACAGCGCCCTGGCAATGCCGCCATAGATTACGCTAAACCCAACCATCCACGACTCCGAGAAAGACCTAGATGCCCTCTGGCCCCATTCGCCTCTTGCTAGTAGAAGACTCACCCGTTGCCTTAGTCCTGTTGCAGCGCATTTTGCGGGAGGCACCCGATATGGAGGTTGTGGGGGTGGCCCGCAACGGCCAAGAGGCCCTAGACATGATGGCAACGGTGAAGCCATCTCTGATCTGCACCGATTTGCACATGCCCAAAATGAATGGGCTAGAGCTCACCGAAGAGGTTATGGCCCGCTGCCCCTGCCCTATTTTGGTGATCAGCGCTTCGGTACAAAAAGAAGATACCCAAACCGTCTTTCGCATTTTAGAAGCAGGGGCGCTGGACATCTTTCCTAAGCCCCGCACCGGCCTAGCCTCAGAGTATGAGAAAACCAAGGCTGAGCTGCTGGCAAAAATTCGAGTCTTGGCGGGGGTGTCGGTGTTCACTCACCGACGGCGCAGCCCAGTTCCCATGGCCCCGCCAGTACCCACCCTGTCCACCGCTTCGTCAGATAGACGCCCCCGACTGGTGGCCCTGGGTGCATCCACAGGCGGCCCCCAGGCTCTGCTGGCGGTTATGCAGCAGCTGCCCAAGACCTTTCCGGCGCCGATTGTGTGCGTACAGCACATCAGCAATGGGTTTTTGCAGGGGTTAGTCGACTGGCTCGACAGCAGCTGTGCCCTACGGGTCACCATCGCCACACCGGGCACTGTGCCCCAGCCCGGTGTGGTCTACTTTCCCTCAGAGCGCCATCACTTAGAAATCGACGCGGGGGGGCGCATTCAACTTTCTCAGGGTGAGCCGGTGGCCGGACACTGCCCCTCGGTAACGGTGATGTTTCGGTCGGTAGCCGCCTACTACCGCCGGTCAGCTGTGGGCGTGCTGCTCACGGGCATGGGCCGAGACGGGGCCGACGGACTCCAGACCCTGTCTCAGGCGGGGGGGATCACCATTGCCCAAGACGAGGCAAGTTGTGTGGTCTTTGGCATGCCCAAGGAGGCGATCGCCCTAGGGGCTGCCCAGCAGGTGCTACCCCTAAGCGCGATCGCCCCATTTTTGCTCAGCCAGGTCTTTGTGAATGGCTCAGCTAATCCCTAGAAGTATTGCTTGATACTTTATTACCGTTTTTTTAGCCGTTAACGACTGAGGAAATTACCCAACTATATGAACAAGCGTTAACCAGCACTCTCTCTGGGGCAAATTGGGACTGGGGTAGGCCGCTGTGCACGGTTATAGGCTAGCTACAGAGCTCGTCATAGATCTACTGCTCGGCCCAAGGGCTGAGGCATTTTTTGGTTTGGCAAAAATTTACCTAGCGGCCCTTGGCTGTATTGAGTTTAGTCACCAACGCATTACCCCCTTAGTTAACGCCTCTTTCAGCATCGTCACCTGGCGCAAGGTCCTTTAGTCAAGCGGCCTCCATGCGTAACTTCGGGAGCACCTATCTATGGCAAATGCGGAACATTTAGACATTCTCAATAAAGGGGTAGAAAGCTGGAATGCTTGGCGACTCAACAATCCCGGTGTTAGGCCAGACTTTCAGGGGGCAGATTTAGGCAAATTGCACCTGCCTGGCATCGACTTCCGCCACGCCAATTTTTACGAAGCCAACCTAAGAGAAAGTGTATTCACTCGGGCCAACTTTGAGTCGTCAACCCTCTACCGCTGTGATCTGTGCATGGCTGATTTGAGGCGGGCGAACCTCAGCATGGTCGACTTTTATAAAACCAACCTTTACACCGCCAATCTGAGTCACGCCAATCTGCGCCACTCACACTTTTACAAAGCAGATATGCAAGAGACGCTGCTCAACGATGCCGATCTGGGCGAGTCTAACTTCTACGAAGTCGATATGCGAGAGGCCATTCTGCAATCGGCCAACTTGGTCAGAACCACTTTTTATTACTCCAATCTGTGCAACGCTAACCTGTGTCAAGCCAATTTGAACTGCGCCAGCATGATGGGAGCCAATATGGCTAAAGCCAACCTCAGGCGGGCCAGTTGCGTAGGCACGAATCTGTTTAGAGCGGTGCTTAGCGGTGCCGACCTAACCGAAGCCGATCTGCGCGAAGCGGTGCTGCGGCTAGCCGATCTGAGCAACGCCTCGTTAGAAAATGCCAACCTGTTTCGAGCCAACCTCTCTGAGGCTTGCCTCGACTATGCTCAGTTGGCGGGGGCCAACTTCAAAAAGACCAACCTATGGCGCGTCAACCTGGGTCAGCTAATTTTGACCCACCCCGGCCATGACAGAGATGCCATCACCATTGACTCTAGCGCCCTCAACTAGCATGGACGATCTGATCCTAAAGCGCATTAGCGATCTCATCGCCGACCATTCTGGTCTATATGTTCGTCCCCAAGATTTTCAGCTTTTGTCAGACAAGGTTTGGCTGCGGGCCAAAGCGTTGGGGTTAACGACCTTAGCTGACTACCATGACTACCTCAAGGCCTTAGACTACAGTTCTCGCGGCCTAGATAGCTTCAAAGCTCGACCTAGCCTGCCCCAGCAGCAGTCTGAGTGGCAAGAGCTGTACTCTATCTTGACTATCAATGAGAGCTATTTCTTTCGAGACAGCAACCAGCTCAGGCTACTGAGCGATCGCCTCCTTCCCGAAATCATGCAGCGCAAGCAGGCCGCGGCCCCCTTGGGCTCCAAACCCAGCCTGCGCATTTGGAGTGCCGGCTGCTCCACTGGGGAAGAGCTATACTCAATCGCGATCGCCCTCGACCAGCTCAACTTTGCGTGGCACCAGTGGGATGTGCAGCTGATTGGCACCGACATCAGCGCCGCCGCTGTCCATAGCGCTCGTCAGGGGCTTTACAGCAGCTGGTCCTTTCGGCAAACACCCGCAGCTCTACAGCAAACCTATTTTCAGGTCGATCGCCAGGCCTATAGGATCTGCGATCGCCTTCAGCAGCATGTGGTTTTTGAGGTCGGCAATCTGCTCAAAGACCCTTGTCCTAATTTCGGGCAAGGGCCAGGCGGCCTAGACCTAATCTTGTGTCGCAACGTATTTATTTATCTCGATCGCCAGGCAATTGGTCAAATTATTCGAAAATTTCACGGCGCTCTCATTCCCCAGGGCTACTTGCTCACTGGCCACACCGAGCTTTATGGCCAAAACACCAGCCCGTTTGAGGTCACTAGCTTCCCCGAAACCGTGGTCTATCAAAAACCACCCCAGACCGTTCTACCTCTTCCCACGGCATCGCTCCCAGCCGCTCAATGGCAAAGCACAGCCAGCCCACAGCCCCTTCGGCTTGCCCCTAAAGCCGCATCCCCCAGTGTTGATGCTAGTCTTGATGACAGCTTGACAGCAGCCCTGCAAGCGGCAACCACATTTCTCCAACAAAACGATTACACCAGCGCCATTCGCACCGCCAAACAGCTCTATCTTACCCATCCAGATTGCACCGCCGCGCACCAGATTGCCGCTCGGGCCTACGCCAACACTGGCTGCTACAGCCAGGCCAAACAACTCTGCCAGCGGGTGATCCGTGACCATCCCCTCAGCCTCGACATGCACTATCTGCTGGCCCAAATTGCTGAAGATGAAAATGATTTAGAAATTGCTAAAGAGCATCTGCGTAAAATTATTTATCTAGACCCTGACTTCGTTAAAGCCTATCTCGATCTAGCTAGCATTTACGCGCGCGCCAGGCAGCCTGAAAAAGCTAAAACAACCCGTGAGCATGCTCTCACTCTATTGGCAAAGCTGCCCCCCAGCACCGTATTAGATGACCATAGCGATGCCACCGTTGCCCAATGGCAGGCGCATCTCAAGCAGCAGATCGCAGGCGGCGATCGCCAGTCACCTCAAGAGTGATCTCGTCTCCATCACAGAGCAAAATCACGGTTTTTGTAAGATGGCTCAATAGTTGCGCCATGAGCGGCGCGCTGAAAATATAGCGATGGTTACATGCTAAAAATACCAACTCCCATTAGCGAAAACTGGCACGGCACAGCGGCGTATCGCCATCGCTGTAAGAGTATATGCAATGTCCTCATTGTTCTAGCAACGGCTGTAGCCCAGACATTTTCTCTGAATTGCGGATAACTCATTCCATGGGGGAATGCTAAGCCCGAAGCATTGATTTCTCTCTAACCCAGACTTAATCGGGTCGGCTGAAGGGATCTGCATTCTACCCTGCCGTGCTTTATCCTCTGGGCAGTAACCCGTGATGACCCCAACCTCCTACCTCTTGTTTACGCTAGACGGTGCCCACTACGGGCTAGCCGCTGAGGCCGTACAAGAAATGTTTTTGCTGCCCGCCCTGATCTCGGTACCTGAATCGGGGCCAGAAGTCGCTGGCATGCTAAATCTGCGCGGTCAGTTGCTGCCGGTCATCAACCTCAGGGTGTGCCTGGGCTATCCCCAGCAGCCCAACGCCCTCAGCCAGGCTGTCATTGTGGTGCAGGGCCGCCGTCGACAGCTTGGTCTAGTCGTAGACCAAATTCAAAACGTAGAGGCGATCGACCCTAGCAGCATCACTGCGGCCCAAGAAACCTCTTACTTTGGCTGTGGGGAGCACCCTTTAACAATGGGGTTCGCCCGCCGGGGAGACACCGTCATTATCTTGATCGACCCAGTGGCCCTGGGGCAAGGCTCCCACAGTCTGGCCCCGTCTTCTGCAGTTGCAGAGGTTCAGACCAGCCCCTTCATAGAGCAGTTTAGCCCTGCCGATCGACAGGTGCTCCAGGCTCGCGCCGCTGGGTTAACTCAGCTAATTGCCAGCGAAAACACGTCGGATCTGTCAGCCCTAGCAGTCATCGGCCTAGAAGGCGAGCGCTTTGCCCTGGGATTGGAGAGCGTGCACGAATTTACTGAAGTGCCTCAAATTACTTCCATTCCCTGCTGCCCGGCGCACATTGTGGGAAACATAAATCTGCGCGGTGAAATTTTAACCCTAATAGATGTGCGTCACTTTCTGAATTTGGCACCAGCAGCCCCTATCCAACCTAAAACAGCGGTGATTATGCGGATAGGCTCCCTAGTGGCGGGAGTTGTTATCGATGATGTTTTCGATGTGATTTATTTGCATGCTGCGGAGATAGCAGCAACGCCCACCACCGTTCACTCTAGCAACAACCCATACCTCAAAGGATTTGCTCAACACGGCGACTCTATGCTCACCCTTATAGATCTGCCAAAACTGCTGACTGCAGACGAACTCGTTGTCGATTATTCAGACTAGTTAATCATGAAAAACTCCTTAGAATTAAACTCTAAACTCAATCCGTTTGGCCTTTTTTCTTCATCCGCGCTACAGAGAGATATCGTGAACAAACGCAAGTTTTGGAAGCTACGTCACTGGATTGTATTAGGCTACGCTGTGCCAGTACTCGCGCTTATCGTATCTGCGGGCATAGCCGTGGTTAACGTGCGCCAGCTTGTCATTATCTCTGGAGAACTCAAACGTGCGTGGGAAGTTCACGAAAAGGTTGACCATCTCAACCTCAACGTTCAAATTATGTCCCGTGCTACCCGTGGCTATTTACTTCAGAAACATCCGACCTCTTTATTAGACTTTAATGCAGCTAAAACAGACTACTTGACTGTGGTTGCTGAGCTAGATGCTCAAGTCGCAAATGAAGAACAGCGGCAAAACCTATTTCGGCTTACAACTTTAATCAATCAGTTTATTACTCTCCATCAAGGCATGATCGACCTGGTCAACCAAAATCAGACCACAGCAGGCGTGCAATTTTGGCGAGAAAGCGACGGGCGCGCTCTAACTGCCGATATCGCCAGTTTGTTGACCGATATGGAAGACCTTGAAGGTGGGATTGTCGCTCGAGAAGAAGCGATTCAGGTGGCCGCCCTGCGACGGCTGCAATTTACGCTGCTGACAGCAGCCACCCTCTCATTACTGCTGTCGACTCTAATTGGCACCTTGGTGATCATCAAAGCCTCACGCATTATGAACCAGGCGGCAGGCAACATTGTTACCTCAGCCAGCGAAATCGCCACCAGTGTTGAGCAGCAGGAGCGCAGCAGCAGCCAACAGGCCGCTTCGGTGAGCGAAACCAGCACCACAATGGATGAGCTAGGGGCTTCGTCACGGCAGTCAGCAGAGCAGGCTGAAGCCGCCGCTGCCGGTGCCCAACAAGTTCTAGCCTTGGCCGAAGGTGGCACTCGCGCTGTTGAGCGTAGCCTCGATGGCATGGGCGACCTTAGAGAGAAAGTGGATGCGATCGCCGATCAAATCCTCCGTTTGAGCGCGCAAACCAATCAAATTGGCGGTATTTCTAGCTTGGTCAGCGATTTGGCCAATCAAACCAACATGCTGGCCCTCAATGCCGCCGTTGAAGCGGTGCGCGCAGGCGAGCACGGCAAGGGCTTCGCGGTCGTCTCTGGCGAAATTCGCAAGCTGGCCGATCAAAGCAAAAAATCGGCCGAGAAGATTAACGCCCTGGTAGCTGACATTCAAACCGCCATCAACTCGACGGTGATGGTCACCGACGAGGGCACCAAAACCGTCGAAGAGGGAGTCAAGATTGCTGAGGAAACCGCCGATGCATTTGCAGGGGTGGCCGAGGCGGTTAACAACGTGGTGCTCAACAGCCAGCAGATCTCTCTCAACGTGAAGCAGCAGGCGGTTGCCATTCAGCAGGTGGTGAGCGCCATGAACAGCCTCAACACCGGAGCCCAAGAAACCGCCCACGGCATTACCCAAATTAAGGTTGGCACCCATCAACTCAACGAGAGTGCCCTACAGCTCAAAGTGGCTATTTAAGCTGCTTTCCCCTCCCTGAGGATAAACGTCGAGGGCTGGGGAGAAGACATCTCCATAGGTTGTGCCTACTCACCTGCCTCTGCAACCCACGCCCCCATCGGAGAGAAGCGCTCTGCCATGATGATTGACGACACCGAACTCCGCGACATTTTTAAAACCGCCAGCGAGGAACACTTGCAGGCCCTCGACGACGGGCTGCTCCACCTTGAAAAGCACCCCGACGACTCAGCGACCCTCGAAGCCCTCATGCGGGAAGCCCATTCCCTCAAGGGCGACGGCAACATGCTCGATGTTACCGACTTGGGTAAGGTCGCTCACCAAATTGAGCACATTTTTGGGGCGATCGGCCGAGGCGAGCAAGCCCTTTGCACTGATCTGTGTGACCGCCTCGCCCATGGCGTAGCGGCCATGCGCAGGCTCGTCCACGCAGCGGTGACGGGAGAAGCCGCCGAGGTGGAGGTGTTTTATGTGCTGGCTCAGCTGATGGGAGCGGAAGCCGCCTTACCTGCTCCCGCACTGGCCCTAGATGTGGACGATGATATTTTCGATCGCGCGATCGCCCCTATAAGCACCAATGGTGTCAGCGCTAACCAAGCCGCCCCAGCTCAGTTGTTGGAGATCTGGGAGTCAAGCAGTCAAAGCGGTACGGCACCAACCAATGACTCTGTAGTCGCGCCTGGCCTCAGCGATCGCTACATTACCGACGGCGAACTGCGCGATATTTTTAAGACCGCCAGCGAAGAGCGCCTGCAAGCCCTCGACGACGGGCTGCTCCACCTTGAAAAGCATCCCGACGACTCAGCCACCCTCGAAGCCCTCATGCGCGAGGCCCATTCCCTTAAGGGCGATGGCAACATGCTCGGAGTCACCGATCTCGGCAAGGTCGCTCACCACATCGAGCACATTCTCGGCAACCTCCTGCGCGGCGAAATCACACTCTCGGCGGAGCTATGCGATCGCCTCTCCCATGGCCTAACTGCCATGAAGCAGCTAGTGCACGAAGCCACCACTGGCAAACCCACCGGCGTCAACCTGTTCTACGTTCTCGCCGAACTCATGGGCGCACCTTCCAGCCCCAAACCCGCTAGCCCTACGACTGAAGCCCTTAGTGCCCCTCCCCCAGCCTCTGAGTTACTCAATCACTCCATAGAATTATTCCTAGATTCCCCTGCCCCCATCCCATCCCCTGTCCCCATCCCCTCTCCTACCCCACCCGCGCCCCCTACTCCTGCACCCCCTCACTCAACCACCCCCTTACCCACCCACAATTCCTCAGACCCCGACCTCACCAGCACCACCAACTACCGCATCGAAACCATCCGCGTCCCTACCCAGAGCCTCGACGCTTTGATGACCCAGAGCGGTGAGCTCACTGTTACCAAAATTCGCGTCGCCCACCGGTTAGCTGAGATCGACGCCATCAATGACCTGTGGGAAGAGTGGAGTCGCGATTTTTTGATGAGTCGCTTCTTGCTTCACGATGCCCAGCAGGGCAAGCCCGTCTGGCAACAGCTCGACAGCTTTCAAAATCGTACCGAGCAGCACCTAGAGCGGTTTGGGATTCTAGTGCGCCAGCTCAGTAGCGCCCTCCACGCCGACACCACTCGCCTAGAGACCATCACCGACAGCCTGGAAGAGGGCATTCGAACCCTGCGCCTGCTGCCGCTGTCTACTCTCTTTAACTTGTTTCCCCGACTGGTGCGCGATTTGGCCCGCCAGGAAGGCAAAGAAGTGCAGTTGCTAATTGAAGGGGGTGACACTCGCGCCGACAAGCGCATTCTTGAAGAGATGAAAGACCCGCTGCTGCATATGATTCACAACGCCATTGACCATGGCGTTGAATCTCCCGCAGAGCGCCGGAGGCAGGGCAAATCTGAAATTGCAACCATAACCCTACGCGGTTATCGCACATCGGCTGGCATCAGCATTGAAGTGAGCGACGATGGCCGTGGGCTCGACGTAGAGCCGATCAAACAAGCGGCCGTGCGCCGGGGGTTGCATCGCCCAGAAGAATTAGAGCTACTGACTGCCGCACAAATTCAAGGGCTAATTCTCAGTCCTGGGTTTTCGAGCCGCACGCTAGTAACCGAGATTTCCGGTCGCGGAGTCGGGCTGGATGTACTCCGCACCAACGTCGATCGCCTCAGGGGCAGTATCGACGTCCAGTCGATACCGGGCGAGGGCTGCACCCTTCGCATTCAGCTGGGCACGACCCTGGCCACTGCCCACGTCCTGCTAGTGGCGGCAGGAGGTCAAACCTTTGCCCTGCCCGCGGAGTTTGTAGAGACGGCCTGCCTAGTGCAGGCCAACGAGATCTTTACTTTGGAGGGCCACAACGCAATCAGGCACAACGATCGCCCGCTCTCAGTGGTGTGGCTGTCCGATCTACTGGGGCTGCCGAGGGTTGAGCCTAAGCAGCGCGGGCGGTGGCAAACCTCCGACCAAGGAGGACGACCGCAGCAGCGGCATGCCTGCATGATTTTGCAGTCTGGCCCAGATCGCCTGGGCATTTTTGTCGAAGCACTGCTGGACGAGCAGGAGGTGGTGCTCAAACCCCAAAGCCAGCTGCTCAAGCGGGTGCGGTATATCTCTGGGGCCACTATTTTAGGCACTGGTGATGTTTGCATGGTGCTCAACCCCCAAGATTTGATCGCGGCAGTACGCCATCGAGGCAGTTCCCTAGCGCGGCCGGAGGTTAGCCCGGCCGACACTGCGGCCCCGCCTGAAGCTCGTCCTCGGTGCATTCTGCTCGTGGAAGACTCGATCGCGACCCGCACCCAGGAAAAACGCATTCTAGAATCGGCAGGCTACGAAGTGGTAACCGCAGTGGATGGCTTAGACGGCTTTAATAAGCTGCAGACAAGACATTTTGACGCCGTCGTATCTGATGTGCAAATGCCGAATTTAGATGGCCTGGGCCTCACCCAGCGCATTCGGCAGCAGCGCGAATACAGCGAACTCCCCGTAGTGCTGGTGACCACCCTGGCCAGTGAAGACGATCGCCGCAGAGGGGCTGAGGCTGGAGCCAACGCCTACATCACCAAGGGCGGCTTTACCCAGGATGTGCTGTTTGAAGCTCTCAACCGATTGATTTAGCAGCCTTCAAATTACCTCGATAGAGCTGGCTGGCCCTCTCAAAGTAGTCAAAGGATCTAAAACAAAAGACCGGAAAATCTAGTTTTTCCAGTCTCTATTTGGACCGCAAAGGTTCTCAAAATTTGAGTTGGGGAAAAGGCCCAAACACGTCTTCGCAGCAGTTCAGCGAATTAAGATACTGAGGTTAATTTGCGGCTAAGCTGTTGGGCAGCAACCTACCCATGACGGCTTTGAGCCGCTCAGGTTCGCAGGGTTTGGTCAAATAGCCGGAAGCCCCCGCCATGCGGGCTTCTTGACGGTCGGCCTCGGTATCGCGAGACGTGACCATGACAATTGGTAGGTTCTTGAACCGGGGCAGACTGCGCACCGTGCGACAGAGTTCAAATCCATCGATGCCGGGCATTGAGATATCGAGCAGCAGGGCTTCGATCACCTCTTGAGAAATTACAGTCAGCGCATCCACCGCATTGTCAGCCAGCAGCACCCGGTAGCTGTTGTCCAACGCCCGCTTAATCATTTGCTGGCTAATTAAGCTGTCATCCACCGATAGGACGGTTTGTTTGGTGACGGCGCAGGTGGACATATGCGAACAACCTCTCGAAATTATGTGGGCGCTTGCTATAGTTATGCCCAAAAATTAATCTTTTTCATAACGTACTTATACGCAATGGCCTGATAATCACCCAAACTCCGCCGTGTTGGGACTCAAATATCGGCAAAAATTCCGTTGCCAGCGATACTGAACCATATCCAGTCTCAGTGTGCTTGAAGCATCACTGTACCAGCCTCGTAGTTAACCCTCCTAGTCAGCCGTGGCAGGCGACATCGGTGATGGGGCCAATGGTGTTAGAGTAATGAGTCAAAATTATCGGTAAGGGCTGGCTTGGGAAATGGAGTTTGAGGCGATCGCGCAGTCGTTAGCAGAGGCAGGCGGTTTCTTGGCCAGCAAAGGCTGGGCCCCGGCCACCAGCGGCAATTACTCGGCTCGGCTGGCCGAGGGGCAGGTCGCCATTACCGTATCGGGCCGCGACAAGGGGCAGCTCACTCCTGCCGACATTATGGTGGTAGACGACCGGGGGCAACCCCGCAGCCCAGGGAAGCGGGCGTCGGCCGAGACGTTGCTGCACACCAGTCTCTACCTGGCCTACCCAGAGGTAGGAGCAGTGCTGCACACCCACTCCATAGACTGCGTCAGTCTCTCTCGCTGGCTGCTGGGCAGGGGGCAAGACACCCTGGTGTTAACAAACTATGAATTGCTCAAAGCACTGCCGGGTATTACCACCCATGATGGAGAGGTTGCCATCCCGATCGTAGCCAACAGTCAAGATATGGTAGCTCTGAGCAAGACCGTACTGACCCAGCTACAGGCAGTGCCAGCACCAGTGGGCTACATCATCGCGGGCCACGGATTATATAGCTGGGGAGCTACAGTGCCCCAGGCGCGCATGGCCACTGAGGCGTTGGAGGTGCTGGTGAGCTGCGCCTTGCAAGCCATACTGCTCGATCAAAAATTTGCTTAGCCCCTTTTGCTTATCCCCTCAGGACACCCTCAACTCAAGGAGTAATCCCATGACCCTACTTCGTGTTTTTAGCGATCAAGATGGCGCGACCCTGCTGAATGAGTACCGGGATGCGGACGCGATCGCCGCCGTCCTAGCCAGCGCTGGCGTCCGCTTTGAGCAGTGGCAGACCCAGGCACCGCTACCCCCAGCGACCGATCCCGAAGCCATTCTGACTGCCTACGCCAAAGATATCGAGCGCCTCAAAGCCGAGAGCGGCTACGTTACCGCCGATGTGATTCGCATGCACCCAGAGCATCCCCAAAAGACTGAGCTGCGGCAGAAGTTTTTGGATGAGCACATTCACAAAGAAGACGAGGTGCGCTTCTTCGTGGAGGGGCAGGCGGTATTTTACCTACACCTGGGCGACAAAATCTACGCCACCCTCTGCACCGCTGGCGACCTAATTGGCGTACCCGCCAATACCCCTCACTGGTTCGACATGGGCGAGGAACCTCAGTTCGCCGCCATTCGCCTGTTTAACAACTCCGAGGGCTGGGTCGCCCATTTTACCGACAGCCCCATCGCTAAGGGATATCCTGAATACCATGCTTTTGCTTGAAGAGCGACCTCTAGGGGCGATCGTGCTCGATATTGAGGGCACCACCACCGACATTGCCTTTGTTAAAAACACCCTGTTTCCCTACGCAACGGAGCGGCTGGAGACCTTTATGGCTGAGATTGCTCCCACCGCCGAGGGGCAGGCCATTTTGGCCCAGGTGCGCGCTGAGACAGGCAATGCTGACCTGTCTGTAGAAGACTGCATCGCCCAACTGTTGGCCTGGGCCAAGGCCGACCAGAAGATCACTCCCCTCAAAGCATTGCAGGGCATGATTTGGGACGAGGGCTACCGCACCAAGGCCTACTACAGCCACGTCTATGACGATGCCGCTGCCCACATTCAGGAGTGGCATCGGCGAGGGGTGCCGCTCTATATCTATTCCTCTGGCTCGATCGCAGCGCAGAAACTACTGTTTGCCCACACTATCGTGGGCGACCTCACCCCTTGTTTTCAAGGTTATTTTGACACCACCACTGGAGCCAAGGTCGATGCAACTTCCTACGATAAAATTGCCAACACGCTAGGAATTGCCTCCGAGGAATTGCTGTTTCTGTCCGATCATCCAGGAGAGCTGGCTGCCGCCCAGCAGGCAGGTTGGCAAGTATATGCAGTCCAGCGCCCTGGCACCCCAGACTTTACCCCAGACCTGCCGACGATCCGCCACTTTGGGGAATTGCAAATTCATTTCGACAATGCTTGATTTACTCACTATTTAGCAATAAACATCGCAGCACCCTTGAAATGAACGCTGCGGTGTTTACTGCTATTAGCATAAGAGCCCTAAATAGGTCTTTTACTCGTAGAGCCAGCCCTTGGCGGCGGGTTCCCAGCCAACGAGTTCGCTGTCAGTGAACCACAGGGCTATCTCAGCCTGGGCGGTTTCGGGTGCGTCGGAGCCGTGGATGATATTGCGGCCCACGGTCACACCCAGGTCGCCGCGAATGGTGCCGGGTTCAGCTTCGAGGGGCTTGGTCGCACCAATGATCTTACGGGCCGAGGCAATTACGCCTTCGCCTTCCCACACCATGGCCACTACGGGGCCAGAGGTAATGAAGTCTACCAGGCCGGCGAAGAAGGGGCGCTCGCGGTGCACATCGTAGTGCTTTTCGGCTAGCTCGCGGGAGACGGCCATGAATTTCATGCCCACCAGGGTGAAGCCTTTGGTTTCAAACCGGCCAATGATGTTGCTGATCAGCCCGCGCTGAACGCCGTCGGGCTTGATCATCAAAAAAGTACGTTCCATAGATACCTGTTCCTAGTGCGTGGTGAAAGACCTTTACCATGCTCAGAAACGGTGGTCATTTTGTAAAGGATTTGGTCAAAGTTTTATGGTTTAGGAACAGGCCAGTAGCGATCGCCCCCAGCATCGTATCGCCAGCCACAGCCGTCGGGGTCGCGATCGCGGCTCCAGGCCAGCAGATTCACCGCCACCGCTGGCTGGGTTAGCTCGGCTTCGGTACAGCCCAGACGCTGAGCCAGATCGGCAGCGGTGAGCGAGAGGACCTGGAGCGTTGCGACCTCAGCGGCCAGGGTAATGGGACGAAAAGTGTAGAGCACATCTCCAGACGGGGTAGGTTCAAAGTCGCCCCAAAAGTCTTGGGCGCGCTGGTCGAGAAATCGGCGGGCTTCGCTGCCGGTGAGCTGGGCGGCGATCGCAAAGTCGAGCACGCTGATACGCCCCTGGTGGGCCGCAACCTGGGCATAAAAAATCTGGTGCAGCGCTCGCTCTCGGGCTCTTTGCCGCTGCCAGAACCATAGGCCACCCGCAATTAATCCTCCAACCACTAGCCAGGGCAGCAATAGCTGAATCAGCAGCACTGTGACCAAGGCAGCACTGGCCATAATCAAGGCCATCAGCAGGCGATATTCAAGCCCGGCACCGGGTTTATGGAAAGGCCGCTGGGGCATAGGTCCTCGGGGTGGCGGGGCGGGGCCGCCCTCTCGCCTTCTATTGAAGCAGGGGCAGACAACTTTGGGGGGTGCAGGGGTCAGCTAAAATGTTGTTACGCGGTTGCACTGGCAAGATTGATCTCAGCTGGGCCAACCCAGATTGACGCACCAATGCTGTCCGAGGTTTCGCCATGCTGACCTTTGCCTCTCCCACCGATGAAACCCAAGCGGCTGAGCTGATGCAGCCTTGTCTGATTCGCGTAGTCGACAATATTCGCAAGCACACTGAAACCCTCGACTGGCGCACCGACTATCTAGAGCAGCTGCGCTGGCCCGGCCATGCCACCCCTGAACAGCGTCAGCAGGTGCGTGATTTGGCCGCCCAGCTCTCTGAAGCTTCCCCAGATGAAGAAACAGCTATTCGCCAGCAGCTCAGTCAGCTACCTACTCCAGCCCCCGGTTATGAGCTGAAGCTGACCCAAAGCGCTGGTGAAGTCTCAGCCGAGGAGCCTCGCACGGCCACACTAGACGTTTGGGAGCTGTGCTTTGAAGTGTGCTTCGACGACTACCAGCCTCAGCAGCCAGTTTCGGTGGATCCAGCTTTGCTCAGCGAGGATGGTGAAATCAACTGGTTAGCCCTCGATGAGAAGGCAAAAGCCCTGGTAGAAAAGGCTATTGACCAGGCCACGGCAGCGGCGTAGCGGGCAGATACGGCACAATGGAAAGAAAATAGCCTCTCTGCAATGCTCGATCTGCACAGCCACACCACCTTTTCTGACGGCACTCTATCCCCCGCTGAACTCGTAGCAGCAGCGATTGCCGCGGGGGTGAAGGCATTGGCGATTACCGACCACGACACTGTGGCCGGGTGGGATGACGCGATCGCCGCCGCTGGAGACGATCTAGAGGTGGTGCCGGGGGTAGAGCTGAGCACCGTGGAAAACGGGCGATCGCTGCATATTCTAGGCTTTTATCCCAACCGAGAAGCGTTAGAACCACCTCTCCGGTCACGCATTGAGGGCCGCCGCCGCCGCGCTCAGCAGATGGTCGAAAAGTTAGCTGAACTAGGTTATCCCATCGAGCTGCCGGCCATGGCGGGCAACATGGCTCCCGGTCGTCCTCACTTGGCGGCAGCCCTGGTCAAAGCGGGCCACGTCGAGTCGAAGCGGGAGGCCTTCGATCGCTGGCTGGGGGACAATGGCCCTGTCTTTGTGCAGTACGACAAATTTTCTGCCGCTGAGGGCATTCAGCTGCTACGGGACTGCGGGGCCGTGCCGGTATGGGCGCATCCCTATCTGTTTAAGGGCTCTACTGTTGACGCGCTCCTGCCTCAGCTGGTGGAGGCCGGGCTGATGGGGGTCGAGGTTTACCACCCCCACCACAGCCCCAGCGATATTCGACGCTTAGAAACCTACTGCCGTGATCACGACCTAGTGATGACCGGTGGCAGTGACTTCCACGGCCCCTCAGAAGCGAAAGCCAGTGCTCCTAACCCTAGAGCCAAGCATCAACCCAAGGAGGCGGCCGGGCTGAATCAGCTCCACTTGCCTTTAGACTTGCTGCCCCCGCTCAAGCGAGCCGCGGCAACTCTGGGCGTTGGCGCAGCCTCTCCAGCGGAGAATCGCCTGCCGGGCTCTAACCATGGCTGACCCTGCCTTTAACACCCTTTGGCAGCTGGTGGGAGGGGTGCTGAGACTAGACCCAGAGGCCTTTCAAGTCTTTCACCAGATGCCCGACAGCATTGTCCTGGGGCTGGTGTTTGTCGCGGGCTTTTCCCAGGCGGTGGGTCAAGGCATTGTGCTCTTCGTCAACCGAGTCAAGCCGCTGCGGTTTGTGCTGAGCCTGGTGCTGTCGGCCCTGCTATTTGTGGCGGGCTACCTGTTTTGGGTGCTCAGCATTTGGATGGTGAGTCGCTGGCTGCTCGATCAACCGATTCCCTGGCGGGTGGTGCAGGGTAGTTTGGCCTTGAGCTATCTGCCTTTGGTGTTTAGCTTTTTGGGGGCCATGCCCTATCTGGGCGTGCCGCTGCTGCGGCTGCTAGCGCTGCTCAGTCTGCTGGCGGTGGTGTTTGCTCTGGCGGTGTTGGGCCAGATTTCGGTGGGGCAGGCAGCAGGGCATGTGGCGCTCGGCTGGTTGGGGCTGGTGGTGGTGCAGCAAACCACCGTGGGGCAGCCCATTATCAAACTGGGGCGCTGGCTGGCCAATTGGGCAGCGGGGGTGCAGCTAGTAGTCGATCGCGGCCAGCTCAAACTGTTAATTGCGGCTCATCCTCTGGGGCCAGAGCCATATACGGCGATCGCCCCCGGTGGCCTAGCCCTAGCGCCGCCCGCCCTTACTGGTGCCAAGCCCCTGCCGGGGGCCCTGCTCAAGCGGCGATCGCGGCGGTTGGCCCTGCTGTGGATATATGGCGGTCTGGGTCTGCTGGCCCTGGTGGTCGCCCTTAGCTTGGAACCCCTGAGGGGGTTGATGACCCAGTGGTATGGTCAGAGCCGTCCGGCCCGCTGGTTCGCTGATTTGATCTGGATTGGTGCGATCGCCCTAGTGGTGGGTGCCATGCTGGCCCCTCTAGAGGCCCTAGGCTGGTGGGCTGGCTGGTACAGCGACAGTGCTTCGACCCATCCTCCCCAGACACCAAAGACCGCCAAGCTGCCCCGTCGCTACATCGTCTACCTCGACGGCATCAACCAATCCACCGCCGACTACCAGCCCACCGTGGCTCGCTACCTCGACGAGCTAGACGATAGTCTCCCCGCTGACATCACCTTGGTCAAAGGGCTAATTCCCTACTCGGTCCTCAACCGTTCGCTAACCGAAAACCGTCCCCTAGCCTTCTTTTGGCGCGGAGTCGAAACCCTGACTCGGCGGCTCGGCCCCTGGGTGGGGATGATCATTAACATTCGCAATATTTTAATTGTGGCGGTGTCGGCCGACCAGCGCTTTGGCCCGATCTACAACCAGGGAGTGGCCCAGCAGGTCTACGAAAGCCTGCTAGAAAACGGCTACCCAGCCCAGGGGGGCATTCCCCTCACGCTGATTGGCTACAGCGGGGGTGGGCAGATTGCCGTGGGCATCGTGCCCTTTCTCAAGCAGGCCCTGGGAGCCCCGATTGAGGTGATTTCCCTGGCTGGGGTGATTGGCGGCAACGGACGGGTGATGGAGGCGGAGCAGCTCTATCACCTGGTGGGCAGCCGCGACCCAGTCGAGCGGCTGGGGCCAATTATGTTTCCGCGTCGCTGGGCGATCGCCCCCTTAAGCTATTGGAATCGGGCCAAACGCAAAGGCAAAATCAGCTTCATTGGCCTGGGACCAGTGGGCCATCAGGTGCCTGGCGGCGTGCTCGACGACCAGGCCTTTTTGCCCGATGGCCGTAGCCACCTCCAGCAAACCCTCGATCTCACCCTCGACATTGTGGCGGGCGACCTGCGCCAGCACCTAGATATTAAAAAGATTCAGGTGGTCAATCCCGGCGGCTATTACCGGTTTCAGAGCGCGCCCTTTAACCACCCCAGCTACTACCCGGTGCAGCAAACCTTGCCCGCCCCCCAATACCGCCCGGTGGGCGACTGGCTGGGGCGGCTGATTTTGCCCAACGCCAGCGATCGCCTCCAGCTGGAGGGCATCTGGTTCGAGCTACTGCACACCCCCCCGGCCTACCAGCGCTACTTGGGGCAGCGGGTACACCTGCGCTGGCGGTGCAATCCGGGGTTAAAAAAACGCTTCCAAGCCGTGACCCGTGACATTCACTTCAGCGCCGAGGCCGAAGCCTCGCACCGAGATGGCATGATTTTGCCCACCCGCCTCAATCACTGGCGATTAGTCAACCCACTAGAATCCTTGGCCGGGGCTCACCCCGTCGACGACATTATCGTCAAGCTGCCTGAACCAGTGAGAATTGAAGAGCCTACAGAAGAATTGGATGGCTCGCTGTCCAATACAGCCATCTCCATCACCATTGGCCATGAGCCGATTCAAATCGCTGGTCTTTACTACGCCCTGGTGCAGTTTCTAAGCCCGGTGGCAGGAGCGAGCGATCGCTACCATGTAGTCCACTACAACCCTGACACTGAGAGCTTTGACGGGCTGAAAGAAACCGTGCGATTGCCTGAGGTTGTGCCCGATGGGGATGGCATTGAGCCATCGACCAGTCGCGATCTGGAGCGATCGCCCCTCAACGCCACCGGCTGGTATATCCACGGCACCCAGGCCCACGATGGCGAGTTTGTGGTGCAGGCGCTGCGACCCCGCCAGCCCTTTCAGCTGCGCCCCGATCGCACCATCGCCAGCGCCCGCCGGGGACGACAGCACCTGCACCGAGAATCGTGGGAAAACCTGGAGCAGAAAAAAGGCACCACCGAGTCGGTGCTCATCGATCCTAAAACCCTCTCTGAGCAGGCGGCAATCGCCGAGTGGCAAGAGGGTGACCAGGCCCTGCTGGTGCATGTCTACGGCGGCATCGGCGGTCAAAACCGCGAGCCTGCCGCCCGAGGTCCGGTTTACTTTGGTCACTTTGCCTATGGCATTGCCACCGTGGCGCGCGAGCCGCTCACCCAGGAGCTACAGTTCGATATCCACTATCACCAGGTCTATACCCACAACCGGCGGGGGCTGGTAGCGGGCACCCTCGATTGGTCAAAGTACATGGGCGATCGCCAGTGGGGATTTTTGGGCACCCGCCCCGTCTCCGATATTTTGATCAAACTGCCTGCCTACACCGAGCCCTTCGACTTCAACGGCACCGCCTGGGCCGCCCTTGATGACCTGCGCATCGAGCTAGAACTGATGACGGCCCGCTACCGCACGGGCGACGGCACTGGCGTCACCTACGTCGGCCCCGCCAACAACTGCGCCCAAGACTCCAACCAGGCCATGTATGCCAGCGCCGCCCACTTAGAGGCCGCAGTCATCGCCCATCGAGCTACCCTCAAAGCCTGGGAGGCCAACAACCCCGACCAGGCCCAGCAGTTTCAGCAGCTGCTTAACCTGCGCCGCCACCTTCAGCAAAAACTCCTGCCCTTTGGTAGCGCCCGAGCCGACTGGGCCGACGAGCGGGAATCTTTGGGCAGCAACCTCTCAGATTTTCCGCTTCAGACCGTCGGACGGGGGTTGTTGAGCTGGCGCACCATGCTGCCTCGCAAAGCCAGCGATACCATAACCCAGCTCTGCCTGAGCCACGGAGCCAGCCTGTGGGTATTGCGCACTAACCAGGTAGGAGGCCACGACCCGACAATAGAGCCCCTAGCACCTATCACCTTGTAAAGCATTTTGTACAATTACCAAATAATGTGTATGTGAAGATGAAGTAAAATATCAGCCAGGCACTTTATGGCTTTCTTACGGATCTGTTATCACAAGACCAGTAGAAGTACGTGGTGTTAGTAGAAATACGTAGAATCCCGATTTATCGTTAGTTGAATTGGTCGTATTCCTAGCGTTGTCGATAGCGCTCCTCCCAGTGCGTTGGTGCCTGGCTCAGAGCATTCAGACCCAAAGAAGCTGTTACTGCGGTTATGCCATGCTGAACGTCGGCAAATTTTATCGTCGGAGCCACCGACATTTAGCCACTCAAATCACTGGGTTAGCCTCCCTGGTAGCGATAGTGCTGGCAGGTTTGCCAGCTCAGGCCAGTGTGACGCTCAACCGAGCTGAAGTCGAAGCCTTGCGCAATCGAGTTGAATTTATTCCTCGGGGGCGGCAGGCTCGGGCGGCAAGAATGTCAGACTTCCTGGCCGTTGGGGATGCCCTGCGTACCGCTGCCTCCTCCCAGGCTGACTTGCGCTTCAACGATGGTTCACTGGCACGGGTCGGCGAGCGAGCTACCTTTCGGTTTGTGCCTAACACCCGCAACTTTCGGCTCACCAACGGCACTGTGCTGCTGCTGATTCCGCCGGGGCGGGGCCGCACCAATATTCAAACCCCCAGCGCTGTTACCGGCATTCAGGGTTCAGCCGTGGTTGTGCGCTACGTGCCAGAAAGCGACCTGACCCTGGTGATGGCTCTCACCAACAACCCTGCCGGGCCTATGACCATTACCGCCAGCAGCTGTGGCGAAGACGTAGCCGACTGCGGCTCCACCGAATATTCCCTCTACGGGGGCCAAATGGCCCTGATCCAAAACAATCAGGTACAGGTGGTTGAGTTTGATCTGCCCACGTTTTATCAGACCAGCCCCTTAGTTGAGGGCCTAGAGCTTGACAACCCCAACGCTGAGTCGCCCTTAGGGCCTGCTCTGGAGGCCGTGCGCCAGGAAACTCTAGAAGCGCTGACAGAGCAGGAGCCTTTCTCGGAAAGCATCACTCTGAACCCAGCCTTTATCAGTGTAGATAGCACTGGCCAAGTCGCCAGCGACCAAAATTGGCTACTGTCCCCATCTGAGGCTGGGGTTTCTCCGCTTTCAACCCTCAGCAATAGCCTCACCCCTGGCAATTCGATCTTAACCGCCACCCCTTCTCCATTCCCTGGGTTAGGTAACGGTAGTGTCCCCAACCCTAGTGGAGGAAACAGTCCAGGGGCGACACCAGTATCGCCTGCCCCAATTCCCACGACCGGGGGTGCTGCTCCTGGAACTAATCCTGGTGGCGGCAATAATGGCGTGGGTGTCGGGGTCGGTGGCGACCCCGGCAACAACAACGCGGGTGGAAACGGCAACGGCAACGGCGTTGGCAACGGCGGGGGTAACAATGGTGCCGGCCCGGGCGGCAATAATGGCGTGGGTGTCGGGGTCGGTGGCGACCCCGGCAACAACAACGCGGGTGGAAACGGCAACGGCAACGGCGTTGGCAACGGCGGGGGTGGAACCGTCCAACCTGATGGCACGTTTGTTCCTCCCGTCAAGTAGAACTTGGCTCGCGCAGGGCTATATTGGCTGTCAGGGGGCAATTTGGCTAGCGGGTTGGTACGGTGTGTTACATCAAGGCTGGCCTGTTTTAGGCTAAACGTTGCCATTACCGACAGTGCTAACCCATGCTGAGCCAGATTAAATCGATTGTTGAGGCGATTTCACCTCGCCTGATTGAAATTCGCCGCCACCTGCATAGCCACCCAGAGCTCAGCGGCCAGGAGTACAAAACCGCAGCCTATGTAGCCGGGGTGCTTTCATCCTGCGGACTGCGGGTGCAGGAGCTGGTCGGCAAAACGGGAGTCGTGGCTGAGCTGCCAGGCGATGGTGACTCTAGAATTTTGGCAATTCGGGCCGATATGGATGCCCTGCCCATTGCTGAGCGGGTCGATTTGCCCTTTGTTTCAAATCAGTCGGGCATTATGCATGCCTGCGGCCACGATGTCCATACAACAGTGGGCTTGGGTACAGCTATGGTGCTGGCTCAGTTGGGCCTGCCGCTGCCGGGCACCACGCGATTTTTGTTTCAGCCCGCTGAAGAAACCGCCCAGGGTGCCCGCTGGATGATTGAGGACGGGGTCATGGCCGGGGTCGCAGCTATTTTAGGGCTGCACGCCTACCCTACGGTGCCAGCGCGAACCGTGGGCATTCGTTATGGGGCGCTCACCGCCGCTGCCGATGATCTGGAAATTATTATTGTGGGGGAGTCGGGCCACGGGGCGCGGCCCCACGAGGCGATCGATGCTATCTGGATCGCGTCGCAGGTGATTACGACCCTACAGCAAGCCATCAGCCGCACCCAAAACCCACTGCACCCAATTGTGCTGACGATTGGGCAGATTCAGGGCGGGCGCGCGCCCAACGTAATTGCCGACACGGTGAAGCTGCTGGGCACGGTGCGATCGCTTCATCCCGACACCCGCAACCACCTACCTCAGTGGATTGAGGGGATCGTAGCCGGTGTGTGCCAACCCTACGGAGCCAAGTACGAGATCAACTATCGCCGGGGAGTGCCCTCGGTGCTCAATGACCCCACCCTGACCGAACTCACCGCGCGCTGTGTCAGCGAGGCTTTGGGCAGCGAGTATCTGCAAATAATCCACGAGCCATCCCTAGGGGCTGAAGACTTTTCGCTGTATTTGGAGCACGCCCCAGGCACGATGTTTCGCCTGGGGGTGGGCTTTACCGATCGCGCCATCAACTATCCGCTTCACCATCCCAAGTTTGAAGTGGATGAGTCGGCGATCGCCGCTGGCGTGCTCACTATGGCCTACGCTAGCTATCGCTACTGGCAGCTACCGCCCCAGGTTCTTGCTAATTAGAAACCCGGTTTAGGCTCACTCACCACTGGCGATAGCCCAACCCCAGGCCCGCGCAAGCTGGGCCTTACCCCAAGGACAAAACTTCGATAGACTGATTGATTTGGGTGCACCCCTGGAGGATGAACGTTGTCAACGCCGATTCCCATCTACCTGGTAAATCAGACCGACCTCGCCAAAGACCACGCCGACAGCCAAGCCTGGGCCCAAGCCACTGGGTTTAAGGCCGACTCTAGTACCGTCTGCCTGGTGCCCGGCCCCGAAGGCACCCTGGCTAAAGTTCTGGTGGGCAAACCCGATCCGGTCGACACCTGGACTCTGGGCAACCTAGCCAAAACCCTGCCCCCTCACACCTACGCCCTGGCCGACGAGTGGCCAGCCGCCACGGCCACTAAGCTCTGGCTGGGCTGGTGCCTGGGCTGCTACAGCTTTGCATCTTACAAACGTCAGTCTCCCCCCCCAGCGGCTGAGCTTGTGCCCCCGGCTGGGGCTGACACCGATTATGTCACCACCGCCGTAGCGGCCACGACCCTAGTGCGCGATCTGGTTACTACCCCCGCAGGCGATATGGGGCCAGAGCAGCTTCAGGCGGCGGCGCAAAAATTGTGCGATCGCCACGTTGCCAGCCTCACCACCCTGGTCGGTGATGAGCTGATTGAGCAAAACTATCCCATGATTCACGCTGTGGGGCGCGCCTACACCCAGGCTCCCCGCCTGCTCGACATCACCTGGGGTGACCCCGATGCCCCCAAAGTCACCCTAGTGGGCAAAGGCGTCTGCTTTGACACGGGCGGCCTCGATATCAAACCCGCCACTGGCATGAAGCTGATGAAAAAAGACATGGGCGGTGCTGCCAACGCCCTCGGTCTCGCCGAGATGATCATGGGTCTTCAGCTACCCGTGCGCCTGCGGGTGCTCATTCCAGCGGTCGAAAACAGCATTGCTGGCAATGCCCTGCACCCGCTAGATGTGGTGTCCTCCCGTCGGGGGCTGACAGTGGAAGTTGGCAACACCGACGCTGAGGGCCGCCTGGTGCTGGCCGATGCCCTTTGGGAAGCGGTCTGCGAAGAATCCACCCCCCAGCTGGTAGTCGATTTTGCCACCCTCACTGGGGCGGCTCGCATTGCTCTGGGCACCGAGCTACCTGCCTGCTTTAGCAACCAACCCGAGCTGGCCAACACGCTGCTGACCTGTGGTCTAGCCGTCGATGACCCCCTCTGGCAACTGCCCCTGCACCAACCCTACCGCAGCATGATCGACAGTTCCGTAGCCGACCTCTCCAATATCTCGAATAGCTCTTTTGGCGGGTCAATTACCGCTGCTCTATTTTTGCAGGAGTTTACCCGGCCTGAGATTCCCTGGATACACCTCGATCTGATGGCATGGAATGTGCGCAGCCTGCCAGGTCGGCCCGAAGGCGGCGAGGCGATGGGTATGCGGGCGGTGTTTGAATTAATTCGGCAGACGG
Organism: Leptolyngbya sp. FACHB-60; assembly: GCF_014695775.1. Lineage (GTDB taxonomy): Bacteria > Cyanobacteriota > Cyanobacteriia > Phormidesmidales > Phormidesmidaceae > Nodosilinea. Next base: position 153,331 of record NZ_JACJOX010000049.1, on the reverse strand, counting down.
TGGCGCAGGGTCAGCCTGACAGCTCAGCACCGCAGTGAGCGCAAGAAGATATGGATAGGCTGGGCGGTTCGCCTAAGACACCTCTTAGCGCCCCCACAGTTTGACCGATCTGGAATCGGAGTTATGGATTCGGTGTTACTCCGAGCTGATTAGTATGACGCCTAAAAACCTTGATTTTGGTGTAGACGTGCATACTGGGTTGAATCCTGGAAGCGAATTATGTGATGGGCTAAAACCAAATTCACGTTGCTAATTTCAATAGGTTAGGGCAAATAGTATTTGCCCTAACCTATTGAGAGTATGTGTTGAATACGAAGAGTCCAACCGTTTTTTGGGGAAACGCTGAAACTGATGGTTGTTCCTTAGCTAAGCCACGACGACAGAAGTTTAAAGGCCGCCTTCTGACGTCAACCATCAAAGACTTTCCAGAGTGTTGCAGTGCACCACTTTGGAAAAACCCAGAACTAGAACACTCTGGCTCAGATCGCCAGCTAGAACTACTATCTTTATCTGAGCTTAACAAAATCAGGAATAGCCACATCAAATCCAGACACTAAAGCCTATCCAAAGGCATAGGGTTCGCTTAGTGGATTTATATAATATTGAGTTTGACTGACAATGATTCCAAACTAAATGTAGTTTGGCGCTCGTCCTATTAATAGAAACTCAGATAGATAAGCAAAGCTCTAGAAAAGGTCAGCATACCAATATCGCTAATCGTAAGCGACTAGAGTAGCTCTCGATGTCAATTAAATGACATACAAAATACTGAGCAGCGATTAGTACAAAAGCATCCATAAAAACTGCGCTCCGTCGCCCCTATGAACCCTGCCAAACAGTTGAAAATAGTATATTCTTCAGCTCCTGTAGATGCTACGAGTGTTTACATGCATTGGGTTTTGGGGCAAGATGATCCTTCTCACTTTGCGATCACCTACGCTCAACATTTTTATGAATTAGCCAAAAAATTTAACGCAAAGTCCTGGCTTATTTCGTCAAGAGATAAAAAAGGCTTTATACAGGATAATGACTTCAGGGTTGAATTTAGATCCCTAAAATATCAGTCCAGAAGTAGCATTGCGTACTTTGCTGGTCAGATTTGGTCAGGCTTAAGACTGATTTCTTCAACAATTCTTTTCAAAGCTAACATTTTAATCGTTACCGAAGATAGAACGTTTTGGTTCTTGCTAGGCATTCTTCCTCTATGTGGCATTAAGGTTATTCCTACAATTCACTGCACCTTGTGGCCTAAATATAAACGGCCTAGTACTGTACAGAGAATTATTCAAAAGTTGAATAGCTGGTTCTTCCGGTACGGCTGTGTAGAAATCTGTGTCGTCTCTGAAGACATCAAAGATCAGATTGTCAAGATTACTAATGGTCGCAGCCGTCCCATCCGAACGTTTATTCCTGCCTACAGAAGAGAGTTTCTTGACGATATCAAGAGCCAGAGCCGCAATACTGAATCTGAAACATTCCAGGTTTTATTTGCTGGCAGAGTGGAATCGAGTAAAGGGATTTACCTGCTTCTAGAAGTCGCGAAGAAAATTATATCTATTAAACCCAACTGCGTTTTTAACATTTGCGGTACTGGTAGTCAGGTAGAAGGCCTCAAAGCTGCTGCATTGGAGGCCGGCATCGAAAAACAGTTTGTTCTCTACGGGCACTGCGATCGCGATAAACTTCGCGAGATGTATGAAATGTCTCAGGTTATTGTGGTTCCAACAACCAAAGATTTTGTTGAAGGATTTAACAAGGTCGTTGCTGAGGGCGTGATCATGGGCAAACCAATCGTCACCTCTCCTGTTTGTCCAGCCTTGTCTATAGTTAAAGACGCAGCGGTGGAAGTTGCTCCTGACAACGTAGACGATTATTTCAATGCTATTTTCAAGCTAGCAACAGACAGAAATTTTTATCAGCAAAAGCAGAGAAACGCTATAGCCTTAAGAGATCAATTTTTTACCTATTCAAACAGCTGGGAAGCCCACGTAGAAGATGTTGTTCGGAAGTTTTGTAGAAACAACTCAGATTTCAGTAAATATGGACAAAAAGCAACTCAACGCCCTCGGTTGAGCGCTGACTCAAAGCCCATTTTTGGGCCAAAAGAGATAAACAGCTAGAATTCTAGCTGATCTCGATAAAGGCTCTTAAGTAGGTTGTCGAGTTGCTCGTCTGGGCAACAGTCGATGAGAATGTAGAAAGCCTCTAGTAGCTTGGCGGCACTATCGCCCATCAGCGGGCTGAGACCCCACACGTCTTGTACCCAGTCTTGGGGATCGGTGACGTCAAAAATCATGCGCTCAAGCAGCTGCTTGGCTTCGTCTTTAGAAATGGACATGAGGTTAAAGAGAAGTAACTGACCTGGCCCATCTTAGCCATAATTGTGGGATCGCTATAGCCTGGTTGTTGCTCAAAATCTTAAGGGGCAAGTTCGCCCATAATTCTAAATCGCATGTGGTTAACTGCTATATCACCCAAGCGAGTGTCTGGGCTACCCGCCGGTAGCACCAGCTTCTCAAAGGAAACCTCTTTGCCCATTTCAACATGCCACCAGGGCAGGCCCATAAAAAAGCGGGTGGGGTAGGGGCCGCCTTCCTGCACATCGTCGGGGTTTGACTCCATGGGCACCCAGCCAAAACCGGGCACGTAGAACTCTATCCACACGTGGTTGAAGTCGGGCTCTAGGTAAATGCCGGGCTGGTCGGCGTGGGCGGGGCATTTGTAGCGGCCCACGGTGCGGCAGGCAATGCCGTTGAGACGCATCAGGGCCAGCAGCAGACCAACGTATTCGCCGCAGGAGCCGCGCCCCCGCTGGAGCACGACTTCGGGGGTTTCGATCGCCGGCGTCACCGCATAGGACAACTTGTCGTAGACGTAGTTGCGAATGCTAAGCACCTGGCGCAGCAGATTAGTTTCGGTGCCCACGCTCTCGCGGGCAGCCTCCTGAATCGCGGGCCGATCCATAGACAGTTCATCGTCGTCGATCAGGTAGCGGGGGCCATAGTCCTGGGGCAGGGGTGGGGCCAACTCGACCTGGCGGGGGGCAAGCTGATACTTAATGCCGTAGACCTCGACTAGCGCCTTCCAGCCAAAGAGGTGGCGCTGGTTGGGGTCGATGCGGTCAAACCGGAAGCAGGCAATGCGATCGCCTGCCTGCTGCACTTCGGTAAAGGGCAACCCCACAGGCTCTACCGACTTAACCCGCTGGCGATCGGTAGTGGTCGGGAAGGCGATGCGCCACTCAACGTTTTCTAGGGGCAGGGCGTCTTCGAGGGTGTCGATTTCTTCGACATAGGTCATTTCGACCAGGTAGCCGGTGGTGCGACAGTAGTTGGCCTCTTTATACCAGCGATAGCTGAGGGGATGGATGAGGGTGCGATCGCGAAAAGTTAGCACATAGGGCTCTTCGCCGTTGGGGTCCTCGCGCACGTAAGGCTCTTCGTCAGCGTAGGCCACCCAAACGGTGCCGCTGTCGGGGGTGGTGTGGGGCGGCACCGCGATCCCAGTGGGGTTGTCGAAGGGGGTGAGCATTTTGACTATCAGCTCGCCCGTGGCGCGATCGAGGCAGTAGACCGTTTGCTCGGTCTGGTCGCAGACCCACAGGTAGTCGCCCCACACCGAGAGATTTTCCACCCCAATGCCGGGAGCCGGAAACTGGGTAATGCGCTGGCCCGTGGCGCGATCGCAGACAAAAATACAGCCCCCCTTTTTGCAGCTAATGTAGAGGGTGTTTTCCCACACGGCTATGCCATCGGCGGGGTAGGGCAGCGTCAGCAAAGGCTCGGGCTGCATGGCGCTGAGGGTAGTGGTGTAGACGGTGTGGTCGCAGCTAAACCACACCTGATCTTGCCAGCAGGCAATTCCCGTCGCCCCATAAAAGGCTTCAGCCTGAGAAATATTGAGAACTTCCACCTGCTCGGTTTTGGGGTCGAGGCGCAGCAGGTAGCCGCGAACAGGGTCTACCGCCAGCAGGTGGTCGCCCTGTAGGGTCAGGCCATAGAGCGCCTTAACTCCAATCGGCTGAAGCAGTGAAGCACCCACCAGGGGCAGGGCCGGGGACATAGAAGGATCAGGCATAACCAGCGGAGCAACCCAAAACGAAGATGGCTAGCGGAGCCGCGACCGTATCCGCCCAGGTCATATCCTAGGGGACTGGGACGGCAAAAAGTGTAGTTTCCCTAGCCCATCGAAGAAAACTGTAGCCAATCCCTTCGATTGGAGGGATGAGAGAGATAGGGAAGATAAGGAAGCGGGGGAGATAGGGAAGTGAGGAAAACGAGAGAGTTTCCGTCATCCCCGCCTCATCTCCCCCACCTCCCTTACCTCCCTCATCCCCCTATTCGCCTTCCTGGCTAATCTGCTGCTCCACGGTACTGATTGCAGCATTGAGGGCGGCTAGACGGGCTTCTAGGGAATCGCGCCAGGATTTCATCATCTCTAACTTATAGCGCTGGTACTGGCGGCGAGATTCGGCGGAAGGGGGGGCACAAAGTGGGAAAAACATGGGGAATCTGGGGGTTAGATGGATAGTGAAAGACGCACCCTTGCTTCTGGAAAGAGACCAAGCAACGACTCTGCTCAGGACCGTTCTGTAGGTTTTGTAGTAGGTTCGCTGACTGCCCAGAGGTGCTCACAACAGCTCATCCCAAGGAACCCCAGCCGCTGATAGAACAGTTGCATTAGGCCTACTCTGAATTTAGCTCAGCTAGAAAAAGATCGCTTCTTCCAAGTGGGGGACCACCAGTTCCAGTGGCCCATGAGGCGCATGCTGGCGGGCACCAGCACAGCCCGAATCAGCGTTGAATCGATGAATACGGCGATCGCAATGCCCAGCCCCAACGCCTTAACAAAAATAATGCTGGTAAACGCAAAGGAGGCCGTGACGATGATGGTCAGCAGGGCCGAACTGGTGATGATGCTGCCGGTACATTCCAGCCCTTCAATAATGGAGTCGGTATTGTTGCCCGTGCTGTCGTAGGCCTCTTTAATGCGGGCCAGCAAAAATACCTCGTAGTCCATCGAGAGCCCAAACAGCACGCAAAACAGCACAATCGGCAGCAGAATATCCAGATAGCCCACGGGGGTAAAGCCCAGCAAGTTTTGAAAGTGCCCCTGCTGAAAGATAAACACTAGCGCCCCAAACGACGCCCCAATCGACATGATGTTGAGGAAAATGGCCTTGAGCGGCATCACCACCGAGCCAAACAGCAGGGTGAGCGAGATGAAGGTGACGAGAAAAATCGCGGCGATCGCCCAGGGAGCCAGCTGCCCAATCACATCGATGGTGTCGAGACTCTTGGCAGTTTCGCCACCGACACTCACAGACAACCCTGGCAGTCGCTGCCGCCGCAGCTCGCGCACCAGCTCCCGCGACTGCGGATCGTTGCTGTCGGTGGCGCTGGTGACAGAAATTAAGGTGGTGTCGCCGTTGCTGAGCTGGGCCACCGACGCGGCCACCGGGGGCAGGGGAATGCGATCGGGAGCCCGATAGAGCTGCTGGTAGGCCGCCAGATCCAGGCTAGGGTCGAGGTTGAAGAGGCTCTGTACGCTAGCGACGCGATCGTCGCCTTCGAGGGAAGCGACCCAGTTGTAAAGCACCTCTACCGCGTCAGGCACTAGGACACTGCTGCCAGTTTCGGTGGTAACCGCCAGCAAAATGGGAGTCGTGCGCCCTACGCCAAAGGCGTCCTCCAGCACTTCAACACCCTGGCGGGCCTGGGCCGTAGCGGGCAACACGCGCACATCCCCCACCCCCCACTGGGCTGACCAAAAGGGCGAGGTGAGCGTTACCACGATCGCGACCACAGCAGCTACCGCCAGCAGCCGGTAGCGAATCACCCAGCGGGGAAACCAGCTCCAAAAGCCGCTGTTTTCTCGCGGGGTAAACAGTCGCCAGCGGTTGATTTGCAGGCCCAGCACCCCCAGCAGCGCCGGCACCAGGGTAAGCGCCGCCAGCACCGATATCAAAATCACCAGTGACCCAGCTATCCCCAGCGATCGCAGTAGCACCACCGGAAACAGCAGCAAACTTAACAGTCCAATGCAAGTGGTCAGCCCTGAGTAAAACACCGCCTCCCCAGCGGTGGCCATGGTCTCTGCCACCGCCTCAGGGACAGTGCGATGGGCCAGCTCTTCCCGAAAGCGGCTGACCATCACCAGGGTAAAGTCGATGCCAACCCCCAGCCCCAGCATGGTGGTCAGGGTGACGGCAAAAATGGAGACGTCAGAAAACTGGGCGATGGCGTAGATCAAGCCCATGGTCACTGTCACCGTGGCGATCGCCATGGCCACCGGCAGCAGCGCCGCCACCACCGAGCCAAAGATAAACACCAGCGCCACCAAAGTCAGGGGTAGCGACAGCGCCTCGGCTCGCACCAGGTCTTTTTTGCTGATTACCTGGGCCTCATAGTCAACCACGGATTTGCCAGCCAGGTAGCTGGTCACCCCAGCGGGGGTTTCGGCATCGAGCAGGGTCAGAACATCGGCGATCGCCGCATTTGTGCTGCTCCCCTCACCGTCAAGGCTGAGGGAGCGGTAGTCCACTAAGTTTCCATCGGTGGTGGTGCCGGGTGCAGCGGCCACTGGGCCAACCGACTCAACCGCTGGGAGCGCGCCAATTTCGTTCGTTAAGGGTTGTACATTCGCAGGGCGACTGCCGTCGTACTCAAACACCAGGGTGAGGGCGTTGGGGTCTATGCCCAAGCGATCTTCGAGAATGCGATCGGTGGCGGCGGCACCCGCTTCATAGGTGGTGCCGGTGCCGTGCAGCACGCTGTCGAGGCGGGGGGCAAACACACCGCCCAGCACCAGCAGCCCCACCCACAGGGCCAAAACCAGCCCCCGGTAGCGGTAAGACCAGCGCCCTATAGCCGCAAATATTGATTTTTCAGGCGATCGCCCCTTCGTTCGCTGGTCCACAGTCTCCCTCCTCGGCCACTCTCTGGCACCATAATGACTGCTAGTGATACGTACTCCTCCCTCGCCTGGATGGTAGCCCTAGCCGAACTCTCTTTAGCCAAAAGGGGCCTAAGCGGGGAAGGGTTACTTTTGCGGGTTGGAAGTGCATGATAGCGGTGACAATAGTCAAGGCTATTGCTCGAAAACGTGGATTTTATACGGTTTTAGACCAAAATACCTCTATGTGGAAAATCGTCTTGGGTGCAGTCTCAGCCAGTAGCCTGTTGGGACTAGTGATGCTACTTTCCCCCAGTGCTTTAGTGCCGGCACTGTCTTCTGAAATCTCAGCGACCCAGGCTCCGATTGAAGCGGCCCCACCGACTACCCTGGTGCACCTATTTGAATGGACCTGGAACGACATTGCTACTGAGTGCGAAACCTACCTCGGCCCCAACGGCTATCGGGCGGTGCAAATTTCGCCGCCCCACGAGCATATTGTCTTGGCCGACTATGACTATCCCTGGTGGCAACGATACCAGGTAGTCAGCTATCAGCTCGAAAGCCGCAGCGGCAGCCGCACCGATCTGCAAGCCATGATCGATCGCTGCGGGAAGGCCGGGGTCGCCATCTATGCCGATGCCGTCATCAACCACATGACTGGGTTTGAGAGTGGGGTGGGCAGCGCCGGTACCCGGTTTAGCAAGTACGACTATCCCGACCTTTACGCCCCCGAAGACTTCAACGACTGCCGTCAGCCCGTGATCAACTACTACAACGCCGAAAATGTCACCCAGTGCGAGCTAGTGGGCTTGGCCGACCTCAATACCAGCTCTGAGCCGGTGCAGACCACCATCGTCAACTACATGAGCGAACTGGTCGATATGGGCGTAGCAGGCTTTCGCATCGATGCCGCCAAGCACATCCGCAACGAAGAGCTGGGACAGATTTTAGGGCAACTGCGCGATCGCCATCCAGAAACCGATCTCTATATTTACCAAGAAGTGATCGACCCCGGCACCGAGGCTATCCGCAAACAGGACTACTACGACAGCGGCAATGTGCTCGATTTTAAGTATGGCCGCTTTATGGGCGAGGCCTTTCTAGGGCTGGAGGGCCAAACCCTGGCCAACTTGCAAACCCTGGGCGAGGGCTGGGGCCTGGCCCCCTCTAACCAGGCGGTAATTTTTACCGACAACCACGACAAACAGCGGGGCCACGGCGGCGGCGGCGATTACCTTACCTACAAAAACGGCGACCTCTACGCCTTGGCCAACGTGTTTATGCTGGCCTTTCCCTACGGCAAACCCCAGGTGATGTCGAGCTTTGCCTTTGACGACTCCGAACAGGGGCCACCCGCTGACGCCGACGGCACCACTCGCCCCGTCTACCAAAATGGCCAGGCCAACTGCTTTGGTGCATGGGTCTGCGAGCACCGCTGGCCTGCTATCGCTGGCATGGTCGGCTTTCGCAACGCCACCCAGCCTGTAGCCAAAGTCACCGACTGGTGGAGCAACCAGGCCAATCAGATCGCCTTTGGTCGGGGCGATCGCGGCTTTGTAGTCATCAACCGCGAGGCCCAACCGCTGACCCACACCTTTCAAACCCAGCTGCCCCAGGGCCGCTACTGCAACGTGGTTCAGGGTGGGTTAAGCGCCGACGGCACCGCCTGTGCCAACAATGCCAAAGTCGTGCTAGTCAACCGCGCTGGGCAATTTACCGCCACCCTACCCGAAATGACCGCCCTAGCTATTCACGTGGAGGCAAAGCTCGGCCGCTAGCCAAATAATCTGGGCTTGGCATCAGACGTAACGCTGGTTGAATGCTCGTTATTCAGCGTCTGGAGCTGTTTTTTTCGAGCGATAAAAAGCTTTGATCACAAACCGCACCAGCAGAATAAAGCAGGCCAGCACCAGCACAAACATGACAATGGGGGCCACCAGAGCCAGCAGCGAGATCACGATCGCCCCCACTAGCTCCACCCCAGCAATAATCAGGTTCGTCGCGCCGCCCGTGGTGGCAGTGGAAACCAGGCGGGTCAGGCCATTTAACCCCTTCACCGTAGCGGCGGCCCCACCCCCAGCCACGATCGCAACGCTCCACTGGGCAAAAGGATCGAGTTGGTTAGCCGCGATCGCCATCAGCAGTGTGCCCGCCACCGCCGCCACCGGCAGCGCCACCGTGTCAATCACGTTGTCGAGCCAGGGCACGCTGTAGGCCAAAATTTCGACCACCAAGGCAATAGAAAGACTCACAAAGGCCGTAGTACTCCCCAACCAAGTTATGCCACTGGCCAGCGTCAGGTGGCCAAACAGAGCGGCAGCACTCAGCACCCAAAAGGGCACCACCACCCGAAACCCGGCAGCCACCCCCAGACCCAGGCCCAGGCCAATGCTCTCCAACAGTTGTAGATTCATAAGGCTTAGATCCATTGCGCGTCCCTCACCGATGATTCCCAAATGCCGGTCAATGGCCTAAGAATAGCCTCCGCTCTAGCCTGCAACAACCCCAGAAGTCTGTGGAAGCCTGGCCCTACCACGGCAGACGGCTGCCATCCCAGCTAAAAAATTCGCCGCTGTCGGCGGGGGTGAGGCCGTCCATCACCGCCATGAGCTGCGCTACCGTGCGCTCTACTGAAAACAGCTTTTCTGGCGGCACCCCTCGCTGAAAGGGCTCCGACAGGCGGGTATCGGTAGTGCCGGGGTGCAGCAGAGCCAGGGTGGTGTTGGGGCTGCGGCGAGCGTACTCCAAAGAGGCAGTTTTTATGAACATATTCAACGCTGCCTTAGAAGCCCGGTACCCATACCAGCCCCCCAGACGGTTGTCGCCGATGCTGCCCACCTTGGCTGAAATAGCGGCAAACAGGCTAGCCTGGTCGTGCTTGAGCACCGGCAGCAGATGCTTGGCCAAGAGTGCTGCCCCTACGGCATTGACCTGATAAGATCGCATCAAATTTTCGCTGGTGAGTTGCCGCAAGCTCTTTTCAGGTTGAAAGTCGCCGTCGTGGAGCACTCCGACGCAGTACACCACCCGATGCAGCCGAGGGGTCAGGGTTTGGATGTGGGCGATCGCCCCCTCGATCGTGCCCTCATCGGTGACATCCACTGGCAGACACGTGAGCTGGGGCGACTGTTCGACCAGCGCTAACAGCCCCTGGGCCGTCTCGGACCGACGGTAGGTGCCGTACACCCGCTCAAAGCGCCTATCGGCCAGCAGCTGCCGCACAAAGCCCAGGCCAATGCCCTGGCTAGCGCCTACCACTAGAGCAACTTGGCGATCGCTTTGGAACAATTCAGCAGTCATGGCGGCCCGCCCATTCCACAGTGTTAAATCCCTGGATCATGACGTCTCTCCCCTGGCAGCACCAGCCGTCAAAATCAGCTCCTCTAGGGCGGATTGAATATCTGCCGTCAACGTCTCCACCGCCGCCTTGGCCGATCGTCGCGACTCGGCATAGTCAGACCAGCGATCGCTAATGTTCATCGGCTCCCCCAGGCTAATTACCGCCTGACGGGTACCCAACTGGGGACGCTTAGGCACTCTTGTCCCCTTCACCCGTTCCACCAGATCAAAGAGAATCAGCGTAGTTTCGGCGAAGCGCTCAAAGGTAGGCTTGTCTTTTACGTAGGTGCCCGTCACCGCCACAAAGCTCTCCACCAAGCGCATATGTCGCATGTGTAGGGTAGCTTCCTCCGACATCCAGTTGGCCAAGCCGCGATCGAAGGCCGAGAGCTGCTCCAGGCCAGCAATGTCTTCGCGGTAGATGTAGGCCCACCCCGCCTCCTCTAGGCGGCGGCAGCGGGTCACCAGAGTCCCCGTATGGGGCAGGGCGAAGAACCGCTCCCCGATCTTGAGGGAGCCATCTAACAGGGGACTCAACCGCTGGGCGATCGAGGCGGGATGTTCAGAATTTTCAGGCTCGGTGGCGGGTTGCAGGCCGTAGAACCGCTGGTAGAACTGCTCTAATCGGCCCAGCAGATGCTGTCCTAGGGTCAGCAGCCGAGGATAGTAGTCCTCTGGCCCCATGGCCGTCGGCTCACTAAACGACTGCACCGGCAGACCACAGTCAGTCTCAAGCTGAGCCAGCAACCGGTTGAGAGCTGCCCAGTCAGGGTGAGGGTAAATATAGCGCAACCCCACCGGTAGCAGCAGTACCTGCTCCGATCGCCCGGCCTTTTGCAGATCTTCTACCGCCCAAAAGGCTAGCTGAGCCGTGCCGGGTTCCAGATCGCTGATCACTTCGCCGTGGCCGTTGGTGGCACCCTCGGGGGCAATCGTTACCGGCAGCGGCGCGTTCATCATCCGTTCGCGCACGGCTTTGAGGGCCTTGAGATCGAGCCGCCGACCCCGGTGCACCGGAATGCCCCCAATGGCGGCAAAAAACCAGCCTAGCCAGCGCCCCGCCCATAAAGGCATGCCCCGGTCATACATAAAAAAGCTGTGCAGCGGGCGCTTGAGGCTAAAGCCTTTTTGCCGGGCGGCCCGAGGCACCAGACGCGAAAATAGGTATGACAGGCACAGCGGGTCGTCCACCTGGCTATGGCGAAAAGCCATCATCAGCCGAATTTTGCCCGTCTGAAACTGGCGAAAGCACTCCGCTAGCACCTCAGGGTTGTGACAGGTGACTGGCCAAATGCCCGCCGGCAGCCAGGGCCGCAGCCGCAGCCGTAGCATCAGGGGCAGCACGATGTAGCAGCCCTGCACGACCCAGGGCTTGTAGCGGGGAGGAATAAAGCCGAGGGGCGGCTGGGCACGATTGAGCTGAGGCAACGGCAGACTCCGGAGCAGTAGGCGGGTTTTACCCTAGCCCACTGTAGGGCAGATCCCCCCCCCTGCGTTGGCCTTTGGCCAGTCTTCGACGATCGCAGAACCGCTCCAAAACAACAGCGTCCCCCTCCCAAAGGAGAAGGACGCTGCTACAGGACCACACAACCGGGGCATCCACCTGCGTGAACCACCCAAATAATAAAAGTGTCTGACCCCTGAAAGCCCCCTGGAGCCAGACACATTACCTGTAAGGACGCTTCTCAAACAGACCAGCTCTCAGGTTCAAATGCCCCCAAGTGAGCCACTGAGCTGAGCTGCTTGCGTTCTTCAGAATTAAATTTATTCTCTTCGGTTTCGCCCCTGGCGGCGTCCAGGGAATTACGTAACATCGCCAACTTTCCCCAGGCGAGGAAGGACGGGGTCGGTAGTATTACCCAAGCCGGCGGCAGCCCTGGTTGGCAAAGTAGGGCAGCATCGCCCGCCGCTCTGGCCAGTGATAGACTACGTAGCGCAAGATCCAGGGGGCCGACACCAGCAGGCAGAGCACCCCTAGCCACCAGCTGGCGCGAAACTCCGCCAAGGCGTCAATGGCGTTGGCGGTAGGTTGGTTGGCCAAAATGTTGATGCCTGAGGCGATCGCATTGTTGATAGCGTGGGCCACCATGGGCACCAGCAGCGATCGCGTGCTCAGGTACAGCAGCGACATCACCACCCCAAACACAAACAGCCCAATCAAATCAGAGTGCAGCACCCCAAACAGCAGCGAGGTCAGCACAATGGCCGGGCGCACCCCCCACTTCACCCCCCAACGATGCAGCAGCACACCGCGAAAGATAAATTCTTCGGTAATGGGCCTCACCAACAGCACCGAAAACAGCATCAGCCCATTGTAGAGACTCGGCTCGGTCGCTTGCTCAGCCGACAGCAGCAGCGATTGCCGCAGCGTGGCCTCCACTAGCCCCGGGGCCACCACAGATAGACCCAGGTATGACACCTGAAATGTCCCCCGCAAAAATAGAAATACTCCTACCACCAGCCACAGCAGCTGCACCCAGGCCAGCCGTCTGGGCCAGGAACCGAGTAGAGCGGGCAGGTGCAGGGGCGATCGCCGAGCTGCCAGCAAAATAGACCCACACAAACCCAAGAAGATTAGGCTGTAGAGAATAGGTGCCAGAATTGGGTCGTCTCCCTCTAGGGGCAGCAGCTCTAGGGCACCCAGGGTGCCAAATACCAGGGCCAAGCTCGTGGAAATAGCAAAAAATGCCACCACAACCAGCCGGGCTTTGAGGGTCAGAAACGGATTGTTGTCACACGCTGCCATAGACCCAAGCCCGTTCGAGAAACCGCCAATCAGCGATATCAGCCCTCAAGTTAACCTAATGTTGCAGTTGATCCGGTTTTCCTCGATTCAACCATGAATTGCTTAGGGAGCGCTATAACTGAGGCACTGTGCCCTTGACCAAGGGCAGCTGGGCAGGGCTTAGCCCCAACCAGGGTTCCATGCCTTTGCCCCATTGCAGGGTGCTTATTGACGGTGACTGTTCTGCGCCTCCGGGTCAGCGCCTATAGTTATGGGGGCTGTCATTCTTGCTCCAGGGCCCCATGACCAACGCTTCGCCAGATTCCGGCGTAATTCCCGGCATCATTTTAGTGGCCCCAGTGGCCGATAGCCACCTGGGGCCTCTGGTGGAGTTATTAGACGTGCTACGAGCCGCAGGCTATGAGGTGCACCAGGCCAGCGGCGAAGACGACACCATTGCGGCGGCCGAAGCCACCCCCCCCGACCTGATCTTGCTAGTGCTAGAGCAATTCGACACGGCTGCTATGCGACTGTGTCATCGCCTCAAAAAACGGCCGCTCACCCGCCAGGTAGCCATAGCCGTCATCGGCCAAGATAAGGCCCTGGCCCGACGGCTGCGGGCCTTTGAATTTGGCGTGGTCGATTACATAGACCAGGCCCTCTGGGTAGAAGAGGCCGCTGCCCGTATTAAAGCCCAGGTGTCTACCCACCGTATGCAGCGACGGCTACGGCAGCAGGCTCAGCGGGCGGTATCGGCGGGCAGTGCCACCAATCTGCTGGCCGATTTGCAAAAGGCGCTGCGTCGCCAGGCCCAGCTTTTGCAGGCCCAAAACCTACAGCTTCAGCAAGAAATGCAGGAGCGTGAACAGGCGCAGCAGGCCCTGCGCCTAGAGCAGCAAAAGTCTGAGCAGCTGTTGTTAAATATTCTGCCGAGGGCGGTGGTTGACAAACTCAAGCAGCTAGAAGGGTCGCTGGCAGAGCGCTTCGACGACGTCACAATTCTGTTTGCCGACATTGTTAACTTCACCCCCCTGGCCGCTCAGATTAGCCCCCTAGAGTTGGTCAACTGGCTCAATCAGATTTTCTCAGCCTTCGATCGCCTGGCCGAGCAGTACCAGCTAGAGAAAATCAAGACCATCGGCGATGCCTACATGGTGGTGGGGGGGCTGCCCTTACCCCGACCCGACCACGCCGAAACCATTATGGAAATGGCACTAGCCATGCAGGAAGCCGCTACGCGCATCTATCGCATTGACGGCCAAAAGTTTCAGCTCCGCATCGGCATCAACACCGGGCCTGTAGTGGCTGGGGTAATCGGCATTAAAAAGTTTAGCTACGACCTCTGGGGCGATGCGGTCAATATTGCCAGCCGCATGGAGGCGCAGGGTTCGCCGGGCAAAATTCAAATCACGGAGGCGACCTATCAGCGTGTTAAGCACCGCTACACCTTTGAAGAGGTCGGCCAGGTGATGGTCAAGGGTCACGGCTATTTGACCACCTATCAATACATCGGCCCTGAGCAAAAAGCTTGATAGACTGGGGAAGCTAAAAATTCGGGCAGCTGAGCTAGCTATTCTGTAGACACAGAACCACCTAGCCCAGCCACGATGCTCAACGGCGGCCCCTAGGGGTCAGTACACGGTTAACTCATACCTCTACTCTATGGCGACATTTTTACTGGAAGTTGGCACCGAAGAACTGCCCGCCAGTTTCGTTAGCGATGCCCTCCACCAGTGGCAGACCCGGATTCCTGCCGAATTGGCAGAGCAAGCTTTGGTCCCCGAAGCGGTGCGCTTCTACGGCACCCCCCGCCGCCTGGCGGTGATGCTCGACGGGCTGCCTCTGCGGCAGCCCGATCGCCAGGAAGAGGTCAAAGGCCCGCCGGCTCAGGCAGCTTTTAAGGATGGTCAGCCGACCAAAGCCGCCGAGGGGTTTGCCAGATCTAGGGGCGTAGAGGTATCTGCCCTGGAAGTGTGCGACACCGACAAGGGGTCGTTTGTGTTTGTCAATCAGGAGATTCCAGGGCGGGCCGCCACCGACATTTTGACCGAGCTGATTCCCCAATGGATTTTGGGGTTAGAGGGCAAACGGTTTATGCGCTGGGGCGACGGCGACCTGCGGTTTCCGCGCCCGATTCGCTGGCTGGTGGCGCTGATGGATAGTGAGGTGCTACCCATCACCCTCGAGAATGGCTCGCTGGTCTGCACGAGCGATCGCATCTCCCAGGGCCACCGCGTGCTGCACCCTGAGGCCGTACCCCTCCGCCGCGCCCAAGACTATGTGGAGGCGCTGCGCAATGCCTACGTCGAAATCGACCCCGCTGCCCGTCGTCTGCTAATCCAGCGCCAGGTCGAGGAGACAGCAAAGTCCCTGGGGGGGGTGCCGATGATTTCTACCGCCCTGCTTGACGAAGTCACCAACCTGGTGGAGTGGCCCAATGCCGTAGTGGGCAAGTTCGACACCGAATTTCTCGACTTGCCGCCGGAGGTCGCCATTATCGAAATGGAGAGCCACCAGCGCTACTTTCCCCTAAAGCAGAAAGCTGACGGTTTGGCGCTGATGCCCGTCTTTATCACCATCTCCAACGGCGACCCCAGCAAAGACGCAATTATCGCCGAGGGCAACGCTCGGGTGATTCGCGCCCGCCTGTCGGATGGCAAATTTTTCTTCGACGCCGATCGCGCCCAGCCCCTCGACGCCTTTGTCGCCAAGCTCGAAACCGTTACTTTCGAAGAACGGCTGGGATCGATGGCTGCCAAGGTGAAGCGGATTGGCACTGTGGCCGACCACCTCTGCGACCAGCTCAACCTGGGGGCCCAGCCCCGCCAACACATTCGCCGCGCGGCCTACCTGTGCAAGGCCGACCTGGTCACCCAAATGGTGGGCGAGTTTCCTGAACTCCAGGGGGTGATGGGGCAAAAGTACGCCCTCCACAGTGGTGAACCCGAGGCCGTCGCCACCGCCATCGTCGAGCACTACCTGCCCAAAGGGGCACAGGATAACCTGCCCCAAACCCTGTCGGGTCAGGTGGTGGGCATCGCCGATCGCCTCGATACGCTAGTCGGAATTTTTAGTACTGGCCAGTTGCCCACGGGTTCCTCTGACCCCTTTGCCTTGCGGCGGGCTGCCAACGCGGTGCTGAACATTATTTGGGCGGCGGGGCTGCCCCTGAATTTGGCCAAGCTCCTGGATACCGTTGTGCAGGACTTTGCTCAAGATCCAACCCTGGCGATCAATGCTCCCGAGGCGCTGCGCACTCAGCTCCACAACTTTTTCTTACAGCGGGTGCAGACCCTGCTCCAGGACGAGCAGGGCATCGACTACGACTTGGTGAATGCAGTACTGAGCGAGCGAGCCCTCAGCGATCCGCTGGATGTCAAAGATCGCGCCCTGTTCTTGCAGGCCATGCGTCGCAGCGGTCGCATGGATAAGGTCTACGAAACCGTGAACCGGGCCACCCGTCTGGCCGCCCAGGGCACCCTCGACACCGATGTGCTCAACCCTGAGGGCGTAATTGTCGCAGCCAAGCTGGAGGCAAAGGCAGAACAAGCCTTCTTTGCAGCGCTGAAAACCCTGCTGCCCCAGACCCAGGCCGCTCAAGCCAGCCACGACTACGACCAGCTGGTGGCAGGCCTAGAGCAGGTGGCCCCGGTGGTCAGCGGCTTCTTTGACGGCCCCGACAGCGTGCTGGTGATGGCCGACGAGCCAGCGGTGCGGCAAAACCGCCTCAACCTGCTGGGGCTACTGCGCAACCACGCCCTGGTGCTGGGCGACTTTGGCGCCATCGTTAAGGGATAGCGATGCCATGAAAAATGCCCATGTGATTGGTCTGGGTAAGTCAGGGGTAGCGGCAGCGCGGCTGCTGCAACGGGATGGCTGGCAGGTGGTGCTGAGCGATCGCGGCTCCAGCCCATCCCTAGTCACCCAGCAGGAGGACCTACGGCAGGACGGCATCACCGTGCTGCTCGACTATAGTTTTGTGCCCGACAGCCGCACTAACCTGCTGGTGGTCAGCCCCGGCGTTCCCTGGGATAGCCCCGCATTAGTGGCTGCCCGCGAGAACGGGTTAGAGGTCATTGGTGAAACCGAGCTAGCCTGGCGGTTTTTGCAAGATCGCCCCTGGGTCGGCATTACCGGCACCAACGGCAAAACCACCACCACGGCCCTTACCGCCGCCATCTTTCAGGCCGCTGGGCTCAACGCGCCCGCCTGCGGCAACATTGGCTATGCCGCCTGCGAACTGGCCCTAGAGCCAACGGTGCCCGACTGGGTAATCGCTGAGCTAAGCAGCTACCAGATCGAAGCCTCGGCCACCCTGGCACCGCAAATTGGCCTGTGGACTACGCTCACCCCCGACCACCTTCAGCGCCACGGAACGGTTAAGAACTACGCCCAGATCAAAGCCACCCTGATGCATCGCTCAGAGCTGGCAGTGTTTAACGGTGATGACCCCTACCTGCGCCAGCACATGCCTGAGGAGTTTCCTTCGGCCTACTGGACGAGTGCCGGGGGGAAGCGGGCCATTGCTCCGCTACGGCCCAGTGCCTATATCCAAGACGGCTGGGTAAAATTCGAAGGCATCCCGATTGTGGAAGCCGATGCCTTGCGCATGGTGGGCGACCACAACCAACAAAACCTGCTGCTGGCGGTCACGGCGGCCTGCCTGGCAGAGCTGGATGCGGAGGCGATCGCAGCAGGAGTGGCCTCATTCCCCGGCGTGCCCCATCGCCTAGAGCACATCTGCACCTGGCAGGGGATTGATTTCATCAATGACTCAAAGGCAACTAACTACGATGCGGCCGAGGTAGGGCTGCGATCGGTAGAGGCCCCAGCGGTGCTGATCGCCGGTGGCGAGGCCAAGGAAGGCGACGACACCGCTTGGGTGCAGCGCATTCACGAGCGGGCCGCCACCGTGCTGCTGATTGGCGATGCCGCACCCCAGTTCGCCCAGCGATTAGAGACCTCAGGGTATCGCAATTACACCATTGTCGAAACGATGGAACAAGCGGTAGAGCGGGGTGCTGAGGTGGCTCCATCCCTAGGAGCCTCAGTTGTGCTGCTCTCCCCTGCCTGCGCCAGCTTTGACCAATATCCCAACTTTGAGCAGCGGGGCGAACACTTCCGCCAGCTCTGCCAAGAGCGATTTTCCTAGGGGTTTAAACATCAAACTGTGCTAGGTAAAGTGTTCAAAGTTGGAACAATTGTTTGTAGGGTTTGCAGTTTAAAGGTTGAGAAACTTTATGACCGACAAACCTTTTTGCTGGTCTAAACCTAAACTATTCGGGTATAAACTGAGGCAGATGGTGCCTAACTCTGCCCTTCAAACCACTTGATCCAGGGCAATTATTCTCAAGTCAGTTCCTGATCTGCCTTCATCCGCCTGACTCAGTCTCTCTCACGCCCTATGGATACCTCGCCTGATTCTGCTGAATTTTCCGCAGTGCCCTCCCCTACCGTGGGTATTGGGGAAGGACGTTCTGCTCGACGGCCCGTTTCATTCACCATCGGCGCTAGCAAGCCCGCTAGCGATGACAACCCCTCAGCGATTAGCCCCGAGTCCGTACCCCAGACCGTGGGTGCCCCGGCCCACTTAGCGCCCTTTCCAGTACAGACGCAGCTCTCGCATTTGCCCATGCTGCCGCGTCGCAAGCTGCCGACCTTTAGCCGCCATCGCCACGACGCCAACCCAGCCCTGGCGGTCAAGGTGCTACAAGACATTCAAATGGCAGTCGAGGCCTGGCACCAAGACCTCAAACAGACGGTGCATCGCATTCAGGCGCTCTATATGGAAGGCCCCATTGTCGAGGGCTGGCTCGAGACCGTAGATGAGCGACCAGGCCAGGCCGACGCCCTCGACGCGGCCCTACTGCGCCACGGCGACCCTCAGGCACTCGCGGGCTACGTCGAGCAGCTCTGCCAATCATTAGATTCTCCTACAGGGTCCACTCCTGCTGGAACTAATCTGGGTCGTCCCGGCTATCGTCTGTGCAGCCTTGACTCGGACGGACGAGTGCAGCATTTCCCCTGCCCGCCTGAGCAGCTGTCTTCGATTAGTTTGGCGATCGCCCGCCACCAAAAGCTGCGCCAGTTACTCGACCACAAGCAATTTTTAGAAGCCAAGTTGAAGCGCACGGTGGATACTATGACCACCAGCCGCGACACCCTAGGAATTGCGCCGACCTGTAGCTCGGAGATGGGGGAAGAGTAGGACGTTGGCGGCTAGATAGGTGCAGGCGGCAATCGTCCAGCTGTTACCATCCCCAGGTGCCGGGGTCACCTTTGAAGGGGCCAACGATGTCTGACGTAATCCAACCGCCGTAGAAGTCGCCAGGTTGAGACTGCACCAGCTCATCATCGACGTAGCAGGCTTCCATGCGGCTAGGGTAGACAGCGATGTAGTTGGCAATGCTCTCAAACGCCTCCGTAGGCTGAGGATAAGCCCAAGCAACCTGTTCAGCCATGCGATCGCCCACCGCCACCGTAAAATACACCGCTGCCCCTTTCCATTCGCAGAATGTTGAGCGGGGCACCGGCTGAAAATACTGCATCTGCACATCCTCAGGAGGAATGTAGTAGGTCGGCGGATGGCTAGTCTCTAGCACTCGCTTGGTACGCCGCGAATCGGCAATCACCACACCGTTGAAGACCACTCGAATGTGACGGGTTGAGTCTTCTAACCGGGGCGGACGCGGGTAATCCCAGACGGATTCTTGGCCGGGGCCGGGGGCAATGCGGTTGGGGGGAGAGAACATGGGTAGAGGGGTGGATGGGTAAAGGTAAGGGGTATTAGAGCTGGCCTTGGATTTAGTTTATTAGCAGCCAATCATCTCAAGCTTAAACGTCATATCAATCCACTCCACTAACCCCGACCCATCCACTCCCTACCCATCCACCCCTCACTGCCCCTGCCACTGCTGAATCTCCTGCTGGGCCTGGTCGTAGGCGCTGGTGCCAGGGGGCACGAGGCCAGCGGCGGAGATAGCACCAGGGATCTGGCCAGAGGCAGCGCGGGCGCGGGCGATCGCCAAAATATCTCGGCTCCACTGGTCGATGCGCTCCTGGGCAATCGCCGACTCAGGGTAGTTGGGAGGAATTTGCTGGGCGAGCGTGATCGCCGCCTGAAACGAGGTGGCCTGGTCGGGCTGAAGTAAGCTCTGGGCCTCTTGCAGCAGCTGCCGATTGACCCGGCTCTGCTCCCACTTTTGAATTCGAGCCTGGGCCTGTCCCCAGGTTTCGCCCTGATCTTCGGGCACAAGGCGGGCGGCCGAAATGGCCGCATCCAAATCGCCCGCAGCAGCTCGGCCTTCGGCAAGGTCTAAAATTACTAAGCTCCAGCGCTCAATGTCGGTCTGGGCCTGATCATAGGCCGGATCCCCAACAGGCACCTGCCGCGCCTGCTCAATGGCATCGTTAAAGAGGGAGGCCGAAACCGGCTCAATTAGACGGCGGGCCTGGTTGAGGGCGGCCCCCCCCGACAGCTCAGCGTTGGCATAGCCCATTTCCGCTTGGTTAACCAGGGCTTCGTAGTCTTCAGGGCGCTCGCCCTCAGGAATTTGGGTTAACCAGCTCAGTGCCTCGCCAAACTGACGCTGGTCAAGGGCCGTTCTAGCTCGTGCTAGGGCCTCGGCACCACTTGCAGCCGCTCCTGGAAATAGGGATTCCCCAACCGTCTCAGCAGCAGGATCGACTTCCCCCCCGGTTCCACCTTCCGGTGGGGCCACAGACGGTGCAGTGGCCTCAGGGGCAGAACCTCCCCCCACAAAGCTGTCTTGGTTGAGCCACAGCACACCGAGCAGCAGCAGCCCCGCCGCTAAAATTCCCCATCGTTGCGAGGGCACCAGACTCGGGGCAGCAAGCTGACTTGGAGCGGATGGCTTCGTGACCTCAGGTAGAACTCCCGGCGGCAGCTCCTGATCTAACGGTTTGGCTGGTGGCCAAGGCTTAGCAAACTCCTGGTTAGGCGGATCGACAGGCACCAGGGCTGGGTAAACGGGCCAGCTTGGGCTCGGCTCCACCGACAGGGAGATGCCTGGCTCGGGCTGCGGTTCTGGCAGAATCTCAGGCTGGGGCACAACGCCAAGGGGCATTTGGCCCACTAGGCTGGGGGGCACCAGCATGGCGTACTGCTGGCCAGAGGGCACCACCGCCACAGGGTTTTGCACGGGTCGCCAGTGGTGTTGGCACAGCTCAGGCACGCGATCGCACAGGTAATCCACCAGTTGCGCTAGGGTCAAACAGCCGTGGAACCGCATCCCTTCGATCAAGGCTTCGGTAAATAGCCCGTGGCGCACTGCCAGCGTCTCCTGAGAAAACTGGTTGGGTTGGCAGGAGAGCACTAAGGAAATCTCTAGCTCTTGGGCCAAGGCCAAAGTTTGATCGCCCAGGTTGCCCCCTCCAGGGGCAGGGCTGAGGGCGCTCTGGGGTCGGTTCATGTCAAGCATGACGATGGATTGACGCTGGTTACCCTGGGCTAAGCGATCGAGCAGAGTTTCTACCAAAATGCCGGTCTGCTCAATGCGATTGGGGTCGGCATCAATGGGCAGCAGGTAATCCTTCCCCTGCCACTGCACACCGTAGCCGCTAAAGAAAAACCACACGGTGTCTTCGGGACCAGCGCGATCGCAGCTTTGGGCCAGCCGTTGCAGCAGTACCTCGCGAGTCGGCGCAGCTGCCCCCTCATAGACCACCGCAGAGATATCCGTCAGCAGCGAGCAATACTGGGCTGGCAACCCCACTTCGGCCACCAAAAAGTCCCGCAGTTCGAGGGCGTCAAACTGGGCGTACATCAGGGGCTGAAGCGATTGATATTGATTGATGCCAACGATCACGGGCCAGTGGCTTGCCATGCCTTTTGAATGCCTCTCGTACGGTAGAATTGAGGGATAAAAATTCCCCTGCCATAGTAGCGCCTGCGTGGCCAAACGGAAGCTCAGACCGGCAACCTCGACGGCGACAATTCTTAATTGACGATTGGCGGCTCTATGGCTAGAGTTAAAGCACTTTTTGGGCATCCTGCAAGGATGTGTGGAGCAGTAGGCCATGAAATTGATGTCTCGTTTAACCCGGCGCAATGGGCCTAATTACCAGGGGCAGCCCTATACTGCATCGCTTTGGGCACGCCTCGCCCTGGCCGCGCTGGTGGGCTTTGGGGGTGTGACCCTGCCGTCCCTCGTCACTCCGCCCGTGGCCCAGGCCTACACTTCGCGAGTCAACCTTTATCTGGTGCGGGAACAGGGCGAAAGCTTTGAGACCCTGGTGCAACGCTCAGAAATCATTGCCCGAGCCGCCATTCAGCGCAGCTTCGACGCCGATGTGCTGATGACCGACGTTATCGTCACCGTCATTGGCGACAACCAGGGTATCACTGTCCCCATTCTCACGGTGCCAGTGAGTCGCAGCGAGTGGCGGCTCCAGCCCGATGTACCCCAGTGGGCCAACTACTTTGAAGCGGCTAGAGCCTTAGTCTACAATGCTGAGTCAGCTGCCCCCTAGATTGGGTAACACCATTTCGGGCATGCAGTAGCGCCAAGCTGACAAAATAAAATTGCGTAGAGTGGCACTCTTGCCCTATGCTTGAAAGGTTGTGAAGTCTTAAAGTATTGCTGTCATGGCGGTTCCCAAGAAGAAAACCTCCAAACAAAAGCGTGACCAGCGTCGCGCCACCTGGAAGCGCACTGCAGCGCTTCAGGCTAAGAAAGCGATGTCCCTGGGTAAGTCTGTGCTCACCGGGCGGTCTACTAGCTTTATATATCCCACCGATGATGAGGCCGACGACGAAGAGTAAAGTGCTGGGGCGGTGTTCATTGGCCCTAGCCGCTTTGCCTCGTCTGTATTCAGCAACTGAATACTACATTTTGTAAGCAGGATAGGGCGTCTATCCTGCTTTTTGAGTTAGCTTGGCGGCAGATTATCCCATTCTGCCACTACCATGAACCAGCTCGACTCAAACCCAGAATCGCGCATGTGGGCTATGCTTGCTCACCTTAGCGCTTTGTCTGGCTTTGTTATTCCCTTTGGCAACATTATTGGGCCTCTCGTCATCTGGCTGGTCAAGCGCGACGAAATGTCTTTCGTCAATGATCAGGCCAAGGAAGCGCTGAACTTCAATATCTCTATGACTATCTATATGGTGGTTGCAGGGGTACTATTTCTCGTGCTGATTGGGATTCCTCTAATGATTGTTTTGGGCATCGCTTGGTTGGTTTTGGTCATTCTAGCGGCAGTTAAGGCTAACGAAGGGATGGCCTATCGCTATCCCTTGACGCTGCGATTGATAAATTAGCCATCTAAATAAATGGACGAGCTTCTGGAGCGAGGGGCGATCGCGGCGCAATATTAGGCTGCTCACTGCGGGGCAACTCCACAGGCTCGTCGGTTTCGGCCTCTGGGGAATCTGCCTCAGGGGCTTTTTCGGTGCTGGGCAAGCTGGGCTCCGTTTGTTCCTCACCTAAAGAAGGATCAGTATAGGGCTCGACCAACTTGGGTTGTACCTTAGGTAGCTCAGGCGCTACATCAGCCTCTGGGTTAGACAACGCATCTGGGACAGGCGTGACCTGGGGCAGGTCACCAAAGGTATCTTCTGGGATGGTATTTGGGATAGTGGGCGCGGGCGCGGGAGACGGATTGACCGGGTTGCGCCACTGCTTAAAACGATTGAGTAACCCTTTAGAACTAGGTTCTGGAGTAGCTTCTGGGGTGGCAGGGAGGGTCGGGCGCACGGGTATAGGCTCGGGCTCCGCTTGAGGAGGAGACAACACAGGGGGAATCTCCGGATCTGCCAGTGGCACCATATCCTCCATGGCATCCTTTGACTCAGGTGCGATCGCAGCAGGAGCTTCCACAGCAGGGCGATCGGGATTAAGGGCGTCCTCTTCGGCATCTTCCCCAGCACCATTGTCTTCCGGCATGACTTGATCCTCTTTAGCCGCCTCCGACTCTATTGATTTCTCTGGCAAAAGAAATGGAGTGGGTGGGGTCTCGTCTTCGGGCTCAGCCGGGGAAATGTCTTGGGCATCTGGAGCAATTTCGGGTTGCTCCTGGGTAGTTTCGGGCTGGGATGGCTCTGGGGCAGCGTCTGGTTGAGTAATCTCAGGCTCAGGAGCATTCTGCTCTGGCGTTTCTACGTCAGCGGCGGGAGGTTGAGGTTCTAGTTCTGGGGTCTCGGCTGTCGGCTCAGGGGCCGGGGGTATGTAAGTTGGGTCAATGATACCCGCTACGTCGTTTAGGCCCAGCTCACCGCGCACTAGGCGAGAGAGGGTATCGCTGCCACCGGGCTGATAGTCGATGATGCGCACAGTGTTGTTAAAGCGGTTGTCGATGGGGTTGCCGCTTTCGTCAATGAGTTCGAGCTGCACCCAGTTGCGACCCGGCTTAAAGCCCTTCAGCCAGATAGGCTGCCACTGGTCAAACACAAAGCTTTGGTCGTTGACGGTGCAGCGAATGCGCCAGTCGTGCAGGTCGTCGTTGGCCTCGGCTTGGGCACTCATGTGCAGGGGCGCATTGGTGAGATAAAAGTCGAGCATGATCGGCTCGGCCCCGTAGGTCGCCTGGGGACGACTGTAGGTGAGCAGGGGAGCCTTGGCGTTGAGTTCGTTTTGGGGCGTGGAGGCCACGATGTGAAACGTGCGCTGGTCAAAGGCGCCCTGGTTTTTGAAGCTTTCGTGCCAGGGGCGTGAGGCAAACACGCGCAGGGTGTGGGTACCGGGGGAAAGCCCGTCAAAGGTAATGGGTTCTGACAGGTCGTAGACCGCTGTGTAGGGTTCGTTGTCTAGGAATAGATGCAGGTGGGGACCGAGTTCGTAGGCATCATCTTTAAATAGCGGCAGACCGCGCACCTGGAATCGCACCGAGACGCTGGTGTCGTCTAGCACTTCGCCGGGGCGGGGGCTGAGAATGCGCACCTGGGGCGTGTAGGCATCGATAATTTGCTTGAGAGTCTCTAGGGTTTCGGGGGGGGACACCTCAGCAATCTGCCCGGTGAGACGGTTGAACTGGGGAGTAGGCTCTGACAGCAGTTCGGTCGGCTCCACAGGTTTGGCGCAGCCGGCCATAAAGATCAGCGCGATCGCACAGAGGGCTACAACCCGCCGTCCTAGTCCCATGACCTTGCGGATGAACCCTTGTGTCGTGCCCATGCTGCTATTCTCTACATCTTTACAACCAATACCATAGGCCACTTTAGGGTCTTTACAGCAATCGCCACACAGCTTTTTGCTAGCGTAGGAGAGCTGAGCTAGACTGGCTCGATGATATCTGTTAAACGTCCGGGGGAGGGTTGTCAGACATGCGGACAAAGCAGGCTGTTGTACTAGCGCTATCACTATTGATCGGGCTTTCGGCAGGGGCCGCCGCTGCCACCGCTTTTTACTGGAACCGGGCCACGGCGCTGCCGACCTGGTACAGCACCAGCGGTACCGATACGGCCATGGCCGATGTCAATACCGGCAGCGGCAACCTGCTGGAGAGCAAGCTGGCCAGCGGCCAGGGAGTGCGCTACGGCGACAATAACCGAATTGAAATTTCCCTCACGGAATCTGAGCTGACCCAGCTGCTGGCCGAAGGCATAGCCCAGACCCCCCAGGTGGCAAATTTTTTGCCCGTGACGGACAGTCTAAACGCCACGATTCGCGGCGATCGCGTAGCCGGCGGCATTGTCGTCAACCCCGCCGATCTGCCTACCGAATCGCTGCCGCCCCAGGCTCAGCAGGCGTTGAATACAGCCCTGAGTAGCGTGCCCATGCTGGGCGATCGCCCTCTCTACATCGGCATTGAAGGCAGCCCTCGCGTAGATAACGGCCGTCTAGTGCTGGGCAACGACACCCGCATTCAAATTGGCCGAGTCAATCTGTCGGCGGAGGATGTAGCCCGCCTTACCGGCCTTGACCCGGCTCAAATCACCGAGCGCATTAACCTTGCCCTACCCCAAGCCGGGCTCACCCTCGACGGCCTAGAATTTGTTAACGGCGAGGCCGTGCTGCGCGGGGCCACCCAAAACTAAAGCCGTCTACACTGCCGAGCCGGCTGTTACTAACGCCTCTAGTCTCGCCACCAGGTCATCCTTTGAGATGACTCCTTCAACGGTGTCAACCCGCTCCCCATTCTGGAAAAAGATCAGGGTGGGGATGGCCATCACATGGTATTGAAGGGCCAGGGCATCTTCTTCATCAACGTTGAGCTTGGCGACCTTGGCTCGACCGGCAAAGGTTTCGGCCAGCTCTTCCACAATCGGATTCATAATGCGGCAGGGGCCACACCAGGCAGCCCAAAAGTCAACCAGCACCGGCATATCGCTTTGCATCACCTCGGCTTCAAAGTTGTCGGCGGTCAGGGTGAGGTAGGTTGCATCGTCAGCCATTTCAATCTCTCCTTCTCTGCGTCGTTTTGGGTCTGCGTTGGAATTTTTTGGGTGCAAAAAACTATCCAGCCCTTGTTTTCTACGGTACTGCAAAGCCCGGGCGATGGGGTCATAACTACCCGGCTTTAGCGCCCCTGAGAGCAGGGGGCCGCCACCCAGCTCAGGCTGCGCTGCCACAGGGCTACAAGCTGAGACTCTAGTTGGAGGCCAAGCTCGGCCACCAAAATACCTTCGGCGCTGGCGGCATTGTCGGCCAGCCAGGTGCCCCGCAGGGTGACTTCAAGCCAGTTAATGTCGCAGGGAGCGATGTCGATCGCCCCCTGACATCCAGCTTTAAGTGCAGCAATTCCCGGCAGGTCGGCAGGTAGAGCAAAGGCCCCATAGCCCGGCTGCACCACTAGAGGCTGTCCGGCCCGCAGAGCCACCAGGCTGCGCTGGGTCACCATCGCTTCGACGGTGAGGTCTAGATGCTCAATCAATAAATCTGCATCGGAATAAGTTAGCTTCAACATGATCCCTCATGCCTTAATACTTGTGAACTAGTTTCGTTGCTTAAGTTTGTTGTGTCGAGGCCGCAGCGGCCCTAAAACGGTGGCCTAGCCAAGGTGACGCATGGTGGATCACGAGCACCACAGGTGACCTTGAGCGGCCGAACCGTGGGTGAATACCGATGCGAACCCCTGGCTTTCTGAAAGGCCAACGGCGGCAATACTGCTGCAAACCCAAACTTGGAGCCCGATCGAAACGGAATTAGCTGAGCACAGCCATTCCTAGGCGCGAAGCCAGATCGGGGGTCGGGTTAATGCTGAAACACAGAATGCTGAGAGAAATAGTGGGGAGAGGGCCAACCCATGCGATCGCCCTTAGCGAGGCACCCCATAAGCACCAGGGATAGCCTGCACCAGAGAAAGCGAACTCCCCAAAGGCGATCGCCCCCTAGGGCATCTCCTTTAAACAGATCACTCCTATCAGAATCGCCTAGGGCTAACCCACGCATAGGGCGCAGTCGGCTAATCAGGCCACTAAGATACCCATCAAATCCCGCCACGATGCCCAGCTGGCCAGCGTCGCCCGTGGTGATGGCGATATTCATTGCGGTGCCAGTAGACAAGATCCGTACCATGGCGGAGTTCCTCAAGCGTAAAACAGCAAGGCTCAGGAAGGCATGAGGGCATCCGTTAGCTCAAGACCGCTCGCTAAGCGAGGAGACTTGACGGATACGCTCGAATAACGTTAATACTACACGTGTAATACAAACGTGTCTAGTCTGTCTAAACTGTTAGTTAGAGACAACTCATTAGTGATAACCACAGCTGAGTTGTGACGCGTTCCAGAAAAAGTCTTTTATGTTCCCTTTGGAGGTGTGCCCGCTAATGCCAACCCTAACTCGCGTATCGACCACTGATATGGAAGTTACCAGCATTCGCCTAGAGCGATCGCTGAAGGAAAAACTCAAAGCCCTGGCCGGTAACCGGGGGTATCAGGCGTTGATTCGTGACATTCTTTGGCAGTACGTGGAGCAAGGGCCGAGCGAATGTACGACCCAGGTACAGCCTGAGGACATTTGCGCCAGCTTTGGAGCAGTGGCTGAGCGCGAGCAGGTGTGTGCCCTGACCGGCAATCCCATTCTCGCCAACCAGCCCATGCGGCTGGGGCTGACCGCCCAGGGCCGCCTCGTGCCCCTCTGTGTGGAGTGATCTCGGCTGGAGAGCCCCAGGGCGGAAGAACAAAGTTTCCCGAGGGTGGTTAAGTCTGACAGAATAGAGAACGGTCTATTCTAGTGATTTGCCCAATGACACCCTCTACCGCCACCACTCACCACCACCAGCAGGTGCTGACCCTGCGATCGCAGGGCAAATCTCTCCAGCGGTTTACGGCTGAAGTCGAGCAGGTAGTGCGGGCATCGGGGGTCGAGACCGGGCTGTGTACGGTGTTTTTGCGCCACACCTCTGCCAGCTTGATCATTCAAGAAAACGCCGACCCCGACGTGCTGGTAGATTTGGAGAATTTCTTAGCCAAGCTGGTGCCTGAGGGCAACCACTACATCCACAGCACCGAAGGGCCCGACGACATGCCGGCCCACATTCGTACGGTGCTAACTCACACTAGCGAAACCATTCCGGTCGTGCAGGGGCGGCTCGGCCTGGGCACCTGGCAGGGAATTTACCTGTGGGAACACCGGGCGCGGGGATCAAACCGCGAAGTTATCGTCCATGTCACAGGCTATTAGCATGGTCGACACCTTTGACCCGATCGGCTACAGCGCTATCCCCACCCCGCCGGAGGGGTTTAAGTCTGGATTTGTGGGCATTGTGGGCCGCCCCAACGTGGGCAAATCGACTTTGATGAATGCTCTGGTGGGGCAAAAAGTAGCCATTACCTCCCCCACCGCCCAAACCACCCGCAACCGCTTGCGGGGAATCCTCTCCAACGACCAGGCCCAGATTATTTTTGTCGATACCCCCGGCATTCACAAGCCCCACCATGAACTGGGCAAAATTTTGGTGAAAAACGCCCGCATGGCCATCGACTCGGTGGACACCACCCTGTTTGTGGTCGACGGCAGCGTAGACGCGGGGCGAGGCGACCAGTTTGTGGCCGAACTGCTGGCTCACACCAGCGGTCCGGTAATTTTAGGCATGAACAAAGTTGACCAACAGCCGGAGGAGATGGAGGCGATCGCCCCCCTCGACGCTAGCTACCAGCGGATGGCTGACGCCCACGGCTGGCCGCTGGTCAAATTTTCGGCCCTGCACGAAACCAGTCTTGACACCCTGCTGGCCACGCTAATCAACCAGCTTGATCTCGGCCCCTACTACTACCCGCCCAATCTGGTCACCGACCAGCCCGAGCGATTCATTATGGGCGAGCTGATTCGCGAGCAGATTTTGCTGAACACGCGGGAAGAGGTGCCGCACTCGGTGGCGATCGCCGTTGATCGGGTCGAAGAAGACACCAACATCACCCGCATTCTCGCAACTATCCACGTCGAGCGCGAGTCGCAAAAGGGCATTTTGATCGGCAAAAAGGGCAGCATGCTGAAGGTGATCGGCTCCGATGCCCGCCAGCAAATTCAAAAGCTGGTGATGGGTCAGGTCTACCTGGAGCTGTTTGTCAAAGTGGTGCCCAAATGGCGTCAGTCGCGCAGCCGCCTCGAAGACTTTGGCTACCGGGTCGAGGAGTAGTTAAGGCTACTCCCCAGCTTGCTGTTTGAGCATGGCAACAACACTCTCAGACAGCCAAAGTCCAGCATCTTGCAAGCGCTTTAGGCGATTGTCTACGGAGTCGATCAGCCCACGTCGTTTTGCCAAAACGATTATGCCTCCAGTTCCCAAAACGGCAATTCCCAACGAACGAGCACAGCGTCGGGCGGCAGCATCGTCAACAATGGCTCGATAGCTAGGGTTTTGAAATCCATAGCTAAGTACAGCAGATTCTCCTGCACCCAAATCCCAAGCAGCGATTTCGGGGCTAATTAAAACTTCGGTTGGCAAAGCCCAAGCAGAACCGGGCAGTTGACGGCTGGCTACATCATCCTGCGGGATAGTCACTTCTTGCCAAACAGCCTGGGGGACTAAGACTTTACGAAAAAGGTTCGGCAGCAGGTCGGCTTGCCCGCTCTTAAAAAGCACAATCAGGGGCGAAGCATTCACCACAACTCTGTCAATCAGCATCCCCTAGCTCCTGCGCTAGTTCCTCAGCGGTGTACTGAAACACTGATACCTTGTAACGAGCTAGGGCATCAATGAAGCCCGCCCGAGACAACCCAGCAATTTCAGCCGCTTTGCCCTGGGAGACCTCCCCGAGTTCGTACCATTTGACCGCTGCGGCCACTCGCATTTCCTGGACAAATTCCTTTGGCGCTTTGCGAAGCGCGGAGAAAACTGTATCCGGCAGCTGGATTTCGATACTTTGCATGGGGTTACCGTTGCTGGTGAAGATTTCAGCTACTTTGGAATTTAGATGCTGAGTTAGCGCTTTACAGAGGAAATGCTGTCATTCTATCGACGATTTTCTAGTCCTAGGGACATTGCAGTGCCAATAATCGCGATCTGTCTTGAAAAGAACTAAGAGAGAACATCAATAGCTAGTTCTAAGTAACCCGTAACTGAGTCGGGCTGGCGGTGCAGGCGCAGGTGAGGCAGGTTGGCGATCGCAATTTCTGCCGTCGTACGAATCAAGCAGCCCGGCATGATATGACCGCCGTAGGCTTGGCCCTGGGCATCGGCGATCGCCCCATGCAGATGCATTCCATGCCGCGACAGCGTCCCGCTGAGGGAAAGCAGCTCCAGCGGGCCGTCGATTACCGTAGCCTCTGGGGCGGCCGCAAACCGCAGAGAGGCCTGGGTCAAGCTGCCCAACGCTGTCAGAATGATGCCAGCTTCCAGCCCTTGGTTATGGGCAAAGGTTTGCAGTTCTTGCTTGAGATCTTGGCCTGGAGTAAGGCGCAGGCAGTAGGTTTCCATAAGCCGATAACGATGAGGGGATAAGGAGGGTGAGGAGATAAGGAAGAGGATTTAGTACGCTTCTTCCCCATCCTCCTCATCCCTTTATCCTCCCCACCTTTCCAACTCTAAGCCGTCGCCTCATCATCCCGCTCTGGTCGAGTTGGACGGGCCTCAAAGGCAGGACACACCCCATCAGGACTGACCTGCAGCCCGTACAGGGGAGAATCGCCACCGAGGCAGCGCCCCTCTCGCTGGTGGCGACAGGTTTGGCAGCTGGGCGGTTGCCAGGGGGCATCTCCACTCGTTACGGTGCGCAGCAGGTCACGCTGGGTTAGCCCTTTGATCACCAAATCGTTGCCCTGCCAGCGGGCCTGCACTAGGCCGGTATCAGCCAAGGCCGTCCAGCGAGGGTCGGTGGTGAGGTCTTCCGGCAGCAGCAGCAGTACGCTGTCGTCGACCTGGGTAATTTCGCCCTCAAAGACCGGATCGGGGGCGGCGGGCTGAATGAAGCGATCGCCAATGGGAAACTCCACTTCCTTACCGGCGGAGGGCAGGTGGAGCTGATAGCGGGTTTGCAGTTCTTCTAGCCCAGCCAGATCGGCTAGATGGGTGGGGTTGCCATGCACAAAGGCAACGTGCTGGGGCCTGAGGTTGTGGATCAGCTGGGTGGTGCCGACGCGATCGCTGTGGGTGGTGAGCTGATAGGTGTCGAGCTGCACCCGCTCCGACTCTAGCTCGGCAGCCAGGGTTTGCAGCCAGCCCAGAGTGGCTCCAGCGGTACTGGGCGTACCCAGCACTGTATCGGCAACGGCGGTGGCAAACGAATCGGGCAGCAGCACAGTCCAGGGCTGGGCCGAGGCGAGGCAGTAGTCGCTGAGATCGGCTTCACGATGGGCAATCACAATGCAGGGGGCACAAGAAGAATCGCCCTGGGGATGCCCGTCTATGCCTAAGCGGCGCACGCGAGGCAAAATGCGCTCGTCCCAAAACAGCGGCTGGTGACGGGCAAAATTCTGCACGCTACTGGGAAATGCAGACATCAGCTCCAGATACAAGTCGCAGCCTGCCGCCACGGTTTCATCGACCCAGACGGTGATATCTTGGCCGGTGAATTGGTAATGGCTGCGCAACAGCATCACCAGCTCCTGACCAATGCCCAGGGTTGGCGTGGGCAGCAGCACCGAGCGCCCCTGCTGCACTAGACCATGGAGCGTGCTGGCCAGCAGATTCTCCTGCTGGCGACGGTGGGGATGGCGGGCAGACCCAGAGCTACCTTCGATGATCAGTACGTCTGGCTTGAGCCCCCGCAGCGCCTCTAGGGGCAACCCATCCACCAGCCGCGAATTGGACATGAAAAAATCGCCCGTGAAAAACACGGTGTAGGGGCGCTGGGGCGCGTGGTAGGTAAACAGAGCGCAGGCGGCTCCCGGCAAGTGCCCGGCGGGCCAAATTTGCACGGTGAGATCGTCGGCCAGGCTAATGGGGGTTTGCCAGGGCAATGCCTGGCACAGGTGAGGTGGCACGTCTTCCCCAAGCCAGTTCAGCGGCAACAGTTGGGCCGTGACCTCACTACCGTAGATGGGCACCTGGGGAAATTGCTGACTAAACTCCCACACCCCGCGAGCGTGGTCGCTGTGGGCGTGGCTACAAAAGAGTAGGTCAGCGGTAGCGATGCGATTCGCAGAGCGTTCAGGATCCGACTCAGAACGAGTATCCGTTCCGTGATCGCGCGCCACCTCTAGTGACGTCAGATCGCGCAGGCCACAGTCAAGCACAATGCGCCGTGGCCCCATGCGCAGCTCTAGGCACAGCCCTTCTTGGCCGTGACCCGCACCGAACGGAAAGCAGACCAGATTACTCACGGAATGGCGAACACCCTAGCGGCAGCAGTACAGCAAAGCCGATGAACAGGGTGTACTCCTAGTGGGCCGAACCGTTGCCGTGGTAGTCGTCGGTATCGTAAAAGCCGTTTTTAGTGCCAAAGAAGAGGGTGGCCACCACAAACAATCCGGTGAGCACAGCCAGTACAAGTTTGATATCCATAGGAGCAGTAGCGATGATAAAAAGGTCGGTGTTA
Organism: Leptolyngbya sp. FACHB-60; assembly: GCF_014695775.1. Lineage (GTDB taxonomy): Bacteria > Cyanobacteriota > Cyanobacteriia > Phormidesmidales > Phormidesmidaceae > Nodosilinea. The sequence continues at coordinate 120,491 of NZ_JACJOX010000049.1, read as the reverse complement.
TCGGAGCCTTGGTTTTGAGTCATCTTAACAAGCCTGCCTCAGAGGACAATATAAAGCTTTGTAATCAGCCCGCGCCCATTGACCCAGTCTGGCTAGGGCGCTCGTCTCTAGAAGTAGCACCAGATCTGCTGGGCTGTCGCTTGGTGCGCCGCTGGGCCGATGGTCGCCAGCTCAGCGCCACCATTGTCGAAACTGAGGCCTATACCGAGGGCGACCCGGCCTGCCATGCCTACCGCCGCGAAACGGTTCGCAATCGGGTAATGTTTGGCCCGCCAGGGTTCAGCTACGTGTATCTGATCTACGGCATTTACCACTGTTTTAACGTGGTGACCGATCGCGATCGCATCCCCAGCGCTGTCCTAATTCGCGCCGTCGAACTCGACACCATTCCTCCCTGGTTGGCGGGGTATCGGGCAGAGAAACCCGCTCGCTGGGGGGCTGGCCCCGGCAAGCTCTGCCTCTTGGTGGATATCAATCGCACCCTCACCGACCTACCCCTAACTCCGGCCACTGGTCTCTGGTTAGAGCATCGGGATGCTGACTGGCAGCAGCGGGTGGCAGCGGGGGAAGTCGCATTTACCCAAACCACCCGCATCGGCCTCACTCAAGGAGCCGATCTGCCCTGGCGCTGGTACGTTACAGAGTCCAAGGCCGTGTCAAAGCGGTAGGAGAAACCTAGGTCCAAAGACTATTGCCATGCCCCTGCATCCTTGACAGCTTCAGAATATATGTATATACATATTGTATGAGCGATCGCGTTTCTAAAGCTAATCTCGCGGAGGTGAGTCAAGTCCCTGCAACCTGCATGGGCATGCACGTTCGTCGAGCGTCTCGAATTGTGACCCAGGTATATGATTCGGCCCTGCGCCCTGTGGGTTTAGGGGTGAATCAGTTCATGCTATTAGCAGCAGTTCACCTGATGGAGTCTGTCGCAATAACGCATTTGGCCCAGGAGCTGTTTACTGACCAAACGACCTTAACGCGAAATCTCAAGCTGCTAGAGAAACGGGGATTGGTCGCGATCAATTCTGGGGAAGATAGACGGGTTAAGTTGGTGTCCCTAACCGCTGAAGGCCAGCTTATCTTGACCCAGGCAATCCCGCTGTGGGAGCAAGCTCAAGCTACCGTGAAGGAGCACCTAGGGCAACAGAACTGGCAAACCCTGCTATCGCTGCTATCGGAGATGAAAACGCTAAGTTAAGCTAAAAAATTTCACAAAAACATGTATATACATGCAATGCGCAGCATTGGAGGCTTCTATGGCTAAATTTGATCGTCATCCAACTGTTAAGTGGTGGCGTGAGCAGGCTACAAGTAACCCACCAACAAGTTCTGTTCTGTTAAGCTCAGAGGCGCTGCGATCGCTTTGCATTGAGGCAGGTGCAGATGATGTGGGGTTTGTAGAAATTGGCCGGCCAGCGATCGCCGATCAGCGGTCAGATATCCTTAGAGCATTTCCGCCTACTCAAACACTCATAAGCTTTGTCTGCCGCATGAATCGGGAGAATATTCGCACCCCCGTTCGTTCTGCTGCAAATGTTGAATTTCACGCTAACTATGACCATGCCAATGAAGTAGCACGCAGTATCGTTAGAACGTTGGATCAAAGCGGTGTACGCGCAATGATGCCAGGGGCAAGTTTCCCAATGGAAATGGATCAGTTTCCGGGCAAGGTGTGGGTGGTGTCCCATAAGCCCGTTGCGGTTGCCGCTGGGCTAGGCCACATGGGCATTCATCGACTGGTGATTCATCCAAAGTTTGGCAATTTCATTTCGTTAGGCACGATTTTGATCGATTCAGCGGTCACCGACTATACCCATCCCATCGACTACAATCCCTGCTTGGAGTGCAAATTATGTGTCGCGGCCTGCCCAGTGGGGGCGATCGCGGCCGATGGACACTTTAGTTTCTCAGCCTGCTACACCCACAATTACCGGGAATTCATGAGCGGATTTACCGATTGGGCGGGAACAATTGCAGACAGTAAAAATGCTCATGATTATCGCAAAAAAGTCAGCGATTCTGAATCTGCCTCAATGTGGCAAAGTTTGGCGTTTAAATCAAACTATAAAGCGGCCTACTGTATGGCGGTTTGCCCTGCCGGTGAGGATGTAATCGCACCCTTTTTGAGCGATCGCAAAGCGTTTGTCAGCGAGGTAGTTAAGCCCTTACAGGACAAGGCTGAAACGATCTATGTGGTGCCCGGTTCAGATGCTGAAACCTATGGCGAACGGCGATTTCCCCGTAAAACTATTAAGCGAGTGAGCAGCGGCATTCGTCCCAAATCAATTCAAGGGTTTCTCTTTGGATTGCCAATACTATTTCAGCGGAATCAGTCAGAGGGGTTGAGTGCGATTTACCACTTCACCTTCACCGGCTCTGAGTCTCGTCGAGCGACCGTAACGATTCAAAATAAAGCTGTACAAATTCAAGAGGGGCACCTTGGAAAGGCCGATCTTATTGTCATAGCCGATAGCAAAACCTGGTTAGGTTTTCTGAGTAAGGAACAAAACATAATTTGGGCACTGCTGCGCCGCAAGATTCGTGTTAAGGGCTCTCTCAAGCTTCTTCAAGCGTTTGGCAAGTGTTTTCCGGCCTGAAAAGTTTCGCCATATTTGACGGCAAAATTTACGGTGCATCACTGTCCGGATCACCTAGTCGAAGCGGTAGCGATCGCCTAGGGCACGCCCTCGGGCTAGGGCGATATCGGAATTGTTATCCCCGCTCCACTCGCTCTACCCGCTCCACTTGCTCCACCCGCTCCACTCGATCGATCGACTAGGTGCTCTAGAGCGTCAGCTTGGCGCTCTAATTGCTGGGTTTGCTTTTGCATCTCTTCTATTTGCCGGGTTTGAGACAGGGCTCTACTGGTATCGGGGGTAAAAAACTCGCAGCTTGACAGCAGCAGGCTGCACAGCAACGCCAAAATCAAGAAAATACGCATCGGTTTAAATCCCCCTAAATCACCCGGCTAGAGCACCTAACCAGCCCATGGGAGGGCCGTAAGTCGCTGAGTCTGAAGCTGTAGCAAGTGCGCTAGAGGCTCTAGGTCAATGGGTTCAGTACCACCCTTAGGTTGAGGCTGCCAAAGCCAACTGAAATCTATCCTGGGGTTAGTCCTGGCCTAGGGCCGAGCTTAGGGACAGCCTGAGCCGTGGGGGTTAAGGGCGGGAATCGGGGGTTTCGGCGAGGGACTTTTGGTAAGTTAGATGAGTTTCTTTGATAGCGAATCCCACAGATTCGTATAGCCCCATGGCCTGGTTAGGGTTTTGGATATCTACTCCTAGCAGAGCCGTTTCTATACCCGCTGCCCGGAGCTGATGCAGCCCTTGCAGCAGCATCGCCCGCGCCAATCCCTGACGGCGATAGCCCCGCCGCGTGCCTAATAGCGAGATCCACCCTTCTTGGCGGTTTTTTAGGACATTCTCCTCGTGGTTAATGTCGCCACGGCAAAATCCGGTTAGCGTGCCGTCAGTGGTCGCGGCGACCCAGTCCAATTCGGGTCGGTAGGTGGGATAGGTGAGGCGAAACTGGCGGTCCTCCAGGGTCATCGGCGTAAAGTGCCAGTGGTCGACAAAGCTTTCGTTGAACAGCTCTACCCAGGCAGCGGCCTCATCGGCATGCGTGGGACGGTTGGTAAAACCCGACGGGAGTTGCGGTTGGGGGATGGGTTCAGCCAGCGATCGCGCCATGGTGTGAAACCGGCGAATCATCTCGTAGTTCGCAGTCTCGTAGATGGCTCGGTAGTAGGTGGCATCGGCTCTGGCTCCGGCATAGAGCTGAGCGGGACGCTGGGCGACGGTGGCCTGCTCCCGCACCTGCTGCTCGGCCCAGCTCAGCAGTTCGGTTTCTAGGTAAGCACCGCGCCAGTCAGGATGCACAAAGACGCCCACCCAGCCCTCTAACGCATCGGTGGGCACATCGGTAGGGTCGTCGATCCACAGGGCAACCAGGCCCACCAAGGCACCCTCGGGGGTTTCCCACAGCTGGCGGTGGTGGGTGCCGCCGGGGGGCGGGTGGTCGAGGTGGCGCTGGAGATCGGCGAGGGTAGGGGTGTTGTTGAGCTGGTCAACTTGCTCGCAGATCTCATAAAAGGCGGCGATCGCAGGTAAATCGGCGTGGCCAATGCTGGGGCGCGATTGCGTCGAACTCAGCAGTTGATGAGTCATAGATGCAGGAGATTGGGGCTTTAGAACGGCTACACCTGGCGAACCGCCAATTCCTGATGCAGGCGTCCCTTAACCAAGGCTTACGATTTACGCCATAAGTTAGAGAGGGATTTATCCTTCAGAGTTAGTCGGGGATTTATCCTGAGGTTGCACCTGGTTGACCTTGGAGCAAATTTTGACCCTATGAGTATTCAAACCGTATCCACACAGCCCTATAGCGACCAAAAGCCCGGTACCTCGGGCTTGCGGAAAAAAGTTAAGGTTTTTCAGCAGTCAAACTATCTAGAAAACTTTGTTCAGTCGATCTTTGACAGCCTGGAGGGCTATCAAAACCAAACCCTGGTGGTGGGCGGCGACGGACGCTACTACAACCGCCAGGCCATCCAAATCATTCTTAAAATGGCGGCGGCCAATGGCTTTGGTCGCGTACTAGTGGGGCAGGGCGGCATTCTCTCCACCCCGGCAGCCTCCTGCGTGATCCGCAAGAACAACGCCTTTGGCGGCATCATTCTCTCGGCCAGCCATAACCCCGGTGGCCCCGACGAAGACTTTGGCATTAAGTACAACACCGGCAACGGCGGCCCTGCCCCCGAAGGCGTGACCGATGCGATCTATGCCCGCAGCCAGACTATCACCGAATACAAGATTCTCGACGCGGCCGACATCGACCTCGATCGCATCGCCACCCACAGCCTGGGCCACACCACCGTAGAAGTGATCGACTCCGTCAGCGACTACGGCGCGCTGATGGAAACCCTGTTTGACTTTGGCCAGATCAAGCAGCTGCTTTCTAGCGGCAAGTTCCGCTTCTGCATGGATTCGCTGCACGCGGTGACTGGTCCCTACGCCAAGGCCCTGTTTGAGCTCCGGCTGAATGCCCCAGCGGGCACCGTAGTCAACGGCGAACCGCTGGAGGACTTTGGCGGTGGCCACCCCGACCCCAACCTGGTCTACGCCCACGACCTGGTGGAGGTGATGTTTGGCAACAACGCTCCTGACTTTGGGGCCGCGTCGGATGGGGACGGCGATCGCAACATGGTGCTCGGCAGCAACTTCTTTGTCACCCCCAGCGACAGCCTCGCCATTCTGGCTGCCAACGCCACGCTGGTGCCGGGCTACCGCAACGGGCTAGCGGGGATTGCCCGCTCCATGCCCACCAGCCAGGCTCCCGATCGCGTCGCCGAAAAGCTGGGCATCGACTGCTTTGAGACCCCCACCGGCTGGAAGTTTTTTGGCAATTTGCTGGATGCCGGCAAGGCCACCCTCTGCGGCGAAGAGAGCTTTGGCACCGGCTCTAACCACATCCGCGAGAAAGACGGGCTGTGGGCGGTGCTGTTTTGGCTAAATATTCTCGCCGTCAAGGGCCAGTCGGTTGAAGACATTGTCAAAGAGCACTGGAGCACCTACGGCCGCAACTACTACTCGCGCCACGATTATGAGGGGGTAGAGAGCGATCGCGCCAACACCCTGATTAGCAACCTGCGATCGGCCTTAAGCACCATGCCCGGCCAAACCTTCGGCCCCTACACCGTCGACTACGCCGACGACTTTGCCTACACCGACCCAGTCGACGGCAGCGTGGCCAAAAACCAGGGCGTGCGCATCGGCTTTACCGACGGCTCGCGGATTGTTTACCGGCTGTCAGGCACCGGCACCTCGGGCGCTACCCTGCGGCTCTATGTGGAGCGCTACGAACCGGATGCCGCCAAGCACAACCAAGATACTCAAGAGGCTTTGGCCGACTTGATTACCCTGGCCGACGAGATCGCTCAGATCAAGACCCTCACTGGGCGCGACCAGCCCACGGTGATCACCTAGGAGACTGGAGAGTTTTGAATGTTGAGTTTTGAGTTTTGAATTGCGGCCTAAATTCAAAACTCAAAACTAAGAACTCAAAACTCCTCCCGCACCTTTCCCCTTTCTGTTGTTCAAGGAGTCTCCGCGATGACAGCCTTCATAAATTGCCCCACAGTCGATGTCGAAGACGATCGCACTGGCATTAGCGTTGAAACCCTGCGCCGGGCCCTGGCCGACCACTTGTTCTACATTCAGGGCAAGTGGCCCGAGGTGGCCAGCAAGAACGACTTTTACCTGGCACTGGCCTACATGGTGCGCGATCGCATGATGCAGCGCTGGCTCAACTCCACCCGCAACTACCTGCGCTCTGAGGTGCGGCTGGTCAGCTACCTGTCAGCGGAATTTCTCCTCGGGCCGCACCTGGGCCGCAACCTGCTCAACCTAAACCTCGAAGCACCCGTCAGGCAGGCGCTGCAAGAATCGGGCCTTGACCTCAACGAGCTGATGGCCCAGGAAGAAGAGCCCGGCCTGGGCAACGGCGGCCTGGGTCGCCTCGCCGCCTGCTATATGGAATCCCTCTCCAGCCTGGAAATCCCGGCGATCGGCTACGGTATTCGCTACGAGTTCGGCATTTTTGACCAAGAAATTCGCGATGGCTGGCAGGTCGAAATCACCGACAAATGGCTTCAGCACGGCAACCCCTGGGAGCTTGCCCATCCCCAAGAGGCCGTTACCGTGGGGTTTGGCGGCCGCACCGAGGGCTATACCGACTCCGATGGCCGCTTCCGCAAGCGCTGGATTCCGGCTAAGCAGGTGAAGGGCATTCCCTACGACACGCCGATTCCCGGCTATCGGGTCAACACCGTCAACACCCTGCGCCTGTGGAAGGCCGAAGCGGTAGAATCCTTCGATTTTCAGTCGTTCAACGTCGGCAACTACTACGGCGCGGTCAACAGCAAAGTCACCTCCGAGAATATCTCTAAGGTGCTCTACCCCAACGACGAGCAAATCGAAGGCAAACAGCTGCGCCTAGAGCAGCAGTTTTTCTTTGTCTCCTGCGCCCTGCAGGATATGATTCGCATCCATCTCACCTCGGGCCAACCGCTCGACAGCTTCCACAAGAAGTTTGCCGCCCAGCTCAACGACACCCACCCCGCCGTCGGCGTCGCCGAGCTGATGCGCCTGCTAATTGACGAGCACGGCATCGAGTGGGAAATGGCTTGGGAAATCACCCAAAACACCTTTGCCTACACCAACCACACCCTGTTGCCCGAAGCCCTGGAGCGGTGGTCACTGTCTCTCTTTGGTGGCCTGCTGCCCCGGCACATGGAGATTGTGTTTGAAATCAACCACAGATTTATGAATCAGGTGCGGGTGCAATACCTCAACGACTCGGCCAAACTCTCTAGCCTGTCGCTGATTGATGAGTCGGGGGAGCGCTACGTGCGCATGGCCAACCTGGCCAGCTTGGGCAGCCATGCCATCAACGGCGTGGCCGAGCTGCACAGCCAGCTAGTCAAGCAGACTATTCTCAAAGACTTTCACGAGCTGTTTCCGGGCAAGATTCGCAACATCACCAACGGCGTTACCCCCCGCCGCTGGCTTGCCCTGGCCAATCCCCGTCTGGCGGCCCTCTATACCGAGAAAGTGGGCGACGGCTGGCTACAGGATATGGAAAAGCTGCGATCGCTAGAAGGCTGCGCCGACGACCCCAGCTTTCGCCAGCACTGGCGGCAGATCAAGCGCGACATCAAGCAGGATCTGGCCGCCTACATCCAGACCCGCACCGGCATTACGGTGAGTCCTGATTCGCTGTTCGACGTGCAGGTGAAGCGCATCCACGAGTACAAGCGCCAGCACCTGAATGTGCTGCACATCATCACCCTCTACGAACGGCTGCGGCAAAATCCAAACTTGGATATCACCCCCCGCACCTTTATTTTTGGCGGCAAGGCAGCTCCCGGCTACCGCATGGCCAAGCTAATGATCAAGTTCATCACCGCCGTCGGCGACGTAGTGAACCATGACGCCGCGATCGGCGAGCGCCTCAAGGTCGTCTTTTTGCCCGATTACAACGTCACCCTAGGCCAGCGGGTCTACCCCGCCGCAGACTTATCTGAGCAAATTTCCACCGCCGGCAAAGAAGCCTCCGGTACCGGCAACATGAAGTTTTCCATGAACGGTGCCCTCACTATCGGAACACTGGATGGGGCCAACGTCGAGATCCGCGAGCTAGTCGGTGACGAAAACTTCTTTCTCTTTGGCCTGGTTACCCAAGAAGTCATGGCCCTTAAAGCCAGCGGCTACAACCCTTGGGACTATTACCACAGCAACCCCCAGCTGAAGGCCGTGATTGATCTCGTCAACTGCGGCTACTTTGCTAAGGGCGACAGCGAGCTGTTCAAACCCCTGATCGATGACCTGCTCCACCACGACCCTTACCTACTGCTGGCCGACTACCAATCCTATATCGATGCCCAAGACCGAGCCAGCGCCGCCTACCAAAACCAGGAAGACTGGTCGCGCCGGTCAATCATCAACGCCGTGCGCATGGGCAAATTTTCGAGCGATCGCTCCATCCGCGAATACTGTGAGCAGATTTGGCACGTCAAGCCCATGCAGATTGAGCTGAAGGAATACGTTCAGGCTCAGGCCGGACTGAATGTGTAGATGGGTGGATGGGTAGGGGGTAGATGGGTAGATGGGTGACTCCAAGCCTTAAACTCACTCGCCCACCCATCCACCCGCTTACTCGCCCACCCATCCACCCCCCACCTCCCCCATGCCCCTCAACCTCTACCTCCTGCGCCACGGCGAAACCGAGTTTAGTCAAACTGGCGGCTTCTGTGGCGAGCTAGACCCCGAGCTCACCCCCGAAGGCATGGCCATGGCCGATGCCTTCGCGGCCCAGTATCGGGCCATGCCCTGGCAGGCCATCTTTGCCAGCCCGATGAAGCGCACGATCGCGACGGCCATGCCCCTGAGCAAAGCCGTGGGCGTGAATGTGCAGCTGCGCAATGGGCTAAAGGAAATTAACTACGGCCAGTGGGAGGGGCTAACCGCCGAGTATGTGCGCGAGCACTTTGCCGACGACTACCTGCACTGGCTCACCGAACCGGCCTGGAACCCGCCTACTGGGGGCGAAAGCTCGGTGCAAATCGCCAGCCGGGCCTCGCTAGTAATGGCCGAAATTGAAGAAAACTTTACCGAAGGTAACGTGCTGGTGGTGTCTCACAAGGCCACTATTCGAATTATTTTGTGCAACTTGATGGGGATGGATGTGGGGCGTTATCGCAATCGCATCAGTCTGCCGGTCGCCTCCGTTACCCACGTGCAATTTAGTAACAACGGCCCCATGTTGATGAAGCACGGCGATCGCGCCCACCTGCCCCCCGAGCTGGAGACCAGACCAGGCACCTAGGGGGGATGCCAGCGATCGAGCAGACTAAGACGATAGGAGAGTCGCGCCTATAAAGGCTCTCCTACGCTAGTTCCTTCGATCTCTTGAACGTTCCCCCATGACTCTCAACCTCTACTTGCTCCGCCACGGCGAAACCGAATCGAGCCAGAGCGACACCTACTGCGGCTTATCTAACCCAGAGCTGACCGCCTCAGGTGCCGCGATGGCCCAGGCCTTTGCTGACAAATACCAGCGCCTAGACTGGCAGGCGGTATATGCCAGCCCGCTGCGGCGTACGGTGGCAACTGCCACGCCTTTTTGTGAGGCCACGGGCCAGACCATGCAGCTGCGCGACGGGCTGAAGGAGATGTTCTTTGGCGAGTGGGAGGGCAAGACCCACGACGAGGTGCAGGCAGAGTACACCCAAGACTACATGCGCTGGCTCGCCGAACCCGCCTGGAACCCGCCCACAGGAGGCGAAACGGGCGTACAGGTGGCCAGCCGTGCCGCCCTAGTGATGGCCGAGATTGAGGCCAACCACAGTGCCGGCAATGTGCTGATTGTGTCGCACAAAACCACGATTCGACTGGTGCTCTGTAATCTTTTGGGTATCGATAGCGGTCGGTACCGCGATCGCATTGAGCTGCCCGTCGCTTCGCTTAGTCTGATCCGGTTCGACCAACATGGGCCGATGCTGGCCAAACACGGCGATCGCTCCCATTTGCCCGAGGAGCTAGAGTCGCGACCGGGCACCTAGGGGATGGGGAAGACGAGGGAGGTGGGGAAGATGGGGGAGATGGCATGAAAATTCTGGTTCTCAATGCCGGGTCGAGTAGCCACAAAAGCTGCCTGTTTGACCTCAGTCAGGGTGCCGAGGGCGCAGCGCCTCACCCCCTCTGGCGCGCTGCCCTCGACTGGACTCACCAGCAGGGCAAGGTAGAACTCTCCGCCAGCGGTGCGGGAGAATCTATTCAGCAGGTGCTGTCGATTACCGACGAAGCTGAGGGCATTGCGGCTATGGTCAAGACCCTGGTGGATGGGCCAACGCAGGTGTTGGGCGAGCTGGCAGAGATTGCCGCCGTTGGGCACCGAATTGTCCACGGCGGTCGCCACTATCAGCAGCCTGTGGTGGTGGATGACGAGGTGAAGGCCACGATTCAGAGTCTGATTCCTCTAGCGCCAGCCCACAACCCGGCGAATTTGCAGGGCATTGAGGCGATCGCCCAGAGTCTAGGCACCATCCCCCAGGTGGCGGTGTTTGACACGGCTTTTCACAGCCACATGCCCGAGGCGGCGGCTACTTACCCTGGCCCCTATGCCTGGGTTGAGCAGGGCATTCGTCGCTATGGGTTCCACGGCATCAGCCACCAGTACGTTGCCCAGCGGGCAGCGGCCATGATGGGGCAAGATCTCACCAGCCTGAAGCTGCTCACCTGCCACCTGGGCAACGGCTGCTCGCTGGCGGCGGTCAAAAACGGTGTCTGCGTTGATACGACGATGGGCTTTACGCCGCTGGATGGCCTGATGATGGGCAGTCGCTCGGGCAGTGTTGACCCTGGCATTTTGATCTATTTGATGCGGCAAGAGGGCTACACCGCCGACCAGCTCGATAGGCTGCTGAACAAAGAATCTGGGCTGTCGGGGCTGTCGGGCCGCTCTAACGACATGCGCGCCGTGGCGGAGGCGATGGAGCAGGGCGATGCCAAGGCTAAGCTGGCCATTGAGGTGTTTATCCACCGGCTGCGGCGCGAGATGGGGGGGATGATCGCCAGCCTGGGGGGGCTAGATGGGGTGGTGTTTACCGCTGGCGTGGGCGAAAACAGCCCGCTGGTGTGGCAGCAGGCCTGCGAGCCGTTTGAGTTTTTGGGGCTGCGGCTAAAGGATGAGCTGAGCCGAGATGAGGCAGATCAGGATATTGCAGCGGCAGATTCGGCGGTGCGGGTGCTAGTGGTGCATACCCAGGAGGAATGGGCGATCGCCCAGGCATGTCTCTCTCTGCTGCAACCGAACCACGCCTAACTCGCGCTAGGGCTGGGTACCTCGACAGCGGACCCAACCCCACGACTGGTGAGGTTGGGTTCACCACCCACGAAACTGGGTTCATCATTCACGAAACTGGCTTCGCTCACCATGAAGCTAGCCTCTCCCCTATGGAGCTGGCCTCACCGACGACGAAGCTGGGTTCGCCATTCACGAAATTGGGTTCACAAAAAGGACAGCTGACTGAGGATCTAGCGGACTCATCCGCGAGCTGACCTGAACGTCTCTATTTTGTGGGGGCGCTGCGTGTGTTCTTTGGCCTCTGCCAGAGTGGTCGAATATGATGGACGAAATAAATTCGCAATTAACATCATGTTTAGAAAGCAGCCTCCGCCTGAGCCCGCTAAGTCTGGCAAGCCCGACCAGTCGCAAAGCCTCAGCAACGTGACCCTAAATGGGGGCATGGTGCAGATGGGTCAGGCGGGTCGCGACCAACAGCAAAACCAAACGGGCGACCTGCAAACCCAGCAGCAGGGTATTACTGGTGCGGAAGTGGTGACATTGGTGGAGCAGTTAGAAACAGCGGTTAAAGGGGCAGCAATTGACCCGGCTTTGCAAGAAGAATTGCTCGACTATCTGCGTCCGGCAAAGCGGGAAGCCGCGAAGGAAAAACCGAGTAAAGAGCTGGTGGGGCAAAACCTGAAGCAGGTGAGCGAAACTCTTAAAACCTTGGAAGAAACCACCGAAGCTGGCAAAAGCCTGTGGCAAACCGGCGCAGAAATCTTTAGAACGGTCGCGCCTTGGGTTGGGGTAGCAGCAGCATTTTTTGGTGTTTAACCAAAAAATTTGGGTTAAATACAGGGATGGTGTGCCGGATGAACCTGAATAATGACATCGCAAGAGCAGCGCGTTGACGGCAGCCAAATCGAAGATAGCCAAGTCCAACTTACTCAGGCTGAGCGGGATGCGGTTAGCTTTCAAAATAGCCACGACAACCAAGTCACGATCAACAATACAATCGTGCGGTTATCTGGTCAGACTATTTCCTCTACAGCGGATTGGGATTGGGCAACGCGGCTGCTGGAGCAAAAACAGCTCCCAGAAATTCGCAAACGGTTGATCGACACCTTGGGCAGAGAGCGCCAGCTAATGGCAGTTGGGCTGCAAGAGCAGTTGGGTTGGGTGGGGCGATCTCCGCTAGAAACTGAACGGACTTTACAGGTACAAGGAAAAGACCAGGGTAGCCTTGACCCGTGCCAGCTGCTAATTGAAACTTTTGGCCGCGACGACATTGCTGGCAAGCTGCTTATTTTAGGCACGCCAGGGGCAGGCAAAACTACCGCCCTGCTGAGCTTGGCCGAGCAGCTGGTCTTGGGCGCACTGGCCAAGCCAAAAACCGTAATCCCCGTTTTATTTGAACTCTCGACCTGGCGCAAAGATAACCAGAGCATTCGCGACTGGCTAATTGAGCAGCTATATGAGCAGCACGGCGGCAACCGCAAAGCTAAACTCTATGAGCAGTGGCTCGATCAGCAGGTGTTGCTGCCGCTGCTGGATGGTTTGGATGAGCTAGGGTTTGACCGGCAGCAGAAATGTACACAAAAGCTAAACGAGTTTGCGCGGCAGTATCCAAAGCTGGTGGTTTGTTGCCGGGTGAAGGAATTTGCTCAAGCCAACATTAAACTCAACACGATGAATGGGGCCATCTGTTTGGAACCCCTGTCAAACGAGCAAATTCAAACCTATTTGGAGATGCAACAGTCGCCGCTGTGGTCGGTGATTGAGGCTAGCCCTACGCTGCAAACCCTTTTGGAACCAACGACTGAGGGCGAGCCGGGGCTGCTGAGAATTCCGCTGTTTGTCACCCTAGCGGCTAACGTATACGACTCTCAGCGTTCGTTTCGCACCAAGGCAGAATTGCTGAATCAGTACATTGATCGCCAATTGTTACCAGAAGTGCGAGAGAGCGATCGCCGAAATGCTGTTGAAAAACGAAGCTGGGCTTATAAAACACCAGAGCTAGAACCAGACTGGCGACAAACCGAACGGACACTGGCTTGGCTAGCGCGACAATTGCAGCAAACCAATACGGTAGAAATTCTCATTGAGCAGATTCAGCCAAGGTGGTTAGAGACAAAGCAATCACGCCGACGATATCAACTGATTGGTGGGCTGATTGGCGGGCTGATTGTTGGGCTGACTGTTGGGCCAACTTTCGGACTGATTGGCGGGCTGGCTGTTGGGCCAACTTTCGGGCTGATTAGTGGGCTGATTGTCGGACTAATTAGCGGGCCGATAATCGGACTGATTGTTGGGCTGGATGATATTAAACCTGTTGAAGCGTTTAGAATTGCGATGTCGCACGATGTGCGACGAGAAATTTTAAACACGGTGAGAGGGTGGGTGATCAGTGGGCTGATTATCGGGCTAACTTTCGGGCTAATTGGCGGGCTGGTTAATGGCCTAATTAGCGGGCTGATTAGTAGCCTGATTAGTGGCCTGATTGGTGGGCTGATTAGTGGGCTGATTGTCGGACTGATTAGTGGGCTGATTGTCGGACTGATTGTTGGGCTAAAGCAAGACCTACAACTGCGATCGCGCCCAAACCAAGGCATCTGGAACTCGCTTCAAAGCTTTGGGTGGACAACTCTCTTAAGCTATCCCCTTGGTGTCATCTTGGTATTTGGGATAACAGAACTGCCTAACATTGTGGTTCAAGGCATTGGCAAGGGAGAAAGCATGGGAGTGATAGTCAATTCTCTTAGGGAAGTGTTTCCCCAAGCTTTAGTGCTAGGTATTTTTGGCGCGATGTTCTTTGGACTTGGGGCAGGTGGAGGGATAGCCTGCGTTGACCATGTTTGCCTACGGTTTGTGCTCTGGCAGAGCAGCGTTGCCCCGCGCAACCTGGCCCGGTTCCTCAACTACTGTGTTGAGCGTCGGCTGCTGCAACGGGTCGGCGGTCGCTATCGCTTCTTGCACCGCGAGTTGCTAGACCACTTTGCCCAGCTCCCTGCACCAGGTAGGTCGGGTGCAACTGAGTCAAAGCCAACCTCACTTTAAGACGCCCTCATTCTCTCCTCACAGGGGTGCGCGCAGGGCAAGGTGGGGCAAAACAGGGCTAAGAACTCAGAACGGTAGGTTGGCATCAAAAAAATAGGCTGGCTTCGGTTTTAACGAAGCCAGCCTATGCAGTAGTTTCATCTCAAGAGTGCTCGATCGCTACCCCGCCTTCGCAGACTCCGTCGCCTGCGCTTTCGCCCGGCTACCCTGCTGCGCAAATCGCCGCCCCATCTCATCAATCAAGTCATCTAACCCCGCCACGCTGCCATTCGCCTTCGCATAGCGATAAACCTCCAGCGCCGCCCGATAGGCCTCATCCCCCGCAGCCACCGCCGTATCATCCACCAGCTCACGCAGTCGCGTCAGCGCCAGCAGCATCGGCTGTAGCGCCTCAAACAGCTCCAAATCGCGGCGCATTTCAGTAATATCAAACGATCGCGGCAAAAAGTCTGGCGTCTGTGTCGCAATCTCCAGCGCCTTGCGCGTAAAGGCCCGGTTGCGGTCTCCTAACTTCGTCATCGATCGCCGCTCCTGCGGCCCCACATCAATCAAAAACGACAGCTTCTGGTTGATCTGAGCGATCAAATCCATCACCTCATGCTGGTCGGTCACAGACAGGTTAGAGCTAATTCGGTTTATCGACATTTGGGTAGTGCTCCTTAATGGTTTACCACCCTAAAGTTGCCCAAAAGTTTGGGGCCTGCTCACGCTATAAACGAGGGCTGCGATCGCAGTTGACCCATACTGTGACCAAGGGTATCGCCCTTGAAAGACGTACGATGGGGGTTGCTCCTCTGCCTCAATGTTGCGGTTGGCAATGCAGCTTGAATGAACACCTACCTTATCTTTTGGATTCTTGGCTTTGGCACCCTCTGGGCAGGGCTAAAGCTGTTTGACGATGAAGTAATACTCATCGTGACGATGCTGGTTGGCTCAGGGTTAGTGCTGGTCGGTCTAATTGCAGCTCCCGACGGACTACAAGCTGTCGTTGAGGTAGCTTTGGTAATTGTCCTGTTCCGCCTCTGCATGGAGTGCATCAGCCGGGGCGAGAGCGGTTAGTTCCACCAAAAATCCCCTCTGCCTCTACTGCTCTTGAATTAGCCTCAGGTAGTTTTGCTTGAGCTGAATGTGGCTCTGGCTGAGGCGATCGGACAAATTCTTTTCTACATCCGACAGCTGTTCCCAAAATAGCGAAGAGCGCTTGGTGCCAATATACTCTTGCCAAAGCTGCTCTAGCAATTCAGCGGCAACTGGGCTTTCAGTTTTGAGGTCCCCGACTACCTCCTGAAAAGCCTGATGAGCTTCAGGATGCTGCTGCACTTCTTTGGCCAGGCCAATGGCGGTTTGCAGGCGAGCCGATAGGTCGGTGGGGAGAGTCATAGGAGTAATGGTTTTATGATTGCCTGTTACAAATCTAAGCAACCTGACCTTTCTCGACAAGGAAAGCCTGACTATTGGTTCATTTCTGGCTACTGCGGCGGGCAGAGATTGGGGTAGATTCATAGGGGGTTCGCCCGCTGGCGTTACGCCAATTCCATTTACGTTAGCTACACTCCCTAGACCTATGGCCAAACAGCGCATTCTTTCGGGCATTCAGCCAACGGGCAACCTACACCTGGGCAACTATCTAGGGGCAATTCGCAACTGGGTTGACCTGCAAGAAGAATACGACGCCTTTTTGTTTATGGCCGACCTCCACGCCATTACGGTGCCCCACGACCCCAAACGGTTGGCAGAAGATACCTATAAAGTGGCGGCCACCTACATTGCCTGCGGCATTGACCCCAACAAGGCCACTATCTTTGTGCAGTCGCACCTGTCGGCCCACTCAGAACTAGCCTGGTTATTTAACTGCATCACCCCGCTCAACTGGCTAGAGCGCATGATTCAGTTCAAAGAAAAGGCGATTAAGCAGGGGGAAAACGTCAGCATTGGCCTGCTCGATTACCCGGTGCTGCAAGCCGCCGACATTTTGCTCTACGAGCCTGACTTAGTGCCCGTGGGCGAAGACCAAAAGCAGCACCTAGAACTCACCCGCGACATTGCAGCCCGGCTCAATTTTCAGTTTGGCAGCGAAGAAAACCCGGTGCTCAAGGTGCCCGAACCGATGATTCGCGCTGAGGGGGCGCGGGTGATGAGCCTAACCGACGGCAGCAAAAAAATGTCGAAGTCAGACCCCTCTGACCAGAGCCGCATTGATCTGACTGACCCCACCGATGCGATCGTCAAAAAGATTAAGCGGGCTAAAACCGACCCCGAGCGGGGGCTGTGGTTCGATGACCCAGCCCGGCCCGAGTGCAACAACCTGCTGACCCTGTATATGCTGCTATCGAACCAGACCAAAGAGGCGGTGGCGGCAGAGTGCAAAGAGATGGGCTGGGGCCAGTTCAAGCCACTGCTAGCCGACACGGCGGTGGCCGCCCTCGAGCCAATTCAGACCCGGTTTAACGAGCTGATGGGCGATCGCCCCTACCTGGAAAGCATTCTCAGAACCGGGCGCGAAAAGGCGGGCGACGTCGCCAACGCTACCCTGGCTCGGGTAAAAGACGCCCTAGGCTACTCTAAACCGCTGTAGCTGGCAAGATATACTAATCAATTCAATCACCCCTATTCGTACAGATCCAAAGGAGGATGGCTTGGCTTCTGCACCCCTGGGTTATCGACTGCGCACGGCGGCCCAAGCCGACCAGTTTTTGGTGACGGCAGAGGTCATGCCGCCCAAGGGAGGCAACCCAGAGCACATGCTGGCCATGGGCCAAATGCTCAAGGGTCGAGTGCATGCCGTCAATGTCACCGACGGCAGCCGAGCGGTAATGCGCATGTCGTCGTGGGCCGCGGCGCTGCTGCTCCAGCAGCAGGGGATCGAAGCGGTATGCCAAATGGCCTGCCGCGATCGCAACCGCATTGCCCTCCAGGCCGACCTGATGGGAGCCCACGCCCTTGGGCTGCGCAACGTTCTTGCCCTCACCGGCGACCCGGTCAAAGCCGGCGACCACCCCGAAGCGCGATCGGTGTTTGACCTAGAGTCAGTGCGGCTGCTCAAACTGCTGGCAAAACTCAACTTTGGTGTAGACAGCCACGACAAGCCCCTCACCGATGGCGCGCTAGATCTGTTTGCCGGAGCTGCGATCGATCCGCAATCGACCAGCTGGTCGGGGTTGCAGCGCCGTTTTGAAACGAAGGTCAAGGCGGGGGCGCAGTTCTTTCAAAGCCAGCTAATCACGGATTTCGATCGCCTGGCCAAGTTTATGGATCAGGTGGCGTCTGGCTATAATCGCCCCGTGCTCGCCGGAATTTTCCTGCTTAAGTCGGCCAAAAACGCCAATTTCATCAACCGCAACGTGCCTGGGGTCAACATTCCCCAGACTATTGTCGATCGCCTGGCTGCTGCCTCCGACCCCCTACAGGAAGGAGTACAGATTGCCGCCGAGCAGGTGCAGGCCGCCCGCCAGATATGCCAGGGAGTGCATCTCATGGCCGTGCGCCGCGAAGATTTAATTCCCCAAATCCTCGACCAGGGGGGGGTAGCTCCAGTCGATGCGGCCTTAGCCGAGCGGTAGCGCCTGGCGCTGAGCCACACGCTGGGCCACGGGCACCAGCTGCAAATTTCCCGGCGGAGCCAGGGTGAGGCCACGGCGCACGGGTTTGAGCGGACGCCGCAGCTCCTTGGGTAACTCCATCTGCCAGTGGCGCAGAATTGTTGCCAGCACTAGCTTCATTTCCATCAGCGCAAAGGCCGAGCCAATGCAGCTGCGGTGGCCGCCCCCAAAGGGAAGATACTCGGCGGGCGAATACTGCCGTTCTAAGAAACGCTCGGGCCTGAAGGTATCGGGTTCAGGGTAAAGATCGTCCCGATGGTGCACCAGGTAAACATTGAGAAACAGCACCGACCCAGCCGGAAATTCGTAACCCGCCACCGTCATCGGCCGACTGACGATGCGAATGCCCGTGGTAGGCGCGACAGGGTAAATGCGCAGGGTCTCCTGGCAGACGGCGGTAAGGTAGGACAGGCTGGCATCAGCCAGAGGGTCGGGGGATGGACCTACAGCATCTAGCTCTTGGTGTAGACGCTCATTCACCTCGGGCACCCAGTGCACCCAGTACAGAGCCCAGGCCAGAGCAGAAGCCGTGGTTTCATGGCCCGCCACCAGCAGCGTCATCAGCTCGTCATGCAGTTCGCCGTCGCTGAGGGGTTCGCCCTGGGCATCGCGAGCGCTGATCATCAGCGAGAGAATGTCAGTGCTGTTGGAATAGGGCTGCTGGCGGCGATCGCTAATCTCGGCGTAGATCAGGGCATCAATCTCAGCTTTGATTCGCACAAACTTTCCCCAGGGGCTCATTGGCCCCCAATCTTTCTGCAGCCTTGGAAAGAAAATAAAAAAAGCGCTAAAGGGAGTGCCCAACCCCTCTAGCAATGTACTGAGCAGCTGTCGCAGGCGATCGTAGCGATCGCCGTCACCCAGACCAAACACGGCTTTTAAGATCACCCTCAGGGTAATGTCCTGCATGGCGGCTCGCACATTGAAGGCCGTACCCGGCTGCCAGGCGGCGATCGCCTGCTTTGTCAGAGTGCAGATGACGTCACCGTAGGCACGCATGCGATCGCCGTGGAATGGTGGCATCAGCAAACGACGGTGACGGCGGTGACGCTCTCCATCCAGCAGCAGCAACGACTGCTCGCCCAGCAAAAAGGTCAGCCCACTCCCCGCGCTTTGGGAGGGAATGTGAAACTGAGCCGCATCGGCCTGAAAAATACCCTGAATCACCGCCGGGTCAGCCACATAGACTGACGGCGGCGGTCCCTTCCCCACCTGAAACACCGGCCCGTAGCGCCGGTAGTTGTCTTCAAAATAATCTAGCGGCCGCAGAATGAGCCTGGGTGCGCGCTGCCAAAAGGGAGTATTAGAGCCAGGAAGAGTAGGCATGCTAAAAAGATGTACAGAGCATTGAAGCAGCAAGCATTCATTCAGCCACTTCAATGCTAGACCATCTCAAAGGCATACCTGCCCCACCATCACAGGAGTCGATTTGCTCTCGCTAAAAACTAGTCAGAGCGGGCTGTAAACGACTAGAGCTAAGCTGCTGCTGTTGATACGAGCACTGCTCCAGGCTGTGCTGAAACAACCATCGGCGGCTCTCGGGCGTATCGGTGATCCACTGTTCGATCAGCTGATGCCACTTAACCGGCAGCTGCAACCTAGACCAAGCAGCAGCAGAGCTTAGAGACAGCGTCTGGTACAGCTCTGCATTGGTCAGCAGAGTTTTGATGCAGTAGGCCAGCGCAGCAACATCTTTTTCGGGGAACATCAACACATCTCGTCCCAGTTCGAATTTACCCAAAAACATCGGGTGGTCAGAAAGAATCAGCGGCGTTCTAACGGTTAAAGCTTCGTAAATGGTCAGCGGCAAACCCTCAGGATAGGCATGGCGGCTAGGAACCAGCACAACATCAGCCCAACGCATTTTTGCCAACACCTGATCGTGAGATAAGCCACCTACCAGCGTCACCTGCTCGTCTAACTCTAGACGACTAATTTCAGCTCTAAACCAATCAAGTTCTCCCTTACCAATTAAGGTCAGGTTAGGAGTAATACCAGACTGCTTTAACTCCACTAGGGCGTTTAAAGCGTCGCTCACTCCCTTCACCTGAGCGATGCGGCCGACATAGACAATATTTTTATTGTCGATAGTTGATTTCCCCAGTTTTTTTGGCGCAAAATCTTTAGGAGTAATTTCGTAAGGAAAATCCCATGGAATAATTTTGCTGGGCTTAACGCCGATATGTTTTAGGGAATGACACGCGCTCAAACCATGGTTAGCCACTAAGTCAACAGCTTCGTTATTCAACGTGGTTGACAGGCGAAAGTTGCGAAGCTTTGTCGATAGCCCGCTGCCTTGAAAGGAATCGGCAAACAAGCCCATTACTCTTACGTTATTTTGCTTAGCCCACTTAAACGCAGCGGCCAACGGGAAGTGAACCACAAGATGGGTAGGTTTTTGCCGTTGAAGCAAATCCAACAGCCGTTTTGGCTCTTTATAGGGATCAAGGTTACCACCTACAGCTCTAAGGCCAGGCGCTAAAAGTTCGCTATATTCAGAACTGGTTTGACAGCAGACATGAATAACCTCGTCAATCTGGCTACCTATTCCAATAGAGCTTTCTATAGTGTATCGATGGCTGAAATATTCCTGTTTACCTGACTGAGTAAGTAGGTGATAAGCCTCTCGAAAATCACCAGCATACTGAAGAATCACTAAACGGACTTGGGTTAGGACAGACATAATTACTCAATCCGCTAGAGTTACAACCATACTTTTAATTGGTCAGACACACAAAACGCTGTGCGTACAATTTTAGAATCTTCGAAATAACAGATAATTACTCAAGCCAACTAGTCTGTGCAGAAGGAGTACATCCTCCAGCAAGCAGATATTAAGCCAGCTCTTAAACTCTTGAATCAAAGAATAAGGACGGCGTCAAAAACCTAATAGTTCCCTTTTAAAAATCCAATAGTTCCCTTTCAAAGCTAGCAGACTGGAATTCGTTTCTTGCAGCTATTAGTTTTTTTAGACATTTATTCAGAGGTAAAACCTTGCAAGCCAGAGCATCGGAATTCTGAGCTGATTAAGAAAGCACAAAGGTAGAAGCTAAGTCTTAGCTGTCCACCGCAGTAAGTTAGGCGGAAGACACTAACTCACAGACATAGTCTATCTACAGCCAACTGCTTCTGTTTTAAAGGAAGGCGAGATCTAAGAAAGCTTTAGATAAACTTCAAAAGTATAAACTTATTTAAAGGTATTTAAAGGCAAAGAAAGCAAATTAGTTCACAGGTATGTGAAGCCATTGCAAATTTATAATGTTTTTGTTAATTAGGTCACATTCCATTTTGAAGCGTGGCCCTAACGAGTTTGTTGGTTACGTACTTTTTTGTGCTGTAGCGGTCTCAGTATCGCTATACGCCAGGTTTCACCAGCACAGATGAGATGCTTTAAACCGCACGTTTACCGGTACAACTGTATCAGCATTTTGCTACAGCATAATGACTATTAGTACTTAGACCGAAGTTATAAGAACTCGCGTAGGAACTCGTGAGGTTCTATATCCCATGGCGGTTCGGGCACTAGGTAGCTAAGGCGAGTCAGAATGTCGGCTTCAACGGCGACCATGTGCTCATGATCAAAAATCTCTGTCAGCGCTTGGCGATCGCGATCGCCAAGCGGAGCCAGCGGGTTCGCCAATTGAGAAGCCAAGTCTGCCAGTGAATAGAGCGCCGCTGTAGTCTCATCAACCGTCGGCTCCAGCTGGCAACGACGCGATTTCAAGACGGCTCCTGTTTCTAAAATGCCGCATGCTTTACGCGGCTCTACTCGCAGCCGAGGCGCAATATCCTTAACAGGTCGTAGAGCTACTGGGCCGCACAGGCATACCTTCAGTGTAAATGCCGAGGCGAAGTCATCACTCTACCCCTAAGCCAGCGTTACAAACAGGGCTGTAGGCTTTAAGGCTTAGGCATTGGAGCGCTGCTGCTTTAGGTAGGCAAAAACCGATTTATCGCCAATATCAGGCACAATCGGCTGTACAGCCTTGCGCAGCGCAAATACCAAAAACAACATTGCCCAGACCGCTAGCAGGGTTTGCTTAGCCTCCAGCGGCAGCACACCAAACAAGTGGCCCAGCAGCAGCAGCGGCACCAAAGGCGTTAGCAGCTTAGTCTCTATACGGTCGAAGCAAAAGGCTTCCTTAAAGAAAATACCGGCCAGCGCTACGAAAGTAAAACCTAAACCCCAAAGTACCGCAGGAGTTTCTACCACCGTTTGAGCTAAAGGGCCATCAATTCCGTGGGAAAGCACCAGCGACGCCAGTCCGCCCAAAAGCCAAACTCCTTGGAGCACTCGGTGCAGCGGCACCAAGTAGATGTGAATTGTAGCTAAGCTCAACCCCAAGCCCAGCCAAAATAGCGTGTAGAGCAGGCTGATAGACTGCACCAGGGTAGAGTTTTGGTTGAATCCCAGGGCCAGAACCGTACCCAGGCCAAAGGCTAGAGCCGCCACCATCAGACCCGTGCGGTAGAGCACGACCCCTCGGCGATCGTCCTGGGTAATGGTGTAGTCGCCGAATTGCCCGGTGTAGACTGCCGGAGCCGACAAAGGGGTTTCGTTTATAGCGCTGTCCATTGGCATTTGTCCAGTAGAGACTACGGTTGACCCGTGTCCCTATCTTATCGAGTTAAGGCCTATCGAGTGAGCGCCGGTTGTGTAGGCAGGGTGATGGCAAAACAGGTCTGCTGAGTATCACTAGTAACGGTTATATCGCCCCCCAGGTAGGCGATCAGCTTTTTCACCAAAGCCAACCCCAGCCCTGTCCCCCCCTGCTTCCAAGGGTCGGCGCTGGGCACTCGATAAAACTTGTCAAAAATCCGGGTCATCTCCTCTGCCGGAATTGTCACTCCAGTGTTGGTGAGGGCGAGGCATACTTGTTCGCTAGGGGCAGCTGGGCTGGGCAAAACCGCCAAGGTGATGTCTCCCCCCGGCGGAGTGTATTTGCAAGCATTGTTTAACAGTTCAGCTAGCACCCGCTCCAGGCTGGCCACGTCAGTGTGCAGCACTGGCAGGGTCGAAGTTGCTACTAACTTCAGCGTTTGATTGCGACTTTTAGCGCGGGTTACAAAGCTGTCAATCCAGCCTGCGAGCCAGGGTTCTAGCAAAATGGGTTCCGGCTGAATGGGATGATTGCCCACGTCCAGTCGCTGGAGATCGAGCAGATCGTTGATCAGGCTGATTTCACGCTCGCACTCCTCTTGCAGGATGCCGTAGTAGCGGCCAATGCGGGTCCGCTCAGTCTTGGGCTTTTGCAGATCGGCAGTGAGGTCAAATTCTTGATTAAGGGTGACACCCAGCAGTTGCAGTGCCACACGCATGCTGGTCACCGGAGTGCGCAGCTCGTGGGAAACAGTGCTAAGGAAATCGTCTTTGAGGGTGTTGAGCCGCTCTAGCTCGGCGACCTGCGACTGGGCCGCCTGGTACAGCCGCGCCTGGCGAATGGCGATCGCACATTGGTTAGCCACCTGCTGCACTAGGCGAATCTCAATATCGTTAAAGCCGTAGTCGCGATCGTTGATCAACCAAAGATCGCCTAGCACCCCCCGATCATCCACCACAGGGCAGGCCAGCATGGCGACATAGCCCCGCACCGGATTCGGCTCCACCGAGCAGAACTGAAAATACTGACCATCCAGCAGCTGGTGGTACACCTCCGGAAAGGCCTCCATCTGAGCGACTCGGCCCTGGTACGACGGGCTAGAGCTGTTGTACTCGTAATAGATGGTCGAGGTGCCCTGTTCCAAATCATAGAGCGATGTATTCGATCCCTTCACCTCCAGGGCCTCGGTCAGCTCCTTCACCGCCGTCAGCATAATCTGATTGACATCGAGACTGTCGCGTACCCGGTCGGTAATCCGTTTGAGGGTCGCCTCAAACTCAAGGGCAGTCTGCAACTCCTCGGTTCGCTGGGCCACCTGCTGCTCCAGGTCAGTATTCAACCGCTGCACTTGGTTGTAGAGGCGAGCCTGCTTGATGGCACCGCCTACTTGGGTGGCCACCTCCCGCAAGGTCTCGATTTCCCAGGCGGCCCAGGGGCGGGGGCCGCTGCAGTTGAGAGCACACACCAAGCCGTAGAGAGCGTCCCCCTGCACAATCGGCATCACTAGGCAGGCCTTGACCTGGGCCTGAGCAAACTTAGCCAGATAGGCCGGTGGCAGGTGAGCCGTGGCCATGTCGTCGATCACCTCCATCTCGCCCTGGCGGTAGCGCATCAAGTCCGCAGGAGTAAAGCTGAGGTCGGTCTGAGCTGTGACCGCGTTGGCCATAGCGCCACTGGCCGACTCGGCCACCACCCCGTTGTAGTCAGGGTCAAAGCTGTAAAACAGTACCCGGTCGATGCGCAAAAAGCGACGCACCTCGTTCACCGTCGTTTGCAGCAAGTCTTCAGAATTGAGCGATTGCAGTAAGTGCTGGGCGATCGCCCCCAGCAGCCGCTCACGCTCCGACTGCCGCTGTAGGGTCTGCTCCACCTCATGAAGGGGGGTCATGTCCTGTAGACTCACCATCAGCTGAGGTTCACGGCTAGCAGCCCCAAATCGTCGCACTGTCGCCAGCAGTCGACGCCGCTCCCCGGCTACCTCAGCAATCTCCACCACAGCGGTTTGCTCGTCGCCACTGGCCAAGGCCCGCTGTCCCGCCGCCAGTAATAGCTGACCAACCTCCGGTGGCAGCACGTCCGCGCCCCATTGGGGTTCACCGCTAGCCCAGCGATCGCCCCCCAGCAGAGTCGCACAGGCTTGGTTGCAAAAGTGCCAGCGATCGCGAGCATCCGTTATCCAAAGTGGCGTCGCGATCGCATTGAGCACCTCTCCAAGGGTGGCGGCGGCCTCAGGTTGAGGCCACTCTCCCTGAAATGAGGAGTCGAGGGGCAGAGTAGACATATCCGTGGGGGTTCAGGAAAATTTAGGTGACAACAACCTTGGCAAAGAGGAGCGCATGCTCTATGAACACTATGCCCAGAGCCGCTTGAAAATACCCAGCTCGACCCTGCAAAAACCCATTGCCGAAAAACATTGCCCTAAGCTATTTGCTTAGCGCCACCCATGGTCTATAATCGTAGACCGTGCACATTTGCAGGCCCTATGAACGCAGAGGAAATCATCCGCTCGATTGAGGCGGAGCAGCTAAAGACCGACCTTCCCACCATCTACGTCGGCGACACTATCCGTGTTGGCGTGCGCATTCAAGAGGGTGGCAAAGAGCGGATTCAGCCCTACGAGGGCACCGTTATCGCCATGCGCAATGGCGGCATCAATCGCTCCATCACAGTGCGAAAGATTTTTCAGGGGGTCGGCGTTGAGCGAGTTTTTCTCGTCCATGCTCCCAAGGTGGCCAGCATTGCTGTGCTGCGTCGGGGTAAAGCCCGCCGGGCCAAGCTTTACTACCTGCGCGATCGCGTCGGTAAAGCTACCCGTCTGAAGCAGCGTTTTGATCGCCCAATCAACTAGAATTGAGTAAAGTTGGGTAGTGGTGCTAAAGTAGCACCTGGTTTCATGCGTCCTTAGTTCAGTTGGTAGAACGCGGGTCTCCAAAACCCGATGTCGGGGGTTCGAGTCCTCCAGGGCGCGCTGAGTAACGGCAGCGACATTTCCCCAAACTCTATAGCCCTAGGGTCAGCTAGAGCAACGGGATTTGTCACTGCCTTCAACTCGTAACTAAACCAGGAGTTATTAGCTCTTCGGCCTAACGTTTTCTCAGGTTAGCTAAGCCGGTTTTCCGGTCTGTGTTTTCCCGTTATTTCAGTGTGGATAAGCGCCAACAGGAGCCAAGCCAGTGGTTAAAAAAGACGCCGCAATAGAGTCTAAGGGTAAGACCGCAGACCCTCAGGTTGCTGAGCAAGGCTTTAGTGTAATGACCTTCTTGCAGGGCACTAAGGAAGAACTGGGAAAAGTTGTTTGGCCCAGTCGACAGCAGCTCATCAGTGAGTCTGCCGCCGTCATTCTTATGGTTAGCCTGTCCGCAACGCTGATCTATCTGGTTGACCGGCTGTTTGGGTGGATTTCGGGGCAAGTATTCTAATGGCGGTAACTGAAGAAGACTTTAACTACGACGACGCTCCCCTCGACGAGTCCTTAGACAGCGATCTGGAAGCTGAGCCTTCTGATGAAGGGGCTGGGCCATCTACAGAAGAAGGCAACGAGGGTGAAGCAGCCCGATTCTACCAGCGCAAAGCTCGGTGGTATGCCGTGCAGGTAGCATCTGGCTGTGAAAAGCGCGTCAAGCTCAATCTTGAGCAGCGCATTGGCACTCTAGATGTAATCAACCGCATTTTTCAGGTTGAGATTCCTCAAACGCCAGCGGTTAAGCTCCGCAAAGATGGCAGTCGTCAAAGTATTGACGAGAAAGTCTTTCCTGGCTACGTGCTGGTGCGCATGTATATGGATGACGAAGTTTGGTCGGTGGTTAAGAACACCCCCCACGTGATCAATTTTGTCGGGGCTGAGCAGCGTCGGGCCTACGGTCGCGGTCGTGGCCACGTTAAACCCATGCCCTTGGGCATGAGCGAGGTGAAGCGCATTTTCAAGCGCACCGAAGAGCAAAAGCCAGTGATCAAGGTCGACATGGCTCCGGGAGACAAAATTACCGTGCTCTCGGGTCCCTTCAAAGACTTTGAGGGCGAGGTGGTGGAAGTAAGCCCCGAGCGCAGCAAGCTGAAGGCTTTGCTGTCGATTTTTGGGCGCGACACGCCAGTCGAGCTGGAATTTAACCAAGTGGAAAAAGAGAGTTAATTAATGGCTAAGAAAGTTGTAGCGCTAATTAAGCTGGCACTTCCTGCTGGCAAGGCTAACCCAGCTCCCCCCGTCGGCCCAGCCCTGGGTCAGCACGGGGTAAACATCATGGCGTTCTGCAAAGAGTACAACGCCCGTACCCAGGAGAAAGTGGGTCTGGTGATACCGGTTGAGATCTCGGTCTTTGAAGATCGCAGCTTTACCTTTATTCTTAAGACGCCGCCAGCCTCAGTACTGATTAAAAAAGCGGCAGGCATCGAGAGTGGTTCGGGCGAGCCCCGCACCAAGAAAGTGGGTTCCATTACTCGATCTCAGCTCAAAGAGATTGCCGAGACCAAAATGCCTGACCTCAACGCCAACGACATTGAGGCAGCCATGAACATTGTTGAGGGTACCGCCCGCAACATGGGTGTTACCATTTCTGGCTAGGTCATTGCCCTAGCCCATTGGCTGTAACCCAAGTTTCACTTATTCACATTACGGGGAAGAGGCAGTTGCTTCGTTTGACCCCAAGGAGATCACCATGCCTAAATTATCCAAGCGCCTGCGCGAAGCCCAGGCCAAAGTAGAAGCAGACCGTCTCTATGAGCCCCTAGAGGCTCTAGAACTGCTAAAGGAAACCGCTACTGCCAAGTTTATTGAGTCGGCTGAGGCCCACATTCGCCTAGGTATTGACCCTAAGTACACCGACCAGCAGCTGCGTACCACGGTCATTTTGCCCAAGGGGACGGGGCAAACTATTCGAGTTGCCGTCATTGCTAAGGGCGAAAAAGTGGCTGAGGCCACCGCTGCTGGAGCTGATTTGGCGGGATCTGAAGAACTCATCGACGAAATTCAGAAAGGCATGATGGACTTCGACGTTCTGATTGCTACCCCCGACGTGATGCCTCAGGTAGCCAAGCTCGGTCGTCAACTCGGCCCCCGTGGCTTGATGCCCTCCCCCAAGGGCGGCACCGTAACCTTTGACTTGGCCAAAGCAATTGATGAGTTTAAAGCAGGTAAGTTAGAGTTTCGCGCCGATAAAACGGGCATCGTCCATGTTATGTTTGGCAAGGCCGACTTTAGCGCTGAGGATTTGCTAGTCAACCTCAAGGCGCTGCAAGAGACTGTCGATCGCAATCGTCCGTCTGGAGCCAAGGGCCGCTATTGGAGAACCGTAGCGATCGCCTCCACAATGGGTCCATCCATTCGCCTCGATGTGAACGCATTGCGCGACTTCAAGATGGGCGACGCGGCCTAGGCCAACAAGTTTTACCCAGCCAACCAGGAGTTACGCCAACTGACACAACCCCTCACAACTGCATAGACGACCGGAGACAGCAGGTAGCCGCCCAGCGCTGCATAAACCCTGCCGAGGTTGACGTAAATGACTACGGTGCTCTTGCCCAAGCTGAGCACTTCTGGTTGTTGGTCTACCCCGGCAGAGCTGTCGGGGTTTTGTTTTTATTAAGGGCTGAGTCCAAACCTGGATCGGGTAATTAAGTTCCCAATCCCCAACTTAAAGGAGGTGAGATCGATATGGGGAGAACCCTAGCGAATAAGAAAGAGCTGGTAGCCGAAATTCAGGCACTGCTAGACGATACCCAACTAGCCTTTGTGATTGATTACAAAGGTCTGACGGTATCGGAAATCAGCGACCTACGCAACCGGCTGCGCCCTAAGGGTGCTGAGTGCAAGATTGCCAAGAACACGCTGATGCGGATCGCTGTTGACGGCAACGAAAACTGGCAACCAATCACCGAGTTTCTCAAAGATTCTTCAGCTTTTGTGCTGGTTAAAGAAGACTTTGGCGGAGCGATCAAGGAATACCAGGCGTTCCAAAAAGACACCAAAAAAACCACCCTGCGGGGCGGTGTCATGGAAGGTCAGGCCCTGAACGAAGATCAGATTAAGGCCATCACCGAACTGCCTACCAAAGAAGAGCTTATGGCTCGTCTGGCTGGTGCGATCAAGGCGATGCCGACTCGGGTAGCCGTGGGCGTCAACGCCGTACCGACCAAACTGGCGGTGGGCGTCAAAGAGGTGCCTGCATCTCTGGCCCGTGCTCTCAAGGCAGTCTCCGAAAAAGATGCAGCTTAGGCTCATCTCGCACGATTTTGTCTGTGTTTAATTATTTTCAACCAGGAGTTAACCGGTAACTATGTCTGCTAAAACTGACGAAATTCTCGAACAGCTAAAGTCCCTTTCTCTGCTAGAAGCTTCCGAGCTGGTCAAGCAAATTGAGGAAGCCTTTGGTGTTGACGCCTCTGCCTCCGCTGGCGGCGGCATGATGATGATGGCCCCTGGCATGATGGGTGGCGGTGCCGCCGCTGCTGCCGAGCCCGAAGAAGAGAAGACTGAATTTGACGTCGTGCTCGAAGAAGTGCCCGCCGACAAGAAGATCGCCGTTCTTAAGGTTGTGCGCAGCCTGACCGGTCTGGGTCTGAAGGAAGCCAAGGATCTGGTGGAAGCCGCTCCCAAGGCCGTCAAGGAAGCCACCACCAAAGACGACGCCGAAGATGCCAAGAAGCAGATCGAAGAAGCTGGCGGCAAGGTCTCTATCAAGTAACCTAACGCTTTGCCGTTAAGGCAATGACGTTTGACACCTCCCCGTGGTTTCACGGGGAGCTTTTTCTATGGCTGGGTTGGTCTTCCCCACTCTGGACAGCGGACCTCTGGCTACCTAGTCCTGGTCTGCAAGGTTAAGATTAGATAGCCAGTTGAGTAGAGGCTAGTTATGGCGCAATACCTGAAACGGTGGGAGACGCCCCGTAAGCTGGGCCGCAATGACAAAGGTCGAGGCGGCACCGCCCGCCAACGCCAGCTGCAAAAACGACAGCAAACTTTGCGTAAGCACCTTGAGAGGCGATCGCCGTCTGAGCCAGGCAACAGCAAAAAGGGGGAGTCAATGGCTCCCCCTTTTTGATATCTATCCTCGTCCTACCTGAGAGATTAGCCAATCAGCAGTTCTTCTTCGGGATACTGAATGGAAGACGGTTTAGGATCACCCAGCAAGGCCGCCATAAACAGCAGTACGCCCACCCGTCCTAGGTACATGGTAAAAACGATTACGTACTTACCAACGTCAGAGAGGTCGGCGCTAATGCCCGTGGAAAGTCCTACTGTGGCAAATGCAGACACGGCCTCAAAAAAAATATCAATAAAGCTCACCGTTGGGTTGGTAAGAGAGACTAAGGCCGTGGCGATGACAACCGCAAGGCCTGACCCTACGACTACGGAGATTGCTTTCAGCACCCGAATCGTAGCAATCTGCCGCCGAAACACAAGAACCTGCTCTTTGCCTTGAAGCGCCATGCGAGTGCAGGCCAGCAGAATGCTGAGGGTAGTAGTTTTAATGCCGCCGCCAGTGCTGCCGGGGCTAGCCCCGACAAACATAAGGGCAATCATGATGAACAGTGAGGCGTTGCCCATGGCGCCAATGTCAATGCTGTTAAATCCGGCGGTGCGGGCGATAACAGACTGAAACCAAGCTAGCAGCAGCTTGTGCTGGGGAGCCACCGGCCCTAAAGTATCTGGGTTTTGGTACTCAATTAGCAAGAATGCTAGGGTGCCTAGTACTAACAGCACGGCGGTAGTGCTGGTAACAACTTTAAAGTGAAGAGAAAACGGGTTGCGGCAGCGGTTGCCGCTAAAGCGATGTCGGAGCCATGCCAGGAACTCCATAATTACTTGGTAGCCAATGCCACCGAGGATGACTAGGGTGGTGATCACCGCATTGACCCAGGGGTTAAGAGCATAGCCAATAATATTGTCTTCAAACAGGCTAAAACCTGCATTGTTGAAAGCGCTGACACTGTGGAACATAGAGAGCCATAGCCCATAGCTAGGCCCGTAGTCTCGACTGAAGATCGGATAAAGGCAAAATAGGCCCGTCAGCTCAATGACCAGCGTCATGGCAATGATAGAGAGGATTAAAGGCTTACCACCCGCTAGCACTGAATTATCCATAGACTGTTGAATGGCGAGTCGTTCTCGTAGCCCCAACCGTCGCCCCACCAGCAGCAGCAGGAAGGTGTTGACGGTCATGTAGCCTAAACCGCCCACCTGAATCAGAGTGAGAATTATTGCTTCGCCAAAGCCAGAGAAGTAGGTACCTGTGTCGACGACAATTAGCCCAGTTACGCAGACAGCGGAGGTAGCCGTAAACAGGGCTACCCGGGGATCGCCCCAGCCTTGCTGAGTGCTAGACATGGGCAGCGCCAATAAAAGAGTGCCAACGGCACTTAACACTAAAAAACCAAGGCATATGGTGCGCGGAACCGTCATCTGCATAAGTTGGGCATTCCGCAAAACACGGATTAGAGAGGCAACCCTATATTTCCACGAGTTGACGCTCTCGACCACTATGCCGCAAGATTTAACCGGCTAGCCACGCTGTTCTCTAGGTTTCGAGTTGTCATGACCAATGCCCTGTACAAAAAGATTCAAACTTTCTATGACGACTCCTCTGGGCTGTGGGAGCAAATCTGGGGTGAGCACATGCACCACGGCTACTACGGTGCCGATGGCCGCCAGCGCAAAAATCGCCGCCAGGCCCAGATTGATCTGATTGACGAGTGTTTGACCTGGGGGGGCATTACCCAAGCGGAGACTATTCTCGACTGCGGCTGCGGTATTGGCGGCAGCGCCCTTGAATTAGCAAACCGGTTTGGGGCCAAAGTGACAGGCATTACCCTCAGCCCAGTGCAGGCCCAGCGAGCTACAGAGCGGGCGACAGCAGCAAACCTAGCAGGCGATGCCGCGCCCTCCGCAACGTTTCAGGTTGCAGATGCTTTAAACACCCCCTTTGCCGACCACAGCTTTGACCTAGTGTGGTCGATGGAGAGCGGGGAGCACATGCCCGACAAGGTGGCCTTTTTGCAGGAGTGCTACCGGGTGCTGAAGCCAGGGGGCAAACTGCTGATGGCCACCTGGTGCCACCGCCCTACGAATTCGCTGGGAGGAGCATTAACCTGGCTAGAGCAGCGGCAGCTCGACTGGATCTATCGCGTCTATGGCCTGCCCTACGTGATTTCTCTGCCTGACTATGAGGCGATCGCCCAAAACTGTGGCTTTAGCCAGCTAAAAGCTGCCGACTGGTCGCTGGCGGTGGCCCCTTTTTGGGATGAGGTGATTGCCTCGGCCCTCAGCCTTGAAGGCCTGGCGGGGTTGCTGAAGGCGGGGCCTGGCACCCTCCAGGGCGCACTGGCGCTGGGGCCAATGCGCCAGGGGTTGTACAGCGGCCTAATTCGCTACGGGCTGCTGTGCGCGGTGCGCTAAGCCAGGTAACTCGACAAAAAAGGGTGAGTTCCGTATGGAACTCACCCTGGAGTTAGTGCTTAGTTGTGCCTTGGCTGACCTACTGAGGTCGTGCAGCTGGGCAGTCAATCGCCCGCACGGCAGCGGCGGCGGTATAGTCGCGCAGCGCGTTGGAGTTGGGCGCAAAGTTGGTCCCGGTTTCGTTGAGGGGGGTTGCGATCGCGCAGAAGGCCGCCATCTGCCTAATCGTGGACTCGCCCCAGTGACCGCTGATATCAGTAAAGGTAGGCGGGTTGCTAATGTTGGGAATAATTCCCCGAGTGGTCTGGTCGATGCCCGGCACCGGGCTGGTGCTGGTGGCATCGCCCGCGCCAGCATTAGCTCGAACGAGGGCTAGCTTGTAGGTCATCGCCATCAGTTCGGCCCGAGAGACGTTGTCGGTCGGTCGGAAGTTGCCGCTGCCAGCGTCACCCGCCACGATGCCCAACTGCTTAGCCTGCTGAATTTTGACCGCGCTCCAGCGGTTGGCGGCTACATCAGAGAAGGGAGCACTAAAGACTGACTGGGGCAGGTTAGCCAACGCCGAGGTCGGTAGAACTTTCCTAGCAGTTTCCATCATTACGGAAACTGCCTGCTCGCGGGTGAGCGGCGCGGTGGGCCGGAAGGTGCCATCTTCAGGGAAGCCAGAAATTACCCCTAGGCTAGACGCACGGGTGATCTCGGCAGCATAGCGGTTGCCCCGAATATCGTTGAAGGCCACGGCGGGTGGCGTCACGGGCGGCGTCACGGGCGGCGTCACTGGTGGCGTGCCACCGGTTTGCCCTCCCTGAATCTGGGCCAGGGTCAGTTCGTTGGTGAAATACACCAGGTGCGAGCTGACGATCGCCCCATTAAAGGTGCGCTTAGTCAGTGACCAGCCAGGGTTGAGATCAAGCTGCGTAAAGCCCGTGGGGCTAATGCCATTGGCGCGACCGATGGTGATGCGCTCGCGAGAGACGGTGCTAGGCGCAAATTGCAGCAGCAAGTCACCGTCGCGCTGGTTGACCTCAAATCGAACCCCCGACAGGTCTTGGCCCGCCAACCGGATAGCATAGCCATTGGTATCGCGTTGGAGGCGACAGACCCCCGTAAAGTCAAAGGTATTCCACAGGGCGTTTACTTGAGTGGGTTCGCCGCCAGGGTTGGCAATCGTCCAGCAGGGAGGGTTGGGCTGGAGCTGCTCCACAATATAGAGTCGGTAGGGTTGGGAGGTGCTACCCGGCACCGCCACCACCAAAAAATTGGCCTCATTGATAGCGATATTGCCAAAGGTCTG
Source organism: Leptolyngbya sp. FACHB-60 (assembly GCF_014695775.1). Lineage (GTDB taxonomy): Bacteria > Cyanobacteriota > Cyanobacteriia > Phormidesmidales > Phormidesmidaceae > Nodosilinea. The sequence continues at coordinate 87,203 of NZ_JACJOX010000049.1, read as the reverse complement.
GGCCAGCAGCGTGCCTGTCTCGCGCACTGCTGGCTGAACTGAGGTGGGGTTGGGGGCAACGGCATGCCCTGCTCCGCCCACTACCCCGAGGGTAGCCGCAGTCAGCGCAGCCGCTTTCAAAATTGACATAAAATTCATGGTCACCCGTCCTAGTAGATAGCGATTTGTGATAGGGGGAATAGTTTCTTTACCTTAGCCCTGGTAATTGGGGGCAAACCTTTGAGCTCAACCACTTATCAGACCGTCTGATAGTCAAGCTGACAACCCAATATCAACAGCTGAATCTCAGTTACCCAGACCTAAAACCTGGGTCGCTGGCCCCAAGCCCAGACCTAAGCCAGCCACGGCCAACGGTCACGACCAAACAAACTCTTCTAAGCTCAATCCAAACGTATTAAGTCAGCAAACCAACTCACGATTTAGTTTAGAAAAGCCGCCATCATTGTAGGGGTATCACCACTATAGAACCCTAATTTTTGCGGGAATTACTTAGGATTCGTTGCAAAACCTCATCCTCATGGCTTTGCGTTTTCCTGTGATTTCCTCAAGGGCATCTCTAAATTTGAAATTCGTCTAAGGACGTTGGGGATAGTCCGGCAGGGGCGATCGCACGACTGACCGAGACCTTATAGCTCTCCTGCTGGGTGACCATGTCTACAGCAATGGCCTCAAACCACGCCTCTAAACAACCAAAGGGAGCCGTTAGCTGGAGATTGCCCTCAAGCTGCCCCTGGCCGTTGGGAAGCAAGTTGAGCACCTGGCGAGGCTCGTCGGCCAGGGTGCGGGTTTGGGGGTCAGTAATCCACACTTTGAGGTACAGGCGGTTGGGGTGAAAAGGCACCCGCAGAGTCACGACTACTGGCTCACCCGCAATCAGGTCACCCTCTGGTAGCTCCAGGAGGGGCATGGGCGGGGTCACCATCTCAGGTGGCTCGTCGGTCTGGGGGACAGGCACCGCCGCCGCTTCTAAGTCGCGCAGGGTGGGGTCCTCGTCTTCATAGATCACCACCTCGCCGACAAACGGGATAAACGGCGGCGGCTCAACCGGAGCTCCTACCAGAGTTTCCAGCGGGGCAGCGGCGACCTCGCTGCGCTGCTCGATCGCCTCCTGCTGAAGGTTGATGGCTAGATCGTTGAGTCGATTCCAAAAGCGGTCTTGCAGCTTGAGGTCTCTGAACCCCATGGCCTCGTGGGACATCAGCTGGGGTACCGCATCACGGGGTTTAGAAATGGCACTAGGAGATGCCTGCCCAGTCAAGATGGCAATGGAATCATCGGCCTGGGGCGGCGAGGCAATCGGCGGCAAGCTAAGCCCCCGGACTGGCTCTGGGCGGGGCGTAGCGGGATCGCTCAGACTGTCAGGGCTGCGATCGCCGGAGGGCGGCGGAACGGGGCGAGAGCGACCTACCAGGGGCAGCGACGGTTGACGGGCGGCCGCCTCGTGGGGAGAGGGATAGTAAATTTTGGGCGGCAACTCAGAACTGTTGCGGGGCAGAGTAAGAATGGGCATCTGCCGAGGCGGTGCCGACCGACCGACAATGTCCCAGGTTTTGAGATCGGGGGCAGGGGGCAGGGGAGAGGCCGGGCCTTCCTCCAAGTCTTCGGCTGGGAAGACAACGTCTAGACCTGATTCGGTTTCAGCCTGGTTGGCGATCGCATCAAACAGCGAGGCCACATCCACCGTGACCGTAAATCGCTGTAGGGCTGCTATCTCAGTCCCAACAAAGAGCCCTACTTCCCCTAGTAGCAGCCGGGTCGATAGCTGAGTGGGCACGGTTACGGTCAGCGTCATGGTGCTAGGCAGCATCGCCACCGCCAGCGGCACCGGAGCCATCGCCACAGTAACCGCTGTTTGGGGGTCCGATAGCCGTAGCACCAGGGTCAGAGGCGGGCAAGCGCCGTCAGAGGGGCCAGTCACCGTCGCCGTTAGCCCCAGGCTTTCACCAGCGCTGCCCAAGAGCGCCGCATGGGGCAGGGTCAGCCCGTAGGCCCAGGGAGCCTGAGCTGAGGCGGCCAGCTGACTCTGAAACGCGTCCATAGCAGCCGCTGCGGCCTGGAGCTCTATGATCGGAACCGAGGCGGCTTCAGCAGCTAGGGGTAGGCGAGAGGCGGCGATCGCGCCTAAACCAGCACTGCCGTCATCGGCAAACCAGTCGCCCTCGTCGGCGGAGTCTTGGGCCACCACCTGCAGTTGCACCGCATAGCGCCAGGGTGAGGGAGCATCGGCATCTTCTGGGTTTGCCTCTGGGGCGATCGCACTAGCGCATTGGATATCCCATGTTCCCTCACCTAAGCGGGTAAAGGGCATGACAACCATCAGGCCGTTTTCATTGATTTCGCCCTGGCGACGCAGGGTACGGCGTTGAGGCGGCACGCGATTCGTGAAGCGTTCGGGAACCGACTCAGAACGAGTATCCGTCCCGGAATCGCCCTCAGAGCGCTGGCGATTCCGGGACGGATCGCTTTGCGAATCGTGCAGGAGCTGGCCAATCTCAATATATACCGGGGTATTGGTGTGGCTCGTGTGGGCCATCACACGGTAGCGGCCCTCTAAAATTTCTACCTGGGAGGTGTCGAGGGGCAACCAGCTCTGGTCACCCTCCTTTTGCAGCAGAAATTCCCAATACTCCATAATCAAAGCCCCAGTTTAAGTCCTGAGTTTAAAGTCTGTTTTGGGAGACAAGCCACCCATGATGATTCAGGATACTCCCTAGAGGCAAACCTGTACTGTTACCCCAGCAAACATTCAGGCCCAAATCGTAGCAATGCCTACATTTTGAGAGAGCCTTCTTTCTATCTATCTACAGAGGGGCCTGCCTTTATCTCGCTCTAAGCTATAGAGGTAACCTCTTAGGAGATGATTACATTATGTCTATTGAAGATAGAGCTAAGGCCGCTGCCAAAGATGTTGAAGGCAAGCTTCAAGAAGGCGCTGGCAAGCTGACAGGCGATGACGAAGCTCAAGCCAAAGGCAAGGCCAAGCAAGCTGAGTCCGATGTGCGCCACGGTGTAGAAGACGCAAAAGATAACGTCAAGCGCGCCATTGACTAATGCTTTAAGCAGCTCTCTCAAGGGTGTCTAATCTTAAAAGCTCCGATCTGAAGAGGGTCGGAGCTTTTAATTGCTAAGGATAGCGGCGCTAGCTAGCGGCACCATGGCGCGTTTTGTATCATCACAGTCCTACGCACTGGCTTCCGACTGGCGATCGCAGCCCGATACATCTAGCCAGCTAGAATGCTGTTCAGCTCGGCCTCGGTCGCCCGAAACCCAACCAGCACAGCCTGGCCGTCTTTGACAAACAGGGGGCGCTTCAGCAGCATGGCATCGTTGGTGAAAGCGTTGACCCACTCAGGATCATCCCAAGTCTGCTTCTCATCTCCCAAAGCCCGGTAGGATTGCCCGGAGGTATTGCGCATGGGCTTGCTGCCTAGGCTGTCTACCCAAGCCGTGATCATGGCGCGGCTGGGAGGGTGTTCTCTGGTATTGATAAAGTCGTAGGCAAGGGCGCGGCCATCTAACCATTGCAGGGCTTTTTTGCAGGTGCTACAGGTAGGAATGCCATAGACTGTTAGCGTCATAGCGGCGATCGGTTGATGAATAGGTTCAAGTACAACACACAAAGAACGGGGATTAAAATGCCAAAAACGCCCCGGCGATCGAGACGTTTTTGCAGCACTTTAACCTCTCGTGAGGTGGCCTATTAGCTTAGGTGTCGTACACTCGGCACTCGTCAGCTTCGGGGTTGTTGTCGCAGTAGGTTTCTAAAGAGGTTTTATCGGTGCCTTTGTCGCGCTGGTGAGAGGCTTCTGCCTGAAGCTCTTCTACGGCATCCCAAGCGGCAGCACACTCCTGGGAGCTGCCACCAGTGGCATCACAGGCGGCCCGAGCACCTTCAATTTCTTTTTCAATGCGCTCTTTGATGTTCTCGCTCATATCCTTTCTTACCGTTTGTAAACAACTAGCGGGGGCCTGTGGCCTAGGCGGCAGGGCAAACTATTGATTTAGATTGTCAGATCCCGACTCCAGGCTCAGTATACTGCACCGATTCAGAGGGTTCGGCGGTGAAAACTCTACCCCATAGAGGCAAGGTTACGCCCTTGACAGACCCCCCGGTTGACCTAGATGAGGTCAGTATAAGTACTCATCACCCATTGTACACATCTCCACAATGGCCGGGGTAACCGCTGAACATTCTGGCCCCAAGTGAATTTACTTAGGGGGAGGAGCAATCCGATCTAGACTGGAACCACCCAAGGAGGGGGCTACCCAATGACCGACATTCCCCAACTCGACCACCTGCCCATGGAGTGGGCTAATGCGGTGTCGACCCGTCCCTCTCTAGAGGGAGCGGTGAAGGACGTGGTAGAGCAGCTTAAGGATCGATTGACGGGAGCCCCTGATCTGGGCATTGTGTTCATCTCGTCGTCGTTTACCAGCGAGTTTGCTCGCCTGCTGCCCCTGCTCCACGACCTCTTGCCCATACCGGCGTTGGTGGGGTGCAGCGGTGGCGGCATTGTGGGCATGGATGACCAGGGCCACCCCCAAGAACTAGAGGACGCCCCAGCCCTTAGTCTGACGCTGGCTCGGCTACCAGGGGTCACGGTACAGAGCTTTCATCTGTCGAGCGATGACCTCCCCGATTTAGATAGCCCACCCGACGCCTGGTCTGAGCTGATGGGGGTCGCACCAGAGGCCAACCCCCAGTTTATTTTGATGGCTGACCCGTTTTCATCCAAGGTGACCGACCTGCTCCAAGGGCTTGATTTTGCCTACCCCAGCGGCGTGAAGATTGGCGGTTTGGCCAGCGTCGATGGGTTTAATCGCCACAGTGGGCTGTTTTGCGATCGCACCCTACATACCGAAGGCGCGGTCGGGGTAGCCCTAACCGGGCCGATCGTGCTCGACACCATTGTGGCCCAGGGCTGTCGCCCCATCGGCCCGGTCTATCGGGTTGATAAGGCCGAGCGCAACATTTTGCTGTCTTTGAGTGACCCAGAGGACAGCGACTCGGCGCGCCCGCCCCTAGAGCTGCTGCAAGAGCTGTTTGAAACTCTGCCCGAAGGCGATCGCCAGCTCGCCCAGAGTTCCCTCTTCATCGGTATGGCTCAGGACAGCTTTAAGCTTAGCCTCAGCCCAGGTGACTTTTTGATTCGCACGCTGCTGGGGGTTGACCCCAAAATGGGCGCGATCGCGGTGGGCGATCGGCTGCGCCCTGGGCAACGCGTGCAGTTTCATCTGCGCGATGCCCACACCTCCGCCACCGATCTCGAAACCCTATTGCAGCGCTACCAGCAGCAGGCTCCTGTCGCGATCGCCCCCGCCGGAGCGCTAATGTTTGCCTGCATGGGACGCGGTGCGGGGCTCTATAACCAGGCCAACTTTGACTCCGGTCTGTTTGCCCAATATTTGCCCGGGCTCCCTATAGGAGGCTTTTTCTGCGGCGGCGAGATCGGCCCCGTTGGGCAGACGACGTTTCTGCACGGGTTTACATCGGTGTTTGGCATTTGTCGGCAGCCGTAGGGGGCGGGGAGAAGGCGGGGGATGAGGAAGTGAGGAAGATGAGGAGGTGGGGGAGACGAAGAGGAACAACACTTCCCAGCCGTCCCATCTCCCTTATCTTCCCTATCTCCTCCACCTCCACCTCTACCGCAAGCCCAGAGCTGGAGAAGGGGTCAGGCCGTCGATGGTTATTGTGTAAGTAATGGCGCTGGTGCCAATGCCCTGCCAGCCAATGATAAATCCACCCTCGTCGAGAACGGGATGATGTTGAGGAGTGGTGACGGCAGCATAGTAAACCCCAGTAGCGGGCAGGGGTGTGACAGCTAAGTAAGGCTGCTGACCAGCGGTGGTGCGACCGGCAGACAGCAGTCGGCCTGCGGCGTCAAACAAAAACAACTGGGCGGCATCGTCGGTGTAGAGCAGCCCACGGCGCTGCTGAATAACGGTCAAATCAAGGTTGGCACTGTCTCCCTGGGCACCCAGAAAGGCGTAAATGTCAACCCGACGGCTCACGGCTCCGGTAGTCACGCCGCTGCCGCTGCGGGTGTTGACGCGCTGGGCCTCGGCTAGGGGGCCAAGGGGAGTGTCGGCGGTGACGCCCAGTCCGGCCTGCCAAAGCGCCTCGTACTGCCGCAGGGTCTGGTCGGCGGCAACAACGGGGGTGCCACGGCCCACGCTGGAGTAAACTCCTCGGTCAAAATCCAGGGGCCGACCGGTGTAGCCCGGCAGGCCAAACCCAGCGAGCACGGGTTCACAACCATCAATAGGTCTCACCACCGTTTGATTTTGGCGAAATAGCTGCATTTGGCGGCGAAATGTCACCAGCTGGGCGAGAGTTTTGGTGGGCAGGTCAGAAACTTGTTCGAGCTGGCTGGCATAAGCGATCGCATTATCCCAGTCGTTCAAGCAGACCGCTAGCCGCAAAGCATCCTGCAAAATGACGGTAGATTGGCCGTGGGCTGGGGCGGCAGCAAATGTCGCTAGCAAGACAATCGTTGACCGGCATAACCAAGACCTAACTTTTGTCGCCCTCATCGCCGCTGACTCCTCTAGGTACTGCCCAATCCGCTGGTCTCACTGTACCCACAAGTCTACCGAGGCGCGCCCATAGTGGGCCAAAAACTTGTCGCTGCCGGTTTCTTGCCGTCGCAGCCAGGCCCAGAGCTGATCGCCCAACGAAAAGTGCCACCACTCGCTGGGATGGCGGCGAAACCCCGCTGCCACCATCACCTGGTTAAGCAAGGTGCGGTGGGCATGGAAGGCTTGTTCGGCAGGGGTTGTGCGGTTGGCAAAATGGTCGGGATGCGATCGCGGCGACACCTCATCGATGGGCGATCCCATATCGACCACACTTCCGGTAGCATCGAGCAGCGTCACATCGAGCGCGGCCCCAGTGCTGTGGGGCGGCGGTGTAGCTGGGTCGTCGCTGGGCATAGCCCAAAACTGCACGACCTCTGCCATCACCTCGTCGCGCTGTGCCGCGGTGAGCGCTTCGGCAACCCAGCCCCGCGCTCGTGCTTGTTCTGCGAGAGTGTGCTCTACCATAAACCGCTGCACCGCCACAGGGCGAAAGGCGTCAAAAATTTGTATGTGCCAGCCAGGGCGCTGCTGCTGAAGCTGATCCTGAGCTTCGGTCAGGGCGGCGAGCACACCTGCTCTTAGGGAATAGGGCGACTGGTTCCCGTAGGGGGCCCCCAGCGTTTGGTAGGCATGGGGCTCTACCAGGGCAAAGCGATCGTGGGGTATGGGCACCAGCGGTTCACCGCGATCGCAGATCGGAATGGCCTGATAGGGTTTCATGGTGCTTTTCTCAGCTTGAGGATTTTTTGAATAGTCAATGCCATCACTAGGCTAGTGCTCAACCCTAAAAGCATCGAAGGATGTCGTCCCCACTACGCCCCCTATCCCTCGGCGGTACCCACAGACTCAGACCAATGTAGCGCCTGATATAGGGCTTCACGATCGAATTTCGATACAGTGGCTTCAGCATTATTGTTTTGCCCCATGAGCCAGCCGCCAGAATTGGATTCCCCAGCCATAGAACCGGTTCAGGCAAACTTATCGGCTCGGTTAAACGAGCTAGCCCGACTATTTCTAAAGCTAGGCGCTATTGGCTTTGGCGGTCCCCAGGCCCACATTGCCATGATTCACGATGAGGCGGTGGTGCGGCGCGGCTGGCTCAAAGAAGAGCAGTTTCTTGAAGGGGTGGCGATCTGCGAAATGCTGCCTGGTCCCGCCTCAACCCAAACAGGCATTTACACCGGCTATTTGCGAGCGGGGCATTTGGGGGCGCTGGTGGCGGGCGTTTGCTTTATTTTGCCGGCGTTTTTGATTGTGTTGACCCTGTCTTGGGCCTACTTCAAGTTCCAGGGGGTGCCCCAAATCGAGGACTTGTTTTTGGGCATTTCGCCGGTGGTGATCGCCATCATTTTTGGCTTCTGCTGGAAGCTGGGCAAAAAGGCAATTAAAGACTGGCAGGGGGTGGCGATCGCTCTCACCGTCCTTCTGCTCTCCCTCATCTTCCGCGTCAACATCCTGCTGCTCTTTCTACTGGCGGGCTTGGCTGGACTCGCAATCTATCGCCCTACCACTCCGCCGCCTGCTGGGCCATCCCCCAGCGCTAGTGCATGGTTTGCCCCCTTACTGCCCATCACCCAGGGCATTCCCAACCTGCTAGGGAACCTTCCCGTCGACCCCATCGCGGTTTCCAGCTTCTGGGGCCTCGATCGCATCCAAGACTACTTTGTCCCCCTCTCAACCTTCTTTCTCAAGACCGGGGCCTTTATCTTTGGCGGTGGCCTGGTGATTATTCCGCTGCTAGAGACGGCAGTGGTAGATGACTTTGGCTGGATGACCCGCAACCAGTTCATTGACGGTGTTGCCCTGGGAGAACTCACCCCCGGCCCAGTGGTGATCACCGCTGCCTTTGTGGGCTATAAAGTTGCCGGGGCACTGGGGGCGCTGGTCGCCACAATCGCAATATTTACCCCGTCGTTTTTATTCATCATGTTTGCCTCACCGTTTTTGGTGCGGCTGCGGCAAAACCCTTGGGCCAAAAGCTTTCTCAAGGGGGTAATGCCAGCGGTATTGGGGGCGATCGCCGCTGCCGCCATCCCTCTCGCCGCCGCTGCCCTGCTGCAAGACACCATGCCTAAAACGGTTGTTGCGATCGCCGTGGGCCTTGCTGCCCTGATAGCCCTGGTGCGCTTCCGCCGCCCGACCTGGCAACTGGTGCCCGCCGGGGCGTTGATCGGCTTAATTGCAGGGGCTCTAACTTAAGGAAAGCGCCTACTCTCGCTCCTAGGTTGTCACCATGCCGTGTTCTAGGGCAAAGCGCACCAGCTCTGTACGGCTGTTGGTGCCGGTTTTGCTAAACAGGCGGCTGACGTACTTCTCAACGTTGCGCACACTGGTTTCTAGGCGGCTGGCAATTTCTTTGTTCATCAGCCCCTCAGCCACCAGATCGAGCACGCTCTGTTCGCGGGGGGTGAGGTCAATGCGAATGTCGGAGGTCACCTTGGCAATCCCCCCCTTCTGGGTCAGCATGGCCTTGATCTCTTCGATCTGGCGAGCCATGACGGCGATATCGGGCACGTCGCCCGCGTCAAGGGTTTGGGCAGCGCGGCGGCCCATCAGGTTGCTGACTACCGCTACCAGTTCTTCGGGGTCGAAGGGCTTAGAGAGATAGGCGTCGCAGCCTGCGTTGTAGCCTTGAATGCGATCGGTAGTCATGCCCCGTGCCGTCAAGAACAGCACCGGTAGCCCCTTAAAGCGAATGTCGTCGCGCACCTGGGCCAAAAAGGCGTAGCCATCGACCTGGGGCATCATAATGTCCGAGATTAGGACATCCGGCGTCTCTTGTTGCAGCAGCTCCCAGCCTTCCTTAGCATTGCTAGCCGGTCGCACCGTGAAGCCGCTGTCTTCTAAATAGGCTTGCACCGCCTCGCGCAGACCTGGCTCATCGTCTACCAGTAAGATATTCCCGGTTTGCTCAGACATAACATCGCCCCAGATGACCTATCACTGCTCACTCTAACTCGGAATTGTCAGGGCAGAATCAGTTCACGCCCGAGAAGACAACGAGCCGCCAAGGAATCAGGATTTGATCAAATCCTGATTCCTTGGCGGCTAGGCAGAATGCCTGACCCTAGAAAGCCGAGACGGGGAGCCCACTTCTTGAATCGTTGACCTAACCAGACGGTAACGCAAAATGAAAAACCTGCTGTTTCACCTAAGCTTTGCCATACTCATGGCCCACGAACTCGACGCCATGGCCCAAGCCGAGTGGCGACTCCTGTTTATTCTCAGCCGCTTGCCCGATGCGATCGCTGAGGTGGCCTTTGTGCTGGTTCACATTCCCCTGGTGGCGGGGCTGCTGTGGCTGACCAATAACGAAGCTCCTGCTGTTCGCCACTGGTCGCGCATTGTCGTGGCGCTCTTTCTCGCCATCCATGCCGGGCTGCACAAACGGCTTGAGCACAGTTCTCTCTATACCTTCGACTCTGCTCTCTCCCAAGGATTGATCTACGGCGGCGGCGCGTTGGGGCTGCTGTACCTGCTGACTGTTTTTATGACCTCTCGACAAACCCTACAGACAGTTCCCCAAGAGACGAAGTAATCAGTACCAGATCGCTCTCAACTCCCTGGGGAGTTTCCAAGCGCAAATTTTGATCGACTACCATTGAGTAAAGATCCCATCCAGGTCAAAGACGCGTTTGGGCTTGGGCTAGCGATCATAGGAGTGCTGATTATGGACGGGTCATTTCCCCAGGGCATGCTGAAGAGCGAGTTGCTCAACCGCCTAGCCATCAACCTCGACACCGCCGAAGAGTTTGGCCCCATTGCCGAAATTTGGGTCAACGGGCGGACTCATCAGGTCAAGGGCATCGGCTGTAGCGCTGGCGGCCTATTGAACCGCCAAAGTCGTCGGTTTCTGTGGTCCCAGATTGGCTCTGTCGGGCGCGATGGAGTAGTGGTGAAAGCTGGCGCGCGGGTCGAGGCGATTGACGAGCACCTGCAAGACTGCCTACCCCTGGGAGAGATCGAGCTGTGGTCAGACCACGGCGATCGCATTGGCCAGCTCACCGACTACCGCTTTGACCCCGCTACCGGCAACATCCTGCAATACCTGTTCGTCCCGGCAGAAACTAGCCCGTTGCCAGCTAGCCTCTACGCCCTGGCCCCAGTGGCCGTGATCAGCACCGGTCGTCGTCGCATGATGGCGGAAGACACCGCCCTGGGCGCTCCAACTTTGGTTCAGGCAGGAGTGCAGCCGCCTCGGCAGCCAGCCCCAGCCCAGTCGCCCTTCGATCGCATTTCCCTAGACAAAATGCCCGACCCCCGCCGCAGCTGGGATGCTGCCGTTAAGGGCACCCAAACCATGCGCGACCAGGTGAATGAACAGTTTCAGGAAGGTCGCCACAAGCTGGGGGCCGAAGCCCAAGATCGCGGCCAAAAGCTCCAGGCCGAGGCCCAAGACAAGCTGGGCGGCCTGCTGGGCAGCGTTAAAAAGCGCACGCGTGGCTTGCGCAACCAGCTGCGCGAGGCCGTCACCGACGCTACTGCTGGGCTACCCTCCGGCCCCAACCTGCGCGATGACAAGGTGCCCACCATCGATGTGGATGCCATGGAGCTATGGCCTGAGGACGATCTTCCCCCAGAGCACCCTGCCTATCGCCCCGACAGGCGTTAGCTATAGGTCGCGCTGGTAATCGGCGATCGCCTCTAGCAGATCGGCCTTGCCTGCTGCCGGGATTAAATCGGCCAGGGTGACGGTTTTCTGCCCGCCGCCAATGGCTACCGACGTGCTGGTCAAAATATCCGCTACGGCAGATTCGGTCACCTTATCGCCAGCGACCAGGGGATAGAGCTTTTCGGCCAGGGGCGTGTGCAGTTTGGCATCGCCCAGATATAGGTGCCACTTGGCCACATCGAGATACACTTTGTCGCCAATGGTGGCGGCTAAAGACTCAATGGCGCGGGCAGTAGAGGCATCAGACATAACTTGGGTTCTCCATCTAGGGCTCTGTGTTGGGGTCAGAATCAGCACTGGACGCTAGGGGCACAGAGGAGTAGTCTGCGATCGCAAAAATATAGACAGCATTAGCTACTAAAATCGGCAACCAAGTCAGGGTTACCCTATTCGCCCAAGGCACCCACTCAGGGTTAAGGGTATTAAAAAACCACAGCCCAGAGTTAACGGCAGTAAACGCCGCCACATGCACCGCAAAATTAATGCGGTCTTCTAACTTGCGGTAGGCAGGGTCTTCTCGGGTGGGTTTACGGGGCCAACGGGGTGGCATAGGCCAAACATCACAATTACGCTACACCCTTCATTCTAAAGGTGTGGGTGCTAAAGGCGGGGGAGGCATTCCCCATTGGCCAATGTAGGCGCAGATTGCTAAGGCCGCTGCCGTCTGCACATTGAGCGACTGCACTACCCCGTAGGTTGCAGGCGGCCGCCACCGCTGAGGGAATGCCGCTCAGCTCGCGTCCTAACACCAGCACCATGCGTTCTCTTCTCTCGCTCTTTCGCCATAGTGACGATGCGATCGCGCCAAGATAACAAGATAAATAGAAAACCCGTCCTGCTTAGGCAGGACGGGTGAGGTGCCATCGTTAACTAGATGGGTGCAGCCCTTAGGCCGAGATCAGAGCAATGTTAGAAAATACAAACTCTTGCTTATCAGTATCGTCGTCAACACCGGTTTCGATGGTGCGGCTAGAAAGAATGTAGTAGCCGCCAACTTCGGTGTATTCGTCTTCAAAATCGCTGAGGCCGCCCTTTTGATCGCCAGTTTTGGGATCGTGGTAAACCGAGTCATAGCGGTGCGACAGGTAGCCTAACCCAGTGTCATGGCTGCTATAGGTGTGAATGGTCACCACGACGCCATGAATGTAGCGGTGTACCATCGACACTTCGTTGTCTTTGAGCTGGTAGCGATCGCCCTCGGCCTTGCCACCCATCAAAATCTCCACTGAGCCGTCGGCCAGGGTATCACCATAGCGAAAGGTGTTGTTGCCGTGGCTGTCTTCAAACTCGCGCCGCACCCGGTGAATCGAGACCTCAAACAGCTGACCATGCACCATTTTTTGGGCGGCCTCATCGGCAATGCCGCTAACTTCAAGTTTGAGGTCGGCGCTGACCTTGACCTGGCCACTGTGGGCCTGGCCGTTGTGGGTAAACGTCACATCGGCGGTATAACCAGGGAAGGCTGCATCCCAGGTGTAGCGATTTTCGTAGGCAGCGCGAAACAAGTCCCGTGCTGCAAGCTGAGTTCCAACCATTAAAAATTCTCCCGATTCATGTTTGGTGCACAAACAGCGCCCTGCCGCTGTGCTGGAGCTTCTCTAGCATAGCGATTCTAGACTCCCCTGGGCTTGGCCTGGGCTGAAAGTGGTAGGCGAGGTCAACCGTCAATTGCAAAGAAATGTATTAATATAGTGTGGTTTACAGCGCTAACGGGATCACCTCTTTATAATGAAAGGCCCATAATTCAAACTTAGGTCTGTGCTGGCGCAATTTTTCTAGGCAGCTCGGTTTCTAGAAGCTCAACTTAGCTATAGTTTTCCACAGGCCGATAGTGAGCCTGGATTTTAAGGCATCCGCTAAAAAGCCTGCACAGTCAGGGCTTTTTAGATTACTCGTTATTATTAAATTGCAAAAGTTTTAGGTTATCCACAGTTTTTTAGCTGTCTGTGGATAACTTGTTTTGGATGCAATGAGTGGGCGATCGCGCCCCTTAACCGGCAGCGCTACCAGTATACTGATCAACAGCCTCAAATAGCTGGCTCACTTCAGCCGCCGTAGTAAATGGGTTGAGCAGCACCGCCTTCAACCATCGCTGCCCCCGAAAGTTAGGCACCGACAAGAAAATCTGGTGCTGCTTCAGCAAGTAGTCTTGCAAGCTAGCGTTCCAGGCATCCCACTGAGATGGGGGCAGCGTGGGGGGGCAGCCGCGAAAGCAGATCAAGTTCATCTCTGGCTCACTGGCTAGTTCCAGATAGGGCCGCTGGCGCACCTGGCTGACAAAGTGATTGCTCAGGGCATAGCTGGCCTCAATCAGTTCGGCGCAGCCCGCTTGGCCTAAATGTTGGAGCGTGAGCCACAGCTTGAGCACGTCAGCATGGCGAGTTCCCTGCACCGTCAATTCCCCCAGGTTGACCCAGTCAGGCTCAGTATTCATGTAGGGTGCCGACACTCGAAAGTGACTGTGCAACAACCCCAGATCGCGAAATAACACCGAGGCACAGGTCTTAGTGACATACAGCCATTTTTGGGGGTTGAAGGTCACTGAATCAGCTTGTTCAATACCCGTCAGTCGCTGCCGGTGCTGGGGCGAAAAGGCGATCGCCCCACCGTAGGCCGCATCGACATGGAACCAGAGCCCGTGGGTTTGGGCAATGCGGGCAATCTCGGGCAGTGGGTCAATGTTGCCGGTGACAGTGGTGCCCGCCGTGCCTACCACCGCAAAAGGCCGCTGCCCCTGGGCGATCGCACCATGAATTTTCTCTTCTAGGGCATTCGCGTCCATCTGAGCATTAGCGTTTGCGGGCACCAGCACCACCCCCTCCAGCCCTAGCCCCAGTACCATTGCCGCCTTTTGAATCGAGGTGTGGGCCATCTCCGAGGCCAAAATCACCGGCGGCGGCCCCCCAGCCAATCCCTGTCGCAAACAGTCCAGTTTCACGTTGCGAGCTACGGTGAGCGCCTGCAAGTTGGCCAGGCTGCCACCGCTGGCCAGCAGCCCCCCCGCCCGCTCACCCAGCCCAAACATCTGGGCCAATTCGGCCAGCAGCAGCGGCTCTAGTCGCGACAAAACCGGCGACATCTCCACGCTCAGCATGTTGTTGTTCAGGGCTGCCGCCGCCCAGTCGCCCACGATAGAAGCAGTGCTGGGTAAGGGGTCCATGTGGCCCATATAGCCAGGGTGGGCCGGGTTCATCGACTGGGCCATCAGGTCGCCCAGGGACGACAGCAGGGGGGCGATCGCCGTTGGCTGAACTGGAATACCGCTAAACTCAATATCCTTGATTGAGGGCAGAGGGTCGTGGCTACCTGCCCCTGTGGAGTAGTCAAGAATTTGCTCGACCACCGTCTGCAAAATCGCTGCGATGGCCGCTCGATTGTGGCCCTGGGGATCAATAAACGCGGTAGCAGGCAAAACCGATGGAGCCAACACACACCTCTCATGGGATCTATGGCTCAATTATCTCGCCAATGCTCTATCCCATGCCAGAGAAACCGAGGGTTTCTACAGAGGCTGAATTAGCAGAGGGGGCGAGAGATGCTCTTGGGGGGCAGCGGCGCTCTCTTTAGTAATGGCTACGGCCCGCACCAGATCGCGATCGCGGCGGTACACGGGCGGCAGATCAATAGGTTGCGACACCTGACCCTGCTCATCTACGGTAAATACGGTGGTGAGAATAGCGTTTTTTTGATCCACGGTGGTTGTAGCACTGGGGTCTACCACCGTCCACAGCACGTAAACAGCGCCGGGCTCTAGGGGAGGTAGGTTCTCCACCGTGAGGGAACCCGCCAGGGTACTGGGGTTAATCACCACCTGAGCCTGCCCCGACGACGCACCATCCTCAGGAGAACCCAGGGCAATGGTCAAGATTTCGTCCTCTGGCTGGCTGGCCCGCTCAAGCTGTAGCGTGCGCCAAAGCATTAGGTTGCTCAGACTAAGGCCTGCAATCAGCGCCGCTGCTGCTGCTACCCAAATTTGCCCCCAGCGATGAGGGCGCAGCCCTAGAGGCACAACCGGAGCACTCACCGCTTCAGCCTCAGACGCAACCGGATGGGCAGCGGTCTGTAGCAGGGCCATCCTCAAATGGGCAGGCGGGCTGACAGGATCACCGTCGTAGGCTATCTCCAGTGCCTGCTGAAGCTGGTCGATATCCTGCTGTAGATTGGGGTTGGCTGCCAGCAGATCTGCCAGGGTAGCTGACTCTTCGGGGCTAAGGTCGTAGAGGACATAGCCCGCCAGCAGATGCTGCAATTGTTCTGATGAAATCGACCCAGTCATGGTGCTAGTTACCCCAACGCTCTTGGAGAATTTGTCGTAGCCTCAGCAGACCTCGACGAGAATGAGTTTTGACAGTGCCCAAGGGGGTATCGAGCTGTTCGGCAATGGTCGACTGGGATAGCCCTTCGTAGTAGGCTAGGCGCAAAATCTTTTGCTGACTCTCAGAGAGTTCGGCCAGAGCAGTCTGGATATCTTGGGCACGCTCGGTCCGGACTAGAGCTTCATCTGGTGTATGGGCTAAGGGCATTGTCTGGATAGACTGAAGGCGTTCCACCGCAGCCCGAGCCACTTGACGCGATCGCAGGCGATCAATGGCGCGCGATCGCGTCAGTATGGCCAAGAACGTGCGCAACGAGCCTCGCTGGGGATCATAGGCCGTTGACTGTAGCTTGACAAAAATATCTTGGGTCAGGTCTTCGGCTTCCTGGGTGTGGCCTAGCACCTTGAGAGCAATGCCGTAGACCAATCCACCGTGGCGATCGTACACAGGGCCAAGGGCGTTAGTTTGCCCCGACTTTAAAGCTAACCAAAGGTCTGCATCCGTGGGCACTCCAGCTTCAGGCAAGGTCAATCGATCAAAATCCATATCCACAGGATGCTCAGAACTAGACCCGGCATCGCGGCTGGAGGGCGCATCGTACCGCAGTCGTTGTTCTATTACAATGCCATGATTTGGGTCTGCTGCTGTCCTGTTGAGTTGTGGCTGATGCCCAGCCACAACTCAACAGGAATAGAGCGCCTGACGTTTGCCTAGGCAGGCATTAAAATGCCCCGCAGTTCGCCAGCCCGGTAGCGAGTAGTGTGGAAATCGATATACAGCATGCCGTTTTGCAGCGCCTGAAGCTGTTCAGGCGTGAGGGTGTAGTCGCCCATGGCGCTGCCCCCGCGGCCGTTGGCATTCATGGTGACATTTAGAGCGTACTGAAATGGCCCGTTTTCGCTAGAGCTACCTCGGTGGACGTGAAATGCCGAGGTAATGCTGGGGTTGGGCGGATCGAGCGGATCGGTGGCATAGTCGCGCGGGACACTGCTCAGCTCCCGAAAGCTGCCGCGCACCACCAAGCGATTGCCAGATAAGGCAGCCCCAACCACTCCACGAGAATCGGTTTTAGCCGCTTTGGGTACAACATTCTGACCGCTGAGCATGGCTATATAGGTAACGATGGGCTCATTCAAGCCCTGAGCGAGCAGGGGAGCCGTTGCCGCCGCGAGGTTTGCATCAATCTGTTCTCCTAGGGCAAAGGTGTCACTGGGGGCGCCAGACCAGGAAGTTGTTGCCACAGTCGCGGGGGTTACCAGCGGCGACTGAGCCATCACCCGGCCCAGCATAGGGGAGTACAGTACTGTTACAAACAGACAGGTCGCTAGGGCAATTAAGCTATTGCGCAGATGCTTTCGTTCTCTCAACATAACGCTTCATTCCATTTAACAAACGGCTAAAAGTCTCTTTGGTGAAGACTCATACCCGGTACGCAGCCCTCTGCAAGTTGGATGCAGTAGCATGGCATCAAAACTCAGCCAGCCCAACCATCAGCGGCATAACTGCTGAACTGAGGGCAGCTCCGTAAGCCAATTGCGCTGCTTCAGCGTTGACCTACGGTGCTGTCAAGTACCGCCCCCAAGCTAGCTACCACCTGTATGGAAATTACCTGTCAGCCGTTTACTGTTCACAAACGTGTACCGCTCACTATCAGTCGCGGCACCACGGCCCAATCGACCAATCTCTGGCTCAAGCTCAGCGCTGAGGGCATAGAAGGCTGGGGGGAAGCGGCTCCTTTTTCCATCGGCACTCACCGACAAACGTTGGACACCTTGCAAGCAGACATTGTTCGCTTGCAGACGGCCGTATCGCCTTACCATCCGTTAGAACGCCAGGCCATTGAGGCCGTTATTGCTGCGTTATCTCTCCACTCGGCTACCCGCGCCGCACTCGACGTAGCGCTGTGGGACTGGTGCGGTAAGTTAGTCGGGCAGCCCATTTGGCGGCTGCTGGGACTAGATTTAGGGCGCATTCAGCCGACGTCAGTTACCGTTGGCATTTCATCACCCGAGGCCGCGCAGCAGCGATCGCAGGATTGGCTACAGCAAACCTCCGCCCGCGCCCTTAAGGTGAAGCTTGGTAGTCCCCACGGAATTGAAGCTGACCAAGCTATGTTTCAAGCCATCTATGACCATATCCCCACCACCGTCAGCCTTAGCGTCGATGCCAACGGCGGCTGGAAACTAGAGGAAGCCAGGCAAATGGCGGATTGGCTGAGCGATCGCCGCGTCACTCATCTAGAGCAACCCCTACCCGTAAGCCAGGATGCCGATTTAGCCAAGCTCAAGCAGGACTCGCCACTGCCAATTTTTGTAGATGAGAGCTGCTTCAACAGTTCGGATATTCCTCGCCTAGCAGATTTAGTCGATGGCATTAACATTAAGTTGATGAAAGCCGGAGGACTGACCGAGGCCCTGCGGATAATTCACACTGCGCGGGCCTGCGGCCTTCAGGTCATGTTTGGCTGCTATTCAGACAGCAGCCTGGCGAATGGGGCCATGGCTCAGCTCTCACCCTTAGCCGACTATCTCGACCTCGATAGCCACCTAAATCTACTGGACGACCCCTTCAGTGGCCTTACCCTAGCTGACGGACACCTACTCCCCTCCACCCATCCTGGACTTGGACTTAGCTATGCACCTCACGCCCGATAGTCGCATTGCCCTACTTATGCACGAGGGCACCCAGAGCACCATGGGTAAGACGGGCCAGGCCCTGCTGCGCTTTAGCCAATCGCGGATTGTGGCAGTAATTGATTACCAGGCGGCGGGGCGATCGCTCCATGACCTCACTGGTATCGACAAGCCGATCCCCGTGGTTGAATCGCTCACCAAGGCCCTGACTTACACCCCAGATGTGCTAGCGATCGGCATCGCTCCCTCCGGTGGCAAGCTGCCCGATGCCTGGTTTCAAGAAATTGAGCAGGCGGTCAAGGCAGGGCTGAGTATCGTCAACGGCCTCCATACCCCAATGGCCAAACACCCGGCACTCCAGCCCTGGATAAGAGACTACCAGTGGATTTGGGACGTACGCCAGGAACCGGAAGGCCTGACTGTGGGGAGCGGGCAAGCCAGTCAGCTAAACTGCAAGCGCATTCTGACCGTAGGTACCGATATGTCTGTGGGCAAAATGTCGGCAACTTTAGAGTTGCACCGCGCCTGCCTCCAGCGAGGATTGCGATCTAAGGTAATTGCCACGGGTCAAACCAACCTCATGTTGGGGGATGACGGCGTGCCGCTAGATGCTATCCGGGTTGATTACGCGTCAGGAGCCGTCGAACAGCAGCTCATGCACCATGGCCCTTATCACGACTTCGTCTTTGTGGAAGGTCAGGGATCGCTACTTAACCCGGCCTCGACCGCTACGCTGCCTCTGCTGCGGGGTACCCAACCCACCCATCTGGTACTAGTACACCGAGCTGGGCAAACCCATATTCAGAATTTCCCCACCGTCAAAATCCCCGACCTGCCCAGCGTAATAGCACTGTATGAACAGGTAACGACGGCAGCAGGGGCGTTTTACCCGGCGAAGGTAGTCGCGATCGCCCTCAACACTGGTCACCTAACCGCAGCAGCTGCCGAGGAGGCCATTCAGTCGGTCGAAGCCCAAACAAAACTTCCCTGTGCAGACATCTTCCGCACAGGGGCCAACAAACTATTGACACCCATCTTGGCTTGATCAGGCTACTTCTTGCGGAGACGATAGGTAATGCGACCCTTGGTAAGGTCGTAGGGGGTAAGCTCTACCTTGACGCGATCGCCTGGCAAAATCTTGATGTAATTACGACGAATCTTCCCAGAAATGTGGGCTAATACGTTAAACCCATTATCCAAATCAACCCGAAACATCGCGTTCGGCAACGATTCAGTAATGGTACCCTCCATTTCAATTAGGTCTTGCTTAGACAAGCTGAACTCTCCCTCAGTACACAATCAACAGGCTGAACTCTAGCATAACCCCAGTAACTACTCGATCACTAGGCGCTTTAGGTCAGCATGAACTACGTCCATAGTTTGATTACCATCCACCGACACCAACTGCTGGCGGCTTCGATAAAAGTCAATTAGCGGTTCCGTCTGCTCACGGTATACCTGAAGCCGATTGAGAATCACCGACTCTTCATCGTCGTCACGCCCCCGCTGCAGCAGGCGGGCAACAATCACGTCGTCCTCAACATCCAGGTTCACCACAAAGTCAACAGGCTGTTCAATCTGCTCCAGCAGCTTCTGCAAAAATTCAGCCTGGGGCACATTGCGAGGAAAACCGTCCAGCAGCCAACCTGCTTGGGTATCGTCCTGCCCCAACCGCTCCTGGATTAAGTTCAAGATCAGCTCGTCAGGCACCAGTTCACCGGCACTCATATACTGCTCTGCTTTTTGGCCTAGCTCACTACCCACCGCCACCGCCGACCGTAGAATATCCCCAGTAGAAATGTGAGGAACCTCGCAGTCCTTAGCAAGCAGCAAAGCCTGGGTGCCCTTGCCCGCCCCCGGCGGACCCAGAAAAATAAGTCGAGTCACTACTGCTTCACCATCCCTTCGTAGCGTTGGGAGATTACGTAGGTCTGAATCTGCTTAGCAGTGTCAATTGCAACACCTACCAGAATCAGTAGAGAAGTAGCTCCAAAGCCCCTAAAGGTTTGCACTCGAGTCAAACTCTCCACAGCACTGGGGACAACCGCAACCATACCCAGAAAAACAGCGCCCAGGAAAGTCAACCGGTTCAAAATACGGCTAATGTACTCAGTGGTCGCTTTGCCCGGACGAATGCCGGGAATGCTAGCCCCCATCTTCTTCAAGTTGCGAGATACATCGTCTGGATTCATCACCAAAGACGAATAGAAATAGCTAAAGAAGAGAATCAGAACCAGGTAAAGCGAAACATAGAACAGAGAAGTTGGATTCAGGTAGTTATTCACAAACTGACTGAATCCAGGGTTGGTGATGTACTGGGTCAACGAAATCGGCAGCACCAGCACCGCAGAGGCAAAAATAATTGGCATAACGCCGCCTTGGTTGAGGCGCAGAGGCAGATAATTGCTTTGCTCTAAATAGAGCTTGCGGCCCACTTGGCGACGAGCAGAAATAATGGGAATGCGGCGAGTTCCCTCCTGCACAAAGACAATTCCTACAATCATCGCCAGAAAGGCAAGCATCAAAATAATAATGCCGCCCACCAGGCCGCGATCGCCGCTCTGTGCCAACTCAATAGTCTGCCCTAAAGATCGAGGGAGAGTAGACACAATGTTCAAGAAAATCAGCAGCGAAGCACCGTTACCAATACCACGCTCGGTGATTAACTCACCCACCCACATCACAAACATCGAGCCAGCCGTCAGAGCAATCACCGTCTGGGCCACAAACGCAGGGCCGGGGACTTCTGCAAACTGATACAGCAAGAAGGACGACAGCAACGTACTCTGCAAAATTGCCCAGCCTAAGGCTACATAGCGAGTAATTTGGGAAATCTTGCGCCGTCCAGCCTCCCCTTCATTCTTTTGCAGATCTTCTAACTGAGGCAGAGCCGCCGTCAGCAGCTGCATAATGATCGAAGCGTTGATAAAGGGCAAAATCCCTAAGGCAAAGATACCCAGGGCGGACAGACCGCCCCCCACAAAGATATCTAAAAAGCCTACAAAGCCAGCTAGACTGCCCGATTGAATGGATGCAGCAAAAGCTTGGCGATCAATACCCGGTACCGGAATAAAAATCCCTAATCTAACTAGTACCAGCAGCCCTAGGGTCACCAGCAAACGACTGCGCAGGCCAGCAGCCTGAGCCATTTGCATAAATGTTTCCTGCGCGCTTGGATTTTTACCCCGACTTACGACCATGCAACAGTACCTCAGGCCTACATTTAGCAATACATTGACGGTAGTAAATAACCACAGAATCTATGGTTACAGTCCCTAGATCTAGTCTAAGGGATGAGCGAGTCATCTTGCTATGCGACGACTTCCCATGTACCGCCAGCTTGCTCAATTTTCTCTTTAGCAGACTGAGTAAACGCCGCCGCTTTGACATTCAGGGCCACACTGACTTCACCATGGCCCAGCACCTTCAAAGGACCGTCATTGGTGGTCAATATGCCTGCTTCGAGCAGCGACTCAAGCGATACGTCAGTTCCTGCGGCCAGATCAGCTAGCCCTTTAACGTTGATAATGGTGTACTCTTTCTGATTGACCAGAGGAAAGTGCTTGAGCTTAGGAATGCGCCGATAGAGGGGCATTTGGCCACCCTCAAAGCCGGGTCGAGTACCGCTACCCGAACGAGACTTTTGACCTCGCATGCCAAAGCCACAGCTCGCGCCCTGGCCGGCAGAAATACCGCGACCGACGCGGCGACGGCGGCGCTTAGAGCCGACTTGTGGTTGTGCGTCGTTGATTCTCATGGCTGAGGAAAATAAAAACAGCGATACCGAAATGAATTAAATGTAGAGGCTTTCAACCGGGATATCCCGCTCTTCAGCTACGTCAGCAAAAGTGCGCAGTGAAGCTAGGGCATCTGCGGCAGCCCGAGCATTGTTGAGGGGGTTGTTAGAACCTAACTGCTTAGCTAGGACATTCCGCACCCCAGCCAGTTCGAGCACCGTGCGTACAGCACCACCAGCGATTACCCCAGTACCAGGGGCAGCAGGGCGCATAAATACCTTAGCACCACCGCCAATCCCGTTAGAGGGATGGGGAATGGAATAAGAACGAGTTAGAGGCACATCTACCAAATGCTTTTTGCCATCGGCTACGCCTTTCTTAACAGCGCCAATGACGTCACCGGCCTTACCAACGCCAACGCCGACCTGGCCTTTCTCATTGCCGACAACCACAATGGCACGGAAGCTAAGTTTTTTACCTCCCTTTACCACCTTAGTCACACGACGAATTTGAACGACGCGCTCCTGCCAATCGGTCTTCTTTTCTTTAGTACGCGCTTCTTTGCGACGGTTTGCCATACCTTTCCCCAGCCTTGTTTACATCAAGCAAAATTAGGTGCTTTTCATCCGACAATCACGCTCGGCCTAAAGGCTCAAGCCTGCTTCACGGGCGGCCTGAGCCAGAGCCGCTACTCGCCCGTGATATAACTTACCGCCTCGGTCAAAGACAACTTGAGTAATGCCAGCCTCTAGCGCGCGCTCAGCCAACAATTTGCCGACTACAGCAGCTGAGTCCTGAGTAGCTCCTGACTCATCCTTCAAAACGTCAGGCTCAACTGTTGATGCAGCCACTAGGGTATGGTGAGCCGTATCGTCAATAATCTGGGCATAAATATGCTGGTTTGAACGAAACACGGCTAACCGAGGCCGTTCAGAGGTGCCAAACACGCGGCGGCGAATGCGGACGTGACGGCGACGGGTTAATTCTTTACGACTTGCTTTCATGACTTATTTCTTCCCTGACTTACCGGCCTTACGTCTGACCTGCTCACCGGCATAGCGCACACCTTTACCCTTGTAGGGTTCCGGGGGTCGGCTCGCCCGAATGCTAGCGGCAATGTTACCAACTAATTCTTTGTCGATACCGCTGATGATGACATTGGTGTTGTTTTCGACTACGAACTCAATACCGGCAGGGGGTTCAAATATAACAGGGTGGCTGTACCCTAGGCTGAGGTTCAAGTTACGACCCTGCACCTGTGCCCGATAACCAATACCCTGGATTTCTAGGCGCTTTTGGTAGCCGTTCGAAACTCCCTCAACCATATTAGCCACTAGGGTGCGGCAGAGACCGTGGCGCTCGCGGGCCAGACGAGAATCATCTTTGCGGTTGACCAGAACGGTTTCCCCATCCTGAACCACCATTACTCCGCTGGGCAGGGTACGAGACAACTCGCCCTTAGGCCCTTTAACCTGAATGTCCTGACCGTCAATTACAATTGACACTTTAGCCGGGACTGGGATTGGCCGTTTGCCAATACGTGACATGATGCAAAACTCCTAAATCCTTAGCACTCGATAACGCCCTTGATGACTAGCCGTCAGCTAACAACATCGCTATTTAGCTACCTACCAGACATAACAAAGCACTTCGCCACCAATACCCTGGCGACGGGCATCGCGGTCAGTCATGATTCCGCTAGAGGTGGAAACAATCGCAATGCCAATGCCCCCCAGCACCCGAGGTAGCTCTTTTCGGTTGGAATACACGCGCAAACCGGGCTTGCTAACGCGAGTAAGGTTGCGAATGATGGGCTGACGAGTCTTGCCCTTGTACTTGAGGGCGACCACTAATTGAGGACGCTCTTCGACAGTAGTTTCCGAGTAGTCCGTGATAAACCCTTCTTCCTTGAGCACCTTTGCAATACTCCGGGTCATCCGGGTAGAAGGAATACCTACAGTTTGGTGCCGCGCCAGATTCGCATTTCTGATGCGAGTCAACATATCCGCAATTGTGTCGTTAGCAGCCATAGTTCTAGTACGCGTATAAACCTGTGTTAGTTGTCACGGAACGGCATACCCAATTCCTTGAGTAGCGCTCGGCCTTCTTCATCGGTGCTGGCGGTAGTCACAATGGTGATATCCATACCGCGAATTTGATCGATGCTGTCGTAGTCAATTTCAGGAAAGATCAACTGCTCTCGCAAACCCAGAGTGTAGTTGCCACGTCCATCGAAGCTCTTGGGGCTAATGCCGCGAAAGTCGCGAATGCGGGGCAGGGTCAGGTTGATAAGGCGATTTAGAAAGGCGTACATGCGGTCAGAGCGCAGGGTGACCATAATCCCTACGGGCATGCCTTGACGAATTTTGAACCCTGCGATCGCCTTTTTGGCGCGGGTTACCACCGGACGCTGACCGGTGATTAAAGCCAGTTCGCTCAGAGAGGACTCCAGCGCTTTGGCATTCTGAGACGCTTCACCCAGGCCACGGTTGACGGTCACCTTGACCACCTTGGGGACTTGGTGAATGTTGTCGTACTTAAACTGTTCCATCAGTTTAGGTACAACGGTGTCTTTATATATGGTCTTTAACTGGTCGGTCATGGGTCGTTTCTATCGCTTTCCTGGGCTTGGTCAGGACTAGAGGATGAGCGTAAGACTAAGAGCCTTAATCAATGATTTCACCGGTCTTTTTCAGCATCCGCACCTTGCGACCGTCGTCGGTAAAGGTGTAAGCAACTCGACTGGCCACCTTCTCTTTCTCGGAGTAAAGCATGACGTTAGAGCTGTGGATGGGGGCTTCCTGGGTCACGATCTGGCCCGATTCGCCCTCTTGCTGAGGTTTAACGTGTTTGGTACGGATATTTACGCCCTGCACCAACACCTGACTGGTTTTAGGAATAACGGTAAGCACTTCACCCACCTTGCCACGATCGCGTCCAGCAATTACCTGAACAGTATCGCCTTTCCGCACATGCACCTTATGGCGCACGGCCTGCTTTGCTGTTGTTGCCATTAGAGAACCTCCGGTGCCAGCGACACAATCTTGGTAAAGTTTTTGTCGCGCAGCTCACGGGCTACTGGCCCAAATACGCGAGTGCCTTTGGGATTGCCGTCTTGGTTGATAATCACGGCAGCGTTGTCGTCAAAACGAATACTCATACCACTGCTACGACGCAAGCCCTTCTTAGTACGAACCACTACAGCCCGGACTACATCCGACTTTTTCACAGCCATGTTTGGCAGCGCATCTTTGACCACAGCAATGATTACATCGCCCACTCCGGCATAGCGGCGATTACCACCCAGCACACGAATGCACATGAGCTTCCGGGCACCGCTGTTATCGGCCACATTTAAGTACGATTCCTGCTGAATCACAATTCCCCCCTATGCGTCTGCCGCACGATTAACAATGTCAGCTACCATCCAACGCTTGGTTCGGCTCAGGGGACGAGTTTCAAGAATTCGCACCTGATCTCCTTCCTCGCACGTATTCTCTTCGTCATGGGCCTTATAGCGCTTTGTTCGCACCACAATCTTGCCGTACTTAGGATGGGAGGTGCGACTTTCCACAGCAACCACGACGGTTTTATCCATCTTGTTGCTAACGACCATTCCCACTCGTTCTTTAACCGCCATCTAATTCACCTATTCCCTATGCTGGTACCGATTCTGTTGCGGCTGCTGCCACGGCAGTGGCTTGGGCCTCTGGCTCTGCCTCTAGGGCAATTAGCTGGCGCTCCCGCTGAACCGTCATAAGCTGAGACAGACGATGACGGAGATGCTTAAACTGATGCACCTGCTTGTCGAGTTGGCGAGTAGCTTTCTGAAACCGCAGTTGAAATAGCTCGCGCTTGGTTTCAGCAATCGCAGTTAGCAGTTCTTCATCGCTCAGGCTGCGCGCCTCTTGAATCTTGGTTAATGCCATTGGCCTACGCCTCCTTGCTTTCGCGGGCGATGAACTTAGTCTTAAACGGCAGCTTGAAAGCGGCTAGCCGCATTGCTTCCCGCGCAGTGGCTTCAGGCACCCCAGCAATCTCAAAAACGATCCGACCGGGTTTCACCACAGCTACCCAAAACTCAGGATTACCCTTACCAGAACCCATTCGGGTTTCTGCGGGACGCATAGTCACAGGCTTGTCAGGAAAGACGCGAATCCAGATTTTGCCGCCTCGCCGTACATAGCGGGTCATGGCTCGACGGGCTGCCTCAATCTGACGAGCAGTTAGCCAGCAGGGCTCGGTTGCTTGAAGGGCAAAATCACCAAAGTTGATGTCGCTGCCCCGCTGAGCCATGCCGCGCATACGCCCGCGGTGCTGCTTGCGAAATTTAGTTCGTTTTGGACTTAGCATGGATCGGCACTCTTGAAGTCACAGGTAAAATCAATCAAAGAAACACGAGGATAGCCTAATCTTCGTTAGAGCGGTCTTCAAACTGCTGGCGACGACGGGGCTGACGACGGCGGGGTTGAGCATTGGGAGCAGCAGTCGGAGCTTCCTCTTGGCCAGGAATAATCTCGCCCTTAAAGATCCAAACCTTCACACCCAAAATGCCATAGGTCGTTTGCGCAGTGGTGTAGGCGTAGTCAACATCAGCTCGCAGAGTGTGGAGAGGTACCCGACCTTCCCGAGTCCACTCAGTCCGGGCAATTTCTGCACCGTTCAAACGGCCGCTCACCTGAATTTTGATACCTTCCACCCCAGCACGCTGAGCACGTTGAATAGCCTGGCGCACCACCCGACGGAAAGAGACCCGACGCTCTAGCTGCTGAATAATGTATTCAGCCACCAGGGCAGCATCCGCATCCACGCGGTTCACTTCCACCACGTTGACGCGAATTTGACGGTTGGAGTCCTTAAGTAGCTTTTGCACACCCATTCTCAGGGACTCAATACCCGCTCCACCACGACCGACAACAACGCCAGGGCGAGCCGTTCGCAACTCAAGATCAATTTGGTCAGCCTTGCGCTCAATACGAATATCGGCAATGCCGGCATTGTTCAAAGTCTTTTGAACGTACTCGCGAATGCGATAGTCTTCCTGAAGCAAATCAGGGTAGCGAGTGCCCTCCGCAAACCAGCGAGAGCGGTGCTCTTGAACTATGCCAAGGCGAAACCCGGTTGGATGAATCTTGTGTCCCACGAACTAACCCTCTGGAAAATGGTTTTTGAACAACTGGTGTTTGGACGATGGAAGCAGTACGAAAGCTACTCGGCAGCCGGAGCCACGGCAATAGTAATGTGACAAGTCGGCTTGCGAATTTGGTAAGCCCGACCCTGGGCTCGAGGGCGAAATCGCTTCAGAGCTGGCCCCGCATCAGCAAACGCCTCGCTTACCATCAAACCCGCCGGGTCAAGACCGTTGTTGTGCTCAGCGTTAGCTACAGCAGAACGCAACACTTTGATAATGGGTTCGCACGCTTTGTAAGGCATGAACTCTAGGATGATTAGCGCATCCCGGTAACTCTTACCACGAATTTGGTCAAGCACTCGACGCACCTTACGGGGTGACATGCGTACATAGCGGGCTACCGCCTTAACCTGCTCTGAGGTATCCACAGCCATTTCTCCAGTTCCTCTACCTAATACCTAACGACGAGCTTTTTTATCGGTCTTAGCGTGGCCGCGAAAGGTTCGCGTGGGGGCAAATTCACCCAGCTTATGGCCCACCATCTGCTCAGTAACGTAGACCGGCACGTGCTGGCGGCCATTGTGCACCG
This sequence comes from Leptolyngbya sp. FACHB-60, assembly GCF_014695775.1. Classification (GTDB taxonomy): domain Bacteria; phylum Cyanobacteriota; class Cyanobacteriia; order Phormidesmidales; family Phormidesmidaceae; genus Nodosilinea. The sequence goes on along the minus strand of NZ_JACJOX010000049.1, from coordinate 59,546 downwards.
CAATTGTGTGACCGATCATCTGAGGCAAGATCGTCGATGCCCGTGACCAGGTTTTAATGACCTGCTTGTCACCCTTGGTGTTCAGGGCTTCGATTTTAGAGAGAAGGTGGTCGGCCACAAACGGCCCTTTTTTTAATGAGCGAGACATGATGCTTCAGCCCTAACAACAATCAAGAAACAGCCGACGAATTACTAACTAAGCGTTACGACCGCCACGACCCCGCTTCGATACGCGACGGCGACGACGCACAACGTACTTGTCGCTATCCTTGTTCTTCTTGCGAGTTTTGTAACCTAAAGCCGGCTTACCCCAGGGAGTTACCGGACCAGAGCGGCCAATGGGAGCCCGCCCCTCACCACCACCATGGGGGTGATCGACCGGGTTCATCACGCTACCGCGCACCTCAGGACGACGGCCCAGCCAGCGTTTACGGCCAGCTTTACCAAGGCTAACGTTACGGATGTCAGCATTGCCGACTTGGCCAATGGTGGCGTAGCACTCGCGGCGCACCATACGAACTTCCGTAGAAGGCAGTTTTAGGGTGACATAGTCACCTTCCTTGGCCACAACCTGGGCACCAGTACCGGCAGAGCGCACCATTTGCCCGCCCTTTCCGACCTGCATTTCGACGTTGTGCACCGTTGTACCAAGCGGAATCTTGTACAGCGGTAAAGCATTACCAACTTCAAGAGGCGCATCGGGGCCAGCAACTACTGTTGAACCTACCGCTAACCCTGCAGGACAGAGAATATACCGCTTTTCTCCATCTTCGTAATGAAGCAGGGAAATACGCGCATTGCGGTTAGGGTCGTATTCGATGGATGCGACCTTGGCAGTTATGCCGAGTTTGTTGCGGTGAAAGTCGATCACGCGATATAAACGCTTGTGGCCGCCGCCCCGGTGGCGACAGGTAATTACCCCCCGGTTGTTACGTCCCTTGGGACGGTGGGTGGAGCGAGTTAAGGACTTTTCAGGCTCGCTGCGGGTAATCTCGGCAAACTCGGAAACGGTTCGCTCACGAGTACCAGGGGTATAAGGTCGATAGGAACGGATGCCCATGGGAGTACTTGCTGGCTACACGGCTAAAGGTTGGAACAGTGAAACCCTGAATTCTAGAGGTCAGGGAAGAGAGGAATGGAGTTTCCAGGAGCCAGGGTGACCACCGAACGCTTGTAGTGGGGTCGATGCCCAGCAAAACGCCCCATTCGGCGCTTTTTCTTAGGAGGGTTGTAGGTATTGACCGATACAACCCTGACTTCAAACAATTCTTCGATCGCGGCCTTGATCTGCAGCTTGCTGGCGCGAGGGTCAACTTCGAAGACGTATTGATTGTTTTCCAGCAGAAGGGTAGCCTTCTCGGTGATCAGGGGCCGACGGATGAGATCAGCCAAAGACGGAGTATTGGCGGCATTAATCACTGTAAACCTCCTGAATAGCCTCTAGGGCAGGGGATGTAATAACAAGATGGTCGGCATTTAACAGATCGTGGATGTTGAGATTGACTGCAGTAATGAGCTTGACGTTCTCAAGATTACGAGCTGAGAGATAGACCAACTCTTGCCGCTCGGGAATGACTAACAGGATCTTGGCGTTAGGATCAATGCCCCATCGAGCGATCGCATCGAGCAGCTCACGGGTTTTGGGCCGAGAAAACTTATCCTCAAACCCTTCAACCACAACCAAATCATCAATTCGACCCTGGAGGGCAGTGCGCAGGGCCAGACGCCGCTCTTTGCGGTTCATCTTGACGCTGTAGTCGCGAGGCTTGGGGCCAAAGATGACACCACCGCCACGCCAGAGAGGAGAACGATTAGAACCAGCTCGGGCTCGGCCGGTACCTTTTTGACGCCAGGGCTTGCGGCCACCACCTCTGACTTCAGCACGGGTCTTAGTAGAAACCGTGCCTTGACGGGCGTTGTTCATCTGACGCACTAGAGCGCGGTGAACAATGTGAGAGGCAGATTCTTCTTTAGCAACCTGAAGATCTAGGGATGCTGTACCCGCCTCTTGGCCCTCCCAGTTTTTTACGACGCACTCAACCATTGTCTGAACCTATCTCTTAAAAAGCTTTGGATGCCCGAAAGTCAAAGATTTAAACCGCTCACTGTAACCCTGAAAAACTAAGCCTTAACCCATTGGGCTGGAGCAATACTTAGCAACCCACCGGGCTTACCAGGAATAGCACCCTTGATCAATAGAAGGTTGCGGTCGTTATCTACCCGCACCACTTCTAGCTTGCGAATAGTCACTCGGGTGTTGCCCATCTGACCAGCCATGCGCTTACCAGGGTAAACTCGTCCAGGTGTCGTACCAGCACCGGTAGAGCCCGGAGCGCGGTGGTTCTTAGAACCGTGGGCCATGGGGCCACGACGGAAGTTGTGGCGCTTTTGATAGCCCGCAAAGCCACGACCCATGCTCTTGCCGGTGACATCCACCAGCTGGCCTTCGCTAAAGGTTTCAGCGGTTACAGCCTGCCCCAACTCAAAACCATCGGCAGCATCAACCCGATATTCCTTTAAGTGACGCAAAGGAGCGCTGCCAGAACGGGCCAGATGACCCAGCTCAGGTTTGTTAAGCTTCTTTTCGGTCACTTCGTCAAACCCTAGCTGGATAGCTGCATAGCCATCGGTATCTGAGGTTTTAATCTGAGTAACAACACAAGGACCGGCCTGCACCACCGTGACGGGGATAGCATTGCCTGCCTCATCGAATACTTGGGTCATGCCCAGCTTTTTGCCGAGAATACCGACTGCCACAGTCCTGTCTCCCTACTAACACATTACGAAATGCGCAGGACTCCCCAAAAGGAGAGCTTTGCGCATCAACGACATCGACTTTTGAACACCCCAGACCAAAAAGCTCACCGGGGTAAGCGCTGCCAGCCTAAGCCGGTCACTATTCAAAAGAAAGCTTGACTTAACTCTGACTACAGCTGGCCTTAGAGCCAGAACCGCAAACACCTTGGTGCTAGGGCATCAGAACAGTCAAATGCCAGGACTTGGGTAACCCGCTGGACTACTCAGTATCCTTTTTTGTCGGCGATTTACCATACTACAGCTCTTGTCAGCAGATGTCTACACCCATTCTCAGAAAGATTGAAAATTTGCTGCTGTCACACCCGCACGCAGATGGTGGGCAAGACAAACGCTCTAGCTGGCTGGGTTTACTCTCCGCTTGAACACAGTACAATGACACCTGATAGATAGCCAACGGCCGAGGGTTAATTATGGCGCTGCTGACAACGGGTAAGCCCTTTATCAAGGATCTGGAGAGCAACGGTGCGATCGCCGTGCGTATGCCCCTAGAGGGAGGGTTTGAAGGTCGCTACGAGCGCCGGTTGAAGGCCACCGGTTACGAAACGATGAACATCACTGCCCGTGGCTTAGGGGATGTGTCGTCTTATCTCACCGCTATTCATGGGGTGCGCCCGCCCCACTTGGGTAAGAAAACCTTGGGCAGCGGTCCGGCGGTAGGCTATACCTATTTTGTTCCCCCTATACTCACCTATCGTCTAGACACCATGTCGGCTAAGGCTAAGGGCATGGTGCTATGGCTGATTGAGGGACATATTTTATCGCGCCAAGAGTTGGCCTATTTGGTTAGCCTGCCAACCCTTGAGCCCCGGGTAAAGGTGGTAGTAGAAATGGGGGGCGATCGCTCCTTTAGCTGGGAGCCCTTGGCCAATCTGATATAGACCCGAGGCCAGTCTAAACTCCGAGGCTGGCCCTCAAAGAGCTGGGTTACCCCCGCTAAAATCTACGCCCCCATGGACATTGAAACCGCCTCTGGAGCTGTATTGGGGTCTCTTTACTCAGAAAGCCCCCTGCCGTTTCCCCACCGATCGCTACAGTTGGGGCAGTGGGTAAAGCTAATTTGCGGTGCCAGCTACCAGGACATGCCGACGGTGCGGCGGTTAGTGATGCTATATGCCTTAGCGGGAGTAGATTGCATCGACGTCGCCGCCGATGGAGCAGTGGTGGCCGCTGCCCGCCAGGGGTTGGCGGATGCTGTGCGCTTGGCAAAGCATTTGGACAACGGCGAAGCATCTTCAGAGAATTACAACCATCTGATTCCGGGATTGCCCTGGTTAATGGTGAGCCTTAATGACAGTGAAGACCCCCATTTTCGCAAGGCTCACTTCAATGCGGCGCACTGCCCACCCGAGTGCGATCGCCCCTGCGAACTCATCTGTCCCACTGCCGCCATTCAGTTTCAGGCCCCTACTCAAGGGGGAGTGGCTGCGGACCTCTGCTACGGCTGCGGTCGCTGCATCACCGTTTGCCCAGTTGGCAATATTGAAGCCCAATCTTATCTGGCCCGGCCAGAAACCTTCTCTAGTGAGCAACTGGCCCAAATTGACGCCGTAGAAATTCACACCCAAACTGGGCATCACGCTCAGTTCGCGCAGCTCTGGCAGCGGCTGCAGGCTTGGCGACCCCACCTTAAGCTAGTCTCCATTAGTTGTCCAGACCACGACCAAGTGGTGCCGTATCTATTGCATCTCTATAACCTGATGGCGCCGTTAGAGGTGCCCCTGATCTGGCAAACGGATGGTCGACCCATGAGCGGTGACCTGGGTAAAGGCACAACCCACGCCGCTATTCGCCTGGCCCAAAAGATTCTTGACGCAGGGCTGCCGGGCTATGTGCAACCCGCTGGCGGTACCAATGGCTACACTGTAAATAAGTTGCTCAATCTCGGTTTGGTCAATACAGCATTTCTACTTCAGCCTGATGCGTCTCAACCCAATGCCTGGCCTTCTTCCCAGCAGGTTGGGATGGTCGATAGTGATATAGCCTTAGCCCCCAAAACTATTTCGGGCATTGCCTACGGTAGCTACGGGCGATCGCAAGTATTGCCGCTGCTTGACGCCCTTGACCAAGAGCTTCAACCCTGGCTGGGGAATGACTCCCTTGACCAGTCCGCCATCGGTCAAAGCACTTCAGCCAGTGACGGCCTTTCCAAACCAATCGTTGCCCCTTGGCAGCAGCTAGACAGTAGTGTCTTGGGCCAAAGTCTAGCCCTGGCCCGGCAGCTGGTAGGCCCACTCAAATCCCACAGACATTTTTTACCAACACGTTATGGTTAGCTATAGCGACGATCGCTCGATGAGTGACGGATCGAGCAGCAACGCCCCCGCCAACAACATTTCTGCCATTAATAACCCTGCCGTGGACTTCTTACCCACTGAATCTGAAGGGACAGCCCAAAACCAGTCTGCCCCTGCCCAAGACATGCCCATTGATGACCTAGAGCAAATTCTCAGCATTCTGCCCCCGTCTATCCGCGCTCAGCTTCTGCACCACCCCCAACGCCAGAGCCTGATTGAGGTCGTTTTAGACCTGGGTCGCTTGCCCGAAGCAAGGTTTTTTGGCAGCGTTGAGTATCTGTCTGAAGAGCCCGTTACCCATGCCGACCTAGACCATTGCATTAAGCGAGTGGGCATCTTTGGCGGCGATAACCGAGCTGGCATTGAGAAGACCTTGCACCGCATCAGCGCTATTCGCAATCGCTCTGGGGAAGTGATTGGCCTCACCTGCCGCGTGGGGCGAGCGATTTTTGGCACCATTGGTATGATCCGAGACCTAGTGGAAACAGGTCGGTCCATTCTGATGCTGGGGCGGCCCGGCGTAGGTAAAACCACAGCTCTACGTGAAATTGCTCGAGTGCTGGCCGACGACCTGCAAAAGCGGGTGGTAATCATCGACACCTCCAACGAAATTGCGGGCGATGGCGATATTCCTCACCCTGCCATCGGTCGGGCACGGCGCATGCAGGTAGCTCGCCCCGAAGAACAACACCGGGTGATGATCGAGGCGGTGGAAAACCACATGCCTGAAGTAATTGTTATCGATGAGATTGGCACCGAGCTAGAGGCCTTGGCGGCCCGCACCATCGCTGAGCGCGGGGTGCAGCTAGTGGGTACCGCCCACGGCAACCAGCTCGAAAATCTGATTAAAAACCCCACGCTTTCAGACTTGATTGGCGGCATTCAATCGGTCACTCTAGGGGATGAAGAAGCCCGCCGTCGCGGCAGCCAAAAAAGCGTGCTAGAGCGTAAGGCTCCCCCTACTTTTGACATCGCCGTAGAAATGCTAGAGCGGCAGCGCTGGGCCATCCATGAAGATGTCACCGTCACGATTGATAACCTGCTGCGGGGGCGACAGCCGGGGCTACAAATTCGCACTGTAGATGAGAATCAGAAGGTAATCATTACCCACGAACTGCCGGGCTCAGGCCGAGAGGTCGCCAAGCCGTCGCGGTCGGGTATGGGCTGGCGCGCAGCAGGGCAAATGGTGCCGCCGACTAATGCCGCGATCGCCCAACGCACTACAGGCAATAGCAACAACGTTCGGCCCTTGGGTAAGGTCTACAGCCAAGAACCGACCACTGACCCCATGTTCGCCCACCTGCTAGAGACAATTCCCGATGACGACATCATCGGCCCTAATGGGGAAGATGCCATGCGCCTCTATCCCTATGGCCTCAGCCGTTATCAGATTGAGCGGGTGATTCAGACCCTGCACATGCCTGTAGTGATCACCAAGGATTTGGACAACGCTGATGCAGTGATAGCGCTGCGATCGCATGCTAAGGCCCAAGCCAAGCTCAAGCACATGGCCCAGGGGCGTCAAATTCCTGTCCACTTGGTCAAGTCCAACAGCATTCCCCAGATCACCCGCGCCCTCCAGCGCCTGCTGGATATGGATGACAATCCAGCTGCGATCGATCTAGAACTGTTTAGTCACAGCGGCGGTGACGATGAGCTAGAAGCCTTAGAAGAAGCTCGTCTAGCAGTTGAGCAGATTGTGATTCCTAAAGGCCAGCCTGTTGAACTGTTGCCCCGCTCAGCCCACATCCGCAAAATGCAGCACGAGCTAGCCGAACATTATCGGCTCAAATCCCTCAGCTGCGGCGAAGAACCTAACCGACGGCTGCGCATCTATCCGGCCTGAGGCAGAGCGCCCTCAATCAACCAGAGAATACTATGACCACGGTGCGCTATAGAATGAAAGCACCAAAATGACACCAGCGCAGCTTTAGCACGGGATTTAGTGCCTATTCCCCCTGGCCTGTCGTTTGACCTAACCTCTTTCAAAGAATCCTATGAAATCTTTAATTTCTCGTCTCTTGGCCTTGGTACTCGTGGCCGTTGTTGGCCTCACAGGGTGCGGCGCAGGCGTCAGCGGCAGGCTCAGTGGTGACTATCGCCAAGACACACTGATGCTGGTAGATAGCCTCAGAACCTCGATCAACCTACCTGACGATGACCCCGCTAAGGTAGAGGCCCAAGCTGAGGCCAAGGCCGTCATTAGCGACTTTGCCTCTCGCTATCGCCGAGATACTTCTGTAGCTAACCTCAGCTCATTTACCACGATGCGCACAGCCCTAAACGCGATCGCAGGTCACTACAGCAGCTACCCCAATCGCCCCCTACCCGAGAAGCTTAAGACTCGCGTCGAGCAAGAACTGAAGCAGGTAGAATCTGCCCTCAAACGCGGAGCCTAGGGTCAGACCCACATGCTTTCGCCAACTCTCTAATCAATTCAGAGCAAAAAGAGGTCGTCCAGTGGACGACCTCTTTTTGCTCTGGGCATAGCCCTAAGGACAATTTTTTATTTGACGGGTTGGCATCAGTTTGCTAGCATAGCAATTCTGTAGTAAAGTGCGAGTTGGACATGAAAGTCCGTGCGTCTGTGCGCAAGATGTGTGATAAGTGTCGTGTGATCCGCCGCCGTGGCCGGGTCATGGTGATTTGTTCTAACCCTAAGCATAAGCAACGACAGGGGTAATGAAGGTCTGGCAGGATATTCGCAACAGTGTGAGTATCGCTTTGATAGCTGGATGGTGCTGAGTATATTGACTTAAAGCAACTGAATCTAAATTCTGTTTAAGTTTTTGTATAAAGCTTTTAACAGTTTGAGCAGCGGCTCAACATAGCAAACTGAGTAGCCGCAGCTAGGCTGCATGGTTGAAACCACACACTGGGGGAGATAGTTAAAGGTGGCACGGATAGCAGGCGTGGATTTGCCACGCGACAAACGAGTTGAAATTGGCTTGACCTATATCTACGGTATTGGCCTCACCCGTTCTAAGGAAATTCTCGCTAAAACCGGGGTTAGTCCCGATATACGGGTCAAGGACTTGACCGATTCCGACGTAGCAAAGCTACGGGATTCCGTCGAAAGCGACTATCAAGTAGAGGGCGATCTACGACGGTTGGAAAACATGAACATCAAGCGATTGATGGACATTGGTTCCTACCGCGGTCGGCGTCATCGTGCCGGCCTACCGGTGCGTGGGCAGCGCACTCGAACCAACTCTCGCACCCGCCGGGGCGGCACCCGCCGCACGGTAGCTGGCAAAAAGAAAGCGCCTCGCAAGTAGAACTGCTTCGCATTCTTAGCCTCCGGTCACCATGGGATTTAGAGCAGAGGGCTCGCTAAGCTTTATAGCGAGTTTTTCTGACTGTTTACTGGTGTTTGCTAACGCTAGTAGCCCACCGATGATCGCATTAACTTAAGTTTCCTTGAATTAAATTTAGTGACAACGCTATGGCCAAACCAACTCGAAAGACTGGACCTCGCAAGAGTAAGAAGAACGTACCGAGCGGTGTCGCTCACATACGTTCAACATTCAACAACACCATTGTGACTATTACTGACCAGTCAGGGGAAGCAATTTCCTGGGCTTCAGCAGGTTCTAGTGGATTCAAGGGAGCAAAAAAAGGTACTCCTTTTGCGGCTCAAACAGCAGCCGATAGCGCTGCCCGACGCGCAATGGATCAAGGAATGCGTCAGCTTGAAGTCATGGTGAGCGGCCCTGGGGCCGGTCGCGAAACCGCTATTCGTGCCTTACAGGGAGCAGGTTTAGAAATTACTCTCATCAGAGATGTTACTCCTATCCCCCACAACGGTTGTCGACCACCCAAGCGTCGTCGGGTTTAGGTACTGACTACAGTGTCAGTGGCGCAGTTGGCGGGCAGGGTATCGCGAGGTTTAAGGGAGGCAGGATTGTGGCACAGTTTCATGTTGATTGCGTAGAGTCTGTCGTTGAAAACGACCAAAGTCAGTACGGTCGATTTGTAATCGAGCCTCTAGAACGTAGTCAGGGTACTACCGTAGGCAATGCACTACGGCGGGTATTGCTATCCAACTTAGAAGGCATTGCAATTACAGCCGTGAGAATTGCTGGGGCGACCCACGAGTTCTCAACCATTGTTGGGGTGAGAGAAGATGTTCTCGACATTCTTCTCAACATGAAGGAGATCGCCTTAAGGAGCTACACTAGCCAGCCTCAAATCGGTCGGCTTCTGGTTCAGGGGCCTGCTCGCGTGACTGCGGGCCACTTTGAACTGCCGTCTGAAGTAGAAGTGGTCAACCCCGAGCAGTATGTGGCGACAGTAGCCGACGGTCATACGCTTGAGATGGAGTTTAGGGTTGAGCGAGGTCAGGGATATCGAGCCGTAGCACGGAGCAAAGACGATGCTACAGCGCTAGACTTTATCCAGATTGACTCGGTATTTATGCCCGTCAAAAAGGTTAACTACACCGTCGAAGAGGTTGTAGTTTCCGGATCCATGCAGCGCGACCAACTGATCATGGATATCTGGACGAACGGCAGCATCACGCCTCAACAAGCAATGAGCCAGGCTGCCGATATCCTAGTGGGTCTGTTTATGCCCCTAAAGGATGTCACCCTAGAGCCTAAGTTTGACGAAGAGGTCAAAGAAGAAGATCCCAACAATCAAATTCCTATTGAGGAATTAAGGCTTTCGGTGCGGGCCTACAACTGCCTCAAGCGAGCCCAAATTAATTCTGTGGCTGACCTACTAGACTTCAGTCAAGAAGATCTCTTGGAAATCAAAAACTTTGGTCAGAAATCTGCCGAAGAGGTGATTGAGGCTCTTCAGGAGCGTTTGGGTATCACCCTCCCCCTTGAGAAGGCTTCTAAGACGGCCTGATCCCAGGGATAGCCTTAGAACTAAGCAGCCTAATACGCTAAGCTGTTCTAATTTTTTTCCTTGGTCATTTGTTCTTTAATTTTGTTGTTCATCTGAGTTCAGCACCATGCGTCACCAGTGTCGCGTTCATCAACTTGGGAAACCCGCAGACCAGCGTAAAGCTCTGTTGCGTTCCCTGACTACAGAGCTAATTCGCCACGGTCGAATTACCACGACTAAAGCTCGGGCTAGAGCCGTGCGTGAAGAAGCCGACCGTATGATTACCCTAGCCAAAAATGGGTCTCTACCGGCCCGTCGGCAGGCCATGGGTTACATCTACGACAAACAGCTAGTACATGCTCTATTTAGCCAAGCAAGCGAGCGCTACGGCAGTCGCAATGGTGGCTACACCCGCATCGTCAAAACCGTTCGTCGCCGAGGTGATAACTCTGAGATGGCCATCATTGAGTTAACCTAATCTCTCTAGCTTAGCGTTCCTGTTTATTAGCCCTTAGCCCGCATTGATGGAGAAGTTATCACCTATACAGCGCAGTCTGGAAAGCCAGCCCGCAGAGTTTGCTCAGTCAACTCAGCGGGTGGCTTTGGTAGTGCAGTACGTGGGCACACAACTCCACGGTTGGCAATGGCAGCCCAATGCCCGGACGGTACAGGGCGAAATTGAAGCAGCCGTGCGTTCAGTTTTGGGCTATGAGGTGCGTCTTAACGGTGCAGGACGAACTGATACGGGTGTGCATGCAGCGGCTCAAGTGTCTCATTTCGATGCGCCTAACTTTATCCCAGCGCACCGTTGGGCCGACGTGCTGAATGCTCGACTGCCGGAGGATATTTTGATTCGCGCTTCGGCGGCAGTGACTAATACCTGGCATGCCCAGTTTTCAGCCTGCTGGCGGCGTTACCGCTATACCCTCTACACAGGGCAACGGCCCAATCTGTTTGTGCGTCCTTTTGTGTGGCACTACTACCGTCAGTATTTAGACCAGGGAAAGATTCAGGTGGCCCTTGACGCCATGGTGGGTCATCATGATATGACGGCCTTTCACCGGGCGCGATCGGGCAAAAGCCATTCTTGGGTAGACCTACAGGTGGCTGAGTGTCGCCGCCAAGATACCTTTCTTACCGTTGAGCTTCAGGCCAAGGGTTTTTTGTATGGCATGGTGCGCCTGATTATGGGGCTGGTGGTCAAGGTAGGCAGCGGCGAAATGACTCCGACGCAGTTTGGTGAGTTGTGGCAGCAACGTCAGCGCCAACAGGTCAAATATGCGGCCCCCGCTCAAGGGTTGTGTCTGCTTCGGGTTGGCTACGACGACCATCCTTTTGCTCAAGAGGTTTGGTTTGATACTCAGCCCCATTTTTTCTGGGGTTCGGCGGTGGCCTAAGGTTTGTCCAGTTTGTTTTATTTAGTGTGGTTTATTCAAGAAAGGCAGCTCAAGCGCTATGACTACTAAGACCTACATTCCCCCCACCGATTCTATTCAGAGGCAGTGGCACGTAATCGACGCTGAAGGTCAGCGCCTGGGACGGCTGGCAACCGAAATTGCCACTATTTTGCGCGGCAAAAACAAGCCAACCTTTACCCCCCACATGGACACTGGCGACTTTGTTGTCGTGGTGAACGCTGAAAAAGTGGTGGTTACGGGTCGTAAGTCCAGCATGAAGCTCTATCGACGCCACTCGGGCCGTCCTGGGGGCATGAAGGTCGAGACCTTCGACAAGCTCCAGGCTCGTATTCCTTCGCGGATTATTGAGCAGGCCGTGAAGGGTATGTTGCCGAAGAATTCTTTGGGTCGCAGGCAGTTCACCAAGCTTAAGGTGTATGCCGGGCCAGAGCATCCTCATCAGGCTCAGAATCCTGTAATCCACACCGTAAACACTATTCCTGGAGAAGCTAAATAATGCAGGCTACCGATCAATCTGAGCGGGCTGTGTACTGGGGTACCGGTCGCCGCAAGACCTCCATCGCGCGGGTACGTCTAGTGCCTGGAAGTGGCCAGCTGGTAATCAATAAGCGCCCTGGTGACGATTACCTACAGTTCAACCCAGCCTATCTCAATGCCACTAAGGCTCCCCTCGAGGTGCTGGGTTTGGAAAACGCCTACGATATTTTAGTCAACGTCAAGGGTGGTGGCCTGACGGGTCAAGCTGATGCAATTCGGCTTGGTGTGGCTCGGGCACTGTGTGAGCTTGACCCCGAAAACCGCAAGCCCCTTAAGGTGGAAGGGTATTTAACCCGCGATCCCCGTGCTAAGGAGCGCCGCAAGTACGGTCTGAAGAAGGCCCGTAAGGCACCTCAGTTCTCCAAGCGCTAGATTGGATCTAGTGATTTGAACCCGGTTTGGCAAAGCTCAACTTTTGGGTTTTTGCCACTACCGTTAAATCGCTACTTCTACTCTGCTAAGTCTGTCTTATCCTATTGACGTTGTTTCAAACCCTGTCATGGCAAAGTCTGATATTCATCCCACTTGGTACCCCGAGGCCAAGGTCTTCTGCGACGGTAAAGAGATTATGACCGTGGGCTCTACTAAGCCTGAACTGCATGTAGACGTATGGTCTGGGAATCACCCTTTCTACACCGGCACCCAGAAAATTATTGACACGGAAGGCCGCGTTGAGCGCTTTCTGCGCAAGTATGGTATGGCTGATACATCGGCTACTACCACCGACGACAACGCTGCTGACAAGGCCTAGTTTGCTCTGCTGTGGTAGGGCAAGACATTCTGGCTAAACAGCGGACACGAGGGCATCATGGCTGAGGCGTACTTAATTGAAAAACTCAACTCTGTAGAACAAACGTTCCAAGAGCTGACGCGGAGAATGGCTGACCCTGATGTAGCCAAGGATCCGGATGAGTTTCAGCGTATTGCCAAGTCCAGATCTTCACTGGAGGACACGGTCACAACCTACGCTGAGTGGAAATCCACCGGCGAGGAACTGGCTGATGCGCGCGAAATCTACAAGGAAGCTAACAGCGATCCTGAGATGAAAGCGATGGCCGGTCTAGAAGTTGAGGCTCTAGATGCAAAGCTAGCGGAGCTAGAAGCTCGCCTTAAGGTGCTACTACTGCCGCGCGATCCTAATGATGACAAGAACATCATGCTGGAGATTCGTGCGGGTACTGGCGGTGATGAGGCGAGCATCTGGGCTGGAGATCTGGTGCGCCTCTATTCTCGCTATGCCGAAACGCAGGGCTGGCGCGTGAAGTTGCTCAGCGAGTCAGCCGCCGATATGGGCGGTTTTAAGGAAGCAATTTTAGAAATTGCGGGCGATCGCGTCTACAGCCAGCTCAAGTTTGAGGCGGGGGTGCATCGCGTTCAGCGGGTGCCGGTCACAGAGGCCGGGGGGCGGGTGCATACGTCTACAGCCACTGTGGCAATTATGCCTGAGGTGGACGAAGTGGAAGTGCAGATCGATCCCAAGGATATTGAGCTCACCACGGCGAGATCGGGTGGGGCTGGTGGTCAGAACGTCAACAAAGTAGAAACGGCGGTCGATCTGATCCACAAGCCTACGGGCATTCGGGTGTTTTGCACTGAGGAGCGTTCGCAGCTCAAAAACCGCGAACGGGCCATGCAGATTTTGCGGGCTAAACTCTTTGATATAAAGATGCGAGAGCAGCAAGAGGCCGTATCTTCGATGCGAAAGTCGCAGGTGGGCAGCGGGGCGCGATCGGAAAAAATTCGCACTTACAACTACAAAGACAACCGGGTGACCGACCATCGCCTCAACCAAAACTTTACCCTCACCCCGGTTTTAGAGGGGGATATTGAAGACCTGGTTCAGTCATGCGTCAGCCAAGACCAGCAGGAACGTTTGGAAGAGTTGGCGGCTGAGTCATCCCCGGTCTAGGAATCTGGGAGGTCACAGACAGTCAGGCTGCCGGTCAGAAAATTCTGATCAAAACCAAACTTCCAAAATTCAAAATCGGGACTAGGCTGAGAAAGTAACGCTGCGGACAGCCTGATGGCCAAGTTTCTTCATATTGCTGACATTCACCTGGGGTTTGACCGCTACGACACTCCTGAGCGTACCAAGGACTTTTTTCGCGCCCTGCAAACCGTGTTGGAACGATACGCGGTGGAGGAGGGAGTAGATTTTGTGGCGATCGCGGGAGATCTCTTTGAGCACCGCAACATTAAACCCGCCACCCTGAACCAGGCCCAGGTTTGTCTTCAAACGCTGAAGGATGCCAACATTCCAGTGGTGGCCATTGAGGGCAACCACGACAACCGCCCCTATGGCACTCGCACTAGCTGGCTCAAGTATCTCTCTGAGTGGAACCTGCTCAAGCTGCTGGAGCCTAACGACGGAGCTAATGTCGAAGAGTGGCTCACCCCGTGGAATGACGGTACCCGCTCCGGTGGCTATATTGATTTACCCTGCGGTGTGCGGGTGATTGGCTCTAACTGGTATGGGGCCACTGCTCCCCGCGCCATTGAGCTGTTAGCTGACGCTATTAAAGATTTACCCGTTGGTCCTGACCACACGGTTTTGATGTTTCACCATGGCCTAGAGGGGCAGATCTCTCGCTATGCTGGAGCGCTGCGCTACAGCGAGCTGCTGCCGCTTAAAGAGGCTGGGGTAGATTATTTGGCCTTGGGGCACATCCACAAAAATTACACCGCCGAAGGATGGGTGTTCAATCCTGGCTCCTTAGAAGCCAATAATATCGAGGAAAGCCGTTATCCCCGAGGTGCTTACTTAGTAGAACTGTTGCCCAATGGCATCGACGCGCAGCTTAAAACAGATTACTTTCAGCGCCCCATTGAACGGGTAGAGCTAGTAGCCAAGGGCCAAGAAAGCCTAGACGAACTGAACCAGATGGCCCTGGATTGCGCGATCGCCGCTGCTGCTAAACATCAGAGCAGCATCGCCCCCATTCTGGAGTTAAAAATTACTGGCCAGGTGAGTTTTGATCGGCTTGAACTTGACACGCGCCGCTTACAGGAAGCTATTAAAGCCGCCAGTAATGCGTTGGTGGTGCTAGTTAAGTATGACGTGGAGGATGTGGCCTATCAAACTCCTCTCAACGACGGTCAAAATCGAGTTGAAATTGAGCAATCCATTTTTGAGGATATGCTCACCGCTCATCGCGACTATAAGAGCAGAGCCCCCGAACTGGCCCAAGGACTTACCGACCTCAAAGATCGCCAGCTTTCTGGAGCAGACGAAATTGCGCTCTATGGACTTGTCGAAACGTTGTTGGGTTTAGACCGCCCGATAGAATCCTCCGAAGAACCGCTAGAAACCACTCAAGACGCCTGAGGGAATCTGCAAACTAACAGTCAGCTGCCCGTTGCTAGGGTTTATCTAGCCAACTGTTAACAAACGGTCATTTGCAGGAGGAAGAAACAGAATGGGAATAGTTGGTTATCCTTGAACTTCTCCTTTGCTTTTCTACCCTTAACTAGCGGCGTATGGCGCAGCCCATAGACCCAAAATCTCCAGATTCTAAGCCTGGCAATCGTTCTGGTGCCTCAGCCCAGCAGGTGTACCAGCAAGCGGTGTCTGCCTTCAAAGCTCAAAGCTATGACCAAGCTCTGGCGCTTTTTCAGCGGCTGGGGCAATTGCCGCCGGGTTCTCCCTACTATCTCAAAGCTGTAATGGGTCAGGTAAGGGTACACCAGCGACTGAAGCAGGTTGACCAAGCCCGATTGGGTTGCCAAGTTCTGAGCGCCAGTTCTTCATCCGAGGCTCAGCAGTGGGCTCAACAGGTTTTGAGCCAGTTGCCCGACAGTGGCAAGGTTGAGGCCCCTTCAGTACCTCAACAAACCGCCCCTTCTAAAGCCAATTTAAGCGGCTTTGTGCCGTTAGAAGCCACTGCGAGTCAGACCCCACCGCCGTCCCCACGAAAATCTGCATTCCCCAAAACAACCGCTCCCCGCCCTGAGCAAGAAAAACTTGATCAGCCAAGGCCGGAAAACCTTAATTTAAGTGCCGCTGAAGCGAGGGAACCAGAGTCAACCTACCAATCCCTCTTTCACTTTCAGCAGCTTAACCAGCACCCGGGCATAGATCAGGACGACAGCGATCGCCCTCCAGATGCATCCGTCGATACAACGATTCCGGCTTCTACATCTAGTGCCGAGCCAGTCTTGCGTGCAAAGCCTACCCCAGGCCAACAGCGGCGTCCCCAGGCTCTGCCAAAGTACCCGCTGGGGCTGTGGTTACAGCAAGGGCTGACGGCGATCGCCCTGCTCTGGGTAACAAATTGGGCCATCCATTTTGTCCTTAGAACAGTGGATAGATTGCTGCGATGGGTGCGGTGGCCGGTACAGCTCAGCCTGCCGGGGGCGCATCAGACCTACACCGTTTGGGTGGTGGGTGGGCTGGTGCTGCTAGCTCTGGCCAGCCCGTGGATTATGAATTTTGCCCTAGCTTTTTGGCATGGCCAAAAGACTCTATCAACGCGCCAGCTTCAGGGGTACAGCCCAGGAGCCCTGCGCCTGTTGCGCCAGGTGTGCCGCCAGCGCGGTTGGCCACTACCTGAGCTACGGGTTATTCCCGATCAAGCCCCCCTGTGCTTTAGCTACGGCTGGTTGGCACGCAATACTCACATCGTTGTCAGCCAAGGAATTTTAGACCAGGGGTCTGATGAAGCCATAACGGCGCTGTACGGGTATGAGCTAGCTCGGATGGTGAACGGTAGCGGCTCGGTTCTCTCAGTGGTAGGGCTGCTGCTGCTGCTGCTACATACCGCCTATCATCGCCTAGCTCAGCTTGGTGATAGGTTAACCCAGCACCTCCTACGCAATATCTTAGGAGTAATTTCCAGCATTTTTTACGGCCTGTTTTGGCTGCTGCGGCAGCTGGTGCTATGGCTGTCGCGGTTGTGCTGTAGCTGGGGCGATCGCCGCGCCATTGCCCTTACGCAACACCCCGACCACCTAGCGGATGGGCTGCTGCAGTTGACTGAGGCGATCGCAACCGACCTTGAGCGGTGGGGCACTCTCCACCCCCTGCTCACCAGCCTAGAAGTTTTAATGCCCGTCAGCAGTCGTCAGGCGATTACCCCAGGCAGCCTGCTGGCAAAGGTAGGGCGCGATGGTCAAGACCTGAGCACAGAGGACAACTCCCAGGGCGATCGCTTCGAGAATCGCGCCACCACCATCGCTACCCTAGTGGCGATAGACAGCCTCAATCCCTACCGTCAGTGGCTGCGCGTCAGTGCCTCCCACCTACCTTTGGGTGAAAGACTACTCGATCTCAGCCAGCAAGCAACCCGTCGTCAGCAGTCCACCGCTGTCGCCTTGCCGCTGGCGTCTCCAACCCCAAACAGCTTTTCACCCCCACTGCTGCTGCTGCAAAAAGGTCCACTAGCGGGCCTGCTGATAGGGGGCGGAATCGCTATGGGGCTGTGGTTCTTAGGCGGCATTGTCAATCGGCTGGGTTGGCAACGATTAAGCTGGCTCTACCAAGACCCCAGCGTACTCGTGGGAGGGCTATGGTTGGGCCTGGGCCTCGGCCTACTGCTGCGCATCAATGCGCTATTTCCCGATCTGGGTAGCCCCCCTCCGGACAGACAAACCAGCACCGCCGCCCCAGACACTATTGCTGAGCTGCTCCACGGTAGCTCAGTCCTACCGGTGCAGGGAAAGCCTGTAACGCTCCGGGGCCAGCTGCGAGGTTCCGCAGGGGTAGAAAACTGGGGCTGCCAAAATTTGTACCTCGACGATGGCTCAGGGCTTGTCAAACTCGTTAACCCCGTTCCTTTGGGTAGTCTCCAGGGATTATTTCAGCCTCGCTGCCACCCCTGGCAATGGATTGGGAAGGCGGTCACGGTTAGTGGCTGGAGCCGCTATGGCGGCGGCTTATTGTGGGTCGACATTCATCAAGTGCAGCTCGACCCCCGTCACCGCTTTCAAGCCTATGGCCCGATTTGGGCTACGCTCCTGAGCGTAGCTATCAGCCTGATTGGAATTTTGACGATTTTTCGAGGGGGCTAGCCGAAACAACGTGAAGTTGTGTTGCGGAAATGGTGCATTCAATGTTAAGTTAGTTTACAGAAACACATACCTAGGTTCCTGGGTTGCCCATTAAGGGTTGGCTTTGGGGTTATAGGGTAATGGGTTCTCCTACTCTCAACACAGCAAATGAACCAGCCCTCGCCGGCTGGTTTTTATTTAGGGGTTAATTTTGGTTCACGGTTGCGCCCGTCGCAGGTCAGCTAACGTGTTACCGTAATAGAGAATTTAGAGGGATGGAGCGCTGGCATCTCATTACCCAAGGTATTTAGCTGATGGCCTACATAGGTTAGGTCTTTCCTTGGGCAGATGATTAAGGTAGGCAGCTTCTGAGAAACTTAGGGAGTTTGATGAGTCGTTTCTTTCCAGGGCGACGGTTAACATTATCCGCCTGAGGTTTAGGATTTTAGAATCATTCCTAGCAGTAGATTAGAACCTAGGGGCGATCGCACTGAGGAATAATTCATAAAGTTGATACAGGATTTAGATTTGACGTTTTAACGCGGCTTTATTGAGCTTTTTGGAGCAGAATCTGCAATCCTGATAGAAATCGCCTGCGTGAATAGGGTTGTCAAAGGTGGTGGTTGACTTGCTATTCACACTTCACGTCGCAAGTCATCGCTTTCGATTTTGGCCCTTTGTTTTAGAACACCAGAGGTATCTCAAATGTCAATTCGCCTTTACGTTGGTAACCTTTCCAAAGATCTAGAGCGGCAGGAATTTGAAAATGTCTTTGCTGGCTTTACGGATGACCTAGTTTCTGTCAAGTTGATCGCCGACAAAAAAACCGGAAAATGCCGCGGCTTTGGATTCGTAACCGTGAAAACCGACGAAAAGGCCGACGAGATTGTAGAGCAACTGAATGGCCAGATGCTAGCAGAGCTGCCAATTAAAATTGAAAAGGCGCTACCTCGCACCAAGCCAGAGGGTGAAGGGGAGCCTCGTCCCAGTGGCGAACCCAGCGGCAAGCGGCCGGCCAAGGGAAGTACTCGCAAGGCGGCTACTCCAGCGGCAGCGGTGAGCAGCAGTGCCTCAGTTCAGCCAGATCCTCGCTGGGCTGGCGAACTAGAGAAGCTCAAGCAGATGCTAGCGACTCAAACAACCTCTGGCTAAACGTTTTAGGGAGTCATCCCCAAATGTTATGCCCAGGCCGTAGAGACGACGCTCTCTACGGCCTTTTTAATGGGCGGTGGCCCATGCTCACGATTAGCATTGATTGATTTGAGTTTCAGCGACCTGTTTCAGGCGGCGCAGTTGGGCAGCCATGTCTCGCTGAGTCAAGCTGGCGGCAAACCAATTAAACCCAGCCTGTACGACGGGGTTAGAAATCTCAAACTCAAACCGATTTAGCAGCCGGGTTCCTGCTGGTTCGGGAGTACATTCCCAGCGATCACGACCGTTAAAAAAGCCTTCGAATGCCCACACGATTAGCCCTGGCTGACGCTCAACTACCGTACTAATCAGTGCGGGCTGCCATAGCGGCACCTGAATCACAAAGCGGCTTTTGGCACCCAAATCGGTGCTCCAGTCACCGATGGGGTCGCAGCGCAGGGCCGGGTTGAGCCAGCGGTGCATCAAGTCTCGGCGGGTCAAGCACTGCTCTACCAGGCTAGCGCTAGCGCTGATGGAAATGCTGTGTTCAAAGACATGGCGAGTAGACATCTTGACGGAGTCCTGAGAGAATCAGCCCGAGTGTAGGTACCAAAATCCTCAAAAACTTGTATTTTTGGGGAGTTTCTATCGTACCTGCCCTGGGCGGTCTCGTTTCTAAGCTGAAGCGCTGGTTCATGGGATGACATGATCGGCTGATCAGTTTATCTGCCTGTAGTGAATGGCCGACAGTCGAGATCGCGCAACGGCCCCCTGCACGGTGCTCTTTCAGGATGCTCCCAACTACAAGGATCATGATTGATTTTTTATCTCTAACACTGCTCCAGGTGACCGAGCCTGGAGCCCAACCTGCTAACCCTGGACCACTGCCTAACCCTGTGGAGTCTCCCAGCCGCTTTGTGCAAGAGGCTTCTGCGCAACTGGGACGATTTTTACCCAGCTTAATTGGGGCGATCGCGTTGCTGCTGCTGGGCTGGCTTGTGGCCACGGTAGCAGCCCTAGTGGTGCGCAATTTACTGAAGCGCACCGACCTGGATAACCGCATCGCCAACTCGGCGCTGGGTCGCCCGTCCGATCAGCCCATACCCGTTGAGAAATGGGTATCGACCGTGGTGTACTGGGTCATTTTTCTGTTCGCCATTATAGCGTCGCTCAATGTCCTCAACCTGGCTGGGGTATCGGCTCCGCTCAATAACTTTCTTGACCAGATCTTTCTCTACCTGCCCCGCATCATTGGCGCGCTGCTGCTGCTGCTGGCGGCCTGGGCGCTGGCGACTCTGGTGCGAACGTTCGTTGTCAACGGTCTGGGTCGCTTTAACCTCGACGATCGCCTGGCCCAGCAGACCGGCGGCAGTTCCCCGATCGTGCTGAACGAAACCATCGGCAACGTGCTGTACTGGTTTATTCTGTTGCTGTCTATTCCGCTGATTTTGAGTTCTCTGCAGCTGCCCGGGCTGCTGGCCCCAGTGGAAGGGTTAATTAATTCTTTCCTCCAGGCCATTCCTCGCATTGTCACCGCCGGAATTATCCTAGCCATTGGCTGGGTGATTGCGCGGATTGTGCGCGGCGTAGTGACCAATCTGCTGATTGCCACCGGAGCCGACCAGCTCGGTCGCCGTCTGGGGCTGCAAAGCGGCACGTCGGGCGTTTCTCTCTCCAGTCTGGCTGGCACCTTAGCCTACGTGCTGGTGCTCATCCCCGCTGTGGTAGCCGCCCTCACCGAACTCGATATCGAGGCCATTTCGGCTCCCGCCATTGGGATGCTAGAGCAAGTCTTGACCGCAATTCCCCAAGTGATTATGGCTGGGGTTGTGATCGCCGCGGCCTACTTTGTAGGGCGCTTTGTGGCCGACCTGGTTACGAGCTTGCTACGGGGAGCTGGCTTTGACAACATCTTGGGCGTCTTGGGGCTACCAGACTTAAACCTAGCCACAGGGGCCACGGTACAGCCTGGGCTTGATGCCGAAGGCCGTCCCATGACTACGGTGCAGACCCCAAGCCGCACGCCCTCAGAGATCGTTGGCATTATCACCCTGGTAGCGATCGTGCTATTTGGGGCCGTGACCGCCACCGAAATTCTCAATTTCGCTGGTCTAACCGACATTGTGCGGGCGATTTTGCGCATTGGGGCACAGGTGCTCAGTGGCGTAGTGGTATTCGCGGTAGGCCTCTACCTGGCCAATCTGGCCTTTCGCCTGGTCAACGCCATGGGCACCGGACAGGCAAGGGTATTGGCCCAAGCGGCTCGCATCGCCATCTTGATCTTTGTCGGAGCCATGGCCCTACAGCAAATGGGAGTGGCCCCCGACATTGTCAACCTGGCCTTTGGGCTGTTGCTGGGGGCGATCGCCGTGGCAATCGCGATCGCCTTTGGTCTGGGTGGGCGCGACGTTGCCTCCGACCAACTGCGGGAGTGGCTGTCTGCCTTTAAGCAACGACAATAATCGTCCTAGCGACTATCAATACCACCTAGTTACCGGCCGGAGGGTTGACCCCTCCGGCCGGTTGCCGCGTTAGTATGATTAACTCGGTCTTAACAAACCGGCTTGGGGGTTGTAACCCAGAGCCAGAGGCGTCTATGGACAGTCCAGACCAGGCTCAATTCATGGGGCCAGAGGCCAGATGGCCTGGAACAGGAAAACCCTGAATTGGATAATCGAAAGTCATTCTCAGGGGAGTCTTAAAACAATGGCCACGGTAGAGCGTCGCAGTGAAAAATCAGCGGTCAATCTCAGCGACCCTCAGTATTACATCAGCCGCGAGCTAAGCTGGATAGAATTTAACCGTCGGGTGCTCCACGAGGCTCTAGACGAGCGCACGCCGCTGCTAGAAGCGCTGAAATTTCTGGCGATTTTTAGCACCAACCTAGACGAATATTTCATGGTGCGGGTAGCGGCGCTCAAGCAGCGGATCGAGGCCCAAGTTACCCGGCGATCGCCCGATGGGCGATCGCCCCAGGAACACCTCGACGATGTCAGCGCCGCCCTACGACCTATTGTCGAGCAGCAGCACCAAGCCTTCAGCACCAACCTCAGGCAGCAGATGACCGACCAGGGCATCTGGCTGCTCGACTATGACGACCTGACCGCGGCTCAGCAGACCTACTGCCGCGACTACTTTGAAGAGCAAGTGTTCCCAGTTTTAACCCCCCTGGCTGTCGATCCGGGCCATCCATTCCCTTACATTTCGAACCTCAGCTTAAACCTAGCGGTCGTGGTGCAAGACCCTCATACCCAGCAGCCCCACTTTGCCCGAGTGAAAGTGCCTCGGGTGCTCCCCCGGTTCATTCCCTTAGCAGAACCGCAGGGGGAAGCACTGGATAGCAAAACCTATTGCTGGCTAGGGGTACCCCTTGAACAGGTGATTGCCGCTAATCTGTCCGCGCTTTTCCCCGGCATGGTGGTGCAAGAACACTATTGCTTTCGCATTACCCGCGACGCCGATCTGGCCGTTGAAGAAGACGAAGCCGACGACCTGATGCTAGCGATCGAGCAAGAGCTGCGCAAGCGTCGCCGGGGCGGGTCAGCAGTACGCCTGGAGATTGAGCGGGCTACCCCAGGCCCGGTGCGAGCCATGCTGATAGAAGAACTGGGCCTGGCCGAAACCGATGTGTACAACATTGACGGGTTGCTGGGACTAGGAGACCTAATGACCTTCATGGCCCTCCCCCTGCCTAGCCTTAAAGCCCCCAGCTGGTCGGCCACCGTGCCTCCTGCCCTAGAACGCCTCAGCCCGCCAGGGGTAGAAGACGACGACACGACCCTGGAGACGGCCGAAGATCTGTTCTCGCTGTTGCGGCGACAGGAGCAGCTTTTGCACCATCCCTATCACTCGTTCTCAGCGACGGTACAGCGATTTATCACGCAGGCCGCCCACGACCCCCAGGTGCTGGCCATCAAGATGACGCTGTACCGAACCTCCGGCGATTCTCCCATTGTCAGTTCCCTGATCTCTGCTGCAGAAAACGGCAAACAGGTGACAGTTTTGGTCGAGATCAAGGCCCGCTTTGACGAAGAAAACAACATCAACTGGGCCCGCAAGCTTGAACAGTCAGGAGTGCACGTCGTCTATGGCCTGGTGGGGCTTAAAACCCATTGCAAGGTCACGCTGGTGGTGCGCCGTGAAGGACAGTACATTCGTCGGTACTATCACGTTGGCACAGGCAACTACAATCCTAAAACTGCCAGAGTCTACACTGACCTCGGTTTGCTCAGCGCCCGAGAAGATGTGGGGGCCGACATCTCTGATTTGTTTAACTATTTAACTGGCTATTCCCGCCAGCAGGTCTACCGCCAGCTGCTCGTCGCCCCCATAGCTCTGCGCCAGCGATTGGTCAGCCTGGTCGAGAATGAAATAGCTTGCCAGAAAAAGGGAAAAGGGGGCCGCATCATCGTCAAGATGAATTCTCTGGTGGACCCAGATTTAATTGCGCTACTCTATCGGGCTTCCCAAGCAGGCGTCTCAATCGATTTAATTGTGCGGGGCATCTGCTGCCTGCGGCCAGGGGTGCCAGGGGTAAGCGACAAGATTCGCGTCATTAGCATTGTGGGGCAGTTCCTAGAGCACTCTCGCATTTTGTATTTCCAGCAGGGGGGAAAGGAAGTTATGCTCCTAGGCAGCGCTGACTGGATGCCGCGCAACCTCGATCGCCGAGTGGAGGTGATGGTGCCCGTTATCGACCCGGCCCTGCAAGCAGAGCTTAAGGCCGTGCTTAACCTGTGCCTAGAAGACAACCGGCGGGCCTGGGATCTGGCGACCGACGGCAGTTACCGTCAGCGTCGCCCTGGAGAAAACGAGAAGATTTGTAGTGTCCAAGAGCAGTTAATGTCCAACGCTGGCAAACCCTAGTGGGATGAACGGCTCCAGCGAAATACCAGCACTCCCAACCCTGACAGCAGCGTTAGCCCCAGCAGCCCGGCGAGGGGGTTGCCGTCTAGGCCAGTCACCCAAGCGGGAACGACGCCAGTGGGCTGAAGCAAGTTGCCCACCTCTAGCAAGTAATAGCCCCACACCAGCCCAGCGTGGAGGCCGACAGGGTAGCCCAGCCCGGTTTTGTTGAGCCCTACTGGTATACGGCGGGCCCAACCTAGCACGAGACCCAACAGCAATAGACCCGCAAACTGAGGCAGCAGGGCCAGAATCGCATCGAGGGGCTTGATAAAGTGGGCGATCGCAAAAATTAGACTAGTTGCCCCTAAAGCTGCCCCCGACGACCAACCCTGCTCCAGCTCCCGCAGCAGCCAGCCCCGAAATAGCACCTCTTCCGACCAACCGACAGCGGTAGCCGCCAGCGCCCCAATCAGAGCTGTTTGCAACAGACTGACGCCCCGCGCACCATTCGGGTCCAGCACGGCCCAGCCTAAAGCCAGCTGCACTACCGCCAGTAGTGCCAGGCTCAGTGCTCCGATCAGAGCACCTGTGGCCATGCCCTGACCTAATTCTCGGCGGCCCGCAAATCCGATTCTGGCCCAAGGCTGCATTTCAGCCCGCACCTCCCGTTCCCAGCGGGGCAGCACCAGCAAAAAGACAACGTACAGCAGTGCCGTTGGCAACAAATCGCCCCCCGGCAGCAAACCGCGCCCCGCTAAGCCATACAACGGTAGAGCAAAGGGCAACCAGAGCACCACCACAACTAGCAAAAAGACCACCACCCGTACCAACGGTGGAGAGTTAGCCAGCTTAGCCCAGGGAAGCTTAACCCCAGACAATTTATTCATCTGGCTCAATGGTGCTAGTCAAGCCCAGATTGCACAGTCCTTCGCTGTAAAACTCAGCATGCTCAAGGGCACAGGTAATCACTAGGGCTACCCCAGCGGTATGGGCCTGCATCATAATGTCAACCGCCTGAGGCATTGTCAGGCTGGGCACCACCTTGAGCAGTGATTCCACCACGTGCTCCATTGAGTTGAAGGCATCGTTGTGGAGCAACACCCGGTAGCGGGGCGCAGGCTTGCGCACCGTAGATGTCGTAATCCGCTCGATGGTTTCAACTGACACAGCAATACCTCCTGGCGAAGCTCCAAGGCAGAGATTCTTTAGAAACCCCTAGGCCCAGATCAATGTCCCCATCATAAAACTTCACGATGGTTTTAGCATGACACTCGGGATAGGCTTGGAAAAATCTCACTCCTGTCTGACCCAACCAATGCACGACCTTGAAGGCTTGATACAGCCGTTGTCTGACCATTTAGGCCAGTGATAGAGGCTGTCGTTAGCTTGCTCATCCAGCCTGTCTGTAATTCTAGCCATGACAGGTAAAGGCTAGGTTAGGACAGCCTTCACTATCAAGATTCAAGCCTATCAGGCATTTTTTTGATTTTCGCTCTTCTAATTTTTGGTCTTTGCTGTTTCAGACGGATGCGGTAGCTACCATAGGAAATATCTGACAGACTCGCTGTCCTATTCGTTTCCCTATTGAATTGTCCATGACCTCTCTGGTTACAGGTCAAATCGTATTCTTAGAGTGCCGCCAAGTCCGGCTTTATGCCGAAATCATTCAGGTATTAGCACCTCGCCCCACGGGATGGCTCAGACCTCTAGCGCTGGTCAGCGAAACCGAGATGATCGCCCTAGGGCCAGATTTCGATGCTACAGGTCTGACGGCTCCCAAACCAGCAGTACCCGATATGTTATGGCCCCTAGAGCAGCTGCAACCGGCCTTAGATACCGAAGTCATACCGCTGCTGGCCAGCCTATCAGCTAAGTCTGCTGCCTCAGCCTCCGCACTCCCCCCAGATTCTGACCATAGACATTTAACGGTCAACGAGTTTGTGCAGTGGCTATGGGCCGATCGCCAAACCTCAGAGCCAAGCAGCCCTTGGACTAGGTAATAATCCGGACGGTTTCTGTAAAGCTTTCATAAAGATGCCAAAGCCCCCTCCGGGAAAATCCTGAGGTGGCCTGACAATGCGGGCAGTTGGGTGATGGTGGAGGTCTTAGCTGTGGTTAATCGACCAAGTTTAGCTAGCCATATACTGGCTGCGGCTGCGCCTCACCGCATGCTCCGGCTCCCGGAACCAGTCGAATGCGACCTTCGTCCATTTCGTACATGAGCAGCTCCAAGGCCTCGGAGTCGCCAATGGGCAAATACCCTAGGCGAGACAGTTCAGCGTTAATGCCCTGCTCGATATCAGGAGTCAGCAGCCCGCTATGGAGTGCTTTTTCTACCAGTCGACGAATGGAAAAGGTGGGGGCCATGAACCATTACCTAAGCGTGATTGCGTTACTGCCTATTGTCGAGCTTAGCCGCGCTGTAGCCAGTGATGGCACCCCAAAGAAGTTGTGCGTTCTACCACGGTAATTCGTGATTCAAATCACAAAATGATCCAACCGTTGGAGATATGTTCGGTAAATTCACGGAGGCGCTTCGTCAATGAGGTCTGAATCTATATCAAGTTATGACCAAGTATGCCCCTAGACGTAGTCAAGTCGGTGTAATTACGACTATCGTCGTGATGTAGTCAAACTGGCTTTAATAGTTTTTAACATTATCCATAATCTTGGAGTGTATCGAGTATGCAGACTATGACTAAGGAAATGGCTATTTTTCAAGCCCAGGGCTCTCTCAATGCGTCTAACGCCCACGATTTTCAATCGTCTTTAATGCAGAAAATTCAGTCTGATCGGGCCGATGGCCTATTCGTAGACATGAGCCAGGTCGAGTCGCTCGACAGCGCCGGGCTGATCTCCTTGGTGTCGGCGCTGAAGCACGCTCGTCAGCTCCAAAAGCGCCTCTGCCTCTGCTCTGTGCCGCCGGCTATTCGCATCGTGTTTGAGCTTACCCAGCTCGATCGCGCCTTTGAAATGGTGGACGAGCTGCCCGTCGCCGTTTAGTTCTAGGCTCGGCCAAGCCCACCACCACCTCGCTATAGTATGGTGGTCATGCTCGCGAGCGTTTGGGGCAGCTAGGTTGTGTCTGTATCAGTTAATACATTGGTGAATGCCGGGATTTCCCGGCCGGGTCGCTATCTGGGTAACGAGCTGGGTGCGGCTCACAAGCCTTGGGATGGGGCCAGCGTGCGTTGGGTGCTAACTTACCCTGAGGTCTATGAGGTTGGGGCCTCCAACCTAGGCCACATCATTCTCTACAGCATTTTGAATGCTCAGCCTCGGCAGCTGTGCGATCGCGCCTACCTACCAGCCTCTGATCTAGCCGCCAAGCTCAAAGCAACCCGGACACCTCTATTTGCGGTCGAGTCGCAGCGATCGCTGACCGACTTTGACATTCTGGGTTTTAGCCTCAGCTATGAGCTAGGGGCCACTAATATTCTCGAAATGCTGTCGCTGTCAGGCATTCCGCTCACCTGGCAGGAGCGCGACCAAGCCAGAGCCTTTGCCCCTGAGGCAGGATCCTGGCCATTAATTTTTGCCGGTGGCCAAACCGCCACCTCTAACCCCGAACCCTACGCCGACTTTTTTGACTTTGTGGCCCTGGGCGACGGCGAAGAGCTGCTGCCCGAAATTGCCCTGGTGATGGAAGAGGGCAAGGCCGCTGGCCTCAGCCGAGAGTCCCTGCTGCTCGATCTGGCCCAGGTGCCAGGGGTCTACGTGCCCCAGTTTTACGATATGGCCGCCGATGGCTCGGTGCATCCCAATCGGCCCGACGTACCCACACGGGTACTGCGCCGGGTAGCCACCCCCATTCCTGCCTATGCCATGGGCCTGGTGCCCTACGTTGAAACGGTCCACGATCGCCTAACGGTGGAAATTCGGCGGGGTTGCACTCGGGGCTGCCGCTTCTGCCAACCGGGCATGCTGACGCGCCCAGCCCGAGATGTGGAGCCCGAAGCCGTAGTCGATGCCATTGAGACTGGCATGCGCAAGACCGGCTATGACGAGTTTTCGCTGTTGTCGCTGAGCTGCTCTGACTATCTGGCCCTGCCAGCAGTGGGGGTGGAGGTCAAAAATCGCCTCAAAGACGAAAATATTTCGCTGTCGCTGCCCAGCCAGCGGGTCGACCGCTTTGATGAAAACATTGCCAACATCATTGGCGGCACCCGTCTTACCGGGTTGACCTTTGCCCCTGAGGCGGGCACACAGCGCATGCGCGACATTGTCAATAAGGGGTTGACTAACGAAGAGCTGCTGCGCGGCATCAAAACCGCCCACGAGCAGGGCTGGGGTCGGGTCAAACTCTACTTTATGATCGGCCTGCCGGGCGAAACCGATGCCGACGTGCTGGGCATTGCCGAAACCGTGCGCTGGCTGCGCCAGTCCTGTACCCAGTCGGGACGGCGACCCCTAGCCTTCAACATCACCATTTCTAATTTCACCCCAAAACCTCACACCCCCTTCCAGTGGCACTCGGTGTCGACGGAGGAATTTCGTCGCAAGCAGCGGCTGCTGCGGGAAGAATTTCGGGCGTTGCGCTGGGCCAAGGTTAACTTTACCGACGTGCGCATCTCGGCGATGGAAGACTTTGTCGGTCGGGGCGATCGCCGCCTAGCCGCCGTGGTGCGCCGCGCCTGGGAACTGGGGGCCGGCATGGACAGCTGGTGGGAAAGCGTGGAGAATGCCTTTAAAGCCTGGACCCAGGCGATCGACGAAGCCGATTTGACCTGGAAGTACCGGAAGGTCGATCAGGGCGAATGGAACGTGATGGATACCGAGGGCAATCGCCCCAGCCTTGATGCCCCACTGCCCTGGGATCACCTCGATACCGGCATCGACAAAACCTGGCTCAAAGACGACCTGCTCCGTGCCCTAGACGAGGCCACAGTCCCCGACTGCTCCTTTGAGGGCTGTAGCCACTGCGGCGTCTGCGGCCCCGACTTTGGCCACAACGTGGTGGTGCCGCCACCCCCCATTCCTGCCTTTCTTGGCCACAGCCAGCCCAGCTCTGAGCGGGTGCAGCGACTGCGGGTAACTTTGGGCAAGCTGGGGTCGATGGCTCTGCTGGGCCACCTAGACATGGTGCGCCTGTTCGATCGCGCCCTGCGGCGGGCCGAGTTACCCATCGCCTTTACCGGCGGTTTTCATCCGGGGCCGCGCCTGTCGCCCGCCAACGCGTTACCGCTGGGGGCCACTAGCAGCGGCGAAGTAGTGGATTTTGAACTGACGCGGGCGATCGCCCCCGCCGACTTTCTGCAACGGCTCGCGGCCCAGCTGCCGCCCGAAATTCCGCTATACGACATTGTCGAGGTGCCCCTAGACGAGCCCTCTGCGACTAAGCTCCTCGACCAGGCCGAATACTACCTGCACGTAAGTTTAGAAGACGTCGGCGCAGCATCGCCAGCCTGGGAGGCTTGGATTGAGAGCGTCTTGGCCCTCGATGAAGTGCCTTGGGAAAAGAAAACTAAGTCTGGAAAGATGCAACTCATCAACCTGCGAGAGCGCCTGCATGAGCTAGCGGTGGTTAGCCCAGACCAACCCTTACCCGTGGGTCTGGAGTATCCTAAAGATAGCCATGGAGTCTGGCTCAGAGCGGTGGGCCACTGTCGCAACGACGGGAACCTGTTGCGCCCAGAGCACGTCGTCTCCATGGTAGAGAAGGTAGCTGATCAGCCGCTAGCCCTACAGCACGTGCATCGCAGCCGACTCATTTTTCTTTAGAAAAACCCCAAGGGGGCACAACCATGGACGGAGCACCAGGCCATTCACCACCGGTATCAGTGAAGGGGCAGATCTGGGGCTCTAGGGCCCAGACCAAGATGAGGGTGTCTCGTCAGCTCGGGCTGGCGATCGCGGGCGCAGTCGTGCTGATGCTAGGGGGTATCAACCGTTCCCCAGCCCAGTCGTCATCGGCCTGCGCCGTTCAGGAAAACGAGGAAATGGCTATTCTAGATGCGGCCTGCTGCCCAGACGAGCTACTCACTGCCTATTGGCCGGGGCGATCGACGGCACTCAACCAAACGTTTTGTCAGCTACTGGTATTTCCGACTGCGACCTTAGCCGACGGCGATGACTTTACCGATCGCATTGTCGATAGTTCGCTATCTAGCGATAGCCGCCGCGCCTCCCCCACCAGCATGACTCTGCCAAGTTTGTGGTGGAATCGCGACTCCCTAACATCGCACCTGGGCGGCCGTCGCCTGGTGGAATCTTGGATTTCTTACCAAATTGAAGACTCAGGTACGACAGTGATCGACGTGATGGTTAACCCCCAGATTTGGTCAGTGCTGACCTACAACGAGCGCTACGCTGTGCTCAACCAGTTCGGCACAGCGGCCCGAGACGTTGGCCACAACCTCCGCTTCTTCCAGGGCAATTCTCGCAACTCGCGCATGGTGGGGCTTTACGCTTGTGATTTTGTCGATCAGCCGGGGCTGCCCTTAACCGCTGAGAATGGCGTGCATGCCTGCTCGGCTAACCTAGACTCGGGGTTAATTGTGCAGCTTCAGCGCAACCTGTTGGCTGAAGGGGCGCGCCGCTACCAGCCAACCGCTCAGGCCATACCCAGTCAAACCCCGTAGGTTCAGGCTAGTTACGCTCAAGACGGAGCCTACGGCAACGCTCATCGTTAGATTCAGCCTGCTGAGCTAGGCGCGTAAGCTTTGCCACAGACGACCATAGCGGGCTTCAGCTTCGGCCTTGAGGGGAAGGAGAAACTCGCTCTGGTCGGCGATCGCCGGAGTTAGGACAATCTCCGGTGGCGTTTGCAGGGGCTCAGGCCGTTGCTGTGGGTCAACCCCCCACAGCAACGGCGAGGCAGTGTGGCCAAAGATGGCGAGCTGGGTGGCAAAGTCATCCCCCAGGCAAAAATTGAGCCAGTCGACAGCGACAGGAGCAGGGGCGGGCACCGCCTGGGGCCGGACCCAGAGTTGGGAGCTCAGCAGCGTTCCCTCAGGGGGCACCGCGACGGCTAAATGCCGGTACTGGCGCAACAGCGGCTGTACATCGTCTGACCAGCCCACCACAGCGGTTGCGTCGCCAACAATCAAACTCTCAAGATAGTAATTAGAGTCATAGGCTCGCACCTGCTGGTGTAGCTTGGCTAAAAAGGCGTCTAGGCCTGAAACAGCGGTCGGGTCCGCACCGTTAGCCGAGGCCCCCAGGGCTTTTTGAGCTAGCCCCAGCACCAGTCGGGGATGGTCGGGCAGCACCAGGCGGCGCGTCAGTTCAGGCCGGAGCAGGTCGCTCCAGGTTTTGAGCTGAGCCGACTGGCGGGGTAAACGAGCGGGGTCGTAGAGCAGCACCAGGTGACTCCAGCGGTAGGGCACAGCCCAGACGCTGCCCTTGGCGCTAGGGGTGCCGCTGCGATCGCGGCGCACCAGCTCTGGCCATACCTGATTCAGGTCTTCCCAGTGGGGAATTGCCGCCACCTCGATTGGCTGCACCAGTTCCTGGCGAATGGCGGGGGCCAGCCAATAGTCGGCCAAACTCACCCAGTCGGCCATCGGTGCCGCTCCATCCGCCTCGCCGTGCCAGTCTTGCAGCAAGCTATATAGCCCTAGCAGCGACTCTTGCGGCGTCACCGCCACGCTGCTGCCCCGCTCCGGCAGCTGCTGAAACGCCTTGAGCAGCTGAGCAGGCACCGAGTTGACCACCATGGCCAGCCGCAGGTTGGCAGCACTGGAGCGCTGGCAACCTGCCAGCAGCGTAGCCAGGGTCACCCCGCCGGCCCCCGCTAAAAAGCTGCGACGATTCATGAGCATTTGGCCCCCGCGCCCCCTTGCCAGGGGAGAATACTGATTTAAACCATAGCGCTTTAGTTTACGCCCATGAAAGCCGTCCGCAATATTGTCAATGTCTCGATCACCGTTATTTTGGTGTCGTTTATTGGTCTCAGCCTGGCCCGACTGGTGTACTTTTTTCTCCACAGCCAGCAGATTGTTTAGAGCAATGATGCGATCGCGGCCCTAACGGCCAATCAATACCGACCGCAGCCCGGCGAAGTAGTTTGCGCTTTGATCTGCGGCGCGGAGACAACCGGACTGTAGACTAAGCCACCACAGGGCCTAGGGTGGACGAGATTCGCATCGCCAGCTCGGTCAGGTTGTCGCTATCGGTGCAGAATTGCTCGGCGGCAGGGCGAGGCACCCCGGCCTCGACCAAATATTCCACCAGCAGGTTAAACAGCATGTCTTCGGCCAGCTCGCGCTGGTCGGCCCAGCCCCGCTGCTGGTAGTGCAGATACTCTTGGCAGCGCAGGGCTAGATCGTGATAAGTGGCATCGCTGGTTAAAAACTGAAGGCTGCTGACAATCATGGCGACCTCAGAACGCAGGTTAGCCACAGTCTAACGAAACCGCCCCAACGAAGCGGTCGCTGGGCTAACCGATCGCCCTAAACACCACTGAAAGATTGTTGGCGGGCATGGCGATGGTTTCGACTAGCGCCAGCCCGTGGACTTTGGCAGCGGCCACCACCGCGTCTAAATCGCGCACGCCCCACTCAGGGTTTTGGGCCTGCAAACTGTCGTCGAATGCAGCGTTGCTGGGGGCGGTATGCTGTCCGTTTTGCTTGTAAGGCCCGTAAAGATACAAAATGCCACCAGGCGATAAAATTCGTCCTGCTGCCGCCAGCAGCCCCAAGCAAGCGGCCCAGGGAGCAATGTGAATCATGTTGATATTGACCAGGGCGGTAATTGGGTGCTGCTGCAAATCCAGGTCTGAGAGCAAATCGCTGAAGTTCTCAGATTCGACTGGCCACAGGGGGGCAGCAGCATCCAGCGCGATGGGCGCGTGCAGGTTTGCGGCAGGAGCGGCCTCTCGCCAGGCGGCGATGCTGGCTCGGGCACCGGGGTCGAGGTCTGAGGGCAACCACTGCCGAGGCGCGAGGTGGGGAGCAAAAAATACGGCGTGCTCTCCGGTGCCGCTCGACACTTCGAGCACGGTGCCGGTGGGAGGCAGCACCCGCTGGAGCACGGCTAAGATCGGCTCGCGGTTGCGCTCGGTGGCAGGGGCATAGCGGCGGGCATCGGGCGAGGTGAACATGGCAATGCCTGGGGCGAGGTGAGAGCAATCAATGTCTGGTGAGGGCAAGCTTTGCCCATGCTACAGAGATACTGTATTGCTCAAAGTTTACCTGTTCTTGCCCCACGGCTACTGAGATAGGTCTTCGCCTGTTGCCAAAGTTTTTTTGCGGGACGATCGCTTGCGCATAGACGCTCTTATGTAGCCGATGGCCTGAATCTCGTCACTGTTTGGCCCAAATTGTCCGACAACTGACTGCTTCATGGCCAAAACGGCGTTGTGAAATTCCCACTCGGCCGCGCGGGCGCGATCGCGGGTAGCCTTGAATCTCGCTTCCATCACAACTTCGTCTTTCTGGTTCTGCCGCATGGCCTGGTAGGCCTGCTGCAAGGTTTGATGCGATGCCTCTGGCCGCATGGGCACATAGTTGGCGATCACTTTTAGACTGTCTAAGGCTTGAATATCTTGGGCAATGCGCTTGGGTGCAAGGCGACGAGTCGTATCGGTCATGGCAGCTGAGGTGGGTTAGTGAATCTAAGGCAAAACGCACCACGTAGCCTCGTGCTGTCTTGCCTTAGATTCACAATGCCCAGTTGGTAGAAGCTTTGCTCAGAGAGAAACCTAGTTGTGACAATGGAAAACGGCTCTGGGGGCGATCGCAACGCTATTGCAGCAAATGACAACGTCGTTGTGACCGGTGACAATAGCGTTGCAGCAAATGACAATTTGGTTGCAGCGAAGGCAATAGTGTTGTGAAGCGATCGCATTGAGTTTGCGATCGCGACAACGCTGTTGCAAAGCCCAGCAACGGTCCTAGCCCTAGAGCCATGACTCTACGGATGTCACTGGAGGGGTAAAGCAAAGCGGAATCCAACAGCAGCCAGCCTGCTGGGTTTCGCTGGTGCTTGGTTTAACCTACAAAAGCGCTAAGGTCTTGTAACCCTTCGCCTGTGGGTCATGACGCTGACATATTCGCCGATGCGCTCAGTGGGGAGTTAATCAAGTTATGACCTGGCTTAGCCTAGTTCAGAGTTGAAGCGGATGAAACGGGGCAAGCAAGCATGAATATATGCGGAGAGTATCTTGCGATCATTCTAGATCGAAATATTATTTGGATAGTCGGCAGTATGTTATTGCTGGCTTGGCTTAGCAATGCGCTCTCTTGGATAGGTGCCGCTTTTATTATTTCAGGTGCAGTGGCCGTTTTTGGCTTCATGGTCTTTGAGCTAATTGGGCTTCAATCCTTGCGACGAAGCCGTACTAACTCTATTGAAGGAGGTTCAATATTGAATCTCCCTCATTGGGCAGCGATTAGCCTTCCGTTATATTGAAATGAGAGTGAGTGTTAAATTATCCCCCGGCTTGTTGATGCGAATATTTAGCTTTTCGAACTTAAGCTTCAAGATAATCTTCGTCGCTTTATTTTGCTTGTTGCTTTTCCTGTCTTTATTTAATTATTTTTTTAATCAACTATTGATTTTGTTTGTGTGTTTTTCCATTATTTCTGGATTGTTCTATGGTGTTAGGTTCAATAGAGGTAGGCTGAGAGGAGCCTTGATTATATCAATTCTCTTAGTTGCTTTATGGGCTGCTTATAACGTGAGTCCAAGAATTAATTTCTGGGTAACATCGTCAGCTCGCCAAAGCGTGGTTAATCGCGTGCTCTCAAACAACACTATCCTCGATCAGCAAGAGCGAGAAGTAGTGCTACAAGACAACATAATAGAAACCGCACTATTGGGAAAAGCCACAGCCTATATTAGTCAAAATTATCAATCAGTCTACTTCAATTATTATAAAAGAGGAAGTAATATTCTCCATCAAGCAGCATTTTTTGTTTATACAAGTGATCCGGCTAGTATTGATCCTCGTTACATTCAATTAAAACGGTTAAAAAATAATTGGTTTTTTTTGCTCAGAGGCTATGCTGACTAAAAAAATATTTATTCCTTTCACTGGCTCTAGAACCTATTCAACGTCCAAGTTTTAATATCATCGCTGCCAACGCTAATAGACTCCAGCAAATATGGCGATGGAGAAGGGTCGACAAGTGAATGGCGAGGTTGGTTAGAAACCGCAAAGAGTGCGATCGCTCGACCGTAGGTTGGGTTCCCTTCGTCAACCCAACAACTCCTTAACCACCTATCTCACCCGACTCAGCAATTGCCATCTACCCCTTACACGCAATGAACAGACTGGCAACCTCAGGCCTTTAAACTCTTTTTGCATAACGTAAGGAGGTGTTCCATGCAAATCATGATCGACCTACCACTAGACTTAGAACAAGACTTAATTCAACAAGCGGCCCAATCTAATATTCCACTTCAAACCCTCATTTTGCAAGCTTTACACAGCCTGACTCAATCAACCGCTGCCGTCACTTCAACGTAGTCAGAAGTCATCTTGGCTTACGAAGGGGCACCTGACTTCCCCATATTTGAATCCTACCGTGACGAACTTCTGCCACCCCGCGAACTGGATCTGTTTTGATACATTATTTGCTCGATACCTGCGTTGTCTATTCAATCGCCTAACCACACAACCGAATAACGGAAAAGACCTACGAAAAGGAGGGCACAGCTTAGCTGCACCCTCAACGTTAAGCTCTGACTTAACAACTAGTATTAGCGACCGCCTGCATGGGCAGGAGATCCGGTAGCTTCATAGACGCCCCAATCACGAATGCCGTTTTGAGTCAGCACCGATTCAGCCGATTGAATCTCTTGCTCGGTGCCCTCTAGCAGCACCAGATAATCGTCGTTGTTATACACGCGATCGTTGTAATAGTTGGCACGGTCTTCGGGTACGCCCCAACCGATGAGTCCACCGAGCAAACCACCGCTGACGGCACCAATACCGCTACCAAGCAGAGTGTTTGCGAGTAAAATGCCAGCCCCCGCAACTGGCCCGACACCAGGAATGGCCAACACACCCAAGCTACCAATTAGACCAATAGCACCACCGGTCAGGGCACCGGCCGTTGCGCCAGCACCGGCACCGTCTTGAGCCTGCTCGGGCTTGGTCTTATCGGGGTCGAAGTCTCCATTGGGGGTTAGATCACTCAACCCTTCTCCAGACTTGGCCACCACTGAAACGCGGTCCATGTGAAAGCCTGAATCGCTTAGCTGGTGCAGGGCTTGCTCAGCCTCCTGCCGAGTCGAAAACAAGCCAACGGCACGGCTGTGTCGAGTAGATTGACTATCAGTCGTTCCCATAAAATTTCTTCCAGTGAGGATTGCAACCGGCATACGCCACGGCTGCCCCTCCCATGGTTGCCAACTAAGCGTTTTTGCACCTCGCTCGTTGGCTAGATGCAAAAGATCCCCAAGGGCTAGACTTTAGCCCTTGCAGTAGCAAAGGGAAATGCAGCTAGCCATATTGCTGAAACGCTAGGCGAGCCGCTCCGGCAATGCCCGCTTGATTGCCCAACTCCGCCACCAGTACCTGCATCCCCTCGCGAGAGCTAAGCAACACGCGGGTCTCTAGCTCCGCCAGGGTCGTCGGCAAAAACAGTTCTGCCGCCGCGCTAATGCCGCCACCGAGAATCACCACCTCTGGAGTCAGCACATAAACCAGGCTGGCGATGCCCGCACCCAACCAGCGACCGTAGGTTTGCCAAAAGGCGATCGCATCCCCATTCCCCGCCTTAGCCCGGTTAAACAGCACCGCCGGGGACAACCCCGTCTCTCGCCGAACCGCCTGCACCGAGCAGTGCTGCTCCAGCGATCCTTGATTGCCGCTGTTGCAGGGTGGCCCCTCAGGGTTGAGGGTAATTAGCCCCAGTTCCCCAGCGGTGCCGTTGCGGCCCACAAACAGCTTGCCGTCGAGAATGATCGCACCGCCGACCCCTGTGCCCAAGGTGAGCGTTAGCACGTCCTTAAAGTTGCGCCCGGCTCCCAGCCAGGCTTCCCCTAGGCCGGCACAGTTGGCGTCGTTGGCCACCGTGACCGATCGCCCCGTCTTCGCTTCTAGCGCATCGGCGATCGGCACATCATGCCACCCGGCTAGGTTGATGGCGACACGGGCAATCCGGCCAGTAGCATCGGCGGGGCCGGGGGTGCCCACGCCAATGGCGACTGCTTCGCGGTTAGGGTCGAGGGATGCGATCGCATCGGCCATCGCCGCAATGACCAACTCTGGGGTGGCGGGCTGGGGCGTGGGCACAGCAAATTCAGCCAGGCAATGCCCCGTCTGGGTAAAGCGCCCCAGCTTGATCGCAGACCCACCCAAATCAACGCCGATTACCTGCTGCTCTGTCGTGCCCATGACTAACCCCAACCTTGCAAAATCATGCCAGGGCCATTGTCTCAGATTGTCTAAGGTTTATCTTTGCGCCTAAAGCCAGCCTTTCAAACGATAGATGCCAATGCCGATGTATTCCTTGAGGGCGCGGGTGAGGTAGTGCAGGTTCTCAGTCTGGGGCACCAGTCTGAGAGCTTGGCCCTGCCAGGTAGTTAGCCCTGGGTCAGCAGGGTCTTGGGCCACATGAAAATCGGTCGGCGCCGGGGTGGCCTCAAACCCCTGCTTTTTGAAAATCGCCAGGGAACGGGGCATGTGCATTGCGGAGGTCACCAGCAAAATGCGCTCAATGCCGAGATTAGCCAGCAACACCTGGGTGTAGGCGGCATTCTCAAAGGTGTTGAGTGAGTCGGGCTCAATTAGCATGGCGCTGGGGGGCACCCCCAACGCCTCGGCTAGCTCAGCCATATCGGCTGCCTCAGAACGACTCTGCTCCTGGCCCCAGGTAATGCGCCCGCCGCTAAACACCAGCAGCGGTGCTTTGCCCTCTAGGTAGAGCCGCGCCCCGTGCAGCACGCGATCGCCCTCTTCAGCCACATCAATCCAGGGTCGCGGCGGAAACTGAGGCTTAATTGCGCCCCCCAGCACCACGATCGCCTCCGCTTCGGGCAAATTTACCGTGTCCTGGTAGCGCCACTCCAGCGAGCGGATCATCGCCGTCGATACCCAGCTATTGCTGCTGATTAGCAGTAGGGCTAGGGCCAGGGCGATCGCCCCCGCCGCCCACCGAGGCCGCCGCTTAAGGCAGATCAGTGCCACCACTAGCAGTACACAGGCCAACCCCAGCGGATAGATCAGCAGCGGCAGCAGCTTTGACAAAAACAAAAACATTCCTACCTTTCGCCCCTCTTGCCCAACAACCCCTTCATCTCCTCCAGCAAACTCTCCTGCTCCGTTTGCAGCGTCTCCAAACGGCCCATGATCTCGCTCAGCCGATTTTCCCCAGCTTCTAATTTTGCGGGCTTGGCCCACTGCCGTACCAGTAGCCCCGACACTGCCCCAAAAATCCAGCCGCTCAGCCGAAACGGCAGCTTCACTAGGGAGAGCCAAAAGCCCTCGGTAAGACGGGCGATCGCACTCCACAACCCCGCAAACAGCAGCAGACCCACCACGACCAGCACCAGCAGCCACAGCGGATGCCCCGCCAGCCAGCCCATCAGCGGATGCTCCATCAGCCAGGTCTGCACCGGCCTCAGCAGTGCCGACTGAGCCGCATCCGCCCACGAGTTCGTAAAGGTATCCGTCAAACTCCCCATAGCCACGCCTAACCCACCTACCCATCCACCCATCTACCCACCCACTCCCCCTAAGGCGCTGGAGCCACGGGTGGCGTCCTCTGCGGCTCCGGCGGCTCCGGCGATTGGTTGGCCAGCAGCCACCAGCCCAGCAGCCCCACCAGCAGGGCAGAACCCGACACCGCCAGCACCCGGCGGGGCACGCCGCGCGGCGGTTTGCGTTCCGCCGGAGTGGGCACAAACTCGTCCTGGGGCAGGTTTTCACCGTAGAGCTTGGCCCCAGCGGGGATGGCTGATTCCCGTTGGGCACCAGCTCCAACAGGAATGTCTTGCCCCGTCTGTGCAGGAACCAGAAGCTTATGCTGCATCAGCACAACGGCGGTATTGTCGTGGCCGTTCTTCTGGTTGGCCAGCTCAATCCACGAGGCCACCGCTGAGTCGAGGGTGACAATGTCTTTAATAATTAGGCCGATGTAGTTGGCCCAGGCGTCTTCGATGCGGTAGTTGTCGCTGAGGCCATCGGAGCAGAGCAGCAAAATTCCCGTTTCGTCGAACACAAACCGCTGAATGTGGGGCTGGAGATGGTCGCCGCTGCGAGTGCCCAGGGCTTGGGTGAGCGCTCCGGCATCGCTGCGCTCTAGAGCGTGGGGCCAGGTTTGGCGACAGGCGATCACCTCGCGGCCGGCGATGTCATCGTCTACCGTGAGCGGGTGGCAGTAGTCGGGGGTAATCCAGTAGGCGCGGCTGTCGCCGACATGGGCCAGGTAGACTTCATTCACCCGTCCCCAGCCGTCGTCGGTCTGCACCCGCTGGGGAATGACCACCGCCATCACCAAGGTGGTGCCCATGCGCTGGCGACCGGCCCAGCTGTGGTTGTCATTTTGAAAACTGATCAGCTCGTTGACAATGCGAATCACCGCCTCAAGCTGCTGAACGACGACCTGAGGTGGCAGTCCCCGCAGCTCGTTTTGAGTTTCGGCCAGCAACGCTTGCAGCTGAATTTGCAACGCCTGCACCGCCAGCCGGCTAGCCACTTCGCCGCCATCGTGGCCCCCTACCCCATCGCACACCATCGCCACCTGCATCGGGGCGGCTTCGCTCTGGGTGCCCAGAGGCCAGCAGGCATCTTCGTTGCGGGGCTGGGTTGGCCCCTGAGCCGTGGCTCCAGACAGGGCAATTCGGGTAGGCACTAGAGCCGCCTGGCGCAGCAGAATTTGGTTAAGTTCAAGCGCTATGGTGTCGAGGTCGACGGCATCGGCGTCGATGCGGTTGACCAGCGATCGCAGCGGCTCTGACACAGACAGATGCAGAGGAGACAGAAGCGATCGCCACAGCTCCACTAAATCCGCCAGGGTGGTCGGGTTCTCGTCAGATTGCAGCTCCACTAGCCGCAGCCGCCAGCCATCTACCCGCAGATTGCCAGGCACGAATAAGCTCCTAGCCAAGCCCAGTTTGCCCAACGTTCCCCACAGTTCCCAAAGCTGCCACAGCCAATTGGCCTGCCGCAGGGGTGAAGCGCTAAACAGCCCGCCCGCCAGATCTGGCAAGAGCTCTCCTGCTTGGAAATGAATCGGGGCATTCTCTAACAGCAAAATCGGCGGTGCTCCAGTACGCTCTAGCACGCCATATAGTCCCGGCAAATGCAGCCGATGGGGGTGCGCATTGAGATAAGGCAGCGCCTCCCCAGGAAAGGTGTCGGGAGCACTGGGCCGCTGGTCAGGCAGGGTGTCGAGCCAAATGCGCGGGCCCACTATTCGATAGCGCTGACCCACTAGCTCATCGACCGGCAGGGTCTCAATATCAGTGCCGATCACCCAGAGGTAAGGTTTATAGCGGGAGGGGCGGCGCTCAACACGGTTCATAGCGTTTACGGGCGGGTACAGGCACGCGGTAGAGGCAAAGATCTAATCTATTAAAACAACGTAATTAAGCCCCCAAAAGGCCTGAGGCTAAAGATAGATTAATCCTAGAGGATAGCGAGACATTCAGAAGGGTAACCTGGGTTGGGTTTCGTGGATCAGCAATCTCGACGGGGGCCTAAATTGGGCTCGTTTTCTTTTAGGCTTGACTTTTCTTATGAGCTGCTATGAACTACCCTATGTTTTGGGCCATTCTAGGGGCCATCTTCTGCCTCATGGAGTTATTTTTGCCCACAGGGTTTGTGGAGTCCACCCTGGGTTTGAGCGCTTTTATCGTGGCCCTTGTGGCCCTGGGGGTGCCCTCCTTTAGCTTTCAAATTGTGGTTTGGGTGACGCTGTCTCTCGTGTTTATCTTCCTGCTGCTGCGGTTTGTGCCCAAGCGCACACCCTATAGTCTGCAAGAGTCAACCGAAGCCCGAACACTAACCGCCATTGCCCCCGGCCAAACCGGACGAGTTATCTACGAAGGCAACTCCTGGCAAGCTCGCTGCGACGACGAAACTATCACCGTTGGGGCCAATCAGCCGGTGGTGGTTGTCAGGCGCAAGGGCAATACACTCTATGTCATCCCTGAAAGCGCATTGAGAGCTTAGGTGGACGAGCACCACAGGGTTGCCAATCACTACCGCAAACCATTTGAGGAATTACATCTATGGGCGGCTTTTTTAGTTTTCTGATTGTGCTGATTTTTGGCGGGTCGATCGCCGCCGGCTCCGTCAAAATTATCAACCAAAGCGACGAGGCCCTGGTCGAAACCCTGGGCAAATACAACGGCAAAAAGCTCACCCCCGGCCTCAATTTTTTAGTTCCCTTTCTTGACAAGGTGGTGTTTAAGCAAACCATCCGCGAGCGCGTGCTCGATATTCCGCCCCAGCAGTGCATCACCCGCGACAACGTTTCAATCACGGTAGATGCGGTGGTGTACTGGCGCATTGTCGATATGGAAAAGGCCTACTACAAGGTCGAAAACCTGCAATCGGCGATGGTCAATCTAGTGCTGACCCAGATTCGCTCTGAGATGGGCCAGCTCGAACTCGATCAAACCTTTACCGCCCGCTCTGAGATCAATGAACTGCTGCTGCGCGAGCTGGATATTTCCACCGACCCCTGGGGGGTCAAGGTGACCCGCGTTGAGCTGCGCGATATTGTGCCCTCCAAGGCCGTGCAGGATTCCATGGAATTGCAAATGGCCGCCGAGCGCAAAAAGCGCGCCGCCGTGCTGACCTCTGAAGGGGAGCGCGAATCAGCAGTGAACTCGGCCAAAGGGCGAGCGGAGTCGTCGGTTTTAGATGCCGAAGCTCGCCAAAAAGCGGCGCTTTTAGATGCCGAAGCACAGCAAAAAACCATCGTGCTGCGAGCCCAGGCTCTGCGCCAGGAGCAGTTGCTTCAGGCCCAGGGCACCGCTGAG
Organism: Leptolyngbya sp. FACHB-60; assembly: GCF_014695775.1. GTDB lineage: Bacteria > Cyanobacteriota > Cyanobacteriia > Phormidesmidales > Phormidesmidaceae > Nodosilinea. Next base: position 17,800 of record NZ_JACJOX010000049.1, on the reverse strand, counting down.
GCCATGCAGGTAATCGCCAAAACCCTCGCTGCCGACCCCGGTACTCGCGAGGCGCTGCAATTTATCATTGCCCAGCACTATATGGAGATGGGCCTGAAGATCGGCAGTAGCGACAGCAGCAAGGTGATGTTTATGGATCCTCGCAGCATTCCGGCAACACTAGAGAGCATGCGGGCGATCGTGGGTGAGGGGCAGTCGTAGGACAGTCTTGGCTATACAAATTAGCTGAGTTGGCAACAAACCAAAATTTGCCGTGGGCAATCTTGCATCCAAGTCCTGCAAGGTGGTAAAGCGTTACCTCCCTAGAAAACTATCAGGGCTTGGATACTCCACTTTGATAGAAGGATCACGTCTCAACTAATGAATTTCAGCTTGGGTTGGAGATACTTTCAGCCGATAAAACTGCATTAACCACGTGATTCCGACCATGCAACTCAAATTGAGCCACGACAGGATAGAGGCTTCGGCTTATTAAGCCTAAGGTTGCTGTGAATTCGCAGTATCACAGGGTAACGCGATGGTAAATGTTGTCCCCTTGCCAATCTCGCTCTCCACAGCAATGGTGCCTCGGTGAGCATGGACTCCCTGCTTCACAATTGCTAAGCCCAACCCAGTGCCCGCGATACAATCAACATTTTTTGCTCGATAGAATGGCTCAAATATGTTCTCTTGGTTCTCGTCAGGAATACCAATACCCTGATCCTGAATTTGCAGAGCCAGAGTGCCTTCTTGATAGCGGCATGAAATTTTTATATCTCCTTCACTAGGAGAATACTTAACTGCGTTAAAGACTAAATTAGTCAAAACTTGCCGAATAATTCTTTCGTCTAAAATAACATTAAGACGTTCTGGAGAAGCATCAAGAAAGATATTGCATTGGGTTTGAGAAATGAGCTTTATTTGTTCTATTACATCTTGAATTAGATGTGGAAAATTAAGTAAAGCAGGATTAAAAGCTTGCTTGCCTTCTTCAATATGACCAACTGCCAAAACTCCATCCATGAGTTCAGTCATAGTCTGAACCGCATCATAAATTCGCTGAAAAGCGTCATCCTTCTCTTTTTTGTCCCAGATATGACTGTAGTTCTTTAGGAGCTCGGCGTAGAGAACAATACTAGTCAAAGGGGTACGGAACTCATGGGAGGCCATAGAGATAAAACGAGTTTTTAATTCACTTAGTTCTCGTTCTTTCTGAAGTGATTTTTCAACGATCTCCTCCGCCTGTCTGCGATCTGTGATATCGATGTGAGAACCGGCCATTCGGTAAGGTTTGCCTTGGTCATCCCAAAGGGCAACTGAGCGGGATAAAATCCACCGGTAGGTTCCATCTTTATGCCGGAGGCGATATTCCAGATCATAGGTCGGAATCTTCCGCTTCAGATAAGCGGCGAGGGCATTTTGGGCGCGTTGAAGATCTTCAGGATGTAGTCGCTGAATCCATTCTTCCAAATGATTGGGAATTTCGTGATCTTCATAGCCCAAAATGCTTTTCCAACGGGGTGAGAAGAAGACCTCTTTCGTCTTCATATTCCAGTCCCAGATTCCTCCGCTAGAGCCAAGAATCGCCAACTCAAATCGTTCTTGGGTAAGGCGTAATTTTTCTCCAACCTGATGTATATCCAAGCTAATTTGAGCTAAGCTTGCCAGATCACGTCGTTGTTCAATTTGCTTTGCAACTTGGCGGCTAATAATTTTCAAGCTCTCGGACTGCTCAGCACTCAACTTTCGCGGTTCTTGATCCAGAACGCAAAGGGTACCGATCGCAGCGCCCTCGGAAGTGATTAACGGAGCACCCGCATAAAACCGAATATGTGGCTCACTAGTAACTAAGGGATTATCAGAAAATCGTTGATCAGTGGATGCGTCTGGTACTAAAAATAAATCTGGTTGCAGAATGGCATGAGAGCAAAAGGCTATATCACGAGAAGTCTCAGGCACCGATAGCCCAACGCTAGATTTAAACCACTGGCGATCGGCATCAACTAAGCTAACAAGAGCGATCGGAGTGTTGCAAATTTGGGAAGCTAAGCGGGCTAAATCATCAAAAATCTCTTCAGGAGCCGTATCCAGAATACTCAAGCTATGCAAAATCTTTAGTCGTTCTACTTCGTTGTCTGGAAGGGGGGCAATTCTCATCTAATTTTGTTCTTGTTGTGAATTGCAAGTCAACATGAATGTTGCTAATGATACTTTAGCCTGTTATAAACGCTTATCTTCGGCCAAGAAAGTTTCAAATTGTTCTGCCGGAACGGCTGGACTAAATAAGTAACCTTGAATAGCCTGACAACCTTGCTCTCGCAGAAAATTAAACTGTTCTTGAGTCTCTACACCTTCAGCGATAACTCGTAACTTTAAGCCCCGGGCCATCGCAATTATTGTCGTGACAATCGTTGCATTTTGGGGAGCATGAAAAATATCATTAATAAAAGAGCGATCAATTTTCAAAATATCAAGCGGTAAACGTTTGAGGTAATTCAAAGATGAATAACCTGTACCAAAATCGTCGAGGGATATCTTAATGCCTATGGCTTTTAATTCTTCTAGTATGGCGATCGCAGATTCTATATCCTCCATCAAACTGGTTTCAGTGAGCTCTAGTTCTAAGCAGTTGGGGTCGAGCTGAGTTTGATTTAAGATCTGCGTAACAGTTTGCACTAGACCTTCTTGCCTCAGTTGAAATGCTGATAGGTTTACAGATACTTTAAGAGGGATTGGGTGAAGATCTTGCCATATCTTAGTCTGAGCACAAACCGCTTCTAAAACCCAATTACCAATTTCAATAATGTGGCCCGTTTTTTCTGCGATCGGAATAAAGACATTTGGGTCAACCAGCCCTAACTCAGGATGATGCCATCGCAGCAAAGCTTCGGCTCCCATGATGCGTCCAGTAATCAAATTAATTTTAGGCTGATAAAGAATCTGGAATTCAGAATTCTCTAGAGCAACATTTAATCCTTTCTCTATTAAACTATTTTGCTCCGTCTTGGCCCCCATCTCCACCTGATAAAAATGATAGCTTTCTTTTCGAGACTGCTTAGCAAAACCCATAGCCATCTCGGCATGGCTTAGCAATTTACCGAAGTTGCTTTGATCATCAGGATAGAGAGCAATGCCAATGTTGGCCTGCACCAAAATCTTATAGTCGTTGAGCCAGTAGGGATTCGCAAGACTACTTAAAATAGCCTTGACCTGATCCTCAACAGAGTTCTTATCTAAAACATTGACTAAAATCATGCTAAACACATCAGCATTGATTCGAGCTAATATATTCTCCTGGCCTGAAATTTCGGCCAGCCGCTCGGCTACAGCTTGAAGCAGCAAATCTCCTGTTGAATATCCAAACGTATCGTTGACGGCCTTAAATTGGTGTAGGTTTATACACAAAACTGCCATCATGTGTTGACGACGTTGTGCTATTAATAGAGCTTGCTGAAATTTTTGATATAGCAGAATACGGTTGGGCAGCTTAGTTAGTGCATCCTGATACGCTAAGGCACTAATTTGATCCGTTGCACTCTTCATCTCTGCGATATAAGGATCAACAATCGCATTTTTTTTGTGCAGCCGACTTGTAATTGCCTCTGCCAATTCAGCCGTTGTGAATGGCTTAGCAAGGTAGTCATCAGCGCCCAGGTTCATTCCCTTACGAATATCCGATCGGTCAGTCTTAGCCGACAAGAAAATAAATGGAATAACCATCATTTCCGGATCTTGATGCAGGATTTTATAGACTTCATAGCCATCGACCTCGGGCATCATAATGTCGCACACGATTAGATCAGGAAAATGCATTTTTGCCATTTGAATTCCAGTCTTACCATTCTCCGCTCCAATTGCTTCAAAACCGAGGCAGCTTAAAGTCTGGACAATGCCTTCTCGAAGATCCTGAGTATCTTCAATGACTAGAACTTTTGCCATGACTGCATCTTCTCCTTACCGCGTTTTAACGACCCTAATGACAAATTAAATTTCCAGATTATGCCACTGATGGGCAACATACTAATTGAGCCAAAGAAATCTTTATAACAATTTTGCCGTTACACTCAGCCACCCTAAACTGCTCTGAGCTTTAGAACAAAATTGCGACAAGTTAACAGAAGACAACCTGGACATCAAGAACTTCTATATTTTGTTAAGCCATAGTGTTAAGTCAGTACGCCTACTGACAGAGCCTAGAGTACCCAGTCGATCACGACAAACTCCTACAGCTACGAGCAATTGTTGGTTATACAACTGATGATATTAAGAATATTTAAAGGTGAGAAGCTTTTTGTGGAGATTATGACGCACTTATATCGACACAAGCCCAAGGCATCAAACGCAAATCAAGCCCTTTCCTAGGATGCCACTATCCTTTGGCATCCAGCAAAACTGGCTGCATAATTTAAGTCAAGGCAGAAATATTGAAGCCCGTGTTTTGTCAACAGTCGCAGTCCATCGCCAAGTGGAAGCGGGTTCAACCGTTTGACGACATTGGTCACGTTGTAGATTCATCTAGGGCGGCTACCACCTGATCATAGATCTCGCGGGCGTGGTTGGGGCTGGTGCCAATGCAAGTGAGGCCTACCTTGCCATACTCCGACAGGCAGCCCATCAGGTGAAAGGTCGCTCCCACTCCGCTAATGGAGTTGAAGTGCAGCTGTTTGGTGACGATGATATCCATCAGATCGCTGGGCAGCAGCCCTCGGTAGTGGGACTTTTGCAGGTTGTCGGAGGCGCGGTAGTAGCGCACCTGCTCTTGCTTGGTGTAAAACAGCCCGTCAGCTTGGTGAAAGCGGCCCTCAGTCAGCATTTTCATGGCCATGAGGGGATGGGTAGTGCCGCCTTTACGCAGGTTGATCTCAATCGCCTGGAGATCCCACTGGGGGGCTTTGGGGTCACCCTTGGCGACGGCAATAAAGTCGACGCCGTAGCGCTCTAGGGCACCTTGTCGGGCTAGTTCTTCGCCGATGCGCTGGCCCATATCTTGAATCTCAAGGCGATAGTCGGGTCGAGCTGGGAAGGAGCAGCCGAGAAAGATTTGCCCGTCGGGACCGCCCAGTTCTTGGTCGTGGGTAGAGAGAATTTCGACCTCGCCCAGGGGGGTAATGCGGCCCTGCACACTGGGAGATTCTTTGTGGTCACCTTCGACAAAGGCTTCGGCGATCGCCCCCAGCACCGGAATTTTGGCCGAAAAGTGCTCCCAGGTTTCGATATCACTCTGAAAACTCAAGGTGTGAAAGGCTTCGGTCAAAGCCTGAACGCGATCGCTATGCCCCGCACTTCCCGGAGCCACAGCCGACAGTTTCCGCAGATCTAGAATCGCGTTGCCTTCCCCCGAAAAGCCCTCGTTGAGCTTGATCACCATGCGCTTGAGGTTGGGGTCTTGCTCCCACACCTCGGCGGTGACCTGGGCCAGAGACGCTTCGTCAAACACCAGCTCACTGCCGATGGGGTGGGGAATGCCGCAGCGTTTAAAGATTTCGCGGCTGCCGCTCTTGGTGCCCCAGTGCAGTAGATCGGGGTCGAGGGCCAGCAGGGGTACTCCCAGCGTCAGGGACAAATCGCGCTCCCAGGCGGTGGAGTTGTAGCAGATCATGTAAGCGCGATCGGGATCGATCGCCTTACGAATGCGGTTAAGCAGTCGGGGGCGCTCCAGCAATTTTTGGCTGAGGGGCTTGCCTGAGCTGTCGTAGGCCGACAGCAGGGTGAGGCGATCGCGCGCGTGGGAACTGGGAATGCCCGGCAGTAGCTCTAGATAGTAATCGACAATGCTGGGGTGCAACGGCTGCGAGGTGACATAGACCAGGTGCGTATTTGGGTTGCGCAGCCGAATCAGCGAAAACAGCAGCCGCTCTTCGTAGTGGTTTACCCCCTCAATCTTTTGCAGCTCCTCCTGATCGAGGCTGAGCGAGGGCACCACCACCACATGCCGCTCTTGGGTGTCAAATTCATCGGTTGAACACCAGCGATCGCGCAGCGTCTGCTGTAATTGCTGAAAGCTGGGCACAGCCTGCAAGCGCACTGATTCTGTAGCCATAGCCGCCTCGTTCGCCGTCACCATACTGACTACCCTCGCGCTCGCTCGCTCGTTTTTGAAATGAAAGTTTGGAATAAAAGGTCTGCGATGAAAATAGACGAAAGCCTTTGCCAGCCTGCCCAGGCCCACCCACCAGCGCGTTTACTCAACCCTAGACTAATATTTTTAATATTTTCACACCAATCTTTAGCCCCTGCTATCCCCACTAAGGCATAGGATCCAAAGCACAGCTACCTTTCTCTGGGCGATCGCTCAACCGACTGCCGTCAGGGGTTAACAGTCTGCTCTCAGCTGCGACACCAACAGCAGCAGTTGGTCAATTTTCTCTCGCAGGACGCTGGCATGCTGGTTCGAGTGGTTGATCATGATGCTAAACACTAGGGGCTCGTAGTTGAGCGGCTGCACGTAGCCCGACAGCGCTACGTTGCCGGTCAGCGCCCCCGATTTGCCCTGCAAACGCCCCTCTAGCGCTGTGCCCCGCAGCCGATTGCTCAGGGTACCGCTCTGGCCTGCGATCGCCAGCGAATCGCGAAACACGGCTCCTTGGGGATGGGTGGTCATCACCTGTAGGGTCTCGACCAGCGCGATCGGTGACACCAGGTTGTGTCGCGACAGCCCAGAGCCATCCACCAGCCGCAGGGCTGATGCATCCACTCCGATTTCTGCCAGTGCCGTTTTGACTGCCTCGCCCCCCGCCCGACTGGCCTCAGTGACCGTACCTCCTGCCGTTACTCCCAAGGTTTTGAATAGAGCTTCAGCGTAGAGGTTATCGCTATCGCGGTTGGCCAAGACCATCAGTTCCCTGACGGAGGGAGACTCTACCGCCGCCAATTCTGGGTCTGCGATCGGGGCTGAGGTTTGCACAATTACTGTTTCCCCCACCGTTACCGACTGCCGCCGCAGGGCTTGCTCCATCGCCGCTGCAAACTGCTGGGCGGGGTTTAGCACCGCTAGGTTTAGGGTTTGAGGATTGCTCCCCTGGGTCAGCTGCCCCGTTACCCGCACCGTGGGTGCATCTCCCCTGCGCCAAAGAGCTAAGGGTGTAGTGGGTGCTCCAGCCGCCACGGTTGTGGAATCATTTGCCACCGGCAGCGGGCCAGTGGGTAAGGGTCGGGGCCACACCACCGCCAGCGGACTGCCCACCTGGGTGGGGGACAGTTGTAGCGCGATCGCATTGCGGTTGAGAATTAGACTGTTAACCGGAACCGCGTAGGCAAACTGAGCGTCTTCCCACTCCCAGGTCGGGTTAGTGGCAAACCCTGGAAAATACGAGTCGTCAATGGTGAGGCGGCTGACCTGATTCACCCCAGACTGGGTCAACTGTTGCACCAGAGCGTCAATCTGCGCCGTGGTCAGGCTAGGATCACCCCGGCCTACTACTCGCAGCGCCGTGCTTTCCCCGGTGTCAGGAGTGCCATACACGGAGGTGCGCAGGCGATAGTAGCCCCCGAGTTGGTGAGCCGCCGCCGCTGTGGTCAGCAGTTTGATATTAGACGCTGGCGTAAAGAGGTGATCGCCGTTGCGGTTGTAGAGCGTGCGGCGATTTTGCCCCTGGGTTTGCAGCACCATTCCCGTGTAGGCCGTGTTTAAGGGAGATTGACTAAAGGCGCTGTCTAGCTGAGTTGTCAGCTGCGCTGGGCACAGGGCTGCTAAGGCCTCGGCAGCAGGGAGCATGGCGCTTAATAGTCCTAGGGTTAACCCTAAACCAACAGACTTAGCCTGTGACATGCTCACCATGCGCCAACCTCTCAAACCTGCCTTAGCGTTCAGACCTAGCCCCTAAAACCGCGATGGCGCTTTTGCAGGGTTTCGACCTGGGCGGCGATCGCCGGGTCGTAGAGCCGCAGATAGTTCCAGTAGCCGCCAAACACCGATTGCACATAGCCCTTCGTCTCGGGATAAGGAATTTTCTCGGCAAAATCGTCGGCATCCAAAAAGCCACCCTTTTTGATCCAACCCGATACAGCGCCCGGCCCGGCATTGTAGCTGGCCACCGCAAAGAGCGAGTGATTGTCGTACTCCGAGTGGGTGTAGTCGAGGTACCAGGTGCCCAGCTTGACGTTGTCCTCAGGGTTATTGAGGTCATAACTCTCTAACCCCGCCCGGCCCTTGATCCATTCGGCGGTGGCAGGCATCACCTGCATCAGGCCCGCCGCCCCGACCCCCGAGCGAATTTTGGCCTCAAACCGCGATTCCTGGCGCATGAGTGCGGCCACCAGCAAAGGATTTAGCTGACGCTCTGCCGCCCAGGTAGTAATCAAACCTTTGTAAGGCATCGGATAAACGCCATGCCAAAAGTCGGGGCGCTGCTTGAGATCGTGCACCACCTCAATTTCTTTAGGATCTTCGGCCAGGCTAAGGCTCGATACCTGGTAAATGCCGTTGATGTTGTCGTTAGTTCCAAGGCGCATCAGCCCATCGACAAACTGTTCTTCCGGCGTTGGGTCTTGGTAGTTGGCGAACTCCATCTGCCACTGCTCCCAGGCTCGCTGGTCTTGCCCTAGCAGGTAAAGCTCTTGCAGCGTGTCAGAGCCCGTGGGCAATGGCGTACGGTGAGCGGGCGGAGCCACCGCTGGAGTCTGCGATCGCACCGATTGAAAGTCTCCCACGTTCCAGCCTAAGGCCACCGCCGACCGCCAGGCATAGTACGACTCAGGGTGGCGGGCAATCACGCTTTCTAGGGCACTCTGGGCAACATCGCTCTGGCCCAGCTGGTGGCCCCACTTACCCACCCAGTACCCGGCATCGGCAGCCAAGTCGCTATCGGGGCTGTACTTGAGCACGTCGCTACCCCAGCTGAGAGCCATGGTCAGGTCACCCTGCTCGGCGGCATTGCGGGCATTTTGCAGGCGAATGTTGGCCGCCGCATCGGAGTCTCTGTATTCCTTAAGAATTAGCTCGCGGGTGCCCTGGGCCGATTCAACACTGTTTAACTTATCGAGAATTTTGGCCCGCTCCAGCAGCGCCTCCGCCGCCCGATCCGGGAAGCGGTTGACCACCTGGTCGAGCACCCCGAGTGCTGCTTCATCGGGCACGCTCTGGGCTAGGCGCATCAACCCTGTGACGGTTTCAGACGCGTCGGGGAACTGCTGATCGAGCCGGTTGTAAAGGGCGATCGCGCGATCGCGCTTGCCGCTCACCTGGGCTCCCCGCGCCGCCCGGTACAGGTTGCGGGGCGACGGCGGGGCCTGGGCATAAGCTACCGCCGCATCGCCATAGCTATCAATCCGCCAAAAGCCAAAGCCCACGGTCTGCCAATCTTCCGGGCTGAGCTGGCTAGCAAATTCTGTCTTGAGCCGCAGCAGAGCCGCCCCCGCACTAGGGTGGTGCAGCCCCGCTCGCGCCATAATCATCAGCAGCGGCAGGGTGTCGGCCCGGTTGGGGTCGGCGGTCAGCCGCTGGTGGGCCACCTCCACCGCCTTGGGGTGGTTGGGGAATTGCTGCACCAAACGGTCCCAGTAGGCCGGGTCTTGCTGGCCCAGCTCAAAGAGCAACGGGGCGATCGCGCCATTTTCTGCATACTCTTGCAGCAGGCGCTGCTGGGTTTGCTGGGCGGCCTCGGCCTGCCCTGCCGCCCGCTGGGCCTGAGCCAGCGCCAGTGCCACGTAGGGGGCCATCGCCGGGTAATTCGCCTCCAGTCCCTCTAGCAGGGGAATCGCGCTGCCGCCGCGATCTTGATTGATCAAATCTAGCGCCAGCAGATAGCGGGCTCGACTCTGGCTGAGCGAATCTCCCCCATCGGTCAAGGCCACCAGCGCCGCTTGGCGTTGGTCTGCAAGCTGTAGGGCTAGAGCGAGTACTGGGTCATCGGTATCCAAAGCTGGCGATCGCCCTAGGCCCGGCAGCAGCGATTCTTCCAATATCGTTGCGGAGTCACCCGTTGATGACACCGTATTCACCAGGGCAGTGGCCATCCCCAGAGACAGGGCACCAAGCCCCGCAATCGCCACCAGGGGCAGCTTCGCCTTTAACCGTTTCACCATGGCACACCCATGCACTCTAGATAAGGGTTGTAGTCGAAAAATTAGCCCGTGGCGCAGCGGGAAAGCCGAAGTAAAATCTCTCCCTGGCTGACCCATGCCGTTATATCTTACCTAGCCAATCCAGGATTGATGACTTCACTCACCCCGTCCCCGCCAGAGGCGGCCTAAGGTTTATAGTAAACAGAGCATACTAGCCCCAAGGTTGAATGAAATTTCACGCCTCTAACACCCCCGTTCTAGACTGGTCTGGCGACGCCCTCATCATTGGCCTCAGCGAAGACGCCCTGCCCCTAACCGACACCCTGGCCAAACTCAACAGCCGCGTCTCTGGTCTACTGCAAGACCTCATCGACGACGTCGAATTCACCGGCAAAGACGGCGCTACGGCCATCACCCGAGTCGGCAGTGGGGGCAGTTTTCGCAAGCTAGGGCTAGTTGGTCTAGGGGCTAGCAACGCTATGACTGCCGAGACGTTGCGCCGCGCCGCCGCCGCCGCCGCCCGCCTCGCCAAAAAAGAAAAATCGGTCTCCCTCGGCCTGAGCATGCCCATGGTGCAGAACGATCCGGCCCTCACCGCCCAGGCCCTGGCCGAAGGCGTCAGCCTAGCCCTGCACCAAGACAACCGCTTCAAGTCGGAGGATAAAAACGGCAAAAAGAACGGCAAAGCCCCTGTTGAACAGGTTCACCTGCTCGATTTAGCTGGGCAAGAAAGTAGTCTTCAAACCGCTCAAGCGATTTGTGACGGCGTTATTTTGGCCCGCGAACTGGTGTCAGCTCCGGCTAACGTGGTTACCCCAGAAGCCTTAGCCCAAGCCGCCCAAGATATTGCCACAGCCCATGGCCTAGAGCTAGAGATTCTAGAGCAAGCCGACTGCGAAGCGCTGGGCATGGGTGCCTATCTGGGGGTAGCCAGGGCCTCCGACCTACCGGCCAAGTTTATTCACCTCACCTACAAACCTGCCGGTACACCGACTCGCAAGCTGGCTATTGTCGGCAAGGGCCTCACCTTTGACTCTGGCGGTCTCAATATCAAGGGTGCGGGCAGCGGCATCGAAATGATGAAAGTTGACATGGGCGGCGCTGCCGCTATGCTCGGGGCAGCCAAGGCGATCGCTCAGCTCAAGCCCAACACCGAAGTCCACTTCATCAGCGCCGCCGCCGAAAATATGATCAGTGGTCGAGCGATGCGCCCCGGCGACATTCTCACCGCCTCTAACGGCAAAACTATTGAAGTCAACAACACCGACGCTGAAGGCCGCCTTACCCTGGCCGATGCCCTGGTGTTTGCCGAAAAGCTGGGCGTCGATGCGATCGTTGACTTGGCCACCCTCACCGGAGCCTGCATCATTGCCCTAGGCGACGATATTGGCGGACTGTTTAGCGAAAATGACGAGCTAGCGGGGGCGATCGCCGCTGCCGCCGAAGCCGCTGGCGAAAAGTTCTGGCGTCTGCCCATGGAAGAAAAATACTTCGACGGACTTAAGTCCATCGTGGCCGACATGAAAAACACCGGCCCCCGCCCCGGCGGATCGATCACAGCCGCTCTCTTCCTTAAGCAGTTTGTCACCTCCACGCCTTGGGTTCACCTCGACGTAGCCGGCCCCGTCTGGACTGAGAAAGAAAGCGGCTACAACAACCCTGGCGGCACAGGCTTTGGGGTTCGCACTCTGGTGCACTGGGTACTCAGACAAGCGGCCTAACCAGGGGCAGCATACGGCAGCTTTGGCGCATTAGCTGAATCCCCAAACCGCATTTGAGACGCCTATCCTCAAATTGCGGTCTGGGGATTCAGTCGTTTTCGTGCCAGTTGATCTATTGCCTACAGGCGTCACCCAACGGGAACAACCTATCTTCAAGCCCGTCTCAACCTCAAGCACACGCACGCATTTCACAAAGCCAGTGACTCAACCTGAAACCGCTGAAATCACTGGACATAGCAACAATTTTCGTGCCTAACAATACTCAATTAACCATGTTTTTGTGCTAAGACACAAAAATTGGGTATGCCTCAATGCAAGCTTACTAGCCTCTGAATTCGCCATTGTGATCAAGCGATCACATCAGCACTGCTTACGTCTTTTTCAGATGCATTTTATCTGCAATCTATTTCCTAGCAAGTCGCGCGTCCTGAGGCGTCGCCATGCTAAGTGATTTACTTTTTCTAAGTCTCTATATTATTCCCCAAGTTCTTATCTTTCTCTAAGTACTGAGTACCTTGTTTGGGTGTTCAGAGCTCATCATAAGCAGTTGAAGTTTAGTATTTCACTAAGCCAATTTTATGATTGCAAAAAACGACTCAAGCCAGCCAACAAGGTTGTTTTGCGGAACCTATTATCTCAACCCAAAGGTAGGTGTCTATCTATTTATTACGACTGTAGTATCACTTTAAGTAGGATGTTCCTACTTGATGCATGCACTCATGGTTTTAGAAATGAGCACACCGCCCTAGACCCGTTCTTACTTTTGATAAAAGCTAGATGAATACCCTGGGGTGCCATCGCCGTTTATTTGTGTTGTCTCATTAGAATAAGTCCATGAAGTTCACTGATTATTTTGACCGCATTGCGATCGTTTATCTGCCGGAGCGAAAGCGACGGTTTAGAAGCATTCAGCGCCAGGTCAAACGACTGGGCATAGAAGACAAAGTGCAGTGGTTCCAGGGCTTAAGGTTCGATGACGCGGGGCAGTTTCCTAAGGCCAGTGTGAGGGGCTGCGTCATGAGCAACTACGAACTGCTTCGTCAAGCTGCTGATGACAATGTTGAACGGCTCCTACTGTTTCAAGAAGACTGCGTGCTTAGTCAACGCTTGATCCGACAAGAGTCAGCTATCTTAGACGAACTCACCGAGCGCAGCTGGGATTTTGCCTACTTTGGCTGTCAGCCCTATTCCAACGATATGGCTCACGGCAAAAAGACAACCCTCACCCCTACGCCCGATCGCTTTTTTTCCAAAGTTAAAGTTCGACAAAACATTCGCGAAACCCATTTTTGGACCTGCCAAGGCCGCGCCATTCCCAAACTCGTAGAATTTATGGAGGCATCCTTCGATCGCCCGATGAATCACCCCGACTATGGCCCTATGTATTTTGATGGGTACATGAACGAGATTCGCTACCGTCACCCAGACTTAATTACCCTGGCGGCTGCGCCAAACTTGGGTTGGCCCTTAAGCAGTGTCAGCAACCTCAACCCAGGTAGATTAGACCGCATCCCTGGAGTGTCACCAGCGTTACATGTTGTTCGAGGAACCAAGAATTTCTGCTTAGAAACAGCAGACTTTGTTCGACATAGCTTAGTGCCTAGCGATCAGCAGGTTAGTTAAAGCTTTGCCAAGCCCTGTGTGCTCCAGCGCTATTCAGTCTTGCCCGATAGGATTGACTTTGACTCTTAGTCAGCGTCCTCACTAACGCTCCAAACCAGGCACAGGCCATAATACAGCGACATCCGGTAAGACTAGTGGCACTCGCCCCTAGAGCAGTAAGAACTGTTCTAGGGGCGAGTTGTAAGAAACCACCTAGGTGTGAGGTGGGCTACTGCTCTATACCAACTGATCGGCTATCATGGCAGAAAATATTGCGCCTTAAGGCCCAAGGATAAAGCGTCTGGCTTCCTAGCCTACTGGTGCAATACCTACCACCTTGGCATTTTGGTTCGGAGAGACTCGTGACTATCTACATTGGGAACTTGTCCTTTCAGGCTTCTGAGGACGACATCAAAAGTATTTTCGCCGAATACGGTGAGGTCACCCGCATTAGTCTCCCTATCGATCGCGAAACCGGTCGAAAGCGCGGCTTTGCATTTGTCGACATGGCAGACGAGGCCAAAGAAGACCAGGCGATCTCCGAGCTAGATGGGGCCGAGTGGCTGGGTCGTGAGCTGCGCGTCAATAAGGCCCGTCCTCGCACCGACAACGATGGTGGCGATCGCCCCAACCGTAGCAATCGGTTCTCCCATAACCCGCTCTAGAGCAATATTTCCAAGCCTCAAGCACAGGTTGACGTTGCTCTGTGCACAGTGGTGGTGACTGCATGGTAAGGCCGTTAAAGTCCTTATCATAGGAGGCTTTAAACTGTGGTTTTACGCTATTCTTCATCCACTGCCATTGGTTGAACAGGATAGCTATGGGACGGTGGCAATGGGTACTTTTTCCGCTGGGGCTACTGGTTGGCTTAGGCGCGTTGCTGTTGCTCGCCGACTCGTTGCTGCGCCTCTACACCTTGTTAGCCCTGGTATCACCCCTACTGGCTCAGGCAACTCCGGGCCTAGTTATAGTTCTTGGCCTGGCGTCGCTAGGAACTGTTATCTACCGACTGTGGCCTTTTTTACGTCCTCGCCGCCGCCGTCATCTTCAAGCGCCTCGTCATGCTGAAGAGGCAGCAACGGTCAACCTACTTGCAGTGCAGCGCCAGGTTGAACAAATTCAAGACCATGTAGCCCGCCAGGCACTACAGCAAAAAGCGTTGAATCTACAGTCACATCTAAACACCCGGCCCCTAACCATTGCCGTATTTGGCGTGGGGTCAGCGGGAAAAACAGCGCTGATCAACGGGCTTTTAGGGCAGTCCGTCGGTGAAGTAGGCGCGGCCATGGGCACAACACAGGTTCAGCACGCCTATGCTTGGACTATACCCAACAGTTTTAGAAACATTCAAATTATCGATACACCCGGTATCGCAGAAGTCGGCATCGCTGGCACAGAGCGGGAAGCAGAAGCTCGCAAAACTGCGGCCGAAGCCGATCTGGTTATATTTGTTCTTGACGACGACCTGCGGCAAGCAGAATATACCGTCTTGAAAACGCTGATAGATATAGGCAAGCGGGTATTGGTAGTGCTCAACAAAGCCGATCGCTACGTTGAAGCCGACTTAGAAGCACTGCTAGATCGTCTGCGATCGCGTGTTGTGCCACCCCTTAGCTCCAATGATGTCATTGCCGTAGCAGCCTTACCCCAACCTTTACCCCAAGTCAGCGGGGGTTGGCTCCAAATGCAGCCTAACCTCTTACCCCTACAAACACGCCTCGCTGACCTACTCCGTCAAGAAGGCGAGACCCTGATTGCCGATAACCTGTTGCTACAGACCCAACAGCTCGGAGAGACAGCTCGGCAGATGATCAATGACCAACGACAGATCCAGGCCGAGGCCATTGTCGACCGCTACCAATGGATTGGGGCGGGGGCGATCGCTATTACCCCCCTGCCCGGCCTTGACTTTTTAGCTACAGCCGCCATCAATGCCCAAATGGTCGTTGAACTCAGCCAAGTCTACAGCTGCGAGGTCAGCCTGGAGGAAGGCAAAGCTCTGGCCCTGTCAGTAGCTAAAACACTCACCGGACTAGGGCTAGTCAAGGGGACTGTAGACCTATTGGCCCTGGGATTGCAAACCAATTTAGCCACTGTAGTTGCCGGGCGAGCGCTTAAAGGTGCCAGCGGTGCCTACCTGACCCGCATTGCCGGCAAAAGCTTTATAGAGTACTTTCGCCACAATCAAAGCTGGGGCGACAACGGCATGGGTGCAGTTGTCGAGCAACAGTTTCGCCTCAACCAGCGTGATGCTGTCATGAAAGCGTTTATCAAAGAGGCGATTGCCCGCATCGTGCCAACAGCCCAAAGGTAATTTTGAAGAAAATCTAAAAATTATGTTTTGACGAGCCGATTAACCAGAGAACAGATAACCTGCCGGGCATACTACAGGGCAGCCATATCTATTCACCCTCGTCAGCCCTAAACTCGGTTACTCGCCGATAGGGCTGGCTTTTTTATTAGCCTTCATGGGTTCTACCTCACTCTGAAGCCTCAAAGTCAGTGCAGTCAATAGCAGATTCTGACAGAGCAATTTTGGGATGGATAGGGCACTTCAGGCGATGATCGTTGGTAAAGTAGCGGCACTCTGCACAAGGAATTTTATGCATTACTGTCGCCCGGTTTACCCCATCTCGCACAGTTAACACCAGATTCCAGAGGGTGAGACCTACTATTGCCCAAGCCACAACAAAGCAGAAGGGAACTAGCACTAGCTGCACTAGCGATACCAACCACACTGGCAGAGCCATAAGTTGTAGCACCATTTTCAGAGCCCGAAATCCATTTCTTCAGCTTCAGCTACATTTTAGGCCTAGTGCTGACCACGATCCACAAATTATTGAATCTAGTTGTTTTGTAATCCAGCGCTAAAAGGGTCAACTATTGCTGTGACGCTTCAGCTTCCTGAGCCTGGTTGCCTTCAGTTGCGATCGCTAGCTGTACACCAGGCAAAGTCCGTAGCTGATCCATTACCGCCACTACCTGCCCATGACTGACTGACTGGTCTGCTCGAATCACCACAAGGCCGCCATCTGTTAGCGTACCTAATGTTTGAATAGCCTCCAAAAGCTGGTCGTTTGCTACCATGCGATCGCCCACAAACAGTTCACCAGCCGCGTTTACAGACACCACGACTTGACGTTGGTCTTGAGTTTCCGCCGTTTCTGCCCCCGGCAGTACCACCGGCAACCCCTCGTTGCGGCTCAAAAACAAACTAGAGAGGATAAAGAACGCCAACACCGCAAAAACCACATCAATCATCGGCACGATGTTAATCTGCACAGGCGATTCTAAATCTTCAGGAAGATGCATAGTGAAAAATTTTAAGTAAAGTGCAATTATTTCTGCATAAGCGGCTTAGACAACTAAGCAGATCGAAGTTTACATAATAACTTTTCAGCCACCGTATCATCGACTGACATCACAGACAAACGATTCCCTGGCCGTACCACCCACAGTTCTTCAGGAGAAAACATCTTCCGAAGTTCCTCCAAGGAAATAGCAGTTTTGAACGTTTCCAAATGACCTACCGTCACAGTATGCCAGCGTGGTTTCTCTTTAGACGATTTTGGATCATGATACTTGCTTGCCAGATCAAACTGGGTAGGATCAACTACATTAATTTCCACAACTTCCATCAAGCCTACGATTCCTGGTGGCTTGGTGTTTGAATGATAGAAAAAAGCCCTATCGCCTAAAGCCATACTGGCAAGAAAATTACGAGCCTGATAGTTTCGCACCCCATCCCAAATCTCGGCGCCGTCGCGCTCCAAATCTTCAATGCTATAAACATTGGGTTCAGACTTCATCAACCAGTAAGCCATCACCAATCACCTTTTTTAATAGAGCCACCTGGGCATCCCCACAAGCCATCAGCGTAGCTTGCCGTCCACCTGTAGAAACATGCTCAAGCCTAAGGGATATAGCCGACTGAGGACGTTTACCCATACGCTCTGCCCACTCAACCGCTAGTACACCAGGAAGCGCTTCCCCCCCACAATAACTCTCCTCCAGTTCCAACGAATCTACTTGACTCATTTCCAGCCGGTATAGGTCTACATGGTAAAGAGGAACACGCCCCTCCAAGTACTCGTTGATCAGGGTAAATGTGGGACTACTAATCGGCTCAATAATTCCAAGACCAGCCCCCAGCCCTTGTACCAATGTTGTCTTTCCGCTGCCTAAATCTCCAAAGAGTAGCAATATTGTTCCGCTAGGACAACTTTGTCCTAGCTTATAACCGAGATCATGAGTTGCCCTAGAGTCTGACAGATCAACAACAAAGGAGAAAATCTCACGCATTAACTTATAACACTCAACTTACCCAACATACCCTCAATACAAAACCCCCAGCGTTACTCCTAAGAGTAGTGCTGAGGGCTTAAGTAGAGACCTGGCATCGAGCTATTTTGACAAGGGGCAACCCCCTCACTATCTTCGCCGCAGCTGCGTTTCACGACTGAGTTCGGGATGGGTCAGAGTGGGACCACAGCGCC